>CAWBLK010000012.1:0-683741 GCA_963789625.1 uncultured Acidobacteriaceae bacterium | reverse complement strand
CCTACTGAGGTTGCGCTTCCAGGAGCAGATGCTTTTCGAATGGGGCAACGATGGAAGCGCGCGGCCCGTGCACAGTGCCGTAATCTTTGCCGTTCACATAATCCACAACGTGATAATCGCGGTCCTGCAGGCCGCGCAATTCCACGGAGCCAGTCCAATGAGGTGCGTAGAATGCGTAATACATTTCTCCGCTCTTGCGAATTGCGTGCGCCTCAGGGTGATCGAAGCCGATATCGTAAAGCTCTCCGAGATACTCGCCGCGCGAGAGCATTTTTTCTTTGTAGATGCCCACCCATTTGGCCATGTACTCTTCGCGCTCGGGCGTGAGGTCTGACTTGCTACGTTTTTTCACGAGATTCGGAAGCACGAACTGAGTGCCGACGACTCCTCCCACGCCCACCGTGGAAGCGAAATCATTACCGCCGTCGCTCAATTCAACGTGGTCGCCGAAGTAGGGGACGTTGTCGCCCATCAGCGCTTTCAGTGTCTTGCCCTTGGAGCGCACCTGGAACGAACTCTCCGGGATCGGAAGCAACCGACATGTTGAAGTGCGGCATGGTGAAGAAGGAATATCCAGTGCCGCAAGGGCAAAACTCCACGAGAGCATCAGGCTTCACACTGCGGGCAGTCTCGTAAATCTCACGAAAGAAATCAGGCAGCGCTTCCACGGAATCCTCGGGGCGCTTGTGATGATGCGCGGGATTGTAGCAAGCAGGAACGCGCATTCATATGCTGGCCGTCCAGCTTGAGGCCGTCGAATCCCCAATCGACAAAAATCTTTCGCACCAGCGCTTTGTGGTATTCCACGACGGCGTGATCGGCAGGGCAGAGATAGTCGGAATCCCACCAGGAAATCTTGCGCCGGGAGCCGTCTGCGATTGAGCAGCGCAAAATCAGGATGATCCTGAAGCACTTTGGAATTCGGCAACAGCGCTCAGCGGCGACCACCAAAGCTGCGCGCGGAATCCTTCATCATGAATTCTCTGGACCAGAGCTCTCATGTCGGCGTCGCCGCTAGGAAACTTCTTCGGATCGAGTTCCCAATCGCCATAATTATTCTGCCAACCATCGTCCAGAGTCACCCAGGAAAATCCCGAGTCTTCTTGGCAGTCGGCAGCGTGTCGTAAACCTGTTTGAGCTGCACGTTCCGGCCGTAACCCCAGGCGCACCAGATAGGGCCAAAAGCGCTGTCGGGCGCGGAGGCCATTTGAAATCCCTGTCGCATCATCAAGCGGCGGTATTCGGTGAGCGTGCGGAAATAATCGCCCTGGTGCACGGAGACGAAGGTGTGCAAGGTGTGAAAGCTCTCTCCCGGTGCCAACGTTTGCTCGCGATTCGATTGGACTGCAACCCGAGCGTGAGTCGCATCGAACATAGAAACAGGAAGCGAAATCAATCGCGGCGCGGGCTCGATGTGGCCGACAGAAAGTCCGACATCTTTGCGCCAAACATCGATGACGGGTGTTCCTCCACCGTAATCGCTGGCGTTCATTCCGAGATAATTCTCCTGACGAAATCCTGCTCGCAACGGGCGCACCCAGTCTGGCCGCTTCTCATACGATCCACTCTGGTAAGACCAGAATGCATGCCCGGTTTTCGTAGGAAGCGAGCGCAGCAGATACTGATTGTTGGCCCATCCACGGACAGCAAGCGGCGCTGCGCCCTGATTCGTATACTCAACATCAAAGATCGCCATCGACGGAAAGTCATTGTAGATAGTGACTGATACTTTCTTCTGTAAACTCCCCGAGGTCCCCGTGAGCATCAGGCGTTGGCCGGCACCAAAAATGTCCGACACCTGCTCTTGTTGGCTCGAACTTAAAGTGAAATCTGTGAACTTGTGATCGGTTGTAACCAGTGTTTCTGACGCGGAGAAAGGGATCAGCGATGGCATTTTTGAATCAACGGCAAAGAGCGGAACGATGCGGCTGTGCAGTTCGCGGTCGAATTCGATGCGCAGGACTTTACTTTGAAGACTCTGGGGCTGGGTCAGATCAGCGGCGGAAGTTTTAGAGGCAGGGACAGACTGCGCGCCTGCGGTGTTCTGCCGAGGCTCCCAACCAAACGCGAGTCCGAACAGAACCACACTGAATGCGACTGCTTGCAGGCGCCTCATGATCGGAGAATACAGTCGCAGCATTTCGATCGAACTTCCATGCCGTCTTTAATCACCCTCAAATTCCAGCATCTACCCCGCCGTAACGGAGATCGTTAGCAAATTGCGAATGATTCCATTTACTTTCGTTTCGTTGAGATTGTCAAGTTTTAATTTGCGACCGTCACAGGGGGCAGCTCGGGTACAAAATCCGCCGCCGGGCCGATGAGAAGAAGAATTCGATTGCTGAAGGATTTTCACCCCGTGCTGATGCTGCGCACACCGCTTGCGGGAGGGAAATAAGTCAGGCGGCTGAATTAAACCACCGTCACCTGGATTCCAGCTTTCTTCAGCGCAGCGAGATCCGCCTTGGGAATACCGCGGTCGGTGATTAGATGATGCACGCCCGACGGCGGTGCGATCGAAGATAAACTGCGGCGGCCGAACTTGCTGGAGTCGCACACCGCGACCACAACCCTGGCCACATCCATCATTGCTCGATTCACCTTCGCTTCAAGCAAATTCGGCGTAGTGAATCCGTGTTGCATGTCGAAGCCGTCCACGCCGAGAAAAAGAATGTCCCCGTTCAAGCGGTGCAGCGTTTCTTCCGCGATTGGGCCCACAAGGGAGAATGAGTTCTTCCGCAGAGTTCCGCCGGTCAGAATTAGGTCCAGGGACGATCCGGAAAGTTCGGCGGCGATATTTACTGCATTGGTAATGATGGTGAGGTTCTCAAATTTGCGCAGTACCCGCGCGATCGCCGTCGTTGTTGTACCGGAATCCAGAATTACCACCTGGCCTTCCTGCACCATGCGAGCGGCGGCAGCCGCGATTTTCAGTTTTTCCTTGCGATGCAGCTTTTCTTTTTCGCGCAGAGTCGGGTCTTCCAACGCGCTCTCCTGCGCCGGCAGCGCCCCGCCATGGCTGCGGTGAATCCGGCCATGGGCCTGTAGAGCATCCAGATCCTTGCGGATGGTGACCTGGGATGTACGGAATTGCCTGGCTAGGTCGGCGACCAGAACGCGGCCGTCGCGATTCAGAATGTCAAGGATGTGTCGGCGCCGTTCTTCGTTCAGCACAGGTCAACTCGATAATGGTTTCTTTTAGCGCGCATAGTTGCAACTATTTGCCTTTCTCTTTTACCGTGATCGGCTCCTTTTGTCCATGCCAGTTGAATTTTAGGCTTGACAGTCGCTATGCGCGAAAGTAAAAGTTATCAAACGAAATGAAACGAAACTACAGATTCTCGATCATTGCAACCTTGGCGCTCCTCCCCCTGCTGCAGGCAAGTCCCGGTTCCGTGGAGCAGGACTGGGCCAATTACGTGCGCATTGGCGCCTATGGGTTGCAGAGTGACAATGCCGACCGCATCGTCCGCAGCGCGCAGGAAGATGGCGTGTTTGGGATTGAGGTCGATAACGACATTGAAGGGCGGTATGAAAGTTTTGTTCACCCCGAGGAGAAGCTGAAGGCTATTCACGCGGTGGCTGAGAAGGCGCATGCAGCGGGAAATTACGCGTTTGTTTACATCGCCGGCACGGAATGCATCACGGCGAATGCGGACCAGACTCCGCATACGCTGTTCAAGGAACATCCGGACTGGGTGCAGAGGAACATTAAGGGAGAGCCGGCGCTCTTTGGGGGCGGCTCGGCTTTTTGGATACGGAAGGGTGATGAGGATGTCTGGGTGAGTCCTTATGCGCTGGAGTGGCGCAAGACTTACATGGAGCGGGTAAAGCAGATTGCGGGCACAGGAATCGATGGAATCTACGTTGACATTCCCTATTGGATGACTCACTTCGATGGCTGGGAAGACACGTGGGCCAGCTTTGACGACTACACCGTGGCGGCTTTCAAAAAAGAAACTGGGCTTGATGCGAGGAAAGACCTGAAGCTGGGAAATTTTTCAGACCCGAATTTTCGGAAGTGGGTCGATTTCAGGATTCGAACATTCACTGATTTCATGGCGGAGATTGACCGGAACGCGAAGAGCGTGGACCCGGCGATCAAGACGATTCCGGAGATTTATCCGGGGATTGAGAAAGAAGCGGTTCGAGTTGGAGCTGATGTCTACAGCATGTATGGAGTTGTCGACGCCATTGCCCACGAATATTCATTCGGCAAAGGCGGTATGGCGTCGGAGAGGACGCCGCTGACTTGGTTTGATTATCAGGTGGGGGTGCACACGTTTCGGGCGTTCGCGCAGGGTAAGCCTACCTGGATTTTGAATTACTCGTGGGATGGCGACAAGAAAGTCGACAAGCGCGAGGCCATGATGAATCTGGCGGCTTCGGAAATCATGGATGGAGCGAATTTCTGGGATGCGCCGGGACATTCGATGGCGGGATCGAACGATCGTGAGACGCGGAAGCGGATTTTTTCCTGGATCAAGGCTCATGAAGATACGTTCTACAAGCCGCGGACGGCGATTGCTCCGATCGGAGTTTATTTTTCTCCGGGGACACGAAATTATTACGCGGATGAATTTATTACTTCCTACCGCGGAATTCTGATCCTTCTGATGCAGAAGCATTTGGAATTCCAGGTCGTCACCCCGCGAACGCTGGCGGAGTTTCAAGGCCACACCTTGATTCTGCCGGATGTCCGTGTGACGAACGAAGATGAAAGGGCGTTGCTGCGAAAATATGCGACCGGCCAGAACACGCTGGTAATCACGGGAGAAGATGCGACTCAGCTCGCTCCTGCCGCGAACCTGATCCGCTTTAGCAAATGTCCTGGCAAAGATTATTACGCAGCACTGCAAAACAGCTTTGAAGAAACCAGCCCGGATCGTGAGCGGGAATTTCTTGAGAGCCTGAAACCTGAGACGCCGGTTCACGTGGCGGCATCGCCTATGGTCGCCACATCGATCTCCCGGGCCAATGGGAAAACTTCTGTATTCTTTGCGAACTTTGCGGGGCTGAAGGGTGGAGTAAATCCAGTTCAGACTAAGCAAACTGATGTTCAAGTTATGGTGTCCGGCGCAACTGGCGGGCATGGATTCTTTCTGCCATTCCTCGGAGATGTGCAGCCGTTAAACGGAACCGCGAGTGATGGCGGAATAAGCTACAAGCTTCCCGCGATTGAAAAAAGCGCAGTGTTTTGGTACGAGCCATAACGGTCGAGTGCGCGATCCGAAGAAACCGCGATCTGAAGAAATACGTACTGCTGAAGTTGAATCGAGGGGGATTTTGCAGGTGAGTGCGCTGGCTGAATTGTTGAGCCTTGGTGACGAAGAGAAGGCCGTTCGCGGGTTGGCGCATACGCCTTCCGAAATCGCGCAGCAGCCGGATACATGGCTCTCCACCTTCGGAATATTTCGGAGGAAGCAGGCGCAGATAGCCGAATTTCTCTCGCTCGCGGGACTCGGAGCAAGTTCAGGTTCCAGGCCGACTGTTTTCCTCGTCGGCGCCGGAACCTCTGACTATGTTGGGCAAGCTGTGGCGAATCTTCTGCGGAAGCACTGGCGCTGCGACGTAAGCGCGGTCCCGAGTACTGATTTGCTGACGCACATGGATGAGTTGCTGCTTCCCGAGAAGAAATATCTTTGGATTTCGTTTTCGCGCTCGGGTGAGAGTCCAGAAGGAGTCGCGGTCTTCGAAGCTGCCCGCAAGAAGCATCCGGATATTTACCACCTTGTGGTTTCGTGTAACGCGAATGGCCGGATGTTCCGCGAGAGCGCAGGCGGAGGGAAAGTATTAGGTATTTGCCTGGATGATGCGGTAAACGATCGCGGCCTGGCCATGACCAGCTCTTTTTCCAACATGGTGATTTCCGGTCAGTGTTTGGCCCACATTCACGATCTGGTCCGATACGAGGAAGTTTTATTGCAACTGGTGCAGGCGGGAAGAAATTTTCTTCCTCGCGCCGCAGATTGCGCGTCTGCGTTGGCAAAGGAAGCGTACACGAAAGCGTGCTTTGTCGGTTCCGGGCCGCTGAGGGCGGTGGCGACAGAATCCGCACTTAAGCTTGTTGAGCTGACTGCGGGCAAGACGATGACGTTCTCTGAATCCGCTTTAGGACTTCGACATGGCCCCATGGCGGTTTTGGACCGAGACACGCTGTTCGTTTGTTTTCTTTCAGGCAATCGACGAATTCAGCAGTATGAGCGGGATTTGTTAAATGAAATCGGAAAAAAGCGGCTTGTGAAATCCCGGATTGTAGTTGCTGGAAGCGAAATTGCAGACCGAGACTCTTCTGCGGAACACTATTTAACGGCGGGTATGCCCAACGATATAGGGGATGACTACCGCGCGCCGGTGGACGTGATATTTGGGCAATTGCTGGGTCTGTTTTTTTCGCTGCAATGGAAACTGCGGCCTGACTCTCCTAGTCCAAACGGGGCCATCAGCCGGGTCGTACAGCATGTGAACATTCATTGATTGGAAGCGCAGTCGCTTTTAGGTGACGCGAAAGGAGTTCTTGGTGATCGAGGTCTGCGTTGTCGGCGAGCTTAACCTGGACCTGATTTTGTACGGGTTACCTCGGGAAATGCCGCCCGACCAGGAGCTGTTGGCTAGCGGACTCGCACTCACGTTGGGAAGTTCTTCTGCGATTGTCGCCCACAACTTGTGCGTGCTAGGCACAAAAGTTGGTTTTATATCGAAAATCGGGTCAGATTCTTTGGGAAAAATGGCAATGGACCGGCTGTCGGCCGCGAGCGTTGATGTCAGTCACGTGAAGCAGGCAACGGGCAAGACTTCCACCGGTCTCACCGTCGTACTGCCGCATGCGCGAGATCGCCACATGTTGACGTATCCCGGCACGATGTTCGAGATGCAGTATTCCGACATCGATATGGATTATGTTCTCGGGGCTCGCCATCTGCATCTTTCTTCCTTTTTCTTGCACCGGGCTCTGCGGCCGCAGATTCCAGATTTATTCCGCAAGGCGAAGGAAGCTGGTCTTACAACATCTCTTGATACGAACGATGATCCAGAAGATCTGTGGGGTCAGGACCTGCACGCAGTCCTGAAGTATGTCGATCTGTTCTTTCCTAACGAGCGTGAAGCAAAAAAAATTGCCCGCACGGAGGAAGCTTCGCAGGCGGCTGAGCGACTAGCTGACCTTGTCAAGATAGTTGCGATGAAGCGCGGGTCGCGTCCCGCCATTTGTCGCACAGGGAATGAGCAATGGGAACTGGCGCCACCGAGCGTGCAGGTTGCCGATGACGTGGGGGCCGGGGACACTTTTGATGCGGGTTTTCTTTATCTGTATTTACGGGGCGGCAGACTGGAAGACTGCCTGGCCTTTGCCAACATTATGGCTGCGTATTCGGTAACAAAAGAGGGAGGCACGGAAGCGTTTCGCGACCGTGCGGGTTTGCTTCGTTTCGCGCGCGAGCAATGGACCTCGCTTGGCAAGCAGGACTTTCCTTTGAACGGCTAGAGACGAGTCCTTATTGGTTGCAACGCAATAAATGTTTTCAGAAAGCTTTGGAGTAGTAAGGATCGGGTGCGGCAGAACACGTCGTTTCCGAAATACAAGTTACACACGAAACAGGGGAGGATGCTCATGGGACGGACAGGACGACTTTTCTCTTGCATTTTGATGGCAGGTGTAGTGGCAAGTCTTGCGAGTCTCGCAATCGCACAGGGCAGTTATCGGGCGCAGCTGCGAGGCGTTGTTTCCGATGCCTCGGGAGCCGTGGTTACGAATGCAACCGTAACCATCACTGATTCGGGCACCAATATCTCCAATACCGCCCACACCGATAACAAGGGCGAATACTTCTTCACGGGTTTGCGGCCCTCCACGTATGCGGTAAAGGCTGAGCTGAAGGGTTTTAGGACGACCGAGCGAACGGACGTGGTGCTGGCCGTGGATCAAGAGGCCTCGCTCAATTTCACTCTGACTCCGGCCGGCGTGAACGAGAGCGTCGTAGTGACCTCGACCGCTCCTCTGCTGGATACAGACAACGCGACACTGGGCACGGACATCACCCATGAGTATATAAACGAAATCCCGTTGATGGGGCGCGACTACTTCGGCCTGACGTTCCTGGCGGCGGGCGTCACCGAGGTGGCAGGGTCGGGCACATCGGATAACTATCCCTCGGGAACAAACTTCACTTCCAACGGTCAGCGCAATGCGACCGCCGAGATACGGTTGGACGGCGCTTTGATCAGCGCGCCGGAACAAGGCGAGGGCGGAAACACCAACGTGTATTACGAGCCGTTGGTTGATAGCGTGCAGGAATTCAAAGTGCAGAACAACAGCTTCTCGGCGGAGTTCGGCAACAACGGCGGCACCGTCGTGAATATGGTGCTGAAGAGCGGCACGAACGCCTTCCATGGCACGGGCTGGTATTTCCTGCAGCGCCCGGGGATAGACGCTCGGGATTTCTTTAATCCCGCGCCCAACCCCAAACCAGACAGCAAGCGCGACCAGGGTGGCTTTTCGCTCGGTGGGCCGATCAGGAAGGACAAAACGTTCTTTTTTGTTGACTTCGAGAAGGTGAGAAGCTCGAGCGCGCAGAGCGGACTCGTGACCGTGCCCACCATGGCGGAACGACAGGGTAATTTCTCAGGACTTACAAATCCCATTTACGACCCGAAGCAGCCTCTCGTCCCCTGTCCGGCACCAGCCACACCCGGCTCAATGTGCCGGCCGCCGGTGCAGAACGGAGGGGTCATCCCGGTGGGCGAACAGGATCCCATCGGAATGGCTGTGCTCAATCTCTATCCCAAGCCTACCAACTCGAACGAATTCGGCAACTATAACTTCACAACAGTAGCGCAGGCGCCGGATTACCAGTTCGACATCAAAATAGACCACCAGATCAACGACAAGAACCGTATCAACGGCCGTTACAGCCGAAGCTGGAGCAACTTTACCACTCCGCTCACCTTGGGTGACGGCTTCGATAACGATGGAATAGCGAGCGGCGTGACCGTGGCGCAAAATGGCTCGTTCGAATATTCCATGACCGTGAATCCGAGGATCATCTGGACCAACCACGCGGCGGTCGACCGGGTGCATGAACTGTCGCTACCCGGGATCCCATCGATCTCCGGTTTCAACGCCTCACTGCCGGCAGGCACTCAAGGATTGCCACCGGTGTTCGAGCAGGCCAATGGGATCGACGAGATGCCGACATTTCAGATGCAGGGGAATCTGCCGTGGAATAATCTTTACGACCAGTGCTGCATCTACACTAAATTTGGCCACACGCTGGTGAGCTATTCCTCGCAGTTGGTGATCTCCAAGGGATCGCATCTGATTAAGATTGGCGGGGAACAGAGAATTTTCTACAACAATTTCTGGCAACCGAACAACCCGACCGGGCTGCTGACTTTTACGGATGACGTCACGTCGCCGATGGTGAACAGCGACACCACACAGGTTTGCAGCGGACCCTGCAGCAATCCCAACAACATCCAGAACATCACGACCGGCAATCCACTTGCCAGCCTGGCTTTTGGTTATGGCGACAACGTCAACAACGCGTCGAGTTACCTGCTAGTCACTCCCTCGGTGGCCAACCGGTCATTGGAGCAGGGGTTTTACATTCAGGACGACTGGAAAGTAAATTCGAAACTCACAGTTAATCTGGGCCTGCGCTACGAGTGGAGTTCGCCCTACACCTCGCGCAACAACCAACTCGAATTCAGCAATTTCACACAGGATTCCGGGGTGGGGATTAATCTTACCAGTCTCCCAGCCGCTGCCCAGCAGCAGGGGTATATGAGCGCACAGGCGACGATGCAGAGCGTAGGGCTGAATCTTCCGACGACTCAGGAGTTGTATGGCACGACGCAGTTCGCCACTTCCAGCGATCGGACGGTTCCGACCTACCGCAACGACATTGGGCCGAGGCTGGGCTTTGCCTATGCGTTTGATTCGAAGACGGTGGTGCGTGGCGGAGCCGGCGTTTACTTTGGAATGAGCCCGGCCACAAATTTCCAGTATCCCGGCTCCGCGTTCCGCAAAACCGCCAACCTGTTTTTTACCAACAATAATTTTGCCACTCAATCGGCGACGCTGGAAAATCCGTTTCCCACCGGCTTTACCGGTCCGCAGGGTAAACAGTACGGCCAGTTTGCGAACTGGGGCTATCAAAACCCGAACGACCTGGGCACCACTGCGGCGCGGGACGCCGACATTTACCAGTGGAATCTGGGAATCCAGCGAGAGCTGCCCAGCCAGATCGTGATTGGCGTCGATTACGTTTCCAATCGCAGCACCCACCTGCCTTGGTCTGGCACAAACAACCGGGCATTCATCCCATCGTCGTTGGTCGGGCAGGTTGCGACGGCTGTAACTCCCACCGACTCGACCTGCCAGACGGATAGCTGCGTCACCAACTTTTTTCAGACCCAGGTCGGCAACCCGTTTTATTCCATGTTCAATACTCCTTGCGTATCGACCGCTTCCCATCCCTGCTTCAATGAAGTTAATTCCAACTACGGCCAATCAACCCTGCCCTTGTCGACTCTGTTAAACAAGTACCCGCAATTCAACGGCGACTTCGAGGGGCTGATGCTGGAGAGCGCGAATTCCTGGTACAACGCAATGCAGATGCGTTTCCAGAAGCGCACCACGCACCACATCAGCTTCGAGGGTAGCTACACGATATCGAAGGAAACCGACTATTCTTCGGCAGGCCGGAACAATTGGGTGGGAGCGCTCGGCCTCGGCCTTCCGCAGCAACTGGATAATCTGAAGGCGGAGCATAGCATCGGCGCCAGCGACGCGCCACAGCGGCTCGCGGCCGCTGTGGTTGTAGACCTGCCCGTCGGCCGCAAACAATGGATTGGCGGAGATATGAACCGAGTGGCGGATGCAATTATCGGAGGCTGGTCGGTCTCAACCCTGCTCACCCAACAATCGGGGCAACCCATGGCCATTGGTATGGCCAATGCGCGTCTGTCCAACGGCAGCCAGCGTCCCGAGGTTACCTGCTCCCAGCTCAAGAGTGGGACTAGCATGCACGACGTGGCCTTGAACTGGGAAGCGAATTCGACCGCTATAAGCAACGGCCTCCCTCCGGTTAATTCCTTCTTCAATGCGAACTGCTTTGCAGATCCGGGAGATCAGATGCCGGGCAACGCACCCCGCTATTTTTCGGGATTACGCGTCGACGGTATTCACAATGCGGATCTGAACCTTAACAAGTCATTCGTTCCCAAAGAAGGTATGCGGCTGGAAGTACGGGCGGAAATGTTTAACTTCACCAATCATCCGCGCTTTGGGCAGCCGAATTCGGCTGTGGGAGGTTCTGGTCAGGCGAATCCGTTCTTCGGCACGATTTCTGGCGGCGCTATTGGGGAAACGCCCCGCTTCTTCCAGTTTGGAGTGCGCTTCGAATTCTGAAGCGGCAGTTCTGAAGAGGAGGCCTTTCTAAGCTGCGGCCAGATAGACGTAACGCAGAATAAACAGGACGGTGAGGATCCAAACCAGCGCGTTCACTTCGCGAATCTTGCCCGTCGCAATTTTTACGACGGTGAAGGATATCAAGCCGAGGCTGAGGCCAGTGGCGATGCTGAAGGTGAGCGGAGTAGCGAGAATGGTGATGAACGCCGGAACGGCTTCACTGAAATCCTGCCAGTCGATTTGCGCAATCGACTGCGTCATCAGAACGCCAACCAGAATCAACGCCGGAGCCGTTGCATAAGCTGGAATTGCCGTAGCTAGCGGTGAGCAGAACGTAGCCAGCAAAAATAGCGCAGCGACCGCGACATTGCTCAGTCCGGTGCGAGCCCCGGCAGCCACTCCGGCGGCGCTTTCGATGTAACTCGTCAACGTCGAAGTTCCCGTCAACGATCCGACGATGGTTCCAATCGCGTCCGCAACCAAAACCCGGCCTACCCGGGGAATCTTGCCGTCTTTGATGAAGCCGCCTTGTTCGCACACTCCCACCAGAGTGCCGACGTTATCGAAGAGATCGACGAACAGAAATGCAAACAGGATTTCGAGCAGGCCGAGATGGCTTGCGCCGCGAAAGTCGAGCTGCAAGAAAGTAGACGAGGGATGCGGCATCGCAAAAATCGCCGCCGGCCAGTTCGTGATGCCGCGCCAAATTCCCAGCAGTGCCGTGCCGAAAATGCCAATCAGGATGGCTCCATAAAACTTCCTCGACATGAGGACCATCATCAGCACCAGACCAAAGCATGCCGTCTGAACTTCCTTGTCTGCGAAGCTGCCCAAACCAACGTATGTCGCCGAATTCGCTACCACAAGCTTTGCATTCCGCAGTCCCACAAATGCAATAAACATTCCAATGCCCGCAGCCGTCGAGTGCTTCAGGCAGTCTGGCATGCCGTTCACGATCTGCTCGCGGACGCGCGTTACAGTAAGGAGTAGAAAAAGAACGCCCGAACAAAAAACCACCGCCAGCGCCGTTCGCCAGGGAACATGCATTGCAATGCAAACGGAGTAAGTGAAGTAAGCATTCAGAGACATTCCTGGCGCCAGCGCAATGGGATAGTTGGCGTAGAGTCCCATCACCAGTGTCGCCACGGCGGCAGAGGCGCAAGTCGCAAATACCACGCCATCCGGCGGCATCCCGGCCTGAGCAAGAATTTGCGGATTCACCACGATGATGTAAGCCATGGTGACGAAAGTGGTGAGACCGCCCAGCATCTCCTGCTTTACTGAAGTGTGATTCTCGGCTAGTTTGAAATAGCGATCGATCAATCGGCCTCCACGTCTGGCACTGCCGGGTGCTCGAACAAATTCAGTATTCGATCTTGTTGGGTTTTTCCTGCCACGCGCGAAAGGCCGCCAACGCCTCATCGCGCATCATCTGAATCATCGGAATCCTGCGCTGCGAATGCGGCTGTGCGAGTTCGCGATAGATCAGCGAATCGTCAAAGCCGATTTTTGCAGCATCGACATCGTCGTTGCCAAAATAAACGCGGGAGAGCCGCGCCCAGTAGATTGCACCTAAGCACATTGGGCACGGCTCGCAGGAGGTGTAAATCTCGCAGCCTTCGAGATCGAAGGCGCCGAGTTTTCTGCAAGCTTCGCGAATGGCGAGCACTTCCGCGTGCGCAGTGGGATCATTCGTAGAAGTAACCTGATTCGCGCCCTCCGCAACAATGGCGCCGTCTTTCACTATCACAGCACCGAAGGGCCCGCCGCATCCCGAGAGGACGTTGTCGATGGAAAGCTGAATGGCGCGGGCCATGAAAGAGTTGTCCATGTGATCGCTCTAGTTATGCGCAATCGTCAAGTTTTTGCTGGCGGCAGCAAACCGCAAACTCGAAATCAGTCGGCATGGACTCTTTCGCAGCCGCTTGGCTGAGAAGCGAGTATAAGCCGGGAGTCGGAACTTCGTAAAATTGTTTTAATTCCCATTACGCTTGCATTGCAAAAAAAGGGCAACCGGATTACGCTCTGCCTCAATGCGCAGATCATCCAAGGAGTTGAAGTTTTGAGCTTGCAAGCCTTCGTCGCTCGCCGCGTGGTAACTTCCAAGGAAATCCGTCCAGCGGCAATACTCGTGGAAGGAGAGCGAATTCAGGCCGTCGTTTCTCCCGATCAAATGCCCGAGGGCTACAAAATTCACGACTTTGGCGAAGCTGCCATTCTTCCGGGGCTAGTCGATTCTCACGTTCACATCAACGATCCCGGTCGCGCAGAGTGGGAAGGCTTCGAAACCGCAACCCGAGCCGCCGCGGCCGGCGGCTATACGTTGCTGGTCGATATGCCCCTGAACTGTCTTCCCGCGACCACGACCGTAGCCGCTCTCGAAGCCAAACGTGCGGCTGCACAAGGCAAATGTCGCGTCGATTGGGCAGCGTGGGGCGGTGTTGTGCAGGACAACCAAAATGACATTGAAGCTCTCTCAGCCGCGGGAGTGCTGGGGTTCAAATGTTTTCTGATCAATCCCGGCATCGACGGCTTCACCATGGTAACTGAGCAACAGTTGCGAACTGCGCTGCCACGTGTTGCACGGACAGGTCTGCCTCTTGCTGGTGCACGCGGAACTTTCCGGTCCTATCGAGCATGCAACAGACGCGCTGGCTAATGCCGATTGGACTTGCTACTCGACGTATCTTCAATCGCGCCCAGACGACGCGGAACTGACCGCCATCCGACTGATGCTATCTCTCTGCCGCGAATACGGTTTCCGGTTGCACATCGTCCATCTCTCAACGAGCCAGGCGCTCACGGAACTTCGCGCTGCACGCGATGAAGGACTTCCTGTGAGTGTTGAGACGTGTCCCCACTATCTGCATCTGTCCGCGGAAGAGATTGCGAACGGCGCAACGCTGAACAAATGCGCCCCACCAATTCGCAGCCGCGAAAATCGCGAGAAATTGTGGCAGGGCCTAAGAGAAGGAACAATCGATCTGGTAGTCACCGACCATTCGCCCTGTCCGTCCGAAATGAAGCGGCTGAGCGAAGGCGATTTCCGGACGGCTTGGGGAGGGATCGCAAGCCTTTCAGTGGCGCTGCCGCTTATGTGGGCTGAAGCCAGCAAACGAGGATTCACGCTGCTTGACATAGCACGATGGATGGCGGCAGCACCAGCCCGCCTGGCCGGTTGCGAGATGCGTAAAGGTCGAATCGCAGCCGGACATGATGCAGATTTCGTTGTGTTCGATCCCGATAGTGAATTCGTCGTAACAAAAGACAAACTGTATTATCGTCATCCGGTTTCCCCCTATATGGGAGAGACGCTCCGCGGCGAGGTAGTCGCCACCTATCTGCGAGGTAATCGCATCTTTACTGATGGAAAGTTTCCCGGTGTGCCTTTAGGTCGGGAATTAGTGGCGAATACGAAGTTTCGATCTTGACCTGCAACACTTCCACTCCCTATCCGCGCCGGTCTAGCTTACACTATCCCATCCGCAGTAGTGAGCGGCCGCAATAGCGTTAAGCTTTATGAACAGCGAGCACATCGTCGGCAAATCGGTTCCGCGCAAAGAAGGCCGTGACAAAGTAACCGGAAGATCGCAATACGTCGACGATATGGTCCTGCCCGACATGCTCTTCGGAGCAACTGTTCGCAGCCGGATTCCCCGCGGCCGGATCAAGAAGATCACATTCGGACCAGGAATCGCCTGGAACGAATTTGTAATCGTCTCCGCGAAAGATATTCCAGGGAAAAATTGCATTGCGCTGATTGGGGAAGATCAGCCATGTCTGGCGACTGAGTTCGTCAACCATCCAGAAGAGCCGATCCTGCTGCTGGCGCATCCGGACCGCCATCTTCTCCCGCAAGGCGGTTGAGGCGATATCGATCGAATACGATCCTCTGCCCGCCATCTTCACGATCGAAGAAAGCGAACGCCGCTCCGAAATTATCTGGGGCGAAGACAACATCTTCAAAACCTATCTGATTGAAAAAGATGACGTCGACAGCGTCTGGGGAAATGCCGACCACATCGTGGAAGGCGAATACACGACCGGCGCGCAGGAACAGCTTTACATCGAAAACAATGGGATGATCGCTGCGTTCGATGCCGCGGAAGGAATCACAGTATGGGGCTCGCTGCAATGCCCCTATTACATTCACAAGGCGCTGATGGCGCTTTGCAGTCTGCCGGCAGAAAAAGTTCGAGTGGTGCAGATGGAAACGGGCGGGGCCTTCGGCGGAAAAGAAGAGTATCCGTCGATGATCGCGGCGCATGCTGCGCTGCTGGCGATGAAGTCCGGACAGCCGGTGAAGATTATTTATGACCGCATGGAAGATATGGCGGCGACCACCAAGCGGCATCCCTCGCGCACGCGCCATCGCACCGCAGTCAGCAAGGATGGCAAGATTCTGGGCGGAGAGATCGATTTCACGATTGACGGCGGCGCGTATGCGACGTTGTCGTCCGTAGTTCTATCGCGCGGGGCGATTCATGCCGGTGGACCTTACTACTGGCCAAGCGTTCGTATCCGCGCAAAAGCAGTGGCCACAAATACCCCGCCGCACGGGGCTTTTCGAGGCTTCGGCGCGCCGCAAAGCCTGTTTGCCATGGAGCGGCACATGGATCGCATCGCGCAGGTAGTGGGCCTTTCTCCGGTCGAAATCCGCCGGCGAAATTTTCTGCAACCCGGGCCAGAGCACTACCACAGAACAAGTTATCCGCGAGCCAATCGATCTTGGAAAGTTGCTTGACCGCGCGCTGGAAGTCTCGGACTATCAAGCAAAGAAAAACAACTTCGCGAAAGACAACCAGTCTGCCGCACCAGAAAAGGCATGGGTATTGCCGCGTTTCTGCACGGTGCAGGATTCACGGGCTCGGGCGAGCGCTATCTGAGTTCCGTTGTGGGCGTAGAAGGCTGTGCCGATGGCAGCGTACGCGTGCTGGTTTCGAGCACGGAGTTTGGCCAGGGTACGAAAACTGTGCTCAGCCAGATCGCCGCCGAAGCTCTCGGACTTCCATACGAAGACGTAAGCATGGCGCAGCCAGACACGTTGGAAGTTCCCAACAGCGGGCCGACGGTTGCTTCGCGCACCGCCATGGTCGTTGGAAAACTTGGTGCAGTCCGCGGCGCTGGGAATCAAGCAGACTCTGATTGTCGTCGAATCTGCTCGGAGAAACTTACTCGGCGGATGAATTTCGCGCGTGCATGCCAAAGCTATGTCGCTAAACACGGCCGGTTCCGATCGCTGGTCACGTTACGAGGCGCCCAGTGATATTTTCTGGGATGATCAGAAATATCGCGGCGAAGCCTACGCCGCGTATGCCTGGGCGGTCTACATCGCGGAAGTTACAGTCGATCTCACGACCTACAGCGTCTCGGTAGATGACTTCGTCGCGCTCGCAGGAAGTTGGCAAAGTTCTGCACCCGCTTCTGGCGCGCGGACAAATCATCGGCGGTGTTGCGCAGGGCAATCGGCTTCGCCTTTATGAAAAAGTGGTCTGGCAGAATGGACGCATGCAGAACAGCCAGATGACGAATTACATCATGCCGACATCAAGTGACCTGCCGCCGATTCGCGTGTTTCTTCGAAGAATTGGGAAATGTTTATGGAGCCTATGGCGCCAAGGGCATCGGCGAATTGCCCATGGACGGCCCGGCTCCGGCGATTCTCAACGCGGTGGAAGACGCACTTGGAGTGCGTTTCGATTCAATTCCCCTTCTTTCAGAAGACTGATGGATGGGCTTGCTGCGACCTCGCGCCCGGGTGATGACATTGCTGATACTGCAGGTGTCGCCCAATGACGCGCTTCCAGCAAAAACCGCGCGAAAATAGAGATTTCATTCGTAGTGAACAGTGAGCCAAGAGCGGTGCATGCTTACCCGATGGAGCGCCTGCTCGACGTGTTGCGGCATCAATTGCAATTAACTGGCGCAAAAGAAGGTTGCGGAGAAGGCGAGTGCGGCTCGTGCTCGGTGTTGATGGACGGCATTCTTGTGAACAGCTGTCTCGTGCCTGTCCTCCAGGCCCAAGGCTCAAGCGTGGTCACAATCGAGGGACTCGCGCATGGCAATACGCTGCACGCTTTGCAGGAGGCTTTTTTGGAATGTGGCGGCGCACAATGCGGCATCTGTACGCCTGGAATGATTCTTGCAGCCTACCACTTGTTGAACCGAAAACCTGAACCTACGATGGAGGAAATCCGCGAAGGACTTGCCGGCAATCTCTGCCGCTGTACCGGCTACACGCAGATAGTTGAAGCCGTAGCGGAAGCTGCGCACCGTGGGGCGACCACATGAGATCGAATCCCTCCGATTACGAAATGCTTGCGCCCGGCAGCCTGGACGCGACCGTGGTTTTGCTGGCAAACGAACCGGGCGTGTGGCTTCCCGTTGCCGGAGGCACCGATGTGATGGTGCTATATGCAGCCGGAAAACTTGCGGCGCGAAAACTGGTCAACATTTGGAACCTTCCTGAGTTGCGGCGCATTGAGGTCACGCCTGACGAAATCCGCGTCGGCGCAGCCTGCACCTATGCCGATATCCGCAGAAACGAGATTGTCGAGCGGGAGTTTCCTCTCCTGCATAGTGCCGCTTGCTGGACTGGAGGAATCGCCAACCAGAATCGGGGAACGATCGGCGGCAACATTGTGAACGCATCGCCGGCCGCGGACTCTTTACCCGCGCTGCTGGTTTACGACGCCGAACTAATTCTGGTGTCGGTGCGCGGCCAGCGCCGCCTGCCCTATGGAATCTTTCACACGGGATACAAGAAGACGCAGTTGGCAAATGATGAGTTGGTTCAGGCCATCTGTTTGCGGCGGCGATTCTCCAAATATTTCGACCATGCCCGCAAGGTCGGAGCCCGCAACGCTCAAGCGATCTCCAAAGTGTGCATCGCCGCGCTGGGCCGCGTTGCGGATGGTGTGATTGCGGACATCCGCATCGCGATGGGGAGCGTGGCGCCGGTCCCGCTTCGCCTGACAAATACGGAACAAGCCGTTAGGGGAAAGACCATCGATTCCGATCTTCTACGCTTGGCGAAAAAAGCCGCCGCATCCGAGATCCATCCGATCGATGATATTCGATCAACCGCGAAGTACCGCGCAGCAGTAGCAGGTAATCTTCTGGTCGAGTTCTTGAGTCGATTGAATGCCGCGCACACAGCCTCTGAACAACCAAGCGCAAATTCGGTACTCAGGCAATGGAATCAGCTTCCAGTTGAAGATGCGATAAAGAAAATTCTGCCCTGCTGCGGATCCAGAGCCTGGGCACAAGGCGTAGTGGCTCGAAGACCGGTCATCGATGAAACAGCGCTCCTTGCGCTGTCCGCGGATATCTGGCGCAATCTCGCTCGCTCGGACTGGATGGAAGCATTTCAAAGTCATCCGCGAATCGGGGAATCGCGGACTTCACTTGAACGCCAACCTCTGCCTACGCAATCTGTAGAATGGTCGACGCAGGAGCAACGCAAAGTTGGCGATGCAGATGCCGCTGTGAAGATCGCGCTAGCGGAAGCAAATCGGGAGTACGAACAGCGCTTCGAATGCATCTTCATCGTGTGCGCGACTGGTAAGTCTGCAGCCGAGATATTGGCAATTCTACAGCGGCGCCTCAAGAACGATGCGGAGACTGAACTTCAGGAGGCAGCCGAGCAGCAACGGCAGATTACGAAGATCCGGCTAAAGAAATGGCTTCAAGCATGAAAGGCATCTCCACTCACATTCTGGATATGGTTCATGGCCGCCCCGCAAGCGGCGTGCCGGTACGCCTGGAGAAACAGAATGCGGCTGGAAATTGGCTGTTACTCACATCGGCCCGTACCGATCATGATGGCCGGTGTGCGCAATTGCTGCCTGAGGGCGAGGCTTTGTCCGCCGGAATCTATCGTTTGCTTTTCGACATCACGGGCTATTTTGAAGCGCAGAAAATCCTGTGCCTGTATCCGGTGGTGGAAATTACATTCACTGCGCGAGAAGGCGAGTCGCATTTTCATATTCCGCTGCTGCTGAGTCCGAACGGATACACGACTTACCGGGGAAGCTGAGATGGAGTTGCCAAATTGACGTCGTCAATCCGCGAATGGCTTAATCTGCTGGTGCGCTGGTTCCACGTTTTTGCAGCCATCATGTGGGTCGGCCAAACTTATTATTTCACCTGGCTGGATGGCCAGTTTAACCGGCTCGCGAAGAACGTCGACGGCGCGAACTCGGCCATATGGATGGTGCACAGCGGCGGCTTCTATACGGTCGATAAGCAAAAGTCACTCAAGATCGGCCCCGAGCAAGTTCATTGGTTCCGCTGGGAAGCTCTGATGACGTGGCTAAGCGGAATCATCCTGCTTTTTCTCGTTTACTATTCTAGCAGCGGACTCATTGACGCGGATGTGGCACACATTTCGCAAGCAGCTGGCATTGCCATCGGGCTAGCCACAATGGCAGTAGGGTGGCACGTCTATGATTTAGCGCTACGGTCGCCTCTGGGCAAATCGGAAGCCGGGTTCGCGATATTTTCTTTGCTGATGATTGCCGTGCTCGCCTGGGTGCTGCTGCACGTATTTAGCGGGCGCGCGGCATACATTCACGTTGGAGCAGTGCTGGGGACGATCATGACTGCCAACGTGTGGTTTCGAATTCTTCCTTCACAGCGCAAAATGATTGCGGCCGCAGCAGCTGGAGAGAAATTTGACGCGTCACTTAGTGCTTCAGCCAAGTTGCGCTCCAAACACAACACGTTCATGGCGGTTCCGGTCGTTTTTATCATGATTAGCAATCACTTTCCTGTGGCGACGTACGGGAATATCTATGCCTGGGAAATTCTGATCGCGCTGGTTCTCCTCGGCTGGGTCGCGGCTAAACTTATACGCGAGTCGTAGTTCGAACGGATGTACATTCATCATCGAAACTAAATCTCGTGCAAGCAACGGAGACCACAACTCGCGCGGTGGAGGTCATCGCTCGGTGCCAAAGGCTCGCATCATTCACCGAGGAAGCCGGCAGCACGCGCCGTACATTTTTGTCTCCGCCCATGCGTGATTGCCACCGGGAAATTTCCGGCTGGCTGGAGCCTTTGGGCGCGCGAGCGCGAATCGATGCCGCCGGAAATCTCCGCGGATTTTATCCAGGCACCGAGCCCAATGCACCGCGTCTCTTGATTGGTTCACACCTCGATACGGTGCCGAACGCCGGTGCTTATGATGGTGTTCTCGGAGTTCTACTTGCGGTCGCTTTACTGGAACAGTTGCAAGGGCGCAAGCTTCCCTTTGGTATCGAGGTGATTGGTTTCTCCGAGGAGGAAGGCGTGCGTTTCGGGACTCCGTTCATTGGCAGCCGCGCTTTGGTTGGTCGGCTGGATGAGGAACTCTTAAATGTTCACGACGCAGGCGGAATTTCTGTGCGGAGGGCGATCAGCAATTTCGGTTTGAATCCCGAAGAGATCTCCCAGGCTGAGTTGCCGGACGACGCTCTGGGCTACATTGAGTTTCACATCGAGCAGGGACCGGTCCTTGAATCGCTGAATCGGCCGCTCGCAGCAGTCGAAGCAATCGCCGGGCAGAACCGCTTAGAGTTCACGTTTCATGGCCGCGCCAATCACGCTGGCACCACGCCGATGCATCTTCGCCGCGATGCGATCGCCGGCGCGGCGGAGTGGATCAGCGCAGTTGAACGCGCAACGCGAACAGTGCCAGGTTTGGTAGCAACTGTCGGAAGGTTCGATGCCAAGCCAGGAGCGGTGAACGTAATTGCCGCGGAAGCCCGGCTTACACTGGATGTACGCCACAGCTCCGACGACATTAGGGCTCATGCCGTGGCGGAGTGCGTTGGCGAAGCGCAGAAGATCGCGGCGAGCCGTGGATTATCTGTGCGAGAAACTACTTTGTTAAATCAGCTGGCGGTCGCGATGAACCCACTGCTCGTCGCGGAGATCGATCGAGCGATTATTAAGACGGGGTGCAATCCTCATCGTATGGTGAGCGGCGCGGGCCACGATGCCATGATCCTCGCAGAAAAAGTTCCTGCTGGAATGATATTTCTTCGGACCCTTGGCGGAATCAGCCACGATCCTGCGGAATCGGTTGCAGTCGAGGATATAGAGAAGGCAATCGAATGCGGATTGCATCTTCTTAATCAGCTTGCTGTTTCACCCGAATTTCAGAAAAGACAGAATTTCAGAAAGCCGAAGTTCATAAAAGGATGAAGCGTGCATAATCTTGGCCGAACCCGCAGTTCTCAACAACCGAATCATTTGCTTCTGACCGCCGACACGTTTGTGCGCACGACTTTGCCGGGTATGAAGGCGTGCGCAGCCATTGTGCATGTCAGCCCCGCTCTGGGCGCCAGGTTTACGGAGTACACCGCCGAGTTTGAGGCAGGCGGCGAACTGGGTAGCACATCTGCGCAACGCTTCATTTTTGTGATTGATGGCGACGTGAAGTTGGAGGCTGACAACAAGTCGACCGAACTCAGCGCACGCGGCTACGCCTTTCTGCCGGAAGGATTGAAGCATCGAATAGTGGCGACGAAGACGAGCCATGTCGCCGTCATCGAGAAGCCTTATCAGGCCTTGGCATCAGTTGCGCCGCCGCAATTGATCATTTCGAACGAGGACGCCGTCTCCTCCCATCCGCTCGGCGACGACCCAAGCTTGCAGGTCAAATGTCTGCTGCCGGACGAAATGAATTTCGACTTCGCCGTGAATACGATGGTCTACCAACCGGGCGCCGCATTGAGTATGGTCGAAATGCACATCATGGAGCACGGACTCATCATGCTCCAAGGCGGCGGCATTTACCGGCTCGGCAATTCCTGGTATCCAGTGACGACGGGAGATTTCATCTGGATGGGACCGTGGTGTCCGCAGTGGTTTGGAGCAATCGGCAAGGTCCCCGCAAAATATCTCATCTACAAGGACTGGAACCGGCATCCACTGGCAGGCGTTTAGTTATGAGTCTCACGATCGATCGCGATCGCCTGCTCTCCGAAATCGAGAAGCTGGCTTCATTCTCCGACGCAGAAGCTCCCGCGGTGACACGAATCGTTTTCACGCCCAC
The DNA here is from genome assembly GCA_963789625.1 of uncultured Acidobacteriaceae bacterium. GTDB lineage: Bacteria > Acidobacteriota > Terriglobia > Terriglobales > Acidobacteriaceae > Sulfotelmatobacter. The sequence continues at coordinate 661,290 of CAWBLK010000012.1, read as the reverse complement.
GGATCTCAAAGCTCGTGCGTGGATGAAAGCGCGTTGCGAGGAAGCTGGACTTACAGTTCGTGAGGATGCCATCGGTAACACCTTCGCTCGCTGGAACGGTTTTGATCCAACCGCACCAGTTATCGGCACCGGTTCGCATATCGATGCCATTCCGAACGCAGGAAAATATGATGGTGTGGTGGGCGTACTGGGCGGCTTGGAAGCGATTCGGGCGCTACGGCGGAGTGGATTTCAGCCAAAGCATTCCATCGAATTGATCGTTTTTACATCTGAGGAGCCGACACGCTTTGGAGTCGGGTGTCTCGGCAGTAGATTGCTTTCTGGAACTCTATCTCCGGAAGCGGCGAGAAAGCTGACAGACAGTGATGGCGCTGCTCTCGACAAAGTTCGCCATAATGCAGGGTTTGCAGGCGAGTTCGAACAAGTAAAGCTGCGAACCGGTTACTACGAAGCATTTGTCGAGCTACACATCGAACAGGGCCCGCTGTTGGAGCGCCAGCAAATTCCTCTCGGCATAGTTACAAAAATCGCAGCGCCTGCGAGTCTGCGTATTCTGATTGAGGGCGCAGGTGGACACGCCGGTGGCGTCTTGATGCCCAACCGCCACGATGCGCTATGCGCAGCGGCCGAGTTGATCCTCGCAGTAGAAAATGCGGCGCACACCAGCGGAGCGATTGACACGGTTGCAACCGTCGGCATCTGTGATGTGTTTCCCAGCGCGGTCAACAGCATTCCCAGCCGGGTCCGCCTTAGCGTGGATATCCGCGATACGGATCTTCAGCGGCGCGATGCCGTAATGCAAGCGCTGGAGAATGCATGCCGCGCGACTTCAGAAAAACGGCGCGTATCTACTCACAGCGAGTTGTTGAATGCCGATGCGCCCGCGGATTGCGCTCCAGCGATCATCGAGGCGCTTTCTCAATCGTGCCGCAAGCACGAACTAAATTTTCTACCCATGGTCAGCCGCGCTTACCATGATTCGCTCTTCGTTTCACGCATCGCTCCGGTTGCAATGCTGTTCATTCCCTGCCGCAACGGATATAGCCACCGTCCCGACGAGTACGCCACTCCGGAAGATATCGAGCGAGGAACGCTTGTGTTAGCTGAAACCCTGGCCACGTTGTCCCAGTAAAAATTGTTCAGATTCTTCCAGGCTACGGATTGAACCTTTTCTCGGCCGCGCGGATCCGCGCATAGCCGGGCTTGATCGCAGAATAGATAAAATTGCAGCGTTCTCGGTAGGGCAGGAACGCGCTCTTCATCGCATTGATCGTAATCTTCTCAAAGTCGTCCAATGAGAGTCCAAATGTCTCCGCGGCCGCTTCAAATTCCTGGCTCATCGTGGTGTGGCTCATTAACCGGTTGTCAGTGTTCAGTGTGACGCGGAACTTTTCTTGATAAAGAATCTTGAACGGATGCTCCGCCAAACTCGGCGTTGCCCCGGTGTGCACGTTACTCAGCAGACAAATCTCGAGCGGTATGCGTTTATCGAGAACGTATTGCGCCAAGTCGCCCAACTTTACCGCCTTGCCGTCGGCAACGGCGATGTCTTCGATCAGCCGCGTCCCGTGCCCAATGCGGTGAGCCCCGCAGTATTGGATCGCCTGCCAGATCGATTCCTTGCCGTAGCCTTCTCCGGCGTGAATCGTGATATTGAAATTTTCACGCTGGATGTAATGAAATGCATCTACATGCTTCTTTGGCGGATGACCACCTTCTTCGCCTGCCAAATCGAAGCCCACAACTCCGCGTGCGCGAAAATCGACGGCAAGCTCCGCCATTTCAAGCGATACGTTCATATTGCGCATTGCGCAGATAATCAGCCCAGACGAAATCCCAAAATCTTTTCGGCCTCGCTCCAGCCCTTTCAGCACCGCGGAAACAATCTGCTGGTGAGTCAATCCTTTTTGCGTATGAAAAACAGGCGCAAAGCGTGTTTCGAAATAAACAATTCCATCTCCGCTCAAGTCCTCGGCTTGTTCGTAGGCCACACGCTGTAATGCCTCTTCCGTCTGCATTACGGCAATCGTGTGCGCAAAGCCTTCCAGGTATTTTGCGAGACTTCCTTGATTCGCCCCGCGAAAGAACCACTGGCTAAGCGCATTTGGATCGTCCGTTGGAAGGCCGGAATATCGAACGTCTTTAGCCAACTCGATAACCGTTTGCGGACGTAACACGCCGTCCAAATGTTCGTGCAAAAGGACCTTGGGAAGACTTCGTAGCACCTGCTGATCGAATCTCATGGAATGCGGCTTTCTACGGCAAGAATGTGTCCCACGCGGCCGGTGAAGCGTTGCAAAATAATACAACACTGCTCAACTCAGATCCCCACTCCATAGTCCGTGCCGTGCGTGTTGTACAATCCCACTCCACTCGTCTTGAGGAAATATCGGCGCTGTATGGAACGGATTGCACTGACTGCACAAGAAGAGTTCTCCCCGAGCGCGGACTATGGGTTACGCCGCGAGATTCTGTCGCCGATGGAGACTCTGGCGCAGTCCGTTTCAACCATAGCGCCCACCACTACGCCCGCGGCCACCATTCCGCTAGTGTGCGCGCTCGCCGGCAATGGCACCTGGCTGGCGTATGTGCTGGCAACCGTGGCTGTGTTGCTGGTTGCATTGTGCATCGCTCGCTATGCCCGCATTTCCGCTTCACCGGGTTCGCTCTACACCTACGCTTCAATGACCCTGCCGCCATGGCTCAGCGCGACTGTTGCGTGGAGTCTTCTGCTTGCCTATGTGGCCACAGGATCGAGCGTTATCGGCGGCTTCTACCACTACGCCAATTTGCTCCTGCACGATGCTACTGGCCATGAATACTCCGCCGTTTTCCTGGCCGCTCTCGTTACCGGTGTTTCAATCTGGATTGCCTATCGTGATGTAAAAATCTCCGCGCGCCTCATGCTGTGGATCGAAGCTGCGTCGGTTACGGTAATCGTGATTCTAGTAACGATATTGCTTGTGCGCCACGGCTGGCATTTGGACCGGGATCAGCTTCACCTCCATGGCATGACCGGTAGCGGTCTTCGGCTTGGCTTGGTACTGGCCCTATTCAGCTTTGTTGGTTTCGAGAGCGCAACCACGCTCGGATCCGAGGCGCGTAACCCGCTAAAGACGATCCCGCGTGCGGTCATACAAAGTGCCGTACTCGCAGGAGCTTTTTTCACAGTCTGCGCTTATGCCGAAGTTTTGGGCTTCCATACCGTCGGCCAGGACTTGGGAGCGAGCCAGGCTCCCATGTCCTTGCTTGCCCGCATCGCTGGCGTCCCCATACTGGGAGTGATAATCGATATCGGCGTGCTGGTGAGTCTTTTTGCCGGAACGCTGGCATGCATTACGGCGGCGGCACGAGTCCTGCTGCTGATGGCCCACAACGGACTCGCCCACGGCTCTTTGCGCAATACGCACGTTCAGAATCACACGCCCAGTCGCGCTGTCGTCATTACCGGCATCGCGGCGCTGCTCCCTGTGGCGCTGCTCGCAGCCCGTGGTTCAAGCGGCCTGGATGTTTACGGCTGGATGGGTTCGTTGGCGACCTATGGTTTTATCGTCGGCTATGCGCTGGTTTGCATTGCGCTGCCGCGTTACCTGCGGGAGCACGGCGTTCTTCGTCCTGGAGCCCAGATCATTCCGTGGCTGGCGGGCCTCGCTATGCTGCTGGCACTGGTGGGAAATTTATATCCAGTGCCGGAAGGCCCGTATGGCAAGCTGCCTTTCGTCTATCTAGCCTACTTGTCAGCAGGATTACTGTGGTTTGTGCTTCGCGGGCGAAAAGCGGCTACGCCACCCCGCTAACTAATCGAGGCCAGACTCGATCAAATCGTCGATAAAAATATCTAATCTGCGGCAAAGGAATTTTCGCTCACAGAGCCCTTTCGTTCCGTCGGGCAGTCGTGTAGAGTCATCCAGATATTTTGCGGGCGGGCAGAACAAACCATCTCTGGTAAGAAAATTATTTGAGCGATACGCTGGCGGTTGGACTCGCCAGTGTGCGCTCCGGCGCGATCCTGCTTATAGGTTTGCACGAGGTCACTGATGCTAAAGAAATTGATGCTGATGAGACTTACTCTGCAGAGTAAAAGAATCGGATTCGTCGCCTTCCTCGTCGTGCTGTCCCTGTGGATGTCGTTTCCCTTCGCACCCCGCGCTCAGGCTCAACAGACGCTCGGCGGCATCACCGGCACGGTCACAGATACAACCGGTGGTGTTCTACCCGAGACCTCCGTGACCATGGTGGGAGACCAGACGACGCTCACGCGTACGCAGAAGACTAACGCCAACGGCAGTTACGACTTCGTGAACCTGCCGATCGGCACCTACACGCTCACCTTCACGCACGACGGCTTTCAAAGTGAAAAGATTCCTTCCATTACGGTGCAGGCCGATCGCACTGCCACCATCAACGTCGGACTGAAAGTCGGACAAGTTGGTACAGTCGTCACGGTCGAGGCTGCGCCCTTAATGAATGCGGTTGACACTACCAACGGATACATTTTGGAGAAGGAGCAGATCGATTCCGTTCCATTGCCAACAGGAAGTTTCACCGGCCTGGCAATTCTCTCGCCAGGAGTAAATGCGGAGTTGCCCAACGGTACTGGCGCAAACGCTGGACTCGGAAATCAGCCGATCTGGGCGAACGGCCAGCGCGATACTAGCAACACATTTCTTTTGAATGGAGTCGACGCCAGCAATCTGTTCAACGGCAAGAGCACCAGCCAGGTAGCTTCGGCGCGCATTGTGAACAACACCGGCGTTGCTGGAGCCTCCAGCACCACGGCGGAGATTATTCAGAGTTCGGCGTCACCGTATCTGGCTATTGGCGAAGCTTTGCCTACGCCTGCGCCCGAAACTATTCAGGAATTTCGCGTAAATACTTCCATGTACGATGCGCAACAGGGATCCACCAGCGGTGCCCACATCGACATGAGCACCGCCTCCGGCACGAACAGTATTCATGGCAGCCTTTATGCGCATCGCGGAACCGATTGGCTGAATGCCGCCCCATATTTCTACAATCAGGACAGCAACATTCCCGCCAACGAAAAAGTGCCGCAGTTGCACAAATACATCGTTGGCGGAGCGATCGGCGGACCGATCATTAAAGACAAGCTCTTCGGTTTTGCCAGCTACCAGCACAATCACACTTCCGATCTGGAAATTGGAACTTCCCGTACCGCGGCGCCTTTCGGGCTCACTGACGATCGCAGCCCCGCGGCGTTAGCCAACATCGCACTCAACGACTGGGGGACCGTCGTTAATCCGTCAGTCGGAACGGCGGGTGGCATCGATCCGGTCGCCTATACCTTGTTGACCGCGAAGTTGCCAAACGGCCAGTATCTTTTTCCATCGGCAAACCCCAATTCTCTTCCAACAATAAATTTCCCGGAGAATGTTTTTCTGACGCAGCCGGCCTATTTCATCACCGATCAGGCCGTGACCGATCTCGATTACCTGGCCACCACGAAAGATACTCTGTCGTTGAAGTATTACTATCAGCACGATCCCACTTCCGCGCCCTTCGGTTTCTCTTCCGTCGAAGGTTTCACCCAACATCTCGACGCGGGAAGCCAGGTCGTCTCCATCACGAACACGCAATCGATCAGGCCGAATTTGAGTGTCGCTGAGGTCTTCGGTTTTATTCGCGAAAAGGCTTACAGCACCATCGCCCAGCCCTTCACTCCTGGATCGATCGGCATCAATACCTTCGGCTCCAATGTTTTTCCCGGCATCACCATCGTCGACGATCTGGGCAACGATGCATCCGCAAACGCAGGCAATTGCACAGCAAATCAAGACCCCGCGGCTTGCGGTCCTCCCTTCAATGCCGGCCTGAATATCGGCTCCACGGCCGCTTCCCAGGGAGCTTTCACCGGAATCTTCCAAAATCGCTGGATGCCCTCCGTCAACGCTGTCTGGACTCGCGGCAAGCACACCTTCACCTTCGGCGGAAGTTTTTCCTACACGCAACTTAACGCGCGCGACGACAGGACCAACTCGGGTATGATCGCCTTCCCCGATTTCGCCAATTTTCTCACCGGCTCACCCATCACCTATCAGGCAGACGGATTTGTCACCACTACTTACTTGCAAGGCGACGCCAATCGTTACTACCGCTCGAAGGAAACGGGCTGGTATCTGCAGGATAAGTTCCAACTTCGTCCCAACCTCAGCATCAGTGCCGGCCTGCGCTTTGACTATCACGGAGGCCTGACGGAAAAGAACGGCCGCTTATTCAACTTTGATCCGTTAGGCTACAACTACAACGCAACCACAGACACGATTACTTCGAATGGCTTCATCGTCGCCGGGAACAACCCGCTCTTTCCAACCAAGGGCGTCAGCAACTCGACTCTCACGGGACGCCAGTGGGGCCTCGCGCCACGTCTCGGCGTGGCCTGGAGCCCGCGAATGTTCAACGACAAAGTTGTGGTTCGCTCTGGTTGGGGTCTGTATTACGACCGTGGAGAACTCTTCACCTATCTCTCCCCGGGCTTTGCCTCCGGCGTGATCGCGGGCGGTCCGTTTGGCGTAAATCAAACTCCTCCCTGGGTAAATCAGCAGTCCTGCAGTCCCTATGGCTATACGTTCTGCAGCACTTTTGAGAATCCCTGGGGCACATCGCTCGGTCCGGGTCCCTCGGGCAATCCCGCAGATCTGGTTATACCGAACGCGGCGGCAATCTCAACCGGCATACCGCTGTTCTCGTTCGCCGATTACAACCGCGCCAACAAGCTCCCCTACACGATGAATCAGACACTGGACATTCAGTGGCAGCCCCGCAAAGATCTGGCCATCGACATTGGATATGTCGGCAATCTGGGCCGCCATGAGATCGTTCCTTTGCCTTTCAATCAGGCGCAGATTGCCTCGCCAACCAATCCTCTCCTGAAAGGAAGCCCGAACGAGCAGGACTATACCTACGGCTACTCGATACTCAACGCCACCACTTTCGGACCGCAGGCACTCCCCAACGGTCAGCCATATCTGCAAACCTTTGAAGGCGGGAATGTTGACCTGCGCGTTCCTTACATTGGCTATTCCTCCGAGTCGGAGTCCTACACCGCGGCCGGCATCTCTGCTTACAATGCCCTACAGGCCCACATTGAAAAGCGCATGAGTCATGGCTTGCAGGTCGGCGCTTCCTATACCTTCTCGCACGCCACAGACGAGCAAAGCGCAATGGGCCTCTTTTACAACGGAAATAATCCTCTGAATTTGCGTTCTGGTTACGGCCTGTCCGACTTCGACCGCAAACACGTGCTGAATTTCACCTACACCTATGAGCTTCCCAAGCCTTTCTCGACATCTTCATTCAAAGGTAAAGTTGCCGATGGATGGGAGATTACCGGCCTGACCGTCATCCAGAGTGGTCAGCCCTACAGCGTGGTCGATTACTCGGGCGCAGTCGGCAGCATATTTTACGGTGACAACGATGGCATCACGAATCCCATCGTTCCCCTTAACGGCTGTACCGCAAAACAAGCGCTCACGGGACATAGCGGGGCCGGCGCTCAGCCGGCTCTCAACGCCGCGTGTTTTGGTGTTCCCTTGCTCAGCGCAGGCGCCTTGAACGGCGCAATTCCTTCCAACGATCCGTACGAGACAAACTTCATCGCTCATGGCGAGCGCAATATCTTCCGTCAGTCCTGGCAGCGGCGCGCCGATATTTCGCTCGTAAAAGTGACTCAGATTACCGAGCGTGCGTCTCTGAAGTACACCTTCGATGTCTTCAATCTGACGAACACGGCGAGTTTCGATATCCCCATCGACGATATAAGCCAGAACATCAACTTCAACGGCTTCCCCGTCGCGGGCACGCCGGCCACATTGAATCCCTGCAACACAAACTTCACCGGGTCTCTGTATGTATGCCCGACAACAGGCAGCGGATTGGGCGTTACGAACAAAACCATCGGAAGCCCGAGGCAGATCCAGATGTCATTGAGCCTGAGTTTCTAATTCAGATATGGTTCGTATCAGGGCATCGCTTCAGCGATGCCACAAACCCCGCAGAATGAGTGCGGCTTTAGCCGCTGAGCTCAGCCTACTCCCGCCCAATATCCTCATTCCACACCGTAGGATTCGCGCGAATATATTCGCCCAACAGGGAAGCGCACTCCGCGGAATCAAGATCGATCACATTGATTCCCAACGACCGCAGCCAATCCACGCCACCCTGGAAGTTGCGGCTCTCACCCACGATCAGCATGTCGAATCCAAACTGCCGTATCAGCCCGCTGCAATACCAGCAGGGCGCCAGCGTTGTGACCATGATGAGATTGCGGTAGCTGCGCTGCCGTCCCGCATTTCGGAATGCGTCAGTCTCGCCATGTAATGACGGATCGCCGTTCTGCACCCGGCGGTTGTGTCCGAAGCCGATCAGCTTGCCGCTGCCATCAAAAACTGCGGCGCCAATCGGAATTCCGCCCTCCGCCAGTCCTTTGCGGGCTTCCGCTATCGCCACTTCCAGCATCGCGGAGTAATCATGGCTCGGCATCGCCCTCACAGAACTACGGAAAGACTCTTCAATCCCCGGAATCCAAATGTAGAAGCCCACTCCGGCCGCGGGCCGGCGATCTTCATATCAGGAAAACGCTGCACCAGATTCAAAAGCGCAATCTGTCCTTCCAAGCGCGCCAGTTGCGCCCCAATACAAAAATGTGGACCCGCACTGAATGCCAGATGTTCATTGTTCAACCTTTTCAAATCCAACCGGTTCGGATCCTTAAATTTTTTCGGATCGCGGTTCGCCGCACCCAGCATACATAGGATCGACCACTTCCTCGGAATGCGCTGTCCGCAAACCTCGATATCTTCCTTCAGTACGCGAGCCGTGAATTGCACCGGACTTTCGAAACGCAAAAGCTCCTCCACAGCTGTGCGGATCATCTCAGGTTTTTCCCGCAACTCCGCGGTTTCTTCCGGATGCTTCAGCAGCGTGTACATGCCATTACCGATGAGATTTCGAGTGGTCTCGTGCCCGGCAAAGAGCAGCGCAATACACTGAGCATACAGCTCTTCTTCGGTCAGCACTTCGCCTTCGTCCTCGATGTCGATCAGAAGGCTGATCAGGTCATTTCCTTTATTGCGTCTTCGTTCCGCCACGGTCTTCCGGAAAAAATCCGTCAACCCAACCAGCGCATCCTGCGCCGCCTGCGCCTGTTCCACTGTACGATCTGGACTGCCTCTAAATATCGCGATGTCGCGCGACCAATTTACGAACGTGTCGCGCAGCTCCTGCGGTATTCCCAGCATTTCCAAAATGATCCGCACCGGCATAGGGTTCGCAAATTCATGCATGAGGTCGACTTCCGAACCACGCTCCAGCGGCTTCAGCATGCGGTCGACCATGGCTTCGACTTGTGGACGCAGGCCCTCAATCGCCGCCAGCGAAAATCCTTTGTTAAGAAGTTTGCGCAACCGGGTGTGTTGTGGCGCGTCCATGAAGATCAGCCACAAGCCCAGCATACGCGCGAGTTCGCTGAACTCGGCCTGCCGGCTGATCGGTAGCGGCAATAGCATCTGCTGCGCGCGCTTTGCGGATAAGCGAGGGTCTTTTGCAATCGAGGAACACTCGGCATAGCTGAAGATCGACCACACCGCCCATTTGCTGCCCACATCCACAAAATGCAACGGACCCTCTTCGTGCAAGCGGGCGTATGTGGAATACGGATCCTGCAGAACTTCGTCGCTGAAAACCGTTTTTCTGCCCGGAGCATCAACCATTGAACAACCTTCCCTATCGGCGAAATCACAAATTAAAGCTGCGCAGAAACCGCTATGTTATTGATGTTGAGCTTAACACGGAGGATTTTCCGTAAGAACAATCTGAAGCGCAGAAACCCTTCACGATCCGGTCGCCGCCAGGCGCTGCCAGATCAATTCAACGGTCTGGAGTTTTCCGTTCATTTTCGTCGGTGGAGTGATCAATACGATTTGATCGCCCTGAAATTTAACGTTGCGCACCAAATCTCTATCCACATAGTTCTGAATAGATGAAGCTGCAACATGATGAGTTACCTTGTCGCCGCTGAGCGTGTATGTCCCAGCATAGGCAAGAAATGTCTTAAACGCCTCAGCCTGTTCCTCCAGCGATCCACCGCCAATGGTGAGCAGTTTCCGTCCGCCGTGGCTGATCATGGCGCTCACTCTGCCGTCCTCAGTGTAGGTGAGAAAACCCACAGGATTCGGACCATACGGAGTTTCATCCCGCTCGCCTGCCGATGTCATGCTCGAAGCGGAGACCAGCTTCCAACTGCCTAGAATTGCGGTCTTCATACCGATTCTCCTTATGAATTGTACTTCTCTAGCGGCGCCCACCCGGCACGAGCGAGCTCAACCCTCGCGGCGCGTTCAATATATTTGAACATAACCGCACGCCCAGCCTACAAACTCGCTTCTTCACCCGGGATTTCTGGAACTGCTCTACACTGCTACTGAATGAAACTTTCTTCGTCGCAGGCTGATCTCCCGAACTTTCGTCTCAGCCACCACCATTCTCCCGAGATTGGCGATCTCGTAGTCGGAGATAGCCGATGATCAGGCTTCTTAGCGTCGTTGGGGCACGGCCGAACTTCATGAAGATCGCCCCCATCGTGGAAGAGCTGAAACAATTTCCCGACGTCGAACACTGTCTGGTGCACTCCGGCCAACACTACGACGAACTTCTGTCCGGTAACTTCTTTGCCGAGCTGAATCTCCCTCAACCGGATGTAAATCTTCAAGTCGGCTCCGGCAGCCATGCCGTGCAGACTGCGGAAATCATGAAGCGCATGGAGCCGGTTCTGCTCGATTATCAACCGCAAATGGTGCTTGTGGTGGGAGATGTTAATTCCACTATTGCCGCCGCGCTCACGGCCGTGAAACTAGGAATAAAAGTAGCCCACATCGAAGCCGGCCTCCGCAGCTTCGACATGACCATGCCCGAAGAAATAAACCGCAAACTCACCGATGCGATTTCCACTTTGCTTCTAGTAAGCGAGGAGAGCGGAGTCGAGAACCTGCAGCACGAAGGTGTGCCCGAGGAGCAAATATTTCTCGTCGGGAATGTAATGATCGATTGCCTTTTGCAGCACCGCGAACTGGCCAGGAAATCGCCGATCCTGGATAAACTCGGCGTTCGTCAGAATGGTTCCGGCGTGCGTCCCTATGGGGTTCTCACGCTGCACCGCCCCTCGAATGTGGAAAATTCACAAACCTTGCGAAACATTCTCGGCGCGGTGAATTCTATTGCTGGCGAACTGCCTGTCTTTTTCCCCGTACATCCACGAACGAGAAAAAATATCGAGAGTTTCGGTTTGCACTCATATCTGGCCGATGCAAGCGGGGAAAAGCACGCAGGGATTATTCCTCTCGATCCCCTCGGTTATCTGGATTTTCTTTCACTCAACAACGGTGCGCGTATCGTGCTTACCGACTCCGGCGGCGTACAGGAAGAAACCACGGTTCTCGGCGTGCCGTGCCTTACGCTGCGGGAAAACACGGAGCGACCTGCAACGGTCCTTCACGGCACAAATCAAGTTGTAGGCGCCCACCCCGATCGCATTCTCGCCGCCGCTCGATCCATCCTCGAAAAGCCCGCACCTGCGCAGAAATGTCCTCCGCTATGGGATGGCAAAGCGGCGACTCGTATCGTCGCGATCATCCGCGAATATCTTCAACGGGATGGTCGTGCGCAGAAAACGTTGTGAGTTTGCTTCCGCAGAATTGTGCTGCATTTCGAACTAGTCGTTGCTCTCACTCATCGACTAAAGTGAGAGAGGAGCAAAATTTCCGAATCTATGAATGGTGCAGAAAGTCTGATTCGCACGCTGCTCGGCGCCGGTGTTGAAGTCTGCTTCGCAAATCCCGGCACCTCCGAAATTCATCTGGTCGCCGCTCTCGACCACATGCCGGATATGCGCAGCGTCCTCGGTCTCTTCGAAGGCGTCGTCACCGGCGCAGCCGACGGTTATGCGCGCATGGCCGAAAAACCCGCGTGCACGCTCCTGCATCTTGGTCCCGGGCTCGGAAACGGCCTCGCCAATCTGCACAATGCCAGCCGGGGGCAGGTGCCAATCATCAATCTGGTTGGCCAACACGCCACCTACCATCTTCGTCACGACACGCCGCTCACCTCCGATATCGAAGGCATCGCGCGGCCTTATTCCAAATGGTTGAGGACGTCCGCTTCCACATCCGCTCTAGGCCACGATGCAGTCGACGCAATTATCGCCGCTAGGACCGCTCCGGGGCAGATCGCCACGTTGATCGTTCCCGCCGATGTCGCTTGGAGCGAAGGCGGAGCCGTCGCTGCGATTTCTGCGGTACCTCCTCCACCGATGCCTGCGGCGAAACCCGTCGAAGCCGCAGCCGTCATGCTTAGCTCAGACCAGAGCACCGCCATCGTACTCTCGGGAAACGCGCTCTACGGCAAAGGACTCGCAGCAGCTGGGCGCATCGCAGCGGCCACAAATGCCAAGTTGTTCGCGCCCTACCCGCTCACGCGCCTCGAACGCGGCGCCGGTATTGCGCCGGTCGAGCGAATCCAATACGTCCTCGAAATGGGTATCGAGCAATTCAAAGAATTTCGCCAGCTTATTCTGGTCGGCGCGCAACCTCCCATCGCATATTTCGCTTATCCGGGAAAGGACAGCGCCTTCACGTCGCCAGAATGCAAGATCCACACGCTGGCCAGTCCAGGCGAGGACTACATTGGCGCACTCGATGCACTCGAGTCAGCATTGCCGCGGCATGAAAGCCATGCGACAACAGAAAGCGCACAGCGGCCCGCACTACGAGACGGCGACATCACGCTGCAGGGACTCGCCGCTGTTGTAGGCGCACTTCTCCCTGAGAATGCCATTGTGGTGGATGAATCGATGACCTCGGGACGAGGTCTGATGGCGGCAACGAAGGGATGTCCGCCGCATGACTGGCTGGGTAACACGGGAGGTTCGATTGGGATCGCGCTGCCGCTGGCTGTGGGCGCGGCAGTAGCTTACCCCCAGCGGAAAGTTTTGTGTCTCTCCGCCGACGGCAGTGGCATGTACACACTTCAGGCCTTGTGGACCATGGCTCGCGAAGGTCTCCACGTCACGACCGTGGTTTTTGCGAACCGCGACTACGCAGTCCTCAAGCGTGAGTTTTCTTACTTGGGTGTGGGTAAACCCGGGCCGCGGGCTTCGGAGATGTTCGAAATCGGCCGGCCCGATCTCGACTGGGTGCAGTTATCGCAGGGCATGGGCGTGCCCGGCACCCAGGTCACTTCGCTGGCAGAGTTTGCGAAGGCGCTGCGGAAGGGTTTTGAGAGTGAAGGTCCGTCGCTGATCGAGGTTCCACTATAAGCCGCGCGCTGCTTGTCTGGCCGCGTTGCGGAAGCTCCGCGGCGATTTTTGCCAGCTCCGGCTTCATGATTTTTCCCAAAGCCGTCACCGGCATTTCTGTGAGAAACAAAATGTGTGAGGGCCGCTTGTAGGCGGCGAGATGCTTCGCCGCATATTCCGCAATCTCGAGTGCAGTAAGAGACGCATCCGGCAACGGCTGCACGAACGCGATGATCTCCTCGTCTCCCTCAACCATCCTGCCGATCACCGCCGACCGCGCGACAGCGGGATGACTGTTCAGCACGGCCTCGACTTCCGCAGGATAGACATTGAACCCGAACCGAATGATTAGGTCCTTTGTGCGCCCAACAATAAAAAGATTGTCACCTTCCAGGCGGGCGAGATCGCGTGTGTTGAACCAGCCTTCAGCATTGATCGCCGCTGCCGTTTCGTCAGGCGCACGGTAGTAGCCTTTCATCACGCCTGGGCTGCGCACCCATAATTCGCCGACTTCCCCGGCCGGCACCGTCTTTCCATCGGCTCCCACCAGCCTGATCTCCGACCCCGGCAGAATCGGACCCACCGCAGTATCCGATCGTACCGGCGCTTCGGGTCTAATCTGAGCAACCGTCGGACCGCATTCGGTAATGCCATACGCATGATGAAGCGGCAGCCCCAGAAGATTCTCGACCGCCAACTTTGTCGCCGGCGGAAGCGGCGCACCCGAGCAGGAAATAATGCGCAGCGCGGAAAACTTCAACGACTCCAGTTTTCTGATCTTCGCGTACTGCAAAAACTGGGAGAACATCGAGGGCACGCCCAGCATGATCGTGATCCCATCTTTTTCCAGGGACACCCGCGCGGCCATGGGATCGAAGCGGGCTGCGAGATAAAGCGTCGATCCGCTGACCAGCGTTCCCAGCAGCACCGAGAGGCCGACAATATGCGACAACGGTAGAACCCCAAACACGCGATCCTTCGGCGTCATCGACCGGATCTTCGCCGACCCTCCCGCCGAGAACAAAAGATTGCGATGGCGCAGCATCACGCCTTTAGGAACACCAGTAGTGCCGGAGGTATAGACCAAAACGGCAATACGGTTCACAGCATCGTCATCGATCGCTTCAGGCTGAGCGCTCTCATTCAGCGGCCCGATCCCGACCGATCCCAGATCACCGACTTCTTCAAAGAACGCACCATTGCGTTTCGCGTGCTCCTCGGCATGCGTCGAAGCAGCGGTGAGGTAGACCACGCGCTTCGCATCGCAGTGATCGCGTATCGCATCAATCTCGCGCGCGGACAATCGCGGATTCACAGGAATGCACCACGTGTCCAAACCAGCAACCGCCAGCAGAACCGCCGCAAACGCCCGGCAATTCTCGCCCATAACCATTACCCGGTCGCCCGGCCGCACACCGGAACCACGTAACCACACCTGAGTTTCCGAGACGGCTTGCGCCAACTGCGCATACGTCCATCGGCCGGTCGCATCCACTAGAGCCGTATGCTCGGGTGAACTCACCACCCAAGGCTCTATCACATCGCAAATGCGCAGGGATGCCTTCACCGAGTTTTAATTGCCTCGTTTTCCATCACAGGTTCTTTTGGGATTGTAATCAGGGCGGGATTAATCGGCGGTTTACCCGATCGCAGTTCGCTTCAGCGAGTTGCTATAGGCGGCTGTCATGGCAAACACCGAGGTCTTCGCCTGGCTCGCCAATAAATACTGCAACCAGTTTCGATATACGCACGCCGCGGTCGAGTGCCATCCATTCTGCAATCCGCTGATGACGGCTTGTTCGGGGAAGAATGCCATGACGTCGGCCTGCCGGTCGGCCATCGCGCTCTTCTGGAATGCAGTCAGAAGCCCGGCTGCAGCGGCGTCAAAATATCCGGCCGGCATCGTAGGATAGGTTTCCCGTTCGCGATTCAGGAATCGCTTGATGTCTCGCCGATACTCTTTGAACAGCGTCTGCGAGCCATACTCCGGATGCCCTTGGAAGTGCACGAATAAACTCTCGTGTTTTTTCTTAATAAAGGCGTCAACGCCCGCGTGCGCCGACTTGGTGAGAACAACATAACCGGCGGAAGTCAGTTCATCCTCACGCACTTCATTCCACCGGGAATGCGGGAAGCGCACCTGCTCGGGAATGCGGTGCAACAGCGCATGGTTGCATGCCTTTCGCGATTCCACCACGCCGAACTGCTTGTCGGGCAGGCGGTGCCGTCCAATGCCGTCACTGTGCAGAACTCCGGCATGCGCTGCCAGGCAGGAAAGCACGGCAGAAGCCGTATTGCGTTCCGCCCAGTCGAACACCTCCGTCAATGCTTTCCAGTAGGGCTCGTCTTTTAAATTGGGCTGGCGCGGCTCTGTGCCGGTGATGATCACGCCATCAAACTGGCTCTGCCAGAGCTCGTCAGAGCTGTGGTAAAAACTCTTCAGATGTTGCTGCCCGCGTTCGCCGCGCGGGACCCCGGTCAGCGAATAAAGCTTCAGATAGATGGGAACGTGACCTGATGCGTCGTCGAGAAGTTCGAAGAACTGCATCTCGGTGTCCTCGAGTGCGGCATCTGGCATGTTATTGATAAACGCGAGGTTCAGGCCTTCGGTCTGTAAACCGCTGGCCGACGCCGCTGAACGGGAATTTTTTTCGAGAGTCCAACGAGGCGGTACTTGCCCGCCCTCAATTATCAGCGGCATGTCAAACCTTCCCCACGGCTACGCGTGCCTGATCGGGCAACTTTTGATCCCTTGCGCTTTCCAATGCCTGGCCTAAATCTTCGAGAATGTCGTCGATATGCTCAATCCCCACGCTGAGGCGAATCATCTCTGGGGTTACTCCCACCTTCGCCTGTTCCTCCGGCGTCAGTTGCCGGTGCGTAGTCGAGGCCGGATGGCACGACAGCGATTTCGCGTCGCCCATATTCACCATCCGCATGAACAAGCGGAAAGCGTTGAAGCATCTCCTGCCACCCTCGTAGCCGCCTTTCACGCCAAAGGTCAGCAGCGAGCAGAAGTTCGATCCTAAATAGCGATGCGCCATCGGATAGAGCGGATTATCCGGAAACCCCACATAATTCACCCACGCGACCATGGGATGAGCCCGCAAAAACTCTGCGACCTTGCGTGCATTTTCCACGTGGCGTTCCACCCGCAGGGCAAGAGTCTGAATCCCTTGCAAAAATAAAAATCCATTAAACGGAGAAAGAGTAGCGCCCGTATTCCGCTGACACACGGTTCGGCAGCGCGCGACATACGCTGCATCTCCGAAATGATCCACGTAGACGACGCCGTGATAAGCGATCTCCGGCCGGTTGAGCATGTAAAACTTGTCCGGATACTTTCGCCACGGAAATTTGCCACTATCCACAATCATTCCGCCGATGCTGGTCCCGCCCCCGCCGATAAACTTGGTCATCGAGTGCACCACCACATCGGCGCCGTACTCGATGGGCCGCAGCAAAATCGGCGTAGCCACGGTGTTATCCACCACCAACGGCACGCCATGCTTGTGCGCCACCCGCGCCAATCCTTCGATGTCGGCCACGTTCCCCGCCGGATTGCCCACGCTCTCGCAGTAAACCGCGCGGGTATTCTCGTCGATTAATTTCTCGACATCCTCAGGGCGATCACTGGCCGCAAAGCGCCCAGTGATTCCCCGCTTTGGAAAGATATGTGCCAACAGCGTGTAGGTAGCGCCATACAGCTGGGGCAGAGAAACAATGTTGTTTCCCGCCTCCGCAATATTTATGAGCGAGTATTCAATCGCCGCCATCCCCGAGCTGACGCTGAGCCCGTCAACTCCGCCCTCCAGCGCGGCCACACGTTTTTCGAGCACGGTATTCGTGGGGTTGCCGATGCGGGTATAGATGTTCCCCTGCACTTCCAGGTTGAACAGCGCCGCACCGTGCTCCGCGCTGTCAAACTCGAAAGCGACTGTCTGGTAGATCGGCACCGCCACGGCCTTGGTCGTGGGATCGCCGTCATAGCCTGCGTGAATCGCGATGGTCTCTTTTTTCATGCTGCGAACAGTAGACGCCGGTTTTTATGTGATGAATATTAATCCTAGGATCCCGAGGCCGCCCCGACTTTCTCGCGTGCTTGTGGCATTTTCACTTCGTGAAGCTCATGCCGCTCCGGAGCCGGTGCTGGTTCCCGCTCCAGCGCATTGCTCACCGCCCGCGTCAAAGTGCGAGCCGCGAAGCCGGCGCCGACGGCAAACCGCATTACCGGGCCAAAGCTGTTGGCGGCGGTGAGCCCCGCAAAATACAGGCCGGGAACGGATGACTCAAAGCCGGAAGACAGCACCGGCGAACCTCCCACCAACTTGAGGCTTGAGCGAATCTCCGGACTGACGAACTTCAGCCGATCCATATCCACCTTGTAGCCTGTCGCGGCAATCACGTGTTCGGTCACCACTTCACGCTGAGAGCCGTCCTGCGCTCGAAGATGGAGCACTGCGCGACCGTTCCGAACTTCCGTCCGTTCCGGCGTGTATCCCAGCAGTAGCGGAACCTTGCCGATGACCTTCGCCTTGGCGAACCATCCGCCCGAAGGGCCCAGCACTCTGCGGACAGCTTCCAGGCGCAGGCTCTCAGGCAGGTAATAAAACACCATGGGCAAATCCGCAAAGAAGCGCAACCGCCAGCCCGGCCCAATCCCTGACTGTGGACGCTTGATTTTCTGCCACCAGGGTGCCTCCTTGCCCGTCGGCGCACCGTGGAACTTCAATTCGGTTCGGCGAGAAACCAGTTGTACATCCGCGCCAATCTCGTGGAGCAACCCGGCAAGATCGCTCGCCGAAGAACCTCCGCCGATTACTACTACATTACGGCCTCGGAACGCTTCCAGTTCGTGATGGCGGAAGCTATGCGACAGAAATTCTGCCGGCAGGTTTGCCAAATTCGCAGGTACATGTTCGAAGTGAGTGATCCCTACCGCGATCACGACTTTCCGCGCCGTGAAGGTTTCCCCGCTGTCGAGTCCCACACGGAATCCGCCCGGCACTCGCTCCACGCTGGTGACCATCTTGTCTTCCAACTCGGGCACCATGCGATCCTTGAACGCCGCACCGTAGGCGCTGAAAGTATCGAGACGCACCGGAATGCCAGTGTCGGCATACTCGATCCCCTTCTGCGCGCAATAATTGCGCAGCGTAAAGGTGCTGTCAGGATCGAAGATGCTGGAGGCGAAGCCGTCAGACTTGAGGCACATGCCCTTCGGCATGTGCTTCTGCCAGCTATCCATCAAGCGGCCAAAAATACGAAAGGATATGCCGCGGCTTCGGAAGTGCGCAGCGATCGAAAGTCCGTAAGGACCTGCTCCAATGATGGCAGTGTTGATCATGGGTGTTGTAAAAACCTCGCTATCGATTTCGAAATCTTAAGAAGCTGGCAGTAAAACTACCAGTGGTCTTTCGTGGGGAGAAGGGGAAGGAAACTGAGAAATAATACCACGTCCACTTGCCGCAATGCACCAAGAATTAGAGGCCCCGGCTGACCGCCTATAGGTTAGTAAGCGGCTTACAATCAATCACATAGCAGGAGGCTAGCAGAACCCAGCAGTTACCTCTTATGGGCGAGCTTTTTTTCGATGAAGGCAACCGCGTTTCTTACGGAGCCGAGATTTTCAGCGATCACTTCGTCATCATCCACGCTGATATCGAAGCGCTCTTGCAGGAAAACCACCAGTTCTACCACCCCGGTTGAATCCACCACGTTTCCCAGAAGCGGTTCGTCGTCCCGTAGTTTTTCCTTGCGGCCCAAAAGGAAGTTGTCCACAAGAAAGGTGCGAATTTCAAGCTCGATGTCTGTCGTCTGCATTGTGTTAGTTGTCCTCAGTCGATTGGTTTACGAATTTGTCCTGCACATTATCTTTCTCTTGCTTGCAGTGCCAAGCTGGCGCTCGCCGATCCCAGCACCCACTCTCCGCGGGTGGGATCGTAACTCTTTACCACCCTGGCGGGATTGCCGGTAACCACGGAATACGGAGGCACACTTCGGGTCACCAGGGAGTTGGCGCCGATCACCGAATTCCTTCCGATGACGAGTTCTTTCTTGCCGCAAAGAATGGCGGCTCCAAAACCAATCCAGCACCCTTCTTCGATGCGAATCGTTCCGCCCTTCGTGATTCCCTGATCGCCGATCGGAACATTCACATCCTCGAAAGCATGGTCGTGATCCATGATCAGGACGGAAGGAGCAAAAACGGCATTGCGCTCGATGTGAATCCGGTTGCCGGCAGAAATCACGCAGCGCCGTCCAATCTTGCAGCCGTCTTCGAGAATGATGACCGGTTCATCGGACTCGGGCGTCTCCGGAATATTGATCCAGACGTCCCGGCCCATTGTTACCGAATTGCCGATGCGAATGAAGCCGGCCCTGATCGCTGGATTTCCACCGAGTGGTGCACGTAGAAGCGGTCTCCCACGGAGGCGAACGGATAAGTCCGCACCATCCACAAGCTCCGCAGCTTATTCGCAATGCGCTCAGCCCACGAGAGCGGATCGTCAGCCGCCATGCGGCCCCGGTTACTCATGCATAGTCTCCAGCCCAGCCATGCTCTCTTCATTCTCAATCGCTGCGGTGCGGTTACGGGATTGATCGTGGGCGATAAACTTCGCGTCCCGCGCGTCATCCTCGTTCGGAGTTCCAGAATCCAGTTCGCACGGACCGCCCTGCAGAAATGTCCGCAGGGTCGCGATGAGGCGTGGCGACGCCTGCGTGTCAATGCGCCCCGTCTCTCCTACGCGAAGGGCCAGATCGAGCTTCTGCGGCAATTCCAGTTCGTCGTTCGCGACGATGATTCTGCCTTGCGCGCCAAACCGCTCTGCCGTTGCCACCTGATGATCATTACGCGTCTCGTGCAAATCTCCCCGCCGCGGCATCACAACAATCGGCTTCCCCAATTCGAGCGAGGAGATGATTGATCCCATCCCTGCGTGAGCCACAATCACGCTGGCCTCACGCATCACTTTTCCGAATTCCGCCGGATCCATAAACTTGGTGAACTGGACGTGCCGGGGCCGGAAGGTCGAGCCGCCGATCTGTGCCAGAACGTCAGTCCGGCCGCGCGTCTCAGCCCATTCGTCGACGGCGCGAATCAGGCGGTCAAACGGTTCTTGTGATCCTACGGTGGCAAAAATCATAAAACTGACCCTGCGTAGTGCGGCCCGCCGCTCCGCGCCAGATGCGGCCATTGCGTCAGCCAGAGATCGGCGTAACGGCCGACGCGCGATCCGGACATGGAAACTTCCTCGACGTTCGCGATGCTATCGATCCAGATCGTTCTCGCCCCGAACCAGCGTCCGATCATTAACGCAAAAAATCCCGGAGCAGCACCGGTCGATATGACCACTGCCGGCCTTTCCTTGGCCATAATCCAAGCCAGCCTCGCGGTCAGCGTAACCCATGCCAGCTTGTTCCAGCGCGTGGCGTCGTTCACCGTATAAAACTTATTTTCAGGAACCTGCGAACGATACGATTTCAGCACCGTAACATAAACAATATCGGCACCAGCAAACGCCGGGATTACGCGCCGGAGTTGTACCCAGTGCCCTCCGCTGGAGCACACCGCCAACACTTTGTCGCGTTTGCGCGTTTGCGCCACAGGTCCGGTTACTGGCATAGTTCCCTCAACGGCTTGATCTGGAAAGATTCGCGCTGCGCGACATCCAGAAGTGTTCCGGTCAATTCGAGGACAAACTCATCTCTTGGCTTGGTCCGGGCGAGATCATGCATCAGAACAATGCCTCCACCCTCACTGAGCAGCCGGTCCGTCACTTGTTTCGCGCTGGGTAGAGTGGCATGGCTATCCCCGGAATCGATCGTCCACCACCACACCGGAGCTCCCCGCCGCCGCAACGACCAATAAGTGGGTAGCGTCATCTTGCCGTACGGGGGACGAAACATTCCCTTGGGTTCAATCCACGCGGAAAGCCGTTCATATCCCGCATCGATGTCGGCGACCGCCTCCCAGGGCAGAGCTTTCCACGCATTAAGGTGCTGGTCGGAATGGCAGCCCACGTCATGCCCTTCCTGAGCCACGCGATCGACAATCTCTGGATGTTGCTGCGCGTGGCGGCCCAGCATAAAAAAGCTGGCGCGTGCGCCGCGGTTCCGCAGCAAGTCGAGGAGTTGCGGCGTGAGCCCACTGCTCGGACCATCGTCATAGGTGAGCGCGAGGATTCGGTCTCGCACCACTTCCTGCCGTGCCCTATTCATCCGGTAGCGCCGCCACAACCACGGCGAAAAATAAACGGCCGAGCCCGCCAGTCCGATCGTGGCCGCCAGGGCCGTGCTCATTGTCTTGCGCATTTTCGATTCGACGCTAGGACACTACCAACGAACGGGAAGGGCACGAGTTTACTCGTTGCCGCTAGTCGCTGGAATACACCCGCGCTTTAGCGCCTGAGGTTCAGAAGCTTCTAAGATTCGTGGACGAGCCGGTTAGCATCCACGCGAAAAGGCCATTCGCCATCCAGCCGCGAGAAAAAAGCTGCCCCACTCTGGATCGGGCCAAGGAATTCCGGCTTGCTGGAATGCACCAACGTCCAGCTTCCGTTGCGCAGAAAAAAGCACGACCTCTGCGTCAGCTCCTGCATGAACTGAGGTTCGAGCCGGCCATGAAGCCCAGCCAGACCTTGTTCCCAGGCGTCATAGAAAAGATGATCGAGAACTTTGCCAACCGACGGGCTGTCGGATCCAATTTGCAAAACTTCGCCGACCGCGCCCGGCGCCACGTAGTAGATGAACCAGCCGATTGCTTTCTTATCCTTGTCGCGGACCAGAACGCGCCGAACCTCGCCGAGCGCTTTTCTTTTGGTCACGAACTGCAGCACCCAGTCCAGAGAATTCAAATCGTATTCCGGAAGCAGCAGTTGCTTGCTGGGCATGCTCTGCAAGCACTGCAGCAGGGTTTCGGTGCTGAGTTCTTCACCAGTCGTAGCCGTGGGCCGCACTTGTCGAAAAGGACTTCCGGGAAGCATCACCGCAGCCGAATCGGCCACGCTACACACCGGTTTCGCCACGGCCCCGAGCGTGGCCATAAGTTTGTTTTTTTTCAACCGCGTCACACCATGCACGCCGTAGAGAGACGGCCGCAACGGGCGCGCCCACAACAGGCTATACACAGGTACAACGGTGAATCCCAGACTGCGCAACATCTGGCGGCTGTTCTCGTTCGCCGAATCCGTGATCGAAACATCCTGCGTGCCCTTCATGAACGTTCGCACCAGCTGCATCGCCGCCATCGATGCTCTGCATTCCGGGTCGAGCACAAAGTTGCTGCCGAACGCCATGCGGACCGGTTTCCCCTGCAACGTCATCCGCCGCGGCACCGCGCCGAAAAATCCTCGGACCTTTCCTTCTCCGTCTTCATAGACGCGCGAAACAATGCCCTCGTCGTGCCAGGGATTCTGCAGGAACAATTCCTGAAAGTAGGTTTTCAGGCTGGCAGGCGAAGGGCCTTGCCGCTCGTGCAATACCTTCCATACCAGATCCGATACTGCCGGCACATCTTCCGCAACAAATGCCCTTAAACCTGCCATATTTCCGAACGGCGCCTTTTCTCTCTTTCTTTCTCTTCTTTCTCTCTCTCTCTCTCTCTCTCTCTCTCTCTTCCGACTCTCTCCTGATTGCACGCGGCCCGTGAAGGCCTGCGCTCACTTCACTAGATCGTGCTGCCCCCATCGATCACCAGCACTTGCCCAGTCAGGAAGCTGGCTTTATCCGACAAAAGAAACAAAACTGAACCAACCACATCTTCTGGAACGCCCAGCCGGCCCAGCGGCGTGCGCCGCAGGATCTGTTCTTTCTGATGATCGTTCAGTCCTTTGCTCATCTCGGTATCGTAGTAGCCAGGAGCTACCGAATTCACGCGAATATTTTGCTCGCCCAACTCTCGCGCCAATGCGCGAGTGAAAGCATCCATGCCACCTTTGGTAAAAGCGTAGACTGACATGCCGCGAAATCCACGGATGGAGCTGATCGACGAAATATTCAGAATCACTCCGCCAGCTTTCGCCACCAGCATCCTGCGTACCACAGCCCTTGTCAGCCGGAGCGTGCCTTCTCCATTCACCGCCAGAAGTTTGTGGATCGTCTCCTCCGGCATTGTCGCCAGCACGCCGTCGGCGGCAATTGCAGCACAGTTGATCAAACCATAAGGATCGCCGAACGCGGCGCGCGCCGATTTGAGAAAGGCCGCCACCGAAGGCCCATCGGATAAGTCGGCGGTCGCAAAAAAGAATTTTTCGTTTCCGCTGAGCCCATCGATAAAATCGGATTTTGTCCGGCTGAATGTGCTGACCCGATAGCCGCTTTCCAAAAGCCCGCTAACGATTGACTTCCCGAGTCCCCGGCTGCCACCGCTGATGATGATATGTCGATCGACTGCCGCTGCCGTGGTCGTCATGAAGTCTTCGTCCTGAGCGTCTTGCCCGCGGGCGAAATTTCGATTCGTTCCACCAGCTTGATCATCCGGGGCTGCTGCGGGCTGGCAAGCTGCGAGCGGCACACGCGAAAAACAGTTTCCTTCAGAGCCTCAGCGTTCTGATTTGCGTCCGCCACAATTTCGCAAGCTACCAACTCGCCCGCAATCGAAGAATGCTTGCCGAAAACTCGCACGTCGGAAACGCCAGGAATGGCGCGAATCGTGCGCTCCACTTCGATGGGGTACACCTTGCTGCCTGCCACGTTAATCATGTCCGACTTGCGTCCCACGAAATAGAAGCGATCTTGTTTTTCTTCGACGAGATCGCCCGTGGCAAACCACTCGCCCGCGCCCGGACGGTTTGACGAGTACGGGTCATACATGCGCATCGCGTTCGGAGACCGCGCGAAAAGCTCTCCGCCTTCGACCTTGAGTTCGACCTGATCCGACAATGCCTGGTTGAGAAAGCTCGATGGAAATCCCGCAATACCATCGTTCACCGCAAAACATCGTCCCAGTTCGGTCGTCGCGTAAATGTGCACCAGCCGTGCGTCGGGAAAATGCTGCCGAAGCTGGTCGAGAATCGGCTGATCAACCGCTTCGCCGCCCAGCGTAATTTGTAGAATCGGTATCCGCCGCAGTAGATCCCGGTCCGCGAACATCAAAAGCCGCCGCCAAAACGAAGGCGTCGCAGAAACGAACTGCACCTTCGCGTCGTGCATGAACTGAGCCGTCGTTTGCGGATTCATCTCCGGCTCAGCCGCCGCCAACGTGCCTCGATTGGCGAAGCACTGCAACATCACCTGCAACCCGGCATAGAGATTGGGACGGTAAGTCAGGAGCCATCGCGGCGCGGGATGTTTCGAATCCTGCCGCACCGGACGGCCCAGGCCCTCCCACGAGTGCCTCGCCGCTTTCGGCGCTCCCGTACTTCCTGAAGTCAGAATCGTAACTGTGCCCGCCCCACTCCAGGCTGCTTCATCCGGCAACTCATGCGCGGTAAATTTCGAAGCTTCCTCATCTCCGGAAGCAACCAGCAGTGCTCCCAACTTAAGATTCGTGGCGAGCCGCAGCGTTTCTTCGAGAGGCAGATGAGCATCGAACAGAAAAACGTCGCACTCAAGTTTGTCGAATGCTGCCAAAGCAGCATAGCTGTTGGCGGTCGGCGGGAACGATAGTCCAACTCGCCGCTGCGTCACCGCCCTATGGCTATCCGCAATTGCGTCTGCTCCTGCCCGCAGCTCCGCCCAAGTGGTCGAGCACTCGCGAGTCACCACCGCCTGTTGCTGCTCGGGTATGATTTCTTCGAAAAGGATTCGGTTCAGCATTGGGAAGCTAGATTGGGATACTAGATTAAGACACGGTGAATTAGTCGTACACAGCCGCAAGGTCAGCGAGGGTCTTAATTTGAAATTCTGTTTCGGTTGCAAATGGATCTTTTCCGGTGAGCTCTTCCATGCGAATCACCGCCTGAGCAAAATCCAGCGATTCGAGCCCGATCTGATCCAGAACCGTATCCGGATCGAGCGACGGCACCGCGAGGCTCTTCATTTGGAAGACCTCGGTAAGCACCTGAATGATACGACCCTGATTTTCCGTGATGGCAATCATGCGATTCTCTTTTCTCCTGTTTGAGCGCTTAGCACCGGCGCGCCGCCCGGACGCAGTAACGACCGCAGTTTGCGTTTCAGTGCGAACGCATAGGGGAGCCAGCGGTACGCTCCCGCCAGCTTTAAGCGGAACTCGATTGGCCAATCGGTAGGTGTGACGCCGACGCGCCCGCTGACAAATTCCTTCGGCTGGGTGAAGGCAAATTCCGGAAGAGCTGTAAAAACCCGATCATAACAGGCTTCACGACACCCCTCGACGACGCTTTCGCTGAACGCTCCATAGGGAAAGCTGAACAGCTTTACCTCGCGTCCTACTATGCCTTCGAGCTTCGTCCGCGACCCAGCCAGCTCTTCCTGAAGTTGATCATGGTTCATCACCGAGGGCAGCACAGGATGGGTCATCGTATGCGATCCAATCGTGACCAGCTCAGAGGGCAGTTGCCGAAGCTGCTGTTCGGTCATCACTCTCTGCTGGGAGGGATCGTCTCCGCCAAAGTATTCCCATTTAGGATAGGTCCCGAGCGCTTCCGTCACAATAAACAGAGTGGATGGAATCTTTCTTTGCGCGAGTTCAGGCAACGCATTGGTGATTATGTTTTCCAGCCCATCATCGAAGGTAACGGCTGCATAGCGTCCACCCTGCTCTGGCAGGCTTTCGATGGCGGCGGATATCGGCGTTGTACTGCGGGCCAGCACATCCATCTGCTGGGCGAACTGAGCCCGCTGCTCGGAGGTGACTGAATGGTAGGCCAGTACTACGCAGCCTCCGCGTGACTGTAGCCGGTCCCATACCCAGACCAGCAAACTTCCACTCAAATTGACGACTCGCTTCAACATGATCTAGTTCCTCTCCATCAATGCAGAAATTTTTACGCCGTCTCGCCCGATGAGGGCTCCGCAGCCAGGCCGGAATGGCCGGCCAAACTCATTTTGAACTGAAAACACCTGGCGGGGTTTAGGCTCTTGATCCTTAGATGTTAGACGTTGGATTCGTAAAGATCAGGGGTGCTCTTCGGCGCGATACGGGGGTTCTTGCTCAATCCGGCCGGTGATAGAAGTGCCTTCATCGTCGCGATCCATTTCGATCCGGTTGATCTCAGAGCTTCTTTCTGTTTCGAGCTTCTCCTGAAGGGGGACAGAATCGCGATGACGAGCAGGCGCAGGGCCGCATTGAAGCCCATCGCAATCCGGAACGCCACTCCGTACACGCGCCCATAGTTCTTCACGCAAAATCGCACTGCCGATTTCATCTTCATCACGTTTTGCCACTCCGGCGCGCTGCTCTTGCCGGCATAGTGGACGATGGTCGCGCTTCCCACATAGTAATTGGTCAGTCCGGCGCGTTCCGCCTGATAGCACAAGTCCACGTCCTCGGCATACATGAAGTAGTCTTCGGCGAACATGCCGACTCTCTCGAACACCTCGCGCCGCATCAGCATGCAAGCGCCTGAAATCGCCTGGACCTTTGCCGGAGCCGGATCGTCGGAAAACAGCGGCCCGATTCCGCACAGCTTTGGCCAGCGCAGCCGCAGGTACTCAAGCTCGAAACACTGGCTCAAAATGGTTGGATACAGCATGATGCAACTGGTCTGGATGGTCATGTCTCCATTCAGCAGCTTGCATCCCACCACGCCGGCGTCAGGAAGGGAACGGATCACGCTCAGCATGGTGGTTAATGCCGGGCTCACGAGCTTGGTGTCCGGATTCAGGAATAGGACGTACTCTCCCTTCGCATGCCGCACTCCCAGATTATTCGCCCCGGCAAAGCCCAGGTTCTCCTTGCTCAGAATCAGAACGATGTCGGGGAACTGCTGCTTCAGCACGCTGGGATCGCCCGCAGGCGATGCGTTGTCGACCACAATAATCTCAAACGAGATTCCCCGTGTGTGCTCGTAAATACTCGGAATGCATTCGAGCAAATACTCGACCGAGTTCCAGTTGACGCAGACGATCGAAAGGTCCACAACCGTCTCGGGATTAAGCTCTTGATCTTTCATTAAATTCATAATTCACTTTGGGGGCAGCCGGAGCATGCCAAGTTTGAGTTTGAATCGTAAGTTCCCCGGCTCATGGCGCAAGGAATTCAAATAGCTAGGCAATGGCGCGGGATGTATTGTCCCGCTCCCACGTAATGTTTCCGTCACGAAGACGCTTCTGGGCCCGGTTCTTCGCGAGAGCCGTAACCAGACAATAGACCGCCAGCCGGGGCCACAGCCGCGGCTCCCGGAATAAACGAAGCAGCGATTGATGGTTTCTCTCACCCCGGTTCCGCCAGAGTTGGGGAAAGCGGCTGGCCAGTTCAAATGACCCATAATGGGCCCGCGTCTTCGTAGCGAGCAGATCCTTCATCGTTCTCGGCGGAAACACCGTCGACGTTGCGGAAGCAACCGTTTCCCGTTCTCCCGGTTGAAAGTGGATGCGGACATAACCATCGTCGGCAGTCAGCCGGGGAAACTCGCCAAAGCGCTTGCGCCCGGCTTCCGACAAGGCATACACGCCCGAACCGCCAATCCCTTCCTGCGCCGAAGGCAGAAGTGCTCGAACCTCATAGCAGGCGCGAACCGCCCACGAGCAACCCGCCAGATCGAAAGCCGGAGTCGGAGCTACCGCCAACACATCTCCTCGTTCCAAACGCTGCGCTAACCCTCGTATCGCTTGCATGTTGATGACCACGTCGGCATCCGTGTAGATGCGCGGGAAGCCGCGTGCCGCTTGATCACCCAGATTCAGCGCGTGAGCTTTGCCCGCGACGCTGGTCTCAACGACCCGCACCGGCGCTCCGAAACCGCCGGCCACAGACGCGGTGTCGTCGGTGCATCCGTTGCAAACGACAATCACTTCCAGCTCGTCCTTCTCCGCACCCTCGAGGATCGCCTTTAAAGTTCGGCCGATGACCGAACTCTCATTGTGCGCGGGAATGATGACTGAAATCATAGGTTGTTCGGGCGGTTCGGGCCGTTGAAGATCCGAATAAAGATCAGCGTTGGGGTTTTCTGAAAACCACTTCCATGCACGGTCCTTCTCCCGCCACGGATGCAAGTTGCGCAAACGGCGCCGCCACCGCCACGCGGAATCCCTTGGATACGACTTTCATCGGCAAACTTCGCGGTTTGGGCCTGGACTGGGGTGTCGCCTCGAAACCAAATTTTTCCAGCAGGCTGGAGCAGACGTATCCCGTGCTGCGCTCCAGATAGGAAACTTTCGGTGTCCCCACGCTGACTTCCTCGAACCCAAGCTCGGTCATGACGTAACGAATCGATGCCGGAGAAAAGTGGGATAAATGCCGCGGCAGCTCAAGACCATACCAGTAAGACCCGAACAGCCGCGCCTCCCAGGAATCGATGTTCGGCATCATGGCATAGAAGATGCCGCCGGGCTTCAGCCACTCCAGCACTTTGGCCAGGAACTGGCGCGGAGCATAAACATGCTCCAGAAGATCGAAGGCGGTGATCACATCAAAGCTCGCCGGAAGGAACGGAGCCGCAACCGCGTCTCCCACGAAAACCTCAGCACCTGTGATTGCCCGCGCCCGCTCGGCCGTCGATTCCTCCATCTCGATTCCGTACAGCTTCCAGCTCGGTCCCTTCATCGCGCCCAGAAATCCGCCGGAGCTGCATCCGATATCAAGAATGGCTCCTCCAGATTTGTGCTGCGAAATCATCTTCACCTGGTCTTTCCAGCGGCGAGCGCCCGCCCACTCTCCCCCGGCGACGATCGCTTTGTGGTAGTCCTCGGTATAGTGGCGTCCCATCTCCTCAGGCTTCGGCGGGTCCGCAAGCGAGACTCCGCGGCACGACTCGCAGCGCACCAGCCGGTACACCTCCGTGCGCAGATGAAACCTGTCGGGAGCCATCAGCAAATCGACGAGTTGCTCCCCGCCGCAGATCTCACAAGTCACGGCTTGCGGACCGGCCTCTTCCTGCGCGGTCACTGCCATCTCGGGATCGACCAAAGTGTTCGATGCATTCATTAGGATCTACTCACCTTTCGCTTGAACTAATCGACAGCTTCAAAGGCCGGCTTCTGCGCACGCACGCGCATCCCGCGCCGCGGCATTAAGACGCCCAACACAGTTTGACTATCACTGGCGGTCACGAACCCAGTCAGCCGCAGCGCCGGCCACAGTGCCAGAGCGCAAGCTCCAAAAATTAGGGCAGCATGCACGGCGGCAAACATACGCGGCGAACTGATCGGCAGCGGAATATAACTTGCTGCCACTCCCACCGCGACAATTCCCACAGTCGAAATCACCACTTTGTAGAAATCGGAGAGCAGCGTCTGGGGACGGAATACGTGAAAGGTCTTGGCCACCGCGTAGACCATGAAGAGCATGCCCAGCATCTCCGCAAACGCCAGCCCGCCCAGGACGCCGTAGAATCCGATGCGGTGCGCGAACATCGTGACCGCAAGCAGCGTGACGATAACCAGAACCTGCCGGAGGTTATCGAGCACAGCGCTGCCTGAAATGCGATACAGAACCAGTCCCAGAACCGAAACTGCCTGGAAAACTCCCGCCAGCGCCACCAGCGCCAGCGCCGTTCTGAACTGCGGTGCATTCTGTCCGGTCCAGGCGAAGATGATGGTTGCGCCAAAGCACGCGATCAGCGAGAGTGGAATCAGGGCAAATGCCATCGTTACCTTGAAAGACTTGTGCAGCAGATTTCCCATCCGCTCGATCGCCCCCGACGCGTAAACCATGGAGCCGCCGGAAAGAATCGAAAGCAGGAATGCGTCCTGCAACATCTGCGCTGGATTGATGAGCCGGAGACAGAGCGCGTAAATGCCGGCGAAGTCCACCCCAAATGCATGCAGCATGGTGACGGGCAGAATCGCGGCGTAGAGAACCTGCAGCACGCTGACCAGTTGGTAGCTGCCCGCAAACCGGAACAGCTCACGCAACACGCTCTTCCTGATGTGCCGCATTGCGATATGAATTTGCGGCACCACCCGGCGCGAAGCGGCAAAGCAGCACACCACGTAGGCCAGCTCCGAAGCTCCCATCACCGACGCCATGGCCAGCAACCCATGGCCAAAATGCAGCAATGCGACAATCGCGATCGCTTCCGCAATCGCAAACCCAATCCCGAATCGTCGCGCAATATCGATGCGGTGGCCGCCCATGATGACCGCTTCAAACACGGCGCCTACATTCGCCATGACCATGATCAAAGCCAGCACGGAAATCGAACTGCTGGTCTCTTTCAGAAACTGTAGCGGCACTCCGGCAGCTTGGGCGAGCGCATGCGAAAAAAACGCGATCGGGATTAACCCGACGACCGATAAAGTAAGTATGGCAGCGCAGCCCGTGCTGAGCAGTTGGCTCGCGTTGGTGTAGTCTCCGGTGCCGGTCGCCTCCGCTACATACTTTTGAAAGGCGGACTTGACTCCCACCGTTCCGAAGCGCATGTAGGCGGCCGTGGTCATAATGATCGACCAGATACCGTATCCCCCCAAGCCGAGGTGAGCGATCACGATTGGAATCGTGATCAGCCGGGTGGAAACCTGCGTACCTCCCAGGATGATGCCGAAGATGGTATTAGTTCCAATGCTGGCCGCGAGCTTCGGGCTGGAACTCGTAATCACCTTCGGCTCCGTGCTGGCCGGAGCGCTGTCAACAGTAGTCGTCATAATGAACTTGTACGAACCGATTCTTCCGCGAGCGGCCAGGTCATCTCTGTCTCTGTTTCAACCAAGTTTGTTGTCTCCGGCAGAACCTCGGGTTCCACCGGTTTCAACTCCTTTTTCCGCTGCGCCAGCGCCACCACCGGAATCATGGCGAGGAAGCAATACCACACCACCTCGGTTTGATCGAAATAGGAAATGCCGATGAACGACACCACGTTGGCGAACAAGGCCGCGCCCATCGCCCAAATAAAGAGTGCTCTCTTCTTGTCCCTGCTGGCGGCGCGCCGGGCTCGTCCCAGGTACTTAAATCCGTAGACCAGGACCGCCACAAAGAAAATGAAGGGGAGAAGTCCGGAATTATCGCAGGTCGCCACATACTGGTTGGCCGTGTCCCACATGTCCCAGCCCCAGGCGCTCGTGTCTTTTACACCGATCAGCCACCAATCCCAAAAATGGTGGATGCATTGGTCGATCAGCATATAGCGGTGCCAGCCCGACGATCCCCCCGTGATATCGATCCGGGCGATCAGGTTCCAGACTGGTGCCTTCATCACCATGTGCAGCGAGACCAGGATCAGCACAATCCCCCACCGCATCATCTGCATCCGCTGGCGAATCGGCCACATGCACAGAGCCACCATCCCGGCCGCGTACCCCAGCACCGGGGTGCTCGAGTTCGAGGACAGCACAATCACGGTTGCTGAAACCACTCCCACCACCGCCAGCTTGCGGTATTTCCTGCCCTTCCACCACAAGGCCACGAACAAGGGCATCACGATCGCGCCGAATGTTCCCGCCAGAATGGAATGGCCAAACGGACCCTGCGCGCGAAAGCGGTCGTCCCGCGCCGCCAGAGACGAATAAACAAAAGCCCGCGCGCCTCCGAGCATTGCGTACGGGTTATGCCCGGTCATAACCTCGTAGGTCATCACCACGGCAACAAAGGCTGCCACCCAGGCCAAAGTCCGCATCGCATGCAGAACGTCTTCTTCGTCGCGAATCAGGAAGCGCAGCAGGAAGTATGCACCGAAGACGGTGTATACGTTCCCCAACTGGTTGATCACTTCCCCGGATGCCTGGAACAACAAGATTCCGTTGACCGCGATAAAAATTGTCAGCAGGATGGTAAAGATATCGATCTTGTTCAGTCCGCCGCTGAATATCTTCGCCTTCGAGCCGGCCTTCCCCCGCACCATGCGCACGATCCCAAACAGAACCAGCAGCCGCAACATCGGGAAATGCGCCGGGCCGATCAGCAGAACCTGATCCATCGGAATCAGGATCGCGGCCGTCAGGAATGCTGCCAGTGCCTTCTTCCGCGGCCAGATGCAGATCAAAATCCCGGCAACCAGCGTCAGCGCGAGCACCGCCGGGTGCAGGACCGTTGCTGCCACGCCTCCGCCGAATTTTAGGTGACCAGGTTCCACGGACTAGCTTTTTTTATTACAACCCTGATTTTCTGTAAGCTCGAAGCCGCTGGTGATATCAGCGGATCCTTCTGATCCAGAAACTTCCGGGCGCGGTTTCGTTGCGGCGATAGGAAGGGAACGCTCCCTCAAGAGCTTCCGGGTGCTTGCTGTTCATGAAGCTGCCAGCCCAAAGCACCTCAAAGGAGGTGTTGAAGGCCAGCAGCGCCTGCAGAATATATTGTTCGTTCCAGAAGCGCAGATCCTCCACCACCCACGACCTCGGGTACGGAGCGGGCAGGAAGATGTCATGGAAGTGAACGATCACGCCCTTCTTCAGCCGCGGAACAATCTCCAGGTATTCGAACTGGACGTCACTCGCTTCCTTCAGAACATGGCTGCTGTCGATGAATAAGATGTCGTTCTCCCGCAGATTTTCAAACTCCGCGAGCGGCACTGACTGCACCGGGGATTTGATCAGCCGCGTGAGCCCGGGAAATCCCTTCTCGATCTCGGCGCTCGGATAAGGCTCGATCGCGATCATCTGCGCCTGCGCGCCCGTCTCTCTGCCATTCTTCAGGAGTGCCGTGGACGAGATGCGCGTCGAATTACCCGAACCGATCTCGATTACCGTGTTCGGCCGGAAATGCCGGATCATGCAATAGAGGATTTCCGCATCCACCGAGTTGAAGGACCCGCTCAGCAGCGAAGCCCCGTTGGACGGAGGTTGGGGATTCGAGAACTGACCAAACTCCGGCTGGTATTTTCCGCGAAAGCTCTCCAGCAGCGCCAGTTGTCCGGCTTCGTTCAAGTCGACCCCGACCATACTGGACGGACGCTTCCAATACTCCTCCGAAATGCCTTGCGTATCGGGAACGGGCGCGTAGAAATGGTTCGGAACTACGTGCACTCCCATTCTCTGGAGCACGCGGAAGGCACTTTTTCGACAGGTGCGTAGCAATGTCATTCCTTAGACTTTCAAAAATTTAGAGAAGCGGCCGGGGTGCCCGGCCGCAGCATGGCTAGAGTGGATAATTTTGCGGACAAATGAGAACGGCGCTCGGAACGATATTCAGAAACTATGGACGCCTGTGAATTGAGCCGTTATTGCACCTGCGCCGACAGACCGGTCGGCGGTGTGGGCAACGAAGCGCCGAATTGGTAAGCGCCCGCGTCCCATGAACTCTGGCGCGGAATCATGGTGATAGCCGGGAAGTTCGCTGCTTCTCCGCCGTCGCTGTCCTGTATGACCACACCGTCGCTGGTGCCGCCGCAGAGCTCGGAGTCGGTCGAGAACGTGCCGCACGAAGTCGACAGATCGGCTCCCGCCCCGACCGTCGCGCCGCTAGCCGAGGTTGGCGAATACTCGTTGGTGGCCGTGTAGCCTTGGGTGTTGGCCACCGCGGTTGTCTGGAAGATCTCGTCTCCGTTGTCTTTGATGGACGCAGTTACGCCCGAATTGATGATGTAGGTGCTGGCAAGCGCACCCGGCGAAAACCCGATGAAGTGATTGTTCTCAAAGTTACCCGTACCATTGAAGCTGGTAAGCGGAGCGTTGGCATTCGCGAAGATAAACTGGCAGCTCGCGTCTCCCATCGTGTTGTTGTAAATATAGACATTCTGCGAAGCTGCGCTATTCGAAACCGCGTTGATGCGGAAGCAGCCCGCTGCTAAAACGCCGAACACCGAATTCATGTTGTCATACATCACGTTGTTGAAGATGTAGGCGTTGGTTCGCACCGGCAGGTAAAAATTCTCGTTGATGTAGGTATGCCGAATGACATTGTTGTAAAAATACAGCGGATCGCCCGTGACTCCGCCCAGGCAGTTCATCAGGTTTGGGTGCTGCGGGTTCGGCACGCCCGAGTACGTGTTGTAGATGTACTCCCAAAGGTTGTCGTGCACAGTGTGGCAATTCCCGGTAACGACCGCATTTCCTAGATAGCGGAATACATTGCCGTGCATATCCCAGGAGTGGCTTCCGTTGATTCCCTGGCCGCTGGCACAGCCTGCGGTATTGAGCCCGGCGTACTGACAGTCTGTGGTGTCGCCAACCGGGAAGTGCGGGCTGTCCGAGCCGTCAAAAACGTTGTAAGCAAACTGCCAGGCGTCGTTCAGATTGCCGCCGCCGAATGTAATGACGCAGGGAAAATTATCCGCGGCCGAACTGGGCATCGTCCAGCCATGGCAATAATTGTTGGAAAAAATAATGTTGGTATTAGTGCCGCCGGGAATATCCCACATCGCGGCAATATTCGCCGCCGTCGAAGTCCAGCAGATACCCTTCATTTCAAAATTATCGAAAGTAATATAGCTGGCATTAAGCATCACCACGTCGCTGGCACGGGCGTAGGTGCAATTGGAAACAAACGACGTGCTCAAGGGGTTGTCGCCGTTCAGTATCGGACGCGCCCACGACGACCCCGAGTACCAGCTCTGGTCGACGCCAATATAGATCGGGCTGCCGCTGCTGCCGCTCTTCGTCCAACTCCAGGTTCCGCCCACCAGGGGAGATCCCGTTCCGTAATGCCAGGTATCGCCGCCCCGAAAGATGAATTGATCGCCCGGTTTCGGGCTTGCCGCCGCGCAGGCACCGGTGCAGCTCGGCATCCCGGGCGCATGCAGCCAGGGCGATGTTTTTGCCGTTCCGCTGTTCGAATCGCTTCCATTGGCCGCAATATAGTACGTCGCCGCCGAAGCGCTTCCGTTGATTACCAAGCTGACCGTCAACATGAGAAGGGCAAGTCGAATCCAACGATTCATGGCTGGGGGGTCCCCTGTAAAGAATCTCACGCTTGTTTTTGCAAGTGTGAGAACAGGGTATACCGCCTCAAAACTCCGGCCAAGGACACACAAGGGCATATATCGGACCTGTACCAAGAGCACGCGGAAATCATTGAGGGGCTTGACCTTTTGGATGCCCAACTTGGTCCGGGAAGCCCACCAAGTTTCCCGGAATGGTTCCAAACTGCTTATCCAATATGCCGGTACACAATCTGTCCGATGACCGAGAGCACGCGGGGCGATAAGTGCGAAAGCGCGAATGTTGTCGCCTTCCTTTTCCACTGGCTGGCCGACAGATCGAAAATGTGAGTCGACTTCTCAGCCGCTCCAAACCGCGAATAAGTAAGCACCGATTGCTCCGCTCCCCAGCGGTTCTTGAAGGTAATCAGCCCCTGCTGTCCGGCATCGGTTCGTCCGAAGTCCAAAACCCGCAGCCCCTTAGTCTTCGCCTCCTGAATGGACTTCCAAAATAGCAGGTGCATGCTCCCCAGATTGTTGAACCGGGCATCAGAACAGCCGTACTTATAAATCAGTGTGTCCTTGTGCTGGAGGGTCAACATCGCAGCCACCGGACGGTCGCCTTTATACGCCACCCGAATCTTTAAGGTTTCCCCAAAACACTCCAGCAGGTTACTGAACCATCTTCGCGACTGCGGCGGCAGATTGTGGCGCTTCCGGGTAACTTTGACTAGTCCGTAAAATTGGTCGAGCAGTTCAGGTGTCGCACCCTCGCAATACCTCAGACCTTCGCGTTCGCCACGCCGAATCTTCCTCTGGATCGAGTCTTTGTGAAAATTTCTGAAGATGGTATCAAGACTCGGCTCCAGATCGAGCTGGTGAAAAGCATAGGCCACTTGCGTATGCCGAAGCGGCGTAATCAGGGTAAACGGCCGCAGCGGGCGTAGTTCCAAATAGCGCCACTGCTCCTGGCTGGTTTTTTGCGCCAGCGCGCCTGCCAGAACTTCCAATTCTTCGCCGCTATTCACCAGCGGCTCGCAGTGATCGGAAAAAGGCAGTGAAACCAGCCGCCGTCCGGTCAACCAGCTTTCTACCGGGCAAAACACCAAAGCGTTCTCTATATCCTGTCCCGCGGGCGACGTGGTGTAGGCGACAGGCTGGTAGCCGTAAGTGCGGGACAGTGCAGTTAACCATGCAGCCGAGTGAAAAACGGAAGCTCGCGGATGCCTCCGCACCAATTCATCCCAGCGCCGATCCTGCAACGGCTCGATGCAATGAGCGATTTTGGGCTCATCCTTCGCTGATATCGGTTCTGCTTGGCTCCGGCATTCAACTACAGACGTCGCGGTCAGGGTCTCTCTCCTCAACTACAACTACAAGGGTATGAAGCAAAAAATGCATGGACGTGACGATCAGGCAGAACTCTGATCGAGGACTGAGCGATTAAAAGGCGTCGTCGCTGAACAAGGCTCCCGGGGTTTGTGCCAGGATTTGCAAATCCAGCCACACCGACCACGTGCGCACATATTGCAGGTCCAGGCGCACCATGTCGTCAAAGCGCACCCGGCTGCGGCCCCGTACCTGCCACAGGCCGGTAATTCCGGGCTTGACTTCGAGCACCCGGCGGCGATGCCAGAGGTCATATT
Organism: uncultured Acidobacteriaceae bacterium; assembly: GCA_963789625.1. GTDB lineage: Bacteria > Acidobacteriota > Terriglobia > Terriglobales > Acidobacteriaceae > Sulfotelmatobacter. The sequence continues at coordinate 624,523 of CAWBLK010000012.1, read as the reverse complement.
CGTGGCATTCGTAGGCGATCGGCGGCCGCGGACCCACCAGAGACATATCCCCGCGCAGCACATTAATAAATTGCGGGAGTTCGTCCAGACTGGTCCGCCGCAGAAGCGATCCGATCCTGGTGATGCGGGGGTCGTTGGTCATCTTATAAACCTTGCCTCCGCCCTCTGCCCGGCCATCATGATCGCCTTTGATGACGCGCTTCATGAACTCCTGGTGGATCTTGCGGTCGTTGTTCGCATACATGGACCGGAACTTCAGAAATGTGAACGATTTCCCGAATTGCCCCAGGCGCTCCTGCCGGAAAAGTATCGGTCCCTCGGAGCTGAGTTTCACAAGCACGGCGACCACCAGGAAAACCGGAGACAACGCGATTAGAGCCGCCGCACTGCCCACGATGTCGATGCCTCGTTTCACCATAAGGCCGAATCTCTGAGCCCGGTTGCGGTGTACAAAATCAGGGTAGAGCGTCGGATTGCCGTGCGTACCTTCGTGATCCCAGGTCTCCGGAAAAATGTGCATGGACATGCTGACCTGGCTGAATTTCTCGAGGCTCAAATTGTTGCGCAGAGTCTCGCTGACCCGGCTCATCATCGTACCGACAATCGACTCCCGCTCTTCGGCGCTGATGTCGGTGAACAGCACTCCGATGATGGAGTGGTTTTTGTACCAGCCGGTCACATCGGTCTCCCGCGACGCGAGCGACAACGCAGACAGGATTTTGCTCAGCACATTCCCGGTTGTATCGGAGGGCAGGCAGCTTCCCGCGTCCAGCAACATGAGCACGAACGGATTTCCCGAGCGTTCGGTGCGCTTTCTCTCCAGCGCAATCATGCGATGAAAGGGCTCCTCGCTCAGGACGCTGAAGGTTTGCCCCGGCGTGGGCCGGCCCTGCGGAGAACGCAAAGACATATTCGATCGGTTCAACTTCACAACTTGTCTCCCTACCGCCGCTCCGCTCGTGCCCGCGGAAGCACCGAATGAGTTACCAGTTAGTTTTGACATTTTTTGAATAGGTGCAGCGGGGGGAGAAGTTTTTGTTTCGGGAAGGGCACAAGTTTCACTCGTGCCGATTAAATGTTTAACGGCTTCCATCTGTCTAGGGTTCCGGCTGGCGGACGGCCTCGTCCGCCGCGCACGGCGGATAATAATTCTCCGTCTCGTCGATCGCGTTTTCCGCGATAGTGTCAGTCCCCTGTGTACGCTGCGGGCTCCCCAGGCGGAACTCCTGATGGATGCCAGCCAGCGCCGTCTTTACGTCCCTTTTCGCGACCACGAATGAAATCGTGCAATCCGTAGCGCCTTGCGCAATCGCGATGATGTCCACATTCTCCCGGCCCAGCGCTCCGAAGGTGCGCCCCACCACTCCAGGAACCGATCGCATGTTCTGCCCGACCACCGTCACCATGGCAACACTCAGATCGAGCACAATGTGTTTCGCCGGTTCGTGCGTGGTTTCATGGGCAAGATCGTGGGCAAATTCGTGACGCAGCGCCTCCACCATGTCCTTGCCGAGTGCAGAGGCAATCACCAGACACAGATCATTCTGCGAAGAGGCCTGCGAGATCAACAGTACATCGGCGCGCACCGCCGCAGCCGTGCGGAAGGTGCGGCCCAGAACATCCTGCACACCAGCCAAGCCGGGACCACCGACGGTGATCATGGCCACGTCACTGATGGCGGTAAGCGCCTTTACTCCGGCGGCGCTAGGCGGTCCGGCCGGCGTAATCTTCGTGCCGGGCAACTCCGCCGCGAAGGTGTTTCGAATCCACAGCGGAATGCCGCATTGCATGACCGCGCGCAGCGTTTTCGGATGCAATACCTTGGCGCCGAAGTAGGCTAGCTCGGCCGCTTCGCGATAGGAAATTTCCGGAATCGTTCGTCCCCCGGCTACAAGACGCGGGTCAGCTGTCTGCAGGCCGTCCACATCCGTCCAGATGATGACTTCATCTGCATTCAAGGCCGCACCCAGAATCGTTGCCGAATAATCCGAACCACCGCGTCCAAGAGTCGTAAGTACGCCGTCCGTCGTTGCGCCAATGAAACCGGTCACGACCGGAACGATGCCCTGATCCAGAAGCGGGTGCAGACTGCTCTGGCAGCGCTCCCGCGTCAGATCCATCAACGGATCGGCGGAGCCGTGGCAGGAATCGGTAACTACCAATTCGGTGGCTTCGATCGCCTGGCTCACAACGCCGTGCTCGGCCAGCGCCGCGGCGACGAGAGGTGCGGAAAGCCGCTCGCCCAGACTCGAAATGGCATCGCTGGTGCGCGGCGTCAACTCGCCCAGTAGCATTGTGCCCTGGCACAGGCGGTCGCCTTCCTGAACAATCTCTTCTACTTTGCGGCGAATGCGACTCCGCTCCGCAGCCGAATGGATCAATGCGTCGGCGGTCGCCTCGTGCTGCTGGCGCAGCTCCGCGAAAGTTGCCGCGACCGTCTGGTAGTCGCCCGTCTCGGCTTGGTTTGAGGCGGCGACCAGTTTGTTAGTCACCCCGCTCATGGCCGAGACCACAACCACCACGTGACTCTCCCGAGCCGCACTGAGAATGATTTCCACGACCTTTTTGATCGCGGAGGCGTCGCCCACCGACGTTCCACCAAACTTCATCACTCGAACGGGTTTCCTCGGGCTGCGGCGTACCTCGCCATTCACCGGGGCAGGAACAGCCTGATGCTGCAGGTAATGACGGCTCTGCAGGCCGGTGCGCACGAGGCGGTTATTTGTAGGAGGTGTCATATGCGTGGAGCCCTCACCGGCGAAAGACTCTGCGCCGGATCTTTTGCAGCGGAGCGAAGTGTCGGCTTCCAGCGTCTTTCGACGCAGGCCCGAATCAACTCCGGCTCTTCCCAGGGAACGTCGTGATAGCCCGACAGCAAGAACGGGCTCGCCGGATCCCTCATCCACTCTTGCGGGAACAAGGTAATGATGTCGTTGTCAGTCACCTTCGCGGCCGCTTGCAACGGATTCCCCGACAGGGCGCTGTACAAAGCTGCGGGCAGGTCGTGTCCCGGCCCCAGTGCCAGGTGTCCAACCTGGGTGGCGCGGGGATTGATTTCGATCAGGTGCGCGTTTCCGTTGTCCGACTCCACCATGAAATCAAATCCGTGCAGGCCGGAAAGATTCAGCTGGCGCACCATGGTTTCGGCCGTGGCGGACATTTCCGCATTCTCGATCAGGCGCACCACGCTCGAGGGTCCGGCCGCGTCCCGCTTGTGGATCACTTCGAAATGCAGACTGGCTAGGACCTTCCCCTGCCAGGCAGCGACCGCGCTGGTTGCCTCACGTCCTGTCACGTATTCCTGTGCATTCACCACGAACCGATGCCGCCGCAGCGCCGACCAGATCAACGTCTTGTCCTGATCCACCAAGGCCCGTTTGACCGCGCGCGCCAACGGCGGGGGAGATTGCAACGCATGAAAGGCGTCTTCCGCCTCTTCGAGGTTATGGACTACCCGGACGCCATCTCCGCCCGATGTGCCATTGGCCTTCAATACCGTCGGAAATCCAAACTGAACAGCCCATTTCCTGAGGTCCTCCAGATTTGCGATGACCTCAGTTCTGGGAGCGCGGACGCCTGCTTTCCGCGCCAGACTTATAAATGCAGTCCGGGCATAGACCACGGGGAAGCTTTCGGGTGCGCCGAGCGAACGCTCGATCAGCATTCCCAACTCTCTTCCGTTTTCTCCGCCTCCTTGCCTCGCCTGATCGTAGAGGCGGTGCAGGTGACGGGTAGCCAAGTCATCGCCGGGAAGAATGAAGTCCGGCTTCGTCGCCGCCACCGCATCCGCGAACGACTTCAATGGCATGAGGCCACGGTAGGGATGAGTTTGGCGCACCGCGCCCATCCTGACGAGCGGATGCCCGGCGGGACAGACAGCGTCCACCGCGCACCCCGCATGGGCCAGAGCCATCGCCAGCCGCGCCGTCGGAAACCAGCGCGACGTGGTCGCAATCAGGACGGTTGCCTTCACCCTTGTACCAGCCTCTCCGCCTCGTCACGCGCCACCAGTTCAGGATAAAGAGCTGGCGTGCCCGGCATCGGCGAAGTGCGCTCGTCGTGTTCTTCGGGAAACACATGGAAGGAAATACTCGCCTGGTTGAATTGCCGCGCGCTCAAGCGGCTGCGCAGAGCCTCGCTCACGCGGTTCATCACCGTGGTCACAATGGAACTTCTTTCGTCGAAGCTGATTTCGGTGAACATCACGCCCACCACGCAATCGTCCTTATACCAGCCCGTTACATCAGTCTCTCGGGTCGTCGCCGTCAGCGCCGACAGGATTTTTTTCAGGGCTTCGCCGTTCTTCTCGAAAGGAAATTGGTTTTCCATTTCGATCAGCATCAGCACGGAAGGCTTGTTCGAGCGTTCCGCCCGCTTCCTTTCATGCCAGATCACACGCAGAAAGTCTTCCTCCCGCAAAGTTGTATAGCTTGCAGCCGATGCCGGTCCGGCCGCGCGTGGACTCAGAAGTTTCGTAGTGGTGCGCCGTATGTTCATTGTGTCCCTCTGCCTGGTTTGCTTTTTCGGAAAACAGGGCCAGCGAAAAAGCAAAGGGCTTCGTTTACTTGCCTGGAGGAGTTGTGAAGAATCTGAAGGCGTCAGACGCCTTGTCTGCGATCAATTACTTCTTCGAATGGGGGAACTCGGGGGACGATGCGGCCGGGCCGTATCGTTGATAGTAGTCGCTGTGCGCTGTATCGGTGGAACCATTCACCAATGCGCCCAGAAGTTTTCCGCGTTCGATCGCTTCCAGGCCGCGTTTCAGCTGCTGCTTTTCGGTGATGCTCTTTCGCGTAACCAGCAGTATTCCGTCTGCGAGACGAGCCCACATGCTGGTGTCGGCCAAAGGCAGCACCGGGGGAGAGTCGATAATGATCCAATCGAACCACGCTGTCAATTGCTCCATGGTGGGGGATAGCTTGCCGGACTGCATCAGTTCCAGCGGGTTTTCTGGTGCGTTGCCCGCTGGCAGAACCCACAATCCCAGCGCGTCCAGCCGGTAGACGTTCATGGTTTCGGTTTCACCCCGCAGCCATTCGCTTAAGCCCGCAACCCTGCCCAAGCCGAACTTCTGGGCCAGGGTCGGCCGGCGCAGATCGCCTTCAATCAGCAGCGTTTTATGCTGTTTTCTTCGGGCCAGGGTGCAGGCCAGGTTGGCGGCTACCGTGCTCTTGCCCTCTTGGGGAATGGTGCTGGTAATCAAGACCTTTTTCAGCGGACGGCTTTGCCGAAGCTGCCGCAACTTCACCGCCAGGAAACGGAATTTTTCCGCCCCCAGACTCTCTTCTTCCCCGATCGCAACCAGCCGGCTGTGGGGCGATATCAAAACCGGCAAAGAGGGGAACTGTTCCAAAGCATCAGCGGGGTTTTGGGCGGCTGCGACACTCGGCGCAGTTGTGCCCCGCCGTTTGCGTTCCGCGATCTCAAGCAATTCAGTCGCGAGCGCGAACGTGGATGGTTCCGCCAGAGGCGATTTCTCCCCCGAGCGTTCCGCTTCCGACCTTTGCAACGCGTCAAATATGTGGCTCATTGTTTGAGTAATTATGTTTGGGTAACTATGTTTAGGTATTACGTTTGTTGTATTACTTTTTACCGCTGCTTATTCACTACTGTTTAATCACTGTTGGCAGCCGTGCTCCCAGCTCGTCATCCCGCTCCCGCGTCTGCTCCGCCTGCAGGTGCGCGTACAGTTCGAGCAACGTCTTCGCTGCTCTCCGGAAATCGAGTTCGTCGGGCGCTTTCTTCCTTTGCAGCGTCGGCGTCTGCACTCCGAGCCGGAAATCCTTTGCGATGGTTTCAATGATCTCAGGAGCCACGCTGGCTGCCTGCCGCGCGTAGGCCGCAATCAATGCGTTCTCGCAGATTGTATTAATCAGCCGTGGAATTCCCTGCGAGTAGCGATGCACCAACGCAACCGTTTCCGTCGGAAATATCTGCGCAGCGCGCGGACTTCCCGCCAGCTGCAGCCGGCGCTCGATATAGCCCTTGGTCTCGTTCAGATCTAGCGAAGCCAGATGTGATCGCAGAGCGATCCGCTGCTTCAACTGGCGCAACTCCACCGAGTCCAGCTTTGCATCCAGTTCGGGCTGACCTACCAGAAGGATCTGCAGCAGCTTCTCATCCGCGGTTTCGAGGTTGGTCAGCAGCCGGATCTCTTCCAGAATGTCCGTCGATAAGTGATGCGCTTCGTCGACCACCAGCACCGTGGTCAACTTTTTCTCGCCGCGTGCGACCACATAGCCCGCCAGCTGCAATAGCAGTTCACTCTTGTTCTTGCCTGCAGCAGGCAGTCCGAGGTCGCCAGTAATGTATTGCAGAAATTCCAGCGGCGAGAGCCGCCCGTTGAACACGTAGGCGTACTTCACATCGTCGCTCTGCTTGAGCAATTGCAGCAGGCAGCGCAGCAGAAGAGTCTTTCCCGTCCCCACTTCTCCGGTGAGAACTACAAACCCCTTGTGCCGCCGCACGCCGTAATAAAGCGCGGCCAAAGCTTCGTTGTGCCGTTGCGTCGCAAACAGAAACGAAGGGTCGGGCGTAATCTCAAAGGGATTGCGCTTCAGACTGTAAAAGGCTTTATACATTGAGTTTTATCGCTAGCCGCGCAAATAACTCAGGGCCGAGCCCAGCAAGATCGTAGCCGATACGAAAGCCGCTGTCACCCATCCCAGCCACAACCGCCGGCTTTCCATTCGCAAGTCCGCCGGTTCCACCAATGCCGGAATTTCCGAGATGACCGGCACCGGCAGCAGCTTCTGCAGCTGCTTCTCGTCATAAATGCGCTCATCCAGAACTTCGAAGGCGCCCGCTACCACCACGCCCAGCATAAGTCCGATGCCCAGGCCGATGGCGCAGAACTTCAGGCGATTAGGGAAGTCGGGCTTGATGGGAAGACTGGGAGCATCGATGACACGGAAGCGCTCACCTTGCTGCAGTAACTCCATGCTGGTGGCCATTGCGGATTCGTTCTTTTTCTTCAGCAGGTCGTCATAATTCGCTTTGGACTGCTCGTAGCCGCGCGTCAGGTCGGCAAGTTGCTGCTCCCGCACCGGCTCCTGATTCAGCCGTCCCTGGTAGTCGACCACCTTGGCCTTCAAGTCCGTCACCGAACGCTCGCGGTTGGCAATTTCCACGCGGTTAGATTGTATTTGCCCCTGCAACTGCGCCATCGGGGACGAAGGATCGTGCGACTCACTCGCTTCCGCCGTCGCCGCGTTGGGATCGGCCTGCGCCGCCGCGGCTTTGGCCTTCAGGCTGGCGACCAATTGGTCCCGCATCTTCTCCGTTTTGGCGATCTGTTCCTTCACCTTACGCACGTCAGGATGGCGGTCGGTGTAGTGCGAGCTGAGGTCGGCCAGTTGCGCCCGCAGCTTGTCCAACTCTTCGTCGATCGCCGGCAATCCCACCGTCGCGCTGCCGCCGCTCTCGCTCTTCGATCCCTGCGACGATCCCTGCAGGGTCCGGTACTGATTCACCAGAGTTTCCAGATAGACACGCTGCTGCTTGGCGGTGTTCAGCGCATCTTCTTCGGTCTGCAACTGCGACTGCAGGCCGGAGAGAATCTGCAGGTTGCTTCCCACCTGCGTCGGCAACTCTCCGACGTGCTGCCCCTTGAACTCGCGAATTTTTTCTTCCTGATCCGACAGTGTCTTCCGCGCCGTCTCCAGTTGGCCTTCGAGAAATTTTGTGGTGTCTTCCGACTGCTGCTGCCGCACTTCCAGATTCTCGTTGATGAACAGGTTGGTCAACTCGCTGGTCACCCGCTGCGCCACCTGCGGATCGCGTGAGGTATAGGAAACGTTGAAGGCCGTAATCTGATTGCCGTTATCGCGCACCAGATCGATGCCAATATCCTTGCGCATCAACTGCACCTTCTGGTCAGGCGAAGGCTGGGAATGCAGATTCGCGTAAAGCCCGAACTGGTCGATGATGTGCAAAAGCCGCGTGCGGCTGAGAATCTGCTGCGTGATGCTTTGCATCCGCTCCTGCAGGTCATCGTTCACGTTGGGCGTGACGTAGTCCTTCGGCATGGTGGGCTGCTCCACCAGAATCAGCGTATTCGATAGGTAGCGCGGCGGCAGCACCCAGCTCACGCCCCACACCAAAGTCCAACCCACGAACAGCGGGATCAGGAACTGCATGTGCCGGCGGCGCACGATTCCAAGATAATGCTGCAGATCGAACCCGCCCTGACTTTGCTCTTCAAGTTCTTCAGACATAATTAATTTTCTAAGTCCTGTTTTCTTTCGGCCTATCTGCCTAACGGCCGCGCGAACTGATACGAAATCGAAACCCACTCCCGGTTGGTATCGGGATTTGCGGAAAATACGCTGTAAGTCTGGTGCAGGCGCGTATATCCCGCCTGCAGATTCAGATGCTCGCCCACCTGCCGCCCCAGCGATGCGCTGCCGGAAACCGAATGTCCACCCAGGTCGGAAAGCGCTAGCACCCCGTTGTTCGCATAAGTTCCCGCCAGCGCCGCGCTCACGTTGCGCGTGAGTTGCTGCCGCACCGAGGCATTCGCGCTGTCCAGCTTGACCGCTCCAACCAGTCCTCCGCCCCCGCTGATGCTGTGCAGGTAGCTGGCCGCGATGCTGGAGTGCTGCGCCTGCCAGTTCAAGCTTGCCCCGCCCGCCGGTGACCAGGATTGCTCGGCCGCGACCGTCGCCGGAATCGTGCCGGTAAACTGTACGCCCGCGCTGTAGTATTGCGGACCGCCAAACAGCGAAAACGAAAATCTGCGCGCCGGATAATACGAGTAGAAAGCAAAAATCCCATCGGTCTGCGTCTCATTCGTCCCGCCGGTCGGGTAGGAGAGCAGTTGCTGGTACTGATAGCTCACGCCGACGTAGTGTTCGCGCGCCACGCGATAGCTGTAGAAGGCCGATCCCCCGCGCGTAGCCGCATCGAAAAGCCCCGGCACTTCGTCCGGATTCGGATAATGCAGGTTCGTAAACGTCCCGCTCGCCCCGACCATCGCATTGGCCGCGAATTGATACGTGATGCCCGCATTGCCGGTATTGCTGAGCCGGTCGGCGAGCGGCGCAATCACGGAATTGTTCACGCCCTCGGTCGAGCCCGAAACCGCTCCCACCAAACCCTGATCCGGCTGATTGAATACGTCGGACGACTTCTGAAACGAATCGCGCACGCTGACTGTCACATGCGGGCTCAGCCGGTACTGCAAATCGAGCGCCAGATTCTCATCTGCCTCGTTGCGCGACGTGACGCGCTGGTAGAACGTGAACCCCGGAGCGTAACTCAATACCGTATGCAACCGCGATGTGGTTTCATCGAGTGAGATCGTCGGCCATACCGAATAGCTCACATCGCTCACCGGTGTGACGCTGTCCCCTCCCAGCACGTTATCCGAGTAGGCGGTATTAAAGGTAACGCCGCCGCGCAGGTAGTTGGCACGCTCTTCCGAGGCAAACGCAGTCGGATAACTTTGTCCGCTCACCGGAGGCGGCGCCAGCATGCGGCCGTCACTCGTGTTGCTGTTCAAATCGCTATTCGTGGAGACGGAAATGACTGGATTCGACACCGCTGGCGCCGGAGCGCTCGCCTGCTCCTGCGCGCAAGCCGAAATGCTGGCCAGCAAGACCAATCCCAACCGCACTGAATTCAGATTCGTCATTAACAAAGCGCTATAGATAGTGTTTACGGAACGATGATCGTATCGCCGGGCTGTAGCTTTATGTTCTGCGCCATATTCTTGCCCTGGCTGACATCCTTGTAATTAAATGGGATGCGCGACTCCCCACCCGGCCCCTGCCGCAGCACATACACGGATTTTTTCTTGGCGAAGTCGCGGAAGCCGCCGGCCAGCGCAATCGCATCCAGCACCGTCGGCGAATTCGCAATCACGTACGATCCCGGCTTGGCCACCTGGCCTAGGATGTTGAATTTCTGGCTATTGACCGTCTGCACCATCACCGTAACTTCCGGCTCCGAGATGTAGTTCTTCAATCGGATGGCAATGTCTTTTTCGAGCGCTGCGGGGGTGAGCCCTGCGGCCTGTACCTCCCCGACCAGCGGGAGCGAAATCTTTCCATCGGACCGCACCGGAATCGAGCGCGAGATGTCCGGTTCCTTCCACACGTTGATGGCCAGCACGTCATCGTTGCCAATCACAAAACTGTTGTCGTGCGGCTTGGCCGCAGTCGCGGCATCGGCATCGTGCCCGGCAGCGGTTTGCGCGCACACCGAAGCGGTGAAGAGTGAGCCGGCGAAAAGAGCGCAGACCAGCAGTACGGCCACTCGTCCGCTCCACCCGGTGCTTGCGTTTCTTGTCATAGCCTTCTCCTTGCCGAATAACCGCTGTCGCCTCAACTGGCCTTTCCGTTGCCTTTGATCTCGTCCCCGTACACCGAAAATTCTTCCAGCGGCAGCGGTGAAAGATAAGGTTCGGGAGCGCGCATATTGTACTGCTCGATCTTGTACAACAAGGTGCGATAACTCACCCGCAGCAAACGCGCTGCCGCTTTCCGGTTCCAGCCGGTCCGGCGCAGCGCCGCCCCAATCGCATTCTGTTCCGCCTCCGACTTGATGCCCTGAATCAGCGACTTCAGCGACTCCGGCTTGCCCGGCTTCGGCGCGGGTTCCTTCTCTTCCCCACGGAGCTGCTGTCATTCGGCCAGTCCGTGGCAAAACGGCGTGATCGGCGAAATCCGCCGTGTCTGCACCCATTTCCCCGAAAACCAATTCCTGCTCGCCTGCCACCAGGTAGCGCTTGACGAATGTTTCCAGCTCCTTCAAATTTCCCGGCCAGGAATAATTCTGGCAGGCCTCAAGCGTTGCCGCCGAGAACGCTCGCGGCGGCAGGTTGTAGTGCCGCGCCAGCTTGTGCATCAGATAGCGCAGCAGAATCGCAACTTCGTCGGTCCGCTGGCGCAGCGACGGTACTTGCATCGTGAAGGCGCTCAGGCGGTAATACAAGTCCTCACGCAGCTTCTTCTCCGCCAGGGCGCGTTCGAGGTTGGTGCTGCTGGCAGCAAGTATCCGCACATCGGATGGCGTCGCGTCACCGCCGGACCGTTGAAATCCGCTATTTTGCCGGCCTGGATTCAATAGAGCATGATTCAGGAGAGCCTGATTGTGCAAAGCCTCATTTTGCACAACGTGATTCTGAAAACCCTGATTCTGAGAACTCTGGTTTTGCATCACCTGCAACAATCTGGATTGCAGCGCCGCCGGCATAGCTGCGATTTCGTCCAGGTAAATCGTACCTTTTTCGCCTGGCGCAAATCTTCCCAGACCGCTTCGCCGCGAGCCATTGCCTTCTCCAAACAGTTCGGCCTCGAGCAGCGCCTCTGGCATCTCCGCGCAATTCACCTTGATCAGCCGGAAACCGGAGCGCACCGAAAGCTTGTGAATCAGGCTCGCAACCGTGTATTTCCCCGTTCCACGTTCGCCCAGGATCAGCACCGGAACGTCGGTCTGAGCCAGCAGCGCCGCCTGGGCGCGCAGCTTCTGCATAATCGGGCTGGCGCTGACAAAGAATGCGTCCTCGCCTAACTGCTCCACATTTTCGCTCACAATTTCGGTCTTGCCATTTCCGCCGTGTCCATTTCCCGCAGAGCTCAAAGAAGAATCAAAATGCAGATGCCTCCGGATCATGGATTCGAGCTGCTGCTCGTCGAAGGGCCGCACCAGAATCTCTCCCGCGCCCAGCCGGGTCGCTTCTTTTTCTTTGCTGGCATCATCGCGGTGGCAAAGCACGATGACGGGAAGATTGGGCTGCAGCCGGCGCAGCCAGCGCAACAGGTGAAGTCCGTCGGCTTCACCGCGGGGTAGATCCAGCAGCAGCAGATGCGGCGCCGCGCCGGATTGCACCCGCTCCATGGCATCCCAACAGCTTGCCCCGGTTTCGAGGTGCCAGGAATTGGATTCCTCCATGGACCACAGCTGACGATGCACAGCCGGGTCCCGGCTCACAATCAGCAAACGAATTGTTTCGTGCGTGTTTTCGTTCAAGGTAGGTGGATCCTTCCTCAGGGGAAAAGACCTAATCTCTGTAACGGCTTCAGAAACTCATTGGGATTGTTTAGTCTCTGCTGAAAAACTCAATTTTCGAGATGATCGGGAAGGGCACGAGTTTACTCGTGCCGTTGAGTTGTTGAAAATGCGCTGCGCTTTAGCGCCTGAAGTTGATGACTATTCCACAAACACTTCACACCGCTTCGACTTGATACCCTTCCACACGCACCGCCAGTGACCGCTGAATCGCATCTACGGATATCACCAGGGTGCGGTCGCCATTGCGCGAAACTAATATGCCTTCCACTCCATTCAGCGCGCCGCTGCGGATGCGTACTCGCTGCCCGATGCTAAGGAAAGGATGCGCCGACCAGGGCACCTGCCCTCCCACCAGCCTCCGAACCGCGTCAATCTGCTCCTGAGGAATCGGAGCACCCTCACCGCCCGCGCCTATCAGCCCGAACACTCCATCCACCCGCAGAACCCGCAGCCGTTCCGTTCGGTTGGGTGCGAACTTCGCAAATACATAGCAATGGAAGAGCGGTACCTCTACCGATTTCTTGCGGTCACTCCAGCGATGCACCTCCGTGACCACCGGCAGAAACGTCGTCACGCCTCTCTCTTGCAGCCGCTGCACCACGATTTTTTCGTGGCGGGAGCGCGTTTGCAGCGCATACCAGTTTCCGGCGTTGGCCTCAACCGGCGAAGCCGGCTGCGGAGACTCCCACGATAATGTGCTTACGGCCATAGCTTCGCCCTCTAAGTCACATCTCTCAGTGACCCCAAAATCGATTACAAGCCTGTTGCTGTCGAGATCTCAGCTGAGGAGATCCAAGGGGGATACCTCGTTGGGCAGGAAACTGGGGGATTGCTGCTTCCTGCTTGCTTCTATTTTTCTCGAACAGATCGTTTAACTATTCAAAAATTATTTCCGTTCCCGGGTAAACCTGTTCAGCTGGCAAGCCATATCCTGCAGGTCGCTTGCCAAAAGTTCATGCGACAGTTTAATCAATACTAACACGATAGGGATTATAGCGTATGCCGGTATCCTGTCAACCGGCTCTTCGCTTCAATCCTTAACTGTGCACGGGCTTACCATGAAACCTTCGGGGCTGGGGGAGAAGTGAGACTAGCGGAATCGCCAGTCTGCCCTGATGATGTTGAGCTTACATGGGATTGCAGTTCCTTGCAAGCGCTACAAAGTACCCAAAGGTAGGTTACCCGCGAAATCGACAAGAATGTGACAATCGAGTGCTCCTAAGTAGCAATTTTCTGCCTCGGAATACAGGTTTCCGGGACTCGAACCGAACATGCTAGAGGATCCTGTCTAACTAATTGTTGCCACTATACTTAAGGCAAAATTTTCTTAAGCTGACACGCCCCCGTGAAGTCGGCGCAGGCAGATCATCACCCCACGCACAGCCAAGGTTGCATCCCCCAACTATATGCAATAATTTGCACATAATGTCCATGACTTGCAACATTGCTTGCAAGTAGGAATCACTGATTGTCGACAGAGAAAAGAGAAATTGGGTACGGCGGCGGAGGGTATAACACGAGGTCATTATTAAAGTCAGAAACGACCCATACGAAGAAAACGGCATGCCTGGTTCGGCATGCCATTTGAATTCGTCTAGCTTGCCTAGGTCCGGGTCGCAGGCCAAAGGCGAAGCTTATTTGATTTCGTGCATAGCCGCTTTTCGGCGGGATCGCAGAGCCAGGGCTCCGGCGCAACCCACACCAGCCAGCAGTACGTACATCAGAGTGGTACCACCTTCAGGCACTGTCGTGCAGCCGCCACCCCCGTTGCCGCCGCCACCCCAGCCCCAACCACCGTTGTTCTGCTGCTGGTTGTTGCTGCATCCGCCTCCGCCACGGTTCCCCTGACCGGGACCAAAACCGGAAGCGAAAGCGCTCGTCGCAAAACACAGAAGGCCGGCAAAAACCACTACCGAGAACTTTCCAATTAATTTCTTCATTCGTTTACATCTCCTCAATTAGATGAAAGATGAAACAGGATGGGGGAGGGCCTGTGGCGCAAGACTACGCTCTTACTCTAGCGCGAAGGCTGGAACTGTCAAGACTGATAATTTTTGCAATACCAGTTGCAATGAACTGCAACAGCGTTATGCCGCAGGATTGACTATGGAGCGGGAATTACAGCCTGAATAACATTGGAATATGCGCTCTCGCCACTCGGATCTACGGACGTAGTCGCGTAGCAGTAAGTCGTGCCGTCAGCTACAACACTATCGGTGTACGCGGTGGTGGAACTCGTCGTCGAACCAATATTTGCATACGAACCGCAGGCATTCGCCGCGTACACCGAGCGATAGATGTTGTAGCTCGTCACGCCCGCAGTACCACTGGCTTTCCACGTCAAACTCACGCTATGTACCGGGGCCGCCGCGCCTGTACCTGTCAGTGCGGATGCGCTGGGCGAGTTCGTGGCGTTGCTGCTGAACGAAGCTGAAGCCGACGCCGCTCCAGTCGCACCAGGTTTAAACGTCACGGTAAAAGTAATGGGCTGGCTCGTCGTAACCGTGACCGGAAACGAGAGTCCGCTGACTGAAAACTCAGAACCATTCGCTCCGCCCATGCTGACTGAGGATACCGATACACTCGCGCCGGTTGCGGTCAGTGTCCCGGTTTGAGTTCCACTAGTCCCAACCGTCACGCTCCCAACATTGACCGCGCTCGCGCTCAAAGTTCCCGAACTCGGCGCGATTGCAGACCCGCTGAGTGTTATATCCAAAGTCGAATTCGATGCGTTCGAAGCGATAGCAATGTTTCCGCTGAAATTGCCTGTGGACTGCGGTGAAAAGGTCACACTGAAAGTCGTGCTTTGCCCCGGCGTCAAGCTGACATTCGTGCCCAATCCGGAAATGCTGAACCCTGTGCCGCTAACCGTCCCTTGAGAGATGGTCGCACTCGTGCCGCCGGTATTGGTAACGGTTTCAGTCAGCACCTTAGTCTTGCCCTCTTGAACGCTTGTGAAAGCCAGGCTCGTAGGCGATGCCGTCAACGTAGCCGGAGTGATCGGCACCGTTCCGGTTCCAGAAATAGAAACATCCACCGTAGTGCTCGATCCACTGATCGTGATCGATAGAGTTCCGTTACTCGCTCCCGCAGCCGTCGGTGCGAAGACCACGCCAAAAGTTGTGCTTTGGTTCGGAGCCAATGTCAGCGGCAAACTCAGCCCGGTATAGCTGAATCCGGCGCCTATAGTCGCTGCGGTAATTGTGAGATTCTCGCCGCCTGTATTCGTCAGGGTTTCAGTCTGCGTCTGGCTCGTACGCGCCCACATGCACGCTGCCAAAGCTGAAGCTGGTCGGATTTGTTGTAAGATTCCCAGCCGTGACCGCCGTTGCCGAAAGCGCAATATTCACGGGGCTGGTTGTGCCGTCGTTGGTGAGAGCCAGATTTCCCGTCACGCTTCCCGCCGAGGTAGGGCTAAATATCACATTAAAGCTCACGCTCTGCCCAGCGGCTAGGCTCAATGGCATATTCAGACCAGTGGTACTGAAGCCCGTCCCGGTAATGGCCGCCTGCGAAATTGTGAGGTTGGATCCGCTTGTATTGGTGAGCACATCCGACTGACTCTGGCTCGTTCCGGTCTGCACATTCCCGAAGGTGATTGCAGCCACCGAAGCAGTCAACCCGCCTACAGGAGTGGTCTGCGTGCCTTGTGACGCAGCTTTGCCCGTGCTAAGTCCTTGGCAGCCAACCATAGTGGCCAGGGCAAGCACGACAGCGAGCGCATTCCAACGAGTGGGGAGGTGTCCCATGTTTGGTCGTGTAAGCTGTGTTCTGTCCGGTCCTATACTGTCGAAGTTAAAGTCTGCCTTGCAGGTACGAACTACGATAGGTCTCGAAAGGACATGCCAGCAAGGGCCGAAAGGCTTCCCGCGCTTGGCCAACCGGGAGGACAGGAATAGCCCTGCTGGAGCCCAGTTCAGGCGACTCCGCCCACCCTATAACAAATAAGGAATGAATTCCGCTACGGCGCGAACTACGCCGCTGCGGTCTGCTCCCCTCTGCACTAAACCAATGCCATCAATTCGAACTGAAAGCCTCCGTCAGGGACATCACTTTCAGCGCAGCCCGAAGCTGCTCCTGCCCTGCCGAAGACTTCAGATGAATCGTCGCCTGCTCTCCCGGAAGCAAGTCGAAGTAGTTATCCGAGCTTTGCACGTCCAGATCGCCAAAGGAGATATACACATTCCTGCGCCAGCTTCGCAGACTGCAAAGTAACCGTGTAGTCGTCGCCCGTCTTGCTAAGCGTCGTTTCAATCTTCGGCGCAACCGGCAATTCCAAGTCGTGCATCGCGCCAAAGAATATGAGGTTCCGCGATACTCTCTTACCCGCCACATCCAATCAAACACTAAAAAGCTCTTGTGCAGATCGCCCTTCGCCGCCAGCGCCGCCGTATCGACGCTAAAATAAATCGCGTTCGATTGTGCAGGAACTTGCACATCCTTCGTCTCCTCCAGCAAAGACTTCCCTGAAAAATCGAGCAGCCGCATGTGCACCGTCCCGGAAAGCGCCTGCAGCTTATCGGACACAACGTATACATCCACCTTATCGTCGTGCATATACGGTGAAATCAGTACGTCATCATAAAAACGGCGTGCAAAATATTGCAGCGCCTTCCACCGCCCGTAATAATCAATGCTCGCCCACGAAGCCACCGGCCAGCAATCGTTCAACTGCCAATAGAGCGAACCCATGGTCCGCGGCCGCTGCCTTCGCAAATGCTCCGCCCCGATCTTGATGATCTCTGCCTGCTGCACCTGGCTCAGATAAACAAACGAAGCAAAATCCTTCGGCTCCTTGTACTCGCGCAGCATATAAGTGAGGATGCGTTCATTCCCTCCCTTATTCTTCTGGTGCGCCTGCATCACAGTCGAGCGAATATCGAAATCCCCCGGCTGATTCGCAAATGCATGGATCGTCCGCATCTCCGGAAACGATTGGAATCCATACTCCGACATGAATCGCGGAAACTGCTTTGTGTAGTCCTCCTTCGGCGCCTGCTGGTGCCACACCGCCCAGTAGTGCATATCGCCGTTGTGCTGATTGTCGGGAATCTCCTCAAAGTTTGCGCTGGGTGAACTCGGCGTGTAAGGCGTCGGATCCGCATACTGCGCCACCGCGCTCTTGAGAATGTCGGCAAACATGATCACGTAATCCTGCCAGACCCGGTCCCGCTGATCCGGCGAAATCGACGCCTTAAAATCCTGCCGGTCGCCCCAATGCCACCACCCTGTTTCCACCTCGTTATTCCCGCACCACACCACAATGCTCGGATGATCGCGCAACCGCTTGATCTGGTCGATCGCCTCCTGCCTCACATTCTCCTGAAAGGCGACATCGCCCGGAATCATGTCCCCGCCAAACATAAATTCCTGCCACACCATAATCCCGAGCTCATCGCAAATATCGTAAAAATCATCCGACTCGTAATACCCTCCGCCCCACTCCCGCACCATATTCATGTGCGCATCGCGAGCCGCCTGCAGAATGTTGCGATGAATCTCCGGCGTAACCCGGTTGGGAAAACTATCGAACGGAATCACATCCGCGCCCTTGGCGAACACAGAAATCCCATTCACCACAAACTCAAAACTCTTTCCCCACTGATCCGCGACCCGTCGCAACTCCACCGATCGCAATCCAGTCTTGATTTCCGCGTGAGCTGCCGCATCGCGTCCAATGCGAATCGCCGCCGAAAATCGGTAACGATTCTGCGCCCCATATCCCACCGGATACCAAAGCTTCGGCGCAATAATCCGCACAGGAAACGAAACATGATTCATCCCCGCATTGAGCTGCAAAGTTTGCGTCCCGTCGGAACTCTGCGCCCCCGCCATCTCATCGTGTCCCAGTTCCAGCGTAGCCGTCGTTGGCCGTCTAGCTTCAATGTCTAGCTCCGCCGTGACGTTCGCCAAGTCAGCAGTGATGCTCTGCTGATGAATATGAAAATTCTCAATGCGCAGCGCGTCCCAGGTTTCTAAATGCACTTCCTTCCAGATGCCCTCCGTCATGAAGCGCGGACCCCAATCCCACCCGTAGTTGTAAGGAGCCTTGCGCGTGTAAGGAGCGGTCGCAATATTCTCTTCGTTTCCGTAATTATGAGTGGAGATCGAAGGCAAAATGTAAGGCAGCGTCTTCACGTACGGAATCATCTTCTCGACTGCCGAATGAAACACAATGCGCAGCGTATTCGCGCCCGGCTTTAGCGCGCCTTCGCCGGAATTCGCCAGCGGCGAAACATATTGTCCGCATGCAGAATCGCCTGATCGTTCAGATAGACGTCGGCAAATGTATCCAGCCCCTCAAAAACTAAATCGACATGCTCATGCGCCAGCGTCGCCGCATCCATCTGAAACGTTGTCTGATACTCCCAATCCGCGAGGCCGATCCACTGCAGATGAAATTCGTTATCCCGGTCAAAAGGATCAGGAATGAGTTTGCTGTTGAGCAAGTCAGTCTGCACCACCCCCGGCACCTGCGCCGGATGCCACTCCTTCACGTCCGCTCGATCGGTATTCGCAACCGCCCGAAACTGCCAGCCCGAATCCAGATTTCGCGAAGCAGGCTCCGCCGCTTCTAACCGGCAACACTGAAGTGAACAAAAAAACAGATACACGAAGAAGAAAAACATTGTAGCCACGAGGCGACGAAGGACTCCACGCTGAATCGCTTCCATATCCGCCCTTCAAGCATTCCTAATCTGATTTTGGCTGGCCGTTTCAGCGCTTAAGCGCTGCGAAAAATGATCGGGAAGGGCACGAGTTTACTCGTGCCGTAAACCCGCCAAAATGTACCCGCGCTTTAGCGCCTGAGGCACTCTTTTTGCGCGCCGACGATCTTCCCCGCAACTCGTTCACCCGCTGCCCAGCCTGCTAATGCGCGCTCCTGCTTCCCACCCCCCCTGCAAGCTCTGAAACTCCTGCATCTCCCGCTGCGCCTCGGCCGTCTTCCCTTGCTTGCGATAAATGCCCGCCAACCCGAAATGCGCCTGCGCCGCCAAAGAACTTTGCTTCTCAATCGAAAGCAATTTAGTCCACGCCTTCTCCGCCGCCGCTGGATCACCCTCGATCGAAGCCGCTTTCCCCAGCGAATAAAGCGTTTCCGGCATGTCCGGAAACAGCCGGTCGGCGCGCAAAAGTTCCGCCCGCGCTTCGTGCGCTTTCCCTTGCTCCAGCAGAGCTTCGCCCAGACGATACGCAGCCTCGGCATTCCCCGGCTGCAGCTTCGTCTGCATCCGAAATTCCTCTTCTGCCTTTGGCCACTGGAACGCACCCGCATAAACCTCACCCAGCGCCAGATGAGCCTCAGGCAGCCCTGGCCGAAGCTTCAATGCCTCGGTGTACTCTTTTTCTGCATCCGGCATCCGCCGCAGCACAAAATAGTTTTCCGCCATCGCCTGGTGCGCCCGCGCCGAGTCTGGATAAGCAGCCAGCAGCGTGTCGATCGATTGCTTCGCCAGCAACCCGCTCGCGCGTCCCAGATAATAAAGAACATCCGGATCGTTCGGATGCGCTGCCACCGCCGCCTGCAAATTGACCACCGCCTCCGCCAATTGTCCGTTTTGCATTTGCGCAATTCCCAGCGCAGTTTTGTCCGGCGCAACTTGCAAGTGCAAAATCGCCTCGCCCGCATAACCCTGGGCAAGCAGCGCGTATCCCAGCAACTGGTGAGCCGGCATCGAGTCCGGCTTCAATTCCAATGCATGTTTCAGCGGCGCAAACGCCGACCCGTAATCGCCATTTTCCATGTACGCTTGCCCAAGGCTGATGAATCCCTCCGCCAGCGATGGCTCAAGCTCGGTGACTTGTTTGAACTCTTTGATAGCAACCGCCGCCTGATGTTGCTTCTCCGCCTCAATGCCCGCCTGCATGTGCTCAGCAGCTTGCGGAGACGCCGCTTGCCAGGCGAACCACACTAATAGGAGCGCTCGAATCACGGTTTCTCCGGTTCACGCACTTCCAGAAACTGGTCCGCGTGAACATCATTTAACGTCTGGTGAATCCCCGAAGGCCAATTGATTTCCACCTTAGCTTTTTCCGCAGTGCCCAATCCGAAATGCAGCCGCTTATCGCTCGATGAAAGATAGCCACTGGTTGCAGTAGCAAATCTCGTCTGTCCATTCACCTGCACGCGGGCTCCAAATCCATCCCGATTGCTGCGCGTGCCGCGCAGCGTGATGGTCAGCCAATGCTCTTTGCCGCCTGGGTTAATAGATAATCGGTTCATAAACACCTGCGGATGTCCGCCCAGCGTGGTCACCACCGCATCTTGCCATCCATCATTATTCAAGTCGCCAAACGCCGCTCCCCGCGCGGCCACCGGTACAGTACTTCCCGAATCCACAGCTTCAAACCGTCCATGATTATTCCAGGCCACCAGCGGCAGTTGGCGATAGTGCAACGACGGGTCGATGCTCTCCACGTTGTCGAGCACATGCGCCTGCGCGACAAATAAATCTTTCCATCCATCGTTATCGAAGTCTTCCAACCCGACGCTCCATCCGGAACTCCCACTCGTGAGCGCGCCCAGTCCAGTCTCGAGACTGCGATAAGTAAACGATCCGCCACCATCATTGTGATACACGCCGTAAATTTCCCGGGGCAGTAGAGTCACCATAATGTCGGGCCGGCCATCGTTATCGTAATCTTGAAAAACTACTCCCATGCCTGACATGCGCCGCCCATCCTCGGAAAGCGCCGCGCCCGCTTCCATTCCAACCTCGCTGAAAGTTCCGTTGCCATTGTTGTGATACAGGTACTGCTGCATCCCATCGTTCGATACAAAAATGTCAGTGAATCCGTCGCCATCATAGTCCGCGAACCCCACGCCCAACGCGCGTCCTTTTTTCTTGGCGATGCCCGAGTGCTCGCTCACATCCGTGAAAGTCCCATCCCCATTATTGTGATAAAGGATGCTAGTCGTGGCCGGAAATTCTTCCGGAGGACAATAAGTATGAAAGTTCCCGCCGCAATCTTTGCTGTGCTTCGTATCCCACTCCATGTAGCGGGTCACAAAAAGATCCAGCTTGCCGTCGTTATCGTAATCAAAAAACCCCGCCGATACCGACCACCCGCCCGCTGCCACTCCCGCCTTCGCAGTCACGTCCGTAAAAGTCCCGTCCCCGTTGTTGTGATAAAGAATATTTTTTCCGTAATTCGTAACGTAAATATCCGGATAGCCGTCGTTGTCATAATCTCCCACGGCCACGCCCATCCCATAATTTCCGTCGCCAACGTTGGCCAGCCCAGCTTGCTGCGTCACATCGGTAAAACTCCCATCCTTATTCTGCCGGTAAAGCCGATTCCAATATTTCGGGTCGTGACGGTCGAAGTTCTCCGGCGTCGGCATCGGGCTCGTAATCCGCCCGCCGTTTACCAGAAAAATATCCAGCAGCCCATCATTGTTGTAATCCAGCAGCGCCACTCCGCCCGGCATGGTTTCAATCAGATATTTCTGAGGCGTGGGAGAATTCTGCAGTGTGAAGTCCAGGCCGCGCGGAAGAGTAACGTCGAAAATCGGCCCCGCTAGCGCCACCGCCCACAGCACCATGGTCAAAACACAGGACCCGCGCAACGCGATCTTCAGCAACTTGAGTTTCCTTCAAAAAGATTCTACGGTCACCGCCGCGTTGACTCCCGCTCCACCAGCGTGGGCGGAATCAGAATCTTTTTCGGCCGTATCGAACGCTTCGGAGCGATTCGCTCCAGCAGCAATTCCGCGGCAAGTACTCCCATCCGGCAAGTTCCCTGATCCACCGTAGTAAGCGGAACCGCCAGCACATCCGAAAAGTGAATATTGCCCGCGCCCACCACCGCAATATCCTCTGGCAACTTCAAGCCCACTTCCAGGATCGCTTTCATCGCCCCAATCGCGACCGGATCGTTGTAACAGAAAACTCCATCTGGGGCCGGTCGCATCTTCAGTAATTGCCTCATCCCCTCATATCCACTGCAATCGGAGTGTCCGCCCGCAACCACGTAACAAGTTTGCCCACGCAATCCGTGTTCAGTCAGAGCGCGGCGGTATCCCCCTAGTCGCTCGGTCGCAATTCCCACCTCCGGACCGCGCAAGTGCGCCACACGCTGGCACCCTCGATCAATAAGATGCCGTGTCGCCAACCTGCCGATCGCATGATTATCCACTCCAACAAAACTCGCGCGCACTCCCGCAATCGGACGATCGATCAAAACGTATGGCACCTTCCGCTCCTGAATCTGCTTGAACAAACTCAACGAGCGCGCTGGCTGCGCCGAGGCGATGATTAGCCCATCCACTTGCCGCGCCAGCATCGAGCCCGCTTCGCTCACCTCCAGTGCGGGATCTTCTTCGAAACAAGAAATCACCACGTGATAGCCATGCGGCCGCACGGTCTCCGCTACCGTGCGCGCAACCTCCGCGAAAAACGAGTGCGTAAATTCCGGCAGCAGTAATCCAATGGTATAAGTGCGCCGCGTCACCAGGCTGCGCGCCACCCAGTTCATCTGATAATTGAGCTGCTTGGCGCGCCGCAGCACGCGCTTGCGCGTGGCTTCACTGATGCGACCCTGATTCCGCAACACCTTCGATACTGTCACCACGGAGACCTTCAGATCTCTCGCGATGTCCATCATTGTCACAGACATGACGGGAAAGAATACCACTGAGTTAACGTTTACTCATAAGCTAAAAGTACTATTTTGTTCTTGACAACGGTGATTGATCTATTCAAGAATCCGCTCACTCAGTAGTCATGGGGAAATTTTTGCACCGGAAAGAGTCACCTATGCCTAGTCGCATAATGTGGGCCCTGTTGCTTGCGTTCGCCCTCGTCGTCACAGCCTCCCCTTCTCTCTACGCCCAAAGTACCTACGGCTCCGTCAGCCGGATCAGTCGCCGACACCTCAGGCGCGATCATCACCGACGCCACAGTGACCCTGACCAACTTGGGCACGGCCGAGAAGCGCACTCAATCCAGCGGCAGCGACGGACTCTTCACCTTCGTGAATCTATTCCCCGGTCAGTACCGCGTTGACGTGGAAAAGCAAGGCTTCAAGCATTTCACCCGTGCGAACGTCACGGTCCAGGTGCAGCAGGATACCCACGTCGACGCCGCCCTTCAAGTCGGCGAAGTCAGCCAGGTCGTCGAAGTCACGGGCGAGACTCCGCTTGCTGCAAACTGAGTCTTCGGCTTCTCTTGGCCAAGTGGTCGAGGAACGCAAAGCCAGACGAACTTCCGCTCAATGGCCGCAATATCTTCAACTTGATCACCGTCTCCCCGGCAGCGGTGGCGCAAGGCGGATCGGGCGGTTCGCCCGTGGGCCAGAACCCTTTTAGCTGGGGCAACTACCAGATCGGCGGTTCTTTCGCCAATCAGGGCGCAGAGTATCTCGATGGTCAACCCCTGAATATTGGCTATATCAACCTGCCGATCATCATCCCAACTCAGGATTCGGTCGGCGAATTCAAAGTGCAATACAACGATCAGGGTGCCGAATGGGGCAAGTTCTCCGGCGGCGTCGTGAACCTAAGCACCAAGTCCGGAACCAACGAGCTGGCACGGCTCCGTCTATGAGTATTTCCGCAACAAAGTGCTGAATGCGAACGAGTACTTCAACAAGGGGACCAGATAGCGAACGGTGCGAACCGAACACCCCTCCACCGTGGACCCAGAACCAGTACGGATTCCAAGTTGGTGGACCCGTTATTAAAAATAAAACCTTCTTTTATGTGAGCTGGGAGCAATACCGCCAAAGAACAGGATCACCTTTCACCACAAGCGTTCCCGCGGCAGGGATGACGACCGGCGATTTCTCGGCGCTATGCACGGCTGGCTTTACCGGCCAGTCGTGTGCAATTGCTACCTGCGGCAACCCCGCAGATCTACGATCCTTACAGCGTGAACACTACTACGGGAGCGCGCCAACCCTATGGGCTGGACCCGGCCAATCCATCGTGTCCGGGCAATTGCATTCCTGCGTCCGAGTTCAGCAGCGGCGGCCGGAATATTGCTGGCCAAATACTACCCGGCGGCGAACCTGCCCGGTACCTCTATTAACTACCTGAGTGCGGCGCCTGCCGGCGGGAACACCAACGAATTTGTCGCGCGCGGCGATCAGAATGTTGGCAGCAATACCCACGTATTCGGCAGATTCGCCTATTTTGGATTAACCGATTTGCCGGTAAATCCGCTGGGCACCGGCCTCTGTCTGGATCGCTGCGCCGAACTCTACCACAGCAAATTGCTCGCTATCGGCGTGAACCACACCTTTACGCCAACCACGATTCTGGACGTGAATTTTGCGGGCAGCCGGTTTGTCTATGGCCGAACTCCTTTGCTTGAGTGGTTTCGATTTAACCACCCTTGGCTGGCCGCACAACTTATAACACTCCCCCCAGTGTCATGCGGACCCCGCCAACCCCGGAAACAAACCTTGCCGAATGACGTCGGCCACACGCAAGGCAACAGCGCCATTGGAGATCACAACACGCAGTACAACCTAAGTCCCGCAACTCACGATGATCCGCGGCAAGCACACCATTCAGGTTGGCGGCCAATACGAACTTGGATTGGATAATTACTTCCAGACCAACATCGCCAGCGGGGCCTTTGGTTTCGACGGAACCTGGACATCATCGACTCCCAACGCGACGGACTGCACAGGTGGATTCGCGTTCGCCGATTTCCTGCTGGGTTTGGCGCTGAACCAGGGCAGTTTCGCGGGGAACCAGAGTGAAGGCATAGCACAGGTGCCCGCGCAAACCCAGGGCAAACAGACGTATCGCGCCTTGTACGTCGACGACACCTGGCATGTGACGCCGAAGTTCACCGCAAGCTTGGGCCTGCGCTATGAATTGCCCGGAACCTGGTCGGAAGCCTTTAACCGGCTGACCTACTGGGACCCCAAAACGTCCAACGCAACGGTGACTGGCTGCTCGGGATCGCCTAGGATCGCCCTGTCCCGGAGACGCGATGTACGTGGGGACGGGACCCAATTCGACGGATAACAATTTGCCGCTCGATAAGAAGGCATTTTCTCCACGACTTGGCTTTGTGTACTCCCTTGACCAAAAGACCGTGCTTCGCGCCGGCTACGGTGTTTTCTTCATTCCGAACTACGTCTCGTTCGCACTCAATCCGGATAACGATGTGATCAATCTTGCCGCCACTGACTTCACGGGGTCCACGGACGGCTATATCACTCCGGCGTCCAATTTGGACGGCGCTGACTGCAGTCATTCGGTGGTGCCGCCGGGGTGTTCGCGCCGCGCGGGACCAATGGGTTTACCTGCGCCCAGTCAGGTCCATTTGGCAATGCCGGAATCCTGTTGCCGCCCGGGACGTAATGCATCCCCGACTCTATCCAGCTTTGTAGCCGCAAACGGCAGCCCCGGGCTCGCTCCGTACTACGGATATGGTAATGAGGGTCCAAAATACGGATACGTCGAGCAATGGAATTTCGACATCCAGCGCCAACTTCCGGCTGGGTTCTTTGCAGACGTCGCCTATGCTGGCTCCCACGGTGTTCATCTGCAGCAATATCAGACGAATATCGACCAGATCCCGGATACCTTCGTCACGCCAGGCTGCCGCGCAAGCGGCCGCGCGGCCAACCAATCCGACAGTCAGATACTTTCGTTACGAATGTCCTAACCGCACCCACTAATCGCGCTGAACCCCCTGCAACCGCCCCTGATTCACGAGGGCAGTTTGATCGGCCCTATCCCGAATATAACGGTCTGAACCTGAATGGTTACGGCTGCTGCAGCAGCAATTACAACTCCCTGCAGGCCACCGTAACCCGAAGATTCCAGGGCGGCGGTACCCTGCTCGTGGCTTACACCAACGCTAAGCTGATGAGCAATACCGACACCTTGACCAGTTGGCTCGAAGGCAACACTGGCGGTGTCGGATCAGTTCAGGATTGGAATAACCTGGCGGGAGAACGGTCCCTCTCCTCGCAAGACATCTCCCAAAGGCTAGTTATCAGCTACGTCCTCGATCTTCCCTTCGGCCACGGAAAGGCCTTTGCTAACGGCTTAAATGGATTCGCAAACGGCGCCGTTTCCGGCTGGGGCGTCGATGGCATCACCACTTTCCAGCGCGGCTTCCCGCTGAAAATCAGTTAGGCCGGTCCACCACTCCTCTGGAGGCAGCCAGCCTGGGCGTCGCCAATGTCCGCCCCGACGTTATTTCCGGTTGCGACGAGAAAAGCGGCGGCGGCCACATCACCAACTGGTTCAACACCAACTGCTTTGCACGCTCCTCCGCAGTGGGGGTTCGGAAGCGAAGCTCGTGTGGATCCGGTTCTTCGCGGACCTGGAATCAACAACTTCGACTTCGCTATCTTCAAGCGGACCAAGGTTACGAAAGACTCGGCATCGAGTTCCGCACGGAGTTCTTCAATCTGTTCAATCACCCATATTTCAATGTGCCCGCAACCGGTTTCAATGGAACTCCGAACGGGCAAAATAGCGACGGTTTCGGCACAATTACAACTACCATTCAGCGCCGGTGTTGCCTCACCGGAACGGTTGATTCAGTTTGCTCTGAAGTTTGTTTTCTAAGGAAACTCTCTTGGGCCGGGAGATTTCTCCCGGCCCGAGGACAGTTTTGTTTGCGGGTTCTGCATGCTGGCCAGAAATGGCCAGCATTTATTTTTGCATCTCCATCTTTATCGCCCCTGCCTGTCATATCCTTATTGCCATGCGAACCCTTCAAACCCTCGACTACTCCGAAGCCAAACGCGCCCTCGATCTCATCGTCGACAAAGCAACTGAAATGAAGAAAGCCGCCTCCATCGCCGTCGCCGACTCCCACGGCGACCTCATTTGTTTCGCTCGCATGGACGGCGCTCCCATCTCTTCCATCCGCATCGCCACGAATAAAGCCTGGACTGCTTCCCGCGAGCGCAAGCCTACCGGGGAAATCGGAGAAAGAATCAGGCACCCGGAAAAAGGACACGACATCTCCTATTATGGAGATCCGCAATACGTAGGCTGGGGCGGCGGCCTCCCAGTCTGGAAGAACAACGCAGTCGTCGGAGCCATAGCCGTAAGCGGCCTCTCCTCGAGCGAAGACGTCGTGTTAGCTCAAATGGGAGTAGAACTCCTCAGCTCCTAAGCCCCGCGTAAAGTTGCTTTGGGGTGACGCAGCGCTTCAGGCGCTGCGAAAGGCGACCCCACCCCAGCCGCCTCTTGTTCGCGTTTCGTAACACAATTCACTTTTCGGCGCGACCCACCGCATTTAATGAAAAACTCCTAACAACTGAGGGGGAAGAGTGGATCCGAACAACTGCTGCCCGCGCTGCGGCGGTACCGGATACATTGCCCAGCCGGTGGATATCAGCGGCAAGTCTGAGGGCATTGCATTTATCCGGTTGAAGTGTCCGGCCTGTGTCGGCAGCGGCCGGAAAAACTCTATCCCACCTTCTACTGCAGGCTGACCGCACGGCCTGTGGTGCTTGCGAAAACGTTCGAGCCCGGGGTGTCATGCTTCCCGCCCTGAAGTGCCGCCCCGGGCCGCACGTTTCCCCACCCGAAACACAAAGCTGCATTGAGATATTTCAGGCAATATCCGCGGATTTCGTGCCCGCCTTGCGCCGCCGTGAAGTAGCGGTTTCGATCCGGTTGCGTCCGCCAGCCTTCGCACGATATAGCGCTTTGTCAGCTTCCCGGATAACTTCCTCAGCGGACGAATTTTCCTGCCTTGAACTCGCAACCCCAATGCTGGCCGTCACCGAAATTTCCTTCGGCGAAGCAGCGCGTGCAAGCTGGCGAATGGCATGCCCAGTCTGGGTGCGCGAACGCCCACCCGCGCTTGCGGCCCTGCGGCGGTCAGGACCGCGCGCCTCCTGCCGCCGATCTTGTCCGCGAAGTTTGAGCGTGCTGCCTTCAATGTCGCCGCGCAGTTTTTCCAGATGCTCCATCACATCACCGGATATTTTCCCTGGAAATAAAATTGCAAATTCTTCCCCGCCGCAGCGGTAAGCTTTCCCTCCGCCCGAAACCCGCGCCAGCCGTGACGCCACCATCCGCAGCACCTGATCTCCCGTGTCATGTCCGTAGGTGTCATTGCATCGTTTGAAGTGATCGATATCGACCATCGCAATCGAATACGGCGGATCAAGCCGGTGCAACGCATCATGAAATGCCCGCCGCGAAGGCAGCGTAGTCAGCTCGTCATGATAAGCCAGCAGGTAGGAAGTCTCAACAATAGAAGCCGCAAGAATGAATGCCGCCGTCGCAAAGTAAGCTGCCGGAATCCGCCCCACTCCTCCAAACCGTAGTGCCAGAAAGCAAGCCGCCATCGCCCACAAAAGTCCGTTCTCCACCGGCTTGTGAAACAGCAGAAACCGTATCAGCAAAACCACCACCGCTGCAGCGAATGCCAGCATCGTGGCGAAAGGCAGCGGTCCCGGCGCGGGTGCGTGATGCGAAACATGCGCCACAACATCCGGCCGGCAAAGCACGGCTACGATCACAGACTCCACAAACAGCAGCAACGCTGTAGGTGCAATGCTGGGAAAAGCGAACCCTTTTTCCTGCCGCAGCGAGAGCAGCACAAAGTTAAGCGGCACGAGTAGCCCGATCGCGGCCAGAGCCCTGCCTCCCGGTCCGCTCAACGAGATGTGTCCGGCAGAAAAGTACGAGACCGCTTGCTCGGCCAGAAACAGAACCAGCAAAGCGAAAAAGATGCGGCTAGAATGAAATCGCCAGGCCAGCAACAGCCCCGCGACCAATGCACCATAAAAAGCAAAACTTACAAACGCCGCACTGGGCGTGACCAACCCAGTGTGCAGCAGCACTGCGACGGCCAGCAGACAAATACCGGGCGTAAGCAGGGACTTCATCGAAGTTGGGCTCTGTCCCTAATGATCTTCACTCAGTTGCGACGGCCTCCCGAGGTACAACTTGTCTTCTTCAAGATTATCTCTGGATGATAAGCCGGGCGGAATTGGCCCGGAGGGTTCGGCGTAGCCTTGCTTGCGTAGGTGTGGATCATGCAAGTTCTTTCATGCTGCCGCAACCCGGAGGGCGGTGTATGATCAGTGCCGTTTGCGTCGTGCCCATTCCACTCCGGCAACCGCGAGCTATGAAACGCGCAAGCCGCTCGCAGCACTATTGAATCGAGGAGTTCCAATTCCAATGTCCCGCAAATTCCAGGTGTTGCCAGCAATCATCCTGATTCTCACCCTGTACTCCAGCCACGCTCTCGCCCAGATCGACCGCGACGTAGACGCATCTTCCGCCGGAATTCAGTCCGCCGTCTTCGCCAGCCCCACCCCGCGCGCTCTCAGCTTCAAGCCCGCCGCAGTCGGCATTGCCGCGTCCTCCGCGCAGAAGCTGACGGCCAGCTTCCATGTCGGCGGCTACAGCGGCACTTTCACCCCGACCGTGGCCTTCCATTACGGCCACGATTACACCGCCAGCACCGTCACCTGTACCGTCAGCGGCGCCACCGAAACTTGTACCGTGACCGTCACCTTCCAGCCCACCTTGCCTGGCGAACGCAAAGACGCTCTGCTCCTTAAAGACGGCGCTGCCACGCTAGCCACCGTTCTTCTCGGAGGCACCGGCCAGTCTCCTCTTTCGCTCATTCAGCCCGGCATCGTCACCAGCCCCGTCACCGATGCCGGTGCCTCCGATTACATATATCAATCTGTAGTCGATGAGAACGGCACCGTGTACTTTCTCTCGGACAACAGTAATGCAGTTTTCAGTTATACCAAGGCAGGCGTTCTCACTCAGTTGCCCATCACCGGGCTCAGCTCACCCCATGCCATTGCCATCGATGGCGCAGGCACTCTCTATATCGCACAGAATACTTTCGCTACGGATATCGTGACTTACACCGCCGCTGGCAAGCAGGGCACGATCACAGTGATTCCACCTGCACCGCCATACGTTCCTTGTTCAAGTTTTGAATATCTGTATTCCGTGGCCGTCGATGGAGCAGGAAATCTCTTTGTCCTCGACATCGAATGCGGCCAGATTTTCGAACTCAAGCTGGACGGAGCCTACGTCACAACTGCGATCGATCCTGTGATGACTCAACCTTCCGAGATCTCCGTCGACGCCGCCGATAACGTCTTCATCGGCGGATACGCCATCAACAAGCTCACCGCGGCAGGAGTCCAAACTCAGATCAACACCGTCGGCGCCAGTGAGGGCGTTCCCGTTGACGCAGCCGATACGATTTACGCCACACGCTACACCGGCGGCGGCGTGGCGGAGCTGCACGCATCGGGCTATTCAACTTCAATTGCCAACCTTGATCCCGCTGCTTCGCCATTGGGTGACTCCGTAGCCTCCGACGGCACTGTCTACGTCGGTAACTATTACGACCTCGACAAAGTAGACCGCTCCCAGGGCGCGCTGCCCTTCGGCGAACAGGATGCCGGCGTCGAAAGCTCCATAGAACAGGTCAGCATCTATAACGGCGGCAACCAAGCTCTCACCGTCTCCACAATCACCCGCAGCGGTGCCCCCGCTTTCGTCATCAAACCTGCCTCTATCCAAAGGTGCATCGCCGGCGGAGTCATTGCAGCGGGTTCGTATTGCAACATCGCCGTCACCATGACCGCTGCTCACGCCGGCACTTACTCCGGGACAATCACCATCACCACCAACTCCCTCAACGCCGCCGGTTCGGCACAAACCATCGCACTTTCCGGATTCGTCTACGGGGTCTATATCGTGCCCACGCCCAAAGCGTTGGCCTTCCCATCGCAAACCGACGGCACCACCAGCGCGGCCAAAACCGTGACTCTCACCAACGAGGGTGACCTCTACTCAGCCTTCATCGGTACTCCGGTTTCCAGCAATCCCGCCTTCAACGTCAGCCTCGGCACCTGCACCGTCGACATTCCGGTGGGAGGAACCTGCAAGCTGAGCGTCACCTTCAGCCCAACCTCAGCCGAAGCCTACAACGGTACCGTAACTGTTCCTGCCAGCAGCACCGGCGGTGGCACCACTCCGTCAGCCACCTTCACCGTAAGCGGCACCGGCGTAGCCGCCGCCCTGAATCCTGGCAACAAGACACCGTAAAGCCCAATCTTTGCAATGATCGGGACGGGCACGAGTTTTACTCGTGCCGATAGGTCATCGAAAAATAAGCCGCGCTTTAGCGCCTGAGGCGAAGTGGTAAATGGCGCCGTGTCCCGGAGGAGTCTGTGTCATAGCTTGATGGCGACGTAAAAGGTGGACTAGTAGGGACTACTGTTCAGTCGCGAAGCGCCGCAAGAATGCAGCCTAGGGCGCAAGCCCTGGGTTGAAAGTGGAATGAGAACAAGCGGAGGGGCGAAAGATAAGCTACGCCACAGACTCCGGAAGGACGTCTGAATTCCCGCCAACATTCCTCAAGGCTCACGACAACTGTCTTCTCCCAACATGCTGAAGAAAGTCGATCCTGTCGATCATCAAAAACTTGTCAATAGGCAAAACCTACACGATCACACTTAACTTGCTCATACTGTTACCCAAATAATCGCAAAAACGTGTCACAGTAGAACCACCATTTGTGATATAATAGATGTATAAGCTAAAACTTTAAGAAAACAAGGCGTGGCCCCTGGGCCGCGCCTTTTCTTTTGCCTGAAATGAGCGTGCAGGATATGGCTAAGTGCAAGGGCTTCAAAACCTTCAAAGAACGCGGCGAGTGGGTCGAACTGCAATTCATGGCCGGAGCCCTGCGCCACGGCTTCAAAGTCTCAAAGCCCTGGGGAAACTCCTCCTCCTACGATGTAGGCGTCGAACACGGCCGACGCTATCTTCGCGTGCAAGTAAAGTCCACCAGCTACCGCCTCGCCAACGGCTACCTCTGCGGATTCAAACCAAACCAGAGAAGAAAACGCTACGCCCGCCGCAAAGTCGATTTCTTCGCCGCCTTCATTGTCCCCGAAAACGTCTGGTACGTAATCCCCGCCACAGTAGTCCTGAAAACAAAAAGCTCCGACCTGATGCTCTGCCCCGTGCGACCAATGCGAAGGAATTGCTATAAGTATGAGAGCTATCGGGAAGCCTGGAAACTTCTACGCAGCGGGACGAAACGCCTAGCGTACTTCGCGTAGATTATTTGGGCAAGCTCTGAAGGAATTCTTCTAACACGCGGTTGAATTTCTCCGGGTCATCAACGAACAAGGCGTGGCCGTCGCCGTCGAATTTCTCCAGCCGGACCTTGTCGCCGAGCTTCAATTTCAGGAAGTCGGCGGTTGGTTGCGTGTCGGGCTGGTACATAAAGAGCGTTGGGCGATTCACTCTGGCTAGCCCCGGTGAGAAATCCTTTACGGCGATCATGTTGTAGATGAGTACGGCGGCGGTATCGGCCGGAACCTGTTCGGAAGCATCCATGACGCGCTTCAGGTAGTCCTCTGTCTGAGGTTTTTTGTACATGCTTCGGACAAAGCCATCGACCTGCTTCTGGCGATCTTGTTGGAGCTGGTTCATCCATCCCAGGACATAGGCGAACAGTTCGGGGCTGAGCTTGTCTTGCAGCAAGCCGTCCACCAACACTAAGCCGCCAAGGTTGTCGGTGCCGAATTGTTCGGCATATTTCACCAGCTCGCCGCACCCCATCGACCAGCCGACGAGAACCGGATGCTTCAAACTCAGATGATCCACGAGCTCTTTGTAGTCGCGGGCGCGGGTTTCGGGCAGGTGACCGTAAGTCGGTTTGTCGCTCTCGCCTTGCGAACGGGGATCGACGGCAATCACACGGTAATGCTTCGAGAACTCGTCGATTTGTTTCTGCCAAATCCACGCCGGCATCGTCCAGCCCGGAATGAAAACAATGGGCCGTCCGTTGCCCGCCTCAAGATAATGGATGCGGATGCCATCGGAAGTCTTGAAAAAATCGCTCTTCGTTGTCTGTGCCCCAACGCTCGGCACTGACAAAATGCACAGCAGGATCACAGCTAGTCTGATTCTCATGTGCTCCTCCTTAATAATTACACGACGATTGTCATCCTGAGCGTAGCCGTTTTTCAGGCGTAGCGAAGGATCTCCCGCTTAACCGGCCCCACGCGTGAGCCAAACTGCACCATCGCTACGCATAAGAAAACGGCCGCGCCGCATGACTCTTCCAAAAATAAACGAGGATAATCACGCTGGCGATGGCCGCATACGCGCACCAAAGCGAGGTGAAAGCGTAGCGTTTGTACTCCATCACGGCCAAAAGAATCGCGAGGTTGGCAGCGCCAAAAATTACCATCATCCTGATCTTCGAAAAAAATAACGATCCACAAGTGGCAATCACGTAGAACACCGCGACCGCTATGTTGTTGGTCGCCTGATTGATGTACACAATGCTGTTTCCCTTCACGTACACCTGCAGTGGATACGCAGTGCATGCCCAAAGAATATAAAGCGTGGTAGCTGTGCCGATCCCGAGAAAGGGCAGCATACGTTTGCGGCTCTTCGCGTCAGGTTCGAACAGGAGCACGCTGAGCGGCAGTAGAAACGGAAGCAGTCCCTGCGCATAAAGCATAAACGCCGCGCCCATGTTGTGTGCGACCGTGAGCGAGAGAACTCCATCGAGTCCCAGCCAGACGAATCCTTCGATGAACTGATGGATGGCGAAAAAGATAGGCAACGCCGCGAACAGCAATTCGCGACGATGCTTCACTCGTGTCAGTGTAACCACGCCGATGCCGCCAAGCACTCCACTGCCAACAAAATTAGCCGCCGCTGAGAAACACATTTAGGATGCTTTCTCCGTTTGCGAAGATTACACCTCTCTTAATCCCCCTGTCATCCTGAGGCAGCGGAGTTCTCGGCGAAAGCCGAGAACTCCCAACGAAGAGCCTGCCCTGAGCTGAGCTTGTCGAAGGGCCCCGTGCAACTCGCCGGCAGCGTCGCGCGGTCGGCGTGACCGCATTCTTCCGCTTTTGAACTGACGCCCCGTTCCCGGAAGCACTCACTTTCGTGCGAACCGGTTTCCGTTTCAACTGAGCTTTCTCTAACTAGAATCGCTCTGTGATTAAGGCCCACTTATGCGCATTCTGATTGCGGAAGATGATACTGCCCTGGCTGGCTTTGTGCGCCAAGGCTTGCAAGGCGAACACTACGCGGTGGATGTGGTGGAGGATGGCGAGCAGGCGCGGTCCATGGGCAGCGAGTTCGATTACGATCTGGTGATTCTCGATCTCAATCTTCCCAAGCTCGATGGCGTGAGCGTGTTGCGCCATCTTCGCCTGAAGCGCCCCAGCCTGCCAGTGCTGGTACTAACACAACGCGGCCGCGTCGAAGACCGTGTGCAGTGCCTCGACACCGGCGCCGACGATTTTTTACCAAAACCATTTTCCTTCAGCGAACTCTCAGCCCGAATCCGCGCCTTACTGCGCCGCAGTCATCTCCCGTCGGAGTCCGTGCTAGTAGTAGAAGATCTGAAGCTCGACCGCGTGGAACACCGCGCCGAACGCGCCGGCCGCCGCATCGAACTCACCACCAAAGAATTTTCTCTCCTCGAATATCTAATGCGCAACGCCGGCCGCCAGGTTTCTCGCGCCATGATCATCGAACACGTCTGGAACCTAACTTTTGATACGACTACGAATGTCGTCGATGTTTATATCAACTATTTGCGGCGCAAGGTCGACGATGGGCATCCGCGGAAGTTGATTCATACGGTGCGGGGAGTGGGTTATGAGTTGGGCAGCAACGCGGAAGTGCTGGCATGAGTTCTACCGAGGCACATCCCGTGCCGCTGGCGAGTTTCGAGAAGATGGAAGCACGGCGGCCGCTGGCGCAGTTGTTGCATGCGCTGAACCAGCCGCTTACTGGATTGCAATGTTCGATGGAGGTAGCGCTGGCGAGTCCTCGCACCATCGAGCAATATGTGCAGGGTCTGCGCGAGGGGTTGAAGTTGACCGAGCGCATGCGGGCGCTGGTCGAAGCCATTCGGGAAGTCGCGGATGTCGATGCCATTGCACCGATCGACGCCAATTCCGCGCGAGATTCGGAAGCGGGAACGGCGGAACTGCGCAGTCTTCTGGATGAAATCGTAGGCGATCTTGCACCCGTGGCCGAGAGCAAAGGCGTTCGCCTCGCGCTTGCTTCTTCTACTTCTTGTCTGATGGTGAGCGCAAAGCGGCCGCAACTGGCTCCGCTCATGTTTCGCCTCCTTGAGTCGGCGCTGAGCCTGGCGGAGTGGGGTTCGGCATTGCGGATTGAAGCCGATCGCGTCTTGAATCAAACGCGGAGTCATGCCCGGATTCGGATCGAATGGTACACGAAAGCGTCGCGGTCCGCATTCTCCCGGTCCGAGTTGGGACTGCTGGTGGTGCAGGCTGGGCTCGAACGTGTGGGAGCAGAATGGCGGCGAGAGCACGCAAAAGACCTGGAAACTTTAACAATAAATTTAGCCAGTGTTGCGGACGACAGCGGAAAGAGCAGGAGACCTGAATGAGCGTGATGACAACTTTTCCGATGATTGCCTGGACCACGGGCGGAGCGCTGATCGCAAGCCCGAGCAGCACCTTGCGCGAACAGGTACTGAACCGTTTGAACGGTCGCTGCCGGCCGGTGCAACAGGTTGCGGGAGGTGCAGATGCGCTCGCTAAGCTCGAAGTGGGGGACTGGCAGCTGCTCTTTCTCGATCGGCGAGTTCCCGATCTCGACACCGAGGAACTGATCGCGATCATTCAGCGCAGATTTCCCGGAATTCAGGTGGTGCTCATGGACTCCGAAGCGAGCCCCGCGTCGGATGATGGAAAAGCGGGGAACTCCGATGCGAATCCTCACGTGCATCCCGGCGTGCAATCCTTCGCATCCGCTGATTCGGCAGAGGCAGCGCATGGATGTTTGTGGAATACTTCTGACGGCGAAGCCGAGCCGCTGCCGGGCATGATCGGACGCAGTCCAGGGATGCAGCAGGTTTATCGCATGGCAAGGCTGGTGGCGCCGCGCACGACCACCGTGCTGATCGCCGGACCAACGGGAAGCGGCAAGGAACTGGTCGCGCAGGCGCTGCACTGCCTGAGTCCACGGTCGGCGAAGCCGCTGATCGTAGTGAACTGCGCCGCAATTCCAGAGACGCTGCTGGAGTCGGAGCTGTTTGGCCATGCTCGCGGCGCGTTTACGGGCGCGGTGCAGGCGCAGGTGGGGCGCATTCCGGCGGCCCATAGTGGAACGCTTTTTCTCGATGAGGTCAGCGAACTGCCGCTGGGCATGCAGGCCAAGCTGCTGCGTTTTCTGGAGCAGAAGGAAGTGCAGCGGCTGGGTGCGGCCGAGCCCACGCGGGTCGACGTGCGGGTAATTGCGGCCAGCAATGTGGATCTGGCGGCGCGCGCGGCACGCGGCGAATTTCGCGAGGATTTGTTTTACCGTCTTTCGGCGTTTCCTCTCGAGCTGCCTCCGCTAAGCGAGCGCCGCGCCGACATCGTTCCCCTAGCCGAGCATTTTCTAGCATGCATGGCTGCGGCGATGAGCATGCCGTGTCCGCGCCTGAGCGGGGAGGCGGTCGAGATTCTGGAAGGCCATCCCTGGCGGGGCAACGTGCGCGAGTTGCAGCACGTGATGGAGCGGGCTTCGATTCTGGTGGAGAATGGGAGCGCGGTTTTGGCGGCGCATCTTTATTTTCCCTTTCAATATTCCCAGCTTCATCCGAGCAAACGATCGCTTTCGTGCGCCGGGTTGGCCAGTTGAGATTTGCGGAACAAGATACGATTTCGCAATTTGACGGGGGATGATTAAAGAGGTCGTTGCGAAGCTCGTGTCGTCCGCTGAAGCGGACTCGATTTGTACTGCGTCCGGAGTTCCGGCCACTGCCGTGCCGGCTTTCCCATGTCGCCGCTTCGCGGCTGGAGCAGATTGGTTTCCATCATCGGCGGTTCGCGTAGAGTTCCGTTCACCACAGCGGCTGAAGCCGGTTCTGAAATATAGGCAGCTATCCCCGGCGCTGATGCGCCGCTTTTCCACGGTGCTCCATGCATTTGCCGGCATCGCAACCACATGGCCGGGGAACAGCGTCGTGAGAATTTCAGGCGTCCCTCGGGGACGCGTCTCGATTTTCCAATTCCTACCCGGCGCTGAATGCGCCGGGCTATGGTCAAGCGCCCTCACAGGGCGCGAACGCCAGCGCGATATAAGAAGAATCTCAGCCCTTTGTCCACTTGGTTGGCCCTCACCGTGCAAATGTTGCCTTGTTGCCATGACATCTTTGCCCAGTGCGATTGCGAATCCAGTCCTTGCGGGGGCGGCGAGTGAGGATGTTGCGGTGCTGAACGAAAGAGAAAACGAAAGAAACAAAGAAAAAGCAAAGGACGAGGCAGAAGAAAACGGAATTGTTAACGAAAAAGAAGAAATTAACGAAAAAGAAATAATTAAAGAAGCGGGCAAAGAACAATTCCTCCTGCAGGCCTTCCACTCTTTCGCCGAAGCCGCCGATTCGCTCGAGCGCGCTTACGGCAGTCTGCGCTCCGATGTAGCGCGACTGCACAGTGAGCTGGCGCAGAGCAATGCCGGGCTGGCGCGAAGTCTCGCAGAGAACCGGCAGATGCGGCGGCATCTGGACCGCATTCTCGATGGGCTGCCCTGTGGCGTAGTGGTAGCGCGGGCAAATGGTGCCATTTCGCTGGTGAATCCAGAGGGGCGGCGATTGCTCGGTTCGGCCACTTTGGAATCGCTATCGGTTGTTCCTGCCGGGCTGCGCGATCTCTTTGATCGAGCTTGTTCGGGTACAGGCGAGCAGGAACAGTGTTTTGCTGACGGCAAAGGTGGAGAGCGCTGGCTGGCCGCGCGGCATGCGGCGGTGGAAGATGCGGACGGCGATGGTGAGACCAGCGCCGCCAGCGACCTGGAAAATATTTGCCACAAAGAAATCCATCCTCAAAATGTCCGTGATAACGATGATCGTGACGACGGCATACATCGCGAAAATGCTGTCCACGAAAAAGACCGCGTATCAATTTTCATCCTGCGCGACGTGAGTGATGCGAAGCGGATGGTGCGGGAGCGGGAGAAACTACGCCGCGACCAGGCGCTGGCCGAGATGTCGGCCATTCTGGCGCACGAAATCCGCAATCCGCTGGGCAGCCTGGAATTGTTTGCCGAGCTGCTCGCTGAGGCCGGGCTGTCGCCGGAGTGCCAGCAGTGGGTGGAGCATGTGCAGGCCGGGCTGCGCACGCTGGCCGCCACCGTAAATAATGTATTGCACTTTCACAGCCTGCCTGCGCCTGAGCGCGTGCCGACCGACCTGGGCCGGTTGCTCGACTGGGCGGGCGGATTCCTGGTGCCCATGGCGCACCGGGCGCGGGTGGAGTTGTGCCTGCGCAACCGTCTGCAGGGTGTGTGGTTCACCGCCGACCGTCATCGTCTGGAGCAGGTGCTGCTGAATCTGGTGCTGAATGCGTTTCGTGCCATGCCCGGCGGAGGATGGGTGGAAGTGGCTGGGCATCGAGTTCATGACGGAGACGCGGCCGCGGTGGCAATTTGCGTGAGTGATACCGGGCCGGGAATTCATCCCGAGCAGGCGGCAAAAATATTCGAGCCGGGATTCAGTACGCACGCGGGCAGTCCGGGGCTGGGGCTGGCGGTGTGCCGCAAGATCGTGGAGCAGCACGGGGGATCGCTTGCGGCGGCGAACCGGGCGGGCGTGGGAGCGAGTTTTACGCTGACGTTTCCGCTGGGGAAAGAAGCAAAAGCAGGTTCCTCACCGGGCTTTCAGCCCAGTTCGGAATGACAAGAGCATGGATAACGAGAGGATGAGATGAATCGAGTTTTGGTGGTGGATGACGAAGCCGGCATGCGGACGGCGCTCGAAGCGCATTTTTTACGGCGCAACTGGCAGGTAGATACGGCGGCGAATGCGCGCGAAGCGCTGGAAAAATTCGGTCGCCTGAAGCATGCGCTGGTGGTGACCGATATTCGCATGCCGGGCGACGACGGCTTCAGCGTGATGCGGGCAGCGCGAGCTCTCGCGCCGCACACGGCGGTAATTCTGCTGACGGCGTTTGCCAGCGTGCCGGATGCGGTGGCGGCGATGAAGGGGGAGCCTGCGACTATCTGGTGAAGCCGGTGTCGTTCGAGCAACTGGAAGAGGCGGCGGAGCGGATTCTGGCGCAGGCGCGGGCGCAGGCCGACGCGAGCGCAGGGCTCGCGGGGAGCGCTCCGGCGTGGCTGCGGGCGCTTGACCGGGCGCGGCAGGCGGCGGCGAGCGATGCCGATGTGTTGATCGAAGCCGAGAGTGGGACGGGCAAAGAGCTGGTGGCGAGGCTGGTGCATCGCTTGAGCGCGCGGCGCGATCATGCGTTTGTTGCGATTAACTGTGCGGCGTTTCCGGAGACTCTGCTCGAAAGCGAATTGTTTGGCTATGCTCGCGGAGCTTTTACCGGAGCGATGGCGGCAAAAGCGGGGCGCTTCGAGCTGGCAAATAAGGGAACACTGTTGCTGGACGAAGTGGGCGAGATGCCGCTGGGGTTACAGCCGAAGCTGCTGCGGGTCTTGCAAGAGCGCGAGTTCGATCGGCTGGGCGATACCCGGAGTGTGCGCGTGGATCTGCGCGTGATCTCGACGACGAACCGTACATTGGCGGAGATGGTGCGGGAGGGAAAGTTTCGCGCCGACCTTTATTACCGTCTGAACGTGATTGCTCTGAGCCTGCCGCCGTTGCGCGAGCGCGGGGAAGATATCCGCGAGCTGGCCGAATATTTTGCTCGCCTGTATGCGGCCCCGGGTAGGAGTCCGCGGCTAACGGCGGAATTTTTGCAGCGGCTCGAAGCCCATGCCTGGCCGGGCAACGTGCGCGAGCTGGCGAATTGTGTGCGGCGCGCCGTGGCTCTGGCTACGAGCGCGGAGATTGGACCGGAGAGTTTGGAGGGCGCGGGATGGGATGAGGCTACGGCTGCGGCGAAGCGTGCCGGTGATGATCATGATGGTGACGCTCTTGACAGAGACGATCATCTGCGGGCGGGCGTGTCGCTCGAGAACATGGAGCGCAAGCTGCTCGAGATGACGCTCGATGCGACCGGCGGAAACCGCTCGCGCGCCGCCGAGCTTTTGGGAGTGAGTCTGCGCACTGTACGCAACAAAATTCGCAGCTACGGGCTGCCGAGCTGGAGCAGTTATGTCCATGATTAATCCGGCTATATCCCGGCATGATTGACACGCCGATGATGGAAGCGCTCAGCCGCTTTCTGGATGTGGACGTGGCGCGCAACAAGCTGATCACGGCGAACGTGGCGAACATCGATACGCCCGGGTTTCAGACGCGGGATCTGGATTTTCGCGCCGAGCTGCGGCGGGCGCGGGTGCTGGAACCCAATATGGAGAGCGAAGGCGGGGTTCTCTCCTACGCGAGCGAAGTGTCTTATGCTCCGGCTTATGTCCCGGTAGTGCGGCGGGTGCGGGGGCTGCTCGAGCGTCCTGATGGAAATAATGTGAACGTGGAGCGCGAGAGCCTTCTGCTGGCCGAGGGGCAAATGAAATTCAACCTGGGAATTCAGCTGTTGAAAGATGAATTTCATACCATTTCGCAGGCGATCAATTCCGGAGGAGGGACGTCGTCATGAACTTGTTTGGCATGCTCGAGGTGAGCGGATCGGCACTGGGGGCGGAGCGCTGGCGGGCGGAGGTGGTGGCGGCGAATATGGCGAATGCCGAGACTACGCGCACGGCGCAGGGCGGCGCGTATCGGCGGCAGATGCTGCTGTTCCGGGCGCAGCCGATGCCGCGCTTTCCACTGCTGCTGGCGGGATTGCGGCGGGCAGCTCCCGATGGCGGGGTGCGGGTGGAGCAGGTGGTGGCGGATATGTCGCCGATGCCGCGGCGCTATGAGCCGGGGCATCCGGATGCGGATGCGGCGGGGTATGTGACGTACCCGAATGTGAATCCGGTGATGGAGATGGCGGATTTGTTGAGCGCGGTGCGGGCGTATCAGCTGAATGCGGCGGCGGTGCAGGCGGCGAAGAGCATGATCCAGCAGTCGCTTCAGATTCTGACGTAGCAATTTTGATTTGGCGAGTTTGGGTATTAAGGACAAGCATCATGAGCAGCCCTGTATCTGCGTTGCGCATTCTGCCCGCTGAGATTGATAGCGGCGCGGCGGCCGAATCTCCGGCGACGGGCGGCGGCTTCGCCGACACGCTCAAGGAGCGCGATCGATGAGATGGGAGAGTTGAGTTCTCAGGCAGAGACCAAGGTGGCGGGGGTGCTTGAGGGCACAGGCGTCGATGTGCATAGCGCGCTGATCGCGGTGGAGAAGGCCGATCTGTCCTTTCAGCTGATGATGCAGGTGCGCAACAAGATTGTCTCCGCCTATCAGGAGATTTCGCGGATGCAGTTCTGAAAGTAGGGGCAGGGATCAGGGGTTAGGGGTCAGTAAAGGCAGGCGATGGCCGACAACAAACCGCAGTCCTTCGACGATGTGCTGCATCGCCTGGGAGAGTTCTATAAGGGGCTAAGCTTCCAGCAACGGCTGCTGCTGGTGGCGGGCGTTGTCCTGGTGGGTGGAACTGTGTGGCTGTTCGTCGCGTTGCTGGGACAGCCGAAATTTGTCACGCTGTATTCGGGGCTTCGTCCGGAGGAGGCGCAGGCGCTCGGCGGGCGGCTGGCGGCGAAAAATATTCCGCACCAGATTTCGCCGGATGGCGGGAGCTTGCTCGTCCCCGAAGACAAGCTGGATGCCAGCCGTCTGGAGACGGCGGCAGCGGGTTTGCCGCGCAGCGCGCGGCTGGGCTTTGAGCTGTTTGACACCCCCAACTGGGCGGGATCGGATTTTACCGAAAAAGTTAACTATCAGCGCGCCCTAGAAGGTGAGCTGGAGCGTACGCTCGGGACGCTGAGTGAAGTCGAAGGGGTGCGGGTGCATCTGGTGCTGCCGCAGGAGTCGCTGTTCACCGAGCAGGAGCACGCCGCCAAGGCGGCGGTGATCATAAAAACCCGGGGCGGGCGGCTCTCGGAGCAGGCGCAGCTGGCCATTCCGCAACTGGTGGCGAGCGCTGTCGAAGGCCTGCGTCCGGAGAACGTCACTGTTGTCGACGCCGATAGCAACTCGCCGCTTTTGCACGGGCGCGATGGCGGACGGGCTTTCGCTCCGGACGAGGAGCTGGCCAAGACTCTCGTGCACACGCTCGAACCCGTGGTGGGAGCGGATCATGTGCGGGCCAGCGTGCACGTGGAGTATGACATGGGGACGAGCGAAGATACCCAGGAAACCTACGACCCAAAGACACCCACGGCGCTTACCCAGGAGCATTCGGAAGAGAGTTCAACGGGCGGCGCTCCGGCGGGAGTTCCTGGCACCGCGAGCAACGTGCCGGCAGCCACGGCCCCGGCCGCAACCACACCCCCTGCCGTCACGCCGCCGGGGACGCCACCAGCTGCAGGAGCGGCAACTCCGCCTGCGGCCACGACTTCCGCCTACGCCCTTGGTACCGAACAGTCGACCTCGAAATCCGATTCGACTACCTATGCCATCAGCAAGAGCTTGCACCGTAGCGTGGAACCTGCCGGGCGGGTACGGCGGATCGCCGCTGCCGTGCTGGTGGATGATGCGGTGGTGGTGACGGAAGAGGCGGGCAAGCGCTCTACCACCCGGCGAAAACGCACCGTCGACGAAATGAAAGAGATTGAAGAGCTGGCCCGCGCCGCCATCGGCGTGGATACGCAGCGCGGTGATGTGCTGGCGGTCGAGAACCTGTCATTTCAGGAGTTGCCCATCGAAGCCCCCCCGCCACCGACGAAAGTTGAACGCTGGCGCGATCTGCTTTTGCCCTGGAGCTGGGCGCTGCGCTACCTCGGGCTGGCGGCGTTGTTTCTGGTGGTCTACGCGCTGATTTTGCGGCCAGTGAAAAAGCAGGCAATGACCGCTTTCCGGGAGTTGCCCGGCAAGTTCCGGACGGCGCAATCGCCTTTGCCTGCCGCCGGGGTAGCGGGTGCAGTTGAGGGAGCGGCGAAGCCTGCGGTGGACGCCCAGCGCGCCACCGAGCTGAAGAAGATGCTCACCGAAAAAGTGAAGGCTGAGCCGGCGGCCGCCAGCCGCCTGGTGGAATCGTGGGTAAAGGAGGAGCAGAGATAGTGCCCGCTTCCGCCAGTGGTTTGCGCAAGGCCGCCATCCTGATGGTGTTGCTCGGAGAAGACGCGGCCAGCGATATCTACCGGCATCTGCCGCAGGCGGAAGTGGAGCAGATTACGCAGGAGATCACGACCCTGAGTCCCGTCGAACCGGAGACCGGGCTGGCGGTGCTCGAGGAATTTGACCAGCTGATCCTGACCGGCGACTACATGACGTCGGCGGGGATGGAGTATGCCAACAAGGTGCTGGTTAAGGCCTTCGGCAAACAAGGCGCGACCGACTTGTTGCGCCAGGTGGCGCGGGCGCACGAGATGAACGACGCCAAGCTCGACTCGCTGCGCAAAGCCGATCCTCAGCAACTGGCCAAGTTCATTGAAAACGAGCATCCCCAGACCATCGCCCTGATCCTGGCCCATCTGGAATCGAAGCAAGCCTCGACCGTGCTGATGAAACTGCCTCCAGAGTTGCGCGCCGAGCCGATCAAGCGTCTGGCGCAGTTGCGGCAATTCTCCCCGGAG
The DNA here is from genome assembly GCA_963789625.1 of uncultured Acidobacteriaceae bacterium. Lineage (GTDB taxonomy): Bacteria > Acidobacteriota > Terriglobia > Terriglobales > Acidobacteriaceae > Sulfotelmatobacter. The sequence continues at coordinate 581,004 of CAWBLK010000012.1, read as the reverse complement.
ATGGCGCAGCGAGTTGCGGTAGTTCTGCACAAGCGGCTGGAGACTCTGGGCGAGCAGAGCCGGCGGGCGTATGCAGGGTTGCGTGGCGTGGCCGATCTGTTGAACCGGCTGGACGTGGCGGTGGGAAAAACCATTCTGGAGTCGATTGAAAGCGACGATCCCAAGCTGGCGCTTTCGATCCGCAACCTGATGTTCACCTTTGAAGACCTGCTGACCGTGCCCGAAGCCGGGATTCGCGAGGTGCTGGGCCTGATGGACAAGAAGACGCTGGCGACGGCGCTGCGCGGCGCTTCAGAGGAGTTGAAGAACTATATCTTCAAGTCGATGTCGTCGCGTGCCGTGGAAATGTTGAAAGAAGACATGGAGGTGCTGGGCCCGGTGAAGACCAAGCAGATTAATACGGCGCAGCTGGAGACGGTCGCGGTGGCGCGCAAGCTGGAGGCGGAAGGCAAGCTGTCGCTGAGCCCGGAGACGGAAGATGAGTTCGTCGGCTAAGCCAGCGCCGCTGCCTGCGGCGGCCACGACATCCGCGCCCAGAGCGCCTGAGGGGTCGCCATTTCCCTACAGCCAGGCCGTGGTCCAGCCCGGCAAAGCCAATTTTTCGCTGAGCGACTACCGGCTCGCGGGCCCGGGAGCAGCGGATGCGTCGGCGGCATCAGTGGCGGAACGTGAGGCGCAGCTGCGGGAGATGGGCCGGCAGCAGGGCGCGCTCGAATGCCGAGGAAAGTTCGAAGAACGACTGGCGCAGGAGCGTTCCGCCGTCGCCCAGGCGCTGGCCGACTTTGCCCGCGAGCGCGCCGCCTATTATCAGAAGATCGAAGCCGAGGCCGTGCAACTGGCTCTGAGCATCGCGCGCAAGGTGTTACACCGCGAAGCGCAGGTTGATCCGGCACTGCTGATGGGCATCGTGCGTGTGGCTCTGGAACGGATCGAAGGCGCGACCGGTGTGGCGCTGGCAGTCGATCCGCAACAGGCGGCGGGCTGGCGGAATTATCTGAAGGCGCACCTCGGCGCGGAAGAGATGCCGCAGATCGTGGAGGATGCGGCCTTGACAGCGGGGCAATGCGAGCTGCGCACGTCGATGGGAACGGCCAGGTTGGGGCTCGAGGTGCAGCTCAAAGAAATTGAACAGGGATTGATGGATTTGCTGGCGGCGCGCCCGCAAGCAAAATGAATGGGATACAGGAAGCGTAATGAATTCATGTGTGGCCTCCTCAGCGGCTAAAGCCCGCGTCGTTATGGAGGCTGGTCGGCACGACTGAAGTCGTGCCCTTCCCGAACTCTTCCCGACCCAGGTCATGCAATGGCTGGAAAGTAATGGACTACATAAATAGTGATAGGCGACGAATGATAAACGAAGGACAAGCCCGGAGCGTGGAGTTGCTGGCTCCCTACTTTGCGCGCGTGGAATCTTCTCCGCCGTGGCGCTGGCAGGGCCGGGTGACGCAGGTGATCGGTCCGCTGGTGGAGTCGGAGGGCCCATTCTGCTCAGTGGGAGAAGTATGCGAGATCACCGATTCGCGAGGACGTGTGTTGCCGGGAGAGGTCGTGGGCTTTCGAGGCACGGCGGTGCTGTCGATGCCGCTGGAGTCGCCGCGCGGGATTCGCCACGGGGACCGGGTTTCGACGGGGGGTGAGCGTCCTACGATTCGCGTTGGAGATGGACTGCTGGGGCGGGTGATTGACGGCAGCGGGAAGGCGCTTGATTCCAAAGGAGGGTATGGCGGATGCGAAAGCCAGGCTCTGGATGCGCCGGCTCCGCTGCCGCTGGAGCGGATTTCGATTCGCGAGCCGCTGGGGTGCGGGATTCGGGCGATCGACGGATTTCTGACTTGCGGGCGGGGCCAGCGGGTGGGAATCTTCGGCGGCAGCGGAGTGGGCAAGAGCACGCTGATCGGCATGATGGCGAGAAACACCGGCGCCGATTTGACGGTGCTGGGTCTGGTGGGCGAACGCGGGCGGGAGGTGCGCGATTTTCTTGAGAACGCTTTGGGCGAAGAAGGATGCAAGCGCGCGTGCGTGGTGGTTTCGACTTCCGATCAGTCTCCACTGCTGCGGATTCGGGCGGCGCTGGCGGCGACGGCGGTGGCCGAATATTTCTGCAGGCAGGGCAAACAAGTGCTGCTGGTAGTGGATTCGTTGACCCGGCTGGCGATGGCGCAGCGCGAGATCGGACTGGCGGCGGGAGAGCCACCGACGGCCAAGGGCTACACTCCGTCATGCTTTACCATGCTGGCGCGATTGATCGAACGCGCAGGAAAATTCAGCCGGGGCAGTATCACCGCGTTTTACACGGTTTTGATGGAAGGTGACGACGAACAGGACCCGCTGGTGGATGGAGCGCGGGCGTTGCTCGATGGACATGTGATGCTCGACCGGCGATTGGCGGTGCGCAGCCACTATCCGCCGATTGCAATCCTCGACAGCGTGAGCCGGCTGATGTCGGCGGTCGCGTCGCCGCCGCATCTGCAAAAGGCGCAGATATTGCGTCGGCTGCTGGCGGCTTATGCTGCGTCGGAAGACCTGGTGCGGATTGGGGCGTATCAGAAGGGCAGCGACTCGACGCTCGACAAGGCGCTGACGCTGATTCCCGAGCTCGACCATTTCCTGATGCAGAAGCCGGGCGAGGCCGCCCCATTGGCCGAGACGGTGGAGAAGCTGCTGGGCTTGCCGGGTTGAGAATATGCCATTTCGTTTTGCACTGCAGGCGGTTCTGCATTATCGGCAAAGCATCGAGCACCAGCACGAGTTGCGGCTGCGCGCCGCCCAGCAGCAGGTGATGCGAGTACAGCACTTGATCGAGCAGATGGACGCGCGCCGCCAGGAACTCTACAGCGCGCAGAGCCAGCAACTGGGCGCGGGCGTTACGTCGGCGGAGTTGCGCTTCGAGTTGCATTGCGACGCGGAACTGCTGCGGCATCGGGCGGAGCTAACGGCGCAGTTGGTGCGGCTGCAACATCAGCGAGAAGAGCAGCACAAAGTTTTCCAACAGGCGCGGCGCGGGCGGGAGACGCTCGAAAGCGTGCGCGGCCGGCAACTCGAACTATACGAGCAAAAGGCAGGGCGGCGTGAGCAGCAGAGGCAGGATGATCTGTTTCTTTTGCGGCGGGAATACTTGCGGCGTGGCTAAAGTCTGCCGGGTCCCAGGTCACAGTTTGCCTAGCTGGGGTGTTACACGATTTCTATGTTCTTCTTCGGCAAAAACTGGATTCCCTTGAATTGACAGCCTTTGGCATCCTCCCAGCGCGTTCGCGCGAGGGTGTGATTCATGGCCACCCGAATGCATTGAACTGCATGAGCCTCCAGATCGTTGGAGGATGTGGCCGTTGTGATCGCAATACTCGAAGCCATTTCGGATAGTGTTTCTGCGCTGCCTGTGGTGGGCTCGCCTGCCCCGTTGGGTTCTGGTGTTCCGGAGCCGGGTGGATTTGCTGCGACGCTCGCGGCTGCGCAAGGCGTCTCGGTTCCATCGCCGATTGCGCCGAGCGGGGCAGAAATTTCCGGGGAGTCGGCGGCAGGGAACTCGGGAACGGCGGTTGGTCTGAATGTGCGAGTGCCTGCCGGAAATGCTCCGGCGAAGAAATTGCCGGGCGGAAATCCTCCGCTCGCGGGAAATACGTGGGCCGGGACGACTACTGTCTTTGCGGGAATCGTGCCGGCGATGGCGAATCAGATTTCGTTGCCTGCGCAGCCGAATATTGTCCAGACGAGCGTGCTGGCGCAGTCGCCGATTTCAAACGGCGTGAGCGGTATTAATCAGTCGCCGGGAGTGCAGCAGACTCGATCGCAGCAACTTGGGACGCAGGTGCTTGGATCTCGGACCAGTGCATACGAGAACGCGGCGAAGAACGCATCTTTGAGTTACTTTACCGGTTACTCCGCGACGAGTCCGGCAGCCGGGACATCCGGTGCGCTAGCGAATCCCGATCGGACGGCAGGCGTGCAGACGAGCGGCCAAGCCAACGGGCAAGAGGCTGGGGCGGCAAACGTTGCAGAGTCCCCTATTCTCTCGGCAACAGCGGGAGAAACTGTCTCAGATGGAGGGACCGGTTCGCCGAGCGCGGTTCCGGGGAATCAGTGGAACGCTGAGTCGTCCTTTGTGGCACCAGCTGAGAATACACAGCCATCGGTTCATTCCAGTTCAGCCCCCAGTTCAATCGCTGCTTCGAGCCCACAGTTTGCATCCCGCACTGCCGTGCGAGAGACAGCGCCGGGCAGTATGGGAAATGATTCGGAGGTTGTACCAGCGCCTGCGGAAAACACACTGCTGACTGAGAACACACCACCGTCTGCGCTTTCGACCGCGAACGCACAACCTCTTTCAACGGCAAGCTGGCAGGATACTGTTCCAGCCACGCCGTCGAGAGGATCTACAGTGGAAGGCATTGGGAACGGTATCGGGGAGCCATTCGCGCAAGCGGCCCAAACCATCCCGACTCTGCTGGCAAGTGCAAACTCCGCCGCGGGTGTGGCGGCGAGAGTGCTGAGTTCCTCTGGCGGGGATATTTCGATTAGTCAAGACAACTCTTCGAGTGCGATTGCGTCGGCAGAAGATCAAATTGATCCCGCGGCGCAGACGGGAGCCGGGAACGAGCCCTCCGGAATCTTGAACGGCGCGGGTGCGGCTTTGCTAGGTTTGAATTCTGCGGTGCAGTTGGCGGCGGGTCGCACCGCGCCGCGAATCGCGGCGCCGAGGGCAACCGCAGTAATCACTCCAGGCGTTCGCACATCGGGTGCAACTGCATCAGCTTCCACTCTGGCTGCATCATCGGCGACTGAAGCGGCGAATGGATCGGCAGCGGCGAGCCAGACTCCATTCTCGATTTTCTTTTCGAGTCCGGGGCCGGGCACGGAGTCGGCGGCATCCACTTTGCCTAAGATGATTCTTCCGGCAGCGAGCTCTTCCATCCGGGACAGTCACGCGGTCGATACGTCCACTGAGAGTGCGCCGAGCGGCGGAGTGTCGAAGAGCAATGCTACGCAAAATGCGGCTTCACCAAACTCCGGAGGTTCAACCGCAGGACAGAGCACAAGTTCATCCACCGCGCCAGCGCTACATGTAGATCCTGCGGCGGCACCGGTTGCCGCTGTGCCCACCGCAGCTGCGCCAAGTCCAGCGGCGCCGGGTTCCGCGGGCGCGACGCCGCCACTAGTCCAGCAACCGGCCACCGCCGATCCTTTGCCGAAGCCAGGTACGACCACAGGGACTGCTGGTAACCAGGCAATGCCGCTTCCAGTGGCGTCAGAGCCTGCGTCTGCGGCGGCTACCGGACCGGTGCAGATGGCGCAAATGGTGAGCCGCGTGGGGCAGGCCGAGATGCGGATTGGGGTGAACACCTCGGCTTTCGGCAGTGTGGAAGTGCGAACGGTGGTTCACGCCAATGATGTGGGACTGACGATTGGCAGCGAAAAGGGAGATTTGCGCGGGCTGCTCAACAACGAGATGCCGGCGATTACAAACGGCCTGCAGCAGCAGAATTTGCGGCTGAGCAGTGTGAACTTCACGCAGGGATTCGCGTCTTCCGGCAACGGCTCGGGCGGAGGCGATTCTCAGCAGCGTTCTTTTGTTCCCACGACCGCATCTTCATCTTCCGGCTCCATATCCTCCGAAAATGCGGGGGAGAATCTCGCGGACCTTCCGCCGCTGGGAATATTCAGCGGGGAAGTGGCAGTCTCAGCATTCTGGCTTAAAGGAGAACTTTTGCTATGAGCACGCCTCCGGTTACGACGCCACCGACAACATCCTCGACCGGCTTGCCCACGGGGCAAAGCTTGAACAACATGTTTCTGCAACTGCTGGTCGCGCAACTGCAAAATCAGGATCCGACCGATCCCGTCGATCCTTCGCAGTTCGTGGGACAGCTGGCGCAATTCAGCGAACTGAGCGAGGTGACGTCGATCTACACACTGCTGCAGCAATATGTTCCGGCGTCAGGGAGTACGGGGTCGAGCGCAACACCTCCGGCGGCGAACGGGGCTGCGAATGCCGCAACGAGTGGGGCGGCAAATGCAGCCGCCACCACGGCGGCTTCGGTGCTGGCCGCGCTTCCCGCCTCCGCTATCGCACCCTCTTCCACATTCGTGCCTAACTTTTCCTCGCCGTCGATTTCGGCGTTAACCAGCAAAGTCCAAGGAGCGTTCTAAATGCCTGATTTTTCCATTCCGCTATCCGGGCTGACGTCGGAATCCACGGCGCTGTCGGCCATCGCCAATAACCTCTCGAACCAGAACACCACAGGCTACAAGGACACGAGCGTATTGTTCAGCGACCTGTTCTATCAGAGTCTGGGAACGACGGGATCGGGAGATCCCATTCAGGTGGGAGCAGGGGTTGAGATCGGCGCCATGCCCTCGTTGTTCACTCAGGGCAGCATCAGTTCGACGGGCGTGCCTACGGATGTGGCCATTCAAGGCAACGGATTTTTCGCGGTGCAGAACGCCGACGGCACCACCGACTACACGCGGGCCGGCGATTTCACCGTCAACTCCAGCAATTATCTGGTCACATCGTCCGGACAACAGGTGCTGGGCTATCCCGCGGTCAATGGAGTGGTCAATAGCGGCGCTGGGATCGCTCCGCTGCAGCTCGGCGCGGGCACGATCAGTCCGCCGACGGCGACCGCGAACGTCGACATCGCCTCCAATCTCGATGCCTCTTCCGGACGTGGGCACGACCTTCTCGACGCCGGTAACCATCTACGACTCGCTCGGCGCGGCTCATACCCTGACCTACAACTTTACCAACACCGGGCCGAACACCTGGAGCTACAGTCTCAACCTTCCACCGGGCGACCTGAACCCGGTTGGAGGCGTCCGCGGCCACTGGAGTTCTGGCCACCGGCACATCTGACCTTTAATGGAAACGGAGCGCTGATCGGCACCAGCGGGGGAGTGGGGACTCCAACGTATGGTCCTGCAACCGGCGGAGGGGCGAATGTCGGAAACGGAACCATTATGGCCGCGGAGGCGACTGGCGCAACCGTGGCGCAGACCGTTACCTTGACCGCGACCAGTGCAACCACATTTTCGGTCGTGGGTTCAGTTTCCGGGGCGATGGGGACAGCCACGGTGGGAAGTCCGTTCACCTCGGGCCAGCTCGGTTTCACGATTGCGGCAGGAAGCACCGCGTTCGCCACCGGCGATACCATCACCGTACCCACGACTCCGCTCAGCTCTCGGCAATGTCAAGGGTATTCCCATTACCGGCTTCGCCGACGGCGCTGCCAACCAGACCATCAACTGGAATGTGCTCAGCGGAACTCGCCCCCGACATCACCCAGGTCGCTGCTACCAGCACGACCACTTCGATTGGGCAGGATGGCAGCAGCAGCGGTTCGCTGTCGAATTTCAGCATCGGTTCGGATGGCACCATTACCGGCTCGTTTACCAACGGCAAAACTCAGGCGCTGGGACAACTGGCGCTGGCGAGTTTCGCCAACGTAAACGGATTGCAGCTCGATGGAACCACCGATTATTCGCCGACGCTCGCTTCCGGTCCCGCAGTGGTAGGGATTCCGGGCGCGGGAGGGCTGGGAACGTTATCAGGCGGTTCGCTGGAGCTGTCCAATGTGGACATCGCCACCGAATTTTCCAATCTCATCGTCGCGCAGCGCGGCTTTGAAGCGGATGCCAAAGCGGTGACCACGTTTGACCAGATCACGCAGGACACGATCGCGCTGAAACAGTAAAAGCAAGACGGAAGTGACTGCCCTGGCCTGAGAGATCCCTAATGAGGGTTCTCTCAGGCTGGGCCAAGACTTTTCTGAGAATCCCCTCAGCTAAGAACTGATCGAACGGGCAAAGATGGCCTGCGGGTTGAACTGTGGGCTGAACTGCGGGCAACTGGCGCGGAGTTCGAGGCCGCCCACCCATCACCTTCGTTCCCTTCTGCGGTACTACGATTGCATTTTTTTCCTTCCGAGTGCCCTCCGAAAGAAATGCCAAGAGCGGGTCCAGCGTAGGAATTATTTTCTTCGCGTTCCTGGTTGTGCTGGTTGCATTGGGAGGATGGTTTTGGAGTACGCACCGGCCCGAGCCGGGAACGGGCGCGGCTGCGCCGGTGCGGAGCACGCTGCATCTTGAAACTTTCGTTTTGAATTTGGCGGACCCCGGACAGAGGTCCTACTTGCGGATCGGGATCGATCTTGGCCTGGGCCGGGAAATCGGCAAAGACGAGAGCGCGCCGGTGGCGGAGGTGCGCGACACGATTCTGAGCGTGCTCTCCGAAGCCCGAGTCGACGACCTGCTGACGGCGAAGGGTAAAGCCAAGTTGAAAGAAGACTTGTTGCAGGCACTGCAGCAGCGCTTGCCGCGGTTTAGCGGTGCGATGACGTGTATTTCACCGAGTTCCTGATTCAGCGTTGAACGGAAACACGCGGGGGAAGGCGGGGCGGGATGGCGGAAGCCGGTGTGGCGCGGGCGCTCGAGAGTCCGGCGGCGGAAGCGGCCAAGGTTGCGGAGGCCGCCGCGACGGAGCCGAGAAACAGGAAGAGGAGCGCTGGAAACCGGTCCTCGAGCTGCGATGCGAACTCACAGTGGAGTTGCCGCTGCCGGATTTCAATATTGCGGACCTACTCAAGTTGCGTGCCGGTTCGGTGATCGATGCGCATTGGCGTGTGGGCCAGGACGTTCCGCTGCGTTTGAACGCGACGCTGATTGGCTGGAGCGAGTTCGAGGTGGTCTCCGGAAACCTGGCAGTGCGGTTGACAGAGCTGGCGTGAGGCGGGACCGGGATCGTGGGAATGCGAATTATGAAATTGGGAACGGAATTGTGGGAGCGCGTTCTGCGCTTGGGCCGGCGCGCTCCGAAAAGTCTGCGGCTCTGCGAGAGCTTGCCACTCGGCGAGCGCCGCTTTGTAGCCGTGGTCGAGTTTGAACGGGCGCGATTTCTGCTGGGTGGGACACCATCGTCGGTGGTGTTGCTGTCGCGGCTGCAAGATTCGCACGAAGATTCGCAAGGACACGTGGATGCAGCGGGCGAAAATAGCGGCCGGAGCCAGAAATGCTGAGCAACATCGCAAGTGCGGCGGTGTGGGTGCTGCGGCCGCGGCATGCCTCCGGCCTGAATTGGACCGGGCTCGGCGGCACGAGCGGTTCCGTGCCGTGGAACATTGTCGTGCTGCTGAGCCTGTTGACCCTGCTGCCCGCTCTGCTGGTGGCGCTGACTCCCTTCACGCGGCTGCTGATCGTCTTTCATTTTCTGCGCCAGGCGCTGGGCACGCAGACCGCACCGAGCAATCAGACGCTGATCGGCCTCTCGCTGGTGTTGACTTATTTTCTGATGCAGCCCGTGGCCGCGGCGATTTACCAGGTGGCTGTGGTGCCGTATCAGCGGGGACAGGTGGATGCGATGGGCGCGGTCGAGCTGGGCTCGCCGCCGCTGCGGCACTTCATGCTCAAGTACGCGCGGGAAAAAGACCTGGCGCTGTTTCTCGAACTGGCGCAGGCGCCGCGCCCGGCGGGTCCCGACGACGTTCCTATGCGGGTGGTGGTGCCGGCCTACATCCTTTCGGAGCTGAAGACGGGATTTCAGATTGGGGTGGCGCTGTTCCTGCCCTTTCTGGTGATCGATCTGGTGGTGGCGGCGGTGACCACCTCGATCGGCATGATGCAGCTGCCGCCAGTGATCATTTCGACTCCGCTGAAGATTTTGCTGTTTGTGATGGTGGATGGCTGGAATTTGCTGCTGGGGTCGCTGATGAAGAGCTTTACGTGACGAGTCTTCGAAATGACGAGTGCACATTTGGCGAGCGTGAATAAAAGGAGCGTGCCATGGGATCGGATCAAATCGTAGCCCTGCTGCGGCACACGATCGAGACGGCGCTGTGGATGGGAGGGCCGCTGCTGATTGCCGCCGTGGTAGTGGGTCTGCTGATCAACGTGGTGCAGGTGCTGACCTCGCTGCAGGACATGACGGTGTCGACCGTGCCTCGGCTGGCGGCAGTAGCGGCGGCGGTGTTGGTGCTGATGCCGTGGATGGTGCGGCGGGTGGAACTGTTTACGGTGCAGCTGTTTTCCGATTTTCATCCGTTTGTGCGGTGAGACCGCGTTGAACCCGAGCTAAGAACTGAGAACTGAATAACATGCTCGATGGGCTCAATTTCGAGGCGCTCCTGGCGGCGGCGGTGTTTACTGGGGCGCGGGTTTCCGGGCTGATGGTGTTCTGTCCCTTTCTCGGAAGCGACGCGGTTCCGGTGCCGGTGAAAGCTGCGCTGACTTTGCTGCTGACGATTCTCGTGCATCCTCTGCACGGGCCAGTGGCGCTGGCGGTGGGCTCGTGGCAGTGGGCGCAAGTGGCGCTGGGAGAAGCGATGATCGGGCTGATGCTTGGCCTGGTGGCGAATTTTCTGTTTGAAGCGGCGCTGCTGGCGGGGCAGATTTTGGGGGTGCAAATTGGCTACTCGCTGGCGAACGTCTTCGATCCGCAGACCCAGGCCGACACTCCAGTGCTCTCGGAGTTTCACCAGATGGCGGCGCTGCTGATTTTCTTGCAGCTCGATGTGCACCACTGGCTGCTGCGCTCGCTGGTGCGCAGCTTCGCGTATCTGCCGCCGGGAGGAGTGCTGCCGACACTCGCGGTCGCAAGCGGACTGGTGCACGCCGCCGGGAGGAATTTTTCTGGCGGGAGTGCAGATTGCGGCGCCGTCGCTCGTGGCCACTCTGGTCGCCGATATGGCGCTGGGATTTTTGGGCAAGGCATCGCCGCAACTGCCGGTGTTGTTCATCGGCATCGCGGTGAAAAATCTGGTGGGCCTTACTGTGCTGCTGGCGGCGATGGCGTATTGGCCGCGCATGTTCAGCGCAGCAGTTCGCGCAGGCGATTCGAGTGGGAGAAGGGTTGCTGCATGTGGCGCGATGACGGGAAATAAACAGCAGAAGCCAGAAGTTAAAAGTCAGAAGTCAGAAGGGCTAAGAGCTAAGAGCGGAGAGCTAAAAAGTTTTTTTATGGCCGATCAGAGCAAGACCGAGCAAGCCAGTCCGCGGCGGCGGCAGAAGGCGCGTGAAGAGGGGCAAGTTGCGCGCAGCCGCGATCTGACGGCAGGCCTGGCGGCGATGACGGCGGTGTTGTTTCTGGCGGCGCAGATGCCGGTCTTCGCCAGCGAATGGCGGGGCATGCTGCACCGGGAACTCGACATGGCGGCGACTCATCCCGAGCAACTGGTGCCGCTCTGGCGCAACGTTTGGCCGCTGTTTCGCGGGATCGCGCTGGCGGCGGGAATGAGTTGGGTGATCGGCACCATGGGCGGGCTGGCGCAGGGCGGATTGGTATTCGCACCGAAGTCGCTGGCCCCGAATTGGAAGCGTCTCGACCCGGTGAGTCATGTGGAGCAGTTATTTTCACTGGCCGCGCTGAGCCGTCTGTTGAAGTCGCTGCTGCCGACCGCAGTGGTGGTGTATTTCGCGGTGCGGGTGCTGGTGCGCGACTTCCACTTTTTCCCGGCGCTCTTGCACGGCAGCCGCAGGACCCTGATGGCGTTCACTGCGGGGCGGATGTACGAGGTGGCGTGGAAGGGGTCGCTGGTGCTGCTGGTGTGGGCGGTCGCCGACTACTTCCTCGAGCGCCAGCGCCATGAAAGCGAATTGAAGATGTCGAAGCAGGAACAGAAAGATGAGTTCAAGGAGATGGAAGGGCATCCGGCGATCAAGCAGCGCATCCGCCGTCTGCAGCGCCAGAGCCGCCGCCGCCGCATGCTCAAAGACGTCGAGCGGGCTGCGGTGGTGATTACGAACCCCACCGAATTCGCGGTGGCTCTCGAATACACGGTCGAAATGGATGCTCCGGTGGTAGTCGCCAAGGGACGAAATCTGATCGCCGCGCAGATCAAGGAAATTGCGCGCTGGAATGGCATTCCGCTGGTCGAGAATGTTCCTCTGGCCCATGCCTTGTACCGGGCGGTCGAAGTGGGACAGGCCATTCCAGCCAATCTCTACACTGTGGTGGCGGAAATTCTGGCGGCGATCTGGCGGGCGCAGGCGTACGCCGCGCAAGCTGCACAAAATCAGAGCGCTCGCACCGCGGTGGGACCGAGGACATAAGTTATGGCTGCGAACGCCGCTCCGAATTCGACCGCCACGATCACCGCGCGTCCGAAGAATATGGCCGCGGAGTGGATCATGCCGATCGCGGCGGTGGGTTTGATCTTCGTCATGCTGGTGCCGCTGCCAAGCGTCCTGCTCGACATACTCCTGGCTACGAGTATGACCATCAGCGTGCTGGTGCTGCTCTCGGCCATTCAGATCCTGCGCCCTAGTCAGTTTTCCGTCTTCCCGAGCTTGCTGCTATTGCTGACGTTGTTTCGCCTGTCGCTGAATCTGGCCTCGAGCCGGCGCATTTTGCTGCACGGCAATGAAGGCGCGTCGGCCGCGGGACATGTGATTGAAGCCTTCGGCCAGTTTGTGGTGGGCGGCAATTACGTGGTCGGCTTCGTGCTGTTCGTGGCCTTGATCGCGATTCAATATTTGGTCGTAGCGCACGGCGCGGTGCGCACTGCCGAGGTTACAGCACGCTTCACCCTCGACGCCATGCCCGGCAAGCAGATGGCGATCGACGCCGACCTGAATGCGGGATTGATCAACGAAGCCCAGGCCCGCGCCCGCCGCGAGCAAATCGCACACGACGCGGAATTTTATGGAGCGATGGATGGAGCGGCGCGCTTTAATCAGCGTGACGCCATCGCCACCATCCTGATCACGGCGATCAATATCATCGCCGGATTTCTGATCGGCGTTTTCCAGCTCGACATTCCCTTTCGCGAAGCTCTGCGAACTTACACCGTGCTCACCGTGGGCGATGGCCTCGTGACTATGATTCCGTCGCTGCTGGTGTCGATGGCCGGCGGCATCGTTGTGACGCGGGCGTCCTCGGATGCAACTCTTTCGGCAGACGTAGGCAGGCAGGTGCTGTCGCGCCGCCGGTCGCTGATCATCGCCGCGGGCGTGATGCTGTCGCTAGCTGCGATTCCAGGATTGCCCAAGCTCTCTTTCCTGTTGCTGGCGGCGTTCACCGGATTTCTGGCCTGGCGCGCGCCCAAGATCGCCGCTGAGCCGACTTCGGCAGCAGCGTCGCGGCAGCCGGAGAGAAAAAACCGGTGAAGGATTCGGTCGAAGATCTGCTGAAGCTCGACGAACTCAGCCTCGAAGTGGGCTATGGGCTCGTGGCTTTGGTCGATCAAAATCAAGGCGGCCAGTTGCTGGCGCGGGTGAAGGCGTTGCGCCAGAATCTCGCGCAGCAGCTCGGCTTCATCGTGCCGCCGGTACACATTACCGACAACGTGCGCCTGAAGCCGAAGGAGTACGCCATCGCCCTGCGCGGCGTCGAAGTGGCGCGCTGGGAGCTGAATCAAGACAACCTGCTGGCCATCAGCAGCGAGGGCGCGCCGCGTCCGCTGCCCGGAATCGCCACGAAGGAGCCCGCCTTTGGCGCCGCCGCGGTCTGGATTCCTCCGGCATTGCAGAACCAGGCGCTGGCTTCGGGCTACGCAGTGGTGGATCAGACGTCGGTGCTGGCCACGCATCTTGCCGAAGTAGTGAAGCAGCATGCCTACGAATTGCTGACCCGGCAGGAAACGAAGCGCTTGCTCGACCGGCTGGCGGAGAGCCATCCCAAGCTGGTCGAAGAATTAGTGCCGAAGGTTCTGAGCCTCGGCGAAGTGCAGAAAACTTTGCAGCAGTTGTTGCGCGAGCAGGTTTCGATCCGCGATCTGTCGACGATTCTCGAAGCCCTGCTCGACCTCGCTCCGGCTAACAAGAATCCCGTGCTGCTGGTCGAGACCGCCCGGCAGGCGCTGGGGCGGTCGCTGGTGCGTCCGCTGCTGTCGGAGGGTGGTGGCTTGCGCGTGGTGACGCTCGATCGCGCGCTCGAAGAGGAAATCGGCCGCGCCTTCGGTGGCCCGGCGTCAGCTGGGGGCGCGGGATTGCAGCCTCCGTTTGCGCGGCGCGTGGTCGACGGATTGCGCCGCCTCGCGGGCGAGCAGGTCGCGCTGGCGACTCCGGTGCTGCTGTGCGCCACTCCAGCGCGCTACTACCTGAAGCGGCTGCTGGAACCATTTTTACCGAAAGTTGTGGTGCTCTCTCCGCTCGAAGTGCCTCCGCTGGTCGAGGTGCAATCGCTCGGAGTTTTGCGTTGAACGGGAAAGCGAGAAGCGGATCATGAGCAAGAACACGGCAGCGGCCTACACCGCCTGGCAGGACAAAGAAGAGCGGGACCGCATCCTGCTCGAACAGTTGCCCCAGGTGCGCTACCTGGCGCGCCGTATTCACGAGCGGCTGCCGCGGCATGTCCCGCTCGAAGATCTGGTACATGCGGGAGTGATTGGCCTGATCGACGCGCTTAATAAATTCGACCACTCGAAGCACGTGCAATTCGGGTCGTATGCAAAGTTCCGGATTCGCGGCGCGATTCTCGACAGCTTGCGCGAGATGGACTGGGGTCCGCGGGAGTTGCGGCGCAAGGCGCGCCGGGTCGAAGAGGCGCAACGCAAACTGAGCCTGGAGCTGAGCCGGGCTCCGACGGAAGTGGAAGTGGCGGCAGAATTAAATTTAGAACTGCGGGATTTTCAGCAGCTGCTGACCGAACTGGACGGCCTCGAAGTCGGCAGCCTGCATTTGGAATCTCCGTGGGACGGCAAGGATGAAGACCTGTGCGACTACCTGCCGAACGCTCCCGAGGACACGCCGTTTTTCCGCTGCATGCGTTCAGAGATGAAAGAGCTGCTGGCGCGGGTGATTGCCGAGCTGCCGGAAAAAGAGCAGCAGGTGCTGGCGCTCTATTATTTCGAGGAACTGACCATGAAAGAGGTGGGAGCCATTCTGGGGATTGGGGAGTCGCGGGTGTCGCAGATTCATTCGCTGGCGGTGGTGCGGTTGCGGTCGCGGTTGGAGGAACTGATGACCACAGGCAAGGCGGCGCGGGCGGCGCAGGCCGGCAATCACTGAAGCGCAACCATGCAGCAGGACTGAAAGAAGCACGAACAATAAATGAAGAGGCGCATATGCAGAATGAACTGAACCAGGAAGAAATTGATGCCATGGTACGCAAAGCCCGCAGTGGGGGCGGGGCCGAGCAGAAGCAGAAGAAAGAACCACGGGTCGAACTTTGGGACGTGCGGCGCGCCGGGCAGATTGGGCGGGCGCAACTGCAATCGATAACCCAGCTGCACGAAGGTTTTGCCCGCAGCCTGACCCACGCGCTCGGCACTTACCTGCGTGTGGTCTTTACTGCCACCCTGGTTTCGGCTGAACACCTGACTTACCGCGAGTTCAACCAGCGCGTCCCGGAGACCACGTATCTGGCCTCCTGCAAACTGGAGCCGATGGGGGTGCATGGAGCTCTGCAGCTGGACCTGAAAGTCGCCTTTCCCATCATCGATCTGCTGCTCGGCGGCGAGGGCAAAGGCCTGGCCGCGCAGCGCGAGATCACGGAGATCGAAGAGCAACTGGTGGAGAGCGTCGCCCGCATTGTGTGTCATGAGCTGGGCGTGGCCTGGCAGGCAGTGAATCTTCAAGTCGGTTTTGAAAAACGGATGGACGCGGTGGACGCCCAGCGCCTGATGTACCCTGACGAGAAAATACTTTCCCTGAGCTTTGAAGTCGCCATGAGCGAGGTGCGGGGTGGGTTGAATCTGGCCGTCCCGGTGACGCTGTCGCACGCGCTGCTGCGCAAGATTTCAGCGGAGTGGAGCGACAGCCGTCCGCGGGGGCCGGCGGAGTGGCAGGAGAGGCTCAAGCGCCGGCTGCTGGAGTGCGCTTTTCCGGTGGAACTGGGAGTAAATGACCTGCGCTCGACCGTAGAGGAGCTGACGGAGATGATTCCGGGAAAACTGCTGCCACTGCGCCGCAGTGCGTCCGTGCCAGCATCGCTATTGGTAGGCGGGGTTGAGATGTTCCGCGCTTTGCCCGCCCGCGCCGGAGACACGCGCGCCGCCCAAGTGCTGGCGCTCGAGGTGGAGACGTCGACACCTTCGGCGGAGGTTCAGATTAAGGAAGCCAGGAAGAAATGACGGAAGCAACCGCTCTTGCTCTCGAACCCGCGCCCGCCGAATACGTCGAGCTCTGGGCTGCGAGTCTTGCCCAAGTCATGGGACAAATCACAGGCGCAGCCATCGCCTGCGCCGTGCGGGCGGAGATGCTGCCCAATCTTTCACCTACGCCCGCTGCAGAAAGCGATTTGTGGGCGGTGGTCACCGCCTCGGGCGGGTTGCGCGGCGAGATGACGCTGCGCCTGACATCTGCTACGGCCCTGCATTTGGCGCAGATCTTTATGGGCGAGCCGATGACTGAGCCTATGACCGAGCTGCCGGCTCCCGGTGAGCTTACGGCCGACTATAAAGACGCCGTCATCGAACTTCTGCGGCAGGTCGCGGGCATCGTTGCGAGCGCCGCCAAAGCGCGTTGGGGAGAGATTCAATTGCGGGTGGAGTTGGGCGCTGCTTCTCCCTCCTGGCCGACTGCCGCGAGCTTGTGGGTGCAGGCCGGAGAAGATGGCCCGGCCGGCATGGTGCTGGAATTCGCACTGAGCGCCTCGTTTGTGGCCGAACTGCGGGCGGAAAAAACCGTCCCGGCCAAATCGGCGGCGGAATCTTCGGGATCGAGTCCGGCAACGGACGCAGCGGCGGAAACAGGTGCGCTGGGTTTGTTGATGGATGTGCAACTGACCATGACCATGCGCTTCGGATCGAGGCAGCTGCTGTTGCGCGAGGTGCTCGACCTGAGTCCGGGAGCGGTGGTCGAACTCGACCGGAGGGTGCAGGAGCCGGTTGACCTTCTGCTCGACGGCAGGCTAGTGGCGCGCGGAGAAGTGGTGGTGATTGATGGCAATTATGGGTTGCGGGTGACCGATGTGTCGCCACTGGGTCCGCCGGATCGAGCAATCGGTGGAGCAACAGGCGGGGCAACAGGCGGCACAGCATGATGAATCGAGCCAGCATGGGCCTGCAATCGTGGAATGCGGCCCGGCGCCGTTTGAAAGAAGAACGAAAAGAAAAGCGCGCGGTGAAATGCGGGAGCTGTGGCCGCGCCGAGATGGCAAGCGTATGGCACCGTCTGCGGCGCCAGCCGCAGGGCTTGCGCATGCAGGGAGTGTGGTATTGCGGGGCGGAGTGTTTGCGGCGGGCGCTGGCGGAATTCCTTTCCCGGTCGCGTCCCACGGCGCGGCACAATGCAACCACTTCGCACCGCATACCTCTGGGATTGCTGCTGCTCTCACGGCAGCAACTTACGGCGGAGCAGCTGCGCTGCGGTCTGGAGGCGCAACGCGCCGCCAGCCGGGGGAAAATTGGCGAATGGCTGCAGGATCTGGGTTTTGTCACCGAGCCGCAAGTCACGGCCGGACTGGCGCGGCAGTGGTCCTGCCCAGTGCTCAGAACCCTGCCGGGTGAGTTGGGTGCAAACCGTGTCCTCCCTATACCGGCGCTTCTGCTCGAATCTTTCCAGATGATCCCAGTAGAGCTGGTCAAGGCCACGGGAACGCTTCTCATGGCTTTCGGCGAAGGCATCGATTACACCGTGCTTTATGCGATCGAGCAGATGCTCGGCTGCCACACCGAGGCGTGTCTGGTGGGTCCGAGCACGCTGCAGCGGGGACTGCATCTGCTGGCGCAAAAGCGCGGAACGGGCGACGTAGTTTTTGATCACACGGAGGATGCAGGCGAATGCGCTCGCATCATCGGCAACTACGCCGCCAGAATTGGAGCCGAGGAAGTTCGCCTGGCGAGGTGCGGAGACCACATCTGGGCGCGTCTGCACGGGCTGCGCTGCGAAACCGTGAATTTGGTGGTGCGCACGCGGCGGGTTGCTGCATCCGATGTGCCGGCTTACATTCCGTCACCCGCGGCAACGGCTGGCTCGCCTGCAATCTTCCTCGCACAATCTAAAGTCTCGGCTGCGCCCGCCGATGATTCCTTAAAGCGAGCATGAACCGTCCCGTGCTTAGGACGGAAGATTCTGCCGACTGCGCGGCCGCAGCTAGGCAAGACTTCACCACGCCACAAGCGCTTCGACAGAATCGTATCCATTTTCTCCCGTTTGGCCAACCATCTTTGCAAGCACTTAGACGAACCTGCACCGCCGCATATTTCGCGGACGCATGGAACGCAGCGTGCATTCTCTTATCACAGGAGCGAATACCATGGACAGTGGATACTATGCAGCGGCCGCCGGACTCGCGGCCCAGACTCAGGCTCTCGAGTTGGTTGCGCACAATCTCGCCAACCTCTCGACCACGGGCTATCGCGGGCAGCAGACGACGTTTCGTTCGTTGCTGACGGGCGCCGGAGCAGTGAGTGTGAATCCGCTGAACGTCGCCATCAACAACTTTGGAGTTTTAAGCGGCAGCCGCCTCGATCTGACTTCGGGCAGCCTCGCGCCGACCGGAAGTCCGCTGGATGTGGCAGTGGCGGGCAGCGGTTTTTTGACGGTGCAATCGCCGCAGGGCGTTCTCTATACCCGCGATGGCAGCTTGCACCTTACGTCGGAAGGACAGCTGGTCACGAGCCAGGGAAACGCGGTGCTGGGGGCGCAGGGGCCGGTGACTTTGCCGAACGGAGAGGTCGCAATCAGCTCTGATGGCACGATCTCAGTGAACGGCACGGTGGTGGATACCTTGAAATTGGCGGAGTTTCCGCCGGGAACGAATCTGACCGCGGTGGGCAACGCTACGTACAGCGCACCCGACGGTGCGGCGGTGGCTGCGGCGGATTCAACGGTGAGGCAAGGCATGCTCGAAGGTTCGAATGTGAGTCCGACCGAGGGCGTGGTGCAGTTAATCACGGTGCAGCGGAATGCCGAGATGTTATCGCGCGCGCTGAGCGCGCTCGATGGGCAGCTCAATCAGGTTGCCGTGCAGGATTTGCCCAAGGTGTAAGGAAGCGAGCCAGACGCGCGAATTATTGCGTTGCAAAGAACGCAACGCGCGTCGCGCGGCTCGCCCAGATCCTTTGCCAAGCAAAGAACGCTTGGCTCAGGATGACAGTTATAGGAGAAAAAACGAAATGATGCGAGCCCTGTATACCGCCGCCAGTGGCATGACTGCTCAGGAACTGAATCTGGATAACATTGCCAACAATCTGGCCAACTCGAGCACGGCGGGCTTTCGCAGCCGGCGCTTGCAGTTTGAAGATCTCATCTACCAGAACCTGATCATGCCGGGCGCGGCGGCGACGCAGCAGACCACTGTTGTCGCCGGACTGCAGGTGGGATTGGGCACGCGCTCGGCGGCGTCGGAGGTAATTCAGACGCAGGGCGACTTCAGCCAGACTGGCAATCCGCTGGATCTGACGATTCAAGGACAGGGATTTTTCCAGGTGCTTTTGCCCGATGGGCAGACCGCGTATACGCGGGCGGGAAGCTTTCATACCGACGGGCAGGGCAACCTGGTGGATCAGGATGGCGATCCGGTGCAGCCCTCGATCACCATTCCCACGGGAGCGACCTCGGTGACGGTCGGCTCCGATGGCACGGTAAGCGTGACTTTGGCAGGACAGACAGCGGCGCAGCAGGTGGGCTCGTTGCAACTGGCGCTGTTCAACAATCCCGGAGGACTCAACAGCACGGGCAGCAATTTGTTTTTGCAGACTACGGCAAGCGGCGATCCGATCGTCGGAACGCCCGGTGGCAGCGAAGGGTTGGGGACGATCGTGCAGGGGATGCTGGAACAGTCGAACGTGAGCGTAGTGACGGAATTCGTGAACATGATTGTGGCCCAGCGCTCCTACGAAGCCAGTTCGAGGGTGGTCAATGCGGCGGACCAAATGTTGCAGACTATCAACAATCTAGGGCGATAGCGGCACAGAGGTAAGAGTGGATGAGAGGTGAAATTCCATGAACTGGTTTCATATCGCGCTCGTTGCTGGCGTATTTGCGGCTGCATCGATTCCGAGTGTTGCCGAGCCCGCTTGCACCAAAGTGGCGGTGGCGGCAAACGTCGAAGCCGCGCGTGAGGATCTGACTCTGGCCGACTTGCTGCGTGGTGACTGCCCGCACTTGCAGGAAGCGGCGGCGCAGGTGAGCCTCGGTGCGGCGCCGCAGACGGGGAGCGTGCGCATGTTTGATGGCATCCGGGTTCGCGCGATGCTGGAAGAATTTGCAGGTGCAGGGGTAAGCGAAAAGCAAATTTCCGCAGCCGAAATTCCCGAACGCATTGTGGTGAGGCGCGCCGGGGGAACGAAGAGTTGTGAAAAGATTGCGAAATTCGTGGCGGATGCGGCCCCCTCGCCGAGCTCAGGCACCCCTGCATGGGAGCAGAAAGATGTGGATTGTGCCGCCGCCCGCGGTATTCCGCGAGACGCGCCGCTCGAATTGACCCAGACGGCATGGAACGCTGCCCTGCGCAGGTGGGAGTTTGAGCTGCGCTGCACCCGCGCCGGGGATTGCGTTCCCTTTTTGGTTTGGGCGGGTGAATCGAAGATCGCAGATAGCGGAGCCCGGCATCACAGCACTCTTTCCGCCGAGCCGTCCAGTTCCCATTCTCTGTCGAGCACCGGCGCTGGCGGTGGTCCGTCGATAAGCCGCGGCCAGACAGCCACGCTCATTTGGGACCAGGCGGGGATTCGCGTGGTCTTGCCGGTGACTTGTCTTGATGCGGGCGTGGTAGGGCAGATGGTGCGGGTGCAATTAAAGAATGGTCCGCGAATTCTGCGGGCCGAAGTGGTGGGCGCGGGAATGTTGCGCGCGAGCCTGTGAATGCGACGATTAGAACGCGGGTGGCACTGGGACCACTTCTGAATATGGTCAGCCTAAAAATTAATGGAGCACTGTTCTGCTTTGTGCTCATGGCGCTTGTCGCTCCTGTGGCCGCAGCGCAGACCAAAGACAAGAACAAGGCTGCGAAGAAAGACTCGCTGGCTGATTATCTACAGCGTGTCTCAGGACCCGCATCGGCGGCGACTGCGCCATCCACGCCGGGCAGCTTGTGGGTCGACAACGGAAGGCTGGCCAATATGGTGGCAGATTATAAGGCTTCACGTGTGGGTGACCTGGTGACCATCAGCATCAACCAGAATTTGTCGTCCACCAATACGGGAAATGTGGCCACTAACCGGACGTTCTCTGCCAGCTCCGGGATAACTGCGCTTGGGGGACACATCAAAACCAGCGGCGTCGCCAACTTATTCTCCCCGAATTCAACCCAGGCGTTGACGGGAAAGGCGCAGGCTACTTCGACCACCGCGCTGACTACGACCCTCACTGGACGCGTGGCCGCGGTGCTGCCCACGGGCACGCTGGTCGTTGAGGCGGAGCGGCAGATCATGATGAACGATCAGAAGGAGACTGTGATCCTACGCGGCATGGTCCGCCCCGGCGATCTGGACGCCACGAATACGGTGGCCTCGAACAGCGTCGGCGATATGGAAGTTGAGGTCAAAGGCAAAGGAGTGCTCAGCGAAAGCACGCGGGCGCCGAACCCGGTCATCAAATGGATCTTGCGGGTGGTGGGTTTCTAGAGGATCGAGACTAGAAGATATATGCGGCGGGAAAGAGTCCATTTCGTGACTTGTGCGCTGGTGGCGTTGGTTCTGGTCGCCGAGTGGGCGAGCGGGCAAAGCAGCGGTCAAAGCGAAGACCGCAAGGTGCTGATCCGCGATGTGGCCAGCGTCGAGGGGATTCGTAACAATTCGCTGATCGGTTACGGGTTGGTGGTGGGTCTGAAGGGTACGGGAGACAAGCAGCAGACTTTTTTCACAATTCAAACTCTGGCCAGCATTCTGCAGCGTATGGGAGTAGAGATTCCGCCTTCGGTAGTGCAATCGACCGTGCAGGTAAAAAATGTGGCTGCAGTATTTGTGACCGCAAGCCTGCCTCCGTTTGCGCGGCCGGGCATGCCGCTCGATGTGCTGGTCTCTTCGGCGGGAGATGCGCGCAGTCTCGAAGGCGGACTGCTGCTGCTGACTCCGCTGTACGCGGCGGATGGACAAGTGTATGCGGCGGCGCAAGGACCGCTGGTAGTGGGAGGCTATGCGGTGGGGTCGGCCGCGAACGCGAAGTCGGTGAATCATCCCACGGTTGGGCGCATTCCGAATGGAGGATTGATTGAGCGCGACAGCTCGCTCGATCTGACCAAGCTGCAGCATCTGTCGCTGCTGCTCAATGATGCGAGCTTCACCACGGTCGAAGAGGTTGCAGCGGTGATCAATCATGAACTGGCGGCACCGACGGCCACCGTGGTCGACAGCCGGAGGGTCGAGATCAAGACTCCGGCTCCGGATGCCGGAAATATTCCTGCACTGCTGGCGCGGATCGAAAACCTCGAAGTGCAGGTGCGGCGCAGAGCCAAGGTGGTGGTGAACGAACGCACCGGCACGGTGGTGCTGGGCAAAGATGTGCGGCTGGGCGCGGTGTCGATTTTGCATGGCAGCTTTTCGATCGAGGTGACGACGACCTATGCCGCGTCGCAGCCGAATGCACTGGCCGGTGGGCAGACGGAAGTGTTGCCCGAAACCAAACTCAAGGCCACGGAGAGCCCGGCGCGCAATATTGCCTTGAACGAAGGGGCCAGCGTGGAAGATTTGGTGATGCGTCTGCAGGCGATTGGGGCGACGGCGCGCGACGTGGTTTCGATTCTGCAGGCGATCAAAGCGGCGGGCGCTCTTGAAGCCGAACTGGAGGTCATCTAATGGGCGCGATTTCTAGTTTTCCAATTTCTGGTCTTTCTGATTCTGGCTTTGCATCGGCTGGGATTTCTGCCGCCACGGTGTCGCTCCCGCTGGCGACGCCAGCATTAGGCAAAGGCGAGAAGGCGGCGCGCGAATTCGAAGCGCAACTGATCGGCACAGTCCTAGAGTCTCTGGAAAAGAGCTTCGCCACCCTTCCTGGACAAGACTTGGTAGCAGGCTCGGATGATTATAACTATCTCGGAACGCAAGCCCTGGCGTCGGCACTGGCAGCCGGAGGAGGTTTTGGAATCGCACGCTTGATTTCCGAGCATCTGGGGGCACGAAGGTAGCCCAAGCGAGACGATACCAGCCCGCTCAAAATTCCGCTTCTGGCGGCTAAAGTTTTCTGTAACTTATGACGATAGAACAACATGAAAGCCTCCGAGCGGATGAGCACAAGAAAATGCGGGGGGAAAATTAAAGTTTCTTAACCGTCTGCCGATAGTTAAATTGCAAGGGGCAGTTCGGGGGTAGAAAAATGAGAATCGATCCAAATCAAACAGCACAAGCGCTTCCGGAGAGCAGCCGCAGCAGCGGGCAGAGCCCGGCCAATGGTGACACTCGCGCTTCTGCCGGCAACCCTCTGGGCGACGATCAGGCTCAGCTATCGGGTATTCACGCGCAGGTTCAGACTTTGACGGCGCAGGCAGCGCAGCTTCCGGAAATTCGTCAGGAGAAGGTTAATGCGTTGCGCCAGTCCGTTCTGGGAGGCAGCTATCAGCCCAGCGCGGCGCAGGTTGCTGAAGGGCTGTTTGCGCACATGGTGGTGAAGGCAGCCTGAAGCGTGCGCGCGTGACCCCGACAGACATGACTATCACCGGGAAGAGGAAGGACGGGAGCGATGGCGGTGGAACGAGCCGACCTGTCCGGCAGTCTGAATTTGGAGCAAACCTTGCCGGTAGCATCAGCGCCGGCAGCGCAAGGGCAGGCTGCGCCCGAGGGAGGGCAAGGGAAACCGCGCCGCCGCCCGCCTGCAGAAGCAGCGTCTGCGGAGCCGGCGGAGGAAGATATGGAGCAGGATGGGCTTGATAAGCCACCGCATCGTATCGATAGTCTGGCCTGAGAGCCACCGCTTTGGATCTGTCATGGAAGCCAACTTTGAAACTGCTGTTCTTCTCCCTCTTCCTGCGGTCAAAGCCATGAACGGCGGCGATGAGCCGGTGCGGACTTGCCTGACAATGCTCAGCCAACTGGAAGCCAGCCTGCATGGTAGCCGCAAGGCTCTACTGGCGCGGGACCTGGCGGGCGTCGAACAGGAAACCCGGGAGCAGCGTGTTTTGGCCGGAAAGATCAAAGCGATTTTGCAACAGCGTATCGCGCCTTTGGGGAGCGGGCTTGAAGAAGACTTGAAGCAAAGTGGAAAGCGAGTGTTGGCGGCAGGCCGTCTGCAAGCTGCACTGCTGGCGCGGGCGCAGCGCCAGTTGCGGGTGCTGGTCAACATGCTGACGGACCCCAGCGCGACCTATGGTCCCATGTCGACACGATGACGCGATAGCGTCATCGCGAATGTTTGGATGGAAGCCTGATTGGAAGCGGAAACGAGCCGGGGAGATCTGATCCATGTCGAGCCTGAATGCCAGTCTGGCCACCGCTTTGAGCGGATTGCTGACCGAACAGGGCGCGCTGCAAGTGACTACCAATAACGTCGCCAACGTGAATACTCCGGGCTAC
Source organism: uncultured Acidobacteriaceae bacterium (assembly GCA_963789625.1). Classification (GTDB taxonomy): domain Bacteria; phylum Acidobacteriota; class Terriglobia; order Terriglobales; family Acidobacteriaceae; genus Sulfotelmatobacter. The sequence goes on along the minus strand of CAWBLK010000012.1, from coordinate 556,687 downwards.
TCCCGCGAGGTGCCGGTGCTGGTCTCGAGCGATCCGGTGGTCGTCAGCTCCGCTGACCTACGGCACGGGCGTGACGCTGCAGGATGTGCAGAGCATCACCGACCCCATTCTGAGTTCGCAGATCCAGCAACAGACCCAGGCTCAGGGCCAGTACAGCGCGCTGGCTTCGGCCCTGCAGCAGACGCAGGTCAACTTCACCACCAGCAGCAACGACATCGGCACCGAAATCTCGAATTTCTTTGACAGCATCAATCAACTCTCCACCGATCCTTCGGATTTATCGCTGCGCCAGGGCGTGCTTACCGCCGCGGGCAATCTGGCCACCAGCTTCAATACCACGTCCAACAATCTGACCCAGCAGCAGACCAGTCTGGACCTGAGCGCGGTGCAGACGGTCGGCCAGATCAACCAACTCACCCAGCAAATCGCCGGACTCAACGCCCAGGTCAGCAACCTGCAAAATGTCGGGGAGAATGCCGGAACCTTTGTGGACCAGCGCACGGAAGCGATCAATCAGCTCTCGGCATTGGTGGACGTATCGGTGATTCCGAGCGGCAATACTTTGGTGCTCACTACTGCAAACGGCGCACCGCTGGTGACCGGGCAGCAGAGCTTTCAGCTGACGACTCAGACCAATTCCGCAGGACTGCACGACATTTATTCTCAGGGCAACGACATCACCAGCGAAATCACCTCCGGACAGTTGGGCGGAACGCTCGCGGCCCGGGATCAGGGGATTCCAGCGATTAAGTCACAGCTGGACACTCTAGCCGCAGGTTTGGCCAATGCAGTCAATACGGTGCAGGCGGGAGGCTACGACCTCAACGGCAACGCCGGCACCAACCTGTTCAATCCGCCACCTGCCTCGGGAGTAGGCGCGGCCGCGAGTCTCTCGGTTGCCATCACCAATCCGAGCATGATCGCCGCCAGCTCTGACGGCGCAGTTGGCAGCAATGGAAACGCGCAAGCAATGTACGCGCTCGGCAGCCAGCCTCTGATCAACAGCCAGAGTCCCTCGAATTATTACTCCGGCATTGTTTTCAATGTGGGTAACGTCGCTGCCAACGCCTCGGCGGAGGAGAGTGCATCGAGCCTGGTAGTGCAGCAGCTAACCGATCAGCTATCTTCGGTTTCGGGAGTCTCGCTCGACGAGGAGGCAGCCAATATGGTGCAGTACCAGGACGCTTACCAAGCATCGGCGCAGGTTATCACCACGATCAACGACATGATGTACACCGTCATTAACATGGACACTCTGACGGTTTAAGCGGCGATAGAGTATGCGCGTAAATCCCAATCCATATCCCGATCTGCTTGCGGCCGTGGCCCAGACTCAGCAGCAGATCAATACCGACGAGCGGGAGATCGCCTCCGGACAGAGTGTCAATGTGCCCTCCGACAATCCCGCTGCGGCAGCATCGCTGGTGCAGAACGCGGATCAGACCTCGCAGGCCGACCAGTTCGAGCGCAGCATAGGCAGCGTCCAGGGTGAGATACAGAATGCGGACTCGGCCCTGAATTCCATCACCACGGCTTTGCAACAGGCCATTACGCTGGGAGTCGAGGGCGCGAACGGCACCGTGAACAGCGACGACCGCGCCGCTCTGGCCACACAAGTCCAGGGCATCCAGAGCCAGTTGCTCAGCCTGGCGAACCTGAGTTATCAGGGCAACTTTATCTTTGCTGGCACTGCCACCCAGACCACGCCTTATGTTCTGAATCCCAGTTCGACTTCGGGCGTAACCTATCAGGGCAATACCGGAGTGAACAGCGTCACTCTGGGCAACCAGTTCAGCCTGCAAACCAACCTGCCCGGCTCGCAGTTATTTTCCGCTTCCGGCAGCGATATGTTCCAGAGCATTCAGGATCTGATCAATGGCTTGCAGAGCGGCAACAGCAGCGCCATTGGCACGGCGGTCACGGAAGTGGGCACTGCCATGAACTACATCGATGAGCAGAGCACGTTTTACGGCAACGCGCTGAGCCAGCTCAACTCGCAGCAAACCTACCTCAGCGGCGAGACCACACAACTGGCGCAGGAGGAAAATACCATCGGAGGCGCCGACCTGACCAACGTAATCAGCAATCTGACCACCTCGCAAACTTCGCTCGAAGCCACGCTGCAGGCGATGGGTCAAACCTCGCAGACCGATCTGTTTGATTATTTGAAATAAATAGTCAGTCAGTTGATAAGGAAGCGAGCCAAACGCGCCCTTCGGTCGCTGTCGCTCTCTTAGGGCAGGCTCCGAGAATCGCGCGGCTCGCCCATATCCTTCACTGCGCAAAAACGCTTGCTCAGGATGACAACCATTCGGCTCAGAGGGTTTCGCGCGAGGCGCGAGCCCATTGTTCGGCGGAGCGGATTCGTGCCCATTGGGTCTCAATCCGCGCCCGCTCCATTAGCAGCTGGGTATGGATGGAAGGGAGAAGCTCGCGCAACCGTTCCACATTGCGGCGATAGGTGTCGAGTTCGTCGTCGAGTTCCGAATCGTTTCCTTTCACGGGGAGAGGCTGCGCGCGCAAGTCTGCGCCGACACGCAATAGTTCGGAAAGCAGTGCGGCGATGAGATCGGGAGTGATCGAGGCGGGCTGACCATGACTTGTTACCATGCCGCCCAGCAAGGAATGCAGACGACGGTTGGCGTCCCGCATGCTCTGCAATGGTGGCAGCGAAAGGGATGTCATCACGCGTTCCACTCAGTCAGAGGGGTTTCCGGTGAGAAGGGCATCGGGGTAGCTTGAGTTGGTTCCGCAGACTGCGGCACAGATGCCTGCGTACGTCTTTCCACTTCCTGCCAGGCTTCGTAGACTATGGTCAGTTGAGAGATCTGTTGTTCGAGAATGTTTCGCGATTGCTTTCCCTGGGCCTCGACCAGACCGGCACGCAGCAGGACGTAAAATCGCTTGAGATTTTTCGCCACTGCCCCGCCATGCTCCATATCGAGGGTGCCTTGCAATTGACCAATCACCATGAGCGCATGGTTGATTCAACCGGGTGCGCGTTTCGATGTCACCTTTTTCAGGGCGGCGACGGCGCGCCGCAGGTCTTCGATGGCCTGCTCATAGAGACAGAGAACCAGCCGCATCGGGCTTGCACCGCGTACGGCCGCTTCACGGTAGGAAGATTTGGCGTCCATAAATGTTATAGCCCCGAAGTGAGAGTGGGTTCGCTGGAGATAAGCGATCCAGAAGCGGAGGTGCCCGAACCCAGCGTGCCCAGCGTTTCCGTTATCTCCTGCAAAAGCAGCGGATAAGATTGGAGCGAGGCATTGACCGAGTCATATTGCGCCGTCAATGCTGCCGTCTGGGTGGTCAAGTTAGCCTCGAAGTTGCGTGATGCTGGTGTTGAGATCAGTTCCTTCGGCCTGGTCTTGCGCCAGATCCACGTTCAACGGGCCGGTCGTGGGATCGGTCAAGTTGGTCAAATCGGCATTGAAATTGTTGGCAAAGCCGGTCCTCCGCGCGTTCTGAAAAAAATTCACGACGGCCGACGGGTTTGAGGCCAACACTTCAGCAAAGGTCTGACTCGGCCCGCATTGGAACCGACGGTGAATGTGCCGTCGTTGTTCATGTTGATGCCGAGTGATGCCAGGTTGACCAGACCGTTGTTGTCGCCGATGGCGTAGGCCGCGTCGGTCAGCATGCTGGATTGCAATGAACGCAAGGAAATATCAGATTCCAGCGGAGGCGCCGGGATTGAGCCGGTTGGATCTACAACGTATTGGGTGTTAATGGTACTTACTACTGCATTGTAAGCGGAGACGAAATTGGTGACGGCGTTGGTGATCTGGTTTTGATCCGGGCCCACGGTGAGCTGCAGTGGATCTCCGTCGGACGAGCTGAGCAGATTCAATGTGACTCCCTGAATCGCTCCCGTCACAACGTTGCTACTGCTGCTGAAGGGCACGTTATCAATGAGCAATGAAGCGTTCGTGCCACCCACCGGAGCATCGAAAGTGAGGGTCGTGTTGCTGTTGCTGGCAATGGACAACGCTCCGGCAGTGCCCGAGCTTTGGCTGAATAAGGCCAGACGGGAACCGCTGGTATCGCTTACTACGCTGGCAGTTACTCCCCAGTTGTTGGCGGTGCTCTGCGTATTGATATAGGCAGCCAGGGTGTTGAGGGTGTCGTTGCTGCCTTGCGTGATAGGGATATCGAAGGTGTTGCCACTTGACCCTCCGACTTGTAACTGCATGTCGCCAGTAGTTTGTCCGCTGGCCAGGAAGGATGTGTCGGCGCCGGCGGCGATGGGATCGGTGTACAGCGTGCCCGTTGTGGCCAGATTGTTGACCACGATATTGTGGGTTGCGGTGACGGCTGAGCTCTGAGCGGCCGCGGTTAGAACCGAAGTGTCGGAAGAGGTTGCCGCTTGAGCCGCGAGAGCTCCGGTTGGGTCTGCGAGTGCGGCGACAGCACTCTGCAGGCTGGTGAGATTATTTTCTTCTCCCTCCAGCAAACCCTCCTGGGTGGCCAGAGTTGATTGCTGCCCCTCCCATACGGACAGCTGTCCACTCTGTTCGGAGACGATCTGCGACACCACGGAACTTACATCAATTCCTTGGCCGGAGAGGATTGTTGAAGGATTTAAGCTAACTCCCATTGTCTTTTCCTCCTGCGCCGCCGACCGGCTTCACTTCGCCGGATCCGCTCGCTTGAGCCAATTCTTCTGTGATCTGGCTGGCGAGGTTGAGCATCTGCTCACTCGGCACTTGCAGGATCAGGCTGCCTTGCTGATTTATGAATTGGTAAACCACGATCTGATCCGAGGTGTCCCATTGCACTTTGACAGCATCTTCCGGACTGGGAACCTCAGCTGGCGCAGTTTGTGCGGGAGCATTTTCCCCGCTTGAATCACTTCCCACGCTGGGAATCGGGGGAGCTTCCACGCGCACACTTCCGCGTTCGACTGGAGTGTCAGTCGAAGGAGGAAATATGAGAGCGGAACTCACACTCATATCGAGTCACCCAAGTTAAGAGCAGCAAGTTGAGAGCAGCAAGTTAAGAGTCAGGAGGAGACAGGTTGGTTAGCCTGCCTCCCGCCGAAACTGGATTTACTGCAACAGTTTTAGAACGAGCTGCTGTTGCTGATTGGCCTGGGCCAGAGCTGAGATACCGGTCTGTTCCAGGATGGAGTATTTGGTCAGATTGGCCACGACCGACGGAATGTCGGCAGCGGTGATCGTGTTTTCCGCCGAGGTGAGGTTTTGCACCTGGCTGTTGATGACGTTGCTGGCCGCGGTGAGCCGGTTGACGCTTGCGCCCAGCGTACCGCGGACGCTGGCCACATTCGTGATGGCAGCGTTGATGAGCGTCAGCGCAGTTTGCGCGTCAGTCTGCGTGCTTAAGTCAGTGGTAGCAAGGTTGACAGCTGCGGCGCCGCTGCCGTTAGTGATTGCCGCCGTTGAGAGGCCGCCAATCTGCACTGCGATTTGCGCCGATCCGATGGCGGTCGAGTCACTCAGGAAGATGTTAGTGGTGGTCGAACCGGTTGTATCGGGGTTGGTGTAAGTTCCGAGCGCAGTTTCAGTATTGCCAGAACCTACCGCAACGTCGTTGTTGTCGTTGGGATCAGTAATAATCAACTGTGTCGCGGTGCTGGATCCAACGGTGCCAAGATAGGCGTGCAAGCCAGCAGCATCGCTTGGATTATTGATCGCGGCGATGAGAGCTCCGACGGTCTGGCCAGCAGCGGCGGTGAAAGTAAAGGTCTTTCCCCCAGCCGTATATTGGTCGACGCCTCCGGTGGTTAACACCGTCGCTGCAGTGATTGGAGTACCGACGGTTCCGGCATTACCAGCCAACTCGTTGGTATTCACAGTTGCCGCCGCGGTGGTCGTGGTATTGGTGAAAGCCGTGGGTGCGCCCGAGACGGGTGCGCCTAAAGCAGTGTCGTCGGTGCTGACCGCGAGGTCAGCGCGGGCCTGAGGATCAGTAATCTGGAGCTGGCCGCCGACTAGAGCCGCTTGGGCTCCGACCGTCGTGTTGCCGTTGATGGCGTTGATAAGATCTTGCACGGTCGGGGCGGTCGAGTCAGCGACGGTCTCACCGGCGACAATCGTTGTCGCCTCACCAGTAACGGCAAGGTTGTTGTTGCCAGCGGTGTCTGTGATTTGCAGTTGTCCGTTGACCAACGAAGCCTGTAAGCCCGTGGCCGCGCCGCCGGCAACGGTGATGGCCGCAGCGCCAGTACCTTGGGTGACGCCGGTGTTGATGGCGTTGATCAGGGTTTGTACGGTTGCGGTGGAAGTGGCAGCCGAGGTGTAAGTTGTGGCTACGCCGCCTCGAGTGATGGTCAGGGTTCCAGCGGTCTGGACCAGACCACTGGCGGCGGTAAGAGCCGTGCCGGCAGTGATCTGTACGTTGGGGTTCGCGGCTCCGGCTGCCGCTGTGTAAGTGAAGGTGGCGCCGCCGGCGGTGACCGAGGTGGTATCGCCAACCGTTAGAGCGCTTCCCAGCGATAAGGGAGCGGCTGTTCCGCTGTTAACGCTATCGACCTGGTTCACGTTGGTCGAGGTGCCGCTCTGAAACACAGACTGTCCGTTATAGGTGGTGGCAGTGCCGATCTGATTAATTTCCGCCAGGATCGATGCATATTGCGCCTGAATCGCGGTGCGTTGCCCGTTGGAAACCGTGCCCGTGGCCGATTCCGTAGCCAGCGTGACTGCGGTATTCAGCAGGTTCGTGACCTGAGCGAGCGCGCCATCGGCAAGTTGCAACTGGCCGACACCGTCATTGGCGTTTGACACGGATTGGGTCAAGGCGCTGATGTTGGCTTGCAAGCCGTTGGCAATCGAGAGACCTGCGGGATCGTCGGCACCACTGTTGATGCGCGACCCTGAAGCCAACTGCTCCAGTGTGTTGTTGAGAGCGCTGGACGTTAGAGTGAGTTCGTTTTCCGCCTGAAGGGACGGAATGTTATTGAGAATTCCGAGAGGCATTGTATTTCTCCTTTTCTGAAAGTTGGTCCCGCCTGCTAGGAACCGCCTCCTCAGCCATGTATCTCTGCGGAGTCCCCGTTCCACTTTCGTGCTCGGAACCCGAATGTCTGTTGTTCTCATCGGCAGTCTCTCTTTTCGCTTTAGCGGCTTCCCCGGGGTCAATCGCTGTCAGTAGTAATCCCTAGGTAACGAGGGGCGTTCATCGCGCAGTACAAGACGCCATCCGGCTTCGCCGATAAGCACTCTTAGGGGCCTATGCGTTCTGGCTGCGAGAAATGCTCAAGCGCGCACTGAGGAAACTATGATCCGGCTTACTCGTCTCAACAATCAGCCCCTGACGGTGAACTCCGACCTCATCAAGTTTGTGGAGCAATCTCCGGACACGCTGATCACGCTGGTCACGGGAGAAAAGATTGTGGTGCAGGAGAGTGCCGAGGAAGTGCTGGCGCGGCTGATCGAATTCCGGCGCTCAGTATTACGAGGGCTATCTTTCGCGTGGGACAGTTCGTCTTCGCACGTGCAGCTTCCTCGAAATTCCGAAGCTGTTAAGAGGGAGCCGGGGAAGTGAGCTTAGATAAAGCCAGCCTCAGCGGGATCACTCTGGCGGTCGGCGGAATTCTCGCGGGGTTGCTACTCGAAGGCGGAAATCTAGGCCAGATCCTGCAACCCACAGCCGCGATGATCGTATTTGGCGGGACGCTGGGCGCGGTGATGCTGCAGTTTCCTCTAGCTATTCTTTTGCTCGCCATCCGGCAATTGGGCTCGGTCTTTGTTACTCCTCGGCGAGATCAGCAGGCGATGATTCGGCAGCTCGTAGAGTATGCGCAAAAGGCACGACGTGAGGGCATCGTCTCTCTGGATGCGGAACTGAATGCAATCGAAGATCCTTTTCTCAAGCGCTCCCTGATGCTGGCAGTTGACGGCACGGAGCCGCAGGAACTGCGCAAGATAATGGAACTTGAACTGGACAACCAGGCGGAGTATGAAGAGCAGGTTCCGCAGGTGTTTGAATCTGCCGGCGGCTTCTCTCCGACGATTGGCATCATCGGAGCCGTGTTGGGATTGATTCAGGTAATGCAGCATCTGGACAAAATCGACGAAGTGGGCAGAGGCATCGCGGTTGCGTTCGTGGCGACCATCTATGGAGTGGGGGCGGCCAACCTTCTTTATCTGCCGATGGCGGGGAAGATGAAACTGCGCATTCGCGATGAACAAATTATGCGGGAGATGACGCTCGAGGGAGTGGTCTCGATTCTGGAAGGGATGAACCCGCGCATGTTGGAAACGAAACTGTTTGGTTTTCTGGTTGAAGCGGATCAGGTCTCCGAGCAAAAAGAAGAGGTTCTCAAGTGAACCGCCGGCGCAAGCGTCCGCAGGCACACTCCAACCATGAGCGCTGGCTGGTTTCCTATGCCGATTTCATTACCCTGCTGTTCGCCTTCTTTGTAGTCTTGTACGCTTCCTCGCAGGTTGATAAGCGGAAGGTCGGCAAGCTAGCTTTGGCGATCCAGATTGCATTTCAGGAGATGGGAGTTTTTCCGGCCTCAACTACACAAATACCGCTGGACAACAATGAGCCGATGCCGTTCAGCACGGTGCAGGCAATCGAGAACGTGAAGCACAACACCGAGGTTGGACGAGTGGCGTCGCATCCGGAAGACTCTCTGGCTGCCAATTCTTATGAAACCGATCTCAGCACCTTGCAAAATGAACTGAGAGATGCGCTAAAGAACGAGATTGCTCTGCATGAGATCACGCTGCACCGCGAGGCCGACGGGCTGGTCATAAGCCTGAAGGAATTCGGTTTCTTCGGCAGCGGTTCAGCGCGAATCAAACCCGAATCTGTGCCGGCACTCGATCGCATTGCGTCGATCCTTGCCATCCGCACTTGCCGGATGCGTATCGAAGGCCACACTGACAACATCCCGATTCATACTGCCAAGATGGCGTCGAATTGGGAGCTTTCCACCGCTCGAGCCACCGAACTCATTCGGGTTCTGATCACAGACCATGGTTTTGCACCTGAAAGGCTTTCGGCCGCGGGCTACGCGCAGTATCATCCAGTGGCCAGCAATCTCACGGCCCAAGGACGGGCCCAGAACCGCCGCGTTGACATTGTGATCCTGGGTGCTCAAGTCGCCGCGCACTGATTCCCAGATTTCTGCGTTCTCGCTGATCCACTTCTTCCGGCTAAAGGACGCCCGCCGTGCGCCGATGGAGTTCATAGATGCTTACACGGACGGGGTGTACGGCCTTGTCTGGCATTTACTGCGTATGAGCCAGAAATCCAACAAATCGCAGATCAAGGTGCTCATTGTGGATGACAGCGCCTTTATGCGTACAGCCCTTTCTCGGATGGTCGCTTCCGATGCAGGTCTTTGTGTCGTCGGCACGGCGGCCAGCGGTATCGAAGCGTTACAGAAAGTAGCGTCCCTCGATCCCGACGTGATTACCCTCGACGTAGAGATGCCGGGCATCGATGGGCTGGAGACGCTCCGCCGCATCATGGCTCAGTTTCCGCGCCCGGTGATTATGGTGAGTTCGGCCACGGTACATGAGGCTGAAATTACTCTCGATACCTTGGAAGCCGGAGCGTTCGACTATGTGCCGAAACATCTCTCTTCTACTTCGCTCGACGTGGATCACATCCGGGAAGATCTTGTGGCGAAGCTCAAGGCCGCCGCGGAAAGGCGGGCGGCAAAAGTTGATTTCAACCTTCAGCGTAAGCCGCCCCGTGCAGTGCAACTGCTGGCGCGACAGTCTTCGCTTCTGCCTCCACGCGCGGCCCCGATTATTGTTGCGATTGGAATCTCGACCGGAGGCCCCAAAGCTCTGCAGGATATTTTTCCCACTCTTCCGAAAGACCTAGCGGTTCCGATTGTGGTGGTGCAGCACATGCCGCCGGGTTTCACCGCGCCATTTGCGGAGAGATTGAACAAGCTATGCGCAGTTTCCATACGCGAAGCATCGGATCGAGAAAGTGTCCGGCCAGGGGTGGTCTACCTTGCTCCAGCGGGATCTCATATTACGGTGCAGCGCTCCACCGGTTCTCGAACCATGATCCGTCTTTCAGAGAAACCTGAGAAACAGTCCCATATTCCCTCCATCGACGTAATGATGCAATCAGTGGCGGATGCCTTTGGCCCGCTCGCCATGGGAATTATCATGACCGGAATGGGATCGGATGGAGCCCGGGGGATGGAGGCGATTCATCGAGCCGGTGGTTTGACAGTGGGTCAGGATGAAATGAGTTGTGCAGTGTATGGTATGCCCCACGTGTGTGCGGAAATGGGCATTCTGGACCGGGTTGTGCCGCTTTCGCAAATTCGCGATGAGATTCTGCAAGCAACGGGCTACCAGAAAACCAGCGTGGGCTAAGCCGATGGGCCCCGATTGAGAGGTCCGTATCAGAGGGGCTTAGCCAGATGATCAGTATCCAGGACTTCACGCACTCTCCTTAAGAGCACGGGGATGGAAAACGGTTTGGCCAGGTATTTCCTGTCATAAGAAGACAGCTGGCACAATGCGAGCTGTTCCGCGTAGCCGCTCATCAAGAGAACCCGGACATTCGGACATAAAACCAGGAGTTGGTTTGCCAGTTCGTGGCCGCTGATTCCTGGCATGACAAGATCAGAAAGAAGCAGGTCCACCGGCTCGCCACAGTTGCGGTGAGCCTCGAGCGCCTGAGCTGCACTGCCAGCGACAATAACTCTGTATCCGGCTGACTCTAGGGCTTCACCGGTCGCCTTGCGAACAAAAGCTTCATCTTCGGCCAGAAGAATGGTTTCTTTGTCGATCCACTGCTGAGCGTCTGCAGAAGCCGCGATAAACTCTTCGAAGGTAGCCCCAGACGTGAGACCGGGAAGATCTGCCGCTTTTCTCTCAAGGCTTGTACCCTCGGGTTGGGCACGAAGATTCAAAGTTTGTTCCTCCAAACTACTCGTCCTGTTGAGCAGATTCGTGGCCGTTTTTATTTTTTCAGAGCAATGCGCTGCAAGCAAAGGAACAACCGCCACTTAGCTTCGCAACCGATCTTCTACCGAATAATGTTTTGGCGATCACGTTTCCCGTTCCGGGATATTTATGGGGATTGGTCCTAATGCGGGATATTGGAAACAAATGCAAACGACTCGGCGAATTCTTGGGCGGTTTGTTATTTCAGAGCGCTGAGGATAGTTTCCTGGGGATCCAGCAAGAGCTTGCGCGTCCCCGGCGGAGCAGATACACGAAACAGAGTCTCCGCTCCTTCGGCGAATACGCGGGCCAATAGCACAGGAGCTTTGCCGGCGACTACAGCATATAAAGGGACCGACGTCACCAAATCTTCCGGCGCGTCCCTTTGCCGTATGCTGCCAGTCACAACCGTAATGTTGCCCTTCACCGCGAATTTGATATTCTGCAACTCCAGCCGGGGTAGAGAAGTGCCGTTCACCCAGCCATCCAGAAACCAGTCGAGTGAGGCTTTGCCTTCATATCGGAGCGAAGGCGGAAGGTCCTCGGCAAAAACGTCCAGCAATTCACGGGTACTGATGGTTTTTCCTGCGTAGCGCTCGCGAAGCTTGCGCAGCGAACGAACGAAAGGCTCGTCGACCCCACTGCGCGTCGAATCCTTTCGATCAATCTCGGCTGCATCGCGCAACATGGAACGCAGCATGTGGAACAACCACGTTCCCCGCCCATAGACAATCGCTTGATAACCTTCCGGAAAATGGGAGGAAAGCAGCCGGCTTCCGAGGGTGACAGGTCCGGCGTCTTTCGGAAGATTGTCGTTCTTGTCTTTTGTGACCAGATCACGCCGATATTTTTCCATAGTTTCGCGGAAGCCGGCAGGCTTGTTCTCTTCAAGCATCATCAGCGAACAATAATTCGCCAATCCTTCGGAGAACCATTGATCACGATAGGTGCTCCATGTGATCAGATCGCCCCACCACTGATGCGCGGCTTCATGCGCCGGAACTTGCTGGTCAAGCAATATCGTAGAGGCACTCATGTGAATTTCTTCGCGTTCCTCGCGCGTCAGGAAGGCGTAAGACGAGAGGAAAATCAATCCGGGCCAGCCTTGGCTTTCCCGTCCGGGCAACTGAGTCAGAGCCAGTTTGCTGTAGGGGAAAGGACCGAAGCGATCCGCATAATAACGAATAGCCCGAGCAGTAAACTCCGCCACTGCGGTCGCGTTTCGCGCCGGCGATGGGGTGGGCGGCGCGATCAATGGCGGCGGAATTTTACCCAGCCCCGACTGCCCAGGGGTCGGCTCAGGCTCCATTTGTGGTGTCGGCGTAGGGAAGTTTCGTTCTACGCTGCCCGTCGCGTAGGCTTCCACGGTTACATCTCCAGCTTGCGCCGAACCTCGGACATACTTGCCGAGATCGAACCCAGCGACGGGGATGGGCCGTTCTGACATCCAACGTGTCACCTGCTCTTCGCCGGCGTTCGGCGGCACATTTGGCGCGGTGGATGAGGAGGATGATCCGGAGGATTTCGATGGAGGAACAGGCTTTCCCGTGGCTACCAGAGTCCACCCCGGAGGATAACGGAATGTAAGATCGAAATCGGACATGGCCAGCCCGCGATTGGGATACCACATGCCGCGCTCACCCACGTAGAGCAGGCCATTGCCAGCTTCCGCTAACACCTCTCCGCCATAGACAAAGCGCAGGTTGATGGTTTGACCTTTCTTTGGAGGGTCGCGCAAAATCACGGCTACCTGATCATTTCCATTGCGCGCGAGCTGCGTTCCCTCTACCGCCGGGTTCTGAACGAATTCGACGGGTTTCCCGTCCTGCTCCACAGTTTGAATCTTCAGAAAGCGTGACAATTCGAAGACCAGGAAACGAGCTGCATCATGCATCACATCGAGACGCAGTTTAACTTCGGCATCGAGTTGCTTGGGTGGTTTCACGCGCGCGTCGATCACATAATCGCGCACGAGGATCGGATCTTGCCGCAAATCTCTTTTCGCATCTGCCGGCGGTGTGGTCGGATTCTTTCCTTGCTGCCGCGGAGCCTGTCCAGCATCCTCGACCGTGAATGAAGCCCAGACGTCGTAATAGAGAGTTCCGTTTTCAGCGGACCGGGATTGCCCGGCTTCCACTTGTTCCTGGGCGGTCGAGTTGTAGAGTACATCGAAGATGCCAAGCTTGTTTCCCTGCAGGCGGGCGTGTAAGAAACGATCGGCGGCGCTGGGTGAAGAATTCTGGGCGCTTGCACTGCCATCGACCGGAAGCATTTCGCTGAAAGTTTCAAGCAATCTCATGGCATCCGTCTGAGCCAGGTTGCGGGCCGCATCGTCCCAGCGGGAAATGAATTCCTGCGCATCCTCCGGCGCTCTGAGACCGGGCTGCAATTCAGCGGCAGTATTGTCGTTGAAGCGAAAGTAGGCAGTAGAGAAGCGCTCTTCCAGAATTGTCATCCCGGTGAACAGGCCCATGGACCTTCTCTCTACTTCATTGGGAGGAATGAGCAGCACCTCTCCATCGCCCTCAAAGAATGCGCCGGTAATTCTGCCGAGCACGTCCTGAGTGAAGGCGATGGTGCCATCTTCGAGCGTGATGTGGATTGACGGCCGATCGAGTGCGCCATCGCGGACGCGAAAGACACGCGCAGGATCAAGCCCGATCCTGCTCAATTGCAGGTAGAGCGACTCCGCCGGTCCGGGCTGGTGCGTAGATGTGGCAGTCGCGGCTATCGTGATTATCTGCGGAACTGCTTGCGCGGGGCATGGCAGCGGAAAAGATAAGGCTGGCAGGCAAATCGCCAGCACGGCGCCGAATCTGCAAGCTGCGGTTGGTACTTTGGTCACGTAAATGGGTACGCCCACTGTTGCTAGAATGCGCTTGAATGCGTTTCCGTGTCACTACCCCAATAACAGCCTTGATGCTGCTTGCCTCCTCCGTGGCTGTATCGGCGGATACGATTCATTTGAAAAACGGCCGCACCATCCTTGCCGACCACGTTCGCGAAAACGGCAATCGCTACGAATATGACATCGGCGACGATAGTTATGCTATTCCAAAAAGTTCGGTAGAGCGCATCGAAGCTGGCGGCATGCCCGTTGCTTCTTCATCTAGCGCGAGCAAGGGCGGGAGCGATCTTCCCGCCTTCGTCCCGGCTGACAGTCTCGCCAATGAAGGGGATCTTCCCAAGATTCTTGTTAAGGATGGCAAGGTTGACCCCGATGCGCTGGCGAAGCTGGAAGGCAAAGGAAATATAGAGTTGAGTGCGACGGCGGACTTTATCGCCGGAAAATTTGAATTCGAACACGGCAATGTCGAGCAGGCTGGCCGCTACTTTGATGGAGCGCTCCACTACCAGCCGGAGAATGCAACGGTCCTCACCTATTATGCCGCTCTGCTGGTGCGCACGGGGAAAGCATCGCAGGCGCTCACCTACGCGCAGCGGGCCGTGAGAGCGGCGCCGCAGTCGCCCGATGCTTACACAGTGCTGGGCTATGCGCAGCAGGCTTCGGATCGTACTAAAGACGCGGTTGCTTCGTGGAAACATTCCCTCGAGCTGCGGCCCGATCCCGCGGTTCAGCAGTACCTGGCGAAGGCGCAGCGTGAGCAGAATGCGGAGAGCGATTTCGCGCAGCGCGAGAGCAGCCACTTCGTCCTGCATTATGAGGGCAAACAAACTTCAGAAGTATTTCGCGGGCAGATTCTGGCTGCGCTCGAATCCGACTACGACGATCTAGCGCGCGACCTAAGCACGCCTCCTCGCGACAACATCTTGGTAACGCTTTATACCGAGCAGGCTTTCTTCGACGTCACGCGCGCGCCTTCGTGGTCGGGAGCGATCAACGACGGCAAGCTTCGCATTCCCATCAGCGGACTTAATTCTCTAACGCCTGAACTGGCGCGGATTCTCAAGCACGAACTAACTCACTCTTTTATTAACCAGCTTTCTGCAGGACGCTGTCCGCTCTGGCTGCATGAGGGCATTGCCCAGCTCATGGAGCCGAAATCGCTGGGCAGCGATGGGCACCAATTGGCCCAGCTGTTTAAATCCCAGCGCAACATCCCGCTGAATGTTCTGGAAGGCAGCTTCATGCAGTTCTCCGGCACTCAAGCGTATGTTGCTTATGCGGAATCCCTCGCCGCAGCTTCCTATATCAACGATTCTTACGGCATGGGTGATATCCAGCGAATTCTGCAGCGTCTGAGCGAGGGCAGCTCAACCGAAGCTGCATTGCGGGCGACGATTCACTCGGACTACGGACAACTGGAATCCGAGGTTGGGAAGTATCTTAGCGATAAGTATGGCGATTAGCTGATTTGCCCGCCGCCAGCGCTTATGCTAGTTTCGGCTCTGGCCCTCGCCTCGAATGTGCGCCCTATTTCAATCCCGTGAAACCGAGCCTCCACCGGCTTCGGAGTCCGTCCCGAGCGAGTTCCCAAAGATCAACGGCGCGGAGATTGCAGCAACCACTTACGGACAGCGAGCCGCGGGAGATTTCTATGATTCTCTGCGGGTCAGCCCGGAACGGATCTTGTTTGGTTTGCTCGACGTTGCCGGACGCCGCGAGACTAACCAGATCATTCTTGCCGCTGCGCAGAATATCTTCCGCACGGTGGGAACTGAGCTGTTTTCGAAGCCGGATATCAACGAATCGGAAGCCATGACCGAGCTCAATCTGCGGCTCAATCGTGGGCTGATGGAAGCTGCCGAGGGGGTTCACTCCTGCCCGGCGTTCATCGGTTGCTATCACGAGAAATTCGGGACGCTGTGCTACACGAATGCCGGGCACACGCCGGGGCTCCTCCGCGATAGCGGCGGCGTTACGGAACTCGGGTCTACGGGACTGCCGCTGGGGCTGTTCTCGCATGCCACCTCGGATGCTCCCACGGTTGGAATTGAAAAAGGTGCGGTCCTGCTGCTGGTTTCGCGGGGTGTGGTGGAAGGCAAGTGCAAAGAGGACAAAGTTGACGATTTGGAATACGGCCTGGAACGCGTAAAAGAGCGCTTGCAAGCAGATCATTCACTTACTGCACAGGCGGTTGCCGGGTCTATTTTGAAGAGTGTCGGGGAGTTTATTTGCGAACCCCTAGTTCCCGATGACATGACCACGCTGGTCTTTATGCGGACTGCCTAGTGTCCCCGCACAACCTGGAAAATCCGTCCGCGCATCACACCAATGAAACCTGGCCACTCGGGTTGCAGGACGTAGTAAAATATCGCGAAGGCCAGCCCGCGCCGGTAAGCCAAGGCAGAGCGGCAGCCCTCCAGGAAATCTATGAAGAAGCTCTTTTTGCTACTCATTGCTATTGCATGTCTGCCCGTTTTCGCCGCGGGGCAGGTGGTCGAAGAAATTGTTGCGCGGGTCAATAGCCAGATCATTACACTTTCCGAGTTCCAGCGCAGCAAGGACCAGCTTAAGGATGATGTCAAGCAGCAGGATCCGAACAACGCGGACAAGGCTTTTGCCGACCGCGAGAAGGACATCCTGCGCGATCTCATCGACCAGCAACTCCTGCTGGAAAAGGCTAAGGACCTCGATATTACTGGCGACACCGACCTCATCAAACGCCTCGATCAGATGCGCAAGGAAATGAAGCTGGAAACCATGGAGGAACTGGAAAAGGCCGCCACGGCCCAGGGAATCTCTTACGAAGATTTCAAGCAGAACATGCGCAACCAGATCGTCACGCAGAAGGTGATCGGAGAAGAAGTCGGGTCGCACCTCACCATCCCCAAGGATGAGGAGCAGAAGTTTTACGACGAGCACAAGAGTGAGATGGAGCGTCCGGAAGCGATCCGGCTCAGCGAGATCCTGATCGCTCCGCAAAAGGCTGCGGCTACGCCGGCTGCTGCGGGTGATTCCAGTGCAGGCGACAGCCCAAAGACCTCGGCAGCCGATGCCGCCAAGCAGGCCGCGGATGCCGCGGCTCTTGCTGCGGCCGAAGCTAAGGCCAACGATGTACTGAAGCAGATTCGCGCTGGTGCCAGCTTCGACGACATGGCGAAGAAATATTCCGAGGGTCCGTCGGCGGCACAAGGCGGCGATCTTGGCATGTTTAAGCGCGGCACTCTCGCCAAGGAACTTGAAGATAAAACGTTTGCCATGAAAGCGGGCGAAATAACGGATGTAGTCCGCACCAAACCCGGTTACATCATCCTGAAGGTAACCGACCATCAGACGGCGGGCATTCCTACGCTGAAAGAGATTGAGCCTAAAATTATGGATGCGTTGTATATGGAGAAGCTGCAGCCCGCGCTGCGCGCTTATCTGACCAAACTGCGCGAGGACGCCTACATCGACATCAAAGACGGTTACGTCGATTCCGGCGCCAGCCCGAATGAGACCAAGCCGATTGAAACTGCTACGGCCAAGCCGTCCGACTCAAAGAAGCTTAAGAAGAAAAAGAAGCTCGGCGTCTTATAGCAAGCCGGAGACCTTGATGCTTCATGTGGGGACAGCCGCCCCGGCTGTCCCAGCGAGCGTGCGAGGCGCTGTAGCGATGCTCGATGCGCAAGGGAATCGATCTTCCCGCCCTGCCGCATTGTGTCCACTTTCTGATTTACACTTGGTGGAGAATGAAAGAGTTTTACATCTGCGATTGCGTGCGCCACGAGAACAAGATCATCACCGCCAACTTTGTCGTGGTCAGCAAACAAATCAAACCCAAGAAAAGCGGCGAGCCTTATATTGCGCTTACTCTCGGCGACCGTAGCGGGCAGCTCGAAGCCAAGATGTGGGACAACGTGGAAGAAGTGCTCAATGCCTTCGACCAGGACGACTTCCTCAAGATTAAAGGTCTGGTCAACAAGTATAAGAACCGCTTTCAGCTCACCATCCACAAGCTGCGCAAGCTGGGCGAAACGGAAATCGATTTTTCCGACTACCTTCCCAAAACCACCAAGAATATCGATGAGCTTTGGCAGACGCTGACGGATTTTGTTTCTTCTTTCCAGAATCCTCATCTCAAGTCGCTGGTGCGGGCGTTCATGTCCGATCCGGAAATTGCTGCCGCTTATCGCAACGCGCCTGCGGCGAAGACGCTGCATCACGCTTACATCGGCGGATTGCTCGATCACGTGGTCTCGCTGTTTCGTTCGTGCGATTTGGTATGCAGAAACTATTCTCAGGTAAATCGCGACCTGCTGCTGACCGGTGTGTTTCTTCACGACATCGGCAAAATTCACGAGCTTACCTACAACCGATCATTTTCCTACTCGACGCGCGGCCAACTGCTGGGTCACATGATTATTGAGTTGGAGATGTTGCAGGCCAAGCTCGCGCTGATCCCTGATTTCCCGCCTGAGCTCAAGATTCTGCTTGAGCACCTCATCATCAGCCACCATGGCGAGTATGAGTTCGGATCACCCAAGCTGCCGATGTTTCCTGAAGCGCTCCTGCTGCACTACATGGACGATCTTGATTCAAAAATGGAGGCCATGCGCGCGCAGTTTGAGCGGGAAGCTGATATGGACAGTCCCTGGACGAGCTACAACGCATCGCTCGGGCGTCCGTTGCTGAATAGCGCAAAGTTTCTCGCACCGAAAGTTGCGCCCCCGACGGATTCTGCTTCAGTCGTTGAGTCTGCCGTCGAGCCCGAAGACGCGGCCGAGCCGGCCGTTGAATCCCACGAAGAGTCTCCAACGCTGCCAGGTTTTGAACGCTAGTTTTTCTTTGGGGAAGAAAGTTTCCATCGCACCATGCTCGACTTCAGTCGATTTGAAATTCTCACGTTTGATTGTTATGGCACTCTCATCAATTGGGAGGAAGGAATTCTCCGCTGCCTGCACGGCATCCTAACAGCGCACGGTAAAGATAGGGATGATGCGACGATTCTGCAGCTCTACGGCGATTTCGAAGCTCAGGCGGAGTTGGGCGGGTATCGCCACTATCGCGAGGTTCTCCAATGCGTGGTGCGGCAATTTGGAGAGCAACTTGGCTTCGTGCCCACGGAGGAAGAAATTCGTTCATTGCCAGAGTCTCTGCCAGAATGGAAGCCGTGGTCTGACACCGTCGCTGCGCTCCGCGAACTAAAACGGCGTTTTCGGCTGGCTATTATTTCCAATGTGGATGACGATCTTTTCGCCGCCACGCAGCCTCAACTAGGGGTGGAGTTTGATCAGATCATTACTGCGCAACAGGCCGGCGCATACAAGCCGTCATTGAAGATATTTGAACTCGCGTTGAGCCGGATCGACGTTCCAACTCACCGTATCTTGCATGTCGGACAAAGCATTTACCACGACGTGATACCCGCGCAGTCGTTGGGCCTAGCCACGGTTTGGGTTAACCGGCCATCGGTGCGAAGCGGAGTCGGCGCCGTTAAGGCAGTGGAAGGACATCCGGATTTGCAGGTTGCCAGCCTGGCTGAGCTTGCTGCTTACGCCCGGTTTTGATCTTCGTAACGATCCTCTAAAAGTTAGCTGGAATCTTTACAAAGTTCTTCTGAATCGCCCACATCACTAGTTCGGCCTTGTTGTGCAGGCCGAGTTTCCGCATCAAATTGAACTTGTGAGCGTCCACGGTTTTGCTGCTCAACCCGAGCACTGTAGCGGCCGCGCGCACCGTCTTTCCTTCCGCCAACAGCTTAAGGACCTCGCGTTCTCGGCCGGTAAGAGTGCGCTCCGGTGAAGGTATAGTGTTGATGGTGCGTTGCGGGTCGCGTCGCAAAAATGAATTGCGGGTCTCATCGTCCATCGCAGGACGGTTTGTCGCATGCTGCTCCCAGTGGCTCCGGCCGGTCGCCTTGTGACGACACGCATTGCGGACCATCTCCACCAGTTCTTCCACGGAAGTTTGGCGCGCGGCGCAACTCTCTATTCTTGCGTGCTCGTCCGCTATACCGTCGACGGTGGAACCGGCCTGTTCCTGCATGCTCAGGAACACCAGCTTGGTGTGCGGAGATTCGCGGGACAGCAGCATCTCGACTTCAGACACAACCAGCCCGAACGTGCTGGTGTCGGCAATTACCACGTCGGGCCGGCACTCATAAACCTTGCGCAGGCACTCGGCAGCGTTTCCAGCTTCGCTCACCACTTCGATATCGGGCTCGTCATCGAGCAACCTTCGCAGACCCTGGCGCAGGAGAACATGGTCGTGCGCGAGCACGCACCGAATGGTTCTACCCAGGAAAACGATTTCTTTTGGATCCGTGCGGGGGGGCACAGTTCCTCCTGTATGGCCAGAAATTTGTGAAGTGACGCGGAACACCAAAAAAGCCGGACTATGAAGACACAGACGTATGTCTCGTTTTTGTAGCAGTGGTTATTGTAACAACCATTCAATCTGTATGCATGCGAAAATCCGCAGGCTGCAAGTTTTTTTCCGAGCGCATGCGCGATGGCAAGAATCTTTCTCCATCGGGCAACTCCGATGCAGCGTCATATCAGGTAGAATCAAGCACTTATGCTGCGCTACTTCACGGCTGGAGAATCTCACGGCGAAGCTCTGGTTGCCTTTCTTTCGGGCCTGCCCGCAGGGCTAAAAGTGGACCAGACGTTTCTCGACCGCGAACTCTGGCGCCGGCAGCAGGGCTATGGGCGCGGCGGCCGCATGAAGATCGAGCGTGACACTGCTCACATTCTCTCCGGTGTGCATCACGGCATTACGATTGGCTCGCCGATTTCGGTTCAGCTGGAAAATCGGGACTGGAAAAACTGGCAGGAGTCT
Source organism: uncultured Acidobacteriaceae bacterium (assembly GCA_963789625.1). GTDB lineage: Bacteria > Acidobacteriota > Terriglobia > Terriglobales > Acidobacteriaceae > Sulfotelmatobacter. The sequence goes on along the minus strand of CAWBLK010000012.1, from coordinate 536,128 downwards.
TTGCCCGTGGACGAAGGCAATCCGGCTCAACATAAGCGCGTGGCGTCTCCGCGGCCTGGGCACGCCGATCTGGCAGGGGCGCTGAAATACAATTTTCCCGAGGCGCGCTATGTGCTGGAGCGTGCCTCCGCTCGCGAATCAGCGGCGCGTGTCGCCATTGGTGCTCTGGCCAAAACTTTTCTCCGCGAACTCGGCATCGAAGTGCTCAGCCACGTGGTTGCGGTTGGCAACGTGGCCATGCAGAAAGAAGTTTCCTGGGAACAGATTCAGTCACTTAACCAGCATGACGAAATCTTGCTGAATTGTGCTGATTCTGAAGTTCAGCAGCGCATGAAAGACGAAGTCGACAAGATTTACAAAACCGGCGATTCGTTGGGTGGAGTTTTTGAGGTGGTTGCTCACAGTGTTCCACCCGGTCTCGGGACTTATGCGCAGTGGGATGAGCGCCTAGACGGATTGCTTGCCGGCGCCGTCATGTCGTTGCAGGCTGTGAAAGCGGTTGAGATCGGTTCCGGCATTGCTGGCGCCACTTCTCTCGGCTCCGCGGTACATGATGAAATTGGTTATGGCGTGGCGACGAAGTTTACTGGCTTTACTCGCGCTCGAAATAACGCCGGGGGGATTGAGGGCGGAGTTTCAAATGGAGAAGAAATTCGGGTGCGCGGTTACCTAAAGCCGATTTCCACGCTGCGCCGCCCACTGAAATCGGTCGATTTCTCTACGCGTGAATCAGTGAGCGCCGCGTACGAGCGCTCTGATGTTTGTGTGGTTCCGGCCGCGGGAGTTGCAGCCGAAGCCATGGCCGCGCTTACTCTGACTCGCTGCGCGCTCGAAAAATTCGGCGGCGACTCCATGGGAGAGACATTGCGCAACTTCCAAGGCTATTGTTTACAACTGAAAAACTACTAACGATCTAAATTTTAGCGATCTAATTTCGGCGATCTAAATTGCGATGATCTATCCCATTGTTAAGTTCGGAAATCCTGTTCTTGAGAAGCCGGCGGAGAAAGTTACTGTCTTCGACGAAGAATTGAAGAAGTTGATCGAGGACATGTTTGAGTCGATGTATGCTGCCCGCGGAGTTGGCCTGGCAGCGCCGCAGATCGGCATCTCGCGCCGCATCGCCGTGGTTGATGTGACCTTCAAAGAAGATCCAAATGCCCAACTCGTCCTCATCAATCCGGAGATCATTCACAAAGAGGGCCGGCACTCGCAGAGCGAAGGCTGCCTGAGTATTCCTGACTTCCGCGAGAATGTGAGCCGCGCCAAGGAAGTGACGATCCGCGCGCAGGACGTTACCGGGAAGGTTTTTGAGAAGACTGGTGATGACTTGCTGGCCCGGGCCTTTCAGCACGAAACCGATCACCTGAATGGCAAACTTTACATCAGCCACATCAGCGCTCTCAAACGCGACTTGATCAAGCGCAAAATTCGCAAGCTGGTGAAAGCGGGAGAGTGGCAATAAGAATTTGTAATTGAGTAACTTTGCGGCGGTGATGATCACTGCTCCGTTTTAAATTATGCAACTACCCGATTGCTCAATTACAAAATTGTTTCAATGTCTTCTTCCTTTAATCTCGTTTTCTGCGGCACGCCTAGCTTTGCCGTGCCAACGCTCAGCAAAGTTGTTCAGGCCGGGTTTCACGTTCATCTCGTGGTGACGCAACCGGATCGTCCCAAGGGGCGCGGGCTCGAGCTGGTTGCTTCTCCGGTCAAAGAGCGCGCTTTGCAGTTGGGATTGCCGATCGTGCAATCTGAGAGCATTAAGCGCAACGAAGAGTTTCAGTCGCAACTGCGCGGGATTAATCCTGATGCCATTCTCGTGGTTGGTTACGGCCGCATCATTCCGCAATGGATGCTTGATCTGCCGCCGCTGGGGAACATCAACCTGCACGCCTCGCTGTTGCCAAAGTATCGTGGAGCGGCGCCGATTCAGTGGGCGATTGCACGTGGCGAAACCGTAACCGGAGTTACTACCATGAGGATTGACGCGGGCCTCGACACTGGCGACATTCTGCTGCAAGAGGAAATTCCCATCGCGCCTGACGACACAGCAGAAACGCTTGCGCCTAAGCTTGCTGCTGTGGGAGCCGAGCTTACAGTGGTGACCCTGCGCGGATTGCAGGCTGGCACTGTTCATCCGCGCCAGCAAGATCATGCGCAGGCCACGCTCGCGCCGATTCTCAGAAAAGAAGATGGCCTCATCGATTTTTCGCGTCCGGCTACCGAAATCCTGAATCGCATGCGTGGTTTTCAGCCGTGGCCCGGCGCCTATACGAAATTTCGTGGCAAGAATCTGCAAGTATGGAAAGCGGCTTCCGCTAAGGGTGCGCTCGCGTCGTCCGAACTAAGAGTGGAAGGCGATCATCTTCTCGCCGGTTGCGGTGAGAATACGGCGATCGAACTTCTCGAATTGCAGCTCGAAGGCAAAAAACGTTCTTCTGCCGCAGACTTTCTGCGCGGCTATCGTCCGCAGCCCGGCGAGAAACTGGGCGCGTAAGATGGCGAGAATTTCTTCTTCACGCGAGCAGGGCGTTTTTCCGTCATACTGGCGACAGTGAAATCAAAGCCCCAGCATGCACATCCTGCGGTTTCCGCTGCCCGCGCTGCCGCATTCGACATTCTGCTGCGTGTTGAGCGCGAATCTTCGTATGCATCTGAACTCCTGCATTCGCGGACGTATGAGCGGCTTACGGTTGTCGATCATGCACTGGCGACGGAGTTGGTGATGGGCGTGCTGCGCTGGCGATCCGCGATCGATTTGCGAATAGCCAAAGATTCGGCGCAATCACTTTCCAGGCTCGATCTCGAAATTATCACCGCGCTCCGCCTGGCGGTCTATCAACTTGGTTGGCTCAGCCGCATTCCCGCGCGCGCGGCGATTAACGAGAGTGTTGAGCTCGTCAAACGCGCCCGCAAGCGTTCGGCGGCTCCATTCGTTAATGCCGTCCTGCGCAAACTGGTAGTCGGGATTTCGCCGAGCGATGATGCCGTTCCGCCCGCGGTAAGTGGCAATTCTGCCGATACTCTCGCCGCCAGCAGCGCCCATCCGCAATGGCTTGTTGAACGCTGGATGCGAGCTTACGGATTCGATTCCGCGCTGCGAATTTGCCGGTACGATCAATCGGTTCCCGTCACCGCGATCCGCCTCCGGCATCCAGAAGCGGAAGAGCGACTGCGCCGTGAAGGAATCAAACTGGCTGCGGGAGCCTTTCTTGCTGACGCGCGGCGAGTGCAGAGCGGAGACATCGCCGGAACCAAAGCTTTCCGCGAAGGCCTCTGTGCGATTCAGGATGAAGCTTCGCAGCTGGTTGCGGCGCTAGTGGGAAATGGGGCGCAGATCCTCGACTGCTGTGCGGCGCCCGGAGGAAAAACGTCTGCTATTACCGATCGCAATCCTGACTCGGAGCTGGTTGCAGTTGATCTTCATCCGCACCGCGCACGTTTGCTGCAGAAACTACTGAGCGCCCCCAATTCGGCACGGGCCTCTGGATGCGGCCTCATCAGCATCGTCGCCGGCGATGCGCGGGATTTACCTTTCGTGCGAAAATTCGATCGCGTCCTTGCTGATGTGCCCTGCTCCGGTACGGGTACGCTCTCTCGCAATCCTGAGATTAAGTGGCGCCTTACGCCGGAAGACCTCGATGATTTGCAGGCTCGACAACTTGCAATCCTGCAATCGGCAATGGCTCAGGTCGTTGGCGGAGGGCGCGTGATCTATTCCACCTGCTCGTTGGAGCGGGAAGAAAATGAAGATGTCATCGAGCGCGCACTTGGCGGGGATTCATATTTCCGGATCGTCGACTGCGGCGCGGAATTGGAGCAGCTACAGCACAATAGCGATTTGATCTTCCCAGACCCTTCTTCGCTTACACGTGGTCCTCACCTGCGCACGCTGCCCGGTGTTCATCCTTGCGATGGTTTCTTCGCGGCCATACTGGAGAAGATATAGTCTGTGATGGTGCGGGCTGAAACCATGATCCCTCGCTGCGCTCGGGATGACAATGTCGTTTGATTTCACTTCACTTCGAAGTTCACGACTGCTCCGGCAAAGACTTTTTGTCCCGCAAGTGGCGTTTGCACTGCAATGATGCTGGCCGGTGTTGGCTGGGGTGGGGCAGACAAGTTCGTGGGCGCGACGCTTGGCGTTGTGTTCGTCACCAGAGTAATGCTTACGTTTCCTAGTTTGAAGCCTGCATCCTGTAGTGTGCGGCTTGCGGTGCCCAGCGGCTGCCCAACAAAATTCGGCATCACGTAGGCAGGCGGGTCGGGGGCTACGGTAACCAACAAACTGGTTCTGGGCGCTGACACCTGGCTTGCGTTAGGAGGCGGACTCTGCGCCAGCACCTGGTCGGCTGGCATTCCGGGTAGCTGTATTTCCGCTGTCGAAGCCATATCCAATCCGCGGCGCCGGATGTTTAACTCCGCCGCACGTTCGCTTTCGTTGGTCACATTCGGAATCACGACGCGCTGCGGCCCCAGACTCTGCGCAACGCGAAGTTGCCAGCCTCGCCGCACCTTCGTTCCCGGCAACGGCAACTGCGTCATGATCCGACCCTCAGGAATGCGCGGACTGTAATACTGCCGCTCGATGTCGATTTGCAGGCCGAGCCCGGCAACGGAGCGTTCCGCTTCCGCTGGACTAAGCCCGACGATCGCGGGCACCTCGACCTCTTGTCCGTGAATGGCGAATCGCATCGCAGTCAGCGCCGACACTAAGGCTACAACCACCAGCACTAATGCCAACAGCGCAAAACGGAAGAAAGGCATCATAGTCAGTAGAACTCTTACTTACAACACCGGCTCACTACACGAACTCACAGTGCCGGGCACTCAATGCACTTCATCTTCGCCGGGCGAAGTGTCGGGAGTATCCAGTTTCTGCACGGCGGGGGCGGGAAAATCCGCCGTCTGGAATTGCCCGGGATCTTTTCCCGCCATGGCTGTGCTCATGAAATTCATCCAGATCGGAAGCGCGGCATGGGCTCCTGTTTCTTTGGCCCCCAAAGTTTTCTTTTCGTCGAATCCAATCCACACACCGCAGGTCATCGTTGGCGAGAAGCCCACGAACCACGCGTCGGTAAAATCATTGGTTGTGCCGGTTTTGCCGCCTGTCGGAAAGGGCAGCTTCGCGGCCGCTACTCCGGTCCCGTGCAGCACTACCTCGTGCAACATCGCAGTCATGATTCGCGCCGTGCGTGCGCTGACTACATCTTTCACTTCGGGATAATCTTCCTCCAGCACTCGTCCTTCATAGTCGGTCACCTTGGTGATGTAGCGAGGAGTGACGCGTACACCGTCATTCGGGAAAACACTGTAGGCTGAAGTCTGTTCCATCAGGGTGATCTCCGCCGAGCCCAGCGCGACCGGCAGATAAGGCGGCAACTTTGCGGTGATGCCGAAGCGTTCCGCATAATCGATCACGGTCTTGATGCCAACTTTGCTGGCAAGCTTCAGCGCGGGAATATTGCGCGACTGTGCCAGGGCGCGGCGCAGAGTGATAATTCCTTCATACTTTTCATCATAGTTATGGGGCGTGTAGGGTCCGGAGCCGCTCTCGAAAGTTACTGGCTCATCCAGAATTGTGTCGTCCGGACTTCCGCCGCGGTCGATTACCGCTGTGTAAACATAGGGCTTGAACGACGATCCTACTTGCCGCAACGCCTGCGTCGCGCGATCAAATTTCGATTCGCTGAAGTCGCGGCCGCCCACCATCGCTTTGATTCCGCCGGTCGCATTGTCGATCGCTACGAGCGATCCCTGTGCGCCGGAATCCTGCTCAAGGCTCACTCGCGCGGCGCCGTTGGGGCTGAGTGACAGTATTTTTACGTAGCAAATGTCGCCCGGCCGCAGCAGATTCTGGATCTTGCCTTGCGTCCATGCCACATCTGCCTGTCCTAAAGCTGCTGCATAACGCCCGAATTTCAGAGTCGCAATCCCGACCCCGGATGACGTCACCAGAGCATGGACATATCCGTTGACTTCCGGTTCTTCCTCCCAGTCAGGATGCTCGAACTTGTCGAGCGCGCTTCCTTCCGCGACTACGTTTTCCAGATTTCCTTTCCATCCGTGGCGACGTTCGTATGCCGCCAGGCCATCGAGGACAGCATGGTTTGCGGCTCTTTGCAGATCGACATCGAGCGACGTGTAGACCTTCAACCCGCCCTCATGCACCTGGTCGGCTCCGTACTTATTTTCCAGATAACGCCGTATTTCTTCGACGAAGTAAGGGGCCAATGAGTTTGGATCGTTCTGCAAGTGCAAAACCAGCGGCAATGCCCGCGCATCGGCCGCCTGGGCCGCCGTAATTTTGCCGTCTTCGAGCATGGCATTGATTACCAGGTTGCGGCGTTTTAAGGCGCGGTCGGGATGGTTGATCGGCGAATAGACGCCCGGGCCTTTAGGCAGTCCGGCCAGCAGCGCGGCTTCCGGCAGCGTAAGCTTTCGCGCGGGCTTGCCGAAATAAAATTCCGATGCGGCCTCAAAGCCGTACACTCCGTGTCCGAGGAAAATCTGGTTGGCGTATAGCGTGAAGATTTGTGGTTTGGTGAAGCGGCGCTCGATCTGTACTGCGAGCATCGCCTCCTGCACTTTGCGATGGAAGGAGCGGTCAGGCGACAAAAACAGATTGCGCGCCAGTTGCATGGTCAGCGTCGAGGCTCCCTGCACCTTGCCGCCGGACTCGATGTCGCGGTAGGCCGCTCCCATGATGCGAAAGAAATTGATTCCTGAATGCCGGTAGAAGTCTTTGTCCTCGATGGAGATCAGCGCGTCTTTCAGCACCGGAGCAAAATCGTCGTAGCCAGCGACCACCCGGCGCTGCAGCGCAAATGAGCCTATGACGCGCCCGTGGTCGTCATACAACTCCGTGATCGAACTTGGTCGATACGCTTCCAACGCCTCGACCTGGGGCAAATCCGTGGTGTAGACCAGCAGCAGTCCGGCGGTCGCTCCCACTAGGGCGGAAACCAGCACTAGCAGGCCGAACAGCACGCGGCCCACTAGCTTCTGCCCACCGATTTCTACTGGCGGAAGGTCTTCGTAGAGCGACTTCATGACGAGATGGGTTCAGAATAGCAGGGCGGCAAGAGCCCCGGTAGAAGTAATCACGGCTCAGGCACCAACAGAATCGCGCGCCTTGCGGCGCGCGATGAATGTTTCTAGCAGGAGCAGTGGGTTTAGCTCGTCCGACTCTTCAACACCTCGACGGCCTTGTGCAACTGATCGTCTTCCGTGTTTTTCGGTTTAGCTTCAGGTTCGGCAGCAGAAGGCTCCGCTCCGTCGTCATCGTCGGAGATTACGTTATCCGCTTCGTCGGCCACCAACACATTCGGAGTCACCGCGGTTTCCTGAATTGCTTTCCCGCTGGGCGAATAGTATTTCGCCACAGAAAGAATCAACGCTCCGCCGTCCGGCAGATCGATCGTCTTCTGCACCGATCCGTCGCCGAAGGTTTTGTCGCCTACAACGTCGCCTCGCGCATTCTCCAGGAGCGCAGCGGCTACGATTTCAGCTGCTCCGGCTGTCCCTTTGTTCACCAGCACGGCGACTGGAAGCGTAGTGACTGCCTTCGCCGGATCGGCATTAAATGCTTCGCGCGGGAACTTCTGTCCTTGCAGGTAGGTGATTGTCCCGTGGTTCAGGAAAAGATTGGCCGTCGCCACGCCCTCGCTCTCTTCGCCTTCCGATGTGTTCCTCAAATCAAGGACCAGTTTCTTCGCGCCAGATTTTTCCAGCGACTTGATCTTCGCGGCAATCTCCTGCGCTTTGCCTTTGGTCAGGGCGTCAACTTTAACGTAGCCGATGCCCTCTTCCAGCATTTTGTCGGTAACCGGAGGAATGGTCACGATATCGCGGGCGATCGACATTTTTTCCGGTTCTGCCTTACGCGCGCGTACCACCGAAACATTGACGGTCGAGCCTGGCGTTCCGGACAACGCCTCGCGAATTTCTGGCAGTGACATATCGCGCGTGCTCTGGCCTTCAATGGATTCGAAGATATCTGTATCCTCGATACCCGCTTTTTCCGCAGGCGAGCCCGGCAGCACTGAAACCACATCGGCATAGCCAAAGCGCTTCGAGACCGTTGCTCCGATCTCGCCTTTGGCCTCCGTCTTGTGCGCCTTGAACGCCTTGTACGCCGCAGGCGTCAGGTAGCTGGAGTTCGCATCCAGCGACTCCACCAAGCCGTGCAGCGCGCCGTCCGTAACCTTCGGAATGTTCGGATCTTCCACGTACTCGCTTTGCACCCGCGACAATACTTCGCTATAAACCTGCATTTGCCGGTAGGAGCCGTCATTCGAGGACGCATGCACGCCCCCGAGCGAGCCAATTACCACAAACAACAAAAGGGCAAAGGAGGATACCAGAATCGCAGCTTTAATTTTCATGGACATCAGATTCTTCGTTTCCGGAAAGGAGTCGCTTCCTGAGGAACTTCCCTCATTATATCTTGTAGATGCCGCTTTTTGTCTGCCGGCTGCATGTGTTTAGAACCCCGGCGGTAACCTATAGGAAATCGGGCTATTATCGCTATTTCATGAGAATTAAGACGATCCAGATTCAGGTTTGTCACCAGCCTGCTACGCCGGCGGCTTAAAGTTCAGCGTGATCGTGCTCTGTATCGATACGGCCCGGCCATTCATGGAATAGGACTTGAAGTGCCATTGCTTGACTGCGTCGATGGCGGACTTGGCAAATACCAGCGATCCTTGCAGGAACTTCGCATCCTGAACCGCGCCGTCGCGCCCGATCAGCACCTGCAGAACCACGCTACCCTTCTGTCCGCTGGCTTTTGCGCCATCTGGATACACAGGATCGACCGATTGCGCTAATAACCCCCATGCTACGGACTCCGACAAGCTCACCGGCTCGATGGATGACATGGCCGCCTCGACCGGTTTGGTCCCGCTCGCGTCGGGAGTCATGGAAACGATCTGCGACTTCAGGCTGGAAGGAATGCCTGTGCTACTCTGCGGTGAAACTACATGCTGCGGTTGCGCCATCGGATGTGGCGATTCCTGAGGTGCGTCTTGCGGCAAAGGTGCGCTCGGCTGCGCCGGAACAGGTTGCATCTGCGCGGGCACAACGGACGGAACAGGTGACGCACTCGCTGTGGTTCCTGGTACTTCCCCCGCATTGGTCGTGATCGGATCCTTGGCCGGAACATCCTCACCTTGCGGTTGCCCGGGTTGGCTTGCTGCGGTCTGATTTGTTCCAGTCTGGTTTTGATCGGTGGAGTTGTTCTCGGTCGTGGCTGCTTGCGCCTGCGAGGCGTCAGCTGCGGCGCCCTTGGCTGGTTTCGCAGTTGGATCGATTACGGGAAGCACCTGAATCTGCGAGGGATCCGTTGTCGCATCCGGAATATTGCCCGGTGTCGGAAGTTTGTACTCGTCACCCGACTGGCCAAAACTGTCGTGCAGTGCTACCGGCTGCGGCAGCGGAGCGGGCGGCGGATTCAACAGGTTCTTTCCCGCGCGCAGACCATTGCGATAAATCACTTGCAGGCTTTGTCTGGTTCGAGGCAGCGCAGCTAATCCCATGCATGCGATCGCCACTACGGCTAGCAGAACGAGTCTGCCGCGGTTTGAGCTCGACGCTTGTGCTGGCTTCGGGCTCTCTTCCGCTTCTCCCTCCATGTAGGAGAAGAGCGCGGCTTCGGCCTCTGAATGCGGCTCGTTCTTCGCGGGCTGCTTACTGGTTTCCGCAGGCGGGCTCGTAGCCGGAACTTCAAAGGAAGACATTTCTCCATAGGCAAGCACTTCGTTTGCAGGCGGAGCGTCCTCCACGGGCGGTGGGGCATTTTTCGTCAGCCGCGCTTGCAGCGATGCCCAGCCAGTAAGTGCTTCCTGCGGCTTCGCTGGTTCGGCTGGTTCCGGCGGCGCTTCTTGGACCGCGGACGCCATGGGCTCAAGCTCCGTCAACGCGTCGACCTCTGACGCAGCGGCGTGGTCGAGGGATTTCTGAACATCGGATTCGGTGTCGAACTGCGCCCCGGGTGCGGAGGTTGACGACTGCAGGAATTCCCCCGCGCGGAAAGTTTTCTCTGGCGCCTGGGTTGACGAAATCTGGGTTGTTGAGACCGGAGTTGCCGAAACAGGAGCAGAACCCGCGCCGGTTGAGGCTGCGGCGGCTAAGGCAGTCGGCGCGGCGGCCGCAGGTTGGGCAGCCGGCAACGCGGCTGGCGCCGCTGAAGGCAGCATCTTTGAGCGCAGCAGTTCACATGCCGTGCTCATGGTGTCTCGCACCTGCTCGGCACGAATCGGCTTGACCAGAACTGAATTGGCTCCGGCTTGCAATGCCTCGGGCAGGCGGGCATCGTCGCTCACTATGGCGAGAGTCAGGGGACGCTGTGCGGCTTTTAAATCGCGCGCGGTCTTCAGCAGAAACGCCGCTTCCGGCTGGTCTTCCCAGTCGGTGATCACGATCTGAAACAGCCCGGTTGTGACCCTCTCGACCGCGTCCACCGCGTTGCGGCAGTACTCTCCCTCGATCCCGAGGTCGGTGAGGACCTGCCAGATCGGCTGAACCATCTCCTCATTGGACGAGAATAAGAGGCAGCGCAAGGGCATACTACTCCAGACTAGGCAGGTGCAGTAACCGCGGCAAGTTACCGAGGTGGAATGCAGTTCCGCATAAGAATTAGCCGGGATACACGACAGTACATGTCCATCCGGAGCGGTGTGCGGATCGCGGATCGCGGCAATGGCCGGTTGACTCTTGCGACGAGGGAAACTGGCTCGGCGTGTGCGCTAGAATGCTTGGTCGTCTAGCTAGCTGGATGTGCTTCGCCGCACAAATTCATCGGTGAACTTCTGACACGGGGCATAGAAAGTTTCCTCCATAAAGGCAAACATGGCGCCGCAAGAACTTAACTACTGGCTCACAACCGCGGACTTTCCGAAGACAGAAGTCCGCCCACTACCCGACCGTGTGGACGTCGCCGTGATCGGAGCCGGATTCACTGGGCTCTCGGCGGCGCGGACTCTGGCGAAACGCGGTGCGAAGGTGGCTGTGCTCGAATCGGAAACCATCGGCTGGGGAGCGAGTTCCCGCAACGGTGGCATGGTGCTAAGCGGAATGAAGCTGGGCGTGAACCAGCTCATTTCTATGTATGGGCGCGAGCTCACGAAGCGCATGTATGCGGCTTCGCTTGCCACCATCGATTGTGTCGAGCAGATCGTTCGCGAAGAAGCCATCGATTGCGACTTCTCGCGTTGTGGCCATCTGGAAGTGGCATGCAAACAGAAGCATTTCGACGATTATGCGCGCCAGGCGGAGGTGATCGCGCGCGAGTTTAATCATCAAGTGCGTGTGGTGCAAAAAAATGAGTTGAGCGCCGAAATCGGTTCGAGTATTTATTACGGCGGCATGGTGGATGAAGTGAGCGCGGGTGTGAATCCTGCGCGTTATGTTGCCGGCCTCGGCAGCGCCGCAATAAAAGCTGGCGCGGAAATCTTTGAGCGCACGCGGGTCGAAGGCTTGCAGCGCGAATCACAGCATGGCGAGTCGGGATGGAAGGTTGCTACCTCGCGCGGGGCACTGTGGGCGCGCGAGGTCTTCGTTGCGACCAGCGGCTACACCGGCAAAGCGACTCCTGCCTTGCAGAGGAAAATCATTCCGATCGGGTCGTTTATTATTACAACCCAAATCCTTCCTGAAGCTCTGGCCCACGAACTCAGTCCGCGCAACCGCATGATCTACGACTCGAAGAATTATCTTTACTATTACCGCCTCACGCCCGACTGCCGTATGTTGTTCGGAGGCCGCGCCGCATTCTTTCCGGAGAACGACCAGACCATACGCCGCAGCGCCGAGATCCTACGTCGCGGCATGATCGAGGTCTACCCCCAGTTGCGCGACGCCAAAATCGATTACGTCTGGGGTGGAACGCTGGATTTCGCTTTCGACATCATGCCCCACGCGGGGCAGATCGATGGCATGTATTACGCCATCGGCTATGCGGGACATGGCGTTGCCATGGCCACATATCAGGGGCAGAAGATGGCGGAGCTGATTGCGGGAGATAAGCCGGAGAATCCTTTCGTCGGCATCGCGTTTCCCGGTGCGCCGCTGGCTTTGTATAACGGCAGGCCGTGGTTTCTGCCGTTCGCGGGAATTTGGTACAAGTTTCTGGATTGGGTGAGCTAGCGGCGCACACCTATATAAACCAGCGGCCCTAGCATCATTGCAATCGCACCGCCGATCACGGCAAAGCGGTCGCTGCCTAACAGCGCTACCAATGCCATTACCACCGGCGCGGCCACTACGTAGAACAATCCTATGCGCCCGCCGGGAATCACGAATGTCCGCGGCATCCCCGGCCGGGTGCGGCGCAGCTTCCAGGCTGACAACACCGTTAGCACCGTCGTGGCCGAACGCAGCCAGATGTAGACGGAGATGAGTTGACCCAGGCTCTGCCATGCCAGCAGCGCATAAATAATTGCTGATGTAACAATCGCGAGCCACGGTGTACCGTAGCGTGAATGCTTGCGCGTGAGAGCGGCGGGAAGGTATACGTCTTCGGCCATGGCGAAGGGCATGCGCGTGGTGGTGAGGACAGTGCTGTTGAGCAGGGCAACGTTGCCGACCATCGCTGCCAGTGTCATCCAGGTGCCGAGCCACGGGCCTCCGATGATTTTCGCGGCATCCGAGAAATAGCCTGTGTGCCACTGTTCCCAGTGACCAGCTGAGGCCAGTCCGGCGAGCGTGGGCAAAAAGTAGGCTGCAATCGAGAGCGGCACCACCACCGCAAGTGCCCGCGGATAGGCGCGTTGCGGGTTTTCGACTTCTTCGGCTACGGTTGAAAGCTGTTCGTATCCGGAATACAGCCATAAGCCCAGAGCCAATCCCACGCCGAAGATTTTGAACGTCGGCTGGTGTGGCGGAATCAGCGGGACGAATGGATTGTGATGCCAGTGCAGGAAGGCGATGACAATCATCGTCATTACGGGAACAAAGATGAAAAGCTCGAGTGCGGTCGCAACCTTTCCCACCATCTGAATGCCGCGGACGTTGATCCAGGTAATCACCGCAATCAGTGCGACTGAGACCAGATAATGTTTCCATCCGGCGATTCCGGGAAAGTAGTAGACGAGATAATCGGTGAAGAGAACGGCGTAGGCTCCGCCGAGCAGGAACGACGCGGACCAGTTCCACCATCCGGCGAGGAATCCCCAGAAGTCGCCGAATGCGGCGCGGGTCCAGCGGTAGAAGCCGCCTTCGACGGGCATGGCGGTGGTTAGTTCGGCCGACACCAGCGAGACTGGGATGCACCAGAAGAATGGCAGCACCAGCAGGTAGATTAGCGTCATTCCAGGGCCGGAGGTCGTGACCATGTCTTCGAGGCCGAATGGTCCACCGGTGGTGTAGGAGAACATTACGAAGACGAGATAGAAGAGCCCGGCCTTTTGGAGCGTCGTGGATTTGGGTTGAGTCGTCAAAAAGAAAATTTCTGATTGTTGATTTCTGATTGTCGATTCTGCGTCGACCAGACTAGAAAGTCTACGAAGTTCCCAGTTCTCAATCAGCAATCAGAGACCAACAATCCTACGCGGCCAACGTCCCGCTCAGCGCGCCTTCGAGTTCGAGCAGTTTGCGCTTTACATCCAGGCCGCCGCCGTAGCCGCAGAGTGTGCCGTCGGAGGCGATTACGCGATGGCAGGGGACGACGATTGCGATCGGGTTGCGGTTGTTGGCCATGCCAGCGGCGCGAAAGGCATTCGGCTTGCCGACGGCGCGGGCGATGTCAGCGTAGGTGCGTGTCTCGCCGTAAGGGATTGCGAGCAGAGCATGCCAGCAGGCTCGTTGGAAATCGGTGCCGCGAAGGTCGAGCGGGAAGGTGAATTCGCGGCGCTTGCCGGCGAAGTATTCTTCCAGTTCGGTCACGTAAGGCTCCATCTGTTGCGGCGAATCTTCGAAGGTGAAATCCTCCCGCTGTTTCTCTTTCTCCCTGCGCAGATCGCGCGGGTTGGGGCGAATGGATTGTTGGCCGGGCAGGCGGGTGTCGAATTCCAGGGCTACCAGTCCCTTGGATGAGGCGGCTAGAAAGAGCGGGCCGATTGCCGATTGCATGGTTGTGCAGATCAAGTTTTCCATGGCTGATTATTCTCGGACACCATACTAGACGATAGGGGTGCTGACTGCTTAAAACCTTTAACAAAGGGGGCACTAGGGTTACACAGAGGAAAACACGGGGTGCGTCGTCAAGCCGCAGGCAGTTGACAGAAAGCAGGTTTTGGCCCAAAGTGTGTGCGGCGTGCTTATGGGCATAACTCCATCCCCAATGAAGAAGGGGCTGTTTATCATTATTGCTGTAGTGCTGGCCCCGGTCCTGCTGGTGGGCGTGGCAGCACTGGCTGCTGGGGACTGGCAACAGGCGGGCGCGACTCCTGGCGGCGATGCGGTTTTGGTGAGTGCGGTTTCAGCCCCGAAGAATGGTCTGCGCAGCGCCTGGATTCGCGTGGAATATAAAGAACCCACCAGGCTGCCGCAGGGCGGTCCGTTTGTGGAGTTGCGGGCGCGGGTTCGATTTAATTGCGCGAGCGCTGCGCCGAGTGTGGTGACGAATTCGGAGTGGTTGTATTCCCGTGATCGCGGTGGAAAGCTCGTGGTGAGCAAGAAGACCCATCACGACGACCAGTTTGGGCAGGCTTCGGAAGGGGATTTTGGCGGCATCGCGCGGGAATTTGTTTGCAGCCAGAAGTAGAGCAGTGGCCACTGCTTTTACGATTTCCACAGCACATGGCACCTCGGTAACCTCACACGTACTTCCCCACAGCGTAGTCCCGTCATATCCTGATAAACGAAACGCGGTTCGCGGCTCACGGCTGCTACTCGCTTCCCTTCAGTATGGATTCACTTCGTCTCTATTCATTGGTCGCTGCAGGCTGCGCGGTCACCGTGGGAACCTTTGCGCTATTGCGGCGCAAGCCCAAGGGACCGGTGGAACTGGAACGCGAACGCCGCACCTTGCTGGACGGCATAGGACGCATTACCGATGGCACCGTGATCGACGTGCAGGAATTGCCGGTCAGCAGCGGGCACCACGCGGCCGTGTTGCTGATCTACAAATATGACGTGGCGGGAGTGTCATATGAGTGCTCGCAGGACGTCACCTATCTGCGACAGTGGATCAACCTGCACTCCTGTCGGCTAGGGCTGCCTACTTCGGTGAAGTACGACCCGCACAATCCGGGGAATTCGCTGGTGGTGTCGGAGAGTTGGATGGGGTTGAGGCAGTAGTGGCAGTGGCCAGTAAGACCTCGCTGCTTCAAGGCGCTGACTCCCGCATTTTTGAAAATCACTGGCCACTAATCACTGCACTTATATCTGGTAATCGTCCTGGAATAAATCCTGAGGAGAGATGTTTGGAGTTGATGTTTCTTCGTCCATCCTAAGAGTAGGTTCAGCGCCCAAGGTTTCGTGTGTGTGCTGCTGGAACTTCTCGCGCAGTTCGTGCAGTTCCGTGGCCAGTTTGATGATGATGTCGGAGAGCGGGTCGCGAATGTCTTTGGGGTCGGTGATGACGACACGTTTGCCATCGCGTAGAACGATGTGTCCGGGGACGCCGACAATTGTGGAATTGGCCGGCACATTGCGCAGAACAACGGAACCCGCACCCACTCGGCAGTTGTCTCCGATGTTGATGTTGCCCAGCAGCTTGGCGCCGGAGCCGATTGATACATTGTTACCGACCGTGGGGTGGCGCTTGCCTTTTTCCTTGCCGGTTCCGCCCAGCGTCACACCCTGATAAAGCGTAACGTCGTCGCCGACGATGGCGGTCTCGCCGATTACGGTGCCGATGCCGTGGTCGATGAAGAGGCGGCGTCCGAGCTCTGCGCCGGGGTGAATCTCGATTCCGGTTAGAAGGCGTGCAAGTTGCGAATTGAATCTTGCCAGGAAGCGCAGGCCGTGGCGCCAAAGCCAGTGGCTCAGGTGATGCGCCCACACGGCGTGCAGACCCGGATACAACATGAGAACCTCGGCATAGGAGCGTGCGGCGGGGTCGGACTCGAAGACAGCGGCGACATCTTCGCGCACTGAGTGGAAGAAGCTGATCATGGGGCAGTTCCAGTTCTCGGTTCTCAGTTCCAGAAAAACCCTGCGCTTGCGCGTTTGCTGAGCACTGCGAGTTGAGAACTTCTTTCTTTTTCCCAATGAACGTAGCCTAGCGGGGGGAAGAGTGCAAGAGGATGAATTGGGCGCGCCAACCCAATCAACGGCCTGAGGATTGACAAATGAACTGGTTCGGGTTTGCGTTAACTGAGAACTTCTAGCTGCCGGTGTCGAAGCCGCCGCTGTGGGCGACGGTGATGCGGAGATATTTGTAGGGGTTGACCGGAGTGTCGTTGATGCGAACTTCATAATGAAGATGCGGGCCAGTGGAACGCCCGCTAAGGCCGACGTAGCCAATGGTGTCACCACGGTGAACGCGCTGTCCTGGTGTAACAGCGAAGCCGGAAAGATGACCATAGCGGGTGGAGATGCCGTGGCCATGATCCATCATGATGAGCTTGCCGTATCCGCCCAGAAAATCCGCGAAGGTGATTACGCCGTCGGCGGGGGCGATGATGGCGTGACCGTAGCTGCTGCCAATATCAACGCCGCCGTGGAATGCGCCTTCACCGTTGAATGGATCAATGCGCTCTCCGAAACTTGCGGTGACCTGGCCTTCAACCGGCCAGAGATTGGGAGCAGAATTGGCTCGGTACCAGTCGGCGGTGGTGGCATTGCGGGTAAGTCCCAAGCTGATGCCGACTGAAGCGGCGCCGGTAAGGGCGGAGGTGCGCAGCGCGACAAGTTGGTCAAGCGAAGAGGTGACGTCAGCATCCTGAATTTGCTGCTGCGAGGCTGTGACCAGCGTGGGCTGCGATTTCAATCCATACAGCGCTGAAACTTCACTGGCGATAGAACCCAGAGAGGCGACTTGAACATCTCTCTCTTTCGCGACTTCTTCCAGCTGCGAATAACGATCCTTCAGCTGCTCTTTTTCGGTGCGTAATTCGTTGTAGTGGGAAACCTTGAGCAGCATGCGCGCATAGGAACTGGCGATGCCGGTGAGGCTCAGGAATCCAATGGCCGCGCCGACTACAAATACATAAAGATAATGGACGGGGATAGAGATCTTACGTAACTGGCCGTCGTCGCCGCGAGCCACGAAAAGGATGTAGAAGCGCTTTCGCAAATGCCTTCCTTCTTGACGCTTTTAACGATCAGGGCCGGATTTCCAGGCAAAGCTCTGATGCTCAGAATGCCCGTTCGGTCAACCTGACCTTTTCGGGCTACATTTTCCGTCTGAGAATGACGTAACGTGCCCTTTATCTACTTGAACCGGTATCTACCTAAAAACCGGGAACTAAGCCGAAAAAACATCTCGGTCTGCAATTCTAACAAGACGTTGAACTTAGCTCGTCCAACTGCACTTCAGCAAGTAGGGTTTGTGAATGACTGGTAAAAGGTAGCAAACTGGGTTCCCGCTGTCAACGACCCGGCAGGCCGTTAGAAGTTACTTAAGGGGCGGTAATCGGCAGTATCCCCTAGCGGGGTTACCCGAGCGGATGGGCACCACACCGTATTGACCACGGGGTCTACTCCCGATTACCGATACCGGGGAGGCCCGAGCCAGCATTGGCAGGAGGACCTCGCTTATAGTGGTTGCCGTGGTGAATTCCGAAAAAGCCCTGATTGCGCAAATTCGCCGCATGGCGAAGACGGGGACCAACCATGCCGTCCAGACGGGAATTGGAGATGACTGTGCGGTGTTGCGATTTCTGCCTCACCGACGCCAGTCGACCGATGCGCTGGTTACGACCGACTTCACGCTGGAGGGCATTCATTTCCGGCGGGAGTGGCATCCGGCGGAATCAGTTGGGCACCGGTGTCTGGCGCGGGGACTGAGTGACATTGCTGCAATGGGCGGAGAGCCAGTGGCGGCATTTCTTTCTATGGCACTGCCGCGGGACTTGCCGCAGAGGTGGGTCGACCGCTTCGCTCGCGGCTTGATCGGCTTGGCGGAACGATATGGCGTGACTCTGGCTGGCGGCGATACTGCCGAATCGCCCAACGGAATTCTGGCGGATATCGTTGTTGTCGGCACTGTGCCGAGGGGAAAGGCTGCATTGCGCTCCGGGGCGCGTGTGGGTGACCTCATGTATGTAAGCGGAGAGTTGGGTGGTTCGGCGGCCGCGGTATGGGAGATGCAAAAGGGGTTACGGAAGAAATCTACGCGGAAACTTAATCTGCGGGAATATCCTCGGCATTTTTTCCCGGAGCCACGAATCGAGCTGGGACGCATTCTGCGGGAAAGAGGCTTGATCTCGGCGATGATCGATACCAGCGACGGCCTTTCGACTGATCTGGCTCATATCTGCGAAGAGAGCGGCGTGGGCGCGGAACTGCACGAAGAAGCTATTCCGCGCGCCACCGTAGGCAAGTCTTCGCGGCAAGTTGACTTGCAGTTTGCGCTGCACGGCGGAGAAGATTACGAACTGTTGTTTACAGCACCTGCCTCCAAACGGATTCCAACGCGCATTGCCGGAGTTCCCATCACAAACATTGGGCTTATCACGCGCGGGCGCAAGATTTTTCTGCGAAACCATAGGGGTGTTAGGTCAGAACTTCGGCCTCAGGGGTGGGAACACTTCCGCAAATAGTGGTTACTTTAGGCACCTATCACCATCAGTGTTTATACCCTTCCAGGGAAAAACGGTACTAGAGTAGGGATTATGTCGCTCTCCCAAGTTATCCGCCCTCGAGTTTTGCTGGTTTTGCTGGCGATTTCCGCCGCGTCTTTTGCGTTTGCTCACGATAAGAAGCAGCCACCTCCGCCGCCCGCGCCCGCCAAGTCTCCGGTGCCCGCGGTGACCGATGCTTACGTGCACAAAGAATTTGGCGATAACTGTTCGCTGCTGGCCGGGCCTCCGCAGTTTGTGGGCGATCTGGATGGCGATGGCGTGGACGACCTTATTGTGGTCGCCCGCTGCAAGAATCCGTTGGCCGATCAGGCGGAATTCGGTTTTCTCGTTGCCGATCCGTACAACAGCTTTCTCGGTTTCGGCCAGGTCAAAGTCACTTCAACCTTCGCCTCAGATGAGCCGGAGCGTAAGGGGATCTCGTTGCTGATCGTTCACGGAGTGGGCCCCGACGCGTGGCATTCCGACAAGCCGAAACCGAAATTCCTCTTGATCAATCTGCCTTTCAAAAACCTCACCGTCAAAAAACTGGTCCTGAAAAAGAGGACCGTGCTCGGGGTTTACATGGAAGAAAAGGGCGAAGGAGAAAGCACCTCGTCGGTCATCTTCTGGGACGGGAAGAAGTATCGCTACCAGATTCTGGGCTCGGATTTGGAGTAGGTTTCCCTCACCACTCCAACCACCGGAGTCCCTTACCTGGACCGTATTTGCTCCGCAACCACTTCGCCCCCGCTTTTGTACACTCGATAAGCGCGCGCATAGCTCTTCGAGCGGATGACCTTATATAGCTGGCCGTCCATGAATACGATGGCGCAGTTGTTCTCGATCGCAATTCCCATGCCGCCGGTTCTCCAAATCATGTCTCGGAAGTGCTTCCTTCGAGGGATTCCCAAGGTCATGCCGTTGTAGTGGGGACAATGGATTCCATGAATGAGCCCGAGGCCCTTTACGTTGATGTATTTCCACTTTCGTGGATTGTAGAAGGACATGGAATCGGAGTGTCCGGAATCGAACCAGCAGATTGAGCCGGCGCTAATGCCGGAGAGCACAGTCCCGTTCTTATAAGCCGATATGAGAAGTTTATCGACGCCCAGGCGCCGCCAAAGGCGCATCATCATCAGAGTGTTCCCGCCGCCAACATAAATGATATCTGCTGCTAAGATCTTGCTCCGGATCTGCTGTTTGGAAAGTCGCTCTTTGATGAGGAAAAGAACGTCGGTCTTACATTTTAGAAATTTGCCGAAGTATTCGCGGATGCGGTTCCAATAAATTTCGGAATCCGAACTTGCCGTCGGAATAAAAAGAAGTTTCGGATTTTTCTTGCCGGAAAGCCGGATAATCTCGCGATCAATCGCAACGGTGCCACGGGTTCTTATCACTCCTCCTCCGATGGCAACAATCGCTTTGGGCATGGGTTCATCTTAGCCTCGAATTTATTCTTCCCGCGGAATTATCCATTGCCCCGAGTTTCTATTTATGTATCTACGCGGTAAACTTTGCGGCTATGGAATGGTTTGAAAGCGAAGATTTCTGGCGCGTGTTCTATCCCTTCATGTTTCCTCCGGGGCGGTTTTCCGCCGCGAAAGATGAAGTCAGCGGAATCGTGGCTTTGACAAAATGCAGCGGAGGCAGCCTACTTGATCTCTGTTGCGGGCCAGGGCGGCACGCAGTGGAGTTTGCGCGCACCGGTTTTCAAGTCACAGGAGTTGACCGGTCTCCTTTTCTGCTGGAACGGGCGCGGGAGCACGCATTCGAAGCCGGCATCTCGATTGAGTGGATCATGGAGGACATGCGGCAGTTCGTTCGTCCGGCGGTGTTTGACCTGGTCTGTAATCTCTTTACCTCGTTCGGATACTTCAAAGAGGAGCAGGACAATCTAAAAGTCTTGCGAAATGTTCATGAGAGCCTCAAAGAGAATGGAGTGCTCGTGATTGAGGTTGTAGGCAAAGAACGGCTGGCGCGAACGTGGCAAAACACAATCAGTAGCGAACTGGCGGACGGCTCGTTGATAGTGCAGCGCCCTCAGCTACGCGACGACTGGAGCCGGGTCTACTCGGATTGGATCCTGGTGAAAGATGGGCGCACTCGCAACTTCAGTTTCGAACACACGATTTATTCAGGACGTGAACTTAAAGATTGCTTGCTGAGTTGCGGATTTGGCCAAGTGCAATTGTTCGGAGACCTGCAAGGTTCACCTTACAATCTGGAAGCGACACGGCTGGTGGCTGTTGCTCGCAAGTCAGCGCGTTGAATTTCTGCTCGCACGCATCTCATCATGCACCCGCTATAATCCTTCCGCCATGAATCTTGAAGAAAAAAATGCAGAACTGAAAAAGCGCAACCGGCTTGCCGAAGAAGGCGGAGGCGAGAAGCGGCGCGAACGCCAGCACAAGGAAGGTAAAATGTCGGCGCGGGAGCGCATCGAGTTCCTGCTCGACGACGGAACCTTCGAGGAGACTGACAAGCTGGTCACGCACCGCTGCGACGACTTCGGCATGACCGAGCAGAAGTTCTACGGCGACGGCTTTATCACCGGCTATGGCCGCATTGAGGGCCGGCTGGTGTACGTCTTCGCGCAGGATTTCACCGTATTCGGCGGATCGCTCTCGGAGACGAATGCGGGGAAGATCGTCAAGATCATGGACTTGGCCGCGAAGATGGGCGCGCCGGTGATTGGCTTGAACGACTCCGGTGGAGCGCGCATTCAGGAAGGCGTGGCGTCGCTGGCAGGCTATGCCGATATTTTCTTGCGCAACACTTTATATAGCGGCGTAGTGCCGCAGATTTCGGCGATCATGGGGCCGTGCGCGGGCGGCGCGGTGTATTCGCCGGCGATCACCGACTTCGTCCTCATGGTCGATAAGACTTCTTACATGTTCATCACCGGGCCGGATGTGATCAAGACGGTGACGCATGAAGAAGTCAGCAAAGAACAGCTCGGCGGCGCGATGACGCACAACGAAACTTCGGGTGTGGCGCATTTTCTGGCGCACGACGATGCCGAGTGTTTGTCGATGGTGCGCGAGTTGTTGAGTTTTGTGCCGTCGAATAATCTGGACGACCCGCCGCGCAAACCTTGTACAGACGCGATTGATCGCGCTGATGCGGCGCTGGATAAGATCGTGCCTGCGCAATCGAATCTGCCTTATGACATGAAGGACGTGATTCACGCCGTGGTCGATGACGGATACTTCTTCGAAGTGCAGGAGCACTTTGCGAAAAATATAGTCGTCGGATTCGCGCGGCTGGACGGGCGTTCGGTGGGAATCGTTGCCAACAATCCGGCGATGCTGGCGGGCACGCTCGATATCAATGCGTCGGTGAAAGGCGCGCGCTTCGTCCGCTTCTGCGATTGCTTCAACATTCCGCTGGTGACGTTTGAAGATGTGCCGGGATTTCTTCCCGGCACCGCGCAGGAATATGGCGGCATCATCAAGCACGGCGCGAAGCTGCTCTTCGCCTTCGCCGAAGCCACGGTGCCGAAGGTGACGGTGATCACGCGCAAAGCCTACGGCGGCGCTTATTGCGTGATGGCGTCCAAGCACATCCGCACCGATGTGAACTATGCGTGGCCGACGGCGGAGATCGCCGTGATGGGGCCGGAAGGCGCAGTCGATATTGTCTATAAGCGCGAACTCGATGCAGCGGCGAATCCGCAGGAACGGCAGGAGTTGCGGCAGAGCAAGATCGAAGAATTCCGCGACCGCTTTGCCAGTCCCTATGTGGCCGCCGATCGCGGATTTGTCGATGCCATCATCCAGCCGCGGGAGACGCGGAAGAAGCTGATTCAGGCGCTGGCCATGCTGGAGAACAAGCGGGATAAAAACCCGCCTAAGAAGCATGGGAATATACCGCTCTGAGGTATAAATTAGAGATTCCTTATTCCATGCCTGATACTGAACAACGCCCGTTATTCGTACTCGAACATAGACTCGGCAGTACATGGCAGCACTTGAGGAAAGCCGAATCAGAAGCGTCTGCCGCACATGACGAGTTGGTGACAATCCTAGAAAAAGGGATTGGAAAATTCGCCACAGAGGACGCAAATTTGGTGGTTTTTGGCTCTCTCGCACGGCGGGAATGGATTGACTGGGCGAGCGACCTTGATTGGACGTACCTGATTGACGGCCAGGCAAACTCGCGTCATCTGAAGATCACTCAGCAGGTCCGCTCGACCCTCGAGAGGGCGGGGCGAACAGTTGACGGTCGCTTTGAACCAAGATTTGCGGAGCCGGGTGCAACGGGCACCTTCGGCAACTTGGGTTTTAGCCATCAGCTAGTTCACCTAATTGGAGGGCAGGACGACACAAACAAAAATATGACACAGCGGATGCTCCTGTTGTTGGAGTCTGTCCCGGTAGGTCCGCGCTCGGCCTACGACCGAATTGTTCGGGCGATCATTGATCGATACTTAGAAGAGGAAGCTCACATACTGATTGAGGGTGAGAATCGTTTCAAGGTTCCTCGGTTTTTATTAAATGACATCGTTCGATTCTGGAGAACGATGGCGGTAGACTTTGCGAGCAAGCAACGAGATCGTGGAGGAAAGGGCTGGGGATTGCGAAATGCCAAGCTCAGAATGTCAAGAAAGTTAATTTTTGCTAGCGGAATCCTGCTCGCATTCAGCTGCAACCTTGATCGGAGCTTGCAGACGAAGATTTCCACTGAGGCTCGTGATATAAATCTCAAACACTTGGCGAATCACATTTGGGGATGCACAAGCTCTACGCCTCTTGACATCTTGGCTTCGACAATTCAGGACTTTTGTACCGACGATGAAGTCGCCAAATCGATATTTGATTCGTACGATGAGTTCATAGGAACGATGTCCGATAAGAGCGCAAGAGAAGAATTGAAGCGCATGAGCTCCCAGGATTATCGGAGCAATTCTGTATTTGCCCACATAAGACAGATCAGCGCAAGCTTTGAGCTTGGCCTGAATAAGCTTTTCTTTCACAACGCCGATATAAAAGTGTTGACAGAAAAATACGGAGTTTTCTGATGCGATTCATTGGTTTCTCAACCGGAGCCCTTGCATACGGCAACTTTGAGGAGGGACTGTGCCTTCTCGGGAAGACGAAGGCGAATGCTGTCGAGCTGTCTGCGCTGCGCCAGAATGAACTCGAACCCCTTGTTGGGCGGTTAGACAAGCTGGAACTTCGTCAATTCGAACATATCTCCGTTCACGTACCGAGTTCAATCACGCCCGAGTTCGAAAGAACAATGTTGGAGATGATTCGTTCGTTGCCAGTCGGTTGGCTGCTCGTCACACATCCCGACGTGATAACGATGTGGGACGAATGGGCGGGTTTGGGTGGAAGGCTGTGCATAGAAAACATGGATAAGCGCAAACCCATCGGCCAGACGGCTCGAGATTTACGGGGTATATTCAATCAACTGCCCGCAGCAACGTTCTGTTTAGACATAGGACACGCTCACCAAATCGACCCTACTATGGGAGAGGCCGTGCTTTTACTTGAAGAGTTCAGTGGCAGGCTGAAGCAACTGCATGTAAGCGAAGTGAATTCAGAGAGTAAGCACGATCCGATATCATTGGAAACAGCGTCCGCTTTTCCCGTCGTAGCGCACTTAATTCAAGAAACAGTTCCAGTAATTTTGGAGAGTCGATTAGTGTCTCTATCCCCGGCTGCGATTCAATCTGAGATGGATGCAGTACAGTACGTTCTGGACGGGAGGGAAGTCCTCGAGCTGGCAGGTGACTGATGTGGAAAATAAGCTGGGCATCTGGTGTAGTAAAAATTAAGAGTTCCGAGGTGGTGTTGGGTCCATTCGTCTCGGCCAGTAGCTCACTTTTAGACCCTTGCTCGACCTGCTACGCGGCTTCCCTTGCGGGGTGCTGCGTGCGATCTTCGCTCGGGCTCCGGGCTCACCGCCAACCGGAAAAACCTACCCAACGCCTCGGAACTCTATCCTGCCTTCGACGTTTCTTCTTGTTCTCCTCGACCAGCGCTTTGCTATAGACCCTTGCTCGCCCTCCCTGGTCACTTTCGTGATGCGGGTGACTTTGCTTGAGTCCCGGACGCGGCACCAACCGGAAAAACTCTAGAAGCTGTCAAAGAACGATTACGGTTCTACGCTTTTTATTTTTGCAGTCAATGAAAAGTTTGCATTTGTAACTGGTGTGTTTTCAGGCGAGTGCACGCTCTCCACAGGCGGGTGACCGGAATTGGTGCAGGGCATGGAGCAGATTCGCGCAGAAGGCTTGCTGGATGCGGGTTTTGGCGAATGCTGGTGTTGTGAAGAAGCGCCGCAGCGGTTGGGAAAGGATTTTTCTACTTGTGAAAAACAGGGAAACTCGGCTTCCGGTGCGGGTTCATTTGTTTCGCAAGTCTAGGGGGCTGTCCCCACGGTGCTGTGGCCGGCTCGAATTAGCTTATTTCTATTTTTTCGTCGACTAGTTGCTTGTCGGCTTCGTCCGCACCTGTTAGTTCGAACGAATTGGTGATTGCTGCTTTTCCCTTTTCCACGGCGGTGATGACGTAGGAGCAGCCGAACCAGTGGGCTTCGGCTAGATCGGTTTGTGACCAGCGGGCGGGATGGTCGGGATGGGAGTGGTAGAAGCCAACGATGTCCTCGCTGCGCTCGCGACCTTCGCGCTGGATGCGCACCAGTTCCCGGGGATCGATGTTGTAGCGGTTCTGAGGCGAATCGGTGCGGGTGTTGCCGCAACGGGCAGTCGATGTCACGATGCGAATGCCGTCGTCGTCAACGCGGCCGAGGAGCACGCCGCAGCACTCGTGTGGGTAAGTTTCCTCGCCGTGGCGGCGGAGGGTAGCGTAGTCTTTGGATGCGAGCTTCAGCATAAAGAGCGATTCACCACGGAGACACAGAGGCACGGAGAAAACCTAAAGAAAGTAAAAAATTAAAATCGATGTTTTACAAATGAATTGCTGCGTTTTAATTTCTGTTTTTGTTCTTCTCCGTGTCTCCGTGCCGTGGTGAACCTTACCCCGTCTACTCAGTCCAGAATCTCTCACTCAAATACTTGTCGCCGGAATCGCAGAGGATGGTGACGATTACGGCTTGCTGGTCATTTCTTAATTGCAATCGTTCTGCAACTTTAAGGCTGGCGAAGACTCCGGCTGCGGCGGAGATGCCAACGAGCACCCCGCAGTCGCGGGCCAGGCGGCGGGCCATGGCGTAGGCGTCCTCGGTGGCGATTCGAGATTTTCATCGGCCAGCTTCGGATCGTAAATTCTGGGAACGATCGCGGTGGCCATGTGCTTGGCGCCTTCGATGCCGTGAAAAGCGGAATCGGGCTGCAGCGAAATGCACTGGATCGATGGATTTAGTTCCTTCAGGCGGCGCGTGGCGCCCATGAAAGTTCCGCTGGTGCCGAGCATGGCGAGAAAATGAGTGATGCAACCTTGCGTCTGCTGCCAGATTTCGTTGGCCGTGCCGTTGTAGTGGGCGAGCCAGTTGGCGGCGTTCGAGTACTGGTCGGCGTAGAAATATAAATCGGGATGGTGGGCGGCAAGTTCGCGGGCCTTGCGAATGGCTCCGTCGGAGCCATCGGCAGGATCGGTATAGACAATGTCCGCGCCATAGGCGCTCAGAATCTGTTTACGTTCGCTGGAAACATTGCGCGGCATGCACAAGGTGACGGGAAATCTTTCCGCCGCTCCGAGCATGGCATAGGCGATGCCGGTATTTCCGCTGGTGGCGTCGAGCAGAATTTTGCCGGATGAAAACTGGCCGCTACGGCGGCCTTCGGCGACGATGTTGGCTGCAGCGCGGTCTTTCACCGAGCCGCCAGGGTTATACCATTCGGCCTTGCCCAAAAGTGTAACGTTCGGCAGGTGCGACGTGAGTTGATCGAAGCGAAGCAGCGGCGTATTGCCTACGCGATCGAACAGGTTCTGCCCCAGACGCGCATTCGCTGGCTCCGGCGCGTGTTGCGCCGGATAGGTTGCCGCTGACCACGCTGAGCCCTGACCCATGATCGAACTATTGCCTCGTGACTATCGTAATATGCAACAACGAGCCAAACACGGTATGTAGTATGGTGTCTTTAGATGACGGAGATTGCAAGTCGATGCAGCTTGAGAGTAACGCACTGTTTGTGCCGAGATTGCATCTAAGGAACTGAAGTGGAGAAAAATGCCGAAAGCGATTGAAGCGAAAACTTACGAGGAAGCGCTGGCCTGGTTGAAGGAGCACGGTTTTGATGTGCTGGATGCGCCGGGAACAAACGGGCGTGTGTTCCTCAGAAAATATAATGTGTCGGCTGCGATTCAGAAGGCTCCTGACGATGGCGTGAAAATTTTCGCGTATCCCGGATACCTGATCGGCAGTGAGATTTCGAAGCTGATCAACCGGGGCTACCAGCAGTTTCTGAAAACTTCGAAGACAGAAGTGCCGGCCTCTGCGGATCACCTTAAGGCGCTGCAGTCATTTGCCGAAGAGTTGAAGGTGGCTCTGGGATTGCCCAGCCTTTATAACGAATCGCTGGGTACGGTGAGCGACTCCTACCATTACGACCGCCTTAAGGATGATGACAAGGCGCCGGTCGATCGGCCGAAGCGGCCGTGGGAAGTAGCAGGCAAAGTAGTTGCGGGTAAGGCGGTCGCGGCTAAGAAGGGCCGCGCGTAGTCGAGCGGTTTTCTGAAATCTTTCCCACCGATTTATCTGCGTGCGAAAGTGTGTGCGAAGATGTGCGAAACTGAGGCGCTCTTTCTTTAGTTTAAGAGCCGGAGGTTTCGATGCGCAGCCTGTTTATTTTTTCTTGTTTCGTTCTCTTCCTCTTTTTTCCTTGCCAGTCGTTGATCAGCGGCCAGACCTTGACGACCCCCTCTGACGACGGCGCAAAGGCTGCCATCGAACACGTACTGCGCACGCAGCAGGAAGCCTGGAACCGCCACGACATCGAAGGCTTCATGGAGGGTTATTGGAATTCTCCGCAGCTCACTTTCTTTTCAGGCTCGACTGCACATGAAGGCTGGCAGGCCACGATTGAGCGTTATCGCACGAGGTATGCGAGTCCGGGGCATGAAATGGGAAAGCTGGATTTTTCTGGCCTGCGCATTGAAGTGCTGGGCGCGGATGCGGCGTTCGTGCGCGGTTCGTGGCTGTTGACGATGCCGGATGGGAAGACTCCGCACGGTCTCTTCACGCTGGTGTTCCGCAAGTTTCCCGAAGGATGGAAGATTGTGCACGATCATACTTCGGCGGCGGAGTGAGAACTTCTAGCTTCTGGCTCGTCCCATGCCTTTATCCATGGCTGCATTGGCCAGGCGGTCGGCTTCCTGATTGTGTTCGCGGAGGGCGTGGCCGATCGAAAACCATTCCAATTGTGCGATCAATTCTTTGGCGCGAGCGTGGAGATCTTTCAGCGTGAGATTCTTCACCTTGTAGATGCCTTTGATCTGACGGACGAGTAATTCAGAATCGCTGATTAGCTTGAGGGCTTTGGGTCCGTGTTCGACGGCGTATTCGAGGGCCGCGATCAGGCCCTGATACTCGGCGAAGTTATTCGTTTGATGGCCAAGGTACTCGCTGAGGTGAGCGACCTTTTGTCCGGACTCATCCTGGATTACGACTCCGTAGCCGGCTGGGCCGGGGTTGCCGCGTGCGCCGCCATCACTGTGCGCGATTAGGTAGTGGGCGGGAGGATTCTCGCGTGGAGAGTCTTCGCGGCGCGGGAAGAGTGGGTTCGTTGCGGGACGCGGGTAGGGCATGCTTCGAGTTTACAACGGCGTTTCCGTCACTACGAACTGTCATCCCGAGCGAAGCGAGGGATCTTGGTTCTTGCCCGCACCACCGGTACTGTCGCTGCAAGCAGACACCAGGATCCCTCGCTCCGCTCGGGATGACAACTGCCTTTTATGCAACCGGATTTGGCAACCGGCCAAGTTATCTTCCCGCGGCTAATCTCGTGGCCAAGCGCGGAGGCAGGTTGGCAGCGAAGATGCGGTCCTGCGCGGATTTCAAGTTGTAGGGCGTGCGGTGGAAGTGGATTACTTGCGCTTCGGTATCGAAGAGGGCGAAGGCGGCGCGCCAATCTCCGTCGCGCGGTTGGCCGACTGAGCCGGGATTGATCAGGTAACGTGTTTCTGGCTTCAGCTGCAGAGAGACCGATTCGGCTTGCCCGACTGTGCGGTATTCCGGACGGAAGCCATCGGCGCTGGAGCCGTTGGCGAAGAATCCGCCTTGCAGGTGCGTGTGGCCGAAGAAGGTCAAGGGCATGGCTAGCGTGATGAGAGGAGCGAGCGCGTCGCCCAGCGAAACAATGTAGGCGTCTTCATCGACGGGGGAACCGTGAACCAGTTGTGCTTGCGGGAAGTTTTCGAGCGGGATTGGGCCTTGCGGCAGGGCCTTCAGCCAATCGCGGTGCTCGGGAGTGAGTTGGTTTCCTGTCCAGACAGCAGCAGCGGCGGCCATGGGATTGAAGTCATCGAGTTCGAGCAAGCCGGTGGCGGCTTTGTCGTGATTGCCGCGGACGAAGATTTTCCCCAGGCTGCGTGAGCGCTCGATCACCTCGTTCGGGCTTGCTCCATAGCCGACGACATCGCCCAGGTTGGTTACGAGGTCAAAGGGAGGAGCTGCGGCCAGGCAGGCTTCCAGGGCTTCGAGGTTGGCGTGAATGTCGCTAAGCAGAAGTATTTGCAATAAGCACCAGACGGATGGCGATTATAGACGAGCGCGAACCGAAGAGCATACAGGGCACAGTTTATTTCACCACAGCTATTTCGGATTTAACACCGGGCAGCGGGCCCAATGTCCCGAGCCTACTTCGACTAGCGGCGGTAGCGAGCGGGTGCATTCGGGGATCCTGAATTCGCAACGAGGTTCAAAAGCACATCCAGGCGGCATGGCATGCAACGGCGGGACCGTGCCTTCGATAGTTTCGAGCGGGCGAGTGCGATCGGTTTTGAGATCAGGCACGGAGTGCAGAAGACCGCGCGTGTAGGGATGCGCCGGAGAGCGAAAGATTTCCTGCTTGCCGCCGAGTTCGACCACGCTGCCGGCATACATTACGGCCACGCGGGCGGCCACCTGCGAGACGACCGCGAGATCGTGCGAAATGAAGAGCATGGCGAGACCGAACTTGGCGCGCAGGTCGGCAAGCAGATCGAGAATTTGCGCCTGGATGGTGACGTCGAGCGCGGTGGTGGGTTCATCGGCGATGAGCAACTGCGGGCGGTTCACGATGGCCATGGCGATCATGACGCGCTGGCGCATCCCGCCGGAAAGCTGGTGAGGATAATCGCGGGCGCGACGGTCGGGTTCTGGGATCGCAACGTCGGTCATGGCTTGGACGGCGAGCTTCGCGGCTTCGCTTTTTGAGCGCCCTCCGTGAGCCAGCACGGCTTCGGCGATCTGATCGCCCACACGCATTACGGGATTGAGAGCGGTCATGGGTTCCTGAAAGATCATGGCGATGCGCGAGCCGCGCAATTGGCGCATGGGGTCGGCGGGAAGCGTGGCGAGATTGCGGGACGAGCCGTTTTCCGCGAACAGTATGTCGCCGGAAACGCGCGCCAGCGGTGGAAGCAGGCGCATGATGGCGAGGGAGGTGATCGACTTGCCAGAGCCGGATTCGCCGACCAGGCCGAGAACTTCGCTTGGGGCGATGGAGAGGCTCAGATCGCGCACAGCGTGCAGGGTTTTGGGGGCGGCCGCGTCTGGTTGTCCATCGGCACGCGAGGCGCTGGGGAATTTTATGTTCAGATGGCGGATATCGAGTAGCGGAGGCACGGTGCCATGTTAGCAGTGTTAGAAAGCGCCACGGGCCTGAATCTTCCCATTCTTAGGCGCATCTTTTATTCTTGAAGCTGTATTCTTAAACCTATGAGCAAGATTCATATTCCGACTCCTTTGCGGCAGTATGTGGGGAAGCAATCAACGGTGGATGTGAAAGGCGCGACCGTGGCCGAAGCCATGAATGACTTGCTGGCGCAACATCCTGAGTTGCGGCGGCATTTATATGCCGACGACGGCAAGTTG
The DNA here is from genome assembly GCA_963789625.1 of uncultured Acidobacteriaceae bacterium. Classification (GTDB taxonomy): domain Bacteria; phylum Acidobacteriota; class Terriglobia; order Terriglobales; family Acidobacteriaceae; genus Sulfotelmatobacter. The sequence goes on along the minus strand of CAWBLK010000012.1, from coordinate 505,469 downwards.
CGCGCCTTCGTAAATCTTTACCTCAACGACGAAGACATCCGGTATCTGCAGAAGGAAGCGACCGCGCTGAAGGACGGTGACAATATTTCCATCGTGCCTTCGATCGCTGGAGGCGGCCAAAATGCCTCCACCATTGTCATCCCGAGCGGAGCGAGAGATCTTGGTCTCTGTTCGTAATCCCCGATTAGGTCGCGGTGCAAGCCGGAACCAAGGTCCCTCGCTTTGCTCGGGATGACAAACGGTTTCGGCGGTTAGACCTGATTGCCTGATTCGAAATCCAGCGATTTAGAATTTCAACCGAGGACTTTATGGCCACCACTACTACAGAAATTCCTGTGACTCTCAACAAAGACGAAATCCTGCGCTACTCGCGGCATTTGATCATGCCTGAGGTCGGCATGGAGGGGCAACAGAAGTTGAAGGCGGCGCGTGTGCTATGCATAGGCACGGGAGGATTGGGCTCGCCGCTCACGCTGTATCTGGCGGCCGCGGGAGTGGGCACGTTGGGGCTGGTGGATTTTGATGTGGTGGATTACACGAACTTGCAGCGGCAGATTATTCACTCGACCGCCGATGTGGGGCGGAAGAAACTGGATTCCGCAGCGGACAAGCTGACCGCTCTCAATCCGTTTGTGAATGTGCGAACCTTCGACACACGGCTGAGCAGCGAAAATGCGCTCGAACTCTTTCGCGAGTTCGATGTGATTGCCGACGGCACTGATAACTTTCCCACACGCTACCTGGTGAACGACGCATGCGTGCTCACCGGAAAACCGAATGTTTACGGATCGATTTTCCGCTTTGAAGGACAGGCCAGCGTGTTTGCCACCGAAGACGGGCCGTGCTATCGCTGCCTTTATCCCGAGCCGCCTCCGCCGGGGTTGGTGCCTTCATGCGCGGAGGGCGGAGTGCTGGGCATTCTGCCGGGGCTGGTCGGCGTGATGCAGGCCACCGAAGTGATCAAGTTGATTTTAGGAGTGGGTGAGCCTCTCATCGGACGGCTGCTACTGATTGACGCGCTGGGCATGAAGTTTCGCGAGCTAAAGTTGCGCAAGAATCCCGATTGCCCGGTTTGTGGAACGCATCCCACGCTGACGAAGCTGATAGACTACAACGAGTTTTGCGGCATTCGCGGGGAGGAAAAAGCGGTGACGAATGGAATTCCGGAAATTCAAGTGGAAGAGCTAAAGCGGCGGTTGGATGCGAAGGAAGATCTTTTCGTTCTCGACGTGCGCGAGCCGCATGAGTATCAGATCTGCAACATCGGCGGACATCTGATTCCGCTGAACGATCTGCCGAAGCGTGTGAATGAATTGGATTCGAGCCGCGAAATTGTGGTCCATTGCAAGATGGGCGGACGGAGTGCGAAGGCGGTTGCGTTTCTGCAGCAATCCGGATTCAGTAAGGTGCATAACTTGGCCGGCGGGATTAATGCGTGGTCGGAGCGAGTGGATCCGAAGGTGCCGAAGTATTGAGTAGTGACCAGTTGCTGGTTTCGGAGGGAGCGCTTAAGCGTTCCCTTTTTGTTTCTGGAATCACCGGTAGCACTGAGTATTTTATATAGAATTACTTGACAATGCGGGTTCCCAACCGCACACTTCTTCCGTATAGCTTCCTCGAAGAAAGTTTTCCTTCCCCGCGAGACAGCCGTACCTGGGCCCTGGAACGTATCCCGAAACAGTTGGTATCAAGGAAGGCATATGAAGAGATTGCTTGTGGTAGTCCTTTGCCTTGCGATGCCGCTTGCGGTTTTCGCTGGGGACAACGCTTACAAAGTCACATATGACGGAGGGTCGATACCCGATACAAAAACGGGGACCGATATGAAGTTATTTATTGACTCGAATCAAGTCCGGCTCGTGCGGAACAAAACCGAGGTCATAACAATTCCGGCATCGGCCGTTACGGAAATAAGCTACGGCCAAGATGTTCATCGGAGGGTTGGTGCGGCGATTGGGCTTGCAGTGGTTTCCTTTGGGATCGGCGCGCTCATGGCATTGACCAAGTCAAAGAAGCATTTCGTGGGTTTGACATGGGCCGACGGCGACAAGAAAGGCGGGCTCGCCATGCAGTGCGATAAAAATGATTACAGAGGAGTGCTGGCTGGACTCGAGGGCATTACAGGCAAGAAGGCTGTCGACTCGGACACAATGACAGTGAAGAACTAGATCTTCTCCCGGCGTCGCCCAACAATGGCCAGAAAAACAGGGAGCACACAGCGTGCTCCCTGTTTGTTGTCGGGTTGAACTGCGGTTACTGGCTGGAACTGTTGCCTTGCATGCTCATGCTGGAGTCGCCCAGCTCCAGGGCTGTTTTCTTTCCCTGAAAACGGACGCCAGTGAGCGCGTTGGGTCCGCTGCCATTCTCATGGGTAACGGCAGCATCATTGTTGGCCGGCGTTTGAAGTTCAATCACGTGCGCCGGCACTTTTGCCACAACGTTCTTGCCACGCAGGATGCTGAGCTCCACATTGGGGCCGGCACCCTCCCACTGAACCTTGTAATCTCCCGGCTTCAGGGTTGTTCCATTGACCGTTACAGGATTGATCAGCTGCAAGCTGCCCTTTGTTGCCGCAAACGCGCTCGAGGCCAACAGCAAAGCCAATCCCAGTACCAAACTCTTTGAAACTGTCGCGAACTTCATGACTGCTCCTTTTTTTCCCGAATCACGTCAGGAAGCGGTTGGGGCGGCCCGGTTCACGACATCCGCGAGAAAACCTTGGTGTTTCGCCGCGAATCGCCTTACAATGCAGCCGCTGGGGTTTCAGCAGACAAGCCGCAAGGCTGGTCGCGCTGTCCACGGGGGTTTTCTCACTTGGGCCGCCAAACCGAACGTGAGAGAATCCCCTAACCCCGCTAAATTTTTTGATATCGATGACCGGCAGGGTTTCATTCCCCGCCGTTTCGTTCTCTTTCCTACACTACGTACCCGCCGCTTGAAAAGTTCCAGATTGTTCAATTGCCGTTACGGTTATTTTGACGAAAAGACAGCGCCTCGGTTAGCACGAACTTAGCTGGATTCGTTGCCACAGCCGGGCAGTGTCTTGTCTGGACCGAACTCAACATACAGTTGCGGCAAGCACAACGCACGTTAAGACTGGCTGATGATGGAAATGTAATTCCAGATCCGGAATTATGGGTGATACTCGGGGCTAAGTAGCGCCGCCGTCTCAACGGCTTCGCTCAGGGCAAGCTGTCCGCAGGATGAGTCGGCCAGAGGCCAGCGCTACATTAATCTGCGTCGCCGTGCTGGCGGCTTACTGACCAGATGCTGGCCTGATCTTTTTCGAAAGGATAGACGTGCACCATCCAGTTGAATACGACCGGATGAAAAGTTCCGCCCGCGGCATCGCAGGCTTCCTGCGTGGTGATCGATCCCTTCAAGCCGAACTGCGGATGCGGCGACAATCCTTCTCCGCGACGATCCGGAGGCGCGACGCAGAAGTTCACGTGCTCATGCCATTGCGCGACGCTGAGGGGAACGCGCTCGTCGAGTTGATCTTCGTTGAAACGCTTGGGTGCGGTGTACATTACGCCGATCAGCTTGTAGTCGTCGCCGTGTTTCTCATAGAGCAGCGACGTGGGATGTTCGGGATTGAAACGAAACGCTGCTTCCATCCCATATCCGTAGTTCGTGAAGTGGTACATCTTCTGCGGAATGTTGGGAAGGAAAATCTTATAGCCATCGGCCAGCGCGGCGTGATAGTCGAGATATTTTTCTGAAGCTTTGCGCGCAGCTTCGACCACTGCCTGGGCACGCTCGGCGTCGCCGGGCTTTGCGGGGCGCAGCGCCGTCATCTTCATGTGCGGGCCCATGTCCATGTGGCCTTCCATCGAGTGCATGGCGCCGGCATCACCCTCTTTATCGGCGTCTTTATCCGCGGCCATGGGCATGTCTTTCATCTGCATATTCGACATGTCGTGACCAGACATATCCATGCCGGGCATACTCTGGCCGCTGGGAGGCGCGCTGTTACCGGCCGGTTGCTGTTGGCACCACGCCGCGCTGGCAAATAGGAAGAGCGAAGTGAAGGCTATGATTCGATTGCGCATGGCAAATCTCCTGCAGTTCAGTTCATATTAACCCTGCCCCAGCGAAGTTGTTTCGGCAAGAGAACTGAGGTTACCGGGGATTACAGAGGTAACTCAGAGTCCACCTAAAATCTCTATCTTTAATCTTCGCGCGGGGAATTCAGGCGCCAGATTCCGGCATTCAAGTACGCCGCATAAGTGATCCACGCGAGGTAGGGCACGATGAGTGCGCCTGAAAAAGTGGAGATGCGCCAGAACAGGATCATCGTGGAGAGGACTGTGGCCCAGAGCAGGATAATTTCGATCAGCGCCCAGCCCGGCCACCGGATGCCAAAGAAGATGACGGACCATGCTGCATTCAGCGCGAGTTGAATCAGGAAGGTCGTAATTGCCGGAGAAGCTCCGTCCCAGCCGCCACCAACGCGCCACACATTCCAGGCGGCAATTGCCATTAGAAAATAAAGCGCAGTCCACACTGGACCGAAGTATGACGCGGGGGGATTCCCGGCCGGCTTGCGCAGAGTGACATACCAGGTGCGAACCGAGCGCGCCGCGAACGCCGCGCTAATTCCGGCTGCGGAAAACGTGAGCGCCACGAATGCGGCCAGCGCGACCAGCAAATTTCTGGACAAGCAACCATCCTTGCGGTGTGTACAATTCGAGCGTCTTCTACTGTATGGGCTCGGAAACGTGTTCGTGAACGATCAGCCACTTGCCGTCCTGATTTTCCAGGACTACAGTCCAGCGAAAATTGCCCATCTCAACCTTGCCGGCTTTCGTCGTCATTTCTTCTTTTACGGTTGCGGTTGCCCAAACCAAATCTCCGTGAGGATGGATGGCGACATCGTCGTTCAGCGTGAACTTCGCGCTCTTGTAGTCTGCGAGTTCCGCTTTCACTCCGTTTTCGTATTCCTGCCAGCTGTTGTATTTCAAAGGGGCGATGTCGTAGAAGGTGTGCGGACCGCTGGCATAGAATTTGGCCACGTTGGCGGTGTCGAGAGTTGACCAGCCATCCCAGATTTTCTGCAGATAAGCCTTGTCGGGCGCGGGCGGCGCAGACTTGCTGTGGGCTGGCTTGGCGAGGACGGAGAATGTAAGAGCGAACAGACATAGCAAAAGGATGGAAAGGCGCTTCATACTTGGATTTCTCCTGGGTTCTTCCGAAGATTTGTACGATGATCGGCGGAATTCTCGCACAGTGAGCCGCAATCCGCAAAAGCAGTAGACTGCCCCGAAAATTCAAACGGCCGTTTCGTCCGTTATCAAAAGTTATGCTGCGCGAACGGGAAGTCGTAGAATGATGATGGTTGGGAGCGCCACCATGAAATATCGAATTGCTATGTGGGCGAGCGCAGGCTTTATGGCTGCTGGCTTCTGGGCGATTTTCGCCTTCGTAACTTTTCCGTCTACAAACGAAAGAATGCGCGATGTCTGGACTCTGGTCTGCTTGACCTGCCCCGTTGCGATGGCCAAGCATTATCCGATGAGCCTGTATGAGGTTTTAGCGGCCAATGCCGTTACATATGCGCTGGTCGGTCTGACGGTGGAAGCCCTACGGCGCCGACCGCATTCCGCAAGATAATCAGGAAGCCACTTTCTCTGCAAAGCGCGCATTGACCGATTTCCACAGCGCACGCTAGAATAGTTGAGTTTGGCTGTACTCGCCGACCCGTTCTGGGGACGCCTGCCCTGGCTGCTGAAGCGCCGTGGCGGAAAACACAGCAAGCACAAGAAGTTCAGCAGGAAGTTCATCCGAACCAATAAGGTTGCGCTGGTGTGCGCGCAGGTTGCGTTTGGTGATCTGACTTTCAAGATATTTTGACGGAGGCAGACGTATGTACGCGGTCATCCGCGCCGGTGGAAAGCAGTACCGAGTGGCGCCCGGGGATGTGATTCGAGTGGAGAAACTGGCCACGGGTACTGATGGCCAAGTGGAATTCCCCGAGATATTGGCTGTGTCCGGCGGAGAGGGACAGATCGGCAAGCCAGAATCCGGCGCGCGGGTGGTCGGCCAGTTGGTCGAAGAAGGACGCGCCGCCAAGATTCTGGTCTTCCACTACAAGCGCAAGAAGCAGTATAAGAAGCTGCGCGGGCACCGGCAGTCCTATACCGCGGTGCGCATCACCGAGATCGCTTTTGACGGCCAGAGTTTCAAGGCTCCCGAGTTGGCGAAGAAAGAGCCCAAGGTGAAGAAGGCTGCGCCGCACGCAGAAGAACACGAACACGCGCACGCACAACATCACGAAGCCAAGACCGCCAAGGGGCACGCTAAGAAGAAGGCTGCACGCAAGAAAGCTGCGGCGAAGAAAACCGCACCAAAGAAGAAGAAATAGTTTTGCTGAACGTGGGATTGCCGGCGGGACCCTTCGACTTCGCTCAGGGCAGGCTGCCGGCGCTACTTTCCAGCGCGCTGCTTTAAAAGCCGCTACTTTTAGAATAGAGAGAGATTCATGGCACATAAAAAAGGACAGGGAACTTCACGAAACGGCCGCGACTCCAATGCTCAGCGGCTGGGGTTTAAGGCATTCGGCGGACAGATCGTACCCGGCGGCACCATCATTGTGCGCCAGCGCGGCACGCGTGTAAAACCGGGGCTGAACGTGGGTCGGGGCAAGGATGACACGCTGTTCGCCAAGATCACGGGACGCATCAAGTTCCTGAACAAGGGCTCGATGGGCAAGTTCGTGATGGTGGAACCGATGGAAATCGCGGAGTAGTTCGCCGCCGCCAACAGTCGCGGGCGGGGCGCCCGCGCCACACAGCCTCGCCTTCGGGCCGGGGCTTTTTGTTTTGCTGGCTAGCACTAACGATCATGTTTATCGACGAGACAAAAATTCGGGTCAAAGCGGGCGATGGTGGCAATGGCTGCATGGCCTTTCGCCGCGAAAAGTATGTTCCGCGCGGCGGCCCATCTGGGGGCGATGGCGGCAACGGCGGCGATGTGATCATGGAATCCAGCGAGCGGCACAATACGCTGGTGCACTTCCGCTTCAATCCTGAATACAAAGCGGAGCGCGGGCGTCACGGCGAAGGTTCGAACAAAAGCGGCCGCGAAGGCGAAGATATTGTTCTGAAAGTTCCGGTCGGAACGATCGTGTACGACGAAGCGACAGGCGAGAAGGTCTTCGATTTTTCCGGCCCCGATCAGAGCATGGTGATTGCCCACGGCGGACGCGGCGGGCGGGGCAATGCGCGATTTGCTACCTCGGTGCATCAGGCTCCGCGCGAACATGAACCTGGCCGTCCCGGCGAAGAGCACAACTATCGGCTCGAGCTGAAATTGCTTGCCGATGTGGGCCTAGTCGGTTATCCGAACGTTGGCAAGTCCACGCTGATCTCACGCATCTCGGCGGCGCGGCCGAAAATCGCGGATTATCCTTTTACGACATTGGAACCGAATCTCGGTGTGGTTGCAGTGGGCGATCCTAACAATGAAATCAGCTTTGTGGTCGCCGACATTCCCGGATTGATCGAAGGCGCGCACACCGGCTCGGGATTGGGAACACAGTTCCTGCGGCACGTCGAGCGCACGCGTCTGCTGGTTCACCTTGTCGATGTATCGGACGCGAGCGGACGCCCGGATGTGGTGAAAGATGTGGACGTGATTCTGGGCGAGTTGGCCAGCTTCGACGCTCACCTGGAAGACAAGCCGATGATCATGGTGGCGTCGAAGATTGATGTTGCCAACAAAGACAAAGTCGCCGCGCTGAAGAAATACTGCAAGAAACACAAGCTGAAGCTTTACGAGATTTCAGCGGTGACCGGAAAAGGGATCGAAGAGCTGAAGTACGCCATGGCCAAGGAAGTGGATGCGTTGCGGGAGAAGGCGCTTCGGATGGCTGAAGCCGGTGATCGTCAGGGTACGTGACGTCGCCACCTCAGCGGCCAAAGCCCGGCTCCATAACAAGTCACCTATCGCAGCGCTGAAGCGCTGCGCCACCCAAAATCAGCAACCGAAAATCGAACAACGCTGATTTTTCACGCCCGCGGCAAATGCGCCCCGTGCTGAAAGTGATACTGAAGGATCCTAGCGGCGAGCGCTGGAGGCATCTCAGCTCCCATGGGCTGCACCGTGCGTACGATTTCTCCACGGCAAACCACTTCGGTCGCAGACAAGCCGGCAATCTCCGCCGGCAATACCAGATTAATTTCCAGCACCACATTCGGCTGCAAGAGATCTTCTGCCTGAAACAACAATCCGGAGCGGCTGATATTTTTGGTTTGGCCATCGTGCCACACCTCTTCATCAAGCCGGCGATATTTCAAGGGCAAGTGAAGCTGAAAGCGTTGCGCGCGTGTGGACGGCAATTGTTGCAGGCCTTGCGCTGCCGCTTGAGCGATTCGAGCTGGCATGGAATCCTCCCGGGGGATTGGGTTTGAATCGAGCACTTCGCGGACTTTGCTTTTCAGGTCGCGCAAGGTGAAAGGTTTCTGAAGTAGCCGCACGCCTGCATCCAGTGTGCCGTTGTGCCCGATCACATTTTCCGTGTAGCCGGACATGTAAAGCACTTTTGTATTGGGGCGAATTTCCGCCATCCTCTGCGCCAGTTCGCGGCCGTTCATGCCCGGCATGATTACATCGGTCAACAACAAATGAATCACTCCCGAATGTGCGACGGCGATCTGCACCGCCACCACGCCATCGGCCGCTTCGATTACCCGGTAGCCCTGTTTTTCTAGGAACTGCCGGGCGAGATAGCGCAGGTTGGCCTCATCCTCCACCAGGAGGATGGTTTCGGTTCCCGGCTCGGCGGCGACGGTTTCCGCCGGAGCGACGAATTGCGGAAGACTTTCCACTCTTTCCGCAACGCGGGGTAAATAGATTTTGAAAGTGGTGCCCTTATCCGGCTCGCTGTAAACCCAGATGTAACCGCCACTCTGCTTGATGATGCCGTACACGGTCGACAGTCCCAGGCCGGTCCCTTTCAGTCCCTTGGTCGTGAAAAAGGGTTCGAAGATATGCGACTGAGTTTCCGCGTCCATGCCCAGACCGGTGTCGCTGATGGTGAGCATCACGTAGTCTCCCGCCCGGAGCGGAGCGTGAAAGCGGGCGTACTCTTCATCGAGTGAGACGTTCGAGGTCTCGATGGTGAGCTTGCCGCCGGAGGGCATGGCATCCCGCGCGTTGACGGCAAGATTCATGATGACTTGCTCGATCTGACCGGCATCGGCGCGCACCGCGCCCAGTCCGGCGGCAGGAACCATGACGAGATCGATATCCTCGCCGATCATGCGCGTGAGCATCTTCAGGTTCTCGGTGACGATGCCATTCAGATCGAGAATCTTCGGCGCCATCATCTGTTTGCGGCTGAAGGCGAGGAGCTGGCGGGTAAGTGAAGTGGCTCGCCCGGCTGCACTGGCAATCTCCTGCGCAGGAGCGCGCAGCGCGGGCTCTGGACCCAGGCGGTCGAGGAGAAATTCCGAGTAGCCCGAAATGACCATCAATAGATTATTGAAGTCGTGAGCGATGCCGCCGGCAAGGCGTCCCACGGCCTCCATTTTTTGTGACTGGCGCAGTTGCTGCTCGAGTGCGCGCCGTTCGGTGACGTCTTCGGCAAATAGTTCGAAGGCTGTTCCCTTGTCGCCATCGGAAACAGCGCGGCCGGACACTCGAACCACGGTGTTCGTCCCATCCTTCCGCTTCCACTCGACGATCAGGCCATTGAGCGGCGCGCCCGAGCGCAGATGATCGGCCAGTTCGAACCACTGCTGCGTATCCGCGTAGAGCGCTCCCAGATGCTTGCCCACAAGCTCATCGGCTGAGGAATATCCCAGAACGGCCAATAGGGCGGGATTCATATCCAACAACTGGCCGGAGGAGTCGCAGCGGCAGATGCCATAGGGGGCGTTGGTCACCAAAGAGCGGAAATTCATTTCGGAGCGCCGCAAGCCTTCCTGAGCGGCGCGCAGCGCGGCGTTGAACCAGCATATGAGAGCGGCCAGCACCACAAAGAGCGCCAGGCGCAGCATGGTGGAGCGGAATTCCGCGGGCGTGTGTTCGCCGGAGAATGAGAAATAGGCGCTCACCGTGAGCGCGAACGAAGTGGCGACCAGTCCGGGTTTCCAGCCGCCATACCAGGCGCTCACCATCACAGCAACGGCGAACACGGCCAGGCGACTTTCCGTGATGTTAGGAAGCAGAAGCGCCGGGATGAGCGCCAGCGTGGTGCTGAGAATGGCGACACCGTAGCGCAGAATAGGCGCACGGGCAGGTTGAATGCTGAGTAGGGGGAGGGTTACTCGCATGTAACGATGCTATTACCAAATTGGGAAACATGCGAGATTACAGGAGTTCATTCCAGATTCACCGGAGGGGTGTCTTCTTGGCGACGAGTTTAAGGCCGACAGGACAATGGTTCAAATCGACAATCGGTCATGCCCCACGTCGACTTCGGGTAAACATAACAATGCGGGCTAGCGCTGGGCTTGCCAACCGACCCTGCAAACCGTGACACTAGCGGCTCATGAATATTGGTCTTTTTGGCGGCACATTCGACCCTATCCATCGCGGGCATCTCACGCTGGCGCGCGCCGCGCGTGAGCGCTGCAACCTTTCCCGCATTCTCTTTGTCCCCGCCAACATTCCGCCGCATAAGCAGCGCCAGCCACTTTCGACGTTTCCACATCGCTATGCCATGATTGCTCTGGCCACAGCGCAGGAGAAAGATTTCGCGCCTTCAGTTCTGGAAGCGCCGGATGAGTTTGAGGCAGGTGTGGCCCGCATCGAAAAGGCGCGTGCCGCGAAGCCGGAACCCTTCAAGCCAAATTACACGATCGATACCGTGAGACGGCTGAAGAAGTTGTTCAAGAAAGCGGACAAGCTCTTCCTGCTCATCGGCATCGATGCCTTCGAGGACATCGCCAAGTGGCATCAGCCGCAGGCTCTGTTTCGTGAGTGCGAATTTGTTGTCGCCAGCAGGCCGGGTTACTCCCTGGCCGACGTCGCCAACGCACTGCCTGAGAGCCTGCGGCCGCGGCAGGAGGTAACGCGTCCGTTTCAAAAACAGGCAGCGACTGGGGATCTGGTGCTGAGCGGCGTGAGCGTCCATCTGCTGGATAAGATTTACCAGCCTATTTCTTCCACGAGCATTCGCGAGGCTGCGGCCGCCGGCAAGCCGCTCGGAAAGTTTGTGGAGCCAGCGGTTGCGGACTATATCAAGAAAATGGGGCTGTATAAGAGTCGTTAGTCGATGGTCGTTTGTCGTTGGCAAAAAACACTCGGCGTGCGAGCAGTCGCCCCGGCGGTGGAAAACGCGGCAAAGCTCTCTCGTTTACAATGAGAACTCAATGGCGCCGGCCAACGACGAACGACCAACGACAATCAAATAATGACCGAATCTCTCACCGCATGAAAAAAAGCGACTTGAAACAACAGGTAACGGCAGCCATTCAGGCTTGCCTCGACAAGAAGGCCGAAGAACTTAGCATCCTGGAAATGGAAAAAGGGTCGGGAGCATTTACCGACTACTTTGTGCTGTGCAGTGGAACGAATCCGCGGCAGGTGCAGGCCATTGCGGATGAAGTGGAGCTGCGCCTGAAGAGCGCCGGCGTACGTCCAGCGCACGTCGAGGGCTACAAGCAGGGCGAGTGGATACTGGTGGATTACACGGATTTCGTGGTGCATGTCTTCTCCGAGAAGGCGCGCAAGTTCTACGATCTGGAGCGGCTGTGGAAGACGGCGAAGCGACTGGAGCCCTCGGAGTTGAAGCCGAAGGCAAAGACAGCGAAGCCAAAAGCCGATGCAAAGGCAAAAGCGGCCCCGCGCAAGCGGTCTGCCGCTGCCGCGCGTCGCAGGAAGAAAGATTAGCTTGTCATTTCGCGGAACTTTGTTTCTGCGCTTCTGCGGCGCTCGTTGCAGCATGACAACTTCATCCAATGCGGAACCCTCAAAGCCAGAAACCGGCTGGGGAACCTCGTACCGCCTCATCGCCTCCGAAAAGTGGAAAGCAAAATCGGCGGTGATGGGTAAGGCCGTGACCGAAGCATTGGTCGAGTATGCGCAGCCGAAGCTTGGCATGCGAGTGCTGGACCTGGCGAGCGGCACCGGCGAACCTGCGATTAGTCTGGCCGCGCGCGTCGGAGTGCAAGGGCATGTTACTGCGCTTGATCTGAGCGCGGAACTTCTTGCGATCGCAGAAAAAAGAGCGCAGGAGCGCGGGCTGGATAATTTTTCTACCCGGCAGGCCGATGCACAGGCGCTGCCATTCGCTGGCAACAGTTTCGACCTCGCCACCTGCCGCTTCGGCGTGATGTTCTTTCGTGATGCGGTTTCTGCTTTGCAGGAACTACGCCGGGTTCTGCGGGCGGAATCCCGGGCATGTTTTCTGACCTGGGGACCGTTCGACCAGCCTTACTGGCGGAGCACGATGGGCGTGGTTCACCGGCATGTGGGTGGTCCGCTGCTGCCGCCGGGAGGCCAGATCCGTTCCGCTTTGCCGCTCCAGGAAGCCTTTCGAAGGTGCTGCAGAGCGCTGGCTTCCGCGACGTACAAGAAGAAACGAAAACACTGCCCTGGGTTTGGCCGGGGACGCCGGAAGAAGTGTGGGAGCAGGCGCAGGCTGTTTCGGTGCCGTTCCGGCCGATGCTGGATCGAGTGCCCGCGCATATGTGGCCGCAGATTCACGCTGATGTGCGTGCGGCGATCGAGCAGTAGATTGAGGGAGAGAACATCGAGTTTGGAGCGTCGGTGGTGCTGGCCTCCGGAAGAAAGTAGGATTCATCTTTGCCGTGAAACTTAAAATTGCGTGGATTGGGAAGACGAAAGAGCCGGCGATTCAGTCGCTGACGGACGAGTATCTGAAGCGCATTTCGCGCTATGTGCAGGTGGAGGGACTGGCGCTGCGGGATGAAGCCGCGCTGCTCGAAATGTGCGGGCAGTCAAAGCCAGCCAAAACAAGTACTGGGAAATCGACGCTGGTGCTGATGGATTCGGGCGGGAAGCAGTTATCCTCAGAAGAGTGGGCGCGTTTCCTGGGCGAGTACTTTGATCGCAATGCGTTGCCGCTGGTCTTTGCTATCGGGCCGGCGGATGGCTTCAGCGAAGCGGCGCGGGCTGCGGCGCAGCATCCGATTTCACTAGGCAGGATGACGCTCGCTCATGAGTTGGCTCGGGTCGTTTTGCTCGAGCAGGTTTACCGGGCATTCACCATTCTCAAGGGTCATCCTTACCATTCTGGGCACTGAAAGGTGGCGCGGGTGACCCCCCAGTACCTTCGTGTATTGTTTTGACAGGTGCGGCTACTTAGAGTTGCTGAATAGAGTAGAGTGAGCATCCGTTTCCACCAAATGAAATCATCCCACGTAATTATTGGAGTGTAGGGTCATGAGAGATGTGATGGAGTTGCTGCGGGCCAAGGAACAGGAGTTGTTGAAGGTGAAGAAGCAAGTCGAAGCCTTGCGAATCGCGTTGCCGCTGCTGGGCACGGCAGAGGATGATCCGCTCGTGCCTAGAACGTCGCCCGTGTCCATCAAAGGAAACGACAAAGCTGTTTGATTCCGCGCCTTCCGAGACGCGGAAATCGCCGCGAAGTTACTGCGTAACGGTCGCCTGATAACTCACGACCTGCCACTGACCGTTACGGCGAACCCATACGCGGGTATAGCGGTATGGTCCGCTGAAATCTTCACCGAGTTGATGGCCTTTCACCTCGGCGCGGGCAGTCACCACCGCCGTATCGCCATATACCCGCACCACCATGTCGGTGATATTCATGGCCTCGTACCGGAGTTGGCCGCTACGCCGGGCGGAAATGGTCTCATCTTTAGTAGTCACCTGTCCGAGTGGAGTAATCGCAACGTAATCGGCCGCGAGCATGCGCAGGGAGAACTCGGAGTCGCGGCGGAGGCTGGCCTCTTTGGACTGACGTTCCAGATCGACGATCAGGCGAATGGTTTCCTGTTCGGCGGCATCGAAGCTGGGTCTGGGATGAATAGCGACGTGCTGAGCGGAAAATGCAGGTAGGGCTGCTGCCATCAGACTAAACAGTAATACTGCACATTTGTTGACCACGACGAGACCTCCGCAGTCTGCCAGGGGACAGAGATCTGCTTACACCCGAGTACGAAAAGTTGGATGCAGGAGTTCCAGGAAGAATTCTTCCTCCTGAAAAATAAATCGAAGTAAGGCCAAGGGTGACCGACGGGGCCACCTTACTCTTACGCTTTTCTAGTAGAATCAACCGTCTGGGAAATGTGTTTCACCCGATACTGGCTACTAGGTACTGTTAACTGACTTATGGCTTGGTTCAAGCGGGAATCCGGGGAACTTAACACTTCAGGCGAGAAGACCGTGCGCACTGAAGGGTTGTGGGTGAAGTGTGAGAACTGCCGGCAGATCATCTGGAAGAAGGATCTGGAAGAGAATCTGAATGTGTGCCCGAAGTGCGAAAAGCACTTCCGCATCGATGCGCGGAAACGGCTGTCGTTGCTGCTGGATGAGAATCAATATGAAGTATTCGACGGAAATCTTTCTTCGACCGATCCGTTGAAGTTTGTGGATTTGAAACCGTATTCGTCGCGGCTGCGGCAGGCCCAGCACGATACCGGGTTGAAAGATGCGGTGATCAACGCGCAGGGCAAGCTGCTCGGACGGCCGGTGGTTGCCAGCGTGATGGAGTACGCATTTATCGGCGGCAGCATGGGCGCGGTGGTGGGAGAGATGATCACGCGGGCGGTTGAGCGCGCGCTGGATTCGAAGACGCCGTTGATTATTGTTTCAGCTTCGGGCGGGGCGCGCATGATGGAGGGCGTGGTCAGCCTGATGCAGTTGGCGAAAATTTCCGCAGCGTTGGCACGGTTAGACAAAGCAAAAGTCCCCTACATTTCTGTGCTGACTGATCCAACCACCGGCGGAGTGACGGCGTCATTTGCCATGCTGGGCGATTTAAATATTGCCGAGCCTGGAGCGCTGATTGGGTTTGCCGGGCCGCGAGTAATCGAGCAAACCATTCGACAGAAATTGCCCGCAGGTTTTCAGCGCAGTGAGTTTCTGCTGGAGCATGGAATGCTGGACGCAGTGGTGCCGCGCAAAGAACTCAAGCCTTACATCGCGCGGGCGCTGGATTTCATGGCGGCGTGAAGCGGCTGTCAGCTATCAACTTTCAGCCAAACCAGCGGGGCAACTTCGAATCTTCTCTCGCAACTTGATAATCTGAACTTACAAGTTGAAAGCTGACGGCTGAGAGCTGAAAGCTTCTCTATGTCCTACGAAATCGCGGTGGCGCGCATGTTTGCGCTCGGGCACGAACTCGCTCAGACGCCTTCGCACAAGTTCGATCTGGCGCACATGCGGGTGCTGTTGGCTGCGATGGATCATCCCGAGCGACGGTTTCCGAGTGTGCTGATTGCGGGCACGAATGGTAAGGGTTCGACGGCGGCAACGCTGGCTTCGATTCTGCGGGCCTCGGGATTGAAGACGGGTTTGTATACGTCGCCGCATCTGGTGCGGATCAACGAGCGCATTCGGGTAAACGGAAATGAAATTAGCGATGACGATTTTGCGGAGCTGCACGGAAAGGTCGATCGTATTGCGGAGAAGCTCCTCGAAGAGACGGAGTTGCCGTGGCATCCCAGTTTTTTCGAGATGATGACGGCGATCGCCTTCGAGTATTTTGCCCGGGAAAAGGTCGACCTGGCGGTGCTCGAAGTTGGCATGGGTGGCCGGCTGGATGCAACCAACGTGGTCGAACCGCGAGTGAGTGTGATCACCGACATTTCGCTGGATCATCAGAAATTTCTTGGCGATACGGTGGGTGAGATTACGCGGGAGAAGGTGGGGATCATTCGTCCGCGCGGCGCGGCGGTGACGCTGCCGCAACAGCCCGAGGCCAACGATGTGATCGGAAATACGATATTGGATATAGGAGCGCGGGGAGTGAACGCGGTACCGTATGTGCCGCCGGTTTCGCCTGCCAGTGCCCAGTATCTAGTACCGAGTACCGAGCAAGGCAAAGCTGGGTTTGTTTATCGCTACCCGCTTGCGGTTTTGGGAGAAGAGATTTTGGTTGAAACGCCGCTGGTGGGGCGACATCAGTTGCGCAATGTGGCGCTGGCGATTGCGGCGGCGGTGGAGTTGAACCAACAGGGATTCCGCAGCATTACTGCGAAGAGCATCGAGACTGGCTTGCGGGAAACTCGCTGGCCGGGGCGCTTCCAGGTAATCGGAGCGCGGCCGGGATGGCCGGAGATGGTGATCGATGTGGCGCATAATCCGGCGGGCGCGTGGGCGCTGCGATCGTGCCTTTCGGAGCGTTATGAATGCCGTCCGCTGATTTTTGTTTTTGGCGCGATGCGGGATAAGGCAATCTCGGAGATGACGGAAATTTTGTTTCCGCTGGCCGAGCGTGTGATCGCAACCCGTCCGGAGAATCCGCGAGCGGCGTCGCCGGAAGAAATTCAGCAGGCAGCGGCGCGAACGGGCGCTGAGATTGAATCGGTGGATGACGTGGCCGGCGCTGTGGAGCAGGCTAGAACACTGGCGATCAAGGGTGAGGTTGTTGTGATCACCGGATCGATCTATCTGGTGGGCGAAGTCATGCGGCTCATTAAGGCGCAAGTCTGAAGAGCGCTTGCTCGGGATGGCTTGCCGGGGATGACAAGGGACGTCCGTTTTCCCCTAGAATGGAAGTGTGCAGGAAGTGAATTCATCGTCAGTGGAAGTCGAAGGCGGAGCTGAGGCTGCGCCGGCGCTTGCGCCGCGGAGAAGTCCACGCGCGATTCCCGAGAAGAAGTACGGCTGGTTGAGCCGGCTGCGGTCGTATTTCATTCTTGACCCGCTCATCTGGCTGTACACGCTGGTTTTGGGATTGCTTGCGCTGCCCGGTGGCATGTTTGACCGCAGCGGTCGGAGGCTGCACTGGTTTTCGCGGGCTTGGTCGTGGCTGATCATGAAAACGATTTTGTCGCCGGTGAAGGTGACCGGGCTCGATAAGATCGATACCTCGAAGCCGCATGTGTATGCGGTGAATCATGCTTCCGCGATGGACATTCCGGTTCTCTACGTTTACCTGCCGTTTCAATTCCGCATTGTTTTCAAAAAAGAGTTGTTGAAATACCCGGTGGTGGGTTGGCAGTTGAAACGCTCGGGGCAGGTTTGCATCGACCAGCAAAAGCCGGCCAATTCGATTGCGGCGATCCGATCGGCGGTGAAGAGTCTGCAGGCCGGTATGCCGCTGGTGATTTATCCGGAAGGCGGGCGCACGCCCGATGGCGAGATCAAGCCGTTTTTACCGGGAGCTTTTTTTCTCGCAATTAAAGCACAGGTGGATATCGTTCCGATCGCGCTGGTGGGCACCTACGAATTGCTGCCGATGAATACCTACCACCTCAAGTGCCGTCCGCTGGAGATGCGCGTGGGTGAGCCCATCTCGACCACGGGGCTGAAGATGCGGGACATGGAGGCGGTGTCGGCCAAGGTGCGGAAGGCGATGGAGGATTTGTACTACCACGCGTAAACTGGCCTGGCGTTTCCAGGCCGGCTCTGAGGGAATCGAAACATAGAATTTCACGCTTACTTCGGTATCAACCTCTGCCGGTTTCCCCATAAGCAAGTAGGGCCGATAGCGCCATTGCTGCACTGCGCCGACGGCTGCAGGGGCAAGCTCCTTAGGACCCGAAACCAGCCTTAGGTCGGCAACCCGCCCCTCTTCGTCAATCAGGACTCACAACAAAACCGTTCCCTTAATGTGCGCCTGCTTTACCTCGGGAGGGTAGACGGGTTTTACCTTATGCACGAGGAAGCTCGAAGAAACGCCCTCAGATACTCTGATCGGCTGAGGTCGGTGAGCGGGACCTATCGTGGGTACCACGCCGTTTATACCCTGATTGTCGTCGCTGAGGACGAATCTGAGTGAAGCTCCTGCGACGACTGCTATTGCCTTGTTGCCACTAATCACCGGTTTGAATTTCCACCTCTTGGCTGCCTCCTCGACAGGGTGAGCCAGGAGCGGGTCGCCCTTGAGGACTTGGACAATAATTACATCCCCGGCGTCAGAAATCCGCATGGACACTACGACCTCGCCCTCAATCTTTTTGTCGCGCGCCTGTGGCGGATAAATCACGTTTGAGACTGCCATGGGCTCAAGCTTGTATTCGGGCGCGACGATTGATGATGGAGGTGATTGTGCTGCGGGCGCGGTGGCAGAATCATTGCTTGGGGCCGGTGCTGCAGACTGGGCCCAAGCCACAGCACAGACGAAGAGTCCAACGAGCGCTATTTTCCGCAAGACCCACTTATCGCACGAATTGTATCTCAAAATTCCTGCTGATTGGCCCAGTCTGCCCTTCGTAAAATCCTTACCGTAACTTTTCTTTTTCCCTGCCGTTATCCCTTATGTAACACTACTCCGCGCGGAGAACTGGTTGAAGGCTCTGACAGCTGGGAACAAAGAACGCCAAGCGGACGAGCGGCTTCTGATCGAAGAAGCGCAGCAGGACCCTGCGCGCTTTGCAGAGCTTTATGAGCTCAATTTTGAGCGGGTCTATGCGTATGTGGCGCGGCGGGTGGGGGATCGAGCGGAAACCGAGGATGTGACCTCCGAGGTGTTTCACCATGCGCTGGCCAACTTGAGGCGGTTTGAGTGGCGGGGAATTCCGTTTGCGGCGTGGCTGTTCCGGATTGCCGCGAACTTGATCTCAGATCGCTGGAAACGCTCGGGACGCGAGGTTGCGGATGGTTCCGAGCTCGAAGCCGCGGTTGGTCCAGCGGACATTGAAGCGTGCGAGCGCAGGGCGACGATATTTAGGCTGGTTGAGCTGCTGCCAGCGGAACAGAAACGCGTGCTGGTGCTGCGGTTTGTGGAGGAGAAGAGCTTAAAAGAAGTGGCGCGGGAGATCGGTAAGACGGAAGGCGCGGTCAAGCAGTTGCAATTCCGGGGATTGACCACGCTACGCGCCAGAATGGAGGGTGCCGATGCCTAAGCGCTCTCTGGGTCCGCGAAATAACGATCCGCGGAAGAACGACGCAAAGAAGATCGAGCAGCTGAACCAGGCTATCGATTCAATGCTGGCTCGAAAGGATGGCAAGGCTCCGAAGATAGCGGCTGCAATCGAGCCACTGGTGCGCATCGCGGCGGAATTGCGCAATCTGCCGAATGCGAGTTTTAAGGCACGATTGAAATCCGAATTTGAAGGGGAAAAGAAAATGGCTACTCTAACTGTGCCTACCACTGCTCGGCCTGCTGCCGCCGTCCGACCAGTTGCGGTTCCACGTGTGACATTCAAGGATGTTGCCAAGGCGATCGAGTTCTACAAGAAAGCTCTTGGCGCGAAAGAAACATTCCGCTTTGAGACTCCAACCGGTATTCCCGCAGCCGAAATTAGGATCGGCGATTCGGCCATCATGCTGTCCGATGAATGGCCCGAGGGCGGCCGCTTCAGCGCTGAAACCCTCGGCCAGTCGCCGGTATGGCTCACGCTCCGGGTCGACGATGTGGATTCGTTCGTCGAGCACGCGACCGAGGCTGGGATGAAAATTGTGAGACCGGTGGCGGATCAGTTCTATGGCCATCGCGACGCCAATCTCACCGATCCCTTTGGCTACACCTGGGGAATTTATACGGTGACAGAAGAGATGCCGGTCGAAGAGATGCACCGGCGGATGGCGAAGCTCACTACTGGGCCCGAAGGCGGACGCATGCCGCAAGCGAAGGCTGCGACCGGCGTAAGCCCTGTCCCGCGCGGCTTCCGCATGGTGACGCCTTACCTTGTGGCTGCGGATGGCAATGCGCTGATCGATTTCGTGCATCAAGGCGTTTGGGGCTGAGGAGAAAGAACGCGCGATTCATGCCGACCGGCGTGCACGGCGAAGTGCGCATCGGCGATTCCATGATGATGATCGGGGGCGGGATTGCGGGAAAGAAATTTCCATCCACGCTGCATCCTAATGCGCTGCATGTTTATGTGGAAGACGCGGATGCGGTTTACAAAAATGCGCTGGCGGCGGGAGCGACGTTGATCGATGAGCCTCGCGATCAGGAATATGGCGAGCGTTCGGCTACGGTGAAAGATGCGGCGGGCAACTTCTGGTATATCGCTACGCAGAAGGGCGAGAGCTATATGCCGAAGGGATTGCACAATGTGAATCCGTATCTGCATCCGCTGCGCGCCGAGCCGCTGATCGGCTTTTTAAAGCGCGCCTTCGACGCGCAGGAAGTGGCGAAGTATGCGTCTCCGGATGGAGTCGTCCAGCATGCGCAGATTCGCATCGGCGATTCGGTGGTGGAGATGGGCGAGGCGCATGGCAAGTATGAGCCGATGCCGGCGATGTTCTACCTTTATGTGCCGGATTGCGATGCGCTTTATCGGCGAGCGCTGGCGGCGGGCGCGAAGTCACTGCACGAACCGAAGGACCAGCCTTATGGCGATCGCAACGCCGCGGTGACGGATGCGTTTGGGAATGTCTGGTATGTGGCTACGCATGTGAAAGATGTGACGATGTAGGAGTCGAATCATCCAAACTTTAGGGCGGGTGAGCGCACCCGCCCTTTTTCTTCTCTGTTTATGATGGCTATAGTTTGACCCTCCCGAATCCCTCCAATAAACTGAAAGATTAAGTACTCCTGTAGGTTCAACTCTTATGGCAGATAGCATTCATGTGAAGCTTCCGGATGGAAGCGTGAAGGATGTTCCCAAGGGCACGACCGCGCTCGATATTGCGAAGTCGATCAGCCCGCGGCTGGCGGATGCGGCGCTGGCGGCCCAAATCTCTTCCAACGGCGATCAGGCGGGCGAGGGCGCCCGCCCCACGCTGATCGACCTCACCCGTCCACTGGAAAAGGACACCGACTTGCGCCTTTTGACTGAGAAAGATCCCGAGGCGCTCGAAGTTTACCGGCATTCGTCGGCGCACCTGCTGGCTGCGGCCGTGCTGGAGCTTTTTCCGGAGACCAAGCTGGGACATGGTCCGGCGACTGAGAGCGGATTTTTTTACGACTTTTACCGGCCAACTCCTTTCACGCAGGAGGATTTAGAAAAAATCGAGAAGAAGATGCAGGAGCTGGTGCAGCAGAACCTGCCTTATGCGCGCGAATTTTTGCCGCGCGACCAGGGGCTGGCGGAGTTCAAAAAAGAAGGCGACTTTATGAAGTGCCATTTCATCGAGCAATTCACCAAGCCCGATGAAAAGATTTCGATCTACCGCACCGGCAAGTTCATTGATTTTTGCCGCGGTCCGCATATTCCTTCGACCGGCAAGATCAAGGCGTTCAAGCTGTTCAACGTGGCGGGCGCGTACTGGCTGGGTGACGAGAAGAATCAGCAACTGCAGCGGATTTATGGGACTTCGTTTTTCTCGAAGAAGGATCTCGACGCGCATTTGCAGCAGGTGGAAGAGGCGAAGAAGCGCGACCATCGCGTGCTGGGGCAGCAGCTCGATTTATTTTCGATTCAGGAACTCGCCGGGCCGGGGCTGATTTTCTGGCATCCCAAGGGCGGGATCATCCGCAAGCAGATGGAAGACTGGATGCGCGAGGAATATCTGAAGCGCGGCTATTCGCTCGTCTACACGCCGCATGTGGCGCGGCGGCAGTTGTTTTTTACCTCGGGACATGAGGGCTATTACTCGCAGAACATGTTCGATGCCATGGAGCTTGACGACGCCGAATACCGGCTGAAGCCGATGAATTGTCCCGGCCATATTTTGATTTACAAAGATTCGCTGAAGTCGTATCGCGATTTGCCGGTGCGGCTGGGTGAGTTGGGAACCGTTTATCGCTACGAGCGTTCGGGAGTGATGCATGGGTTATTGCGGGTTAGGGGTTTCACCCAGGATGACTCGCACATCTTCTGCACGCCGGAGCAGGTCGAAGGCGAGATTACCGGCTGCCTCGACTTTGCCCTGGACGTGCTGAAGGATTTTGGCTTCGACCAATTCCAGACTGAGCTTTCAACCTGGGATCCTGAACGACCGCAAGAATTTTGTGGGCAGCGAAGAGCAATGGGTCCACGCCACCGAATCGCTCAAGAAAGTGCTGGAGCGCCGGAAGATTGAATTCAAGACCATTCCCGGCGAGGCGGCATTTTACGGGCCGAAGATCGATATCAAGCTGGTCGACGCGATCGGACGGTTGTGGCAGCTCTCGACGGTACAGGTCGATTTCAACCTGCCGCAGCGCTTCGGCCTGGAGTATGTGGCGGAAGACGGCTCGCGCAAGCAGCCGGTGATGGTACATCGCGCGCTGTTCGGATCGATCGAGCGATTCTTTGGAGTATTGATCGAGCACTATGCGGGTGCGTTCCCGGTGTGGCTCTCGCCGGTGCAGGCGGTGATGATTCCGATTAGCGAGCGGCATGCGGAGTACGCGAACAAAGTTGCGGATCAGCTGAAGGCTGTCGGTGTGCGCGTGGAAGTGGATGCGCGCAACGAGAAAATGAATGCCAAGATCCGCGAACATGCCATGCAGAAAGTGCCGTTCTTGCTCGTGGTCGGAGATAAAGAGGCTGAGGCGGGCAAGGTGAACGTGCGCACTCGCGGGAAAGAGAAGACTGAGGACATGGGTGCGGCGGAGTTTGTGGAGAAGATTCGGAAGCTGATTGCGGAGAAGGGCTCGGGGCTGTAGCTCAAGATTTTTCACCACAGAGGCACAGAGACACGGAGAAAACCTTTTGGCTTGCAAAGCTATGGGGACAGGCGGATATCCCGCTGTCCCCATAAGTCTTTTTGGCTGCCGGGTTGTACCATGTTTCCGTGCATGAATTGGCGGAGCGCGTATTGGGGCATATCCGGCGAGAGGAATTGCTGCGGGCCGGAGACCGGGTTGGAGTTGCGGTTTCGGGCGGGATTGATTCGGTTGCGCTGCTTCGGTTGTTGATCGAACTGTGGCAGGAACTCGGCATCGTTCTCTCCGTTGTTCATTTCAATCACAGGCTGCGCGGGGCGGAGTCGGACGCGGATCAGGAGTTTGTTGCTGGGCTTGCTCGCGAGCATGGGTTGGAGTTTTATTTGGCCAGCGGGGATGTGGCTCAGTTTGCTGCCAAGGAACATTCGGGAGTGGAAGCTGCTGCGCGGGAGTTGCGGTATGGATTCTTTCGGGAGCTGTTGGGTGAAGAGGGCTGGAGGTTTAAGTACCTCGGGGGCTAAAGCCCACGATACCCGAGCATCTTTATCGCAGCGCTGAAAGCGCTGCGCCAGCCCCGCAGAAACACTCCTCAGGGGCTAAAGCCCAATTCCTTCGGGGAGTCTTAACGGCACGGCTGAAGCCGCGCCCTTCCAAGAACAAAATCACTCCGCTTCACGGACAAAATCAGCAAGGAGTTCTGGACAAGATTGTCACCGGGCACACGCTCGATGATCAGGCGGAGACTGTGCTGATGCGGGTGATTCGCGGCACTGGGCTGCGGGGGCTTGGAGGAATTTATCCGCGCATTGTGGTGGAGCACGAAGATGGGGAAGGTTACGGGGAGATCGTTCGACCGTTGTTGGGAATCCGGCGGCGCGAACTGGAGCAGTATCTGGTCGATCTCAAGCAGCCTTGGCGGGAAGATTCGTCGAATGCTGATTGCAAATTCACGCGCAATCGCTTGCGCAAGCTGGTGCTGCCTTTGCTGGAGCGCGAGTTCAATCCCGCCGTGGTGGATGGTTTCTCAGAACTGGCGGAGATTGCGCGCGACGAGGAAGACTATTGGGAGAACGAAATCTCAGGCTGGCTGGGGACGGTGGTGCAATGGTCACAGCCGGAGTGGGCGCGCGGCTTGCCGGGTTTCCAGGGTTCGCAAGAGCTGGTGCAGATTCAGCCGCCGCATCCCAAGATGCACGATGCTGAATTATTGCAACGGCTTGAACAGACCGGTCCGGCGCTGATGAATGCTGCGGTGAGCCGGCCTTGGCTGTTCACCGAACCTAAGGCTGTGCAGAGAAGAGTATTGAAGGCTATCGGCGAGCAGGCGGGGATTCCGCTGGAGTTCAAGCACATAGAGGAAATGCTGCGCTTTGCTGGTGAGGATGGTCCAGCTGGCAAAGAATTGTCGCTGCCTTTGGGTTGGAAGATTCGCCGTGAGCCGGAGGCGATGATTTTTCTTACGCCGGATTTGCGCCGGCAGGAACGGATTCCGGACTACGAATATCCGCTAGCCGTGCCGGGACGTGCTTTCGTGCCGGAGTTGGGGGTAGTAATCGAAGCGTTGCTGGTGAGTGCGGAGATGGCTCAGGAGACACAGTTTGCGGAGTATAATCCGCAACAACTTCTCCGCGCAGAGCTTCTTCGTGCAGAGCTGGTGAGCGGGCAGCTGATGGTGCGGAACTGGCGCCCGGGAGACCGGTTTTGGCCGGCGCACACGAAAGCGCCTAAGAAGATTAAGGAACTGTTGCAGGAGCGGCATGTGCCCCAACCTGGGCGCAGGCTCTGGCCGGTAGCGGTTAGTGAAAACGAGATTGTTTGGATGCGCGGCTTTCCGGCTCCAGCGAAGTTAGCGGCCAAAGCGGGGCAGGAAGCAGTGCTGATCCGCGAAGTGCCGTGGGTGGTTGAGGAGATTTCATGAACGCAACGAAAGTCGAGCCACTTCGCCAGGTAATTGGCGCCGAGCAGATTCAGAAGCGGGTGAAGGAACTTGCGCGCCACATTTCAGATGACTATGAGGGGCAGACCATCCAGGCGCTGGCCGTTCTGGAGAATGCGTTCATGTTTATGGCTGACCTGGTGCGGGCTTTGGAAGTTCCCGTGGTGTGCCAGTTCATCAAGCCTAAATACAGCAAGCAGACCAGCAAGCAGCAAGGCGACCAGACCGGCGAGATTACGGAAATTTTTTTCAGCCACGAACCGGATATCCGCGGCCAGCACATTTTGTTGGTCGAGGGTTTGGTTCATTCGGGTGTGACCAGCGAGTTTCTCATGAGCGACCTGCGCGCCCGAGGCGCGGCATCGGTGAAGCTGGTGACGCTACTGGACCGGCAATCGGCCCGCCGCGTGGCCTTGCAGCCCGATTATTTCGGCTTTCTGGTGGACGAAGTGTTTCTGGTCGGCTACGGCTTGGGAGCGGTGGAGCAAACCAACCGCAATATCTCCTATTTGGCTGCGGTTCCTGCTCCCCCGATGACTTAAGTTATGAGGAATGCGCCGCGCCTTTTTCCGCGAGAAAAGGTAGAATAAGGTACATAGGGAATTTCTCTCTATCGAAATTGGCCGAACGGCATCTAAATGATGGTGGGAGTCCCGTGCTTTTGATCGCAGCTTTTGATCGCACCCCGGGTTCTTTAGGAGTTTCTTGGTGAATTCGACAGTCAAAACCGTAGCTTTCTGGCTGGTGATTGGATTGTCTGCTCTTCTGTTGTGGCAGGTGATTCAGGCTGGCCGGAGTGGGCAGAAAGACGCAGAATTGCAGGTCACTCAGTTTATGAGTGACGTGGAGCAGAACAACGTTCAGGAACTCACGGTCAACGGGATGGAGGTGCGCGGCAAGCTCCGTAACGGCTCCGCGTTCCATACCACGGCACCGGCGAACTACTTCACTCCCGAAGTGCTCGGGGATCTGCACCATAAAGGCGTCAATGTTATCTTCCGCGACGCTAATAGTGGAAGTTGGCCGCTGCAGTTGCTGGGCACCTGGGCGCCGCTTATTCTGCTGGGCGCGCTGTGGTTCTTCATGATCCGCCAGATGCAGACCGGCGGCAATAAGGCGTTGTCGTTCGGCAAGAGCCGGGCGCGGCTGCTCTCCATGCAGCAAAAGAAAGTCACGTTCAAAGATGTGGCTGGCGTGGAAGAGGCCAAGGAAGAGCTGCGCGAGATTATTGAATTCCTGCGCGAGGCGCAGAAGTTCCAGAAGCTTGGTGGACGGATTCCTAAGGGGGTTCTGCTGGTAGGTCCTCCGGGAACCGGTAAGACTTTGCTGGCGCGGGCCGTGGCTGGCGAAGCGAACGTTCCTTTCTTTTCGATCTCCGGTTCGGACTTCGTGGAGATGTTTGTGGGCGTCGGCGCCAGCCGCGTGCGCGACCTGTTCGAGCAGGGTAAGAAGAATGCGCCCTGCATTATTTTCATCGACGAAATTGACGCTGTGGGACGGCACCGTGGTGCCGGCCTGGGCGGTGGACATGACGAGCGTGAGCAGACTTTGAATCAGTTGCTGGTCGAGATGGATGGTTTCGAGTCGAATGAGGGCGTGATTCTCATGGCGGCGACGAACCGGCCAGATGTGCTGGATCCGGCGCTGCTGCGGCCGGGGCGCTTTGACCGGCGCGTGGTGGTGAGCCGGCCGGATGTGCGCGGGCGGGAAGAAATTTTGCGAGTACATACCCGCAAGATTCCACTTGCGGAGGATGTTGATCTTCAGGTGCTGGCGCGCGGTACACCGGGATTTTCCGGCGCAGACTTGGCCAACATGGTGAACGAAGCTGCGTTGGCGGCGGCGCGGCAGAATCGCAAGGCTGTACTGATGTTCGACTTCGAAGTGGCCAAAGATAAAGTTCTGATGGGCGTGGAGCGCAAGTCGCTAATCCTATCGGACGACGAAAAGAAAGTTACGGCGTACCACGAAGCCGGGCACGCGCTGGTCGCGGCAAAACTGCCGGGTTCTGATCCCGTGCATAAAGTCACGATTATTCCGCGCGGAATGGCGCTAGGCGTGACCATGCAGTTGCCTGTCGATGACCGGCACAACTACACCCGGGATTACTTGAAAACTGATCTGGCAATTCTGATGGGCGGGCGTTTGGCTGAGGAGCTGTTCCTCCACCAGATGAGCACCGGCGCGGGCAACGACATAGAGCGCGCCACGGAAATGGCGCGCAAGATGGTGTGTGAGTGGGGCATGAGCGATCTTGGTCCGCTCACCTTCGGCAAGAAAGAAGAGCAGATCTTCCTGGGCCGAGAGATCAGCCAGCACCGCGACTACAGCGAAGACACCGCCATCAAGATTGACAATGAGGTCCGCAAGCTGGTGAACCAGGGCTACGAAACGGCCAAAGGCATTCTGGAAGGCAACCGCGACACGCTACAGAAGATTGCGGGGGCTTTGCTGGAGCGGGAAGTGCTGGACGCATCCGAAGTGATGCTTCTGGTGGAGGGCAAGGAACTGCCCCCGATGAAAGCTCCTTCGAAGCCCGATGATGGTGTACAGCAGGTATTGAAGCCGGAGCCTGGACGCGGAATTGTGAAGGGCGGAGAGAGTCCGGCGCGAGCGTAAGCGCAGTTCTCAGTTCTCGGTAGTTAGTTCTCAGTGTTTGGGCGGCCTGACGGCCGCCCTTTTCTTTTGCGATGAATTATCCGTTCACGAGGCCCATCATGTGCTCTGGATAGCGCAGGCCAACGGCTGCGCCAGTGGGGAAGATTTCGTGGATTCTCCGCAGGTCTTCTGCGGTCAGCTGCACATCGATCGCGGCGATATTTTCTTCCAGATATTTGCGGCGTTTGGTGCCCGGGATGGGGACGATGTTCTTATCCTGCGCGAGCACCCATGCCAGCGCCAGCTGTGATGGTTTGCAGTCTTTCTCTTTGGCGATTTCTTCAACCCGCCGCACTAGTTCGAGGTTTCTCTGAAAGTTCTCTCCTTGAAAGCGTGGAGAGAGCCGGCGGTAGTCGTCTTCGGGAAAATCCTCGAAGCGTTTGAACTGGCCGGTGAGAAAGCCGCGGCCGAGTGGGCTGTAAGCGACGAAGCCAATCCCGAGTTCGCGGCACGTGGCCAGGAGTCCGTCTTCCGGTTCGCGACTCCACAGTGAATATTCGGTTTGCAGGGCCGTGATGGGATGGACTTTTGCGGCGCGGCGGAGGGTTTGCGGCGAGGCCTCGGAAAGACCAATGTGGCGAATCTTTCCTTCGCGCACAAGTCCTGCCATGGCGCCAACCGTTTCTTCGATGGGCGTGGCGGGGTCGACGCGATGCTGGTAGTAAAGGTCGATGGTCTCAACGCCCAACCGGCGCAGGCTGGCTTCACAGGTCTGGCGAACGTAATCGGGCTTGCCGTTCACGCCGCGGGCGTTGGGATTCGCGGGATCGCGGACGATGCCGAATTTCGTAGCCAGCACGATCTTGTCGCGCTTGCCTTTGATGGCGCGGCCAACGAGTTCTTCGTTCTTATGCGGGCCGTAGACATCCGCGGTATCAAGAAAATTTACGCCGAGTTCGAGTGCGCGATGAATCGTTGCGATCGATTCGTCGTCATCGCGCCCGCTGTAAAACTCCGACATGCCCATGCAGCCGAGGCCGAGGGTGGACACTTTGAGACCGCTGCGTCCAAGTTCGCGAAATTGCATGATGACTCCTGCCGAAAAATAAATGGAAAACCCGTTCTCACCATCTAACAGATGCACGGACCCCGGCCTTCGATGGCAGAATTCATGAGTCTTGGGCTGAAGCCGCGCATCATTCACCTGTTTGATCTTTTCTTCGAATTGGAGCGATCCATGAGTCAGGTGGCGGTTTGGTTTGAACGCAAGTTTGAGTTTTCGTTTCCTGTGGAGCTATATCCGAATGTGCTGGCGCGGCTGCGCGGTACCCCCGCACGAGTTGAAGAAGCGTTGCGTGGCCGCTCTCAGGCGATTCTCGTCACCAAGCCGCAGGGAAAGTGGTCGGCGCAGGAACACGCTGGGCACATGCTCGACCTCGAACCGCTTTGGCTGGCGCGGGTCGGTGATTATGTGGCGGGTAGCGAGCAACTTTCCGTGACAGACTTGCAGAATCGAAAAACCGACGAAGCTAACTACAACGCGCAGCCACTGGAAAAGGTCCTGACGGAGTTTCGCGGCGCTCGAGCCAAACTGTTGAACCGCGCGGACGAAGTTGATGCCGCCCTATTTAGCCGGGCTATTCCTCACCCGCGTTTGAAAACGCCGATGCGACTGGTTGATCATTTGTATTTTGTCGCAGAACACGACGATCATCATCTGGCGCGAATTTGGGAGCTCGTTAATACCACAAAGTGATAGGCTTGGCCACATATCGCGCGTGGCTGCGATCCATGGACGACGATCATTGGATCGTTATCAAAGGCTTCGCGTGGGTCACAACTTCGCCAATTTTTACTGCGGGCACGCTTGCTGCAATGAGGGACTGAGTGAGACGCGCTGAGTCTTCGAATGCGACTGAAATCAACAGGCCGCCGGCGGTTTGAGGATCGAAGAGAAGCGCTCGCATGTCTGCTGGAACTGCATCGTCATAACCGACCACGCATTCGGCAAAATCGCGGTTGTTATTGAGGCCGCCGGGAATATAACCGGCACGAATGCACTCCAGAGCGCCAGGCAGAACCGGAATATCTTTTGAAAAGAATCGCAACGCGACATTGCTTGCCAGCGCCATTTCGCGCGCATGGCCGATCAGGCCAAAGCCGGTCACGTCCGTCATGGAGTGAATGCGGAATTCTCCTTGCTGAATCACTTCCGCGGCACGCTTGTTCAGGGTTATCATCGATTGCGCAGCGGCATCGATCCACGCCGGTTCGGCTTTGTCTTTTTTTATTGCCGTGGAGATCACGCCAGTGCCCAACGCTTTGGTAAAGATGAGAGCGTCGCCCGGCCTAGCTCCAGCATTGGCAAGAACTTTTTTTGGATTGATGAGTCCGGTCACCGAATATCCGAACTTGGTTTCTTCGTCACGAATGCTGTGGCCGCCGATCACGGTGCATCCGGCTTCGACCATCTTGGACAATCCGCCGGCGAGAATGCGTTCAAGAATTTCCAGGTCAGCCTTCTCGGGAAAACACACCAAGGCGAGCGAGGTAATCGGACGTCCGCCCATCGCATAGACATCGCTCAACGCATTGGTCGCGGCTATTTGGCCAAAAACGTAGGGATCGTCCACGACGGGTGTGAAGAAGTCGACAGTTTGAACCAGCGCTTGGTCGGGCGCGATTTGATACACTCCGGCGTCGTCGGCGTGGTCAAAGCCGACTAGAACATTGGAGTCGTGTTGCCGGGCTAATTTCCCAAGCACCGAGTCCAGCGCCGCTGGACTTAGTTTGGAAGCTCAACCCGCAGCTTTTACCGACTCCGTGAGGCGGAATGGCTTTGTTTCGGCCATGAGTCATTGTACCGAGTTGCGGGGATTGGTAGAGGCATCAGGGGAAAGTGATTGTCATCCCTCGCGAAGCGAGGGACCTTGGTTCTGCCTTGGTCTATCAGAGTGCTGGCAAACACCAGGGTCCCTCGCTGCGCTCGGGATGACACGGTGGAAGCCACTGTGGAAAGAATTCGCTACTTCACCGCCACGTCGGTGATTTGGATCTCAGGATATTGATGGTTCCACTGCGCGGAGATGCCTTCAAACGTTAAGCGAAAGGGTTTGCTCTGGCTGGGGGCGAGTGGCGAGACGCTGAAATCTACGGCTTCAGGATACGGGCCGTCGGTTTTCAGCACCTGCATTGGAATTTCTTCGCGCTGGGCGAGTTGCCCCAACTCGTCTTTGAATGTGACTTCGACAACTATGTGGGTGATGGTCTTATTACCTGTGTTAGCGATCGTTCCATCGACATAGCTGACGGTGGCGCCGACGAAATTTTCCGCCGCGCTCATTTTGAAATCGCTGAGCTTGAGGTTGGCGGCGTAGGGAGGCGGTCCGGATGCGCTCTTCGGCCGGCTGCGAAGAAGCAGGGCTGCGCCAAGCGCGATCGCGATGACGACCACCATCGCAATCACAATTGTCCGCCGGCTGGAATCGGGTTCTTCAACCGTCGAAGACGGCTGGATCAGGCTGCCCATGCAAGACGATTGTACTCTGGAGATTAGCTGCCGGTCTTCAATTGGTGGTCTTTAATCGCTGATCTTTAAGTCGGTCTTGAAAAATACCGCGAGGAATAATACGCCGAACAGCACGTCCACGCCGCCGAGCGCGAGATCCTGCGGATGTAAGCGATTTTGCAAATAGAGTACGAGCAAGGTAACGCCGTAGCCGAACTTTTCCAACATAGCAGGGATCATCATGGGACGCAGGCGCACCGGGTCAAGGGCAATCACGATGAACACGATCTGAAAGACCAAACCCACACTGACGAATCCGTAATAAAACGCCGGGTGGGTGATCGGTGGAGGGTCCTTCTGTCCGATCAGATCAAAGATGAAATATAGCGGCGTCAGGACCAGCACGCCCCAAATGCCGGCGATCCAAAATACAATCTTGGCGAATTTCATTTCATCCTTTTGCCGCCAGCAGCTTTGCGGCGTTGTTGTGGTACACCTGCTGAAGAACATTGTCCGGCAAGCCGAAGCCGTTCAGATACCAGTGATAATCGAACTGGTCGATTGCATAAAAATGCTCGTCGAGCGTCTCCAGGATGCGGAAAGTAATCTGGTACATGGGTTTGTCGACTCCCATGTCCGTGCCGTAGACGAGGCGGTCTGCGTATTTCGTATAGAACTGCGAAGCGGCTCTGGGAGTCGCCCCGGTCTCGGCGTAGCGGGCGGAAATATCAACGTGAAGGTTGGGGCAGCGGTCGAGCAATTCTCCCAGTCGGGTTAGATCGTAGTCGAGATTGGCCAGATGGCAGGCGACGAAAGTCGTGTGAGGATGGCGCTTCGTGGTGCGCTCGAGAATGTCGACCATGCCGGAGAGTCCGACGATGTTCGGCTTATTGTCGAGCCGCCACAAATAGGCGTTCATCAATCCGTCGTTGGTCCGGTCCATTTTCTGGTACATCCAGATCGGGTCGGCAACGTGCAGGCTGAAGGGGAGCCTTAGTTCGGCACAGGCTTCGAAGACGGGATCCATGCGGGGATCGTCGGGGTGCATTCCCACAGCTTTGGACTTACCCGAATGAAGTCCCTCGCCTTTATCGTGAATCTCTCCCACGCCACGCGCACCGGTCTGGACGCACCGTTTCAACTCTTTCACCGCGGAGGAAGCGAAACCGGATTGGTTATAGCCCGTGAAATCGAGCCCACACCACATCTCGAAGCGGTCCCCGTGTTGGGAGTAATCTTTGTAGATTTTGTCGAACTCCGCGCCGGTCGCCATCGCAAGAATGGTCGTTCTTTCAATACCAACTTCGTCCATAGTTCGGACCCACTCGGCGATTTGAGCGGGAGTTTTGGCGTAGGGATGAGAGTGCATGTCGATGATGGGGAATTTAGCCTTCGCAACCTCGGTCACCGGAATTTTGTAGATGGACTGGGGACGGTAGTCTTTTAACAAAAGCGTTTCGGGATTTTGCGGGTGCGGTTTGCTTTGCGTTGGAGAAGCGGTTCCAGCGGTGGATGGTCGAGCAGCGGCAAAAGCTGCGGAAGGCACTGCGGCGGCGAATCCCGCAGCGCTTGAGGTTTTCAGAAAAGATCGTCGATTCATGGATCTCCCAGCGAAGTGGAATTGCCCATGATACTAACGATCTTTTGTTAGCCACACCAAGTGGGATCCCGGTTTTATCAGGTGAAAACGAACCAAGATTCCTCGCTTCGCTCGGAATGACAAAGTAGTGCTGATTCGTGAAACGGAGTGGAAACGAAGAGGTGCTATTCTCCGCCCACGGTTAGGCCGTCGATGCGCAGCGTCGGTGCTGCGACCGATCCGCGGAACTCGAGGTCACTTGCGATCTCAGAAATGTTGAAAAACATTTCTTTCAGATTTCCGGCGACAGTGATCTCTTCGACCGGATAGGCGAACTCTCCGCCGGAAATCCACAGGCCTGATGCGCCGCGAGAATAATCGCCCGTTACCAGATTCGCGCCGTGGCCCAGGAACTCGGTGACGTAGAGGCCTTCCTTGATTTCAGAGATCAATTGCTTTGGAGTCCGCGGTCCGGGCTGCAGAAAATAATTGCCAGGGCCGATGCCCGGAGTTCCGGCAAGTCCGCGCGAGGCGTTGCCCGTGGTGGCGAGCCCCAGCTTTTTCGCGGTGTAGGTGTTCATCAGGTAGGAGTTCAATACACCGTTCTTGATGACTTCAGTGCGCCGAGTGGGCACGCCTTCGCCATCGAAGGGGCTGGAGCCAAAGCCGCCGGGGATGGTGCCGTCGTCGATGATGGTGACGTTGTCGCCGGCAATTTTCTGTCCGAGTTTGCCGGCGAGGAAAGATGCGCCGCGATAGACCGAGTCGCCGTTCACGCCTTCGAAAATGTGCTCGAGGATCGAGGTCGCGACCATGGGGTCGAAGATGATCGGAACCTGCGCGGTCTTTGCCTTGCGTGCGCCCAGGCGGCGCAGCGTGCGCTCGGCTGCAACTTTGCCGACCTGTTCGGGCGACTCTAGTTTGCTCAGCGTGCGTGCGACGGAATACCAATAGTCGCGCTGCATCGCACCGTCCTCGGTTTGTGCAATGGGAACGGCTGACACGGAACAATAAGACCGGCGGTATTCGCCGACGAAGCCGTGCGAGTTGGCCAGGACTTTGTGGCCAGTGGCGGCGTCAAACGATCCGCCTTCGGAATTTTTGATGCGCGGGTCGAAATCGAGCGCGGCTTTTTCGGCGCGGCGGGCGTAGTCGATGCGATCGGGACCGGGCAGCGAATAAACATCTTCGTGATAGAGATCGAGGTCGCCGGTGAGCGAGCCTAGCTGTGAAGCTTCGGGAATGCCGCCGAACGGGTCTTCTGAAGTGATCTTCGAAAGTTCCAGCGCAGACTTCACCATGCGGTCGAGGCTGACTTGGGAGAAATCGCTGGAGTAGGTGCTGGCGGCGCGCTGGCCGTTGAAGACGCGCACACCGATCGATCGCGACCCGGATTCTTTGAGGGTTTCGACCTGGCCGAGGCGGACTAGCGTGGAGAACTCGTCGCCTTCGCGGACTACGCATTCAGCAGCGGTTGCGCCGCCGTTCATGGCACGGCGGACGATGTCCTGGGCTAGGGACCAGAGGTCGGTTTCTAGTTTAGGGTTTCCGGTTTCTAATTCGGTTGAGGGCATAGGTAAATTCTTTAACACAGAGGACACGGGGGAACACAGGGTAAATCAAAATTGAATCTAGGGAATTTCTCTGTGCCTCCGTGGTGAGTTGAATCTTACTGCATAAACCCGCCGGGATCTTTCTTGGCGGTGCCGCCGACGGTCAGGCGGTCGATCTTGATGGTCGGAATGCCCACGCCTACGGGCACGGCCTGTCCATCTTTGCCGCAGGTGCCGACGCCTTCATCGAGTTTCAAATCGTTACCCACCATCGAGACCCGGGTCAGCACATCCGGACCGTTGCCGATCAGGGTTGCGCCTTTGATGGGAGCGGTGATGTGGCCGTCTTCGATCATGTAGGCTTCGCTTGCACCGAAGACGAACTTACCGTTGGTGATATCGACCTGGCCTCCGCCGAAATTTACGGCGTAGATGCCGTGCTTGACCGAGCGAATAATGTCTTCGGGATTGTCCTGGCCGGCGAGCATGTAGGTGTTGGTCATGCGCGGCATCGGGATGTGCTCGTAGCTCTCACGGCGTCCGTTGCCGGTGTTGGCCATTCCCATCAGACGGGCCGAGAGCTTATCGCTTAGATACCCTTTTAGAATTCCCTTCTCGATTAGCACCGTTTCCTGCGTGGAATTGCCTTCGTCATCTACATTCAAAGACCCGCGGCGCCACGGCATGGTGCCGTTGTCGATGACCGTGCAGCCTTCGCTGGCTACGCGTTTGCCGATCAATCCGGCGAACGCAGAAGTTTTCTTGCGATTGAAATCGGCTTCCAGTCCATGACCGACAGCCTCATGCAGCAGAACACCGGGCCATCCGGGGCCGAGAACCACTTCCATTTCGCCTGCCGGCGCTTCGCGGGCGTCGAGTTGCAGAATGGCCTGCCGGGCTGCTTCTTTGGCGAAGAATTCGGGATTTTTGTCTCCGAAGAAGAAGTCGAGGGCGACGCGTCCACCGCCACCGGAGCCTCCGCGAGCTGAATTGTTTTCGGTTTTAGCGATGCAAGAAACGTTCATGCGGGCGAGCGGCTGGGAGTCTTCGGCGAAGGTTCCGTCGGACGCGACAACAAGAATATTTCTCAACTCGTCGGAGTAGCTGGCGCGGACTTCCTGAATGCGCGGATCGTAGGCACGCGCAGCTTTGTCAGCCCGCATTACCAGTTCAACTTTGGCAGTGATTTCGGCATCGACCGAGGGCAGGGTCACAGGGTACAAGCTGCGAGCGGCGGTTTGCTGGAAGCCTGCAACCGGAGTCTTGGCCGGAGCGCTTGCGATCAGTGCTGCTGTACGCGCGGCGTGCAGGATTCGGCTGGCGGAAAGATCGTCGGTATAGGCATAGCCGGTGCGCTCGCCGGAGACGACGCGGATGCCGCAGCCAGCGGAAATGCCCTGGGAAGCCGACTTCACCATCGACTCATCCACCATCAGCGAGGTGGAAGACAGATATTCAAAGTAAAGGTCGGCATAATCGCCACCGGCGGAAAGAGCCGCGGCCAGGTAATGTTCGAGGTCGTTTTCGGTGACGCCGTAGTGGTCGAAGAAGAAGCGTTGCTTGTCTGCGAGAGCCTGTTTATGCAAGTTTTTACCCACACGAATTAGATGCCGCCGTGCCGGAGGCCGACTCAGTTGGGCGGATTTACTCATTATCCCACATGGGGTGGTTCGTAGCAGATGAAGCGTCCACAGAGGAATGTGACGATGGTCACATGTCACAGACTGCTGACTGGCAGCGGTGAATAATCCCACTGGGGCAATCTTAGCTGGGGGATCTTTAGATGGAAAACGTCAAATGGCCACAGTGACGCCGCAAGCTCTAACTCGAACGGTACACGACTTTCTTAGCGAGGCCGCGGGCGCAGTAGTGCTGGAGAACGGCGCGGTTGCCTTTGACCTGGCGCAATCCAAGTACTCCATCTCCGGCGAGTACAACCGGTGCCTGCTGCACCTGTGGTCGGCAGAGCGGAATTCGGTGCGGCGCGTGCTGGATGCGGAGATCAAGAATGGCACACTGCGGCTGGCCGTGCAGAGACTAGGACAAGCACGGCCGTCGAAGCTGGAGATTTGCCGCGACCGCGACCGCCGCTCTCCCACGGCTCGACGAGCGGCGCGGGCCGCCTACGAGCAGAAGCTGCGGAGAACGCTGGACAGGCGCTTTCCCGAATTCAAAGTCGTTCGGTTGAATAGCGGCGTGGATCTGGAGAAATCCTTTGGACCGATCTATGCGCGTGGGCTTGTGCGGCAGGGGCGCTCGGCCTTCGCGGTGCTGGGCGTGAACGCGCAGGAAACGCAAGCCTCAATCGATGCAGCTTTGACCTTCGGCATTCTATGGCTTGATGTATGCCGGCAATCGCAGCCGAACAACGTACTGGTGGAGGGCCTCAAGATGTTTGTTCCTGCCGGGACATCTGCGCTGGTGCGAGAACGGATGGCGAACCTGAACCGGGATGCCGCCAAATGGTCGCTATTTGAATTAAACGAGCGGCATGATGCGCTGGTGGCAATCGATTGCGCGGATCGCGGCAATGTTGCGACCCGGCTGGTGCATGCCGCTAACGATAACGCAGCGCGCGAACGCTTCAAAGATTCGATCACGACCGTTCAGGAGATTCTGCCGAACTGCGAAATTAATGTGTTGTCGGCGGCGGAGATTGTTTTCCGTTGGCGCGGGTTGGAGTTTGCCCGGGCACGACTGGAGGTTATTCCGGGATCGTTTTCCAGCACTCAAGAGATCGTGTTTGGAGTGGGTGCGGAGGAGCGGGTTCTGGAACCACGCAACCTGGACGAATTTGCTTCGCTTGCACACCGTTTGCGCGATACTCGCCATCCGTATGGACTACGGCACGATCCGTTGTGGCGTCTGCGTCCGGAGCGGTGGCTGGAGTCGCTGGTGGTTAGCGACGTGAGCGTGATCGATGAGCGCCTCGATCCATCATGTCTTTATTCGCAGATTCCGGCATTCTCCGCCGCTGACCGCGCCATGATCGATGTGCTCACCACGACGAAAGCCGGACGGCTGGCGGTGGTGGAATTGAAGGCCGATGAAGATATCCACTTGCCCCTGCAAGGGCTGGATTACTGGTCGCGCGTGGAGTGGCATCATGCGCGCGGTGAATTTCCTCGCTTCGGATATTTCGAAGGCCGCGAGCTGTCGGCTGAAAAACCGTTGCTGCTCTTAGTGGCTCCCGCGTTGCATGTGCATCCCGCCACCGACACATTACTGCGCTACCTGACGCCGGAGATCGATTGGGAATTTGTGGGGATTGACGAACGGTGGCGAGAGGGAGTAAAAGTCGTGTTCCGAAAACGATCCGCCGCCAAGCAAAGCTTCTATCCAGCACTGATTGCCTAAGGTGTTTCCCTGCCAAGGCTACTGTCCAGACCTGAGGACCGTAAGTCTTTTCCCGCCTTGGAGTTCCGTTTTCGTAACGATTCTTAAAAACTCTTAAACAAAACACCCGATGTGCGTTAATATGCCGCGATTAATTGTCAGCTGAGGCGCGTCACACTGACGCACCTTTGCATGCCAAAGAAGAAAGGACAAAGAGGATTAAGAACATGAAGAACACTCCCCTATTACCCAGACTGGCTGCGCTTGTCTGCGCAGCCGCGTTCATGTTAATCACAATTCCCACGCAAGCCCAGCAAACCTCTATTGACGCATCATGTGCGTGAAGAGGTGGCCAATGGAAAGGCGCAGTTGGTCGGGCAACTGCCGGCAACCCAGACTCTGCACTTCGACATTGTTCTGCCGTTGAGCGATCGCGCAGGATTGCAAAGCTTTGTGCAGGATGTCCAGGATCCTACAAGCTCATCCTATCGCCGGTTCCTCACGCCGGAGGAATTTACCGCGAGGTTCGGACCCAGCCAGGAAAACTGGGAAACCTTAATTGCGTTCGCGAAAGCGAGCGGTTTTGAAATCATTAGCGGAGACCTCGAAGGACGGGACCTAAGGCTCACCGGCACGGTGGCGAACATCGAGAGGGCCTTCCATGTGACCCTCGGGAATTACCAGGACCTCACCGACGGCCGCACATTCTTTGCCGTGGATCGCGAACCCACGGTTGATCTTCCCTTCCAGCTCTGGCACATCACCGGCTTGGATAACGATTCCAGACCGCATCCGATGTATGTCAAGAAGAGCGACTATGCGAAGGCCCATGGAATCGATCCCGACAAGGTCGTCTCTCATGCCACCACCGGCTCCGGTCCTTCGGCTTCTTTCCTGGGCAGCGATATGCGGGCGGCCTACTATGGCGGAACAGCGCTTACGGGCAGCGGCCAGACGATCGGCCTGTTCGAATTCCTGGGCACCGATTTGGCCGATTTGACCACGTACTACAAAAACGTGGGGCAAACCGAACCTTACACTCCCACTCTCATCTCAACTGGCGGGTATAGCACAAGTTGCACCGAGAGCAGCGGATGCGATGACACCGAGCAGACCCTCGACATGACGCAGGCGATGGGCATGGCTCCGGGCTCCAAAATGCTCTATATGTACGTTTGCGGCAACGCCTCGAGTATCAGCGACACCGCCTGCATCAGCGCGATGGTTTCGAATACGGACGCTCCAATATCCAAGCAGATCAGTTGCTCTTGGGGCTGGACACCGGCCGATCCCAGCACTCTGGATCCTTACTTTGAGCAGATGGCCTCGCAAGGTCAGAACTTTTTTGCCGCGGCTGGCGACAGTTCGGCCTGGTCGGCGTCAAATGAGGCGTGGCCGGCGGACGATGCAAATATCGTCTCAGTCGGCGGCACGGACTTAACAACATCCAGTGCGGCGGGCCCCTGGAAATCAGAAACCGCCTGGGCAGATAGCGGCGGCGGCATCTCCCCGGATTCCATTCCGATTCCTTCCTGGCAGAAGCTCGCGGGCGTAATTACCTCCACCAACAAAGGATCCACGACCTTGCGGAATGGTCCAGATGTGGCGGCCAACGCGAATTTTACCTTCTACGTTTGCGCCGACCAAACCACTTGCACTGCTAACGACTACGGCGGGACCAGTTTTGCGGCACCCATGTGGGCCGGCTACCTGGCTTTGGCTAATCAACAGGCAGCAACCAACGGCGACACGATCGGATTTATCGATCCGATCATCTACCCGGCGGCTCTGACCTCAAGCTATGGCACCTATTTCCACGACATTACCAGCGGCAGTTGCGGCACCTATTCGGGAATAACCGGCTACGATCTGTGCACCGGCTGGGGCAGTCCGAATACCACCGGGATTATCAACCTGTTAGCAGCCGGGTCTGCGTCGCCGAGCTTTACGCTTTCGGCTTCGCCGAGCAGCTTGACTGTGACGCAAGGCAGTAGCGGCACCAGCACCATCTCGGTGACCGACGTTGGTGGATTCACGGGCAGCGTAACGCTGGCTGCATCCGGCTTGCCTAGCGGCGTAACTGCGGCGTTCGGCACGAACCCCACAACCGGGACTAGCGTGCTGACGCTAACCGCGAGCAGCACGGCGACTACTGGAGCGGCAACGGTGACCATCACCGGAACTTCCGGCAGCCTGACCGCAACCACTTCGATCGCCCTTACCGTGAGTGCAGCGGCGTCGCCAAGCTTTACGCTTTCGGCCTCGCCCAGCAGTCTGACGGTCACCCAAGGCAGCAGCGGCACCAGCACCATCTCGGTGACCGATAAGAACGGATTCACCGGCAGCGTAACGCTGGCCGCGTCCGGGCTGCCCAGCGGTGTAACCGCAGCATTCGGCACCAACCCCACAACCGGAACCAGTGTGTTGACGCTGACGGCGAGCGCCACCGCTACCGCCGGAACGTCGACGGTGACCATCACCGGAACATCCGGCAGTCTGACGGCAAGCACAACCATCGCCCTCACTGTCAGTGCTTCTTCGGGAACGAAGAACTTCACCTTGTCCTTGTCGCCTTCTTCGTTCACGATCGATGACAGCGGCACTGTATCCACTACTCTCACCATCACCAGCACGGGTGGATTCCATTCTGCTGTGACGTTGAGCGTGAATGAATTCCCCACCGACGTTTCGGCGACGGCCTCGGCCAACCCCGTGACGCCTCCGGCAAATGGCAGCTCGAAGGTAACCATCACCTGGAGTGCCACCAGACGCGCGCCGACCGGAACCACAACCATCGAGCTGATCGGGACTTCCGGATCAATCACCAATGAGATCCCCGTCACCATTACAGTCGCACCTTGACGGGCTGATTAGTTTCCAGAAACGATTGAGCCGGCCCGAAAGGGCCGGCTCAATTTTCGTAGCGCCGCCGCCTCGGCGACTCTGTGAGCTCGTACGAATCGTACGTGACGGCGCAATGTGCGATAGCCGCCGGGACGGCGGCGCTACACTTTCCAATCGCCTAGCAGTCTGCGGACGTCGACCAACTGGCCAATGTGATACGCGTTGTGGTCGGCAAGGAGCAGGGCCTCGCGCAGGATGGTCTGCCCGTCGCCCCATGGGATGCGAGCATAAACATCGGTCTTTGGATTTGCCACCAGGTCTTGCATGGCCTTTAAATCCTTGCGGAATTGCTGAATGCTTTTGCTCCAGGCCGCCGCACTCGGCGGAGCTTCGGTCTTCGGCCAATAATCCTTGGGCCACTCTGGAGTCTTGTATTTGGAGTTGCGGCTGAATTCGAGAATGTCCAACTGCGCCAGGCGAAGATGCTCAAGCAGCATCCAGGCGGAGTGTTGGAGTCCAGCAGGCTTCACGCTGCGCAATTGCTCCGGCATGTTTTTCACAACGTCGTCAAACCTCGCATGAGCGCCGCCACCGTCGAGAAGGTAGAGCAGGTGCTCGCGTAGTTGTTTGCCGTTGGGATCCTTACTAGGCATGTTCACTCCTTGGATAGAAATTCTTCACACAGACGCACAGAGAAACAGAGACATTCTTGAAATTTAATTCTTTTACAGATTTTGGTTTTCTCCGTGTCTCTGTGCCTCTGTGGTGAAACGCACTTCATTGATCTCTTCCGGCCCTTCGCCGCGAAGCACGCGGCCGATGCCGCGCACAATGCGGCGCATGGGGAGAACACCTTTGTCATCCGCAAGAAATATTTCACCACTACGGCGGCCGCGGTAGTACCAGCGTTTCAGCAATGCGAGATGCTCCATGATTTCAAGCGCGGAGCGCGCCTTCACTGGCGGGAAGGCATCGAGAACGGTCTGCACTCGCGATTCCATGGATTGCGATTTTTCGTGCTCCACGGGTTGAATCGAAAACACCGCGGGACCGAAGATCGCTCCGCCTTCAACGCGAAAAAAAGTGACCGAGTCGGCGTGGTGGCAGGGTTGAACGACCAACGCCGAAAAGCGGTCGAGGCGGCGGGTGATCTCTGGAAACTGGCTCAGGATGGGCTTCAACTTCTCTAAACGAACATGAATTGCGGCGGCATCTTCGAATGCGAGGTTGGCCGATGCTGTATCGCGCTGCGCCGAAAATTCGCGAGTTAAAGATTCTCCTCCGGAATCGAAGTAGGCTTGCACGCGGTTCACTTCGACGGAATACTCCTCGTCGCTGCAGCCCTTAAAGCAGGGCGCAAGGCACATCTTCATTTCAGAATAGATGCAGCCGGGAAATGCTGGATCGGGATGCAAATCATCGACGCAGCGGCGCATCTTGAAGAAGTCGAGGGAATCGTTCATGAACTTCTCAGCCGCAGTGCGGGACTGGAACGGGCCATAGTAAAGGCTGCGGCCGTTGAGTCGCCCGAGCCGCGTGGTGATTGAGGCGCGCGGATATTGGTTTTCAAGATGCAGCTTGACCAGGGGTGCGAACCGAAAACGCATCCGGTTAGCGTAGGTCTTGGGAAATGTGCTGCGGAGAACTCGATAAAGCAAGAAGCCGGATTCGAAGTCAGAGCCTGTGGGTGCGTATTCGATTGAGCGAACGCGGTCGCGCAAGTTGAGTTTTTTCGTGCGCTCGTCGAGCGGGCCGAGCAGGCGTTGCAGACGGCGGCGTAGATTCGCTGTTTTGCTGACATAAGGCTCTGCTTGGGGATCTTCGCCACGCAGCAGAAACACGGCAGGCGCTGCCGAGACACCAGCGAAGACTTCGGCATCGCGTTCAGGGGCGAATTGCAGATGCTCGGTCAGCACGAGATTATTCTAGTGCGGAAACAACCAATCCACCACGGAGGCACAGAGGCACGGAGAAACTAGCGATGCAGCGAGCGTTCGGCAATCTCGCGGATGCGCTCCATCGTGATTCCAGCACGTTGTTCGATTGCTAGAGGATGGTCTGTTGCTTCCAAAAAAAGATATGGACGCTGGCCGATGTCCTTGCTGTGAACGTTCATTTTCAAGTTCAAAGTATCGGGATACAAATCGATCAAGTTGCTCAGCCATCCAAAGTATGGCGGTTCGTCAAGCAGTTTGGGGTCGCGCCAGAGCTCGACCATTCTGTCGAAATTGCTCTTGCTCAGAGAAGTCCAAACGCCCCAGCGGAGGGGTTCATCGTGCCCAATCACGGAAACCTCGATTAAGCCCCGAACGAAGAAATCCTTTTTCTTAATTACACAGAAGTCCGAGTTGAGAAAGGAATCAGCGTCATCCAGTAAACTCTCAGACCAATAATATGGCGCGTCATAGGCGTAGTCGAGCGGAAGCCCCTCGTGCCACTTTTCACAGGTATGACATTGAAATCCTTCTAATTTGACCACGGGCCCATTTTCGGCGTCCTGTTGAGAGTTGGCAATTGACAACTTGGATTGCCTTGCTCACATCCCGCCGTGGAACCGCCCGAAGTAATGGGCAAGATTTAGCGACATGATCAGGATGCCTGCCCCGAGAACCAGCACATGCAGGGTCTTGCGCAGATCGAAGTTGCCGACACGGCACACGAGCAGGTAGCCGATGGCAAGGTTGAAGAGTCCCCACACGACATTGACCACTGAGGAGGACAGGCCCACACCGGGCGGTGTTGCGAACGGGCTCTGGAAGGCATGACCGGAGATTCCATTGCCGAGATGAGGCAGGGCGTTCGCGAGGAATACTCCGCCGAAAAAATACGATATGTAGTGATACCAGCGCGTTGTCATTTCCTCATTGCCTCCAAGTCAAAAGTTGCAGATTGAGTTAAAGATTTCCCCGGCAGATCGGTAGTGAAGGCTCATCGAAAACTGGCGCTGCGGAATTTCTGGCGGAAGTCTTCGCCATCCATCTTGATGACGCGGCACATTTCGTGCAGGCGGGAGCGCATGCGTTCTCCGATGCGGTCGCCGAGGGTTTCAGCGCGCGTGGCCGCTCGCGCCGGAGAAACGCTTCCATTCGCGCCCGCAGCCGGTTGGTCCTCAAAATTCGTCGTAATGACGGTGGTGCGATTGTTGTTGTAGCGCGTGTTGAGGATGAGGCTCACCGTATCCCAAACCCATTCGGTCGGCTTGACCGCGCCCAATTCGTCGAGAATTAAAACATCGGTCTCAAACACCGGACGAAGCACGTCCAGTTCGGTGGTTTGTACCGTGGCGTTATAGGAATTCTGGATTTGTTTCAGCAGTTCGCGGTAGTCGTAGAACAAGCAGGGGACGCCTCTGTTCACGAGGTCTTTGGTGATTCCGACAGCCAAGTGAGTCTTACCGGTGCCAATCTTGCCAATGATCAGCAGGCCCATGCCGTCGCGTGGATCGTATTCCTGCGCGAACCTGGAAGCGGAAAGATGAGCAAACGCCAGTGAAGGATGGGCCCCCGGAAAATCGGCCGTATAGCTGGCGAGTTCACAATGTTCGTACCTCTTCGGAATCCGCGCAGCTGTCAGCAAGACTCCAGTGCGTGCATGGAGTTGGCAATCGCAGCGCGTGACCCGGCGGTCTCTGGGCGCGCTGGAACTAGCGGGAAGCGTCTTCCAACCTGTGCCTTCGCAAAGAGGGCAAACATCCGCGGCAGTCTTGATCAACCTCACCCCTTCTTCCTCGATGCCTTCCGAATTCGATCTTTCCTGAATTCTACTATTCGACTTTGCACCGAGGGGGCAGCTTCCGGCAAGTGCGAAACGCGAGATGCCTGTGTACAACCTGTGAAGGGGTGCACCGGGCTGTGGAGAAGTGCGGAAAACCCACGGAGTTCACCCAGAACCCGCCCCTGTAGCCCCAATCCGGGACAAGGGGGTGTGAAACAGGCTTCGGGCGCGGATTTTCACAGTTGACATTCTGCTGAGAGAGAGGAAAATACCACCCGTCAGGTTTCCCCGCTCAGACACGATCATTTGTCCTCCCGGTGTGTGCTGGGTATGAAAGAAACCTGCGAGGAGAAACTAATGAATAAAGCTGATCTGGTTGACAAGATCGCGGGCGCTTGCGAAATCAGCAAGGCGCAGGCTACAACAGCGATTGACACTGCCGTGAGCAGCATCACCGGCGCTTTGCGGAAAGGAGATCGAGTGGCCCTGATCGGTTTCGGCACTTTCTCGATTTCACAAAGAAAAGCACGGAACGGGCGCAATCCGCAAACTGGCGCCACTATCAAGATCGCTGCCCGCAAGGTCGCGAAGTTTTCCCCTGGGGCTGAACTCAAGAAAGCAGTTAACAAGAAGTAAGTAAGAATTTTGAAGCCATTGCAAACGGCAGAGGGGTCGGCCCTGCCGTTTTTTTATTGTCTGCACGTTTTTATTGTCTTCACACTTTTTACCTTCAAGATGATCGGCGAGCATACGCCTGCAGCTACAATGGCCTGAGCATGATTGCCCACCTGCGCGGAAAATTACTGACCAAGCATCCGAATCGAGTCGTCGTCGAGACGGGCGGGGTCGGCTACGAAGTAAACATCAGCGTGCCTACTTTTTCCGAGCTGCCGGCCAACGGCTCGGAGGTTGCGCTTTTTATCCACACTCATGTGCGCGAGGATTTGCTGGCGCTCTACGGATTTCTGCATCCCGCTGAGAAGCAATTGTTTGAGAAGCTGATGACCGTCAGCGGTATCGGCGCCAAGTTGGCGATCACCATTCTGAGCGGGATGGCCGCCGATGAGATGGCAAGCGCGATTCGCGGCAATGACGTGGCGCGGCTGACCCGAATCCCCGGCATTGGCAAAAAAACCGCAGAGCGCATGGTGCTGGAACTGCGCGACAAGCTGCCTCCGGCGGCAGGGGCTTCCGCGCCAGCAATTCCAGCGATGAGCGCAACGGAAGAGGACGTTCTCTCTGCGCTAGTGAACCTCGGCTACCAGCGCGCCCTAGCAGAGAAGATTCT
Organism: uncultured Acidobacteriaceae bacterium; assembly: GCA_963789625.1. GTDB lineage: Bacteria > Acidobacteriota > Terriglobia > Terriglobales > Acidobacteriaceae > Sulfotelmatobacter. The sequence continues at coordinate 460,528 of CAWBLK010000012.1, read as the reverse complement.
CGCGACGGCGGTCAAGAGTGGGAAGAGTAATTCTTTTGACGCGTTATTCCGCGAGGCGCTAGCCGGGCTTTCGAAGTAATTGCCGAGCCGGGCAAGTTATGCCCAGTCCGAGATGACATTATCGGCATCGTCGGTGTCCGATTGCCTCTCGTCATTTTTCTTGCGGCCGGCCTGGGGTTTCTTCTTCGGCTGCCCTTGGGATTCTTCGCGAGCTTCCAGTGTTACTACACAGGCTTCTTCGGAATCAGATTCGCCAGTCGATTCCGCAAATTCCAGCAGCTTCTTTCTGGTGTTCGCAGCCTCCCGCTTGGCCGCCGCTCTTTGGGACGCGTAAAGGGCATCGAGTTGTGTGTTCGGGTTGATCTGGTTAGGATGAATGTGCATGGCTGTACTCCTCGCTCGCACCTACTGCGACTTTTTTGCCGCCCCAAGGAAACTTTCTGATTCCTGAAGCAATTCCTGTGCCGAAAAGGCGGATGGAATCAGAGGTGAACCTTAAGTGCGGACGTATAGATGGAGGCTCGTCCGCCTTACCCAGTCCCACGCGAAAATGTATAGTGTGAGTTGCCGTTTTTAGTGATTAGCGGAACCGTCAGCCGCGAATGCTGGCCAGTCCTGGTCCTGGGGACAATGCAAATTGATGGGGTTGATTCTATATTTCATTTTGATTGTGGCAATCTTGGGAACACTATCTTCCTGCGTGTTCCTCGGCCTGGCATTACTGGGAGTGATCCGTTTTTGTCGCGACGCGCGGAAGCAACTCAGCTCTATTCCTGATGATGCGCATCTGCCTGCGGTCTCCGTTCTCAAGCCCGTGCACGGATTAGAAGCGCAGCTGAAAGAGAATATTGAAAGCTTCTTCCGGCAGGACTACCCCAACTACGAAATCCTTTTCGCCGCCGACGAAGCGAGTGATCCCGCCCTGGATGTGGTGCGGGAAGTGTGCGCTCGCTATCCGCACATTCGGACGCGGGTGCTGGTAACCGGCACGCCGTGGCCCAACCCAGTGGTCTATTCGTTTCACTGCATGGCAGAAGCGGCGGCACATGAAATTTTGGTCACGACCGATAGCGATGTGGAAGTTGATCCGCGCTATCTGCGGGAAGTTGTGGTGCCCTTGCTCGACCCGAAGGTCGGCATGGTGACCTGCGTGTACCGTGGCAAAAATGCGGCGGGATTTTTCTCCGGGCTTACGGCCATCGGCATGTCGGTGGAGATGACGGCGGGGGTGCTGGTGGCGAATCTGCTGGAAGGTATGAAATTCGGATTGGGGCCGACAACCGTGGTGCGCAAGGATTCGCTCGCCAGTATTGGTGGCTACACTGCACTACGCGACTACATTGCTTATGACTTTGCCATCGGCAACCTGATTGCGAAGGCGGGGTACCGCGTCGTGCTGTCGGCTCATATCATCGATCATGTGGTGAACCAGAAATCCTTCGGCCGCATGTGGCAAAACCAATTGCGCTGGGCGCAGACCACGCGTTATTCACGCCCCAAAGGCCACTTTGGCAGTGGGCTGATTTTTGCCATACCCTACGGTCTGTTTGGATTTGTCGGAGCGGCAGGGTTGGGACACTGGGGAATTGGCGCACTCCTATTGGGCATCGCTGTGCTGAACCGGTTGGCGGAAGCATGGCTGGTGGGCTGGATGGTGGTTCGGGATCCGCAAGTGCGGCGTGCGCCCTGGCTCTATCCCTTGCGCGATCTGCTCGGGTTTGCTGTGTGGTTCGCCAGCTATTTGAGGCTGCACTACGTTTGGCGCGATAGCCGCTTTGAGTTGAGGGGGACGCGAATCGCCTTGCGGCAATCGTCACCTGATGGCAGATAGCGGAGTCTTCTCGGCTCTAGTTTGCGAATCAAAATTTAAATTATTTTTCGCGGAGGATCATTTTGCATGTTTTAGTCACCGGTGCAGCAGGATTTATCGGCAGTAACATGGTGGACCGTCTTCTTGCCGCCGGCCATAGCGTAGTTGGCTTCGATAATATGTCGACCGGACAACAGCGCTTTCTGGAAAGCGCTATGGCTCATTCTGGGTTCAGCTTTCACCAAGCCGACTTACTCGATCGTAAGAGTCTCGGGGAAGCGATGAGGGGCGCGGAATCGGTAATTCATTTCGCGGCCAACGCGGATGTGCGCTTTGGTACCGATCATCCCCGCAAGGATCTGGAACAAAATACGATCGTGACCTGGAACGTGCTGGAAGCGATGCGCGAGCAAGGCTGCAAGCGGATTGTGTTTTCTTCGACAGGATCAGTCTATGGAGAGCCGGAAATCTTTCCCACGCCGGAAACTTGTCCTTTTCCAGTGCAAACTTCGCTGTACGGCGCTTCTAAACTTGCTGCGGAAGGCCTGATTCAGGCTTATTGCGAAGGCTTCGGTTTGCAGGGTTACATTTTTAGATTCGTATCGATCATGGGAGAGCGTTACTCGCACGGGCATGTCTTCGATTTTTATCAGCAACTTTCCGAGCACCCTGACCGTCTCCATGTGCTCGGCGACGGCCATCAGCGAAAATCGTATTTATATGTCCAAGATTGCATCGATGCTATTTTTGTCGCCCTCGAAAAAGCCGATAACAAAGTGAACATCTTTAATCTTGGGACTGATGAATATTGCGAGGTCAACGACTCTATCGGCTGGATTTGCGAACATCTGGACCTGCGCCCGAAGCTCACGTATTCCGGCGGCGAACGCGGGTGGGTGGGAGACAGTCCCTTTATTTTTCTGGACTGCTCACGCATCCGCGCCTTGGGCTGGCGGCCGCGATTGACGATTAAGCAGGCAGTTTTGGCGACGATCAAGTTTGTCAGCGCGGACGCTGCCGCGGTGAAGACGGGGTCATGAACGCCGACGTTTTGTAGGCTATACTTACCGGCCACTAGGAAATCTATCGTTTGATCATCACACGCAGTCCGTTGCGAATTTCATTGGGTGGAGGGGGCACCGATCTTCCCTCGTACTATCGCAAGCATGGTGGGTTTGTGTTGTCTGCCGCCATCAACCGCTACGTTTACATCACCATCAACGAAGCGTTCCGTCCGCGCATCATCCTGAAATATTCCAAGCTGGAAGATGTGGAGCGGTGGGAGGAGATTCAACACCCCATTATTCGCGAAGCGCTGCGGATGACCGGCGTCATGGGTCCGTATCTTGAGATCGTCAGCCTCTCGGATATTCCTGCCGGTACGGGGCTGGGTTCTTCGGGAAGTTTTACCACCGCGCTGTTGCGTGCTCTGCACACCGTGAAGCGAAACTTCGTGCCTCCGCAGGAATTGGCGGAGCAGGCTTGTCATATCGAAATCGATTTGCTGAAAGAGCCGATCGGCAAACAGGACCAGTACATTGCGGCATTTGGCGGCATCACCTGTTTTGAATTTCTCCCCGATAATCGAGTTGTTGCCGAACCGCTGAAAATCGCACCGGAAACCCTGGCTAATCTCGAAGATAATTTGCTGCTGTTTTTTACTGGAGCATCGCGTTCAGCGGCGGAGGTTCTGCGCGATCAGGATACTCGGACGCGCGAGAACGCTAGTGAGATGCTGGAGAACCTGCACCTCACCAAGCGGCTCGGCCACGAAAGCCGGGACGCGCTGTTGGCCGGCGATCTGCGCAAGTTTGCCGAGCTGATGCACATTCACTGGGAGCACAAAAAGAAGCGCTCGCCGGGAATGAGCAGCGCCTTCATTGACGAAATGTATGAGTTGTCGCGCGCCCACGGAGCGCTGGGCGGCAAACTGATCGGCGCCGGCGGCGGAGGCTTCCTGATGCTTTACACGGAAGACAAAACTCGCCTGCGCTCTGCCCTGCGAAGGGCAGGGTTGCGCGAGGTTCGGATGCAATTCGATTTCAGCGGGACTTCCGTTCTGGCACATTCTTAAGAGCAATGCTACCCGTAGCCATACTTGCCGGCGGTTTGGCCACGCGCCTGGGGCCGCTAACGGAAGCGATTCCGAAATCGCTGATCCCGATCGATGGCGTACCTTTTGTGGCGCATCAGCTACGGCTGCTGCAAAGAAATGGCATCCAACATGTCATACTGTGCGTCGGCCATCTGGGCGGGATGATTGAGCAAACGATCGGGGATGGCAGTTCGTACGGAGTGAAGGTCGATTACTCCTACGATGGCGCGACCCTGCTGGGTACGGCTGGAGCAATTCGAACCGCAATGCCCAAGCTGGGCGAAAGTTTTTTCGTGATGTACGGCGATTCGTATCTGGCGTGCGATTATCCCGCTATCGAGCGGGAATTTTTGCGGAGCAATAAGCTGGGGCTGATGACAGTTTTTCGCAACAACGGGCAGTGGGACACCAGCAACGTGGAATTTGCTGACGGCCGCATTCTTGACTACAGCAAGAAAACTCTCACTTCGCGCATGCAATACATCGATTACGGGTTGGGCATTTTTCGGGCGGAAGCTTTTACCAGAACTACCGCTAGCGATCTTGCTGATGTTTATGCCGAGTTGCTCCAGGCAGACGGACTGGCCGCTGTGGAAGTGCGCGAACGCTTCTACGAGATGGGTTCGCCCGCTGGATTGAAGGAGATGACAATTTTCCTGAGCCGAGGAGAAGCGCGGAGATGAGTGAGCGCGAATTGGATCAGGATAAGTTCACGCAGGATTTTCTCGCCGAGGCAGCCCAGATCATCACGAAGCTGGATGTCGCGAGCATTGAAAAGGCCGCCGGCCTGCTTGCCAGCACTCGCGCTGCCGGCGGGCGTCTATTTATTTTGGGCGTAGGCGGAAGCGCAGCCAATGCTTCGCATGCAGTGAACGACTTCCGCAAGATCGGAGGCATCGAAGCTTATGCGCCGACGGACAACGTATCGGAATTGACGGCGCGCACGAATGACGAAGGTTGGAGTTCGATCTTCGATAGCTGGCTGCGCACCAGCCGGCTGCGGGCCAATGATTTGCTGCTGGTGCTTTCGGTTGGCGGCGGGAATCTTGAGCAAAACGTCAGTCCGAACCTGGTGGCGGCGCTGAAGTACGCGAAGTCAATCGGCGCAAAGATTATTGGAATCGTGGGCCGCGACGGCGGCTACACAGCCACGGTTGCTGATGCGTGTGTTTTGATTCCTGTGGTGAATCCCGCGCACATCACGCCGCACACGGAAGCTTTTCAGGCAGTGATTTGGCACTTGCTGGTTTCGCATCCCGCGGTTAAGTTGCAGGCGACGAAGTGGGAATCGATGGCATCGGGCGACAAGCGCCGCGCTGTGTTCCTTGATCGCGACGGCGTTATCAACCGGGCTTTTGTTCGCGATGGCAAGCCGTTGCCCCCGCCAACGCTGCAAGAATTGGAAATTCTACCTGGCGTTCCAGAGGCGTTACGCGACCTGAAGCAACACGGTTTCGAATTGCTGGTGGTAACGAATCAGCCCGATGTCGGACGCGGAAAGCAATCGCGAGAATCGCTTGACGCGATGCACCGGTCTTTATCTGCGAGTCTTCCCATCGACGAAATTTTTGTTTGCACTCACACCGATCAAGAGAAATGTGACTGCCGTAAGCCGTTGCCGGGAATGATTTTGGAGGCGGCCCGCAAATACAACATCGATCTTGCGGCCAGTTTCATGGTCGGCGACCGGTGGCGCGATATCGATGCCGGTTATAATGCTGGATGTAAAACTATTCTTATTGATTACGGCTATTCGGAGCGAGCTCCTGATCATGCTGCTGACATGCGTGTGAAATCGCTTCGTGAAGCGGCTGATTGGATCATCCGTTCCTCGGCAAAAGGAGTAAGTCCATCATGAAGTCTGTGTCCGACCTGCGCGTGCAAATCTTCGCCGACGGGGCCGACAAGGCCAGCATGCTGGAGCTCTACCGTCAGCCATACATCAAAGGTTTCACCACAAATCCCACTCTGATGCGAGCCACGGGGGTCAAGGATTATCAGGCCTTTGCGCTCGACCTGCTGGAAACTATTCAGGACCGTCCCATTTCATTCGAAGTGTTTGCCGATGAAGAGCCGGAGATGGAAGAGCAGGCGCGGCACATTGCGGACTGGGGCAAGAACGTGTTCGTTAAAATTCCGGTGATGAACACGAAAGGTGTGCCAACCTACGATCTAGTCCGGCATCTTTCCGGTGAGGGAATTCAGTTGAACGTGACCGCTCTGCTTACGCTGGAGCAGGTGCGCAGTGTTTGTGACGCATTGCAAAACAACGTGCCCGCCTACGTTTCCGTTTTCGCCGGTCGCATTGCCGATACCGGGCGCGACCCTGTGCCGTTGATGCGCGAAGCCGTGGCCATGGTGAATGAAGTGAACGCGCAGCTCATCTGGGCCAGTCCGCGTGAACTGCTCAATGTGTTCCAGGCGGATGACATTGGTTGTCATGTGATTACTGCCACCACGGATGTTTTGAAGAAGCTTCCGCTCGTGGGTAAAGATCTGCACGAGTTCTCGCAAGAGACTGTTCAGATGTTCCGGAGAGATGCGGTCAAGTCGGGGTACTCACTGCCAACGATCAAGCTTGGTGCAGTTTCCCGTCGCTAGGGACGATTGGTAAAGATCACCTTTCCTGACGCCTCGCTGGCAACGTGAAGCGGCGCTGGCAGCAGCGCTTCCACCTTGGCTCGGTCTTGCTGCGGTACAAAAAGAAAAACTCGTTCCCGGGAGTTCCACGCGCGCTGCAGATCCTGGTCATCAAGGAAAATGTGCGGCGCATCGGGATACGTTGATCCCCACCACATGGAAGTCGTGTTGCCATTTACTAGTTCAATTGGCCGTCGCAAGTAGAACAGCAATGACGATCCAAATGACTGGTCGCCGTAAATCATCACACGGTCGTCAGGCTTGAGTTCGGGAGCGATTTGTTGCGCCATGCTGCGTGAGCCCAGATAAGGGTCGAAGCGCACAAGAGCAATGTGGGCGGCGATCAGAAATACAGCCATCGTGATGCCTGTAGTCCACGTGGCGGCGAATTGCGCCCCGCGCCGCCTGAGCCAGAAGGCCAACGCCGGTCCGATCAACAGAACGATGGCAGCCAGTGTTGCGGGAAGGCGCAGTGCCGCGAACGATTCTCCAGTGAGATCGAGCATGTGTCCCATCGAGAGCGTTTCGGCCTGAAGGTCTGGCTTGGCGAGCACGGTTCCAATGTCAGGCACGAATGGGAGTTGGCGCGAACTCCACAGTCCCGCCGCCAACACCGCTGAGATCGCGATGCAGATCACGGCCAGCACGCCGGAGGTCCACAACAGCCAGCTTCGCGATCCAAACTCCTCTTCGTCGGCGAGCCGTTCTGCAATCAGCAACAGGATCGGCAGGTAAGTGGGAAATGTGTAGTACTCCTGATTCGTGGAAAACGAGAAGAAAACGAGCGTGACTCCGGCCCAGGCCAGGCAAATCAATTCTGTTCGCGAGCGAAAGTTCAAAGGTTTTCGTGGTGTCTTTTCGCCGCCACTTTTGCGGCGTGCTATCCAGTTTGCGACCGGACGCCGCAGCGCCACTGGCAGGTACAGGCTCCACGGGAACAGCCACACCAAGTGAAGCGTCCAGTAGAGCGAGTCGGTTTGTTTGTTGTAGTCCTTCGGAATGCGCTTGCCAAGGAAGCGCATGAAGTGCTCGTTTACAAAGTAGAACCAGAAAAAGTGCGGATTGCGAATGCCGGCCAGCAAATGCCAGGGCGCGGCGATCGCCAGAAAGAGCAACACTCCGGTGAATAGATGGAATTCGCGCCAGCGGCGCCACTCTCCGCTGATCACCACGTATAGCAACAGTGCCAAACCAACCACGACGATCGCGAGCAGGCCTTTAGTGAGAACGGCCAGCGCCATGCAGGCATAGCCGCCGTACCAGCGCCAAGCGGTACGATCTTCCAAGGCCGTGACAAAAAAATAAAACGATGCAGCGATAAATAGACTAAGGATCGCTTCTGGAATGAGGATGCGAGTGAAGAGATAACATCCCGCCGTCGTCGCGACGAACAGTCCGGCGTAAATGGCGGTGCGGTCGCCGAAGGCGCGGCGTCCCCAGCGCATGGCCAGCAGCACCAGCAGCAGCATGGAGAGTACAACCGGCAGGTGCGTGGCGAACTCGTTGGCGCCGAAGCCGAGGTAGCAAAAGGAAACCAGCCAGTACATCAGCGGAGCTTTTTCCAGATAGCGGTTACCGTTCACCTTCAGCGTCACATAGTCATGCGTGATCGACATCGCGCGCGCGGCCTCGGCGTGCGTGGAATCCGCATCGTCCTGCAATCCTGGCGAAAAAAGTGAGCCCACATAGACTGCCGCGAATAAGACCACTACTCCGGCGATGTATATTTTCGGGGCGGAGCGCCCGCTTGACGGAGGGTTCGACGCGGAAGTTTTAGAGAGCACGCTCACTCCGAGTAGCCGTCGTCATCGTCATCATTATCGTCGTCGTCTTCCTCGTCGTCATCTTCTTCGTCTTCGTCCTCTTCATCATCCTCGTCTTCTTCGGGCTCTTGCTGCAGGCGGGGAATAACGGCTACCAACCGATCGGGGCTTGAGTCGGAACATTCCAAATGCGTTGTGCTCATATTCAATGGTACCGCGTAGCATCACCTGATTTTACTTTCCGATGCAGAAGGTGCTGAAAATCAGGTTGAGGATGTCGTCGGTGGTAGTTGCACCGGTGACGGCGTCGAGCGGCCGAAGCGCGTTGTAAAGATCGAGCAGCAGCATTTCGTGCGGGACTTTGGCGGCCACGGCGCCGTTAGCGGCATTGAGCGCGGCGAGCGACTCCTGCACGAGGCCTTGATGGCGGACATTGGTGAGAAAGCCGGCTTCCGCTTGCGCCCTGGTCTCGCCACCAACGTGGCGGAGAATTTCGGCGCGCAATTCGGCGATGCCTTTGCCGGTCAGAGCCGAGGTGTGAATGACTGAAGATTGGCCACTGACCACTGAGCACTGAGCACTCGATGCCAGGTCGGACTTGTTTCTCACCACGATCGTCGGATGTCCCTCCGCTTGTTTCAGCAGTTCCTCGTCTTTCAACATCACTGGCTGCGATGCGTCGATCACCACCAAGATCAAATCAGCATCGGCCAGAGCTTCCATGGATTTGCGAATGCCGATGGATTCGGCTTCATCCAAGGCATCGCGGATTCCTGCGGTGTCGACAAGCTCAATCGGAATTCCTCCGATGGCCACGGTTTCGCTGACCAAGTCGCGAGTAGTACCGGGAGTTGCGGTGACGATGGCGCGCTCGTGCTCGACCAGCCGGTTGAACAAGCTCGATTTGCCAACGTTTGGCCGTCCGACGATGGCGAGGGTCAAACCCTCATGCACAATTTTGCCGTAGGTGAAGGTAGCGGCAAGCTGTTCTAGCGGCTTGCGGACTGCGGAAATGCTTTCGAGAATGGCAGCATTAGGCAGCACCGAAACGTCATCTTCAGCGAAATCAATGCCCGCTTCGAGCACGGCGATCAACTTGACCAGCTTCTGTTTCACGGGTAACAAGCGCCGGGAAAGAGCGCCTCCCAGCTGCTGGGCCGCGACCTTCGCCTGGTAGAGCGTCTGCGAATCGATCAGGTCGCGAACCGCTTCCGCCTGGGTAAGATCGATGCGGCCGTTGAGAAAGGCGCGCATGGTGAACTCTCCCGGCTCGGCGAGCCGCGCTCCGGCGGCGACGCATAGCTCGACGATGTGGCGGAGTACGACTGGAGAGCCGTGCGCGGCAATCTCGACGATGTCATCGGTGGTGTAGGAATGTGGTTTCGCGAAATAGGTGACTACCACTTCATCGATGCGAGGTTCATGTGGGGCGGACACTTCTGTCCGCCTGCCTGCGCTGGGCACGTATTCAGCGGGACCCAGAGATTGTCCCCCGTCCGCCGAAATGATTTGGTCCGTCGTTAAGCGGGCAGGGGTGCCCGCTCCACACGGTTCGATCAGCTCTCCGAAAATAGCCCGTCCGGGTTCCAGATCGTGTTTCAGACGCAGCATCGGGGCAGTGATTTCCCGCGCCTGCGGCCCTACAACCCGCACCACGCCAATCCCGCCGCGTCCGGGCGGAGTCGCAATGGCAACGATCGTATCGTCGAGATTCACGGAGCGATTGTAGCGGTTAAACTGGAAGGACAACCAGCGGCCGGCAAAGCAAGTATTTCATTTGCGGGCCGGGCAATAGCGAAAGGGGCAACATTGTCAGTCGCCGACGAACTGCTCGAAGCCAACCAGCAATTTGTAAAGAATTTCAACCTCGGAGACCTGGCCGTGAAGCCGCGGCGGCGCGTAGCCGTCCTGGCCTGCATGGATTCCAGAATCCTATTTGAACGCTGCCTGGGATTGAAGCCGGGGGACGCGCACATGATTCGCAATGCCGGCGGCATCGCCACCGAGGATGCGTTGCGCTCGCTGATCGTTTCGCATCACCTGCTCGATACGCAGGAGTTCATCATCATCAACCACACCGATTGCGGATTGCTGAAAGTGAAGGAGTACGAACTCAGGGCGCACCTGACCGATAAGATGGGCGCTATCGCCAGCGAGCCCGCCCATTTCTATGCTTTCGACGATCTTGAGGCGAACCTGCGCCAGCAAGTTCAGCGCGTGAAGTCGCACCCGTGGATTCCGAAGCATATTCCGGTGCGGGGGTTTATTTACGACGTGAAGACGGGACGACTTGGGGAAGTGAAGTGAACCATGTAGGGACAGTCCCCTTGGCTTGTCCGGCCGCTGTGCATTTGTGATCAGCTTTGCGCCAGCAAGGCCCCGTATCGATGGTCAAACATATCTTTGGCTTCAGCACAGTACTCGGCGAAGATGCTCCACAAATACGAAGCTGCAGAGGAATTACCCAGTCTAAAGTGAGCATCGATCTCTGAGGCAATAGCCAGCGTTATGATTGCTGTCCTCGAAAAATGCATGAAGTGATATTGAAGAATTATTCTCTTTCTTACCCATTGTTCGCGCTCACCTCCAATGAGATCAGCCACCAGCATTGGGCCGACCATGGCCAGCCCACCGAAACTCATGTGCGCTTGCGCTGAGGTATCTCCATACAACCATTTCTCTAAGAAGCGAAGATATGGTCGGCTCTCGGTCTGTTCATCTTTCAATTGGTATGGAGTCTTCCAGAACGATATGAGCTCTGGCTTCTTACACTCTTCGTCTGTAATGCCGAAACGACGAACCATACCATCCAGCACTCCTTTAACATTCCTGAAGTGCTGCTTCCACTCTGGGTCATTTGCAAAGCGAGTCCTGAACATTCGGTAGTGCTGATCCAGTTCGCGCCACCCCGAACGCTGATATTGCAGCGACCGAGCCGTCAAGTCGTCGAGCATGTAAACTAGGCTGAAGAGCAAGTCCAATAACTGCCTGTTTATCGCAGGAACAATCATGACGTAATCGGGATTTCGCCTAGGGTCTTCTGGGGTGTTGCCAGCCACGTACCGGACTGCATTGTAGGAATTGCGCGCGAAACGGGCCATCACATTGACCAACGTGATACATCTTTCGATGTCATTCTGTCCGCGTTGAAGGGCCTGATTGCCGTGTCGCTGCAAATCTCGGTCAATGTTGAACAACAGACCGTCCATCTTTGCTGCTACAAGGGGATACTGAAACTCTCTCAGAGGTTTTGGCGTATGTCTCTTCGCCATGATGTAAACATGCTAGCATTGTTACGCTTTTAATTCGCCTGTCTACCTGACCACCTTCTCAATCTCGGCCTTCAACTGATCGTAAGGCAGCGCCCCCGGATGATACATCGCCACCTTGCCCGCACGGTCGAGCAGCACAAGCGTAGGGGTGGTCGAAGCGCCGTAGGCATCGAAGTTGTACTTGCTGATGGGCACTGGCATGTCGAGCAGTCCGGCGTAGAAGTGGTGGCGCACTGCATCTATATAGGCGAGTTCGTCGCCGGGCGATGCGTGCTCAATCTGCGCGGTGTATCCGTAAAGTTTGGTGGGACCGACCACGGCCAATCCCTTGGGAGCAAACTCCGTTCGCAGTTGCGTGATGATGGGCGCTTCGGCTTTGCAATCGCCACACCAGTGCGCCCAGAAAAAAAGCAGTACAGGTGAACCCTTGAGTTGAGCCAGCACCGGCGGCTTCGACCCAAGAAATTGCTCCGCCTTGATTGCGGGCGCCGGTTTTCCTTCGAGAGAAAGCAGGTTCAGGTTTTTCTGCAGGCGGGCGCGGATCGAAGTGCTGCCGTAGGTGTGCAACGCGCTTTGCAGAACTGTGACCGCTTGCGTGCGCTGCCCGCGAGCCGCCAGCGCTTGAGATTGGACTTCGATGGCCGCGCCGAGCGCGAGCGGCAGATGCGGTTCAGAATCGAGAGGCCTCTGCTTAAGTTGTTCCAGCGCGAGGGCTCTGGTCTCTTTGGCGTAGGCCGTCGCCTGATCGTAGTCGTGAGCGTTGAGCGCGGCACGCCCCATCCATGAGTAGGCCTCGATATATTCCGGCGTCACGCTATTCTGGCTTCGGTAAGCCTTGAGGTCGGCCTCCGCTGCCGAAAAATTATTTTGAGCGAGGGCCAAGCGTACGTCTTCCACAATTCCTGCCCACGCCGGAGTCACCAGCGCAATCAGAACCAAAAGCCTGCCGAAATATTTGTTCCTAATCATGACTCTTTGATGATGTATCTTTTCCCCTGCTGCTGGCAAATGCCGTGGCTCGAGAGCCTCGCCACGCTCCGCCGTAAGCCATTGATGTAAAAGTACTTAATAGGGATATCGGAGAAATATTGTGGATTTTCGGGGATTTTTCCCTTACAATTTAGCTGCGTTTGACTTTAGATTTCTTTCGCAGTACCCAGTTTCTCCGCTCAACCAGCGCGTGACCTGCCTGCAGAAGAAGCCTTCCAAAGTTTCAGCGCTACATCAACAACAAAGGAACATTGCAACACATGGAAACAGGAACAGTGAAGTGGTTTAACGACGCCAAGGGCTACGGTTTCATCAGCCGCCAGAACGGCGAGGACGTATTTGTGCACTTCTCGGCCATTCAGGCAAGCGGCTTCCGCAGCCTGCAGGAAGGCCAGCAGGTGCAGTTTGACGTGGTCAAAGGCCCCAAGGGCTGGCAGGCCGAGAACGTGAAGGGTGCATAAACCACTTCGCAGCTAACAATTCGTAAGATAGAAAAAGGGCGGCCAGCGATGGCCGCCTTTTTAGTTGACAGCAGTGTTCAGTGTCTAGTGATCAGTGGCCAGTTAGTTCTTCCGGTTTAACTGACCAATGTCCACTGACCACTGATCACTGACCACTGCCCTTGTTGTCTTTAATCAGCACAACATCCGAATCGGTATGGCCGCGCACTAAGGCCAACTGCTTGCCGTCGAACGACCAATGAAAGTCGTAAATCCGTTCGGAAGTGAAATTGGTAATCTGTTTGCCTTTCGAGCCGTCGAGGGGTTGCAGCCAGAGGTTGTCGACGCCGTTGCTGCGAGTTGTATAGACGACGGCTTTCCCGTCGTGAGCAAAGCGCAAGAATCCAAATAGCGGACGCTCGAATTCCATCAGCTTCGCTTGTTCCCGGAATCTGTGGCAACCAACGCTAACTTTTGCTTGTGCTCGCCGGAGTGTTCGAGCGTGGCAAATGCGGCGAGCTTGCCGTCGGGCGAAACGTCGATACTGCGGTAGGAAATCGGCAAATCCGATATTACCTGCGGCGTTCCTCCGTCGATCGAGACGCGCGCCAGCTTTCCCTCGTCTCCTTGTTCGATGTAGTACACCCAGCGGCTATCGGACGAGCAGACGGGAAGTTGATCGCGCTTGCCGGTGGTGAGCTGTTTCAAGTTTCCGCCCGAGGGGTCGATGCGCCAGATATTGTCGTAACCGGGCCCTCCATGAAACAGCAGCTCGAAAACAATAAAACGGCCATCCGCGCAAGCTGAAGGATTGCCGCTCGGGTGGCCCTCTTCGGGCGTAATCACACTCTTGACGCCCGTGGCCGGATCGACCCGATTGAGCAGAGTCCGCTGATCGCCGATAAGCTGTCCGTCAGCTGTCCATGTGAAATTGGTGTTCTGGTTGGTCGGAGCTACGGCGCGGGCCTCGCCAGAGGCGGACATCACGAACAGGTTCCAGTGTTCCTCGCTCAAAATCGTCGCCAAGGCCTGACCGTTCGCCGCAATGCTCAGGTCGGAATAAATATTCGTGTCGCGCGTGATGGGAGAAATTTTTCCCTGGGGATAGGAAAGAAACCCAATTTGCATCTGATGAAAACTCGTGTCTTGTTCATGAACCAGTCCGAGTACCCCGCTGCCATCGGGCATCCATGTCGGAAATACAAAAAATTCCTCGGCGCCTGTGTTAAGGAAAGTTTTCCGCCCACTCGCCACATCGATTGTGACCAGGCTTTCCAGATATCCCGCCCGCAGGGCGTTGCACATAATTGTCTTCCCATCGGGAGACCAGGCGGGGGCGGAAATTCCCTCGGCATTTGCGCCGCTGGCAAGCACGCTCTCCGGTGAGTTGGTGCCTTCGGCAGCACGAACGATCAACTGATATTTCCCCGGCTCGGGATTGTCATTGCGAATGAAAGCCAGCCGGCTTCCGTCGGGAGAAAAGGTAATGTTGGAGTCGACATCCGACGCTAACTTTTGCGGGGTGCCTCCGAGCAGCGCCGAGCGGTAGAGAAATTTCAGCTCCGGATTGCCCGGATCGCTGCGCACAAAATAGAAGTAGTTGCCGTCAGGCGAAAAACGCAGGCCGTTGTAGTAGACATCGGCGGGAGGCTGCACCTGCGTATTGCTGTTGGTGGGGACGTTGCGCAGCCACAGGCTGGCGAGTCCGTTATCGCGCACGAGGTTGAGAATATATTTGCCGTCGGGCGAGATGGCGGCGGAGACGGACATGCCATCATCCGTGACCTTAGTGACGGTAAAGTTCTGGAAGGGAACGGGAGGCTTGCGGAGGAAGATCGAATACGCGAGAAAGCCTGCCAGCACTAAGGCGATCGCGGTGCCGATAAAACGAAAGCGGAATTTCGAAGCGTGTTGCGGCGTTGCCGGAGTCGACTGATTGCAGACGGATGGAAGAGTTGCCGCGCTGCCCGTTGACGAAGAAGCTGCGGTTTGTGCCGAAGAGGCCTGCGCTGTAGTCGAGCCGGACGCAAGCGGCTGAATGCCGGCTGACGCTGCCGGCGTTGATTTTCTTCCTGACTCGGTATCCCGTTTCAGCCGTTTCAAGTCGCCGCGAAGATCGGCGGCGGACTGATAGCGCAGGTCGCGATCTTTTTCCAGCGCCTTGGCGATAATTTCATCGAGCTTGGGCGGAAGCGTGCCGTTCAGTTGCAGCGCGGGAACCGGATCAAGCTGAAGAATGGCGTGGAAGATTACCGCCGAAGTTGCACCGGAGAATGGCAGGCGCCCGGTTGCCATCTGGTAGAGCACCACTCCAAGAGAAAATAAATCCGTGCGCGCATCGAGTTCTTCGCCTCGTGCCTGCTCGGGGGACATGTAAGCGATGGTGCCGACAGTTGCGCCCGGACTAGTGAGGTGCACCGGCCCCGGAGAATCCAGCGTTGCTCCCATCGTTTCCGTAGCGATCCCGGAATGCGTCAGCTTGGCCAAGCCGAAATCCAGAATTTTCACCGGCCCTCGCTGAGTGACAAATATGTTTGCGGGCTTGATGTCGCGGTGGATAATTCCCTTGGCGTGGGCGGCATCGAGCGCATCGGCAAGCTGAATGCACCACTCCAGCAGTCGGTCCAGCGGAACCGCTCCAAGATTTAAGCGCCGGTCGAGAGTCTCGCCTTCCAGCAACTCCATGGCGATGAACGACTGGGCATTCCCTTCTCACCCTCGACTTTTTCGACCGCATAGATGGTGCAGATGTTGGGATGGTTCAGCGCCGATGCGGCTGCGTGCCTCCAGCAGAAAACGGTCGAGTGCATTTTGATCGCGGGAAAGTTGCGGCGGCAGAAACTTCAGCGCGACGCGGCGCTGTAGATCGAGATCCTGCGCCTCATAAACGATCCCCATCCCGCCGCTGCCAAGCTGGCCGGTGATGCGGTAATGCGAAATGGTCTGGCCGATCATGAATGAGCTGTGAGGAGAAATTCATCTTAGGAGGGATGAGAAATGCAGTCAAACGCAAGAACAGTGGCCAGTGGTCAGTACTCAGTGATCAGAAAAATCCTCTGGCCACTGGTCACTACGCCACTGACCACTTTTTCTGCCGCGCTCACAGTGTCGAAGAAGTTGAAGAACTGTTCTACCTGCGTGACTGCGAGCGCGTTGTGGACGCGGTCGCACACGCCGACCAGCGCCAGGCTGCGTCCACCATGCTGCCGCGTGACGTATGCACCTACCAGCGCGCCGATTCCGGCTGAATCCACGTAGGGGACGTTCGTGAAATCGATGATCAGCGCCTGCGATTTGTCGGCGCGGACTTTGGCCTGGAATTCGAACATCGTGGTCATTACCAATGCGCCGTCTAGGCGAAGAATGCGCTGTCCTGGCTGCGTTCCGGGCTGGTCTTCGATGCGAAGTGATTCTTGCGGCATTCCCGAGATATTAACCCGTGCGTAATATTCGATTGTTAATGCAGCGTTAATTTGGAGGTGTTTTCAATTTACAGCCTCACGAATACTGAACTCAAAACCAAAAAACCCTAAATAGCCGCAGCCTGCTCGCGCCGCTTCGCCTGGATTTCAATGAAAACATTTACCAGCGACACCGCTGCCGGCGTCACTCCGGGAATGCGTGAGGCCTGGGCCAGCGTGCGCGGCTGCACGTGCGTGAGCTTTTCCTGCATTTCGCGCGAGAGTCCGCTGACCGAGCGATAGTCGAACCAGCCGGGGATCGACCGCTGCTCCGACTTCTTCATCCGCTCCATAGCGCGCTGCTGTTGCAGCAGGTAGCCTTCGTATTTGATTTCGGTTTCCACTGACTTGAGTTCGTTGCGGACTTCGGAAGAAAGCGTGGCCACGGATTCGCGCGGATTCTCACGGATATCTTCTTCTCTCGCAAAGAAAACCGGATCCAGCTCACGGAGAATCGGCGCCAGTTGCTCGATGACGACTTCGGGACGCTTCAGCAGCTGGGCACAGGTTTGGCCTAGGGCCGCGCTTAAGTCTCGGGCCGGTTCTGGGGCGACGCCGGCCACAACAGGTTCCTCGTCGCTTCGCTCCTCGGAATGACAAGTTAGTGCGATCTTGTCCAACATTTCAGGCGTCAGCCTCGTGCGTTCAAGCAACTTCTTCATCTGCTCCAGCCGCTGTTGCTTCGCTTGAAAATCATCCCACGCTTCGTCCGAGATCAATCCCACGCGGCGGCCATGCGGCGTGAGCCGTCGGTCGGCGTTGTCGATGCGCAGGTGCAGGCGGAATTCGGCGCGCGACGTGAACATTCGGTACGGCTCATTCGTGCCCTTGGAGATGAGGTCGTCGATCAGGATCGCGGTATAAGCTTCGGTGCGGTCGAGGATCAGCGGCGGCTGCGCCTTCACTTGCAATGCCGCGTTGATGCCCGCCATCAGGCCCTGGCAAGCAGCTTCTTCGTATCCCGATGTCCCGTTGATCTGGCCCGCAAGAAAAAGGCTGGCAATCTTTTTCGTTTCCAAAGTGCGCTGCAGTTCGGTGGGATCGATCGAGTCGTACTCGATGGCATATCCCGGTCGCAGCATCTCAGCATTTTCCAGGCCGGGGATCGACTTCAAGATCTCCAGCTGCACTTCTACCGGCAGCGAAGTGCTCATGCCATTGACGTAGATTTCGTGCGTGTTCAGGCCTTCGGGTTCGAGGTAAAGCTGGTGCGTCTCCTTGTCGGGAAACTTGACGATCTTGTCTTCGATCGACGGACAATAGCGCGGCCCGATCGATTGAATCTGCCCGCTGTACATCGGCGAGCGATGCACGTTCTCGCGGATAATGCGCTGAGTTTCGCGCGTAGTCCACGCGATGTAGCAAGGCACCTGCGAGTCGTGATGCGCCACGCGCTTGGTGCGGAAGCTGAAGGGCGTAGGGTCGGCGTCTCCCGGCTGCACCGTGAAGCGCGACCAGTCGATGCTGCGTCCATCCAGCCGCGGCGGCGTTCCGGTCTTCAGCCGGCAGCCGCGCAGGCCCAGCTTCTTCAGCGCTTCACCCAGCAGAACCGCAGCTCGGTTCCCCGGAGCGCCCCGCGGGATATTGCTGCTCGCCGCAGTGAATCAGGCCATTGAGAAAAGTCCCGGTAGTGATGATCACAGCTTGCGCGCCGACGGTGCGGCCGTCGCGCAGGTCGAACGCCGAGAACCCGGGCTTGCGAGTTCTCAGTTCTCAGTTCTCGGTTCTCAGTAAAATCAACATCGCTTCGGGGCTGGGAACTGTGAACTGAGAACTGAGAACTTTCCAAAATCAGCTCCGCGACTTCCGCCTGCTTGATCTTCAGATTCGGCTGCGACTCCAGCACTTCGCGCATCTTGAGCCGGTAAGCTTGCTTATCGCATTGCGCGCGCGGCGACCACACCGCCGGGCCGCGCGAAGTGTTGAGCAGACGGAACTGAATTCCGACCGCGTCGGTAATCTCGCCCATGATGCCGCCGAGCGCATCGACTTCGCGAACCAGGTGTCCTTTGGCGATGCCACCGATCGCCGGGTTGCACGACATCTGCGCAATCAAGTCGACATTGAGCGTGTAGAGCGCGGTCTTCAGCCCCATGCGCGCCGCGGCCATCGCGGCCTCGCATCCGGCATGGCCGGCGCCGACCACGACTACGTCGAATTGTTCCGTGAACGGCATCGTCGTGCTTACATTCTAGCAAGTTGGCGACGCGGTAATTCCAATCACTTGCCGACCTGCGGCCTCGTCCGTATAGTAATTGCTCATACCCGAACCAGGAGGCCATCATGAATAGCACTCAGTTCTTCGAGCAACTGGAAGCGTCGATCGCGAAATATGATCTGCTCTGCCATCCGTTTTATAGGGCATGGTCGGCCGGCAAGTTGCGGCGCGAGGATCTGCAGCGAGTATGCCCGGCAGTACTACCATCATGTGGAGGCGTTCCCATCGTATCTGGCCGAACTTGCCGTTCGCCTGGACGAAGGCGAGTTGCGGCGTGCGGTGCTGGCCAACATGTGTGATGAGAAGGGCGCCGCGGGTGAATCGGGAAAAGGATCGGGAAAAGATTCCGTCCCTCACTCTGAACTCTGGCTCGACTTTGCCGAAGGCATGGGATCGAGCCGGGACATGCGATGGCATTTGCCGGCGGCCGAGATCCGGGAACTGATGCGGCACTTCCATCACGTAGCCAGCGAAGGCACGGCGGAAGAAGCGCTGGCCGCTTTTATGTCTACGAATCGCAAGTGCCTCGCATTGCGACCGAGAAAGAACGCGGGCTGCGCAAGATGTATGGTGCCGACGACAAAACCTGCGGCTACTTCGCGCTGCATGCCACTGCCGATATCTACCACTCAAATGTCTGGCGCAAGCAATTGGAGAATCGCATCGCGGCCAATCCGGAAAAAGCGCAAGCCGCGCTAGATGCGGCTGAGAATACCGCCAAAATGTTATGGCGGGCTCTGGATGGAATCGAAACGGCACGCACTACGCTCGCTGCCTGATCTGCTTTTGTATGAATTGAGTTGGGCCAATGATTCCTTTGTCTTCTCCGGGATCATTGGCTCTTTGTTTCTGAGAGCCTGTTTCTGAGAGCTGGTTTCTGAAAGCCTGAACAAGCGAGCCCGAGGAATGCTCGCGGGTTACGCTATCTAAAGCATGAACAACCGCATCTCGATCGAAGTTTGCGTAGAATCCCTTGCCTCCGCGCTTGCCGCCCAGCGCGGTGGTGCGGCTCGCATTGAGCTTTGCAGCGTCTTGCTCGAAGGCGGCGTAACTCCCAGCGCCGGGTTGATTGAACTGGCACGAGCCGGAATTTCCATTGGCATGCAAGTAATGATCCGCCCACGAGGCGGGGATTTCTGCTACACCGATGAAGAATTCGAGACCATGCGGCGCGACATTGCGACCACCAAAAAGATGGGAGCCGATGGGATTGTCTTCGGCATCTTGAATGTGAACGGCCATGTCGATGTTGAGCGCACCAGCGAATTGGTCGAACTGGCGCGGCCGCTGAATGTTACATTCCACCGAGCTTTCGACATGTCCGCGGATTTTTTCCGCGCATTGGAAGATGTCTGCTCAACCGGTGCAGATCGTCTCCTGACTTCCGGTGGAGAATCAACCGTAGAACAAGGCGCGCCTGTGATCGAGCGGCTGGTCAAGGCTGCTCGTGGCCGGATCGCGATCATGGCCTGCGGAGGGATCGCTGAACACAATGCCGCCAGCATTATTAAACAAACCGGGGTAAGAGAGATTCACGTGGGCTTGCGGCGTCCCAGCGTCAGCCCGATGCTCTACCAAAACCCACGAATTTCCATGGGAGCAATGCTGGAGCGCGAATATCAGCATTTTCAAGTTCTGGAAGAGGACGTTCGGAATTTGCGCCGGGTGGTCGCGGAAGGGGAGTAGTTGAAGTCCTCCATCTTGATCGGCGTCATCTCCGACACGCATGGCCTGTTGCGCCCCGCAGCCATGGATGCGCTGCGCGGCTCGGATCACATTCTTCATGCCGGCGACGTCGGCGCGTCCGGAATACTGGAGCAACTTGCTGCCATCGCTCCCGTCACCGCGGTGCGAGGAAACGTCGATAAGGATGACTGGGCGAAACGGCTTCCCAAGGCAGAAGTTTTCGAAGCCGGCGGCGTTTCAATCTACATGCTGCACGACCTCGCCGAATTGGATCTCAAGCCGCAAGCGGCTGGATTCTCGGCGGTGATCAGCGGCCACAGCCATGTTCCCAAGCAGGAGATGCGAGATGGAGTGCTCTATTTCAATCCCGGCAGCGCTGGCCCGCGAAGATTCAAATTGCCGGTCAGCGTGGGAAGGTTAATTGTGCAAGATGGCGGTGTTCGGGGCGAAATCCTGACTTTGCTGAGCGTTGACCACTAACTGCTGACCACTATCCGCTGGCCCCACAACGTGGTTGCTACAATCGCAAGGCAAAGACTTCATGTCCATTGAATTCCATGTTGAAGCGCACGCTGGCCCTGCACGCGCCGGGCGTTTGCGCACGCCCCACGGCGAAATCGAGACCCCGGTCTTCATGCCCGTCGGCACGGCCGCCACGGTCAAAACTGTGCCGCAGCACGTTCTCGAAGAGCTCGGCGTGCAGATTCTTCTCGGCAATACTTATCATCTTTACCTGCGCCCCGGAGTCGAAACCATCCGCAATCTCGGCGGCCTTCATAAGTTCATGGCGTGGCCGCGGTCGATCCTCACCGATTCCGGAGGGTTCCAGGTTTTCAGCCTGAACGAGCTGCGCAAAGTTACCGAAGAAGGCGTCACATTTCGCTCGCACCTCGACGGCTCATCTCACTTCCTGAGTCCGGAAAGATCGATGGAAGTACAGATCGGCCTCGGCGCGGACATCATCATGGCCTTCGACGAGTGCACGGAGTATCCCGCCGACCGCGCGCGCACGCAGGCTTCGATGGAAATGACGCTGCGCTGGGCCGAGCGCAGCAAGAAATATTTTGAAGAGCATAAGCACGAAGTGCCGTGGAACAGTTCTCAGTTCTCAATTCTCAGTTCTCAGCCGGTTCTGACTGGAGGAGCGGACGAGAAAAAGCAGGTTCCTCCCGATCCCTTCGGGAACGGTCGGAATGACAAGGTTGAAGAAGGCTGCACGCAATCGCTGTTCGGCATCGTCCAAGGCGGCATGGACCTGGCTCTTCGAAAAGAATCCGCCGAGCGGACTATCGAAATTGGATTTCATGGCTACGCCATCGGGGGCCTTAGCGTCGGCGAACCTCGCGAGCGCACGCGCGAGGTCATTGAAGCCACGCTCGAATATCTGCCCAAAGACAAGCCACGCTATGTGATGGGGGTGGGCACGCCCGAGGAAATTGTCGAATACGCGCGTCTCGGCGTCGATATGATGGATTGCGTTCTTCCCACGCGCGCCGCGCGCCACGGCTTGCTGTTCACCTCGGAAGGAAAAATCTCCATCAAGCAAGCGCGCTATACTCAGGATGCCGGTCCGCTTGACCCCAATTGCGGCTGCCGGGTGTGCCAGCGTTATTCGCGGGCATATTTGCGGCATCTTTATGCTTCCAATGAAGTGCTGGCTCAGGTCTTAAATACCCTGCATAACCTGAGTTTCTACCTTGACACTATGCGGCGGGTGCGTCATTCTATTCGACTTGGGGAAGGATCGCGTTTTATCTAGCGCCTGGTCTCGGCCGTAACCGTGATCCTCCCTCGCGAACGCCTTCCCGGATTCAAGCCTGGGCAGTGGGTTTGACAAGTCAAAATCCGGCCGGAATCGATTCGAACTCCCGTCGTGAAATGACAGGACTGCGGCGAATGTAAGCGTGGGCGGTTGTTCGCAGATTGGGTTTGGAAGTCCAGTGAATATAGTTGGGTGATCCTAGATAGTCTAAACATGCAATCTTTCTTGGCGGTGCAAGCTAGCGGCGGAATGGGGTGGTTGAGCGTTGCCCCCCTCCTTTTCATTTTCGGAATCTTTTATTTTTTGCTGATTCTTCCCCAGCAGCGCCGCCAAAAGAAATGGACGGCCATGCTGGATGCGCTCAAGACGGGCGACAAAGTCACCACCAGCGGTGGCTTGCGGGGAACGATTATGGCGTTGAAGGACGATTCCGTTCACCTGCGCGTTCCTCCCAACAACATTGTGGTGGAAGTGACCAAGGCCTCGGTAACCCAAGTCACGACCACAGAGGAAGAAACTAAGACCAAATAATCGTGGCACAAAAACATCGGGATCTGTCGTTATGAATAAGAATCTTCTCTGGAAATTGGCTCTCATCGTCGGTGTTCTGCTGGTCTTCCTGTTCGGGATATTCGGCCTTCCGCAGAGCTTTTCAGGCGCGGGCTTGCTCGACGCCATGACCAAGCGCATTAACCTTGGGCTGGATTTGCGGGGTGGAACCCACTTGATCCTGCAGGTGCAGGTGAATGACGCGATCAATATTGATTCCGACAATGCGATCGAAGTCCTTAAAGAACAACTCAATAAGCGCAAGATCACTTTTGCCGATATCTCGAAGCCCGATGCGCAAAACAGTCCCGACCGGGTTGTGCTGAAGGGCGTCCCGCCGGATGCGCGCAAAGACCTGTTGGATATCGTGTCCGAGCGCCTGCCCGAGTACAACCTGGGTTCGGGAGCGGACAACACTTTTACGCTCACCATGAAGCCCCAGACGCTCAGTGAGCTGAAGAGCAAGGCCGTAACCCAGGCCATTGAAACCATCCGCAACCGCATCGACTCTCTCGGTGTAAGCGAGCCGACCATCCAGGAGCACGGCCTCGGGCAGTACCAGATTCTGGTCCAGTTGCCCGGGGTCGACGATCCCGGCCGTGTGAAGGACATCATGCAGTCCACCGCCATGCTTGAGATCAAGCAGGTGTTGGGCGGTCCGTACCCCAGCGAACAAGCCGCTTTGCAGGAAAAAGGCGGAATTTTGCCGCCTGATGCCATGCTGCTCCCCGGCCACGCGGCTTCCGGAGCAGCCTCCGGTGAAGAATCTTGGTATCTCGTGTCCCGCGTTTCCGCCGTTCGGGGAAAAGACTTGCGCGATGCGCAAGCCAGCACCGACCAGAATGGCCAGCCTGACGTGGCCTTCACCCTTACCGGCGAAGGCGGCCAGCGCTTTTATGCCTTTACCTCGGCGCATGTGGGCGAGAGTCTGGGCGTTGTCCTCGACGGCAAAGTTCAGGAAGTCGCGAATATCAAGGAAGCTATCCGCGACACCGGCACCATCAGCGGCGGCAGCATGAACCAGCAGCAGGCCAAGGATTTGTCCATGATCCTGCGTTCGGGTGCGCTGCCTGCGGGCATTAAATATCTCGAGGAGCGCACGGTCGGGCCGTCACTCGGCACAGATTCGATCCGCGCGGGGGTTCGCGCCGCCGTGGTCGGCATGCTCGTGGTGCTGATTTTCATGCTGATATACTACCGCGCCGCCGGCATTAATGCCGACATTGCTCTCCTGTTGAATCTGGTCATCCTGCTCGGATTCATGGGCTACGTTGGGGCAGTGTTAACGCTGCCCGGGATCGCCGGCGTGATCCTTACCGTCGGCATGGGCGTAGATTCCAATGTGCTGATTTTCGAGCGCATTCGCGAAGAGTTGCGCAACGGCAAGACGCCGCCCTCGGCTGTGGATCAGGGTTTCAGTCACGCCTGGATCACCATCGTGGACACGCACGTCACTACCATCGTGTCGGCCGCGATTCTGTTCCTCTTCGGCACTGGCCCGGTGCAGGGATTTGCGGTCACGCTCACGTTCGGGTTGCTGGCCAACCTGTTCACGGCGGTGTTCGTATCGCGCACAATCTTCGACTGGGTTTTGAGCCGCAAAGAACGCGGTGAAGCGCTAAGCATCTAGGAATTGATGAAATCATAGTTCTAATAAGGGGTAAGACTGGTGGAGTTCTTTAGCAATACCAACATCGATTTTCTCGGCAAGAAGTGGTATTTTCTCGCCTTCTCGCTCGTGTTCAGCGTGGCGGGCCTGTTTTCCATGTTGTTCTGGCACCACATTCCGTACGGCGTGGACTTCCGCGGCGGGACTCTTGTTTACGTAAAGTTCTCGCACACGCCGAACGACAATGCTTTGCGCTCCGCCATGGACCGCGCCGGCCTGCACAATGCGAAGATCCAGCGCTATGACGTGCCTTCGAACAACGAGGTGCTGATCGACCTCGATGTGCAGGAAACCAGCGAACAGGCCCTCGACAACGGAAAGAACAAGATCATCCAGACGCTGGAAACCAACATTCCCGCGGGCAAAGTGGATTTGAATAATTCCAGTTCACTGGCCATCAAGAATTACCTGATGGATAAAGACCCGATGCATCTGGGCTCCGATGCCGACCAGAAATACACCCAGCAAGCCCAGGCCGTCGTCGATGCCCGGGACAAGGGGCAAGGCGGCGTACTCAGTTCGTTCGATCAACTGAAGGGAGGGGTCGATCCCGCCGTGGTCGCGTCTCTTCCAGATGGCTTCTTCCTGTCGGATTTTGGGGTGCGCAACGTCGAGATCGTGGGACCGCAGGTGGGGGCGCAGTTGCGCCGTCAGGCCCTGTTGGCTACAGCTTATTCCCTTGCCGGAATGTTGATTTATTTGGGTTTTCGCTTTGAATTGATCTATGGCATCGCCGCCGTGGTCACCGTTTTCCACGACACTCTAATCACCGTCGGCGCATTCTCCCTGCTCAACAAAGACATTTCCCTCACCGTCATCGCCGCGATTCTCACTTTGATTGGTTACTCTAATAACGACACGATCGTGGTATTTGATCGCATCCGGGAAAACATTAAACTCATGCGGCGGGAGAAACTGTCAGAGATCGTCAACCGGAGTATCAACCAAACTCTGAGTCGAACCATCTTGACAGCCGGACTAACCTTCCTTACTGTACTTGCTCTCTATTTATTCGGTGGAGAAGTGCTTCGGGGATTCAGCCTTGCGCTCGTAATTGGCATCTTAATCGGGACGTATTCGTCGATCGCCATTGCCGCCCCCATCCTGGTTGCCTATCAGGATTGGAGGATCGAAAAGGGCAAGCGGCCGAATGCCATGGCTGGCCGGGCAAAGTAAGCCCGAACTGAGGTCAGTGGCGGATGCAATTTGATCTTTGTTTGTAAGGCTTTGCCGGGCTGGACTGGGCAATTTGGTCTTGTTCGGATTTTGTAGTGAGTTTGGGAGCAAAGGGGAAGCTGTCGGTGTCTAAGTTTACGTAAGGCTCTGTGTAGGAGGAATTTCTCATGTTTGAAGATAGCCTTCTGGAATCGGGCGGCAGGCTGAAAACGAAGCGGGGACGCACCACGACATTTGCCATCATCCTTGAAATAGGTTTGATCGGCCTCATGGTTCTGATGCCCCTCATCTTTACGGAAGCTCTGCCGAAGCAACAGTTAATGACATTTCTGGTGGCCCCACCCCCGCCTCCGCCACCACCACCTCCAGCAGCCGCTCCTGTGCATGTGGTGCATCAGGTACAAACCGATATCGTGAATGGCGCTCTGCGCACACCCACCAAAATTCCCCAGAAAATTCAGATGATTAAAGAAGACGAAGCTCCGCCGATGATGGCTGCGAGCGGCGTCGTGGGAGGCGTTCCCGGAGGCATTCCTGGCGGACAGATGGGCGGCGTGATTGGCGGCATTATCAGTTCCACTCCTGTGGCCGTGCCTAAAGTTGCGGCGCCGCAACGTGTCCGAGTTTCCCAGGGCGTCTCGGCAGGTCTTTTGGTCCGCAGGGTTAACCCGAACTATCCGCCTCTGGCGCGGCAAGCCCGCATCTCAGGCCAGGTAGTGCTGCATGCTGTGATCGCCAAGGATGGTTCTATCGAAAACCTTACGCTGGTGAGCGGGCATCCAATGCTGGCTCCCGCGGCCATCGATGCCGTAAAGCAGTGGAAGTACCGGCCGTACCTGCTGAATGGCGAACCGGTCGAAGTGGATACGGAAGTACTGGTTAACTTCACGCTGGCTGGAGGCTAGACTCCAGCAGTTGGAAACGCAGCAACGTAGAGTGGAATGGCCCTCCCCTTCCCATCAAAACGGTGGCCGGGAGAGCCCCTTGAACGGGCGCGGCCGCCGTACCTTTCATTTAGGTATGCGAAACGCGGAGCGCCAACGGCGATTTTCTGCCGTTAAGTCTTGCAATGCGTACAGAATTTCGCATCAAAGCCTAAGAAGTTCCGAGGAGGGAAAAGCAACTCATGTTAGCTAATGCAGCAGCAATGGTAGTCAGCCATGTACCCCACGCCGCCGCCTGGATTGTGCAAGAAGGCGGAAACGTGGCTTGGGATCCGATTTCGCTATGGCATCAAATGGGTATCATCGCGAAGATCGTGGTCATCATCCTGTTTATCATGTCCGGCTGGTCGATCGGCGTCATGATTGATCGCGCCATGGCATACAACGCAGCCCGCAAACAATCTCGCGCCTTCGCTCCCGCCGTTGCCGGAGCCTTGCGCGATGGCCGCATCGACGAAGCCATTAAGGTCGCCGAGCGCAATAAGAAGAGCCATCTGGCCAAGGTTGTCACCGCCGGCCTCATGGAATTCAAGGCCCACCAGGATAGCCCCGGAGCTATCCCCGGCGAGACCATTGAAGCTTCCAAGCGCGCTCTTGAGCGCACTGAAGCCATCGTCCACGCCGAGCTGAAGCGCGGACTGGGCGGCTTGGCCACCATCGGTTCCACAGCCCCGTTCGTGGGACTGTTCGGTACCGTGATGGGCATTCTGAACGCCTTCAAAGGTATCTCCGAGCAGAAGGCTACCGGTCTGGGTGCGGTCGCAGGCGGCATTTCGGAAGCGCTGGTTACCACGGCTTTCGGGCTGCTAGTCGCGATTCCGGCCGTCATGATGTTCAACTACCTCACCGGCCGCGTGGAAGCGTTCGATGTGGAGATGGACAATTCGTCGAGCGAACTGATCGATTACTTCCTGAAGCGGCGGGATGTTCGCCGGTCCTAGTTCCTAAGAGTCTTTAGGGCTGGACCTCCGCAATGAGTTGCTTGTCCGGCGCTGGGATGATTCCCAGCGCCGGCCTTCCCAACCCTGCGGCGAAGCTTTTACTGGTAGCCGGCAACTGGCCGTCGGCAACTGCTTTATGGAGAAGCTATGTCATTAGCCAAACGAAATGAAGGGGCAAATGTCAACTCCGACATTAACGTCACACCGATGGTGGACGTGATGTTGGTGTTGCTGATCATCTTCATGGTGATCACCCCGATGTTGCAGAAAGGTATTAGCGTCGACATGGCCAAGGTGAACAACCCCACGCCGATGCAGGATGCCGACAAGGAAGATGCGCTGCTGGTTTCGGTGATGCGCGATGGGACGGTCTACTTCGGCTCCGATAAGGTCGCGGTCGATAGCTTGACCGGTAAGGTAAAGGATCGCCTGACCAATCGCACCAGCAAAGAGGTCTATCTTAAAGCGGATGCCCGCGCTCACTTCGGCAACGTCGTCCAGGTAGTGGACGCTGTACGTGCCGCCGGTGTGGATGATCTGGGCCTGCTCACCGACCAGCGAAAGAGCACTCCAAACGCTCCGCCCACCGCTCCAACGCCTGGGCAATAGAGGAGATTCGACAATGAGTATGGCAATGGGAAGTGGCGGGGGGCAAAGCGCCAACATCAACGTCACTCCGCTGATTGACGTGCTGCTGGTGCTGCTCATCATTTTCATGGTGATCACGCCTCTGACGCCGAAAGGTCTGGATGCGCTGGTGCCTCAGCCGCCTCCGCCGAACGCGCCCAAGAACAACACCCCGGACCGCACCATCGTGGTGCAATTGCTCGATCGCGGAGCCGGTCAGGATCCTGGTTTGAAGATCAACCAGGAAGATGCTACCTGGGACAATCTGCAGGGACGTCTGGCCGATATCTATAAAACCCGCGCTGAGAAAGTCATGTTTGTGAAGGGCGATGATGCGATTCCCTTTGCCGATGTGGCCAACGTGATCGATATCGCGCACGCTGCGGGAGTAGATAAAGTCGGTCTGATTACCGCTAAGATCGAAGCGGGCGGCTAGAAGAAGCGCCCAAGACGCTAGACTAGTGATGAAGAAGCGCGAGGAAGTGCGCGCCCTGCATTCCGCCCGCGCACGGGAACCTCAGGTTCCGTGCTGCTTCCGCTAAAACGCTCGACCAGCACTTGTCAATCCGGTGTCTCTGGGCCTAGGATGCTGTGGCAGATGCTGTGGCAAGGGAGACTTATACCGCAATGAATAAACAGATTCGGCTATTAACGCTGGCTGCCGCCATGCTGGCGCTTTTTTCTTCCGTGGGCTGCAGCAAACTGCGTGCCCGTGACCAGCTCAACAAGGGCGTCACCGCGTACAAAAACGCCAAGTACGAAGAAGCCATCGACCATTTTCAACAGAGTGTTGCTTTAGACCCCACTCTGATCAACGCCAAAATGTATTTGGCCACCGCCTTTGCCCAGCAATATATTCCCGGCGCTGACACTCCCGACAACAACAAAATGGCGGAGCAGGCTATCGAGCAATATCAGAGCGTGCTCTCAATGGCTGGGGCGGCCCGCGATCAGAAAGTCAACTCCGCCAAAGGAATCGCGTACCTGTACCTGAACATGAAGAAGTTCGACGATGCCAAGAAGTATTACCGCATGGCTGGAGACTTGGATCCCAATGATCCAGAGCCATACTATTCGGTGGGCGTCATCGATTGGACGGCCTGCTACCAGCCGCGCATGGAAGAGCGCGCGAAACTGGGCATGAAGCCGGACGAGAACCTGAACCCCAAGAACAAAGATCAGAAACAAGTTTGCGCCGAACTGAAGACTAAGAACGGACCCGCGATTCAGGAGGGCATTGAAAGTCTGAACAAGGCGATCCAGTTACGTCCTGATTACGACGACGCCATGGCCTATCTGAACCTGATGTACCGCGAAAAGGCTGACGTAGAATGCGATGACCTTGCAGCCCGTCAGGAAGATTTGAAGACCGCTGACCACTGGGTTGATCAGACTCTGCTTACCAAGAAAGCCAAAGCCGAGAAGCAGCCGGGAACACAAGGCATTACGCTGGACCAGCCAAAATAATACCAACCTAAGTGAGAGCAGCCCTACTGTAGTGATCACACCTCCTCCGCAGTCTACCGCCCACGAGGTTTCACTTACCAGGGAAGTGATTGCGAATTCCGCGGATCATGTTCCGCAGATCATGTTCAGCGAATCATGGCTTGCTGTATAGCCTGACTTCCACTTGGGGGAATTGCTCGCGCTCAACTCGAGGAAAGACCTCGCCCAGGATCTCGTTGATCATTAGCATAGTGGCATCGGGATGGCCAGCTATCCCGTTATCCATCAGCACCAGCCAAACTCGTGCATAGCCGCCCGGCACAGAGCGCATGAAGTCAGCGCCGAGCTTACCTGTGAAGTCACGATATCGAAGGCCGTCGCCATGATGAGGATAGATAATCTCCGGTCCCGCCAATACGCCGGTTTGTGAACCGGCCGCGGTGCGAATCGACTTAAAGAACTCGTAGGGAGCGCGAGCGCCCGGGATGTAAAACAAAATGGCGTCGCCGGGCCGCGTGTGCGCCAGGATGTAGTCCGTGGCAACTCCCGAGCCATCGCGCTCCAGATCGAAGTCATGGTCGTAATAGCGGACCGTTCCCTGCATCGAAAGCAGAAGCATGGCCGCAAGGCTCAGGGCGAGCAGTCGGGTGCTGCGTAGCCGCGCCAGACCTGCCGCAGCCAGAATGATCAAGGGCGGTAGGCAGAAGATGAAGTAGCGCCCTAGAAAAATCGGTCGCGCCAGAGACAACAATAATGTGAGTACGACAGGAAAGAGCAGCCAAATCAGCAGAAATTGCCGCGTCCACGAATCTGAAGCAACTCCGGGACGAAACAGCGAGGGCACTTTTCCCTGCGGCACGATTGCAGCTATGCACGTGGCCACATAAAGCAGAAGTAGAGGAAGTCCAGCGTTGCCCGCCAGGTGTTCGGCGAACTCTACTACATCGCGGAGACCGGGCCGTATGATCCAGCGAATCGGCCCCGCGCCTGTCTTGGCCGCAAACACCAGCAAAGGCAGCACCGCGATTCCAATCCAGGCCCATGTTTTTCGAAGCCATATCCGAGGTTGCTGAGTGCGCTGCAAACCGCGCACAGAGGTCCATTGCGCCGCTACCAGCAATAAGGCGTACAGGTGGGCGTAGACCGCGAAAACGCTGGTAAGCACATAACCCCAACGGTTACGCCGCGAGGGATTTCGCATCATCGCAACGAAAAATCCACTCGACAGAGTGGTCAACAGCACCAGCAGAGAATAGCTGCGCGCCTCCTGCGCATAACGAATGTGATAAGCGTTGAAGGTCATCAGGGCGACCGCGATTAGCGCCACTCGCTGGTCAAACAGCTCGCAGCCCAGCCAGTAGATGGCGGGCAAGACAAGCAGGGAAATAGCCACGGAGAAGCTGCGAATGAAGAATGGACTGAAGCCAAAATGCAGCCATCCTCGCAGCAGCACGTAATACAGCGACATATTTGCTTCCCGCCACCACATCAGCCGCCAGAAGTCGCCCCAACTCAGGCGAGAAGCTTCCGCACTGAAGCACTCATCAAACCAGAACGGCTTTCGCGCGAGAAACAGGAAGCGCAAGACGGCAGCAGCAACGGTCAACGAGGCCAGAGTGAGGAGAGAAACACGTTTCCAGACAGGCTGTGCCGAGGAGTTTTGCAACGAATCGATTGTGTCCTCGTCGACCGCCGTTTTAGAAGAAACCATATTTTGGTTGGATGCGGGCTGCCTACAGTTCTGGTCGTCTCACCCAAGTGATCTGGGGCCAAGTAAGCGAATTTACAGATGATACTATGCTTAGAACAGACGACTTAGCGGGTTTCTGAACGGGTAGTTTTTCTATGAGTGTGGCCTCAATGCAGCCATCGCCGCGCCATGCCGCGGCCGCGGCGAATGACCGGTGGACAGGATGCGTGTCCGTCCTGGTGCCCGTTTACAATGAGGCCGCGCACCTCGACGAACTGCTCCGCGCCATCCACGCCTCGCCGGTAAAGAAGGAAATCATCATCGTCGACGATGGTTCCACTGACGGCACGCGTGAAAAGCTCCGCACCATGCCGCTCGCCGAAGTTGTAACTGTGGTGTTCCACGAAAAAAACTGCGGCAAAGGCGCGGCCATCCGCACCGCGCTCGAGTATGCCCGCGGCGAGTATGTTTTAATTCAGGATTCCGATCTCGAATATGACCCGCAAGACTACGCCGCACTATTGCGCCCTCTTGAGCAAGGCCTCGCTGATGTGGTCTACGGCGTTCGCCCGGATCGTCCCGAGCGCGGCCTGCGATTTTTTCTGGGCGCAAAGCTGCTCACCCATCTCACCAACTTGCTCTACGGCGCCGGTATCCACGACGAAGCCACTTGCTATAAAGTTTTCCGCCGCTCCTTGCTCGCGCAAATCAGCCTGGAATGCCATCGCTTCGAATTCTGTCCCGAGGTAACGGCCAAGCTCTGCCGCATGGGCAAGCGCATTGCAGAGGTTCCGGTTTCCTACACTCCACGCTCTGCCGGCGAAGGCAAAAAGATTCGTCACTCCGATGGCTGGCTCGCCATCTGGACACTACTGCGTTATCGCTTCGGTCGCCGTGGAGATTGGGCGAAGGCTCTCGGCGGGACGAAACCGCAGGCTCCGTTTTCCGTGAGCTTCGTCCGCATGCCTCCAGAATAAGATGTACTGCTCCTGATACACTTCCGCTCGATGGAAAGACCGTTCCCTCCTCCGATTCCGAAACTTTTATTCCGGCTGGTTCTCTTGTCGTTCGCTTTGCAGATCGCGATGATCGGCATCTTCCATCAATACCGCATGCGCCCGCAGGAAGATCACTTCGCCTTCGGTTGGGAAATGGGCCGTGTGGCTCGTTCCGTCGCACAGGGACAAGGTTTCAGCAATCCCTACGGGGGCAACACCGGCCCCACCGCCTGGGAGCCGCCGCTTTATCCCTATCTGATGGCTGGCGTCTTCAAACTCTTCGGCATTTTTACCTATGCCTCGGCTTGGGTTCTGCTGAGCATCAATAGTCTCTTCGCCGCGGTTACCACGATTCCGATTTATCTGATCGCACAGAAAACATTCGACGAACGTGTTGCGCGCTGGTCGGTGTGGGGATGGGCGCTGAATCCCTACATCTGGTATTGGTCGATACACTGGATTTGGGACACAACCTTCACTCCGCTGATTCTGAGCCTGATCTTTCTAGTCGCACTTGAACTGCAGGAGTGGCAAGGCTGGCGAGGCTGGGTGATCTTCGCAGGCTTGTGGGGCATCGGTGCGCTGGCCAATCCATCGATGCTGGCCTTCCTGCCATTCTGCGGTCTTTGGGTGTGGCGGCAGCGATTTAAGAAAGGATTGCCATCGTTTTCTGGCGTGCTCCTGTCGTCGACGGTTTTCCTTTTAGTGCTGTCGCCGTGGCTGGTCCGAAATTATGAAGTCTTTGGACGCGTTGTTTTTCTGCGCGACGATTTCGGCCTTCAGTTCCGCCTGGGCAATTCGAAGGGCGCAGAAGGCATGCTGATGGCGTATCTCCAGCCCAATCTAAACAAACTGGAGTTCGAGAAATTCCAGCGCATGGGTGAGTTAGCCTATGCTGCCGACTGCAAGCGTCTCGCTTTCGACTGGGTCCGCGAAAATCCCGGACGCTTTGCCATAGTCAGTCTGAAGCGACTTTTCTATTACTGGAATGGAGTGCCGAAAGATACCAACAGCCGCGCACCCTGGGATTTTCGCAATTCGCTGTTTTTGGCATCATCCGTGATTGCAATCTGGGGCTTGGGACGGGCGCTGCGGCAAAAGCGGCATGCAGCATGGCTTTTCGCCGGACTTATCCTCACCTATCCCACAACTTACTATTTCGTCTTTCCCCACGCGCGCTATCGCCACCCGATCGAACCTGAACTTCTCATTCTCTTTGTGTTCTTATTGTTGCAGATTGGCAAGGCCAACGCAGCAATCGAATCTCCGGTAAAATCGTGAGTTTGCCAATCCGGTTGCTGATTGTTGCCGATGTTTTAACAGAAGATGTTCAAGAAAATCCTGATTGCAAATCGTGGGGAGATCGCAGTGCGCGTACTCCGCGCATGCCACGAAATGGGCATTGCCGCGGTCGTGGTTTACTCCGACGTCGATCGTGCCGCGCTGCACGTCCGCAAAGCTGACGAAGCCTATCCCATTGGCGCTGCAGCGGCCAGCGAATCCTATCTCAACATCGGTAAGATTCTCGACGTTGCGAAGCGCTCCGGTGCAGACGCCATTCATCCTGGTTACGGTTTTCTCTCCGAAAATGCGAAGTTCGCGCAGGCCTGCGCCGATGCGGGGGTGAAATTCATCGGGCCGACTGCGGCTGCAATGGATGCGATGGGCTCGAAGACACGCGCGCGTCGGGCCATGGAGCGTGCCGGCGTTCCGTTTGTCCCCGGTACCTCGCGGGGCGTGGAATCGTATCAGGAAGCCGAGCAGGTGGCTGCGAAGATTGGTTATCCAGTGATGCTGAAGGCCGCAGCCGGCGGCGGTGGCAAAGGCATGCGGTTGGTGCACGCTCCCGATCAACTGAAGTCCTCTCTGGAAGCGGCGCGCAGCGAGGCGGAGCGTTCGTTCGGTGACAGCGAAGTTTACATCGAAAAGGCGATCGTCAATCCCCGCCACATTGAAATGCAGGTGCTGGCCGATGAACACGGCAACACCATCTACCTGGGCGAGCGCGAGTGCTCGCTGCAACGTCGCCATCAGAAAGTTCTCGAAGAAGCGCCTTCGCCGATCGTCGATGCTGACATGCGGAGCCTCATGGGCGAAGTCGCGGTTCGCGTAGCGCAGGCCGCAAGTTACACCAACGCGGGCACGGTCGAGTTTTTGGTGGATGAACAAAAGAATTTTTATTTTCTGGAGATGAACACGCGCTTGCAGGTGGAGCATCCGGTAACGGAACTGATCACCGGCCTCGATCTGGTCCACTTGCAGATTCGTATTGCCGCGGGTGAAAAGCTGCCATTCAAACAGGACGATGTGCGCATCCGTGGCCACGCGATCGAGTGCCGAATTTACGCGGAAGATCCCGACAACAATTATTTCCCCAGCCCGGGCAAGATTACTTTGCTGCAGGAGCCCTCCGGTCCGGGAATCCGCGTTGATGGCGGAATGTATGAAGGCTGGACGGTGCCGATTGATTACGACCCGCTGCTGGCCAAGCTGATCGGCTACGCCACGGATCGCGAGCAAGCCATCGCGCGGCTGATGCGTGCCCTCGACGAATACTTTGTGGGCGGGATCAAAACGAACATCTCATTGTTCCGTCGCATCTTGCGCGATGCGGATTTTCGCGCTGCCAGGCTTGATACCGGATTCCTTGACCGGATGTTGAAACGGAGTGAAGAGAATTCAGACGATTCGAACGCGGAGGAAGTCGCGGCTATCGCTGCCGGTGTGTTTGCCGCCCTGAGCTCAACGGCATCGGGTGCGGGCAACAGCGCGGCTGTCAGTGGCCCCAGCTGTTCGCCTGAAAGTGCTGCTAACTGGAAGAATGCAAGTCGCACCGAAGCTCTTCATTAGGCAATCCGACTACGGTTCGAGAATCTGGCAACTGGGTACTGGCTACTGACGACTGGGTTACATGCTCTACGACGTAATTATCGACGGCAAGCATTACCGGCTCGACCTCAATCGTGCCGACGGAGCATGGTCCTGCTGTCTTGATGGAAAAGATTTGGATGTCGACGCCATTCTCGTTCGCCCGGATGTGCTCTCGCTGCGCATTGGGAACCTGGCGCATGAGGTGAAGTCAGAGCGAGTAGCGGATGATCTGTATTTGTGGGCGGGAAGCAGGCGTTTCGCTGTTGAAGTTCGCGATCCACGCTCCCTACGTGGCCGCAGCCGTGCCGGCGACGATCACGGTCCCAGGAAGATCGTCGCGCCTATGCCGGGCAAGGTGGTGCGCCTGCTGGCCGGCGAAGGAGATGAGGTGGAAGCTGGCGCCGGGGTGGCCGTGGTGGAGGCGATGAAGATGCAGAACGAAATTAAGTCGCCGAAGAAGGGAAGGATCCAGAAAATCTCAGTGAGTGTCGGCGCGGCAGTGAACGCGGGAGACGTGCTGGCGATCGTCGAGTGAGTACCAGAGAGCAGTGAAGTTCAATACCTAGTTTGCCAGCCCATTGCTATCCAGCACTTTCTTCGCGTAGTAATTTTCCACCTTCGCAGAATCGCGCAGCACCTCGTAGTAAGCCGCTTTCAGCAATTGCTCGCGCCGGTCGTGAAGCTGCGAGCGAATGGCCTGCTGCACGCGCGGATCAGACAAATCGCGCTGCCCCGCAGGCTCTTTCGACACCATCTTCACGATGCGGAATCCCGTATGTTTGGTCACGGGATCGATCAGAGTAATGATTGGACTGTATTGTCCGGGCTTGAGCTTCATCACCGCGTCGCGCGTGCCCGGATCGATATTCCGCAGAGAGGATTCCGGGACAGTCCCAAGGTCACCGCCATTGCCCGAAGTGTCAGGGTCTTCCGAAAAAGTCATCGCGAGCGTAGCGAAGTCGTCGCCGCTGTCCAGCCGGTTGGCCAGCATCTGGATTTTCTTGCGCGCGTCGGCTTCGTTCTGTGCCTTGTTATTCTGGTTGTGCACTTGCGGGTTAGGAGTGGGCGTGACGATGATCTGCGCCAGGTGATATTGCGGCTCGATCAGGTTGAATTCCGACTTATGCGCGCCGAAATAGCTGTTGATGTCCTGATCGGTGACGACGATCTTGGACGAAACTTCTTTGTTCATCACTTTGTCCACGGTGATGGAGCGACGAATGTCACGCTTAAAATCTTCGACGGTAATCTTTTTTTCTTTCAGCCGCTGATCGAACTCTTCCTGTGTGTAAGGGGACTTAATCTCGTTGAGCTTGCGGTCAACTTCCTCTTCGGTAGCCAGCAGGCCGAGCTTCTCGGCGCGGCGCATCACCATTTCGTCGTCGATGAGCTGGCGTAGAATGTTCAGCCGCAGAATGGTGGCTTGTTCCCCGGCGGGCGCTTGCTGTGCGCTCGCGACCTGATTATCGTAGTACTTGTCCACGTCGGAGCGGAAAATCTTGCGGCCATCCACCATGGCCATCACGTCGCCGCTTACCTGGGACTTGCAGCCGATCAATGCCGACAGCGTAACGGCGACAGTCAGAACCGCCGCAAGCCGGACAAAATCCGCAGTTCTTTTCAAAAGGATCTCCCCCTACAAACCGACAGCGTGCCGCATCTGCAATGTACATCTGCTATGCATAAAAGGCGCAATAGGCACTTCTGCCGCGTGACCACAATATCATTTGGAAGCCGGCGCCGACGCCGGAGCGACGGCCGTATGGTCTGGCACGGGCAGGTTCGCATCCTTCAAAGCGCTATCCAGAGCGGCGCGAAGCTCACTGATGGGTACGGCACCGTCGATTTTCTGTCCGTTGACGAATAGCGTGGGCGTAGCTTCCACACCAATCCCGTCCGCCTCTTTCATGGATGCCCTCACCGCGCTCTCATCCTGAGCCTTAACGCAAGCTTGCAACTTCACGATGTCCAGATTGTGCTTCTGACCTTGTAGAATGGTGAGCTTGTCGAGCGCATCCAGCCGGGCCGCAGGCGTCTTTTCATTGCTCACCTCCTGCTGGTTGGAATGAATATAGTCGGCGAAGTCCCAATAGGCATCGGTGTTTTGTGAGGCCAAACAATTCGCATCCACGGCGGCGTGTACCGCCCAAGGATGAATTTCGGTCAAGGGATAATCCTTATAGATAAACGTGACCCGGTCGCCGTACTCCTTGAAGATTTCCGGAAATAGCGTCTTGTGCATGCGCGAGCAGAACGGGCACTCGAAATCGTCGAAATTTACCACCACAACCTTGGATGCCTTCACCCCGCGCGTTGGCCGCCCGCTGACATCGATTTTGCTCATCGTCTGCGCAAATGGGTCTTTGGTGAGATCAAACTTAGTCATCCGCATCATGGAGGAGCGGTCTTTGGAAATCAGGAATGTGAGATCCTGTTTTTTTTCTCCATTGTCAATGGTTATGACCACCGAATCGTAATTGGGAAAATCGGTGCTGGGCGAAAGCGTACCAACCAGCAGGTGGACCTCGGGAGGAATCTTGTAGTAGGAACGGACCTGACGCTCGATCTTCCTGGTCAAATCGGGCGAAGCTGACTGCGCCACGCAGCCCACGCAAATAACCAGCAGGAGAAGAAAAGAACGTCGAATTAGAATCACCAAAAACCGCCTCAACATTGAGAGTCAGATGTTGATTATCTCATAGGGTGGGGCCGGGCGTAGGGAATGTCGAGATGATAAGTGAGTATGAATCGCGGCTTGCGGTCGGTGGAAGGAGGGCGAGTGGAAGCCAGGAATTGTGATCGCCCGTTCATAGTTACAGGCGGGCCGGGTTCAGGAAAGAGTGCGCTAATCGATGCGTTGGCGGGGCGCGGTATTTGCACGATGCCCGAGGCCGGCAGGTCGATTATTCAGGACCAAATAGCTCTTGGCGGCGAGGCTTTGCCCTGGTCGGATCGTCGCGCCTTCGCGGAAGTGATGTTGAGTTGGGAAATGCGATCGTATCGGGATGCGCTCAGGCTAAGCGGTCCGGTGATTTTCGATCGCGGCGTACCCGATGTGCTCGGCTACCTGCGCTTGTGTAATTTGCCAATCCCTATCCATTTAGAAAAGGCCACACAGATATTTCGCTATCATCGTCGGGTGTTCGTCGCACCGCCATGGCCGGATATCTTCGCGCTCGATGCGAAGCGGAAGCAGTCTTTCGAGGAAGCCGTGGCGACTTATCAAGTTATGAGAGAAACTTACTCTGCGTTGGGCTATGACCTGGTCCCACTTCCCTTCGGCTCAGTCGAAGAGCGAGTGCAGTTCGTGCTGGCTGCGATCAGCTGATCGCGTCTGGATCACTCTTTATGATCTTCGAGGCCGGAGTCGGAGAAGCCAACGAATTGAATGCAAGCCAGGCTGCATCTCGCTGTGCAAGATGTTTCACATTGACAGTCCAATCCGCTGGTAGCACAATTCGCGTGTTGTTGGGCCTCGATCTCTCCTGCAGCCTAGAAAGGGGACGCCATGCGCCTACTTCGCTTTGCTCGCTTGGGCAAACTCAATTGGGGAAGCAACAGCTGTGCTTTGCTTCTCCTGTTCGCAGCCACAGTGATCGCCTCGCCTGCGCAGACTGTCACGACAATCTACAGCTTCAACAGTTTCACCGGCAACACGCCTGAGGCGTTGGTCCAAGCGACCAATGGAAACCTCTACGGGGGAGCGCGTCTCGGCGGGACCAACTGCAGGGTCCGACGGGAAGCGGGAATTGGCTGTGGCTCCATCTTCGAAATCACCACCGGAGGGGTCGCGAAGAGGCTATACAGCTTTTGCCCGGGAGGCGATGGCAATTGCAACGACGCAGAGCCATACGCGGCCCTGGTTCAGGCTCCCAACGGGAACTTCTACGGGACAACCGTCGGTAACGCGGAATATGGCTACGGTGCCGGCTCGGTCTTCGAAATCACTCCGAGTGGCGAACTGACAACGGTGTACATCTTTTGCAGCGTAATGACGATATCGGAACGGTGTCTTGATGGTATCGCCCCCGTCGGGGGGATCGTCCGGGCTGTCAATGGCAATTTCTATGGGACGACCGCGGGTGGCGGGACCAATTGTAATGTCAATGGCTGTGGCACCATCTTCACCGTTACTCCGGGCGGCGCGCTGACGACGATCTATAACTTTTGTGAGCTAAGCGATTGTACGGACGGCGCCGACCCAGTCGCAACCATGATTCAGGACACCGATGGCAACTTTTACGGGACAACGCAGAATGGCGGAGCCAACTGCATCTCTGCCGGTGGTTGCGGGACGATTTTCAAAGTCACCAGTACCGGCGAACTCACCACCCTGTATAGCTTCTGTTCGCAAACCAACTGCACCGACGGCGAGTCGCCCGCCGCATTGATTCGTGGTCCCAACGGTGTGATCTACGGGTCGACTGTCTATGGAGGGACGAGTACCTCCTGTCCCAGTGGCTGCGGGACAATCTTCAGGATCACCCCAAGCGGCATTCTGACCACGCTGCATAGCTTTGACAACACGGATGGCAATGATCCCTCAACGCCGATACAAGCTACCGATGGGAACCTCTACGGGACAACGTCTGCTGGCGGAGCCAACGGCCAGGGGACGATCTACAAGATCGCGCCCAACCGCACCCTAACTACGCTCTACAACTTTTGCGCGCAAAGCGCGTGTGCCTGACGGCAGCGCCCCGGTCGGAATACTCCAAGATACAAATGGGAACTTCTACGGGACAACCGCCTCAGGCGGGACCAGCGACACCTGCACGGGTGGCTGCGGTACCGTATACAGCCTGTCTTTGGGTCTGGGGGCATTTGTCGAGACACAAACTACCTTTGGCCAGGTCGGCGACTCGGTCAAGATTTTGGGTACCGATCTAACTGGCGCGACCAGCGTCACGTTTAACGGCACAGCGGCCGCCTTCACAGTGGTATCGAGCTCGGAGATCAAGACTACTGTACCCACGGGAGCGACCACCGGCACGGTCCAGGTGATCACCCCCAGCGGCACGCTTTCGAGCAATCAGGAATTCCGGGTCACACCTTAACGCGGCGTTGAATAAAAAAGTCGCGACCTTTTTCGCCGAGGCGAGAATGTCGGTCCATGCCCAGCCGACGTTTCAGCCAGTTCGCCGCAGTAAATCCTCCGCCGGCAGCAAAGCATTCATCGACCCGGAACGGAAGCCTTCCAGATCGAGGGTGACGAACTTGAAGCCCAGCGCCTTGAAAATTGCGGTGAACTCTGCCGCCATGGCGGGATCGAGCGCCCGCTGCAGCTCTTCGCGCGCGATTTCAATACGGACGATCTCCCCGTGGTGCCGCACGCGGAATTGCTGGAACCCGAGTGCATGAAGCGCATCCTCGCCTTTTTCGACCATACTGAGCGCCTCTCGCGTCACGGGGCGGCCATATTCAATGCGGGACGAGAGGCATGCGGACGCGGGCTTGTCCCAGATGCGCAGACCTGCCTGCCGGGCCAACGAGCGGATTTCCTCCTTGGTGAGGCCGGCATCCAACAGAGGAGTGACAACGTGGTGGTTGCTCGCTGCCTTCTGGCCGGGACGGAAGTCACCCTGGTCATCCAGGTTGACGCCGTAGGCGATCGCGTCGAATCCGCGCGCTTGCCGTAATTCTTCCATCAAGGTAAACAGTTCATCTTTGCAAAAAAAGCAGCGATGGGAATCGTTGCGCACATATTCCGGACGGTCGAGTTCGGATGTCGCGACCACTTCCAGTGGAATTGCATACTCCGTGGCAAAGGCAACTGCGTCGGCAAGTTGAGTGCGCGCCAGGCTCGGAGAATCCGCGATGATCGCAAGCATATTGCTTCCCAGCGCCTGATGGGCAGCCCAGGCGAGGTAGGCGGAATCGACGCCCCCGGAATAGGCTACGAGCGGGCGTCCCAGCCTGTGCAGATGGGTTTGCAGCATCATCCGCTTCGCCTCGAGATTCGTGTCCATAGGGAGCATGTGCAATATGTTAGCAGGCGAAAAAGTTTGTGCCAGCCAATCCCTGACTCGAAATCGCTGGCCGACAGACTCTAGTACAAACTCTCCTGCCGCCGCAAACTGCCAAACCCAGCAATGTTGGCCAGCGTGAAGGTGAAGCGGAACAAGTTCTCGTTGCGCACGTTGGCGATCGAATAGCTACGATATTCCAGGGTGAGGCCGCAGCAATCCCAATTGTAGGTCGACTGCGTGCTAACGAACTGCAGCTGCGTGGCCTCGGCGTCGAACCCAAAACTGCCGGCGGCGCTAAAGCCGCGCTTGGTTGCCTGGCCATAACCCAGGGCAGCGCGAAATTGGTTGAAGCGGGAAGGCTGCTCTGCCGAGGTTGGAATTGCACTCGGCCCAGGTATTTGTAAGATCGCATCCCCTCCGCCAATCGTCACCTGGCCAATGTGGTAGTTCGCCAGCAGAGTGCTGGCGTTGACCTGATTGCTTTGAAAGTCGTAGTCCATATCCCACTCCATGTCGGTGCGGGAACTGGTCTCCACACGCAGTCGCGACACCAGAGGTGAAAGATGGCGAGGTTCGGTGACGAACGCAATTCCGGTGAGGTCGGCGGTAGTAGTGAACACGTTGCGCTGCCCAGCAACCAATGCTCCGCCGAATGTGGGATCGAGGAAATATTTCTGCGCCAGCTCCCAGGTCACAATCTCATGCACCTGCGGCCCCGGTGGACACGGACGATTCGCGAGCGGGTTGGTATGCTGCCATGGAATCGTCGCTTGCGGTGTCGCGCCGCCCACAAGGAGAGCCGACATAACGCTGCTGCAATCCTCCGGCTTCGGCGAAGTGCGCTTGGCATAAAGACGAGTCACGAAGCCATATTCGACCTCATGGGTATCGGTGAGAATGTCGCGCTCGTCGAATTTGATGATGTTTGGAAAATTGTTTACGCCGGTAACAAAGCGATACACGGCCTTCGGCTCGATGACGTGTTTCCACTTTCGCCCTAGAAATTCCTTATCAAATACGCGCTCCAGTGCCGGTGGCCGCAATTCCACCGCCGTTTCCATGGCGTTGCGATTGAGGGCATCGCGCAGCGCGACCCCGCCGCCGGAAACAGGCTCCCTCTCCGAGTAATAGGTTTCATGCAGCGCCAATTCCGGGCGCAATGACCATCCCCGGAATAACAACGGCATGGAAATCTCCGGGTTCAGGTCAAACCGCTGTAACAGATTTCCGGTGCGAAAAGCTGGCGTGCAGGATTGGAACAAAGCCACGCCCGAACACTCCTCGGGTTCGCTGCGTGATAAACCAGCTGCCGAAGCGTCAAATGACCAATAGAACGGCGTGTGCGG
Source organism: uncultured Acidobacteriaceae bacterium (assembly GCA_963789625.1). Taxonomy (GTDB): domain Bacteria; phylum Acidobacteriota; class Terriglobia; order Terriglobales; family Acidobacteriaceae; genus Sulfotelmatobacter. The sequence continues at coordinate 418,165 of CAWBLK010000012.1, read as the reverse complement.
CAATTGCCGGTCGACCGTGGAGGAATCAAAGCTGGGAGCGTGGGCGATGGTAATCACCTGCCCCGGAGTCGTGCTCAGGAAGTTCTGGTAGCGCTCCAGGAATCCATTGAAGTTGAAACCGTCGTTCGCTTTGGAGAGAAACGTCTGTGACTTCACTTCCGAATAGACCGCCTGGCTGAAGACCTCATTGAAGGCCAGCCGGAACAGGAACGAACTCAGGTAATCGATATTGGCCACGCCCCGAAAGCCATCAATGTTCCCGACGGAGTTTAATCTCACGTTCTCGCCGCCTTCTTTGAGCGGAGGCGTGCCGATACCCCGGTCGATCACTCCAAAATAGTTCAGATCCGCATAGGAAGTTTCGCTCGGACGGTAGCGCCATTCCCCCCGCTGCGACCAGCCGCGCAGGGAAAGATACTCGGCGCCGAGCGTCGCATCCATCATCCGGTTGATCGCCCAGTAAAAGGCATCGCCGATGACATTGCCCTTGGTGGAAGACCGGGCGACTGAAGGCATCAGAAAGCCGGATTGGCGGGATTCCTTATCCACCGGATGGGTCACGAACGGAAAATAGAGGATGGGAATCCCGTGCAGCAGAAAAGCGCTGCGGTAGATCTTAGCGTTGCCGCCTACATCCACGCTTACTTTGCGTGCGTCGAATTCCCACTTGGGATGCGGCAACTCGCAGGTGGTAATCGTCCCGTCGTAGACTAGGTAACTCTCTGGAGTCGTTTTATCGACAATCCTTCCCGTAAACGCGAAGGGAGCGGTCGAAGTCAGGATTACGCGATTGCCCACGAACCGCAGGCCGGTCGTGCCGGTGACGTCGTAGAAGCGGCCGGTCTCAAGCTCCAGATTGTAGGCGGCGTGGGAAGCGCGAATGTGGTCGTCGTTGGGACCGCCATCGAGGGCGAAGTGTCCGGTTGCCGTCGCTTCCTTCGTGTCGGAATTATAGGTTGCATCATCCGCTTTCAATATGTACGTTCCGTAATAAATTTCGACCACCCCGTGCAGCTTGTAAACGTCACCTTCTTTTTCCTGCTGCAGAGCGCAGATGGTATGAACATCTTCTCCTTTTTCCTTCTGCGCTGCCGCAGCCAGGGCGCAAGGAGTGGCCGGCGCCACTGATTTATTTACGGACGCGTCGGCGCGTGTTTTTGCGGTCCCCGAGTCAGCAGGCAACTGGCTGGTAACTAATGGCGGGATGAGAAGCAGGTGACAAAGCAACGCCGCCGTGATAAGGAATCTGTTGCGAAGAGTCATCGGAACCGGATTGCCGGAACAAGATTGCCGGAACTAAAGATCATTGGGAACGAGATCATCCGAAGCGCGCGCATATTAAATATTAAGAAGCGCTCGGACACCTCTACCGGCTGCAGTCGTCGTGAACTTAGCACGGCTGTGCCTTGCAAGGCAAAGCTGCTCCCTGTCTTGGATTCCGGCGCGGGCTTCGTGGTTATCCGGTCTGTATGAGTTCTGCATTTAAGAATTGATTCATGCCTTGTCTGATTTGTGGTGAGATCTGCCGTTGCGTTTCATCTTGCGAGGAGTCTTCCGCTCCGCGCTGGCTGCCCGATGTTGAATTGGGTCCGGTCGACGCTGTGCCACCCGCGAGTTTGGCCCCGCCGGAAGTGTGCGAGTCGACTATGACGTCTGCGGACGAAACTCTTTCGCCCGAGAACATTTCGCCCCAGAATGCCGAACAGGATGCTGCGGAAGATTCTTCCGCGTGGCGGATGGAAGTTGCGGCGCGGCTGAATCGTTATAAATCCCGGCGTAAGCCGCGTCCGCCTCGCTATCCGTCGTTGCGGCTGCGATTCGAAGAGAAAGATGTAACTCGTTCAACAAGTGCCGACGCGGTTGAGTCTTCTTCTTTTCCGATGACGGCACCAGCCTGCGATCAAGCGCTGGCCCTCGATGGAGTATTCGATGTGACGGAAGAGCCACAGGCAATGCCCACGCCTCCTGCGCACGCGGCCGTGAATATACTTCCGGTAACGGCAAAGATCCTGGAATTCCCGCGCTCCTGGACGCCTCCGCCCGCGCCGCTCGATGAATTAGCCGAACCGGTCTTCGATCGCGACCGTCCCCGCATTCTGGAAGCACCCGAGCTTGTGCCTCCGCCTCCGGCCCTGGGCGGAATCACGATTGAGCCTGCTCAGCTACCAGAGCTGGAAAAACGTCCGGGCGTCGATATCCCGCTGCAGAGCGCGCCACTGGGCCGGCGAGTCTTATCCGCCTTCGTCGACGGGATCATCATCGCCGCGGCCTGCGCACTTTTTGGTTTCATCTTCTGGAAGATGGCGGCGCTCCGTCCACCGCGATTGCAGATCGCTGGTTTTCTAGCCGGGCTCGCCATCGTGTTCTGGGCCGCTTACCAATACCTGCTCGTAGTCTACGCAGGCACTACGCCGGGGTTGCGCGCGTCGCGCCTCGAACTTGCCCGCTTCGATGGAAGCTCCGCCGGCCGCCGCTTGCGACGCTGGCGCGTGATCGCATCATTCCTCTCCGCCGCTTCCCTCGGCATGGGCTACGTTTGGGTTTTTCTGGACGAGGATTCTCTCTGCTGGCACGACCGCATTACGCACACCCACCTCGCGCCCAAGGACCCCAAGAAATAGGGTACCTGCAGCCTCAATAATCTTTATCAAATCTAGCTCAACTGAATAGCTTGAGAATGAGCTTGATTACTTCACAGAACTCCCAGACGAAAAGTCCTGCGACTAGGGTTACAAAAATCACCGTACTCCCAATTTCGACGGCCGCGACCTTTATTCGGTTGCAACGCTTGTGCAAATTCACGGGGACCTATTTCCAGATCGCCCAGGAATCTGCGATCTGACTTTACGTGAAAAGTTACGAAACTCATCGGAAAAGTGAGAATTTGCAGTGGAACCAGCCTGAAATCAATAAATTTCGGCTCGTCAGTTCCGCAGCAGTCGTATCTCACAAATCGCGCTAGAGGGGTGGGGAAGAATTTGAAATTCAAAAAGGAACCGCTATGCTATCTTCAAGAGGTTCGCCTCTCACAATCCCTGCACCCCTTGAAGCATGGCAACGTCCGTTGAAGGTTCCAAACCGGCCATAAAGGTCTTCGTCGCCACTACGGTGATGCTGACCTTCATCTCTTTCTGGCGAGCCTCCGCCATTGTGCTGTCGGATCTCGCGTCCTCCGCTTACTACGCCGGAGGCGACGCCGAAAAGGTCATCGGCAAGAGCGCTCCCTGGTTCATTCTCGGCGTCATGCTGTTCAGCTACGCCGTGCGTGCGCTCTACATCGAGTCGAGCAGCATGTTCGTTCGCGGCGGCGTCTACCGCGTGGTCAAGGAAGCCATGGGCGGAGGCCTGGCCAAGTTCTCCGTTTCGGCCCTGCTATTCGACTACGTGCTGACCGGCCCCATCAGCGCCGTTTCCGCCGGCCAATATCTGGCGGGCTTTATCAAGGACATGGGCGTGTACCTGCACCGCCCGCTGAATTTTTCCGACGACCACTTCGCCGCAGGCTTGGCGGTCATCGTGGTGGTCTATTTCTGGTGGAAGAATACACAGGGCATGCACGAGTCCAGCCAGAAAGCTCTGCAGATCATGGCCATCACCACGGTGATGGTGGTGATTCTGCTGATCTGGTGCGCGATCACGGTTCTGCGCTCGCCCATCCAATTGCCGCCCAATCCGCTGCATGCGGGCGTAGTTCCTTTGAACAAAGAATCGCTGGGCTGGCTCAACGGAACCTGGTTCGGGCATATCACATGGATCATTCTCTTCGTGGGTTTCGGGCACTCTGTGCTGGCCATGAGCGGCGAAGAAACTCTGGCGCAGGTCAACCGCGAGATCGAGCATCCCAAGCTGAAAAATCTGGAAAAAACCGGGCTGGTAATTTTTATCTATAGCCTGCTGTTCACATCACTGGTTTCATTCTTCGCGGTAATGATTATCCCCGACAACGTCCGCCCCGATTACTTCGCCAACCTTATCGGCGGCATCGCCATGTACCTCGTCGGACCCACAAGCCTAAAGCTGCTTTTCCACGGCTTCGTGGTGCTTGTGGGCGTGCTCATCCTCGCGGGCGCGCAGAATACTTCCATCGTGGGTGCGAATGGCGTTTTAAATCGCGTGGCGGAAGACGGAGTGCTCACCGCCTGGTTTCAGAAGCCGCACAACCGCTACGGCACCAGCTATCGCATCATCAACTTGATCGTTGGCCTGCAGGTGCTGACCATCGTTCTCAGCCGCGGCAACGTTTACTTGCTGGCCGCGCTTTACGCGTTCGGCGTGATCTGGAGCTTCGCCATGAAGTCCATCGCCGTGCTCGTACTGCGCTTCACCGAGCCGGGAAATCGCGCATGGAAAGTCCCCGGCAACCTGCACTTTGGCAAAACCGAGATTCCGGTCGGCCTGTTTGCGATTTCAGCAGTGTTGCTGATCACCGCTGTTGTGAACTTGTTTACCAAGTATCAGGCTACGATCGCGGGAGTGATTTTCAGCGCCGTATTTTTCACCATCTTCTCGCTTTCGGAGCGCCACGTTGCCAAAGAGCGCCACGGCAAACCAGAGCAACTCGATCAGTTCCGCGTCTACGGCAATCAGGAACTGGGCAGCGGCGCCATGGGTGTCCGGTCGGGAAATATTCTGGTTGCGGTGCGCGATCCCCGCAACCTGTACTATCTGCGCCAGGTGCTCGCCCATACCAACACCATGAAGCAGGATGTGGTTGTGATGAGCGCTCGCCTTTACCATCGCGAGCACAGCTTCAGCGGCAGCTCGGTGATGGAAGCCAGCCAGGTTTTCGACCACTACGAGCAGGAACTCTTTACTGCCGCTGTGGCCGTTGCGGAAAAAGAGGGGAAGCCGATTTCTCTCCTGGTGGTTCCGGCAACGGACGTATTCGAGGCAATTATGGTGACCGCCCAGCGGCTGGATTCCGTCCGTGTAGTTTGCGGCCTCTCGAACAAGTTAACGGCGGATGAGCAAGCCAAACTTACCGGCGACGCTTGGGAGCGCATGCCTGAACCGCGTCCTCGTATATGCCTGGAAGTATTCGCTCCAGATGGTACCGCGCGCGAATACATGATTGGCCCGCACACCCCGCGCCTTCGTTCGCAGGATGTCGATCTCATGCACAAGCTCTGGCTCAATATCACAACTGATCCCAAGTTTGCCGGCGCGCACCACTATCACATCGTGGCTCTGGCTTTAGAAGAATTGCAGCGTGAATTGAGCACAGAACAGCGCACCCAGCTTCTGCAGAAGCTGCAGGAAGAAATAAACCGCTCAGGGAGTGCCTCAGGTCCACAGAACTAAAATTTTTGTGTAGGACAGCTACTCTCGGCTGTCCAGCGGAGGCAGCGCAGCTATCCCTTCAACAACCCTTCCAGAGAAACCTTAAGCTCCCGATATCGGAACGGGTATCCACTCGAGATCAGCCTTCCCGGTTCCACCTTCTGGCTGCCCAGCAGCAATTCCTCGCCCATCTCTCCAAACACCAGCTTGGCCGCGAAGGCGGGCATGGGAAAAATTGCCGGACGTGACAGCACATTGGCCAATGTTGCCGCAAACACCGCATTCATCACCGGTCTAGGCGCTACCATGTTCACCGGCCCCTGGATCAGGTCGTTTTTCAAGATGTGGTGAATCGCACCCACCATGTCCCGCACATCAATCCAGCTCATCCATTGCCGTCCGTCCCCGGTGCGGCCGCCCAATCCCAGCTTGAAGGGCAACAACATGGCTTTGAGTGCGCCGCCTTTGGGGCTAAGCACGATTCCGGTGCGAAGGTGCGCGGTGCGAATGTCGGCTTGCACGGCGGGCGTGGTCGCTTCCTCCCACTCCTGGCAGACCTCGGCTAGAAATCCCGTGCCCGGCACGCTTTCTTCGGACAACAATTCATCGCCACGGTTGCCGTAGTAGCCGATAGCCGACCCGCAAACAAAAACCCTGGGCTTCTCTTCAGCCTGTGCCAGAGCCTGTGCCAGATTCGACGTCCCAGCCACGCGGCTCTCTCGAATTTTCGCCTTCTTAGCGGCGGTCCATCGCCCAAAGATGCTTTCGCCGGCAAGGTGAATTACGGCGTCAAATCCGGAGACCGCCTGCGGGTCAATCGGTACGGCTGGATCCCACGCGATCTGACCTTCTCCGGTGGTCGTGCCGCGCACAAGACGCACCACAGACCATCCACTGGCTTTAAGCGAAGGGAGAAGAGCGGCCCCAATCGGCCCGGAGACACCACTGACAAGAATTCTGGAATTCATGACTTACTGGATGCAACTCTAACAGTTCGTTGCGCGTCCCAACAAACTAGAGACGGATTTGAAACCTTCGTAACGGGCGAAATGCCAGAAGGACCCTTAATCTACCTTACAAATGGCTCATCCCGTGGCAATCTGATGGAATGGTTGGTGTAATCTCAGTGCAAGGTTCCCTGCCGTGACTATTACTGCGCATCCATGCAGATGAGAGTTTGACATGGGCAGAGGAAGAACGCTTGATTCATGGTGATCCGATTTAAGGCTAGATTTGTAGTTTTTGCGTTGGTCACTCTGTATTGGACCTCGCTTTGCTTGGGACAGACTCCCGAGCAAACACCAACGCCCGCTCCAGCATTCGGAACCATCACTGGAACCATCGTCGATCAAAGCGCGGCCGTCGTTGCCGGAGCCCAGGTGAAGCTCGCTGTGACCGGTGGCGATCAATCGCAGAACCAATCAAAGAGTCGGGAGGTCGTCTCCGGGGACGATGGACAATTCTCCTTTGCCAACGTCACTCCCGGCGCGTTCCAACTCAGCATTACTGCGGCAGGCTTCGCAGCCCAAACATCCGCTGGCACCTTGCTTCCGGGAGAGATTCACAATATCCCGCAGATCGCGCTAACCGTTGCCACCAATATCACAGACGTTTCGGTCAGCCTTTCCCGTATCGAGGTGGCGGAAGCACAGGTCAAGGATGAAGAACAGCAGCGCGTGTTCGGCTTCATTCCAAATTTTTACGTTACCTACGACCCTCATCCAGTTTCGCTTACCTCGAAACAAAAGTTTGAGCTCGCCTGGAAGACCTCAATCGATCCCGTCACCTTCGCTATTGTTGGAGGCATTGCCGGGATTCAGCAGGCCAATAACGATTTCAGCGGATATGGACAAGGCGCTCAAGGCTATGCCAAGCGCTTCGGTTCCACTTATGCCAACCTGGTTGCCGGAACGTTCATCGGAAGCGCCATCCTGCCCTCGCTCCTGAAACAAGATCCTCGCTATTTCTACAAGGGCACCGGGGGCGTGCAGGCGCGAACCTTTTACGCCATGGCCTTTGCCGTAGTTTGCAAAGGCGACAATGGACGCTGGCAGGTAAATTACTCAAATATCCTCGGAAGCCTCGCCGCCGGAGCGATCTCAAATCTCTACTACCCGGCACAAAATCGCAACGGAGCCGCATTAACTTTCGAAAATACGGCAATCGGAATTGGTGCAACGGCCGCCGCGAATCTGGTGGAAGAATTTCTCATGCGCAAGTTGACCTCAAACGCCAACCGCGCCAATGCCAAACCCTAATGTAGGGTAGCGAAAGATTTAAATCTAATTCTCTGAAGAATCCGGCTGAAACCAAATCCTAGACAACGCGCGGAAAGATACTGAAACTCGTACTTGGAAGGTACTGAAAGAGGTGCACAGCTAGTTCCATCCTCTTAAGGCCGCTGCATTTCCTGAGTTACAATGCCACTTTCCGGGCTGAGGTAAGGTCAAACGCAAAGTCCACGCCCACGCCGCCGTCCCACCCAACCAAGGAGTCTGCGAAGACCTTTGGAGGACGAAATGCCAGTCAAATCGAATCTACACAAGGGCCGTGTAGCCATCGCGCTGTCGATAATTCTGGCGATTTCGTTCTTCTCGAATCGAGTCTTTGCGCAGAAATGGCCGCATCTTGGCGGCAGCTCCTCGGCTCCCGCTGCTAACTGTTCCGTGCAGCCCCGCGAAGTCATTGTAGGTGAGCTCGTTACAGCAACCGTCAAAGTTAGCAACTTCAATCCCAAGCACACGCTCGCCTATATCTGGAATCCGATCAACGGCGGGGGCAAGGTTATTGGGAAAGACGCGGTCGCCCAGATCGAAACCACCGACGCCGCCCCCGGCAACTACACCGTCGCCGCCCACGTGACCGACGCCAAAGCGAAGAAGAATAATGAAGCTAGTTGCACTGTCGACTTCATCGTGAAGCCGGTGCCGCCGAAGAATCCGCCATCGATCTCTATCTCCGCCAACCCGAAGAGTGTTCAAGCTGGCGATACCGTGAACTTGTCCGCCAGCTGCACCAGCCCTGACGGCGTTCCGGTTACGATCTCAACTTGGACGTCAGTTGCTGGGATCGTTTCGGGCACTGGCGCCTCCGCTATGCTCAACACCGCCGGAGCCGCGCCGGGGTCGATCACCGTGAGTGCCGCCTGCACCGACTCGCGTGGGCTGAACGCTCAAGCTTCGATCGAGGTCACCATTGAGAACCCGCCCCCGCCTCCACCGCAGCCGGCACCTACACCTGTGCCTACTCCGGAGATCAAAGCCGTCGAAGCTCGCCTCGCTCTGAAGAGCATTTATTTCCCGACGTCGATGCCGCCGGTCGAAGATTCCACTGCCGGCCTGGTTGCGAGTCAGCAGCAAACCCTCATTTCCCTGGCTGCTGATTTCAAGATGTATCTTGCCAGCAAGCCGGACGCGCGCTTACTCCTGGTGGGCCATGCCGACCCGCGCGGCCGCACCAAATACGATCAGCAGCTCTCCGAGCGCCGTGCCGCGCGTGTCAAGAGCTTCCTGGTCGAGCAGGGTATTCCCGCGGCCAACATCGATACGCAAGCGTTTGGCGCCCTCCATGCGCTGACGGAAGCCGCGGTGAAAGACGCCATCGAGCATGATCCGCAGCTCAGCTCCGAAGAGCGCCAAAGGGCTCTCAAAAATATGCAGACGATTGTTCTCGCCAGTGATCGCCGTGTTGATATCACATTGAGTACCACGGGCGAATCATCGGTCCGTCAATTTCCATTCAATGCTGCAGATGCTCTGACCCTGATCGGTGGCCGGGAAGATGAAGTAAAGAAGAAAGCAGCCAGGTATTCGCCTCGTAACAGGAAGAATCAATAGCCGGCTTGTCTGTAGACATGTGATCAGCGTCGCGGCCGCGCCATCGTTGCCGGCTCTCTCCGCGGGCTATAATCGCACATGGCGAGCTTGCGCCAACAGATCGCGACCACCGCTCTTACGCTCACTAAATTCCGTGAGTTGATGAAGCGGATTCAGGAAAACCGTCCGCAAGACGATCTGACCATTGTCAAAAAAGCCTACGACTATTCGCTGAAGCATCACGAAGGCCAGACCCGCGCCTCCGGCGAGCCCTATCTGGTGCATCCCCTCGAAGTAGCGCTGGTGCTGGCCGATATGAAGATGGACCCGGTCGCTATCGCCGCCGGCCTGCTCCACGATTCCGTCGAAGACACCTCCGTCACCATCGTCGATATCGGCAAGGAATTCGGCGAGCAGGTTGCGCACATCGTCGAGGGCGTCACCAAGATCAGCAAAATCGATTTCGCCACACGCGAGGAAGCGCAAGCCGAAAACCTGCGCAAGATGATGCTCGCCATGGTCGATGACATCCGCGTGGTACTCATCAAACTCGCCGACCGCCTGCACAACATGCGCACCCTCGAACATCTTGCGCCAGAACGCCAGCGCAAGATCGCCGAAGAGACACTTGAAATTTACGCTCCCATCGCTCACCGCCTGGGTATGGGGAAAATTCGCGGCGAACTCGAGGACCTCGGCTTCCTTTTTCTCGATCCTGCTGGCTACGAGCAGGTGGAAAAGGCCGTCAACGCCCGCCGCAAGCAGGGCGAAGCTTTTCTCGCGAAGATGCAGTCGATCATCAACGACAAACTAAAAGAAGCCGGCATCCAGGCGAAGGTGGAAAGCCGCATCAAGCGCCTCTTCAGCATCCATAAAAAGCTACAACGTCAACATATTTCCGTGGATCAGGTTTACGATCTCTTCGCCATGCGTGTGATCACGCACTCGCTGCAGGATTGTTACGCGGTGCTCGGCATCATTCACAATATCTGGCGTCCGGTGCCGGGGCGCATCAAAGATTTCATCGCCATGCCCCGTCCGAATTTCTACCAGTCGCTGCACACTTCGGTCATCACGGAAGATGGAACGCCCTTCGAAATCCAGATTCGCACCGAAGAGATGCATAAGATGGCCGAGGAAGGAATCGCGGCGCACTGGAAATATAAAGACGGCCCAGTCTCGGCGCAGGACGAGCAGAGGCTTGCGTGGTTGCGGCAGGTGGTCGAGTGGCAGCGCGACGTAAGCGACCCCAACGAATTTCTCACTGCGCTGAAAGTCGATCTGTATCCCGAAGAGGTCTACACCTTCACGCCCAAAGGCAAAGTTGTAGTGCTTCCACGCGAAGCGACGCCAATCGATTTTGCCTACACCATTCACACGGAAGTCGGCCACACTTGCGTTGGGGCCAAAGTCAACGGCCGCATGGTTCCACTGCGCCACAAACTGCACTCCGGGGACATCGTCGAGATCCTTACCCAAGCTGGACACAAGCCCAGCCGAGATTGGCTCGGTCTGGTCAAGTCTTCCCGCTCGCGCAACAAGATTAAGCACTGGCTCAATGTCCATCAACGCGAGCGAGCCATCGAGATTGGCCGTAAGGTGATCGAAAAGGAAGCGCGCAAGTATCGCATCGCGCTGAAAGAAATCAAAGATGACGAGCTGCTGAAAGTTGCCGCGGCTTATGGCCTCGGCAAGGTCGATGACCTTATGTCCGGCATAGGCTATGGAAAATATTCCGCGCGGCAGGTGCTGGCGCGGCTGCTGCCGGCAGGCACGACGCCATCGATGGCAGGCGACATAGAAGCCGAAGGCTTGAGCAATCAACCCGGCGCCATCGCCAGCGTCGTTCGCCGCGTCTTTGGTGATCACAACGCCATCATGGTTAAAGGCCAGGGAGACATGCTGGTCTACCGCGCGCGCTGTTGCAATCCCATTCGCGGGGAAAGCATTGTCGGCTACATCACCCGCGGCAAGGGAGTGGCGGTGCACGCGGTGAGTTGTCCCAACATCACCAACTTGATGTACGAACCCGAACGCCGCATCGATGTGGAGTGGGCTCGCGATGAGAGCACCCCCACGGCCTACCCGGTCAAGCTTACGGTTTACTGCGACGACCGTTTTGGCATGCTGAAGAACATCACCAGCGTGATCGGCGACGCGCAAAGCAACATCCGCAACATCGGAGCGCGTACTGAAAACAGCCAGGCCAGCGTGGAGATTGTCCTCGACATTTCAGACCTCAAACACCTCGAACAAATCATGGCCGGCCTGCGGAAAATCCCCGGCGTGCATGAGGTGCAGCGGCTGCAGAAAATCTAAGACGAGCCGACCGTGTTTTTTTCCAGAGCGAGCATTCGCTTGACGTTGCATAACAGAACCGCGATCAATACCGGAATGAATGCATCGAACTGGCGAGGTTCGTGAAACTGTCCGAAAAGAAAGGTTATGCCGAACAACATCGGGAACAGGATAACGAGACGCCGCAATCGCTTGTCACAAGCTGGCAGGCTCATAAACCCAAGGACGTACCAGCCACCCAAAGCCACGATGGAAATCGCCATGTCAACGGGAAGAAGGAAAGGCTTGGTCATGTTCGACCAGATTCTCCAATCGAAATGCTTTTGGAATGGAATGAGCCATTGCAATGCGGCGCGTGCGAGCATGTGCCCGGCCAGCGAAACTGCTACCAGCGACAACCAAATCCGGCGCGGCTCCGCGTCGTAGAGCAGGAAGGCCGCTATCGGAATCAGCAGGAGAATATTTTCGTGGTTCAGAGTTCCGACGGTGACGATAACCACGAACCACGCGTACTTTCGACGGTACAGCGCCAGCAATCCATAGGAGAAGAAGAATACGATGCCGACGTCGTAAAAATTACGATAGCCGAGGCAAGTCGAAATCAGAATTACAGCCAGCACCTTTCCAAGCGAACTTAGAGATTCACCTGCGTGGAGAGCTGACCAGCGGCCGACAGCATAAATGGCTAAGAATGACGCGACCACCTGCGACGCATAGAAGCAATGCCATGGCGAAAGCCTGGGCACGGTCGCCTGAAAGGCCTTTGCCAGCCAAACAAATAAGAGGCGGTGGCCGAAGATCGGCAGGGCCGCGGGGTTTGACATAAGCACTTCGACCGGCGCTGCCGACAAGGGCGTAGTCATTTTGAAAATGTAAATGCAAAGTGCGCAGGCGCTGGCCATGGTCCATGTGGCTTGCCGCACCATCTCCTGCGTCAACCTATTCAGACGGCTCCATGCCAATACAAAGAATGCGGAGAGCCCTGCCAAGCTGAATGCCACAACCAAGCTGAGTCTGTAATACTTCCGTACCATCCCCGGCTGAAAAGCCAGGCGCACGCCGTCGGTCCATTGGTCGATTTGTGCAAGTTTCCGAACAAGACCTTCGAGAGGCAGCGGTCCATGCCAGAGCAAGAGAAGAAATGCAATAAGAAAACTCGCGCCGGCAGCGGCGAGGCACACGCGCTCCAGGGTGAGGCGCGAACGAAAGCGTTCGGCAAAGGGCGCATTCGGTGTACTTCTTATCATCGCGCCGGAATCCCTCGCAGGATATCGTTACGCGGCATGCACAGGTCATGTCTTTCAATCCGCGCTGATGCCTGCAAATGAGCACTTGCGAGCATTCGTATATTAGCTTTTTGTCGCATAGATTGCTAACAAATTGACCTATCAACCCACTCACTGAGTTAGTTGCGCTCGTCCGGTTTACTGGATGGAGACCGCATGGTTGTCATAAGGATTTGACCTTGCTGCGCGCATCTGCGTTAATTAACGACGGAGGTTTCATGCGCGAAGTTATTTCCACTAAAGACGCCCCGCAAGCGATTGGACCCTACTCGCAAGCCATCAAAGCGAACGGATTCGTACTCACGTCGGGGCAGATCGCCATCGACCCAGCTACGCAGCAAGTGGTGCCAGGAGACGTGGCGGCACAGACCGATCGTGTGCTGCGCAATCTATCGGAAATTCTGGAAGCTGCAGGCAGCGGGCTGGGGAAGGTTGTGCGCTCTACGGTCTTCCTCAAGAACATGGATGATTTTGCCGCCATGAACCAGGTTTATGGAAAGTATTTCAGTTCCGCGCCACCGGCCCGCTCCACCGTGGAAGTGGCGCGTCTGCCCAAGGATGTGCTGGTGGAGATTGATGTGATTGCGCTGGCATAAGTGAAAACCCAAAACCTTAAACACAGAGGTCAGGGGAACACAGAGGAAACCTTTCGTGCATCTCTGTGCTTCCTATGATTAAGATATTCAGGTTGGAGGCTAGCATGATGAAATATCCTGCGGCGCTTGCCGCAGTTCTCGCGCTGACAGCGGTGTTTGCCCTGGCTCAAAGCGCACCAAGAAAGTCCGCGATTAACACTAATGCTCCCAGCAAAGTGACCGGCGACGGTGTGAAGACGGCATCAGGTCTGGTTTATTGGGATCTCCGGGTGGGTAATAGAGACTTGGTTGCCAAAGAAGGCAGTCACGTGCGTGTGCACTACACCGGCTGGCTTACGAATGGCAAGAAGTTTGACAGCTCTGTTGACGCCGGGAAGCCTTTCGATTTCACCATCGGCAATGGCGAGGTCATCAAGGGATGGGAAGAAGGAATTACGGGAATGAGAGTTGGCGGTAAACGCCAGTTGCGCATCCCCCCCGATCTGGCTTATGGGGCGGAAGGCTCTCCGCCGGACATCCCGCCCAACTCCACTTTAATCTTCGATGTACAGTTGCTCGGCGTGGAGTAGAGAAATTACCGCGTCAATCTTGCTTACGCTTTGACCACTTTGCCACTGCGCAGGCAGGACGTGCATACGCGGATGCGCTTGGTGGCAGCGCCTACGCGGGCGTGCACCGGACGCAGATTTACGTTCCACCGCCGCTTAGTGACGTTATGGGCGTGGCTGATGCGGTTTCCAAATTGCGGCTTCTTGCCGCAGATATCACACTCTTGTGCCATGACTGCTACGTTCCTTTCAGAGGTCTTGACCTGAATTCACTATTCTACCGGATTATGGCCCTTGCCGACAATTCGTACAGCGGCGTGTGAGCAGCATAAACTTGGTGGTGGCCTAGACGACGGCTGTCATCCTGAGCGTAGCCGTATTTCAGGCGTAGCGAAGGATCTCACGCTTACCTGGCCCAACGCGTAAGCCATATTTGCACGACTACCCACGGCGGGTGGGAGCGTAAACTTGCAGTATTGGTTAGGAATCAGGAGGGAATCGATGTTTGATCGCGGGAAAGCAACCTTGGTGGAAAGCGCACTCGTCCTGGCCTTAATGGGAATTCTGGCCGGAGCTATTGGAGGCTTGGCCATCGGAGTCGCGACTAGTCCTAAGACATCCACTTCCGCGACGCATTAGTAGAGTTGTTGCCGACGCCCACGCGTAGCCCTATGCGATACTGAAGCCATGCAGACCCCAGTCCAGGCGCCCACTGCGGCCACCGATCCCAAGTCGGTGAAGGTGAATCTGACCACAGGCACTGGGGTGGATATCGAGTGGAAAGATGGGCACGTTTCGCATTACGATTTCGTCTATCTCCGCGATGCTTGCCCCTGCGCGATGTGCAACGAAGAGCGCGAGAAGACTGGCCGCAAGCCGGGCGAACCTGCAAAGCTGGCTCCCGGCATGCTGCCCATGTTCAAAGCTGCGGCTAGGCCGGTTTCCGCCGAACCGATCGGCAAGTATGCCATCCGGTTCGCATGGAACGACGACCACGATCTCGGCATCTACTCATGGAAGCTGCTCCGCGAAGTTTGCCCGTGCAAGGAGTGCAACGCGGCGCGTGCGGCTGGCGAACTGTAGAGAATTATCGTGAATGGGTTTGGGAAGGGCACGGCTTCAGCCGTGCCGCCGATAGCCAATTAGGATATGGGCTTTAGCCCCTGAGGTCCGCGGTTTTCAATCTGATCCCATGCAGGAAGGCACATTCAGCAAAACCGCGCAACGGGTGGCAATTCGCCGGGCCGCGCACCAGCTTCTGGACGAGCCCCGAGTGCTCGATGATCCTCTGGCCCTGCGGATCATTGGCTTTGATGCGGAACGGGTGCTGCGATCCGATCCCAAGGAGCACCATGCGTTCTCCCGTGCCTTCCGCGCGTTCATGGTCGCGCGCAGCCGCTATGCCGAAGACGAACTCGCCCGCGCTGTCGGGCATGGCGTGACGCAGTATGTCGTGCTGGGCGCCGGCCTTGATACCTTTGCTTACCGCAACCCTCATGCGGGCCTGCGGGTGTATGAAGTGGATCACCCGGCCACGCAAGCTTGGAAGCGAGAACAATTGCAGGCCGCAGGCATTGCGATCCCGCCATCTTTGACCTTTGTGCCGGTCGACTTCGAGCAACAAACGCTCGCCGATGGCATTGTGCAGTCTGGCTTTAACACGAACTCGGCGGCGTTTTTCTCGTGGCTCGGAGTGACTCCTTATCTCACGCGCGAAGCCTGCACGTCCACGTTGAGTTTTATCGGGAAAATGCCGACGGAGAGCGGCGTGGTCTTTGATTTTGCCTTGGATCCGGCGCTCCTCAATGCCGGACAAAGGCAGGCCCTGGACGCGCTCTCAAAGCGCGTGGCCGCCGCCGGAGAGCCGTTTCAACTATTCTTCGATCCCGAAAAATTGCAGCAAGAGCTGAAGAAGCTGGGATTTCGCCGCACCGAGTTTTTGCAAGGCGCACAAATCAACGCGCGCTATTTCAAAGACCGCAAAGACGGACTGCTAGTGCGCGGAGGGCTGGGGCATTTGATGGGAGCGTGGGTGTGACGCATTCGCTAATGTGTTCCCGCGATCGCAATCTGTCAATCCTGTAAAATTGAAGCTTCAGCTCCGGAGCCACTTCCGCATTGTCTTTTCTCGAGCAACTCAACCCGCAGCAGCGCGAGGCCGTCGAAACTACCGATGGCCCGGTGCTCATCCTCGCCGGCGCGGGGAGCGGCAAGACGCGCGTTATCACCTACCGTATCGCCTACCTGATCGAGCATGCGGGAGTAATGCCGGAATCCATCCTGGCGATGACCTTCACCAACAAAGCCGCCGCCGAGATGGGCGAGCGTGTCGAAAAACTGGTCGGCGGACTGAGCATCGCCAAGCCGGTCATCTCCACGTTCCATTCTTTCTGCGTGCGCGTTCTGCGCCGCGACATCGAAGCCTTGCAGATTCCCTCGGCCACGCCCGGAAAGCCGCCGATTGGCCACACCAAAAAATTCGTGATCTACGACGAGAGCGACATGCAATCCGTCGTCAAGTCGATCATGAAGCGCCTTGGCCTCGACGACAAACAACTCACGCCGCGCACGGTGCTCTCACGCATCTCGGGGGCGAAGAATCACATGCTCGATCCGCAGGAGCTCTACCTGCAATCAGCCGATCCCAAGACCGAAAAAATCGCGCATCTGTTCGAGGAATATCGCAAAGAGTTGCGCAAGGCTAACGCCCTCGACTTCGACGACCTGTTACTGGAAGCCACCCGCCTACTGAAAACCTCCGCGCCCGTGCGCGAGTATTACAACCGCCGCTTCCAATACCTTTTGATCGACGAATATCAGGATACGAACCGTCCGCAATATGAACTGATGCGCATGCTGGCGGGCGAGCGTCACAATGTATGTGCGGTCGGTGATGAAGACCAGTCGATTTATTCCTGGCGCGGCGCCGACATTCGCAACATTCTCGAATTCGAGAAAGATTTTCCCGAAGCCAAGATCATCCGCCTGGAGCAGAACTACCGCTCCACGCAGAATATTTTGCAGGCCGCGTCAACGGTGGTGGCAAACAACATTCGCCGCAAAGGCAAGAACCTTTGGACATCGCGGCAGGGCGGCACGAAAATCGGCTACTACGAGGCTCCCGACGGCGAGAACGAGGCGCTCTTCGCCGCCGATCACATCGCAAAATATCTGCGTGAGGCCGGTCGTGCTGAAACTTCGGGCGGCGAAACCCCGCGCGCTGCCGTACTTTACCGCACCAACTCGCAGTCGCGCTTGTTTGAAGAAGCCATGCGCCGCTACGGTCTCAAATACAAAGTGGTCGGCGGATTTTCCTTCTACGAGCGCTCCGAGATCAAGGACATGATCTCGTATTTAAAAGTGATTCAAAATCCCGACGATTCGATCTCTCTTCTGCGCGTAATCAACACGCCCACGCGTGGCATCGGCAAGGGAACCATCGATGTGATCGAACGCCTGGCGCTGGAAACCGGCCTTTCACTGTGGGGAGCATTAGGAGAATCCATCCGCCGCCAACTGTTGCCGCAACGCGCGCTGGCGGCGTTGAAAAGTTTTCAGCAGTTGATCCTCGACGCGCAGGCAATGCTATCGGGAACGTTTGAAGAACAACTGCAGCAAGATGTGGCGCGGGCGCCCTCGCCCGTGCAAATGCTGGAGGTGCCCCAAACTTTGCAAGCCGAGGCGGAGGATTCACTTCCCGATGATGCGGCAGCCTTCGATCCCAATGCATTTGAGAACACAGCCTTCGATTTCGGCGGGGCCTACATTGGAGATGAAGAAGAGAGCGAGGAAGAAATCGCCGAGCCCAACAGTAGCGCCGGCGTCCCGCCGGCTAGCCCGCTGGAAGAAGAACAGTCGCCCCGCCCGCCATCGAGTCAGCAAGATGCTGGAGCTGCTGATCCTTCGACCTCCGACCTGCTGAAATTTCTCATCGACCGCACCGGCTACATCAAACTCCTCGAAGCCGAAGACACGCCCGAGGCCTTCTCCCGCATCGAGAACCTGCGCGAGTTGGTGAATGCCGCCGCTGACTCGCGGGATCGCGGAGAGACTCTCGACCAGTTCCTGGACCATGCTGCCCTCATTGCTGACACCGACGACTACGACGAGCGCTCGCAAATCACGCTCATGAGCCTGCACGCAGCCAAGGGCCTGGAATTCCCACTGGTTTTTCTCAGCGGCCTCGAAGAAGGATTGTTCCCGCACTCCCGCACCATGCTCCAGCCCGACGACGTCGAAGAAGAGCGTCGTCTCTGTTACGTCGGCATGACGCGTGCCATGGACCAGCTCATCCTCACGCGTGCCGTCTACCGCCGGAGATACGGTACCGATATGCCCGAAGCCAGCGTACCGTCGCGCTTTCTGGAAGAAGTGCCCGCGCCGTTGATCGAAGAGCTGGGCAGGCGGCGAACTGCAAACGTGGGCACGGCATATGCGGGGACGGGCACTTTTACCCGTCCAGCGGGGCGAAGCTCCGCAGTCTACGATGCAGCGGACACTCATTACTCCTACGAAGACGAAGACCAAAGCGCCAACTGGAAGCGCAGCGGCGCAGCGGCCACCCGTCAGAAGCCCACCGCTCCAGCCAAGGCCTATAACTCCATCGAGAACATCGCCGAATTCTTCGCGAGCCGCGGCAAGAAATTTACTGTCCCGAAAACCCCGGTCGAAGAGCCCACAGGAAGGCGCGGATTCCGGCCCGGCCAGAAGGTTCGGCATCCCAAATACGGCGAAGGAACCGTCTACCAGCGAGAAGGAGAAGGCGAAGAAGCCAAGATTACTGTACAATTTCCTCGCTTCGGCTTGAAGAAGCTGGTGGAGAAGTATGCGCAGTTGGAGCGCGCGTAGTAGGACTGCAGTTGACCCACGGCAAGCCCGTGGTTGAAACAACAATTCGTAACGAGAAGAGGATAAGTACAGCATTCATGGCAAACACAGCAGAGCTGACCAAAGAAGAACGCAAGAAATCAAAACGCGCCGCCCGCAAGAAGAGCAAAGCGGAAAAGCCAAAGAAGCCCCGCGATTACGCCCGCGGATCGAAAAAGCCCAAGGTGAAGAAGTTGGCTCGCGGCCAGTCCAAGCGGTAAGCCGCCAGTAAAGGAATTACGGGCATGGGCCGGTTGGCCTGTGCCCGACTCCCGCTGTCAGGAGACAACCACCTCTTGTCCCAATCGTCGCCGTCGTCGTCCCCGGAACCCGCCGCAACGGTTCGCACCTCCGACAGCCAACTTTTCTGCTGCAAGTCGATCGACAAACTGATCGCCGAATCCGAAGCTCCCGGCCAACGGCTGCAGAAAACCCTCGGCCCCTGGTCGTTGACGGCGCTGGGCATTGGCGCCATCATAGGCTCGGGAATTTTCATCCTTACCGGCACGGCGGCAGCGGGCGAATATTTCCAGGCGCCTTCCATCCTGCATGCGCAGGCGCTCGATATCATCATCAATCTACTGCGCACCGGCAGCACGGCGGGAGCGCTCATGCACGGGCGCCCGCCCGCGGGGCCATCGATTGCAATCTCGTTTTTACTGGTCGCTATCGCCTGCAGTTTTGCCGGATTGTGCTACGCCGAACTGGCTTCAATGATTCCCATCGCCGGCAGCGCCTATACATATTCCTACGCGACACTCGGCGAAATTTTTGCCTGGATCATCGGCTGGGATCTGATCCTCGAATACGTAGTCTCGAACGTCGCCGTCGCGGTTGGCTTTGCCGGTTATACGAAAGCGCAACTGGCCGTCTTCGGAATCAACTTGCCGGAAAAATTTGCCAGTCCGGTCTGGGCTGGCGGCCAGTGGACGGGCTCCTATTTCAATCTCCCCGGCTTCCTCATCGTTTTCGTTCTCACGCTGCTGCTGGTGCGCGGGGTGAAGGAATCGGCGGAGACCAACAACATCATGGTCGCGGTAAAAATCGGCGCCATCCTGACCTTTCTAGTAGTCGGTGGAATGCTGGTGAAGCCCGCGAACTGGGTGCCCTTCGCGCCTTCTGGCTTCGCCGGAATCGTCACCGGAGGAGCCATTGTCTTCTTCACTTACATCGGATTCGATTCCGTTTCCACCGCCGCCGAGGAATCGCGCAATCCGCAAAAAGATTTGCCCTTCGGCATCATCATGTCGCTGGTGGTCTGCACGCTGCTTTATGTCGGCGTGGCCGTCGTCCTGCTCGGCATGATGAAGTACACAACCTTCGTCTCGGGTGAAGCTGCCGAAGCTCCAGTGGCCTACGCGATGAAGTATCTGGGTGTGCACCCGATCTTTCGCTCGGTCATCGTGATCGGAGCGCTGACCGGCATGATCTCTTCTTTGCTCGTGTTTCAATACGGGCAGGCGCGCATCTGGTACGCGATGTCCCGCGACGGCTTGCTGCCGAAGTTGTTCTCCGCGGTGCACCCGAAATATAAAACGCCGCACTGGTCCACCTGGATCGCCTGTTTCGCGGTAGGGATTCCCGCAGGCCTCGTGGACATTGGCGATGCCGCCGACCTCGCCAACATCGGGACGCTGTTTGCGTTTGTTCTGGTTTCGCTGGGAGTAATCATCCTGCGCCGCAGGCAACCTGACCGCAAGCGCGCCTTCCGAGTCCCATTTGTTCCGTGGTTTCCGCTGATCTCGATTATCTTCTGCGGCGGCCTGATGTTCGGGCTCACCGTCATAACATGGCTGCGCTTCGTGATCTGGCTCGGCCTTGGGTTACTGATTTACTTTTTTTACAGCCGGCATCGCAGCGAGTTCGCGAAGAAGCGATTGTCGCCCGCGTCCATCAGCAAAAACACGTTGTCATCCTGAGCGCAGGCGTTTTTCAGCCGGAGCGAAGGATCTCCCGCTTAACTGGCGTAACGCGTAAGCCAAACAGCATTACGTAGCGGGTGACTTCCTCGCAAAACTCCCGCCAAGAATCTACAATCAAGAAGCAATGTCTTCCTTACTCGATCGGCCGCCGAATAGTTTTTTACGCCTTCTGCCCAAGGCTGAGCTGCACCTGCACCTCGAGGGCGCAATCGAGCCGGCCACGCTGCTCGAACTGCGGCAGGGCCGTGGCGAACATCCCATGCGGGCCGAGATCGATGCGCTTTATCGCTACGAAGATTTTCCCGGCTTCCTGCTCGCCTTCAAAAACATCACCGAGCACCTGCGCACGCCGGAAGATTACGAACTCATCACCTACCGCCTGATGCAGCGCCTGAAAGAAGAAAATGTTCTGCATGCGGAAGTGTATGTTTCAGTGGGTGTCTGCCTATGGCGCAGGCAGGATTTCGCCGCGATCTTCGAAGGCCTGGACCGCGGCCGCGCCCGCGGCGCGCGAGACTTCGGCGTTTCGCTGCTCTGGATATTCGACGCCGTCCGCCAGTTTGGCCTGGAGGCGGCGCAGAAGGTCTTCGAACTCGCGGTCCGCTATCACGACCGTGAAGTGGTTGGAATTGGCATCGGCGGGGACGAGCAGAAAGCCCCGCCTGAACTTTTTCGCGACGCTTACGCATGGGCTACTGACCATGGCATGCGGCTTACGGCACATGCCGGCGAGACTGGTCCCCCGGAATCAATTTGGGGAGCGCTCAACCTGCGCGCCGAGCGCATCGGGCACGGCCTCACCGCCTTTCATGATCCCGATCTGGTTGAAGAACTCGCGCAGCGGCAGGTTCCGGTTGAAATCTGCCTGACCAGCAACCTGCGCACTGGTCTCTGCCCCAATCTTAACGATCATCCTGCGAAAAATTATTTCGATCACGGCGTGATGATCACGCTCAACAGCGACGACCCTGCAATGTTCAGCACCACGCTGGCGCGCGAATACCAGCTTGCCCAGCAGACCTTCGGATTCACCGACGAACACCTGCGCGAACTAGCCCGTAACTCGTTCGAAGCTTCATTTCTGCCCGCCGAAAAGAAGCTCGAATTCCTGAACCTGTTCGACGCTGCCGCCGCGAGATAAATCTGTGGCACGAACCACGTGGCGCGGGCGCCCTCGCCCGCGTACTCTAACCAAAACCATGATGCTGCAATTACGCTGACTCCCCTCAAGCAATCGAATAAAGTCGGCCATCGACTTGTCTAAGATTGCAGTTCACCGCATGAATCCAGCCATCCGTTGCTGCGGACGGGCAAAAATCCTCTCGCCTGTGTTGTAATAGAAGTTAACTTTCAATCATGCCGTCAACTCTTACAACTCTACGCCGCCGCGCCAAAGCCCTGCACCGCAACCTGCGCGGAGCTTCCATGGCCGCGCGTGCGCTGGCTTCGACCGACCATCCTCTGCTGGCGCACATCATTCCAGTGCGCCGCTGCAACCTGGCCTGCACCTACTGCAACGAGTTCGACGATTTCTCGAAGCCCGTGCCCACGGAGGAGATGTTTCGCCGCATCGACAAGCTGGGTGCACTGGGCACCGCTGTCGTCACAATTTCCGGCGGAGAGCCGCTGCTGCATCCCGATCTCGACGATGTGATCCGCCGCATTCGCTCCAACGGCATGATCGCCGGACTGATCACCAACGGCTATTTTCTCGTTCCGGAGCGCATTCAGCGCCTGAACCGCGCCGGGCTCGAGTGGCTGCAGATTTCCATCGACAACGTCAATCCCGATGAAGTCTCGAAGAAGAGCCTGAAAGTTCTGGACAAGAAGCTGCAATGGCTGGCCGAACACGCGGACTTTCACGTGAACATCAACTCGGTCGTTGGTGGCGGCGTGGCGAATCCGCAGGACGCGTTGGCTATTGGAAAGCGCGCTGTGGAACTGGGTTTCAGCTCGACCATCGGCATTATTCACGACGGCAGCGGGCAAGTGCAGCCGTTGAACGACGAAGAGCGCCGCATCTACGACGAGATGAAATCGTGGGAGAAGCGCAGCTTCACCCGCATCAACGCCTTCCAGGACAATATTGCGCAGGGTCTTACCAACGACTGGCGCTGCCGCGCCGGAGCACGTTATCTCTACATCTGCGAGGACGGGCTGGTGCACTACTGTTCGCAGCAGCGTGGCTATCCCGGCGTACCGCTGGCGACTTACACGCGCGACGACATGCGTCGCGAATACCTCACCGAAAAAGGCTGCGCACCGCATTGCACGGTTTCGTGCGTGCACCAGGTTTCAATCTTCGATTCATTTCGGGCCCCGCAGCATCCCGCTCCAGTGCCGGCCGGAACGTCCGCAGCCGAACTCGTACAGATCAAGTAGGATTCGCCGGCCGTGCTAGATTTGAAATGGCGTGGCTTTTAGCCCCGAGCACTACTTCTTCGGCTGCGCCGACGGCGGCAGAACTCCATTCAGCCGCAGATACATCGCCGCGGTAGCGTAGTGGTCGGCCCATCCGCTGGCCAGGATCAGGTCCGCCATAGCGCGGGGAGCTTGACGTCCGCCAAAGAGTTCAATGGTGTCAGCTAGCTTGGAATCGTCCATCTTGCCCAGCGCATCGGCGCAAAAGTCATACGAAGCAGTGGCCGCGGCGACCAGTTTATCCTTGGAATCGCTTTCCTTGGCTTCCTCGACTTTGGGTTCGGCGACGTTGGCTGCTTTGGCGCAGAAGCTGTTGTTGAACCCAACAATGTGGACGACTAGATGCGCGAAACTCATCTGATCGGGCGTGGGCTTGTAGCTGAATTTGTCGGCGGGCATGGCGGTAATGGCGCCGAGGGTATTGTTCCGCGAGCGTGGCAGCAGTACGCGTAGGCCAGCCGTCACCGGATCCTTTACAGGAGCGGCAGCCTGCGGAGCCGCTGAGGCGGAGGACGATGCCATTTGCGCCTGCGCAAGAGCAACGCATGCGAAAACAAAGAATGCAACCAGAGCACGTTTCATTTCATGTCTCCTTCAGATTCCAAGTTAGACGTTCGAATGCAACTTGCGTTACCCGCGATGTTGATAAGAAGTGTCGATAAGACAAGTTGGGTAAGAAACCATGATTAAGAAACCAGAGAGGTCAGGCCCGTAATCAAGAGCATGAAGGCAATGTACCATCCGAAAACGATGCCTAACGCTGTGCCCCGCTTTACTTTGCTGACGCAGGTGAAACCGATCGCCGTCAAGACCAGAGTCCAAATGGCGAAGATGTCGATCATCGACCCCATGGTATAAAGCACCGGGTTATCTGTGGGATTGAAGAGGATGGCAAGATTCGTGGCCACGGGGTTCTGCACGTTAAACGCATCCGGGCTGATGCCGGCGAAAAGCGTAAGCGTAGCCAGAAGATAGCGCATCACGCCGGGCAGAGTCGCATAAACCACAATGGCCAACGCCACTTTGTAAGAAACCTTCGCATTGACGCCGAACTTGAATGACGCGAGCAGCACGCCCGCCACAATCAGCAGGACAATCAGATTGATCACCGGAGCCATATAGGTTCCGATCATCGTCTGCTTTTCCACCTTCTGCATAACTCTGTCGCGCTCGTCGGCTTTCATGTTTTGGATCGCATCCCACTGTTTGGGGCGCAACTGCAGGACATTCTCACCCGCCTTGCCGTAGCCCACCTTCGCTCCAACGGAATAAGCAAAGATCGTCGAAACAATCACAAGCAGCAGAAACGGCGCCCACCAGCTCGCATTACGGCTCAGGTCGGTGAAGGTCCTCGAAGGCGCGATGAAAGTGTTGACGATGCGAGCACCCTCGGAAAGCGGTGCAGCTTCGGGCGCGGGGATGGATACGGGCAACGGTTGGAGCGGATCGGCAGCCATTTTCGGCCTCCTAATTGAATGCGAAGGAATTCTAGCGGGGAGGAGGCGGCAAGACAAGCGAGCCCGCCGAGCCCTTCATGGAACTGGGTCTTGGGGTCACAGACCTGCACGGAACTCCTCCCGAATCAGTCACCTCGCGGCGTTACCGAAGTTTGCGGCATGCCTCACAAATCATTGTTACTAAACCTGTTAGCTGGTTATCCTTGAGTCGGGGATTCTCGCGCGCCGACAGCAGGTGCGGGGCGCACCGATTTGCAAACACTGATTTTGTAAACACCGATTTGTTAAACGATGTCCACCAGCACAAACTCGTGGAGAAGTTTGCCCGCAAGGGCTCAGGTCTTTGTCGGTTTAGTGATCGCAGCGGGCAGTGTGCCTCTGCTTCAGGCTGCCATCCACCAGAGCAGCAAGAACATCGCTGAGTTTATCTGCTATCTGGGCATCTGCATTCTTTCCTCAAGGCTGCGGGTTACGCTTCCGGGCATTACCGGCACGCTTTCGGTGAACTTCCTCTTTATCCTAGTAGGAATTGCGGAGCTGGGCTACTCCGAGGCCATCACACTGGGCGCCATCGCCATGCTGGCCCAGAGTCTGTTCCCCGGCCGGCCCACGGCCATGCAGTTGACCTTCAATGTCTGTGCGGGCACACTTTCGACCGCCTTGGCCTATCTGGTCTATCACAGCCCCTACTTAAATGCTCTCGTCGGCAGCCGCCCGCTGCTTTTGTGTCTAACTGCCTCAGTTTATTTCATTGTGAATGCAGGATGCATTGCCATCGTGATTTCATTTAGCGAAGGCAAACCGCTGCAAAAGATTCTGGTGGAGTGCTACTTTTGGTCTTTCCCGTACTACTTAGTGGGCGCAGGAATCGCGGGCGCGATCTCCTGGTTCAACCATGCTTTCAACTGGGAAACTTCTCTACTGTTTGTCCCCGCGATTTACCTCATCTTCCGTTCCTATCGCTTGTATTTGAGTAAGTTGGAGGATGAGAAGCGTCACGTGGAAGAGATCGCGAACCTGCATCTCCGAACCATCGAAGCGTTGGCACTGGCGATTGAAGCCAAAGACCAGACCACTCACGCTCACCTGCAGCGGGTTCGCGTGTATGCCATTGAGGTCGCGAAAGAATTGGGCATGAAGGGAGCCGAATTGGAAGCCCTGCACGCAGCCGCACTGCTGCACGATATCGGAAAGCTCGCGGTGCCCGAACATATCATCTCGAAGCCCGGGCGGCTTACTCCGGAAGAGTTCGAGAAGATGAAGATTCACACGGTGGTGGGAGCCGAAATTCTGGAGCGGGTTCGCTTCCCTTATCCGGTGGTGCCGATCGTGCGCGCTCACCATGAAAAATGGGATGGGTCGGGTTATCCCTACGGATTGAAGGGTACGGAGATTCCGATCGGGGCGCGCATTCTTTCCGCTGTCGATTACCTGGACGCCCTGGCCTCCGATCGGCAATACCGGCGGGCCATGCCGCTGGATGAAGTGATGCAGCGAATTTCTGGCGAGGCGGGCAAGTCGTTCGATCCAAAAGTAGTGGATGTTCTAAAGAGGCGCTACCGTTCTCTGGAAAATCTTGCACGTGCAAAATCGGCGGAAGACGGCGGTAACGTGGGACTGGCTCAGGAGGTCAAAATTACGCGCGGCCCAGCTCCGGCTGCGGGATTTGAAAATGCGGCTGTCTCCGATGCGCCGGGGCGGGAAACCAAGTTTCTCTCCTCGATCGCAGCGGCGCGGCAGGAGGCGCAGTCTCTGTTTGAATTGAGTCAGGACTTGGGAGCCTCGCTCAGCCTGGGTGAGACGCTTTCCGTTTTCTCGGTAAAGCTCAAACCGATGGTGCCCTACGACGCCATCGCCATCTACGTTTTGCGCGACGGAATCTTAATCCCGGAATATGTGAACGGCGATAACTACCGCCTGTTTAACTCCCTGCGAATTCCGTTGGGCGATGGCCTTTCCGGCTGGGTGGCGCAGAACAAAAAACCCATCGTGAATGGGAATCCTTCGGTAGAGCCCGGATATTCGAGCGATCCCGATAAGTTCAGCACATTGCGCTCCGCCCTGGCCTTGCCGCTCGAGGGCGTAGCTGGCGTGATTGGAGTTCTCGCGCTCTACCGCGCCGAGCGCGACGCGTTCACCTCCGATCATTTGCGTATTCTTCTTGCCGTAAGTGGCAAGATGGCCCTGGCCATTGAAAATGCTCTGAAATATCAGCAGGCGGAGAGTTCCGCTACCACCGATTACCTCACCGGTCTGCCCAACGCCCGGTCGCTGTTTCTGCAACTCGATCGTGAGTTGGCCCGCTGCAAGCGCGACAACACATCCCTGACGCTGATGGTTTGCGACATGAACGGCTTCAAGAAGATCAACGACCGCTTCGGCCATCTCGAGGGAAACCGGGTCTTGCGTTTATTTGCCCAGGCGCTGAAAGACAGTTGCCGCGAGTACGACTACGTGGCTCGCATGGGCGGAGATGAATTCGTGGTCGTCGCTCCGGGGCTGGCCGTCGAAGTGGCGGCGAAGAAAGCCGAGCAGCTTCGCGCTCTGGCTAAACAGGCAGGCTTCGACGTTTGCGGAGAGGATATGCTTTCGCTGAGCGTAGGCTTGGCGGTGTCGCCGGGAGATGGCGACGATGCCGAGCAACTGCTGACCCAAGCCGATCGCCGCATGTATGTGGAGAAGCAAAAACAGCCTTCGCAAAAAGATCAGCGCTTACATGCCCGGATGAAGTGCCGGCTTACGATCGAACTGCAGCCTCAAGGCGGTGGACCGGTCTTCGGCAATCTGATCGACATCAGCCTGGGCGGCTGTTATGTGGAAACCAGTGCGATTCTGCCTCCCGGCTCCAATGTAGGGCTGGTTTTCTCCATCGATGACGGCGCCTTGAGCGCCGATGGCACGATCGCTCGAATTCATCCCGGATCGGGCGTCGCCGTGCAATTCAAGGAAATGAGCCGCGAGTCGCGCGATAAAATGTACCGCATTCTGGAGTTCGTGCAGAACTCGACCACGGTCTACAACGACCGCTACCTGCAAAATCTCTTCAAGCGCTAAAAATCAGTGGTCAGTGTCCAAGTGGCCAGTGACCAGCAATCATTAGCCAGTAACGGGTGCCTTTCTTCTGGCCACGGTTCACTGATCACTGGCCACTGCTTACGCTTGATGCCCGCCTCTGCCGCCCGTACACTTAAAGAATGCACGCTCACGTCCATGGCGCAGGTAGTCCCAAGCGAGTGCTCAAAATATCGCTGGGCGTAACCTTCGCCTATATCGTGTTGCTGGTCGTGGCCGGCATTCGCGCCCATTCGCTGGCCCTGCTCTCTGAAGCCGGACATAATCTCTCGGATTTTCTGGCGCTTCTGCTTTCGCTGGTTGCGGTCTATCTACAGTCGCGGCCCGCCAGTTCCACGAAAACCTACGGCTACCATCGCGCCGGAGTGCTGGCCGCGCTGGTGAATGCGGTATCGCTGGTCGCGGTTGCGTTCTTCATCTTTTACGAAGCATTCAAGCGTCTGCAGCATCCCGAACACGTACAGGCCTCGGTGATGATGTGGGTCGCAGCCGCGGGTGTAGTGATGAACGGAATGATCGCCCTGCTTCTGTATCGCTCCGGCCGGGATTCTGGGAACGACGTCAACATTCGCAGCGCGCTGCTACATGAAGTGGGCGACACGCTTTCCACTGCAGCGGTTATTGCCGGAGGCTGGGCCATTCTGGCCACGGGAGATTACTGGATCGACTCCGCGCTCTCGTTCGGCATCGGCGCGTTGATCCTCTGGTCAGGCTTCGGCATCGTGCGCGAGACGCTGAATATTCTCCTCGAAGGCACTCCACGCGGTGTGAAGCTAGAACTGGTCGAGATTGCCATTCGCTCGGTCGAAGGCGTCAACGACGTGCATGATCTGCACTGCTGGAGCATCGGCTCGGAGAGTCGCGCGCTTTCCTGCCATATTTCGATCGCCGACATTCCACCCTCAGTCAGCGAGCGCATCCTGCGGGACGTAAAAGACTGTCTGCATCACGAATTCCACATCGACCACACCACCATCCAGTTCGAGCATGTGGAATGCGAAGTAGCCCATGGCTGCGTGATTCCGGTGGGCGAGAGTGAAGAGCATCACCACCACCACAGCCATTAGGGGCGGCCGTCGGTGCATTGCTGTGACCGTTGGGTAATACCTGCCATCTAGCCACTAATGCTTTTCGGACAAAGGCCGATCTGTTCTTCGTGAAGACTGTTATTCCCGAAGCTGCTCCGGTGGTGAGTTTTCAATGAAGGTGTTATGTTTTTGCGCGCTAGTCAGTATTATGACCCTCTCGCTTGCCGCCCAAGAGCAGGCCGCATCCATCGAATCCAAGATCATTGCGATGGAAAAGGCCTGGAATCAAGCCTATAAATTTCGAGATAAAAAGGCACTGGGGGAAATCCTCAACGATTCCGTGGTACTGGTCAATGACGACGGCAGCATGCAATCCAAAACTCTCTTTCTCGCGAGCGTCGATGCGGCGAGGCCATCCGACGAGCAACAGGCTGAGCCAGAGTCAATCTCCGTGCATGTGTTTGGAGATGTTGCGATTGCGACCGGAATCTTCAGGGAGAAAGGGATTGAAAACGGCAAGTCTTACGCAAAACGAAATCGATTCGTGGATACATGGATCAACCGGAATGGTTCGTGGATGTGCGCAGCTGCCGTAGCAACTCCAATGCTTCATTGAAGGAAATTTAATAAATAACTGATCGTAGCACTCGCTAGTTTTGCAGCTCGAAAATCTCCCGCACGCGCTCAATCGTATCTGCCTCATCGGCCGACTTATCCATCCGCAGCCGCACAATCCTCGGGAAACGCAGCGCGTAGCCGCTCTCGTGGCGATCCGATTGCATCATGTTATTGAAAGCAACTTCGAGCACAATCTTCGGCTCGACCGTGCGCCGGAAGCCCTGATCTTCAATCGTGTGTTCGAGAAACCACTGCGTCATCTCGGCAATCTCAACATCAGTTAATCCTGAGTAGGCCTTGCCAATGTTCACCAATCGATCTTTTCCTGCGTCCCACACCGCAAACGTGTAATCGCTGAGCACGCCCACCCGCTTTCCGTGCCCGTATTCAACCGCAGTCACGACCACATCGAGCGTGGCCAACTCGCGCTTCATCTTCAGCCAGGATTTGCCGCGCTTGCCGGGGGTGTAAGGCGAGTTGAGATCCTTAATCATCAAGCCTTCGTTGCCTCGATCCTGCGCGGCCGCAAACAGTACTTCCAGTTCCTCCGGCGAACTCGCACGAAACACCGGCGCGCGGATGACTTTCCCCTGCGTATCGTCAGCCTCTTCCGATCCAAAAGACAGCCGCCCCTGCGAGCCCGGAAAGTAAGATTTCGCTTTTCTCTGTGTCTCTGTGCCTCTGTAGTAAGTGGTTTTTCCATCCGCCGCCAGCAATTCATCGAGCACCCGCGCCCGCTCGCTGAGCGGACGATCAATCAGCAACTCCCCGCCCGCATATAAAACATCGAACGCGAGATAAGCCACCGGAAGCTCCCGCAGCAGCTTCTCGCTCACCTTCTTTCGTCCCAGCCTCTGCTGCAACACACTGAACGGCCGCGCCCGGCTCTCCGAATCCTCCCACGCCACGATCTCGCCATCCAGAATCGCATCCTGCGGCAATCCTTCCAGAGCGCCGGGCAACTCCGGAAACGACTCGGTGATCTCGTCTCGCGTGCGCGAAAAGAATTTAACTTCGCCCTCCGCAACGTGCGCCTGCGCTCGAATCCCGTCATACTTGTCTTCGACAGCCGCCTCGCCGAAATAACTCAATCCTTCCTCAGCAGACTCAACCGGGCTGGCCAGCATGAATCCCAGCGGATGAAACATCCTAATCTTCGCTTCCGCAAGCTTGCCGCCCGCCGCCAACCGCAGAGTTTCTCCAATATCGCCGAGCAGCATGTTAGCCCGCTGCACGTCTTTCAGCCCTCCGGTCGAAGCACCACCGAACGCTGCGGCAATCGCCTCCTCCACCAGGCTTTCCTTCAGCCCAATCCGCAAATCGCCCGTCATAATCTTCACGATGTACTTCGCTTCCAGCGGTGTAGCACGCGCCAGTAAATCACGAACCAGCACCGTCTTCGCCACCGGTCCACGCGCGGTCGCAATCCGCCGGAATGTCTCGGCAACTTCAAGAACGCCCAATCCTTGCCCGGCACGCTCCTCCAGCACTTCTTCGGCCATTGCGCCAAGATCCCCGTGCCTGCGATAGGCAGCCGTCAGCGCGGCTTCATCTTTGCCGGAAAGCTCCGCCACCACGCGCCATAGCAGTGAGCCGCCGACTTGCAAGGTCGTCTCCTCCCATGCGGGAAATGCCCTGCCTGAAAGAAACACCGCCGATATCGCGGCCTCGTCCAGCGTGCGTGACTTCAAGTACTCGGCCACAATCGCCGTTTTCTGCAGCTTCTTTGTGGTTGCGGCGATGGCCTCGCAAGTCTCGGCAAACTTTCTCATGTTTTATTCAAGATTATGATGACTCAAGGTACATCCGCAGAATAGACAATAGACGAAGACGCGTGGGGAGCGCTGCATAAGCTACACGATATTGTCATCCTGAGCGTAGCCGTTTTTCAGGCGTAGTGAAGAGCCTGCCCTGAGCGAAGCCGAAGGGATCTCCCGCTTAACAGGCCCGGTGCGTAAGCCAAGCTGCACCACTGCTGTACCTTACTCCACCCACAAGGTCTCTTGCCCCCTTGTGATAACCTACTTCTTGGCGCTTTTAATCGTCTGGAGCATCTAACCATCGTGCGTTCCCTTCGAAATCTCGTGCGTTTCCTGGTAGCCGTGCAGCTTTTGCCGGCGCTGGAAAGTGGCGAAGAAACCCTGGTCGGCGGCCAAGCCGTGCTCGAAGGCGTAATGATGCGCTCGCCGCACGCCTGGGCAATCGCCTGCCGTAAGCCCTCGGGCGAAGTCGTTACCATGAGTGAGCCGCTCGATCGTCCTTCGGAAAAGCATAAGTGGATGGCTTGGCCCATCGTGCGCGGAGTGATGACGCTCGGCTACGCAATGTCCCTCGGCTATCGTGCCCTGCGCTTCTCCGCAAATGTAGCAATCGAAGAAGCAATGCAGGAAGAAACCACCACAAATCATGTAGAGACGGCCGCCTCGGCTGTCCCGCCGAAGCGAAGCGAGGCGGAAGCTGTTCAACCGCCGAAATCTTCCTCCGAGAGCCGCGAAAAAGCCGCAACCATCAGTGGATGGCTCGCCGCCGGCAACGTCATCATCTCACTTGCTTTCTTCATCTTCATGTACAAGTACCTGCCGCTCCTGGCGGCGACGGAACTCAAAAAGTTTGATCCCGCGTTCGGCGGTCGCATCGCATTCAATCTCGTTGACGGTGCGATCCGCCTGGTCCTGTTCCTGCTGTTCATCTGGGGCGTTTCTCTGTTCGCCGATATTCGCCGCGTCTACCAGTATCACGGTGCGGAGCACAAGACTGTATTCGCCTTCGAAGATGGCAAGCCGCTGGAGACCGCCCATGTGCAGAAATATTCCACGTTCCATCCCCGCTGCGGTACTAGCTTTCTGATGACGGTGATGCTGATCTCGATCGGCTTTTACATGCTGATTCCGTTTACCACATTCTGGGCGCGCTTCGCCTCGCGCATTGCGCTGCTGCCGCTGATCGCAGGCGTATCGTACGAAATCATTCGCTTCGCTGCCAAACATCGCGGCTCGCTCTTCGCCCTGATGACCGCTCCCGGCCTATGGCTGCAGCGCATCACCACCCAACCTCCGTCCGATGAGATGGCCCAATGCGCCATTACCGCCCTCGACCAAGCCATGGCTTTGGAAAAAGAGCGTGGCGGCGAATTGGTGATTGCCTAGGGGGGCTCCCCCCCGCATAGTTCTCAGTTCCCGGTTCTCAGTTCTCAGCAAAAACCCATAGAATGCAATGGATTGTCCGTGCCGGAACTCCTCAGGAATTGTGGCGGAGCTTGAGAGCTTAAGCTTTAACTGAGAACTGAGAACTGAGAACCGAGAACCGATTTTAATGTTTGAACGCCTTGACCAAATCGAAGCCCGCTACGAGGAGCTGACCAACGCCCTCGCGTCGCCGGATATCGTCAACGACTCCTCGAAATACCAGAAGACTGCCAAGGCGCACAGTGAAATTGCACCCATGGTCGAAAAATACCGCGAATACAAGGATCTCACGCGAGGCATAGCTGAAAGCAAAGCCATGCTCGCTGACGAAAAAGATCCTGAGATGCGCGCCTACGCCCAGGAGGAACTCAACAAGCTGGAGCCGCGCGTTACCGGGATCGAAGAAGAGTTGAAAGTCCTGCTGTTGCCCAAAGATCCCAACGACGAGAAAAACATCATCCTGGAAATCCGAGCCGGAACCGGCGGGGACGAAGCCACTCTCTTTGCCGCCGAAATTTTCCGCATGTACACCCGCTACGCCGAAAGCCAGCGATGGAAGGTTGAAGTGCTGTCGTCTTCCGAGTCGTCAGCCGGTGGTCTGAAAGAAGTCATTGCCATCATCGAAGGCAACCGCGTTTTTTCCCAGCTCAAGTATGAAAGCGGCGTGCATCGCGTGCAGCGCGTGCCCGCGACGGAGCAGCAGGGCCGGGTTCACACCTCAGCCGTCACGGTCGCGGTATTGCCCGAGGCCGAAGACGTAGATGTAAAAATCGAAGCCAAAGATCTTCGCATCGATACCTTCTGCTCTTCCGGTCCCGGCGGCCAGTCGGTGAATACGACGTACTCCGCCGTTCGCATCACGCACATTCCCACCAACACGGTGGTGAGTTGCCAGGACGAAAAGTCGCAGATCAAGAACCGGGAAAAAGGCATGCGCGTGCTGCGCTCCCGTCTCTACGAAATCGAAATGGAAAAACAGCAGCAGGCGCTCGCAAAAGAACGCAAAGCCATGGTCGGCTCCGGCGACCGCAGCGAGAAGATCCGCACCTATAACTTTCCGCAAAATCGCCTCACTGATCACCGCATTGGTTTCACCATCCACCAGCTCGAGCAGGTGATGGATGGCAAGCTCCAGCCCCTAGTTGAAGCGCTCACCACGCACTATCAAGCGGAGAAGCTTAAGCAGGAAGCAGCGGCAACAGTTTAGGCGTTTCCCGTGGATGCTCTCGTCCGCGACGCAGGAGAGACTATGCCGAAACTCGAAGATACGCTCGCGTCCGCTCTCACCGATCGTTACGTTAAGAACGCCGCCAGAGTTCGTGAACTAGCCGCACCTCTCTCCAACGATCAGTTCTGGCAAAGGCCTTTCCCGTTCGGCAATAGTTTCGGGAATTTGGTTCTGCATCTAACCGGGAACCTGAATTACTACATCGGCGCGCAGATTGTGAAAACGGGATACGTCCGCGACCGCCCCCGCGAATTCAGCAATCCCAACCCTCCGTCGAAAGACGAAGCTCTGAAGCGCTTCGACGACGCTGTAAACATGGTTCTCAAAGCCATCGATGCGCAATCGCCGGAAGATTGGTCGGCGGAATATTCAGGAACCGGCGCCGATGCCAAGAACCGCCTTGAAATGATATTGCAGTGCGCCGCTCACATCCAGCACCACATCGGCCAGATGATCTATCTTGGGTATGAGTTGCAGAAACCAAGCCAGGAGACATAGACCATTTGACTTTCTCTGTGTCGGAGCCTGCCCTGAGCAACGTCGAAGGGTGTCTCTGTGGTGAAATGACTTTGTGCAGCTGAAGCAAACTCTCACCTCCGCCATCGCGCGCCTCACCACGGAGCAAACTCCCTCGCCACGCCTGAACGCAGAACTCCTTCTCATGTTTACTCTGAACTGCGATCGCGCCTACCTCTTCGCGCATCCCGAACGCGAACTCACGCCCGATGAGCAGGCTCGTTATGACGCGGCTCTCGCCGAACGCGCCCGCGGCGTTCCAGCACAGTACATCACCGGCCATCAGGAATTCTGGGGAATGGATCTCATCGTCACCCCCGCAGTCCTGATTCCGCGCCCTGAGACTGAGCACGTGATTGAAACAGTATTGAACTATGTGGGTGTGGGGCGGGCGCCCACGCCCGCCAACCATTCTCCACATCGCCGACGTCGGCACCGGCTCCGGAGCAATCGCGCTAGCGTTAGCCAAAGAATTTCCCCGCGCGGAAATCCACGCGATCGACATTTCGCCGGCCGCACTTGAAGTCGCCCGCATCAATGCGGCTCGCCATGAACTCGAATCTCGCATTCACTTTCACCAGGCCGACCTGCTCGCCGGAATTGAATCGGAATGCGGAAACAATTCCTTCGACTTCATCGTCTCCAACCCGCCGTATGTGGGCGATTCGGAAGAAGATCAGGTGCAGCTCGAAGTCCGCAAATTCGAGCCGCGCAATGCCGTCTTTGCCGGACCAACGGGACTGGAAGTGATCGCGCGTCTGATTCCGCAAGCTCACGCCGCGCTTAGGCCCGGCGGCTGGCTGATCATGGAAGTCAGCGGAACAATTTCAGAAGAAGTGAAGCGGCTCGCTGCATGGTTGGAACGACGTTCGCATCCGGCCGGATCTGCAATCGATCCCGCGCGTAACACAAGCGCGGAAATAATTAGCGCGGAACAGCCGCAGGCTGAATTTCTTCCACGTCCACAATGTTCGTAGGATATTTGCCCGTGTAGCAAGCCGAACAATAAGAGGTTTTCTCTCCATCGCCGCAAGCCTTCCTCAGTCCTTCGAGCGAGAGATAGGCGAGCGAGTCCACGCGAATGTAGTCGCGAATCTCATCGACCGATTTGTTGGCGCCGATCAGCTGATCTTTCGAAGGCGTATCCACCCCGTAGTAGCACGGCGAAATCGTCGGCGGACACGAGATGCGCATGTGCACTTCTTTCGCCCCGGCGCTGCGGATCATGCGTACTATTTTGCGGCTGGTAGTGCCGCGCACAATCGAGTCATCGATCAGCACCACTCGTTTTCCTTCCAGAAGCGATCGCACCGGATTCAGCTTCAGCTTCACACCGAAATCGCGCACGCTCTGGCTCGGCTCGATAAAAGTGCGCCCCACATAATGATTGCGAATCAGACCGAAGCGAAAGGGAAGCCCGCTCTCGGCCGCATAGCCCACAGCAGCGGTTACGCCCGAATCCGGCACGGGAACAACCAGATCGGCCTCCACCGGCGCCTCGCGCGCCAGTTGACGCCCCAGTTCTTCGCGGCTGGTTTGCACGGCGCGGCCAAACACCATGCTATCGGGGCGCGAAAAGTACACATGCTCGAAAATGCAACTCGATTGCGGCGCAGCCGTCGAATAAAAACGGGAGCTGATCCCTTCCGGCCCAGCCACAATCAGCTCGCCCGGTTTCACGTCACGCTCGTAGGTCGCGCCGATCAGATCGAAAGCGCAGGTCTCCGAAGCGAAGACGATGGTGTCACGTTTCTGCCCTTCGAGCGCCGGAATGCGTCCCATCGCCAGCGGCCGGAAGCCGCGCGGATCGCGGGCCGCAATGATCCGGTCCGGACTCATCACCACCAGCGAAAATGCGCCTTCCACGCGCCGCAAAGCGTCGGCTATAGCTTCCGGCAAAGTGTGCTCGCGCGAGAGCGCAATCAAATGAACGATCACTTCGGTATCGCTATTCGTCTGAAAAATCGACCCCTGCCGCTCCAGTCGGCTGCGAACCTCATGTGCATTCGTCAGATTGCCGTTGTGCGCCACTCCAATCGATCCTTTACTCGACTGCACAAGGATCGGCTGCGCATTCAAGAGCGCCGAATCTCCCGCCGTCGAGTAGCGCGTGTGACCGATGGCTAAAGTGCCGCGTATTTTCGAGAGCACGTCTTCCGTAAATATGTCGGCGACCAGTCCCATCGCCTTATGCACGCGCGAGGTAAGCCCATCGGAAGTAACAATTCCCGCCGACTCCTGGCCCCGATGCTGCAGCGCGTGTAAGCCCAGGTAGGCAAGCGTTTCCGCCTCGGGATGCGCGAAGATCGCTACCACACCGCACTCGTCGTGAAATTTATCGGAAGTCAGCATTTAGTCATTAGCCTTTAGCTTGCACAAATTATCAATCCTCTGCCACCAACTCCGGATCAGTCCGTAAAGTAGATTCCAGCGCAGATTCGTAAGCATGGTCCAAATCAGACACAGCCGCGGACACTACCATTTGCCCGTCGAGTGAAATCTCCAGCCGTTCTGAAATCGTTTCTCCCAGCACATCCGCCACTGCGCCGTATTCGTTTGCTATCTCTTGGATTCGCGTAACGTTGCCCCGGGTCGCATGACAAACACGATGCGGCTCGCATCTTCCCCAAACAACAAAAACTCTGCCGGAAGCCCATTCGACGCAAGATTCACCCGCGCCCCCACGCCCTTGGGAAATCCTTTTTCCGCAAGCGCTACAGCCAATCCGCCGTCCGCGCAATCGTGCACGGACTCCGCCAAGCCCCTGCTGAATCAACTCAACCACTGCTTTCTGCAGCCCAGCTTCTCTTTCCAGATCGAGTTCCGGAGGATATCCCCACAGCGCGCCCAGAATTTCCTTTGCATATTCCGACGAGCCGAACTCACTCTCCACATCGGTAATATCGGCAGCCTCGCCCGTGCGCAATAGCACAATCGTGCGTCCAGCTGTGGCGAAGTGCATCTTCGCGGCCTTGCTCACGTCGTCGAGAATGCCTACAACTCCCAGCACCGGCGTGGGATAAATGCCTTCGCCTAGCGTTTCGTTGTAGAAGCTCGACGTTGCCGCCGGTGATCGGAATCTCAAGCTCCTCGCAGGCTTTGGTAATGCCATCAATCGTTTGCGAAAACTGCCACATGATGTGCGGCTTCTCCGGATTGCCGAAGTTGAGGCAATTGGTCGCGCCCACGGGAGTCGCTCCCGAACACGCGACTTTGCGCGCGGCCTCGGCGACGGCATGCATCGCACCCAGCCGCGGATCGAGATAACACCAGCGTCCGTTGCCATCGAGCGCCATGGCCAGCCCGCGCTGCGGCTGCACCCGGATTCGCATTCTTAATGCGAATCACGCCCGCATCGCCCAGCTCCCGGCGCCTCCACGGTGTTGGTCTGCACCATGTGATCGTATTGCTGCCAAACCCAGCGCTTGCCGCAGATGTTCGGGCTGGCCAGAAGCTGCTTCAGGTGTTGGCGTAAAATCCCTGGCATACTCGTCGAGTTTAATCGTGCTCCGGCATTTCGCGCGGCACCGGAGGTTCCCAGCGCGCCAGCGGACGTTTGTACACAGGCGCATCATCCGTCAGCGCCTGATTCGGAATCTCGGCGACCACTTTGCCGTGGTGGAGCACGCGTAATGTGTTGTCTGTCGTTACCTTGCCGACTTCGACCGCATCAAGTCCCCACTTCTCAAAAACGCGGAAGACTTCATGCTCGCGGCCCTTCTGCGCCACCAGCAGCATCCGCTCCTGCGATTCGCTCAGCATGATTTCGTAAGCGCTCATGCCGGTTTCGCGCTGCGGTACGCGGTCCAGTTCGATCTCGATGCCGACGCCGCCGCGACCGCCCATTTCGCAAGTCGAGCAAGTAAGTCCCGCCGCGCCCATATCCTGAATGCCGACGATTGCCCCTGTCCGCATGGCCTCAAGGCATGCTTCCAGCAAAAGCTTTTCCAGAAAAGGATCGCCGACCTGCACGTTCGGCCGCTTCGCTTCCGAAGCCTCGCTAAATTCTTCGCTGGCCATCGTCGCGCCGTGAATGCCGTCACGTCCGGTCTTGGCGCCCACGTAAATCACCGGATTGCCTTCCCCCGCCGCGCGTGCGTAGAAAATCTCGTCCTTGCGCACCAATCCCATGGCGAACGCGTTCACCAATGGATTGCCGGAATAACACGGCTCAAACTTGGTTTCACCGCCGAGGTTCGGCACACCGAAGCAGTTGCCGTAAGAAGCGACCCCGCTTACCACGCCTTCAAGGATCGAGTGATTGCGATGGAGGTCTTTCTGCGCAGCTTGCGCGGACGATTCGTCCGCGACCGCGCGAATCGGTCCGAACCGCAGCGAATCCATCACTGCAACCGGTCGCGCGCCCATGGTAAAAATGTCGCGCAGGATTCCGCCCACGCCGGTGGTTGCGCCCTGAAACGGCTCGATAAACGACGGATGATTGTGCGACTCGATCTTGAACGCGCAGGCCCAACCGTCGCCAATATCGATGATGCCGGCGTTTTCTCCAGGCCCCTGCAGCACGCGCTTGCTGCGCGTGGGCAGGCGCTTCAGGTGTACGCGCGACGATTTGTAGGAACAGTGCTCGCTCCACATCACACTGAAGATGCCGAGTTCAGTAAGCGTAGGCTCACGCGATCCCAGAAGCTGCCTGATCTTTTCATATTCGTCAGAAGTGAGGCCGTGCTGCCGGAGGGTCTCCGGAGAAAAGGCAGGGGTCATGGAGGTGGTCATGGGGAAGCTCTATTGTCGCATTTAGCCGGGCTGCTGGGTAGGCCCATCTCGCCCAATCTTTGGGTCAGGAATTTCGCCAGCGCCAACGCTGGCTATACTGGTTGGGATGCCGGTTAAATCCATCATCGTAGGTACGGCCGGGCACATCGACCATGGCAAAACGGCGCTGGTAAAGGCGTTGACTGGGATCGACGCCGACCGACTGGAGGAAGAGAAGCGGCGCGGCATCACTATCGATCTCGGTTTCGCGCACATGGACCTGCCGATCGGCGGTTATGAAACGACGAATGACAATCAGGCGGTGAGCGGCGAAACGCTGCGGCTGGGCTTCGTCGATGTCCCCGGGCACGAGCGCTTTGTGCGCAACATGCTGGCAGGCGTGGGCGGAATCGATCTGGTGCTTTTCGTAATTGCTGCCGACGAAGGGATCAAGCCGCAGACGCGGGAGCATTTTGACATTCTTCAACTGCTGGGCGTAGAGCGCGGCATCACGGTGCTGACCAAATCCGACGCAGTAGATGCGGATACGCTGCAAGTAGTGCGGCTGGAAGTGGAAGAGTTTCTGCGCGGCACGTTCTTGGAGACCTCGAATTCGGATACTTCTGCCCCAATCATCGCCGTGAGTTCCTTGACGGGCGCAGGATTGGACGATCTGAAGCACGCTATGGTCGCCACGGCGGCGCGAGTCCAGCCTCGAGACTCGCACGCGATTGCGCGTCTGCCGATCGATCGCGTATTCACCATGAAAGGTTTCGGCACCGTGGTGACGGGCACGCTGGTGGCCGGTACGATTCGCCGCGAAGATGATCTTGAGGTTTTTCCGACCAGCCAACGAGTGCGCGTGCGTGGAGCCCAAGTGCATGGCCGCTCCGCCGACATGGCAGTTGCGGGCCAACGCACAGCGCTCAACCTGGCTGGCGCGAGTACAGAGGACTTGGCGCGGGGAATGACCCTCGCACCTCCGGGAGTGTTTCAATCAACTCGCCGGCTGGATGTGCAGTTGCGGTTGTTATCTTCGGCGCCGCATCCATTGAAAGATCGGGCGCGCGTGCACTTTCATTCCTACACCATGGAAACTGTGGTCGAGGTAGTGTTATTTCGGCCGAAGGAAATGGATACCGCCCGTATCAAGGTCGCAAGACCGCAACTTCAGCCCGGGCGAGCGGCGTTCGCGCGTCTGAAGCTCCCCGAAGCGGCATTGCTTCTGCCCGGAGACCGCTT
Organism: uncultured Acidobacteriaceae bacterium; assembly: GCA_963789625.1. Taxonomy (GTDB): domain Bacteria; phylum Acidobacteriota; class Terriglobia; order Terriglobales; family Acidobacteriaceae; genus Sulfotelmatobacter. The sequence goes on along the minus strand of CAWBLK010000012.1, from coordinate 378,074 downwards.
CATCATCCGGCAGTTTTCGCCCGTTGTCACGATCGGCGGCGGAGTCGTGCTGGATGCGGCTTCCATCCTGCGCATGCCCGGCCAGATCGAATTCCTGCAAACGCTAGCCGATGGAACTCCAGAGGTTATTCTGCAAGCTCGCATCGCGCGACAGCGCCACCAAGGAATCTCGATGTCCCGACTGATTGCCGAAACTGGCTGGGCCGAAAACGTAATCGAAAGCCAACTGGCGCAGGCATTAAAGGCGGGCAGCATCGTCCAGTCCGGGGACCTGTTTCTGCATTCGCCTGCATTGGAAGCGCTGAAGTTAAACATTGTGAGCGCAGCCGCGAATTTCCATAAGGCGAATCCACTGGTAGGTGGGATCGGGAGAGAAGAGTTGCGCGCGCAAGTCGACGCGACTGCGGAAGTTTTCGAGGCAGTTTCAACCATGCTGGCTCACGAGAAAAAAATCGAACTAGCCGGAGACCTGGTGAGGCTGCCGGGGCGCGGCGTGGTGATGAAGGACGAAGAGGCGGAATCGAAAAGGAAGATCGAGGACGCTTTCGCCTCCGCCGGGCTGAAGGTTCCTGCGCTCCAGGAAGTGATCGCCGGTCTGAAGGTGGACAGAGCGCGAGCGCAAAAAATCGTAACCCTACTGCTACGGGATAAGCTGCTGATCAAGATCTCCGACGAATTGGTTTTTCATCGCACCGCGCTCGAACAACTACGGCGAGAACTCACGGCTTACAAGGCGAAGTCATCCGGCATCGACGTGGCAAAATTCAAGGAGCTGACCGGAGTAAGCCGCAAATATGCGATTCCGCTGCTGGAATACTTGGATCGCGAGCATGTGACAAAAAGAGTAGGCGATGCGCGCGAGATTCTTTAGCTTCTCGACCACGGATCAACACGGAAAAGACGGTACATTTTTATCCGTGGAAATCCGTGCGAATCCGTAGCAACTTCAGATTTTTTCTTCCGGGAATTCCAGTTCCAATCCCAGCGGATCGGTTACTCGGTTAGTAAGATTCGCCAGACCCGCGAGCATGTGCAGGTCGACGATCTCGGGTTCGGAAAAATGCTTCTTCAGTTCATCGAAATCCGTCTCCGTGATTTCGTGCGGAGCGCGCGTCAGCTTCTCGACATAGGTCAATGCCACCCGCTCTTTTTCCGAATAGCGAGAATAGTTCCCAGCCTCGAGCGCCCAATAGTCGTCCGTATTCAGCCCAACGCGCTTCGACGATGCCACATGGTGTTGCGTGCAGTAGCGGCATCCGTTCATGAAGGAAACGCGAAGGTAGATGAGTTCGTACAGCTTGCGGTCAAGCGAGCGCCCCACACTGGCATAGAAAGTTAAAAAGTGCTTAAGCATTTCCGGACGATGGGCCAGGGCTTTCTGCACATTCCCCGGTTTGCCGCGGAGCACGGTGTCGTAAATCTCGCGCACTTCAGGAGAGGCTGTTTCCGGGGCGATTAAGCTGATGCGTGCCATTCAAATCCTCCGAACCTCTTCATCATAGCTGAAGCCGTGGTTGGTCGTGACGAGGCGCCGGCTCTGAAAGCACGCGACCGAAGCCGGATTACTTGCTCTAGGAAAAGCCCGGGATTGCCGATAGGTCCCAAGAGGCTTCTGTGAAAGTGATAGTTCTGCTGTTGGCGGTTGCGTGTGGTTCGCCTTTGCGGGGATGGGGTCAGGAACCAGATGCCCATGCGGCGTCCAGAATAATCGCCCTCGAGCACGCATGGAGCCAGGCAGCGGAGAGCAAAGACATGCGATCGCTGGATGTGCTGCTGGATGACACTTTCGTCTACGTCGATTTGCAGGGGCGATTGATGACGAAGACGCAAGTGATGGCGGATGTGAAAGCGTCGGCCGTCCAGCAATTCGTAACCAGCGATATGACCGCCTACTTATACGGAAACGCGACGATCGTCACTGGGACGTTCAGGATGAAGGGAATCGAGAAAGGCAAGCCGTTCCTGCTGCAAGGGCGATTCACAGATACATGGATATACAGGGATAGAACCTGGGCGTGCGTCGCCAGTCAGACTACAGCCATCGGGCATTGAAATTCCCATGACACGAGTTGCTTAAGAATCTTCTAAGAGTGTGAGCCAGCTCGACGAGTGAATCGTTCGATCATGCGAGCTCCCCGCCGGGCCGGCTCCGCATTGCAGGAAACCCACCCGCTTGCCGATATATCGCTCGAGGGTTCATATCGTGAAACCAACAGGCTTCGTCGCGGCTCTGGTTTTCGCGGCGCTGTCGTTCGCAACAGCCCAAAACACAGGTGATTCAAGCGCCGTCTCGAACATCCTCGCTTTGGAGCATGCCTGGGACCAGGCGCAGGAGCGCGGAGATGTCAAAGCCTTGGCCGCAATCTTTGATAATGCCCTCGTTTATGTTGACTTCGACGGCCAGATTTTGACGAAAGCGGGTTACCTGGAGCGGGTAAAGTCGAACTCCACACACATGCAGCAGATTATCTCGGAGCAAATGAGCGTGCAAATATTTGGAGAGACCGCGATTGTGCTCGGAAGTTACCGGGAAAAAGGCGTGGAGAACGGAAAACCCTATTTGCATCGCGGACGCTTTACCGACACCTGGGTGCTTATCAATGGCCACTGGATGTGCGTCGCGGCTGGAACAACTCCGATTCTGCGCTAAGAGTCAGCGCTGATCGCAACCTGCCGTTCGTTGTTGCCGGGCTCTTGCGAAAGGTAGGAGGTGTGATGTGGAAACTGTTTTTCATTTCTCTGTTGCTGTCAGTGCCGCCCAAGCTGCCTGCTCAAACCAAGCCGCCTGACTCCGAGCAGGCTAGAATCCTCGGGCTGGAGAATGCGTGGGCGCGGGCAGTAAAGCAAAAAGATATATCAGCGCTGCAAATGATGCTGATGCCGGATTTGGTCTACGTCGATTACGATGGGACCCTGATGAATAAGGCGGAGTATTTGTCCAGCGTCCAGTCGCCCACGCTGCGACCCCCAGCGCATTGTGAACGAATCCGTGAGCGTGCGTCTCTATGGTGCGGCTGCCGTGGCCACCGGCGTGTATCGTGAAAATGGCGAGAGAGATGGTAAGCCTTACATGCTCCGCGAGCGCTTTACCGACACATGGGTGCGCCATGGTGAGAGCTGGATGTGTGTGTCCAGCGATTCGACATTGATCCGCCAATCAAAGATCGGCCAATAAGCTTTCTCCCGGCAAGGCATCTGATCTGGCCGCTGATATATCCTTTCTTCTGAATGCTTCTGATTCGTCCCGCGACCGTGAATGACGTAACCCTGCTGCGTACGCTGATCCGCGAACTGGCGGAGTTCGAGCGTGAGTTGGATCTTTGTGTAATCGAAGAGGAGGATTTGGCTCGGGATGGCTTCGGCCCGAATCCAAAGTTTCGTGCGCTGATTGCCGAGTGGGACGAGCAGCCTGCGGGGTATGCCGTGTTCTTTGGCTATTATTCGACGTGGGCGGGCCCGGGGCTTTATCTCGAGGACGTCTTTGTGCGGGCGCAGTTTCGCGGAAAAGGAATCGGGATGGCGTTGCTGGCCGAGGTGGCGCGGATCGCATTGCAGGAAAATTGTCGCGCCATGCGCTGGGAAGTTCTCGATTGGAATAAGAGTGCGATCGATTTGTACAAATCGTTGGGAGCGGAGTTTCGCGATCAATGGCGATCGGTCTTGCTGGCGGATGATGCCTTGCGCCGGCTGGCGGAGAAGGCCGTATGAGCGCCCGGGTTCGCATTATCGGAGCCGGCTTGGCCGGCTCGGAAGCAGCATGGCAGTGTGCTCGGCGAGGCGTGGAAGTCGAGTTGTATGAAATGCGCCCGGTGCGCCCCACGCCAGCGCATCAGACCGCCGATTTCGCGGAGTTGGTGTGCTCGAATTCGTTGAAATCAGATAGTGAGAATACCGCGCCGTGGCTCTTGAAAGAAGAAATGCGGCGCGCCGGCTCGTTGCTGCTACAGATTGCGCGTGAGTGCGCAGTTCCCGCGGGACACGCGCTCGCGGTGGATCGAGTGACATTCGCCACAAAGGTCACGGAGACAATTTCGCAAGAGCCGCGCATCATGGTGCGCCGAGAAGAAGTAACTTCCGTCGACGAAGCTGACAAAAACTGCATCACGATTATCGCCACCGGGCCGCTGACCTCCGACTCTCTAGCCGCAGAGATCGCCCGCCTGAGTCCGGTCCCGCACGCTTCCGCTGCTCCCAATCCTCATCTGTATTTCTACGACTCAATCAGTCCGATCGTAGAGGCCGATTCGATCGATATGTCGCGCGTGTATATGGGCGCGCGGTATGACAAGGGTTCAGCCGATTACATCAACTGCCCAATGTCACGGGAAGACTACGACGGCTTTTATGATGCGCTGCTTGCCGCGCAATCAGTAGAGGAGCGTGATTGGGAGAAGCTGAACTACTTCGAAAGTTGCCTGCCCATTGAAGAGATTGCGCGCCGCGGGCGCGATACGCTCCGCTTTGGGCCGATGAAGCCGGTGGGACTGAAAGACCCGCGTACCGGGCGCATGCCCTATGCCGTGGTTCAACTGCGACAGGAAAATCTGCGCGCAGACTCATACAACCTGGTTGGATTCCAGAATCATTTGAAGTTCGGAGAGCAGGCGCGTGTGCTGCGCTTGATTCCAGGGCTCGAAAATGCGCGCTTCCTGCGCTACGGACAGATCCATCGCAATACCTATATCAATGGGCCGTCGCTGCTGCAAGAGACGCTGCAGATGAAGCAGCATCCCAAGGTAATTTTTGCGGGACAGATTTGCGGCGTAGAAGGCTACGTCGAATCGATTGCCACAGGGCTTATGGCAGGAATTCACGCTGCGGCTCTTGTCCTCGAAACCCCGCTTGTTCCACCACCGCGCGCGTCCGCATTCGGATCGCTGACAAATTACGTCACGCACGCGGACGCAAAGCACTTCCAGCCCGCGAACATCACGTTCGACCTGTTACCGCCACTCGAGAAAAAGATCCGCGATCGCAAAGAGCGCCACCGAGTGCAATGCGAACTGGCGTTGCGCCGCTTCGACGATTGGCTGGAGCAAGCCGGAACAACGCTCACAGTGGCAAAACCCTGAATTACGGAGGCCTGAGACGTGCCACCAGCAAACCAAACAGTGGTTCGACGCGCCGAACTCGATGATGCGCCAGCCATTGCGGAAGTGCTTCATCAGTCGTTCGTAGAGTTTAAGGTTCTCTACACGGATGGTGGCTTTGCCGCGACCGCCCTCAGCGCCGAGCAGGTTGTTTCGCGCATGCAGGAGGGGCCAGTATGGGTGGCGCTACGCGAAGATGCGATGCTGGGCACGGTCGCCGCTGTCGTAAAGGATGAGTCGGTCTATATCCGCGGTATGGCCGTTTTGCCGTGCGCCCGCGGCTCAGGAGTTGGCGCGCAACTGCTGCAACAGATAGAGGGGTGGGTCAGAGGCGAGGGTTACGACCGCTTGTTTCTCAGCACCACGCCATTCCTCGATTCAGCCATCCGCCTGTATGAACGGTTTGGCTTCCGGAGAATAGACCCCGAGCTTCACGACCTTTTTGGCACGCCTCTATTTATGATGGAAAAGCTCCTCACAAGATAGTTGAGCGGAATTTTGCTCAGCCGGCGCACTCTGCAGTCTTTGGTCGTAAAGTCCCATTTTTTTCCCGAACAATAAGCTCTCCTGTTACGTATCACTTAATGGAGACACGCGACCATAGGCGGTAGGCTCACGTTCCTCGCCCGGTCGCGTCCAACCAAGAGAAGCGATGACTCTTCGAGATCTCTTCACCGATGTGCTGCGGACGTTATGGTCGCATAAACTCCGCGCCTTCCTGACGATGTTCGGCATTGCCTGGGGAATCGTGTCGATTGTGCTGATGGTCGCGGCTGGCGAAGGCCTGCGCAAAGGGCAGGAAGAGCAGTCGAAAACGCTGGGCAAGGACGTGATGATCGTTTTTCATGGCCGCACCAGCCTGCAGGCCGGAGGAACGCACGCTGGCCGGCTTGTGCATTGGGAAGACGAGGATGTGCCTGTGGTGCAGGCCGAGGGGATCGATTGCGAATATGCCATTCCGGAACTGGAACAGAACACCGTGCTCGCACATAGCAACTTCAACAACGCCTCTTTCACGGTCACAGGATCGTATCCGGCATTCAGTTCCATTCGCAGCCTGGGCGTGGGTCTGGGACGTTTCTACGATTGGGACGACATGCATGATGCGCGCCGCGTCGCCTTTCTGGGCTCGGACGCCGCCAAGCAATTATTTCCCGGCCGCAATCCCGTTGGCGAAAATGTCTACTTGAACGATTTTCCCTTCGTCGTGATCGGTGTAATGGAGACAAAGAAACAGGACTCGAGTTACGACGGCTGGGACGTGAATAAAGTGTTCATTCCATTTTCCGCGATGCGCCGCGATTTTCCCGACAAGCCTCCGGGAACACCCACTACGTTCGATCAACTTCTGGTGACGCCAAAGTCAGTCGAGCAGCATGAGGCTTGCAAGCACGAAGTCCGGGTCGCATTAGCGCGCATGCACCGCTACGACCCAAACGACAAAGAAGCCTGTCCGATCTGGGATACGGTCCAGGAAGCGAAAGCGTTCCGGCAGATGACCGACGGCATGAAATATTTTCTGGGCGCGGTGGGGATTGTGACCCTCCTGCTCGGCGGCATTGGAGTGATGAACGTGATGCTGGTTGCGGTCCGCGAGCGCACCCGCGAAATCGGAGTGCGCAAAGCGCTGGGAGCACCTGCAGGAACAATCCTGAAACAGTTTTTTATAGAGGCCCTGATTATCGCCTTGCTGAGCGGAGCGATTGGGTTGGGCGTCGCCTTCGGCTTTTGTGCCCTTGTGAACCTGCTCCCCATGCCGGATTTCTTCGCCGGACTAATTCCGGACCTGACCTCCGGTTTGGTGGCAGCTGGACTGTTAGGAGCAATTGCTGTGGCAGCGGCGCTATATCCGGCGCGCAGAGCGGCATCCATCGATCCAATCGAGGCGCTGCGCTACGAGGCCGGAGGATAAAGCCGGTAAAAAACAAGGTTTCGAAGTTTCGGAGTTTCAAGGTTTCAAGTCGCAAAAAACCGAGCTCAGAGACTTTGAAACCCTGAAACACTGAAACCTTGCAACATTGCACATGCTGATTGAAATCATTCTCGAAGCCTGGATCGCGCTGAAGCGCAACCTGACCCGCAGCTTCCTCACCATGCTGGGAATTGTCTGGGGAATTGCTACGGTCACGTTGTTGATCGCCTATGGCAGCAGTTTCCGCAGCATTCTTGTTCATGGTTTCGACGCGTTCGGCAAAAGCGTGGTGATTTGCTGGCCCCAGCAAACCAGCGAGCAGCCGGGCGGACAACGCGCAGGAAAAAAAGTTGTGCTCGAACAGGCTGACGTGGACATGGTGAAAGCCACCGCTCCACTGGTCCGGCACGTTTGCCGTGAAACTGTGAACCGGCCGGGCGTTTCTTACGGCGATCGCCTGGTAGGCACGGCGGCGGTTCGCGGAGTTTGTCCCGAGTACGGTGAGATGCGCAACGAAATCCCCTCCGAAGGCCGCTGGATCGATGCCGCGGACGAAATGGAACGGCGCCGCGTCATCTTTCTTGGCGGGCGCGTCAAGGAGCAACTCTTCAGCGGGCGCCCCGCGGTCGGCGAGACGGTGGAAGTAGGTGGTGTGCGTTTTACCGTAATCGGCGTGATGGCCCGGAAAATTCAGCTCAGTAATTACTTCAGCAGCGACGATGACTCGGCCTGGATTCCATACTCGACCGCCGGGGATATGTGGAACACACGTTACGCCGCCGTATTGTTGTTTGAGCCCATCGCGCCGCAGTTTGAAAAGAAGGCCATGGCGCAGGTCCTGGCCGCATTAGCCACGCGGCAGAATTTTTCCCCGACCGATCCGAAAGCCATCCAGATGTTCGGGCGCGACGAATTCCGTCCAGTCATCGACGCACTGACCATAGGCCTGCAAGTGCTGCTCGCTTTCGTTGGAACGCTGACCTTGGGGATCGGCGGCGTCGGCGTGATGAATATCATGCTCGTCTCGGTGGATGAACGGATTCGCGAGATCGGCCTGCGGCGCGCTCTGGGAGCGCGCAAGCGCCACATCAAGCTGCAATTTCTCGCGGAGACATTGCTGATCATGATCCTCGGCGGCGCAATCGGAGTGCTGCTTTCCTACCTGATCGCGTGGGCCGTCGGCACTCTTCCCATGATGGGTCCACTGTTTGAAGACGACTCCGGCCAGGGCGATATTCACTTGCGAATTTCGCTGATGACCGTCGCGCTTTCTAGTGCCGTACTTCTGGTGGTGGGCGTGATCAGCGGACTGGTCCCCGCGTTCCGCGCATCGAAGCTGGATCCGGTTGAGGCTCTTCGCTATGAATGAAGAAAACTCAGAAGTAAGAAATAAAAATTGCAGAACTAAAAGCAGAACGACCATTACACGACACTTGTCGCACGACGCTTGTCATCCTGAGCGGAGCCATTCTTCAGGCGAAGCGAAGGATCTCCAGCTTAACCGGCTAAACGCGTAAGCCAAACTGCACCACTGTAAATTCTGATTCCATACTTCTGATATTTCGTTGTCGAATTGATTTGATCTCCACCGCCGTTCGCAGTACCTTGCTGCTGAGTCATTTTCTGACCAGAGGTGCGCCTTGCCAATTTCTGCCGTAGACGCGATTCCTCTCGCTTTCCAACACACGAAACAACAGCTCTTTCAGCCTTTCCGCTTCTGGCAATGGACCAAGCTCGCCGTGGTCGGACTGCTGGCGGGCGAACTCGGTTCCGGAGGATTCAATGGCTCCAACTTCAGGTTTCCGCACCAGCCGGGCATGTCGCGTCACTTTATAGATCCGGGATGGGGAGGAATCGATCCCGCGCTTCTAGGCGGCTTGGTCGCGGTCCTGGTAATCACCGGACTAGTGTTCGGAATCATTTTGATGTACATCAGTAGCGTTATGCGCTTCATTCTGTTCGATAGCGTGATGGCGAAAGAATGCCACATTCGCGATGGCTGGAGCCGCAGGCAGGCGCCCGGATGGCGGTACTTTCTATGGAAGCTGCTTTATCTGTTGATTACCTTGGGCGTTCTTGCGACTCTGATTGGGATTCCGTTAGCGTTTGCTTATGGCATGGGATGGCTGAACCAACCGAAAGAGCATCTACTTCCCTTAATTTTAGGAGGTGTCGTTTTATTTTTCGCCTTTCTGTTTGTCCTCGTAATTTTGGCTGTGATCTTTGTGTTGACCAAGGATTTCGTGATCCCGCAGATGGCGTTTGAGGAGATCGGCGCAATCGAAGGCTGGCGCCGGTTGTGGCCGATGCTCCAGGCCGAAAAAGGCGGATTCGCCGCCTACATTGGCATGAAAATTCTAATGGCCATCGGCGCGGGCATCATGGTCGGAATCGCGACCCTGATTCTGGGCTTGTTCATTGCGATCCCAACTGTCGCATTGAGCATTCTTGCCGTCATCACGGGAAAGACTGCCGGCCTCACCTGGAACGCTTACACGATTACGCTTGCAATTGTGGTCGGCACCATTCTGCTGGCGATTTTCCTATATCTGATCTCGCTGATTTCGGTACCGGTCATCGTATTCTTTCCCGCGTATTCGATTTATTTCTTCGCAGCGCGCTACCCCGCCTTAGGCGCAGCCCTTTATCCCGCGGCGCCCGTTCCATTCGCGCCTCCGGTACCACCGGGAGCGGTCTTTCCGCCTCCTTATGAGCCGCCGCCATTGCCACCCACGCCCGAACCAGTCGGCTAGAACAGGCTGCCCCTCGCAAGTATTGTCATTCCGAGCGAAGCGAGGAACCCGCTGTTTGCCTGCGGCGAGGGAACTCTCATCACTCCTCAGGTGTCTGATCCTGCAAGACACGCGCGTGCCTACGAGGAACAGAGGAGACTTCCCATGTCATTCTCAATGGCAGGCAAAGGTGCGCGTGGTCCTGAGATTAACGTTACGCCGCTGATCGATGTGCTGCTGACGCTGATCATCGTCTTCATGGTAGTAGTGTCAATGGACAAAGAGCAGGGCGAAACGGCGCAGATCCCGCAACCGGATCAGAAGCAAACGCAGAACATCTCCCAACCGCGCACGGTCGTCATCCAGGTGGTATGGACCAAAGACGACCAGCCGCCCACGGTGAAAATAAATCAGGACGAAGTCCGCTGGGAAGATCTGGAAACGCGCCTCGCGGAAATCTATTTGAAGCGTGCAGAAAAAGTAGTCTTCGTGCGCGGCGACGCCGATGTCGACTTCCAGTATGTCGCCGACGTGATCGACCTGGCGCACCACGCAGGCGTGCAGCGCGTGGGGTTGCTGACGATGGATCGGGAGGCGGCGGGGGAGTAACCAGGTTTTTTGGGCGAACTAATTCCGCGCCCGATTCTTAATCCAAATCGGCGTCCCCAAAAACCCGAACGCCTCCCGAATCTGATTCTCCAGAAACCGCTGATAAGAAAAATGCAGCTTCACCGCGCGATTGGTAAAAAGCACAAACGTCGGCGGAGCCACCGACGCCTGCGTCATGTAAAGAATTTTCACCCGCGACCGCATAGGAACAGACGCGCGTTCGAAATCCACGGTCTCGATAAACCGGTTCATAGCCGACGTAGAAATGCGCTTGCGCCGCTCCGTGGCCACCTGTTCGAGCAGCGGGAAAATTCTTTCCGTGCCTTTGCCGGTATTGGCCGATACAAAAACGATGGGCGCGTAATTCAAAAACTTGAGATCGTAACGCAGCCGCTCTTCATAAGCCTCGCGATCGCCGGGACGCTTGCTCTCGCGCATGCGCATGGCCTTCGACGGCCGCCCGGCTTTTAGCTCGCCGCTGGTGATCAGATCCCATTTGTTCACCACAATAATCATCGATCGCCCGCTCTCATGCGCGTAGCCGGCAATGGCGGCATCGAGCTGGCTCACGCCTTCGGTAGCGTCGATGACGAGCAGGGCAATGTCAGCAGCCTCAAGATGTTTGCGCGCCATCACCACAGAAAGCTTTTCCGCCATCAGATGAGTCTTGCCCTTGCGCCGAATGCCCGCAGTATCGATGAAGCGAAATCGCCGTCCATCCCGTTCCACGATCTCATCGACCGCATCCCGCGTAGTCCCAGGAATCGGCGACACGATCGCCCGGTCAGAAGCCGTAAGGCGATTCAGCAACGTAGACTTGCCCACGTTAGGATGCCCGATGATGGCAACCTTAGTTTCGTAAACAGGCTCGATCTCGGATGCTGCTTCATCCCCTAGCTCAGCGTGTTTACCCTGTGCGTCCTCTGTGTCCCCTGTGTTTAATGCTTTTGCGTCTAATTCCTGAAAAGCCGGCAAAACCTCCAACACCGCATCCAGCAGATCATCAATCCCGCGCCCATGCTCAGCCGAGATGGGAAACATCTGCTTAATTCCCAACCGATGAAACTCGTCCACAATAGACGCCTGCTTTTCGCTGTCCGCCTTATTCACCGCGAGAAACAGCGGACGCCCGGTCTTGCGCAGCAGACTGCACCAGTTCAATATCCGGCGCGGCAAGTTCGGAGCGGCCATCAACCACCATCACAATCGCAGCCGCTTCATCAAACGCAACCCGCGCCTGCCGAAAAATCTCCGACGGAATAAAATCCTTGTCTTCCGGAATAATGCCGCCGGTATCGATGACGCGAATGTGCCGGCCACGCCACTCGGCATCGCCATAGAGTCGGTCGCGCGTAATGCCGGGCTCATCCCCGACAATCGCGCGGCGTGAGCCCACGATGCGGTTGAATAGCGTGGACTTGCCCACGTTGGGTCGGCCCACGATGGCGAGCGTCGGAACGCCGGCTGCGGTGGTGGCGAGAGTGCTGGTCGAGTTGTAAGTGGGTTGGGTCAAAGTAAGTTTTAATCTGAAGTCTAATGTGGGGACAGCCGCCCTCGGGCTGTCCTTGGGCCGCAAGGCCCAATTTTTGCAGACTTATTACCTGCAGGGTCGAAGGCAAGTGCCCGCACTGTGACGTAAATCATGCACAGGCCCGAACTAGCTATTATAGAGACTCCCGTGGCTTTGAGTTCCCAACCCGCGTCTCCCGCAACGCATAACCGCCCCGCGACCAGCGGAAAAGACGCTTCGCTCTACCAATTCTTTGCGCCTGGCGGCGTGCTCGCCCGCACACATCCTGCCTATGAATTCCGCCGCGGCCAGTTGCAAATGGCGCAGGCAGTTGAGCAGGCTCTCGAAGAAAAACGGCATTTGATCGTCGAAGCTGGCACGGGCACGGGAAAAACATTGGCCTATCTGATGCCGGTAATTCGCGCGGGCAAGCGGGTAATCATTTCGACCGGTACAAAAAATCTGCAGGAACAACTTTTCTACAAGGATGTCCCTTTCCTGGAGCACGCGCTGTACGGCGACCCCGGAGGAACAGCCGCACAGGACCAGCCCAGCCAAGGTTCCGGCCGCCTTTCCGTCTGCTACATGAAAGGCCGCAACAATTATCTGTGCCGCAAGAAGCTCTACGACCTCACCGATCAGCCCGTGCTAAGCGGATTGCAGGAGATCGATCAATATCGTGCAATTTCCGCCTGGGAAAAAACCACCGCCACCGGCGACCGCGCCGAGCTAGCCGAACTTCCCGAGGCCAGCGCGCTCTGGCACAAACTGGACGCGCGCGCCGACGCCTGCATCGGCCAGAAGTGCAGTGAATTCGAGCGCTGCTTCATCACCGAAATGCGTCGCCGCGCGATGGAGAGCGACATCATCATCGTCAATCATCATCTCTTCTTCGCCGATCTCGCCATCAAGCTACAGGCCGATGGCGCGCCCGACGCGGGAATTCTGCCCGAAGCAGCAGCGGTAATTTTCGATGAAGCCCACGAACTCGAAGACGTGGCCGGAAACTATTTCGGAATTTCCGTGAGCAACCTGCGGGTGGACGATCTCGCCCGCGACGTCGAAGGCTCGCTGCAGCACAACCGCATGCTCTCCGCCTCGCTCTCCGGAGCGCTGGGAAGCCTGCGCGAGCGCTCGCAATTCTTCTTCTCGCTGTTGCCGCCGGGTGAAGGCCGCTTCGCCTTCGAGTCGCGGCGCGAATTTCTGGAAGAAAACGGTGACGAATTTCTTGCACTCAACCAGTCGCTCACGCGGCTGGCCGGCGAGTTGGAAGGTCTGCCACAAAAACCGGAAGAAATTTTTAACTTCGTCCGGCGAACTCAGGAGCTGCAGGTACAACTCGCTTATGCCATGGAATCCGAAGATCGCAATACCGTCTTCTGGATAGAACGGCGCGGTGGAAGGGGAAATTCACCACGGGGACACGGAGCGAAAGAGAAGAACCCTGAAAACTCACGCGGCCGCCAGAACGTCTTTCTGCAAGCCACCCCCATCCACGTCGGCCCGATCCTCCGTGAATGCCTTTGGTCGAAGCTCGAATGTGCGGTCCTCACCTCTGCCACGCTGGCAGTCGGTGGAGGTTTCGAATACATTCGCCAGCGTCTGGGCCTGGAGCATGCTCGCGAGTCGGTTCTCCCTTCGCACTTCGACTACCAAAATCAAGCCCTGTTTTACGTGCCGCCCGACCTTCCCGATGCCCGCGCGCCGCAGTTCACCACGCAGGCCGCGGAGCGCATTCGCAAGCTGCTCGAGATCACCCGCGGCCGCGCGTTCGTCCTCTTCACGAGCTACGCGCAGATGAATGACATCTACCAGCGCCTGCTCGGTGAATTGGATTACACGATGCTGCGCCAGGGCGACGCGCCGAAGAGCGCGCTGCTCGAGGAGTTCCGCCTCACGCCCAATGCCGTTTTGTTTGCGACTTCATCCTTCTGGCAGGGCGTGGATGTGCAGGGCGACCAGCTAAGTTGCGTCATCATCGATCGCCTGCCATTCGCGGTACCGAGCGATCCTGTCGTAGCCGCGCGCGTAAAAGCAATCGACGCTGATGGCGGCAACGCATTCTTTCAGTACCAGGTACCTTCGGCGGTCATCACGCTGAAACAAGGCTTCGGACGCCTGATCCGCTCGCTTCACGACCGCGGCCTGCTGGTCCTGCTCGACAACCGCATTCTGAAAAAACAATACGGCCGCGTGTTCATCGAGAGCCTCCCGAATTATAAGAGGACTACAGACCTGCGAGTGGTCGAGGAGTTTTTCGGAGTCGACAAACTAGATCAGTAGTAACTCACACGTACTCCCGCCCCGCCCGCCGAATCTCCCGGTACCGTTCGAAAACTTTTCTATCGCTCTCCAGCCCCAGCGCCGAACGAATCGAGCTGCCCCGGAAAGTATGCTTCAGCATCCTCCAGCCTTTGAACAACACAAATCCTGGATGATGCTTCAACGCCACGGGGACATGGTGAACCTTCATCCAGCGCTCCGCCTTCCAGCGCATGAACTCCACTTCTTCGGCAGGCAGGTGCTCAGTACGCACTACGGCAGTCGTCCCGTCGTATTCTTCCAGCCGCTCGTTCATGATCAATCCTTGATCGCGGAACTCTTTCGTCATGGGCGTACGCGGATACGGCGTCGGATGCTGGATGTAGGGCCAATCGACATAACGCCGTGCGAACTCCAGGTTGGCTTCAATCGACTCGCGCGTATCGCCCGGACTTCCCACAATCAACCCGCCGACCACATACATCTGGTTACGATGCAGATAATCGATGGCGCTTAGCGTCGCGTTTCCAGTATTGTGGCCGTTGGTCCGCTCCGTGTTTTTTGCCGAGGCCTTCAGAAATTCCAGGTCATTCTCCAAAATATTTTCGATCCCGAGAAAAACGTACCGGAACCCCGCACGCCGCATCAGCGGCGCCAGAGTCCCTCCGTGGTTCGCAATGGCCGAAGTCATAGCCTGCACAAAGTAGTCGAGCTTGTTCAGTCCGGCCGCAATAATGGCCTCGCACAAGGCCTCAAACCTCTTTACGTTCAGTGTGATGTTGTCATCCACCAGAAAGATCGTTCGCGCCCCGTGGTCGCGCGCGTCGCGAATGTCGTCCAGCACGCGGTCAAATGAATAAGTATGAAAGTTGCGGCCGCGCATCTCAATGATCGAGCAGAAGCTGCAATCGAACGTGCAGCCGCGCGAAGTTTCGATCACATCCACCTGCCGCCCCATCAGCGTGTATCCCTTCAAAACCCGCGCACCGCGATTCGGCGGACGGATCTCCTTGTCTTCAAGCCGGTGCGGGGCTCGTCCCGGATTATGCACCCAACCCTCGCCACTTCGAAAAGAAAGCCCCGCAATCCCTTCAACCCCAGCACCCTTTTCAATCGCGCGCAACAGTTCACGAAATGTAACTTCCCCTTCGCTGCGGACCAGATAATCAACGCCCATGTCTTCATAAGCCTCGGGCGCAAGGCTGGGATCGTAACCGCCCACTACAATCTTCACTCCCGGCCGCAGCGAGCGCACCAAATCGATAATGCGTCCGGCCGTGCGCCGCTGAAACGTCATGATGGAAAGTCCAACCACTTCTGGGTCATGCTCGCGCACCAGCCAGGTCACGGTCTCACGCACCCGGCGATGAACCAGGATCAAGTCAGCCACGGCCACGCGGTGATGTGGATCGACATTTCCCGCCAGCGATGTCAACGCGCCGTTTGGCATGCGAATCGCGGCCGGGGGCATGTGCTCGAAAGAGTCAGGCATGGAAAGCAACAGGACGTTCATTGTCACCTGTCCTTACTGCCTCAGCCATAATCCCGCTGGCGCGGGTCCAAACCTCAGTGGTGAGGCGAATGCTCAGAATTGTAACGCAGACCGCTCAAATCCGCTGGTCGCCCAGAATGAGAGAGTGGTGCAGTTTGACTACGACAGGACGCTGTCATCCCGAGCGCAGCCGTTCTTCTGGCGGAGCGAAGGGATCCCAGGGTTAACCGGCACAACGCGCAAGCCAAACTGCAACACTACGGGAATGAGCGCTACTTGCGTTCTTCCGTGCTTCCCGGACTGGCCACCACTCCTACCGCAATCCCCGAAGCCTCGCCCTTTGTGTGATACACGCGCTCCGTGGCCTTCACAAAATCCGAAGGCTTCGCGCTAGGAATATCCACGAACGTCTGCGGATTGCGATCCGTGAGCGGGAACCACGAACTCTGCACCTGCACCATGATGCGGTGTCCGCGCCGAAAAGTATGATTCACATCCTGCATGTGGAAGTCGATCTCCTCCACCTTGCCGGGCGTGAATGGTTCCGGCTTCTCGAAGCTGTGCCGAAACTTCCCCCGGAACGGCTCGCCGCGCACCAGTTGCTCATATCCGGCCATGATAAAAGCTGGCGGAGGCACGTCCGTGCGCGGTTTATCTTTGTCTTCAGGCTTGGGCGCATCAAACTTGCTGTCGGGATAATCGGTGGGATAGACATCGATCACCTTCACATCCCAATCCGAATCCGTTCCGCTGGTCGAAACGAAAAGTTTTGGCTCAATTGGTCCGGCAATGGTCACATCTTCCTGCAGTACCGGCGTCTCATAAACCAGCACATCGGTCCTGCTGGAAGCGAAGCGTTGATCGGACAACATGTATTCCTGCGGCACACTCACCGAAACATAGTTGACGAAAGGCACGGGCTTGGCCGGATCGCTCACATATTCATCGAACTCGGGCGAGTCGGAAGCCGGCGGATCGAATGAAAGGCCGCCACCCGCGCGGAAGTAAAGCGTCTTCGCCTCCGCCTCTTTCGGGGGCCATGCTGAATATCGTCTCCAAACATTTGTGCCAGTCTCGAAGACAAACGCTTTCGGAAGTTTCGCATCTCCACCGCCCTTGAGGTACTGCTCGAAAAACGGAAACAGAATATTTTTTCGGTAATAGTCTCCGGTATTCACCGCAAACTCCACTCGCCCTAGGCTCTCGCCGTCATAGCGGTACCACCCGCCATGCACCCACGGGCCCACCACGAGCGCATTGAATATCCCCGAATTATTCTTGTCGATGGCGTGGGAGGTGCTGAACGGACCCTGCAAATCTTCCGCGTCGAACCACCCGCCAACCGTCAGCACGGCGCAATGAATATTCTTCATGTGCGGCGCAAGATTCCGCGCCTTCCAGTAATCATCGTAGGTATCGTGATGCAGTTGGTCGTTGAACAGAGCGCTCTTGCCTTCAAGATACTTGGAAAGATTTCCGGTCGGGCCCGCATTCAGATAAAACTCGTAACCATCCTTCGTTCCGTAATCAAACTGCACCGGCGTCTTCGGCGGCAACTGCGGATTTTCCTGCGGCCTGAAAAAAGCATAAAAGCCAAAATTCGCGTTCAACATGAAGGCCCCGCCGTGATAGGCATCGTCGCCCATAAATAGATCGGTCATGGGCGCCTGCGGCGAAGCGGCCTTCAGGGCCGGATGCGAATCGATGATGCTGGCAGAAGTAAAAAATCCCGGATAAGAAATGCCCCAGATTCCTGCGTTTCCGTTGTTGTTGGGCACGTTTTTCAGCAGCCACTCGATGGTGTCGTAGAGATCGCTGCTGTCGTCCACATCCTGTTTGGATTTCTTGTTGTCGATGTGCGGTCGCATCTCCACGAACGTCCCCTCCGACATATATCGCCCGCGCACATCCTGATTGACGAAAATGTATCCCGCCTTATCGAAATCCGGCGAAGGCCCCAACTGCTTGCGATACTGATCCACTCCATACGGCGACACGCTGTAAGGAGTCCGATTAATCAAAAATGGATAAGCGCGGGAATTGTCCTTGGGCACGTAGACCGAAGTGAACAGGTGCACGCCGTCGCGCATCGGGATTCGGTATTCATATTTCGTGTAACGCTCCCTGACGTCGAACTCCGGGGCGTCTAGCTTGCTCTGCGCAGTAAGATGCGAAGTAAGTGTCAGTACGGCGAAAACCAAAGTGACAAGAACCACGACGGGCAAGTTGCGACGCTGCATGTATGCTCCCTTTTGCAGATAAAAGCGAATAAAGTCGAATATGCAAGCTACATTTCAGAGACGGGGGCAGTCAAGCGGAATGGCTGCGATGCACCGTATAATTAAGATGTTGCGCCATCAAACGCGGCCTGCCTGTGATCACGCGGAGCCGCTGAGGAACGCATGTTCGAAGTGACAGTTGACGACACTTTCGCCGCAGGCCACTACCTGCGTAACTACAAGGGCAAGTGCGAGAATCCGCATGGCCATAACTATAAAATTCGCGTAACCCTGGCTGGCGCCGAGCTCGACAAGGCCGGACTACTGCTCGACTTCAAAGATCTGCGCGAAGTCATGAAGCACGTGATCGAACGCCTCGATCACCAGATGATCAACGAAATCGAGCCCTTTACCGTGATCAACCCATCTGCCGAGAACCTGGCGAAGTACTTTTACGACGAGTCGAACACGCGGCTGAAAAGCGTGACCAATGGCCGTGTGCGGGTAAAAGACGTAACTGTGTTTGAAACCGACACGACCACCGCGAAATATTCGGAGTCGTAACGCCGCCGCTACGCGCAAATGCAAGTCACCGAAATCTACAAATCGCTGCAAGGAGAATCCACGCACGCTGGCCTGGCCTGTGTATTTGTGCGACTCACAGGTTGCAATCTGCGCTGCGTATGGTGCGACAGCGAATACACCTTCCAGGGTGGCCGCAAGATGAGCTCCGAAGAAGTATGGAACGAGGTAACTCGCCTCAGCCCCAGCGGAGGTTTGGTTGAAATTACCGGCGGCGAGCCCATGCTGCAGGAACGCGAACTCATCCCCCTCATGCTCCAATTACTTGAAGCTCAATACCGTGTCCTGCTTGAGACCAGCGGAGAGCGCCCGTTGCAGCAGGTGCCAGCGGAAGTCATCAAGATCGTGGATGTAAAGTGCCCGGATTCCGGCGAGGCCAATACATTTCACATCGAAAATATCGAGTCACTGGCCGCGCATGATGAAGTTAAGTTCGTGCTGAGCAGCCGCGCGGATTACGAATTTGCCCGCGACTTCACCCATCGGCATCGCCTGGCCGAGCGCGTAAACGCGGTCCTGTTCTCGCCCGCCTTCCGCAAAGACGCGACCGGAGCGCGGGATAGCTCCCACTGCCTGCTTGATCCCCAGGAATTAGCGGAATGGATGCTAGCGGATGATGTTCCAGCGCGCCTGGGATTGCAGTTGCACAAGTTTATTTGGGATCCCGCGGTGAAGGGGGTCTGAAGTCATCGATTCGTTGAATTATCATTAGTCGACAATCCAGTCGGTAATCTCTTGCACGAAATGGCTCTCCCAACAAACTGCCGCGCCGTAGTCCTCCTCAGCGGAGGCATGGATTCCTGCGTCTGCGCCGCCCTCGCCGCCCGAGACTACCCTACCGCAGCCTTGCATATCAGTTACGGTCAGCGCACCGAGCGGCGCGAGCGCGAATCCTTCCTGGCAATTTGCCAGCGCCTCAACATTCAGGAAAAACTCATCGTGCGCAACGATTCCCTTCGCGCCATCGGAGGCTCCGCCCTCACCGACCAAAACATCGCCGTCCCCATCGCGCCCACCTTTACTCAATATGAGGCCCACGACATTCCCGTCACCTACGTCCCCTTTCGCAACGCGCACTTCCTGTCCGTCGCCGTAAGTTGGGCCGAGGTCCTCGGAGCCTCTAAAATCTATATTGGTGCCGTCGAGCAAGACAGTTCCGGCTATCCCGACTGCCGTCCGGCGTATTATGAAGCGTTCAACCAGGTCATCAAAGCCGGGACGAAAGAGGGCAACATCGAAATCGTCGCTCCGCTCATCGCCATGCGCAAAGCGGAAATTATCCGCCTCGGCCTTGAACTCAACGCGCCATTCGATTTAACTTGGTCATGCTACAGCCGTGAGGACCGAGCCTGCGGTGTGTGTGATAGTTGCCGGTTGCGCTTGCAAGCATTCGCTGCAGCCGGGGCCGAGGATCCGATCGCTTATGCTGGCGCCGATTAGGTTTGCAACCTGCACGGTGTGATTCTGTTGTTGAGCGAAAAACGCAGATCTTCAAGCTCTGCTTTTCTCAGTCAATAATTTGGAGTCAGCACTCAAAACAACGTAGTTTTGTGCCGGGAGGCCAAAATGAAAAAGCCTTTAGCAGTATTTTCTCTTGTTATCTTAATGCTGGGACTGTGCACCCTTCCGGTTTTCGCTCAAGGTGCATCTGGAACGGTCAAGGGCGTATGCAAGGACGCCCAGGGTAATCCCATTGTCGATGGTGTGCTGATTTGGGCGAACCAGGACAACGGCCAGAAATATACCCTCAAGACCAACAAGAAGGGCGAGTATTTCTCGCTGGGCATCGGCGCCGGCACTTATACCGTCACTCTTTACAAGAATGCCGACGATGCCAAAGCGAATGCAAATCCAATTTTCCACTTCAATAAATTCCAGGTCACTCTCGACGAAAACACCCTCGATTTCGACATGAAAAAGCAAGCTGCGGACCAGGCCAAGGGTCAGGGTATAACTCCGGAGCAGCTCAAGGCTCAGCAGGAAGCCGCTGAGAAAGCCAAGAAGGAAAACAACACGGTAGGACAGTTGAACGAAAAGCTGGCGGCGGCAAAAGTCGCCTCCGATTCCGGTGACTACGATACTGCAATTTCGGACCTTACCGCGGCCAATCAAGTCGATGCCACTCGCGATCTTATCTGGTTCAAGCTCGGCGACGCCTATCGCATGTCTGCTCCCAAGCAGACCGATCCTGCGGAAAAGCAAAAGCGGCTCAACTCGGCCGTCGATGCCTACCAGAAGGCCCTGCAGCTCAAGCAGGCCGTCACCAATGATAAAGATCCTAACGCCGCCAAAACCCTCGCAGCCTATTACAACAATCTTGCCGAGGCCTATAGCAGGGCGGGCAAAACGGATGACGCGGTAAAGACTTACCAGCAGGCCATTGCGTCCGATCCCACCCAGGCAGCGCAATACTATTTCAATATGGGGGCGGTCCTCACCAATGCCGGCAAAGCCGATCAGGCCATCGATGCCTTCGATAAATGCATTGCCGCCGACCCTGCCCGGGCCGAAGCCTACTATCAGAAAGGCGTCAACCTTCTCGGTAAGGCAACCCTCCAGGGAGACAAGATGGTCGCCGCGCCCGGCACAGCGGAAGCCTTCCAGAAGTACCTGGAGTTGGTGCCCACCGGTGGACACTCCGAGGAAGCCAAAGCCATGCTCGCCAGCATCGGAGCTCCTGTGGAAACCGGCTTCGGCAAGAAGAAGGCTCCGGCCAAGAAGTCAAACTAGGGACCTAAGCAGCAATTCGCAAGGCATCCGGGGCGGCTCTCAGCCGTCCTTTTCCATCCCCACATTACCAAGGACTATGTACTTACTGTCCTTACCCTTCGTCGGTCAAGCCTTGTAAAGTATAGGTATCAGGCCAGCTTCGGTTGGCCTGCTCTCCCTTCTGTGGTGCGTGCAATTCCCTAAACGAGGACTAAATGGCAGCGCCCGGCATCTCTGCAATCTCCGTGTCTCTGGAAGGTTATTCCGGCAGCGGCAAAGTGGCTACGCCTGCTTTGCTCGCCGCTATGTTGCGCGCCGCGGAGAAAGTAAGCGACCTGATTTTTTCTCCTGGCCGCCCACCGCAAGTTCAGGTCTACGGTCAGCTGATTCCTGTACAGGTACCCGGGCTGTCGATTTTAACCGCAGATGATACCCGTCACATCGCCGCCGATCTAATCGGCGATAACAAACAGGCAGTCGCCACCCTTCGTGAAGCCGGATCGTGCGACATTTCCTACGGCCTCGCCGGCGTCGCGCGTTTTCGCGTCAATATTTTCATCCAGCGCGGCAGTTGCGCCGTCGTCATGCGTGTTATCTCCACTGCCATTCCTGATCTCGTGTCACTCCGCCTGCCCGCCCACCTCGCTGATGTCGCCAAGTTGCGCGATGGCATCGTTCTCGTCACCGGCCCGGCTGGGTCGGGCAAGTCCTCCACTCTGGCCGTGCTGCTCGACTGCATCAATCGCGAGAAGTACTACCACATCATCACCATCGAAGATCCTATCGAGTTCCTGCACAGCCACAAATGCTCCACCATTCATCAGCGCGAACTGCATAGCGATACCCCGAGCTTCGCGCACGCTCTGCGCTCCGCGCTACGCCAAGCCCCAAAGGTCATTCTGGTAGGCGAAATGCGCGACCGAGAAACCATCGAGATCGTCCTCGAAGCTGCCGAAACCGGGCATCTGGTTCTTTCCAGCCTCAACACCATGGACGCTCCCAAAACCGTCGAGCGCATCGTCAGCTCATTCGCGCCCAGCGAGCAGCAAAGCGTGCGCGAGCGCTTCGCCAAAACGTTTCGCTACATCATCTGCCAGCGCCTTTTGCCCAAGACCGATCGCAGCGGCCGCGTGCCCGTCGCCGAAATTCTGAAAGCCACCCCCCGCACCCGCGAATGCATCGAGAAAGGCGAACGCGAAGGCAAGACCTTGCTGGAAGCCATGAAAGCCGGCGTCGCTGAAGGCATGCAACACTTCGATGGCGAAATCGCCCAGCTAGTACGCGACCGCGTAGTCGATCTCGAAACCGGAATCTCCTTCGCCAGCAATCCCGCAATCCTGGGCCAGGAACTCGCCCGATAAAAGCGCTCGATTTTGGGTGGCGCAGCGCTTCAGCGCTGCGATAACCGGCGTGTCCTCAGAGCTGGCTTTAGCTGTCGGATCGATCGGCCAAAAATGCTCATGTGGAGACAGCCGCCCTCGGCTGTCTGGCCAGCTTCACCGCGCCGTAAGACAAAGGGATTTGTATCAGGGCACGGCTTCAGCCGTGCCGAAAAGCCCATAAAATTGAAGGGCGGCGCTTTATCGCGGGCGTGAAGCCGGGTGCCCCATTTCTCGCGTCTTTTTGCGAGAAGTGGGGGTCTTTCCACTATCATCTCCCCATGCCCGCCCCACCCCAATCGCTGGTCCTGACCTTCGAAGCCGCCCGCCGCGCGGTCGAAACCCAAGCTGCGCTCGTAACCCCAAGCTCCGAAGAAACCGTAGCCCTTCTCCACGCCGCCGGACGAATCCTCGCCGAACCCATCACCGCCGATCGCGACATGCCTCCCTTCCCCCGCTCTACCCGCGACGGCTACGCCGTCCGTGCCATCGATCTAGCAAAACTACCGACGAAGCTAAAAGTAATCGGAGAAATCAAAGCCGGCCCCGTGCGCCCCCCGTCCGCACTGAAGCCAGGCCTGACATACTCGATCATGACCGGCGCTCCAATCCCGCCAGGCGCAGACGCCGTAGTAATGGTCGAATACACCTCGCAGCAAGAAAATTCCGTCGAAATTACAAAAGGCATAGCCCCCGGTGAAAACATCGTCCCCCAGGGTGCAGAAGCCAAACGCGGGACTCTGCTACTCGATCGCGGCACACGCCTCAACGAATCCGCCATTGCATTAGCCGCTTCGGTCGGCAAGTCGAAGTTGCGGGTCTTTTCTCGCCCAAGCGTTGCCGTGCTCACCACCGGCGATGAAATCGTCGACGTGGACGTCCAGCCCGGTCCCACGCAGATTCGCAACTCCAACAGCTATTCGCTAGCCGCGCAAATCCAACAAGCCGGAGGCGATCCCATACTTCTTCCCATCGCTCCCGACGAGCCGCGCCGCCTCCGTCAATTGATCGAACAAGGTCTGCAATCAGACCTGCTGCTGATGACCGGCGGCGTCTCCATGGGACGTTACGACCTGGTCGAGCAGGTCCTCGCAGAGCTACAAGCCGAATTCTTCTTCACCGGAGCAAAAATCCAGCCCGGCCGCCCAGTAGTATTCGGCCGAGTCTCCTGTGGCTCGGGCCTGTGTGGCGCGGGCGCCCCCGCCCGTGCAGGAGCGAAAGCCCCGCAGTCGCACAAATATTTCTTCGGCCTGCCCGGCAACCCAGTCTCCACCATGGTTACCTTCGAACTCTTCGCCCGCCCCGTGCTCGAAGCTCTGGCTGGAATGTCCCCGCGCAAACTCTCATTCCTCCACGCCCGTCTAAAATCCGAAATCCGCACCAAGACCGGCCTAACCCGCTTTCTCCCCGCAATCCTGTCCGCCGCCTACGAAGCATCACAAGTGGAACTCGTCCCCTGGCAAGGCTCGGGGGACGTCGCCGCCCAAGCCCGCGCGAATTGCTACATCGTCATCCCTCCCGATCGCGAGCACATCCCCGCCAACGAGTGGGTCGCCGTAATCCCGCGCTAAGACCCAACACCCAAGACCCGCCGCTTCCAGCCGCCGAAGTGGTCTCCACACCGCCGCATCCATGTAAGATATAGCTTGCCGCATGGCGAAAAAACTCTCCCACTACGATGCATTCGGCCACGCCCGAATGGTGGATGTCTCCGGCAAATCAGCCACCAGGCGCGAAGCCGAAGCCAGCGCCTTCGTTCGCATGAAACCTTCTGTCCTACAAGCGCTACCCAAAAATCCCAAAGGCGATCCGCTCGAAGTCGCCCGCATCGCCGGAATCATGGCCGCCAAGCGCACGTCCGAGCTAATCCCCATGTGCCACACCCTCCCGCTCTCCCACGTTGATGTCGAGATAAGCCTATGCGAGAATGGCGTCGCCATCACCACTAAAGTTTCCACCACCGCCCAGACCGGAGTTGAGATGGAAGCCCTCGTAGCCGCCACGATTTCCGCCCTCACAATTTATGATATGACCAAAGGTTTGGATAAAGGGGTTGAGATTCGCGAGATCGTATTGCAGCGCAAGAGTGGCGGCAAGAGCGGGGAGTACCGGCGGGTGAAGTAAATCGATGGCAAACGACGTCAAACTACTTTTGGTCGATGACAACCCCATGGTGCTGGGGATGCTGCAACATGCTCTGACTCCGTTCGCGCGCGTGGTCACTGCCGGCGATGCGGCCGACGCGCTGCTCAAGGCGGTCGACGATCCTCCCGAGCTGGTGGTGTGCGACTACCGCATGCCCGGCATGGATGGACGGCAACTGGTGGAGAAGCTGAAGAGCCGCCCCGCAACCGCGAATTTTTCCGCAGTATTGATGGCGAGCCGGTCCGATATCGACGAACGCCTTTCGCCCGCGGATGCCGCCGACGACTACATTGCCAAGCCTTTCTTTCTGAAAGAAGCCACGCGGCGTATCAAGCGCACCGTCGATCGTATCGCGCTGGAAAAAATGGCAAAGACCGCTCCCTCCGACGGCGTAGTGCGCGGCAACCTGTCGCAAATGAATGTGATCGACCTGATGCAGTCGCTCGAAATGGGACGCAAGAGTTGCCAGCTCAAGCTGAACAATGAGGGCGACAAGTGCGAAGTGTTCTTCGTCGAAGGCCAGGTCAAGCACGCCACTTATGGAACGTTGCTGGGCGATGAAGCCGTCTTCAAAGTTCTGCGCTGGACTGGCGGCAACTTCGAATTGAATTTCGAAGGCAAGACCGATCAGGAGACCACGAAACTCAACACTCAGGGCCTGCTTATGGAGGGCCTGCGCCTGCTCGACGAAGCGCAACGCGACGGCGGCGGTGGGGAGCAAGCAGCTGAAGATACCGCTGCCAGCGCTGTAACGAGTAGCACCCCGGCCAGCACCACTACGACCGCCAGCGGAAGCGGCAAGACGGAAGAGGAGGAAGATGTCCTCCTCGACAATTGAGCCGGGCGCGCCGCCGATGACGGCCGCGGTGGTAACGGTCAGCGATTCGTGTTCTCGCGGAGAACGCGTGGATGTTTCGGGGCCGGCGGTCGTCGAAATATTAAAGAAGTCAGGCTTTCGAGTAGTAGCTACGCGAATCGTGCAAGACGATTCCATGCAGATTCAGAATGCCCTCGTTCACTTCGCCCTGGAGGCGCAATTCATCGTAACGACAGGCGGAACCGGAATTGGCCTGCGCGACGTTACTCCGGAAGCGACCGAAGCGATTTGCGAACGCCTGATCGATGGCGTGGCCGAACGCATGCGCAGCGAGGGCTTAAAGAAAACTCCGTTTTCAGCCTTGAGCCGTGGCGTGTGCGGGGTTCGCGGCAAAACACTGATCTTGAATCTGCCGGGAAGTCCGAGTGGAGCTGTGGAATCTTTGGTAGCTGTGCTGAATTTGATTCCTCATGCGCTGAGTTTGCTGGAAGGGAAGACCGAACACGCATAAACGGCTGCCGAACCTACGGCAGCTTTTCTCCAGCCAGAGGACGCATTCGCGTTGTCGATCACGTACACTAAATTTCCTTTGAAAACGATCGGACACATTCTGGCGCGGTACACGGCGTGGATTTTGCATCTGCTTCTCCCGCTTGGAATGTGGGGCGCATTCGCCATTGCGTTCGCGGATTCTGCGCTGCTGGGCATGCCGGTGGATGCGATCGTTGCGGTCTATGTGTATCAGGATCACCGGCGGCTGCTGTTTTATGTGGTGATGGCGTCGGCGGGGTCGGCGCTGGGGAGCATTCCGCTTTACATCATTGGCTATCTAGGCGGCGAAAAAGTTCTGCGCAAGCGCATTTCAGAAGAGCGCTTCCTGCGGATTCACCAATCGTTTGAGCGGCATGAATTCTGGGCGCTGATGTTTCCGGGAATGTTGCCTCCGCCCATGCCGTTCAAGATTTTCGTCCTGGGCGCAGCGGTGTTCGAGATGCGCTTCCGCGATTTTTTGGCAGCCGTTTTTGCGGGACGGTTTGTTCGCTTTCTGGTTTTGGCTTTGCTAACGCTGTGGTTTGGGCCGCAGATTGTGGAGCTGATTGGGGCGCTCTTACGGCGGCATATTTATTGGGTGCTGGGAGTGGTTGTCGTGGGGATTTTGGTGGGGCTAGTATTGTGGTGGCGGAAAGACAATCCCCGGGGCTAAAGCCCCTCCGATTCTAGGCTTAACGCGGCGCTGCAAGCTTCCACGTAGCTACAAGGTCTCAATACGCTTAGCGGGTGATGTAGTTATCGTTCTCGGCTTACGCGGCGGCGATGTCACTGCCGGCGGTCTTGTGCATCCACCGGGAGAGCGCCAGCAGAAGCACCGGGGTTCCAAAGAAGGCGATGGAGAAAAACAGATCGCTCTCTACCGTGCCGCGGAAAAACGGAATCCCGGCGGTGTAGGACATCATCAGCCCGTCGACCGTTCGCGGATACATCTGCGGCGATGCGGCCCACACTGCGAAATTGCTGATCAGGAAGAACGACACTGAACTGGTGAGCGCGGCGGCCACTACGCGCGCCGGGCCGCACTTCTCCCGAAGATTGGTTCCCAGCCAGAGAATCGCCGCATACCAGGCCCATGTGACAAGTTGATCCCAGGACAGAGTGTAGGAGTAGATAAATTTTGTCAGGACAACGTCCGCCGCACAGAACAGCACCAGAGGAATCCACATCTGGCGTCGCGAACCGCGAGCCCCGAAAAACAGCAGAGATGCCGCCAGCGGCGTGAAGTGCCAGGCATGCGGCAGAAAGTTCAGCGGACCCATGAACGGCAGAAAGCGCACGGCGATCGCTAATAGAACCAACAAATAGGGCAGCATGAACACCTCAGAAGCAGCAAAGATTATTGTCGGCGCGCGAAGGGTGTACGTCAAGGAGGATGACGGATCGTGACTGCTGAGATACTCGTGTGGGGACGGCCGCCTCGGCTGCCCGCCGAGCGAAGTGAGGCGCCAGTATATTGCTATCGGTCGTGCTGCCCAGGCTCGGGCACCACGACTCGCTTTTCATCCGAGCCGTACACATCTCCAACGACATGAAGGTTGCGATCGAGTTGTACACCTGCTCCCAATGCCCGTCGTGGTTCCCCACGGCGCCCGAACAAACTGGGTAACTGCACAAAGCGAAGGTCCTGGAAATGTACGATGTAGCCATCTTCGCCCAGTGTTTCCGTTTGCGTGATGGGATACTGCGCCCAGTCAAGGTACACACGCCCGAGATAAGAACGCTTCGCAGCCAGCGTGATGGGAGTTTCCTCTGGCTTGTAACGGATTTCGAGTTTGCTGTCGTCAGCCGCTCCGGAATCGACTTCCGGGCGTAGCGAATCCACGGGGGCGAGGACAAAAAAGTCAGAAGTTTCGACGACACCGTACCAGTGAAAGGGGTCTGTCAGCGAAGGATAAGCGGAAACTCTTGCGGGTTCGGCGCCCTGGTAGGTGCGGGCTGCGAGTGCATTGACGGCACGGCGATGTTCGAAGTCGCGCAAGGTCCACAGAGATACGACAGCAATCAGAGCGAGCGTGGCGGAGATACGGCCACGCGGCCCACGCTGGCGCGCTCCGATTTCTCTGTCAATCAGAGCAAAAAAAGATGGGGCAATCAATCCCAGCAGCAGGCAGGTAAACATGACCGGCTCGAAGATGAAAACGATGTCCCACGAATACCACTTCTCCGAGAACGGCCAGAATGGCCGCACGCCGTAGTTATTGGTGAAGTCGAGCAGGATGTGGCTTAGCCCGGCGAGGCAAGCGTAGAGGAAAAGCAGTCCCCATCGCGGGGTCAGGTTGGGATTGTTAACCTTGCGCCCGCGCAGACGCCAAATCAGATACACAAACCCGACAACCAGCGCCGCCATGAGCACAATGCCGAGAAACGAATGCGTAAACCCGCGATGATGCGCGAAACCGAATGCCGGTCCGCGAAAGCGGCCGAGTACGTCAAGGTCGGGAGCTTCGGCGGCGAGCGTGAGCGTCAGCGTGGCCAGGGCCGTCTTGCGATTGAGGCCAGCGCGCCCTATGCAGGCACCGGTCAGGAAATGGGTGATGGGTTCCAAGGTCTAGGGATTCTATTTGGCTGAGCTGTAAATGCCAACTGTTGAATCTAGTTGGCCGGTGCTAGTAGCGTGAGCGCGTCCGGCGCCATGGTGATTTCCGCGGGCAGAGTGCCAACCAATTCGCCGTCAGCCTCAACATAAACTTTTGCCTGCCCATGCGTCGTGTCGCCTACTGAAGTCGCGGAGAGATACTGGCACGCAACTTCTCCGCTGTACGCCAGTTCAATGCCCGGCACCTTCCAATTCCGCCGAAGCATCCCGCGCGTCACGTAAAGCAGATAAGCCATCCGGCTGGCAGTGCGGCATAACACCAGCCGTAGATCGTCGCGCTCCAAGGAAGCCCCCGGCGCCAACTCCTGCAACACTCCACCAAAATTGCGGATACGCACCGCCATCAACTCCGTAATGTCGGCTCGCTGCCGCTGCCCCGATCCATTTTCGCAAAACTCAACTCCAAAGCGCGTCATAGGATACGTAAACCAAAGCTGCCACGCTCTCGTGTAGTAGGCCGCCATGCCCATGCGTTGCTTGTGACCGGCGTGGAGTTTGTAAAAGAGGTGCGCATCCACCCCCGCACCGGCTGCGACGATAAAGAAGCGCGTGCCGGGTTTACCTTCGAGATCCACACACTTTATCCGGCCCAAAGCAACTCGCCGCGGCACAGCCTGTAAAGCGGCTTGTGCCGCGGCTTCCAGGTTGGCTGGGATGCCTAGGTCGTGAGCCAGAGCGTTGGCCGTCCCCATGGGAAGAATCGCGAGTGCGACCTGAGTTGTGGCGAGTACTTGGATAATATTGTGAATGGTGCCGTCGCCGCCGCACGCGAAGACCGTGTCGCAACCAGCCAGAACGGCTTGCTGCGCATTCTCAACCGCGTGCGCGCGTGAGTCGGAGAGAATAAGTTGCGCCTCGACGCCCGCCTTGCGAAGCAACGCCAGCACGGATTCCAACTCGGCCTGCCGCCGCCGCGCATGGCTGCCACCGGAATCGGGGTTGTAGAACAAGGCTGCCTTACGCATGAAGGGATCGAAAATGGATTGTACCTGAGCCAGATTACCGCAAGTGATCTAGCGCGATCTTCACACTCGACGAATCGAATACACCAGATGCGGAAAGCCAAATCTGGTGACCTCTTTCCATATAGTCATGCCATTCTTTTCCGCGACTCGCCGCGAAGCCAGGTTCTCCGGACGAATCAGCGAAATCAGCCGTTCAACCGGAAGGTGAGCGAATCCGAAATCGCGGCAAGCGCGGGCCGCTTCTGTAGCCAAACCCTGACCCCACAAATCGCGGCGCACGTGGTAGGCGACCTCGATTTCGTTTGCGCCGTCGACCTCCTGCACGACCAAGCCGCAGTCGCCGATTAGTCCGCGACTCGTTTTCAAAATCACGGCCCACAGCCCATGCCCGTCTTTGGAATACCGTCGCCGGTTGCGCTCAATCCACTCTTGCACTTCGCCTCGATTAAACGGCGCGGTATAGAAGCGCATGGTTTCAGGGTCGGAAATGACGTGCGCAAGAGCGTCTACATCTTCAGCGCAGAACTCGCGCACAATGAGCCGTGGCGTTTCGAGAATTTGTTTCGGATCAGCCGTTTTCTCACCTGCCATGTTCTTTGCAATTCCTTCCGCAGCGCAGTCTCCGACTATAATTTGCCCGATGCCTTCCTCCAACAAAGATGTTGAAAAAAAGCTGGAATCTCTGCGCGAAAAGATCAGCCACCACGAATACCTGTATTACGTCATCGATAGTCCTGAAATCAGCGACGCCGAATTCGACAAACTGATGCAGCAGTTGAAGGACCTGGAAGCGGCGCATCCGGATCTGATCACCCCGGATTCGCCTACGCAGCGCGTAGGCGGCAAGCCGCGCGAGGGCTTTGTCAAGGTACCGCACTCTTCGCCCATGTTGTCGCTCGACAACACCTACAACGAAGACGAGCTGCGTGACTGGGAGCGCCGCGTCCACGAGTTAAGCGGACGCAATGAAGTTGATTACGTTTGCGAGCTGAAGCTCGACGGCATGTCGCTAGCCTTGATTTATGAAGATGGCAAGCTGATGCGCGGCATCACTCGTGGGGACGGAAGTATAGGCGAAGACGTTACGCTTAACGTGCGCACGGTCCGCTCGGTGCCGCTTTCCATTCCAAAAGAAAAATTGAAGAAGGCCGGCATCCCCACAAATTTTGAGGTGCGCGGCGAACTGCTCATGCCGCTCGCCGCCTTCAAGAAGGTGAATGAAGAACGGGAACGCAGAGGGCTCATGACATTTGCCAATCCACGCAACTTTACGGCAGGTACGGTGCGGCAGTTGGATGCAAATATCACGGCGGAACGACGCATGGACTACTTCCCTTACATCTTGCTGGAGAACGGGCGTACCTATTTTGATCGGCACTCCAAGACACTCGATGCGCTTGTAGCTGCAGGGTTCAAGGTCAACCAGAATCGCAAACTGGTGCACAACATCGATGAGGCCTGGGCGTTCATCCAGCAGTGGGAAGGGAAGCGCGATTCGCTGCCTTATGAAATTGACGGCATCGTCATCAAAGTGGACCGCACCGCCCTGCAGGATGAACTGGGATTCACCGGCAAAGCTCCCCGCTGGGCGATCGCATATAAATACGCCGCCCGCGCCGGAATCACCAAGCTCGAAGACATTCGTGTGCAAGTAGGGCGCACCGGCAAACTCACGCCGGTCGCGATGCTCGCTCCGGTCTTAATCGGCGGGACCACGGTAAGAAACGCCACTCTGCACAACATGGATGAAATCGAGCGCCTCGGCGTGAAGATCGGCGACTGGGTGCAGGTCGAGCGCGGCGGTGATGTGATTCCAAAAGTCGCCAAGGTCATCGACGACAAAGACCACCCCCGAGGCACCCGTGTATTTGAGATGGCGGAAAAATGTCCGGTGTGCGGAACGAAAGTTGTTCGCACCGAAGGCGAAGTCGACTACCGCTGCGTGAACGCGAACTGTCCCGCGAAGTTGCTCGGCACGATTTTGCATTTCGCCTCTCGTGGTGTGATGAATATTGATGGTATGGGCGAGTCCCTGGTCGACCAGTTGATCGAGCGCAGCTTGGTCAAAAATGTCGCCGATATCTACGACCTCACGAAAGACAAGTTGCTCCGCCTTGAGCGCTTCGCCGATAAGTCGGCACAGAATATTCTGAACGAGATTGAGAAATCGAAGAGCCTGCCGCTGGAGCGCGTCATCTACGGGCTTGGCATTCGAATGGTTGGCGAACGCACAGCCCAATTCCTCGCCGAGCATTTTGGATCGATGGACGAACTCGAAAAGGCCGGGGTAGAGGAACTGCAGAATGTGAATGAAGTCGGCCCGCGCATTGCTGAGAGCATTGTGGAGTTCTTCGCGATCCCAGCGAATCGGGACTTGATTGAGCGGCTGCGAAAAGCGAAGCTAAGGCTCACTGGTGAGAAAAAGCAACGCGGCACGAAGCTCGCGGGCAAGACGTTCGTGCTGACCGGAACCCTTGCGCACTTTACCCGCGATGAAGCCAAAAAAATGATCGAAGATGCCGGAGGAAAAGTAACCGGCTCCGTCAGTAAGAAAACGGATTATGTCGTCGCGGGCGCGGATGCAGGATCGAAGCTGGACAAGGCCAAGGAACTCGGCGTGGCGGTGATCGATGAGAAGGAAATGAAAAATATCGTTGGCGGCTAGAGCGTTACGCCTTCAGAGCTTTCGTCATCCGCTCCCACGTCACGTCCAGCGTCTCCGGCAGAATCCTCGTCTCGCAAACCACCGACACAAAGTTCGCATCCGCCACCCAGCGCGAGAGGATGTGCATGTGAATGTGTCCCGCGATGCCCGCGCCTGCGGCTTTGCCGATGTTCATACCAAGATTGATGCCGTCCGGGTGGTAGAGTTCGCGCAGCACGGTCTCCATTCGCTGCGAGAGCGCCATCATTTCGCTCGCCGCTTCTGGCGGTAGCTTCTGCAGTTCGTCAAGATGCGCATAGGGAACGATCATCACGTGCCCCGGCGTATAGGGAAACGTATTCAGAATGACGAAGCAATACTGCCCGCGATAAACAATGAGCGTCTTGGCGTCATCGCCTCCTTTAGCCGCATCGCAAAACACACAGGTCGGGCGCACGCTGTTCGTAACGTAGGCGTAGCGCCACGGGGTCCAAAGATAATCCATAGCATAGGCAGGTTAGCAGATGGAGCCTGCGCGGCGAAACCTACGGCATGCTCTCGCTGGCTTCTTCCGACCGCGCGCTCTCATTACCGCGCTGATCGACTGCCGACACCGAATAAAAATATTTCTTCCCCGCTTCAACCTGCACATCGCGAAACGCTGGCGACTTCACCAGCTCTGAATTCAATTTCACCGCCGCCGCTCGGTCTTCGTGGCGATAAATGTTATAGCCGTCAAGATCCGCGTCCGTGACCGGCGCCCAGATCAGATCGATGAACGGCTGTTGCCCGGGACCGGAAAATACCGCCTGTAATCCCGATGGGACCGCCGGAGGAAACACGTCGTGCGCGAACACCTTCACTTCGGCAGTGTCATCGCCTTCCACTTCCACCGCGGGCTTTCCCGCCACTTCGAGCACGCTCACGACCGCCCCGTGGTAGAAGTACGTGCTCTCCCACTCAAAAGTCTGGTCGAGAAACTGCGGGATGATTTTGTCATGCTCTCCAGCCGCGCACTCTGTCGCATCCACTTCAGCGATCTTGGTTGCGTTGGTGTTGGCTGGATTGGAACTCGATTCGGCACGCCGGTAGATGCGGAACAAATATTTAACATCGGTTCTCTTCCCCGAGGTCTCCTGACATTGCCACGAGATCAGCACTCCCGGAGCCGTGGGCTGAGCCGCAAAATCGGGGAACGGGGGAATGGTCGGAACCAGCGGTATCCGCACCTGGTTCGAGATCCCCGCGCCGCGGTCAGCCTCGTTCAACACTTCGATTGCATAAGTAGCGAAGCCCGTAATGTTTGCCTGTTCGATTGCTGGAGAAAGAATATCGATAAAACTCGCAGGGGGCTTCTTCGAGGAAGATTTCCTCGACATCGCGAAATTCGCGGGTGGCGCCACATCGCCCACCGGCGTTCCACATTCTTTCGGACTTGCAGCATCGCTGGTCCCTACGGAAGTAGGAGCCGGCGAAGTCGACGCCGCGCCAGAATTCGGGACGAAAGAAATCGGCGCAGCCGTCGCAAATCCCGTTCCCACGCTTCTGCAGATGCGAGTCTTTCCCAAATACCGCACGCTTTGCCGATCCGTAGTGCGCGCCGGAATCGTCCAGGTAAGCGTGACTCTGTCGCCTTTGCGCGCCGCATGCAGGTCGGTAGGCGGCTTCGGCAATTCGAGCGATGGCGGCAGCGGCGCACCAATCGAAGCGCACCCGCTTGCCCATACCAATGCTCCTAGGACCGGTAGTAATTTCCTAAGCCGAATCTTCATGCGGAAATACAAGGGTACAACAGCCGTGAAACGCCTGAATTACGAACTGCACAATAAAAATAGGCAGACTTGTGTGGAGGTGATTTGCCGGTCGGCTGCTATAATTCGCGGAAAACAGGGCGGAGCTTGATCGGGCAAACTATCTCTCACTACCACATCCTTGAAAAGCTCGGCGGAGGAGGGATGGGTGTCGTCTATAAAGCCGAGGACCTGCGGCTGCACCGTTTTGTCGCCCTGAAATTTCTCTCCGAACAAATTGCCCGCGACCCGCAAGCCCTCTCCCGCTTCGAACGCGAAGCGCGGGCCGCATCGGCGCTGAACCATCCCAATATTTGCACCATTCATGACATCGGCGAGCAAGACGGCCATTCTTTCATCGCCATGGAGTTTCTGGATGGCATGACCCTCAAGCACCGCATCGGTGGGCGTCCGCTGGAGATAGAAAGCCTCTTGCGGATCGCCATCGATATTGCCGACGGCCTCGATGCCGCGCACGCCGAGGGGATTATTCATCGCGACATTAAACCGGCGAATATTTTTGTCACCAAGCGAGGGCACGCGAAGATTCTGGATTTTGGCTTGGCGAAGCTGGAGATTTCATCGGGCAGAGCCGGCGACGAAACCAAAACCATGTCGATTACATCGGGGGAAGCGGATCTGACGTTGCCGGGAGCTATGATCGGCACCGTGGTCTACATGTCTCCGGAGCAGGTTCGGACCCGGGAATTGGATGCGCGCACCGATTTGTTTTCCTTCGGCACAGTCCTGTACGAAATGGCGACGGGCAAAGCGCCGTTCGAAGGTTCGAGCACGGGAGAAATTTGCGCGGCGATTTTGCATGAAGCGCCCCGGCCGGCGGTGCAACTCAACCCTGAGCTGCCGGCTGAAGTTGCAACCATCATAGCCAAAGCTTTGGAGAAAGATCGCAATTTACGCTACCAGCACGCGGGCGATATACGGACTGACTTGCAGCGCCTGAAAAGAGACTTTGAGAGTGGCAGCCATTCCGGTCCGTCTAACGCAAGCCCGTCAGCCCCAGGACCGGCTGTAGCGAGAGTGTTGAAGATTGCGATTCCCGCCCTGCTTGTAGCAGCACTGGCAGCCGGGGGCTTTTACTATCGCTCGCATCGAAGCGGCCTCCTGACCGTGAAAGATACGGTGGTTCTGGCTGATTTCGCGAACAGCACCGGCGATCCTATTTTCGATGACACACTAAAAACCGCCCTGAATGTTTCTCTTCGGCAATCGCCATTCCTGAATGTGCTTCCCGAAGCACGCGTCACAGGAACGCTGCGACAAATGACGCTTGCGCCGGATGCCAAGCTGACGCCACCAGTGGCGCGCGAATTGTGCCAGCGCGTCGGCAGTAAAGTGTATCTCGGTGGAAGCATCGGTAATTTAGGCAGTGAATATGTCCTGGCGCTGAAAGCGGTGAATTGCCAGAACGGAAACATGCTGGCGGAAGAACAGGTCACGGCCAAATCCAAAGAGAAAGTTTTGGACGCGCTGGGCGAGGCCGCGTCGAAATTGCGTGCCGAACTGGGCGAATCGCTCGCGACGGTGCAGAAGTTCGATGTCCCGCTGGAACAGGCGACCACTTCGTCGCTCGATGCGCTCAAGACCTATGGTTTGGCGTTAGCGACATGGGACAAAAAAGGTGACCAGGATTCGCTGCCGATTTTCAAAAAAGCGGTTGAGCTCGATTCCGACTTCGCCGTCGCGTATGGAGGACTCGCGACTATCTATCACAATGTTGGAGAGTCCGAACTTTCGCGCCAGGCAGCGACGAAATCGTATCAGCTTCGGGATCGAGTTACCGAACCAGAGCGCGAGACGATCGACGCGCGCTATTACTCTTATGTGACCGGCGACATGGAGAAGGCATCGCAGGTCTACGCCCTCGCGGTGCAAAATTACCCCGAATCCGCGGGCGCTTCTATCCATCTTGCCATCTCATATTCGGAGCTTGGACGCGATGATCAGGCAATTCCAGTATTTCGTCACGCCCTGCAACTCGATCCCTCACGCGCCAGCACTTACGGCAATTTTGCTATTTCGTTGCTATCGCTGAATCGAATCGATGAAGCGTCGGCCGTTCTGGCGGATGCGGCGAAGCGTGGCTTCAAGACTGACATCCTGCTGCAGGCCGAATATTGGGCCGCGTTTCTGCGTGACGACAAGAACGAAATGGACCGCATCGTCCAGGAATCGCCCAACGTGCGCGGAGCGCAAACGATTATTCTTTCCGAACAAGCTGAAACCGAGGCCTATCACGGCCGTATCGAAAAGTCGCGCGAATTTGCCCGTGCGGCTGAAAACCTGCTCGAACGTAATGGCGATAAAGAGTGGGCGGCAATTTATTTAATGCAACAAGCGGTTCGGGAAGTTGAAGTGGGAGAGTTCTCGCGAACTACGGAATATATAAGCGGGGCACAGAAACTTTCACAAGCCCGTGATGTAAAGATTCTTACTGCGCTCATCGCCGCCCGAATGGGAGATATTGCTCAAGCGCAAGCGGAGTGTCGCAAATTGAATCAACAATGGCCGGAAGGCACATTTATTCAGAAATATTGGCTGCCGTTAATTCGCGCTGAAATCGATCTTCAACAGCGGCATCCTGAGAAGGCCCTCAACGAGCTGGGTGTTCCCACGGAACTGGAGTTTTCGGGCGCCACCGTTTTTCCAGTAGCCAGCCTTTATGCTCCTTATGTTCGAGGCCAAGCCTACCTTGCGATGGGCGATGGGCAGAAAGCGGCCGCAGAATTTAAAAAACTGACCGAACATTCGGGATTGGTTTTGAACTTTCCACTAGGCGCGCTGTCGCGTTTGCAGTTAGCTCGTTCTTATAGTTTGTCAAAAAATTTGGATGGCGCACGCCAGTCCTATCAGGATGTTTTTGCCCTGTGGAAGGAAGCAGATCCCGATCTGCCCGTGCTCCAACAGGCCAAAACGGAGTACGCGAAGCTGCATTGAAGACGGTATTGCGAACGAATGAGTAGCCCGGGTGGCCCATGCTTTGCGCTTTTTGCAAAGGATGGGCATTTCCTGAGCGCATGCGCCGATAGGCATGCGCCTTACAAAATATATCTCGACAAGTCTTGATCCTTCACAATATCCGTCAACATCTTGCGCACATAATCCGCATCCACGGTTACATGCTCGCCTTTTCGCTCCGGAGCGTCGAAGCTCAACTCATCCAGCACGCGCTCCATGATCGTGTGCAGCCGCCGCGCTCCAATGTTCTCCGTGCTCT
Source organism: uncultured Acidobacteriaceae bacterium (assembly GCA_963789625.1). Classification (GTDB taxonomy): domain Bacteria; phylum Acidobacteriota; class Terriglobia; order Terriglobales; family Acidobacteriaceae; genus Sulfotelmatobacter. The sequence continues at coordinate 340,834 of CAWBLK010000012.1, read as the reverse complement.
CATTCACCCGAAATGCAAAATGCGCGATTTCCTGTAGCGCCTCAGGAGTGAACTCGAGTTTCACACCTTCGGTTTCGAGCAGCGCCGTGTACTGCTTCACCAGCGACGATTTCGGTTCGGTAAGAATGCGCACAAAATCTTCCATCGTCAGCGACTGCAACTCCACCCGAATCGGAAAGCGCCCCTGCAGTTCCGGAATCAGATCGCTCGGCTTCGAAACGTGAAAAGCCCCGGCTGCAACGAATAAAATGTGATCCGTACGCACCATACCGTAGCGCGTGTTCACCGTTGTCCCTTCGACAATCGGCAGAATGTCGCGCTGCACGCCCTCGCGTGAAACATCCGGGCCATGGCCGCCCTCGCGTCCCGCGATCTTGTCGATCTCATCCAGAAACACGATCCCCGAGTTCTCCACGCGATCAATCGCCATTCGCGTAACCTGGTCCATATCGATCAGCCGCTGCTCTTCTTCCTGAATCAGGTATTCAAATGCCTCATTTACCTTCATCTTCCGCTTTTTGGTGCGCGCGCCGAAGATGTTGGGCAGCATCTCCTTGATGTTGATGTCCATCTCCTCAACGCCCTGGTTGGTCATAATTTCAAAAGATGGAAAATTCCGCTCCCGCACGTCAATCTCAACTTGGCGCTCGTCGAGCTTGCCTTCGCGTAATTGCTGCCTTAACTTTTCGCGCGTGCGCGTTGAAGATTCAGTTAAAGCCGTGCTGCCATCGATCACCACGCCGCCGGCAGTAGTAGGCTCACTCGGCTTCGCCGGCGGAGACGGTGGCAGAAGAATATCGAGCAGCCGCTCCTCCGCATTCAGCTCAGCCTTGTCGGCGACGTCTTCAAGTTTCTCTTCGCGGACGTTGTCGATCGCAATCTCCACTAGATCGCGCACCATCGACTCCACATCCCGCCCCACATAGCCGACTTCAGTAAATTTCGAAGCTTCCACTTTCAAGAAAGGAGAGTTCGCCAGCTTCGCCAGCCTGCGCGCAATCTCCGTCTTGCCCACCCCAGTCGGCCCGATCATGATGATGTTCTTGGGAATGATTTCTTCGGCTAGTTCGGGAGTTAGCTTCTGGCGCCGGGTGCGGTTGCGCAGAGCGATGGCCACGGCGCGTTTAGCATCCTTCTGTCCGATGACGTGTTTGTCGAGTTCGACGACGATCTCGCGAGGCGTAAGTTCGTCGAGTGCGAGTTGTTCTTCTTCGGAGGTGCTGGGTAAATAGATGGCCATAGGGCAGCTCTCAGTTCTCGGTTCTCAGTTCTCAGTCTCGCCGCAAATGTTCTTGCTGAGAACTGAGAACTGGGAACTGAGAACTGGTTTTCACAGTTCTTCAATCGTTACCGCATCATTGGTATAGATGCACATCTTGCCTGCAATCTTCATTGCTTCTTCGGCGATCTGGCGCGCGGAAAGCTCAGTGTGTCGTGCCAGCGCCTCGGCGGCGGCCTGCGCATAAGGGCCTCCGCTACCGATGGCGGCTACGCCACCGTCGGGCTCAATGACGTCGCCTTGTCCACTAAGCAGAAACGTCTGCTCTTTGTCGCACACCAGAAGCAGGGCTTCGAGGTGGCGAAGAAATTTATCGGTGCGCCAATCTTTTGCAAGTTCCACGGCGCCGCGCCCCAGGTTGCCATGGTATTGCTCGAGTTTCGATTCGAAGCGGCTGAAAAGCGTGAAGGCATCAGCGGTGGACCCGGCAAATCCGGCAAGGATTTTATCGTTGTAAAGGCGCCGAATCTTCCGCGCTGAATGTTTAATGACGGACTCGCCGAGCGTAACCTGGCCGTCTCCGGCAAGAACCACGCTGCCGTTGCGGCGGATGGATAAAACTGTGGTGGAACGAATCAGACGTTTCGTAGACATGGGCACAAACCTTCATTATAGCAGCGAAGGAAGTTCGATTCGGCAGCGGACAGGAGTGCTCGCTCCACGCAGGCTATTGCGCGGCCCGCGGCCGGTTCATCAACTGCTGTTTCACATCAGGCCACTCGGCGGCCACAATCGAATATCGCACGGAGTCGCGCGGGATGAAGTCGGCGGCCACGCGGTGGGCGCGGAGGATGCCTTCGAACTTTGCGCCGATGCGTTCGAGGGCGGCGCGAGAGCGCTGGTTGCGGGCATCGGTGTGGAAGCAGACCCGAAGCGCCTGCCAGCTTTCGAAGGCGTGGGCGAGCATGAGTAACTTGGCTTCGGTGTTCGCGCCGGTGCGAATTGCAGACTGAGCGAACCATGTGTAGCCGATCTCGCAGGCATCGGGATGTGGGCGGCCATGGCGCGCGTGGCCAGGCGGCCACGACCAGCGCTCGATGTTCCAGAAGCGCGTGGAACCGATGACGCTAGCATCATTTAGGCGGACGATTGCGAAAGGAACGGCGGTGCCGGCGTCGCGCCAGGCGAGCGCAGTGTTGATATATGCAGTGGCTTCAAGTTTGCCTTGCGGGATGGGACTCCACTGGTAGAGGGACGGGTCCGTGGCAGATGCAGCCGCGAGGCCGCCCGCGTGATGGTGATCGAGCGGTTCGAGGCGAATTTGTGCCCCTGCGAGCGCGAAAGATTCTGTCGGCATGGGTTTCAGTATCCGATGACATCCTGCACGGAAGCAATTGAAGCTGGACCATGGCGTTGACCACTTCTCCGATATTAAAAATATCTTGACGTGAGTGTTTAGTAACGTTACAATTTACTCACGTAACATACTCGAAGGAGAAACACAATGAAATTGGAAGACTTGATACTCGAAGTTGAACAACACGTAGACGTCAAAGCCACGCCGGAAAAGGCATTCGCCGCAGTCTTATATCGCCTGGGCAAAGGAAACACCAATCTTGAAAACCAGTCTCTGCAATTGCAGTTGGAAGAAAAGCCGGGCGGACGATGGTACAGGGATCGGGGCAACGGAGTTGGGCACCTGTGGGGATTCGTGCAGGTGATCAAGGCTCCGACGCTGTTGGAGCTGAGCGGGCCGATGTTCATGTCGTACCCGGCGACGAATCATATAGAAATGAAGGTTGAAGCGGTGTCAGGAGGCAGCCGGGTTTCTTTGCGGCATCGTGCGATCGGAATGATCGACCCGGAGCATCGCAAAAATGTTGGCCGAGGGTGGGGTCACATGCTCGACGGCGTAAAAAAGGACTGCGAGTAGCGGCGTGGGAGAAATCGCTGGTCGCGCGGACGAACTCGATGGAGTATGGAAGGCGCTCTCGGATGTCACCCGGCGCGCGATTCTGGATTTCCTGAGAGACCGTCCGCGCACCACTACCGAAATCGTGGAAGAGTTTCCGCACTTGAGCCGGTTCGGAGTGATGAAACATCTCGAAGTATTGCGCCAGGCACAACTGGTGCAGACGCGCGAGGCAGGACGGCAAAGATTCAACTCGCTGAACGTGGTGCCGATCCGGCAGATATATGAACGGTGGGTCGGTCCATTTCAGGAGCTTTGGACCGGCGAGTTGCTCCGGATCAAGGACATTGCGGAATCGGAAGAACCAAAAGCTAAGGCGCGAAGTTCGCGCAAAACAAAAAACACTAGACCGTTAAGCGACGGCCTGCAACATAAAACAGCGCTACAAAAATCAAAAGGAAATAGTAAATAGGAGAATGCTTATGACTACTCTAACTACAAGCACGGGAATTAAAGACCATAAAGTAGTTTCGCCGAAAGAATGGCTTGCGAGCCGAAAAGAGTTGCTGCAAAAAGAAAAAGAGTTCACCAGATTGCGCGACGAGTTAAGCCGGAAGCGCCGCGAACTTCCCTGGGAAAAGGTTGAAAAAAACTATACGTTCGATGGGCCGAATGGCAAGGTGACTCTTGCGGACCTTTTCGGCGGTAAAGCCCAGTTAATTATCTATCACTTCATGTTAGGTCCGGGGTGGGAAGCAGGCTGCCCAAGTTGCTCTTTCCTCGCCGATCATTTCGGTGGGAGTCTGGTGCACCTCGCGAATCGCGACGTCACGCTGGCCGTGATTTCGCGCGCGCCCATGGCGGAAATTGCCGCCTTCAAGAAGCGCATGGGCTGGCAGTTCCAGTGGGTCTCATCGTTCGCAAACGACTTTAACCATGATTACCACGTCTCGTTCACGAAAGACGAAATGGCGAAGGGCAAAGTCGAATACAACTACGAAATGACGGAATTCCCCAGCGAGGAAGCGCCGGGGTTGAGCGTGTTCTATAAAAACGAGAACGGCGAGATCTTCCACACCTATTCTTCCTACGCGCGCGGCCTCGACATTTTGGTGGGCGCTTACAACTTTCTCGATCTCGCGCCGAAGGGCCGGGACGAAGATGGATTGGCCTTCAGCATGTCATGGGTTCGGCATCACGATCGATACACAGAAGGCTACGTTGTCGATCCCAAGGCGCAGTATGCGGCTCCGAAGGGGTCGGGCGGTTCATGCTGCGAGGAGGCAATTCGTGAGATCGCATTGTTGCTGTGAGACTGAACCCAGTCGCGGTTTTCGTCGGATGGTGGGTGGGGCGCGGATCGCCAACAGCGGTCTGCGCCCAGCCTCGCTGGCGCGGTGCTGTGTCGAAGCCACCACAGGAGGGATTGTTCCCACAGTTGCTCTTGTGCTGTTGCCGAAGTGTCCAGCATGTTTGGCCGCGTACTTGGCGGTTGGAAGCGGAATTGGGATCTCGCTATCGACCGCAATCTATGTGCGGATGGCACTACTAATTCTGTGCGTGCTTTCGCTGGTGTATTTTGCAGCACGCTGGGGACGGCGATTTATCAAGCGCCTTGCGTCCTCACGCGACCAAAAATGTCCTCCGTCCAAAATCTTGTCAAGCCCTCCGCGAGCCTCCGTCGAACTCAACTCGTTCAAAACACTACGCAAATATTTTTCTAAAAATGTCACAGCGACCCATCTCAATGTGATATAATAGCTATATAGTATAAAACTTTAAGATAACAAGGCATCGATAACAAAGGCGCAGCTCACAAGCTGCGCCTTTTTGCGTCTGGAGAGAACAACAACCGCAATGCATCCCTGGGAAAAATTCAAAAGCTTTAAGGAGCGCGGAGAGTGGGTCGAACTCCGCTTCATGGCCACCGCCGCCGAGCGCGGCTTCCACGTCGTCAAGCCCTGGGGAGACACGCGCCCTTACGACATTGGCATCGATTACGGCCCCAACTTCCTGCGCGTACAGGTCAAGTCCACCACCTGCCGCACCGGCACCGGATACTTCTGCCAGTTCAAGCCCCACTACCTCAAAAAGCAGGACTATTCTCTAACCCAACTCGACCTCTTCGCCGCCTATGTAATCCCCGTAGAAACCTGGTACATCATCCCCGCCGCCCTGCTCCTCGGCCCCCAACGCAAAACCGGCATCATGCTTTACCCCGTCGAGCCGCTCAAGAAGGACCGCTACAGCTACGAAGCCTACAAAGAAGCCTGGCCGCTACTCTACAAAAGCCGCCGAGCACTGGTAGAACGCACCAAGCACCGCTAACCAATCGCCTGTGTAGAGCGGACGCCCCCGTCCGCTGCCTTTGACTTTGATTTTGCGATTTGACGTTGATTTTGTGCAGCGTGAAGATCCGAAACACTCGGGCCAACCGTGGAAGAGCGACGCTTCAGCGCCGCGTTAGGAAAAGACAAAACTAGGCTTCAGCCCCCGTGGCAGTTAGATGCCTCATGAAATAGCGGAAGCAGAAAGAGAGGCCACAGGATTGCCTTTCCCACCAAAGGCAGGCATTTCTGACGGATCTATGCGCAGCCCGAAGCTCTCATGCATCATCAGGAAGAAATGCATCCAGGTCTGCCGCAGGTAATCCAGATTGTGCTCGATGTTTGCTATTTGTGCCCCCAGAAGCTCGCCGTGGACGATGTCCTGCCTTTGCTTGTCGATCTCGGTCAGAGTCTTGACATTAAATTTGTATGTTGCATGAGAAGGCGTTCCCGGCGCAGGACGGCATATAGAGTACAACATGTCGCATTTCCTAACGAGCGATTCGTTCCTGCGTATTGAGGTGATCTCCTTTGTGACGACCCCAGCGACGACGAATTCAACAGGATGCTCACCAAGCTCCGCTATTTCAACCTTCCTATTTCGCACTCGTTCCTTCCAGAACTCACGGGCGAAGAGACCACTTATCTCTATAAACGAGCCCAGCGCGTCGTCCAAGATCGTATGCGCAAACACGATTGAGGCGGCATCGACAGATGTGGTGGCATTCTCGACGGCCTGTTTGGTGAGGTTCTCCTGCAGCCAATGCGCCGTCTTGAGAAGGTCTGGGGTATCTTTAATACCGATTATGAACTTGCTCAACTCGCCCGATGCCGTTAGGCCACCGACAAACGACTCGTGCTGAGCCTCCACGATCTTGGTAGCGTACGGTTCGCCGCGATCGCGACCTGCCGAAAGGAATCGATCGCCGACCAGCCGCGTATCATCCGCGAGAATACGTGAGTAAATTCTTTGTCACCTGCCACAATTTAATCCTCCGAATGCAAAGCGCTGCGCCCTACAGAAGACAATGGAAGACAAGCGCCCAACGAGAAAAACCGATGTCTGCGGTGTCTACACCCCCACCGCCTCCGGCTTCCCCGCCAACAACTGCCGCAACACATACTGCAAAATCCCGCCGTTAGCATAGTAAAGCGCCTCCTGCGGCGTATCGATGCGCACCAAAGCATCGAACTCGACCGGGCCGCCTTTGCCTGTAGCGCGAACTCTAACTTTCTGCCCGGCAGAATAATGCTCGATCAAATTGCGGATGCCGGTAATCTCAAAAACTTCCTCGCCGGTCAGCTTCAGCGATTCAGCATTCTGCCCCGCAGGAAATTGCAGCGGCAAAATTCCCATGCCAACCAGATTCGACCGATGAATGCGCTCGTAGCTCTCGGCAATGACGGCCTGCACTCCCAGCAGCCGCGGGCCTTTCGCCGCCCAGTCGCGCGATGAGCCGGAGCCGTATTCTTTCCCGGCAAGAATAATCAGCGGAGTTCCATCGGCCTGATATTTCTGCGAAGCGTCGAAGATCGACATCTCGCTGTTCGAAGGCAGATGCCGCGTGAATCCGCCTTCGGTTGAAACCAGCTTGTTGCGCAGGCGGACGTTGGCAAATGTTCCACGGACCATCACTTCATGATTTCCGCGCCGCGAGCCGTAAGAATTAAAGTCGGCGGGCTTGACGCCGTGTTCCTGCAAATATTTTCCGGCCGCACCGTCTTTCTTGATCGATCCCGCGGGAGAAATGTGGTCGGTAGTAACGCTGTCTCCCAATACCGCCAGTACGCGGGCAGAGTGAATGTCCGCGACAGGCGAAGGCTGAATCTTCATGTCGTCGAAATACGGAGCGCGGCGAATGTAGGTGGAATCTTTTTCCCAGGCGTAGGTCTGGCCCTTGGGAACGGAGAGGCCGCGCCAGCGCTCGTCTCCGGCAAACACTTCGGCATAGCTTTTCGAAAACATTTCGGCGGTTACGGAGTGCTCGACGGCTTCTTCCACTTCGCGCTGTGTGGGCCAAATGTCGGCGAGATAGACGGGCTTGCCGTCTTTGCCTTTGCCGAGGGCATCTTTGCGGAGGTCGGTGTCGATGCGTCCGGCGAGCGCGAAGGCGACGACCAGCGGCGGCGACATTAAATAGTTGGCGCGAACTTCAGAGTTGATGCGCCCTTCGAAGTTGCGATTGCCGGAAAGAACGCTGGCGACGACCAAATCTTTTTCGTCGATGGCCTTGGAGACTTCTTCGGGCAGCGGCCCGGAGTTGCCGATGCAAGTGGTGCATCCATAGCCGACGATATGAAATTTTAATTTTTCGAGGTAAGGAGTGAGTCCGGCGTTCTCGAGATAGTCACGGACGACTTTGGAGCCGGGGGCTAACGAAGTCTTCACCCATGGCGGAACTTGTAAACCTTTCTCGACCGCTTTTTTAGCGAGCAAGCCCGCGCCGATCATGACCGAGGGATTCGAAGTATTCGTGCAAGAAGTAATCGCAGCGATGACCACGCTGCCATGCTTGAGCGAATCCTTCACGTTCGCGGCTACGTGTTCGTGAACATTTGGATCTTCCACGCCAATGGCAGCGGGACTGCCACCTTCGGCCTCCCAACGCGTCTTCGCCACAACTCCGGAGGCCGATACACCAGCTGAATTCTTCGTCGCCGATTTTGGTTTGATCAATGACGGCAAAGCTTTGTTGAACGAATCGCCAGCCTGCGAGAGCACAACGCGATCCTGCGGACGTTTCGGCCCGGCAAGACTGGGCTCAACCGTTGCAAGGTCGAGCGAGAGCAGTTCGGAGTATTCCGCTTCCGGAGTTTTCTCGTCGTGAAAAAGTCCTTGCTCGCGGCAGTAAGCTTCGACAAGAGCAATCTGCTCTGCACTGCGTCCACTAAGTTTTAAGTACTTCAAACTTTCTTTATCAACCGGGAAAATTCCGCAAGTAGCCCCGTACTCCGGAGACATATTCGCGATGGTCGCGCGATCGGCAAGCGGAAGATCATGCAAACCAGGGCCGAAGTACTCAACAAATTTTCCAACCACCCCATGCTTGCGCAACATCTCAGTAATAGTCAAAACAAGATCAGTAGCAGTAGCCCCTTCGCGCAACCGTCCCGTAAGCTTCACACCAACCACCAACGGAATCAACATGGACACAGGCTGCCCAAGCATCGCAGCCTCAGCCTCAATACCGCCAACACCCCATCCCAACACCCCAAGCCCATTAATCATTGTTGTGTGGCTGTCGGTGCCTACCAGGGTGTCGGGATAGGCTGTCGGGTGACCTTTCGCGCCTTCTGTTTTTTCTTGGACGAAGACTACGCGGGCCAGATATTCGAGGTTGACTTGGTGGACTATGCCGGTGTCGGGCGGGACGATGGCCAGGTTGTGGAATCCAGTTTGGCCCCAGCGGAGAAAAGAATAACGTTCTTTGTTGCGTTGGAATTCGAGCAGGGCGTTTACGTCGAAGGCGTTGGAGTTGCCGAATTCGTCGACTTGCACGGAGTGGTCGATTACTAGTTCTACGGGTTGAAGAGGATTGATTAGAGCGGGATCGCCCCCCAGTTGTTTCATGGCGTCGCGCATGGCGGCGAGATCGACTACGCAGGGGACGCCGGTGAAATCCTGGAGGAGGACGCGGCTGGGTGTGAAGGCGATTTCTTTGTCGGGCTTGGAATTTTTATTCCAACCTGCCATTGAGCGGATGTCTTCTTTTTTGACGTTGCGACCGTCTTCGGTGCGCAGCAGGTTCTCGAGCAGGATGCGGAGTGAGTAGGGGAGATGTTGGGTGGAGATGCCTTGCTTGTCGAGGGCGTCGAGGCGGTAGATTTCGTATTCTTTGTTGTCGACTTTTAGGAGTGAGCGGGAATTGAAGCTGTTTAAGGACATGATTTCCTTCTTGGGTCGCGAATCCGACGTTTCGCAAAAGAAGCGGGACGTCGGGAACCCACACAAGATGACGGAACTTATAATTTTAGTCGTTTTGGAGAGGATTGCGTAAGTCTGGTTGCACGAAAGGGGCGGGGGCTAAAGCCCCCGGTTCTTTTTATTCGCTTCATGCGCCGCTCTTCCACGGTACTTTCGGGGCCCGGGGTTACGCGTTTCTAATCGCATTGCTGGAGCGCTAGCCAAAAGCTGGAGTGGTGCATATGCAAAGTTGCGACGCAGCAATGGAATCCCACCTTTCGCAAAGTACGCGAAAGATGGGGCACCCGGCGTATCTAGCTCTTCTAAAAGGATTGCGAAACGTTTAGTGCAGGACAGGCTTGTCAATTTGAGGCGGGCTTGAGTGCGCCAAAAATCTCCGCTTGCAGAGATGATATTGACAGGGGAGGAACAACCGGCTTATTTTTGTGCCGCATATGACTTTTGACGCAGGCCGCAGCTTTGCGTTTGTTCTATTTGCAGTAATCATTCTATTCCCCGCGATAAAAAGTGAAGCACACAAGAAGCAGCCCTTAACCGCAGAAGAGCGAATCCTCGCCAGTGCGTTGAGCGGCAAACCTGCCGACTTCACCAATGATGATGACGAGGCGCGCACGATACACTCTTCGGTCATAGAGAACATATTCGCGGACGAGAATAAACGCAAAAAACTCAGCCGCCTTGGTTTCACAGTTAAACACGCAATCTTTAAGGGCTACCTCAATCTAGGTAGTGTGGAAGTCCCTATCACTCTGCATTGGGAGAATTGCGAATTCGATGATGCAGTTAACTTCTCGTCTTCCCATTTCTTCGCTCCCGTCTACCTGAACGGGAGTAAGTTTACGAACAAGAATACAAAGCTGACCATGAATAATGCTCGATTTGATGATTTACTAAATCTCAATCAGGTAACCGTTGCTGGGGGCGCTGAGTTTTTTCAAGCCACAATTAAAGGAAACTTATTTGCTAGCGACGACACTTTCGCGAACGAGAATGAGAACATACGGTTCGATCAAGCCGACGTGAAAGGCAAGATGTTCCTTGGCGAGGTCCCCGATGAGGAGGGTCGGAGCTATAAGGCTTCCACTTTTGCGGGTGCACTTTCCCTTGCAGATGTAAAAGCGCTGGAGTTGAATCTTTCTGGCGTGACAATCAAGAAGAAATTGGATCTCAGGCACGCCAATATTCAAACTGTTCTCGATTTGAATGTGGGTTGTTTCGATCGACCAGGGAAATTGTGCTTGCCCAGAGAAGTTCTTCTTGAGGGCCTTAGCTACGAGGACTTGCAACCCGTTGCAGGAAATCAACTCCTTGCTCTGATCGATAATGCTGAGGGCTACAGCGCCCGATCATACACACAGCTGGAACAATATTACCGAACCCATGCCCAACCTGAAGCGGCAGACGATGTTTTCTTTCGCATGAAGAGGAAAGAGCGCGAAAAACTTAAGTTCTTACCTTGGCTTTGGAGCTTGATGCTGCGCGGGTTGGTCGGGTACGGGCGATACCCTGAAAACGCACTTTACTATAGTTTCGCATTTATCGTGATTGGTACTCTCATATTTTGGCGTCGCGAGAATGTAGTACCGCGAAGTCAAAATGACACCTCCCAGACTTACAGTCCTTTTTGGTACAGCTTTGATCTATTAACCCCATTCATTGACCTACATCAAGCAGACTTTTGGATGCCTAGGCAAGACTGGCAATTTGGGCGCGTTTACGCGCACGTACACAGGATCCTTGGATGGATACTCGTGCCAATCGGGATTGCCGCAATAACCGGAATCATTAAATAGAGAGATGCTCAAAAAGAGCTGAAGCGATACGCCACCCAAAATCCGAAATTACGATACAACTGAACAGGGTGCGGGAAAAATTCTGGGAAGTTGAGGGCCACCTCAGGCGGCTGAAAGCGGCGGTTGGCATTAATGTGCTTTTACGGCGCGATTGGGAAGTCGCGCCCTTTCAAAGACAATGCGAATCGGGTTTTGCGCAAACTGTGAAGTTGTGCCAGGAATTGTTCTTCTTGACATGACTTTACACTGGATATGAAACCTAAATCGAGGCTGCATCATCTGTAGAATTGATTGGGATTTGAGGATGAGGGCTGGATATGAACATTGCGAGAGGTGGCGGAGGGTTTTCGGGAACTGAATGGGGCAAGGCGATTTTGGGATGCGCGTTGTCGCTGGCTCTGGTGTTCGCGACTTTGCCTCAAAATCTGTGGGCGGAACAGGATCAAGGTACGCCGGATCAAGCTACGCAGGAGCAGGGCGCGCCGGCTCCGCCGTACATGCAGCAAACTCCGGAGGAGTTGCAGAGACTGGTAGCGCCGATTGCGCTGTATCCGGATTCGCTGGTGGCGCAGGTCCTGGCGGCGTCGACGTTTCCGGAGCAGGTGGTGGAGGCGGACCGATGGGTGCAGGCGCATCCTGATTTGAAGGGCACGGATTTGGGTAATGCTGTAGACCAGCAACCGTGGGACCCGAGCGTAAAGGCGCTGACGGCATTTCCGTCTGTGCTGGGAAATATGGACAAGAATCTTTCCTGGACATCGTCACTCGGCGATGCTTATTACAACCAGCAACAGGATGTGATGAATGCGGTACAGGTGATGCGCCAGAAGGCGCAGGCCGCGGGCAATCTGAAGACCACGCCGCAACAAGTGGTTAAGGACGAAGATTCGGACATTGAAATTCAGCCGGCCGATCCGGATGTGGTTTATGTTCCGGCTTACGATCCGTGGGACGTTTACGGATATCCCGTTGTGGCGTGGCCGGGATGGTATGCGTATCCCGGGATTTGGTTTGGGGGACCGTATCTTTCATTCGGGCTCGGCTTTGGAATTGGGTGGTGGGGCGGTTTTGGATGGGGATGGGGGCATTGGGGTTTCGATTGGCACAACCATTACGCTGTGTTTAACCATGGAAGGTACTACTCCGGGAGCAGGACGTTTTATAACCGTGGCGCCTATGCTCGTGGCGGATTTGCACGAGGCGGGGCGAGGCCTTTCGATGGAGACCGGCAAGCGGCTCGAGGGTTCGCCGCACCCCGCGGACAGAGCGGCGTGCATTCGGGCGCGTTCAGCGGCTATGACCATGGCGGACAGACGCGGGGCTTTTCCTCACGCGGAAGGGCGAGCTTCGGTGGTGGAGGGTTCCACGGTGGCGGCGGAGGTCACGGAGGCGGTGGTGGACGGCGGTGATGGAATTGCATTGCGTTTTCGGTAGTTTGCGAGATGCTTGATAGCGGCGGCAGTTTGGCTTACGCGTTAGGCCGGTTGAGCGGGAGATCCTTCGCTACGCCTGAAAAACGGCTACGCTCAGGATGACAATGACGCCTGAAAAACGGCTACGCTCAGGATGACAATCAAAGTGTAGATGACAATCGCCGGGCAAGCTAAATTGGACCGCGATAGGATTTTGAAATGGAGAGATGCCTTATGAAGCGTGTGAAGCTAAACCTCGACAAATTCCAGTGGGTGAATCTTGCGGCAGTAGTGGTTCTGGTTTTGATGGGGTGCTTCGCCATCCGCTCGGTGGCACAACAAGCGGGGCAGAAGACTTTTAAATCGGCGGAAGAGGCAAGCGCGGCGCTGTTCAAGGCGGCGCAAAGCAATGACGAAAAGGCCATGGTCGATATTCTGGGAGCGGCCGGGAAACAAATTGTGTCATCGGGAGACGCGGCCGAGGATATGGAGAGCCGCGCGAATTTCGTGGCGAAATATGAGGAGATGCATCGCCTCGCGAAAGAAGCGGACGGAAGCACAGTCCTATATATCGGTGCGAAGAATTGGCCTACGCCCATACCGCTGATGAATAAAGGCGGTTCGTGGTATTTCGACACGGCGGCGGGTACGAAAGAAATCTTATTCCGGCGAGTTGGGCGCAATGAAATGTCGACCATACGGGTTTGCCAGGAACTGGCGGCGGCGGAAAAGGAATATTCCGCGCAGCACGGCGAGTACGCGCAGAAGATCTTTAGCGATGAAGGGCAGCGCAATGGGCTTTATTGGAAAGCCGCGGCCGGCGAACCCCTGAGCCCTGTGGGGCCTCTGGTGGCGGCGGCTGTAACTGAGAGTACTGCAAGGAGCGCTCCTACGCCTTACCGCGGCTACTATTATCACGCCCTGGTGAAAGGTAGCCCGGGCGGAGCGAAGAGTTACAGCGTAAACGGGAAGATGACGGGCGGATTCGCTTTTGTGGCATATCCGGCGGATTACAGGTCATCGGGCGTGATGACTTTTATCGTTGGCGAGGATGGAGTGGTGTATCAGAAGGATCTTGGCAAGAAGACCGAGGCTATCGCCAAAGCGATGAAGGAATATAACCCCAAGTCCGGTTGGCAAAAAGCTGAAGAGCAGCAGAGTGAGAGTGCTGGCAGCCAGAAGACGAAGTAAGGGCGGGGCAAAGCCCGGTTTTTATCTCGCTTTTCGCGGCGCTGAAAGCGCCGCTCTTCCATGGTACTTCTGGCGCCGATAGTGACGCGCTTTGGTGCGGCGCTGGGGCGCCGATTTTCCACGGTGCTTCTGATGCCGGTGGTCACGCGCTATTCGCGGCGCTGAAGTGCCGAGCCACCCAAAACTCAAGCGGCGCGGGCGCGTTTTCTACGGCGCAGATAGCTACGCAGCAGCATCCCTAGCGCCACCACGACGACAATCAAAATAAATCCCAGGGCCAGCAGAATTCGTGTCTGGCTGTAGAGCACGAACATGCCGTTGGTGCTGTAGAAGCCGTTGAAGCTGCTTATGATCGCGGGCAAGGCTAGAAGATCCTGTTTGGTTAGCTGGAGGACGTGCTCGTTGGGATGGTAGTTGGAGCCGAGAGGGAGCATCTGGTTGTTGGCATCGAGTTCGATGTGGCCGCCGAGGACGTAGGTGACGGGACGATTTCGGATGAACTCGGCTACTCGATTGGCGCTGGCTAGATCGGCTTTGGAGTCATCGATGATGAGATGACCGGGCAGGAAGAAATCGCCGGAGAAGAATAATTCGGTTTGACGATCGTAGTACGAAACTTCGGACGGGTAGTGGCCCGGGGTGGGAATTGCGTCGACGGTGCGATTGCCTAGATCGAGTTGAGTGATGCCGTTCGGCCAATCTGGAAAGTTGAAGAATTTTTGGACGTGGGCGAGGTCGGTGGGAACGATCTCGACGTTGGGCTGGGACTGGAATTGCGAGTCTCCGAGTCGATGATCGAGGTGACCGTGGGTGTGGACGATGAGGAGCGGGAGTTTCACCTGAGCTGCTTCTGGAAGCAGAGCCATTACGGTTTGCGCTAACGGCATTTGCTTGGGGTCGGCGACGTCGCCGGTGTCGATCAAGAGCGCTTTTGTAGAGCCCAATAGTAAATACATGAACGGGGCTTCGGCGGTCGCGCAGGGGTTCTCGCGCAGGATGAAGGTTTGCGCGTTGTAGGAATGGACTTGGATTGGAGGTTGTGTGGACTTGGCGCAATCGGGGGCGCCTTCGTTCCAGTGGACGTTCATGGAGCCGGAGGTGAGTTGGGCGCGGGCGGACGTGGGGGCAAGAAGCAGGGTGAGAGTTATGAGGGCAAAGGGAATAGGGCGCAGGGAGATTTTTGCGGATCGGCCGGAGTGGAGGCGGATGAAAGATACGGCCACTGGGGCTAAAGCCCTCATCGATTCTGAAGGCTGTACGCGGCGCTGAAGCGCCGCTCTTCCACGGTACTGAAGGGCCGGTTTTTCGGGGTGCGGAAAGGCCCGTTCTGTACGGTATTGAGAGGTCGCTTGCTCATGGCGCTGGTGTTGAGCTTTTCGGAGACCTGCGTTTGCTATTGCAGTGCATTGAGTTTTCATGACGGTTGCCAACTAACCTTTCTTACTTTCACCAGTAACATTCTGCAAAATGGAATCCAGGGTGGGGAGCCAGAGATTTACGGCGCGGTTCAGGCGGGCGCGGTCGCCGGTGGTGCAGAAATCGAGCATGAAGCCGCGCAGTCCGGCTAAGACAATTGTGGCGAGGGCGTGCGCCTGTTTGTGCTTAATACCTTCACGCTGGAGTGGAGCGGCTATGAAATCAAGCCAATCGTTGATGGTGGAGTGCAGGAAGTTTTTGTAGAGTCGGGGGTGACGCAGAGCTAGTCCGTAGGTCTCGAAGAAGAAACGGAAGTGCGGTTCGGATTGAGGCGCGCTCATGTGTTGCCAAATGGCGCGGCAGGCCTGCTCGAAGGTGGCCGCCTGCATGCTGCTGTAGAGATTGCGCTGACGGTGGCGAATCTCGGCCAGAACTTTGATCACCATTTTTTCTTTTGAGCCGAAGTAATAAAGGAGAACACGAGGGCTGGAGCCGACGGCTTTGGCTAACGGTCTGAGGGATAGGTCGACGATGCCGTGGCTGACGAGGTATTGGATGATGGCGTCGAGCAGTTCGTCGGGACGCTTTTCATTAGCGGTGCGACTCATGGATGATGGAGGTTAGCATAATTGAAACAGTCGTTTCAAATATGTGCCATGAGTGAAAGAAGTTCCGGAAAGGTTCGCGGAGCATTCATGAGGCGTACCTCAGGCGCTGAAGCGGGGATCTTTTTGAAGGTTTAACAGCACGACTGAAGTCGTGCCCTTTCCGATCTATCCCGATCCATCTAACGGGCGGCTTGCCAGACTTGATAGGCGACTACCGCCATCATGAACAGCAGATAGAGGCGGAGGGCCCAGAGGACTGCCAGTTCGCGGCCTTTTAGGTGGCGGCGCGGGATGGGTTGCTTCTTGGCGCGGGCTAGTTGGCCAGGCTCTAGGGTGGACAGGACCCAGGATTGGTCGGCGGTGGTGGGTTGTTTTTCTGTCATGGCGTTGGGGTTTGGATCCCGGTGAAATTTATTGATGGTGGAATAGAGAGCATCGAGCTTCGCTCGACTGGACAGACGAGGGCGGCTGTCCCCACCTGGGCCTTATCTGTCCCGCGGAAATTCATTATTAGTTTCCTCCCAGGGCGGCGAAGACTTTTGGGGCGATGATGCTGATGCCGAAGAGGATGCCGGCGGCGGTCAGGATGAAGACTACGGCGGTGGAAAGAATGTTGATCCAGAGCGGGCTGACGAGGTCGCCCATGATTTCTTTGTCGTTAACCAGCATGAAGAGGAAGACCAGAGCTGGTGGCATGGCTAAGACTGCTACTACGTTTACGACGAGCACAACGTAGACGAGCGGCAGGCCGGGGATTAGGACGATGGCGGCGGCGGCTACGGCGCAGAGAGTGAGTACGGCGTAGAAAGATTTGCCTTCTCCCATGGGGAGGTTGAGGCTGTGCGGTTTGTGGGTGACTTCTCCGAAGGCGTAGGCGGAGGAGGTGGAGATGGTGATGGCGGCCACGATGCCGGCTTCGACCATGCCGAGGGCGAAGAGAGATGCGCCGAAGCGGCCGATGATGGGCTGCAGGGCTTGGGCGAATTCGGCCGCCTGGAAATTGTCGGCAGTCATTTGATGACCGAAGAGCGGGACGGTGGCGAGAATTGTGGCGAGGGCGGCGGCGGTGGCTAGGGCGGCGCCAAGGATGGTGTCAATGCGGCCGAAGCGAATGTCTTTGGTGGTCATGCCTTTGTCGACGGTGGCGCTTTGCTGGAAGAAGAGCATCCACGGAGTGACGGTGGCGCCGATGTCGGCTAGGACGATAAGTAGAGTGTCTTTATTGAAGCCGGGGAGCGGTTGCCAAGTGATCAAGGCACGGCTGACTGAATGCCAACTGGGATGAGTCATTAACGCTACGGGAATGAAGATTAAGTTGAAGGCGGCGGCGGCTAGGGTGATGCGCTCCCAGGTCCAGTAGCGGTGAGACATGAGGGCGGCGTAGAGGACGACTAGGGCGGTGAGAACGGCTGCCCAGGGCGGGACTCCGAAAAAGCCGAGGCCGGCGCGAATGGCGATGAACTCGGTGATGAGGGTGAGGAAGTTGCCGATGCCGAGGTCGAGCATGGAGAACCATCCCCAGAAGGGGCCGAAGCGTTCGAAGATGAGTTCGGCGTGGCCGCGATGGGTGGCGGCGCCGAGGCGGACGGTCATTTCCTGGACGATGATGGCCATCAAGAAGGTGAGGACGACGAAGGGAAGGAAGAAGCCGATGCCGAACTTGGAGCCAGTGGCGGCGTAGGAGAGCATGCTGGGGCCGTCGTTCTCTCCGAGCATGACGAGGACACCGGGACCGACCAGCAACCACAGCAGGCGGGCTTTGGACGAAAAACCGCGTTGGGCACGGGCTTTCGAGACGCGGACGCGGTCGTGGGCGCGGTCTAAGTCTTCGTGGGTGATGATTACGGATTCGGTTTCGGTGGTGAAGGGATTCATCGGGTGAATGCGGCGTTTGGGCGGTCTCTATCTGTTTTCGGAGACTTGATCCAGTAGAGATTAGCTTGAGTATACACGATTGAATAAACTATAGTTAACTAGGACTGACAAGGAACACAGATCCGAAGATAATGCCTTGCGGAGCTGATCGTCGCGTGGAGGTGAAAGGGATCCTTCGACTTCGGAAGTGCTTCGCTTCGCAAGCACTTCCTGCGCTCAGGATGACAGGCTTTCTGGGATGATCATTGGCGGGTGGGGCGGGTTTCGGCGGGGGAGACCCAGACGCGGATGGCTGCGGCGCGGCCCAGGGAGACGTTGCCGGTGGTGGTGGATAGGGCCAGGGTTTGGTCGTAGTTGCGTTCCAGAAGGCGGAGTTTGGCTCCGGGGCGGATGCCACGGGCTTCGAGGAATTCGAGCAGACGGCGGTCGCGTTCGTAGATTCCGCTGACGGCGTAAGAGGCTCCGGGTGCGGCATCGGCGAGCAGGAGAAGACCGCGATGACGGCGGCTCGCGGGGCTTTCCATTTCGCTTAGGTTGCCGTGCGGGCAGGCGCCTCCTTTGCCTAGCTTGGCTAGGAGTTTGGCTTCGAAGTCGGGAGAGACGGCGTGCTCTAAACGTTCGGCTTCGTCGTGTACCTTCCACCATTCCATGCCGAATAATTCGGATAACATGCGTTCGATCAGGTGGTGGCGGAGGGTTAGCTTGCGGGCAATTTTGCGGCCGGCTGCGGTTAGGCGGACATGCCCGTCGGTCTGGACGCGAACCAGGCCGTCTTTTTTCAGGCGACGCAGGGCCATGGTGACGGCTGGCGCCGAGACTTTTAGCCAGTCGGCTAGGCGTGCAGAGATTACAGATTCTCCTTCGCTTTCAGCTTCGAGAATGGCTTTTAGATAGTCTTCTTTGGAGACTGTGATCATTTGGGTTGATTATACGACGTACTTAAGCGCGGTTAACCCTGTTCCACCACGGAGACACGGAGGCGCGGAGAAAAACAGAGCAAGGTCTTAGGTCTTGGGCTTTTAGGAAACGCAAGGTTCAAAGGTAATGACGGCTCACGGAAATTTTAATCGCTGTCTTCATTTCTCTTTCTCCGTGGGGAAAGGATCGTACAATGTTTGACAGCTTTCTTTCTCTCCCCTAACCTTTAATTTCTCTTTATGAAAGTTCTGGTTCTTGGAAGTGGCGGGCGCGAGCACGCGCTGGTGTGGAAGCTGCGGCAGTCGTCGCGGGTTTCTAAGCTTTTTTGTGCACCGGGTAATGGTGGGATCACGGACGAGGCGGAGTGTTTGCCGGTGGACTTGAAGAGTCTGGATTCGATTGTGGCTTTGGGTCAGCATATTAAACCGGATCTTACCGTGGTGGGGCCTGAGTTGCCGCTTACGTTGGGAGTGGTGGATGAGTTCACGCGCCTTGGCTGGCCTGTGTTTGGTCCGACAAGAGCGGCGGCGCAATTGGAGTGGAGCAAGAGCTTTGCGAAGGAATTTTTGCAGCGGCATCGAATTCCGACGGCGGCTTATGCGATTTGCGATTCGGTGGAGGAGGTGCGGGAGGCGTTGACGCACTTTCACACTCCGGTAGTGGTGAAGGCAGATGGATTGGCCGCGGGCAAGGGTGTGGTGATCGCGGCTAGCAAAGAAGAGGCTGCAAGCGCGGCTAGCGAGATGTTCAGCGGGAGGATGGTTGGCGACGCGGGCGCTCGCGTGGTGCTGGAAGAATTCTTGAAGGGCGATGAGCTATCGTTTCTGGTTTTGAGCGATGGCGAGCGGGTTGCGCCGCTGGTGGCGGCACAGGATCACAAGCGCGTGGGCGATGGCGACACGGGTCTGAATACTGGCGGGATGGGCGCTTATTCGACGGCCGATATTGTCGACGAGAAGATGCGGGATTGGCTGGTACACCACATTGCGAAGCCGGTGGTGGATGGGATGAAGGCGGAGGGCGCGGAATACAAGGGCATCCTTTATTGCGGGCTGATGATGACGGCGCGCGGTCCGATGGTACTGGAGTTTAATTGCCGGTTTGGAGATCCGGAGACGCAGCCGATTTTGATGCGGCTGGAGAGCGACCTGGTGGATGCGCTGGAGGCATCGGTGGCGGGGCGAGTTAGCGATGGGGATTTCAAGTGGTCGATGGATGCGTCGGTGTGCGTGGTGATGGCTTCGGGAGGGTATCCGGGGACGTTTGAGGTGGGGAAAAAGATTTCGGGGTTGGATGAGGCTGGGGCGATTGAGGGTGTAAAGGTATTTCACGCGGGGACTTCGAAGCGGGATGGATCGTTTTATACTGCAGGCGGGCGGGTATTGGGAGTTTCGGCGCGGGCTGCGGAGTTGGAGACGGCAGTGAGTAGGGCTTATGAGGCTTGTGGGTTGATTCGATTTGACGGGGCGCATTATCGGAGGGATATCGCGGGGCGGGCGATGAAGAAATAATTCTGTACCGGTGCAGAGCACAAGGGATCCTTCGACTGCGGTTGTGGTCACTGCGTGAACCGTAACCTTCGCTCAGGATGACAAGTTTTAGGCAGCCATTTTTGCTGAGAGGAATCATGGAAAAAATATTGGTTTCAATTGTGATGGGTAGCGATTCTGACCTTGAGATTATGCGCGAGGCGGGGAAGGCTTTGGATGAGTTTGGGATTGCTTATGAGATGGATGTGACTTCGGCGCACCGGTCGCCGGAGCGGACGGCGAAGTTTGCGCGAGAGGCGGCGGGGAACGGGATTCGCGTGATTATTGCGGGAGCGGGTGGCGCGGCGCATTTGGCTGGGGTGATTGCGGCTCACACGACTTTGCCGGTGATTGGCGTGCCGATTCCTTCGACTTCGTTGCAGGGGATGGATTCTCTGCTGGCGACCGTGCAGATGCCGGCTGGCATTCCGGTGGCTACTGTGGCGATCGGGAAGCCGGGGGCGACTAATGCGGGGATTCTGGCGGCGCAGATGATTGCGTTGGCCGATGGGTCTATTGCGAAGAAGCTTGAGGCGCATAAGGAGAAGCTGGCGCGGGGGGTGGAGGAAAAGTCGAAGAAGTTGAGGGGGTCTTTGGCGGGTTAGAGTCATGGGATTTTTCTGGAAATAGCTATCAGGGTTATTTCCAGCAGATTCAGTGCGCGTAAGTAGTTTTGGGAAAGTTCCTGGCCGCAATTACCGCAGGCGCTAAAGCGCGACATTTTTTCGACCTTTGACGGCGCGGCTGAAGTCGTGCCCTTCCCGAGCTTTCGGGAGTTGAGTTTTCGGCTGATTGTAAAAGCTGGGTTTGATAATTTAGGGGTGGGCTATCGCAGCGCTGAAGCGCTGCGCCACCCAAAGTCAAGTGGGTCCACCAAAATCAAGCTGTGCAATCCAAAATCAAGCTGCGCCATCCAAAATCGATCGGCTCTAGCTAAATCAGGAGCGACGCATGGGTTTTCTGGCGAAGGGGGCTAGGGATTGAAGGAAGCGGCGGATGTGATCGCGGTCTTGATCGGAGATCTGAATGAACTTTAAGCCGATGCCCAGACCCGGTGTTCTGTGGGTAACCTGCGCATCTGCCCAGGCTTTGGTTTGTCCGAACCAAATGCCGACTTTTAGTTTTGTTCCCGGCTCCAGGGGAATGGGCATTTCCACGTAGCAGCCGCCGAGACTGAGGTCGGATACCGTGCCCCAGAAAGACGCTCCCTGGACGTGAACTTCGATCGAGTTCTGGCAGCGAAAGCGGGGATCGATGCGGTGCTCGACGTTCGCGAGCTGAAAGTCATCGACTGCATCCGGGGGTAGTGTGAAATCCCAGAGAGGTTTTTGGGGAGCGATGTTGAGCAGGCCGGCGTGGCCTGCTTTGGGTGTTCCTGGTGCGCCGATCCACTTGACGCGGAAGTGTACGCGATTGGCGCCATAGGTTAGGCCGACGATTTCATCGAGACTCAGTTTGGAGCGAACTCCGGCGAGCTCGGCCCCGTTGCGGCTAATGTTGACAGTGAGAACCTTCTCGGAAAAAACTTGACCGCCACTGTCGGTACCGAAAATACGTACCGGGACTGCGATTTCCTTGCGAGGCTGGCTACGCCTGCCCATCCGTTCGAGCAACCTCCATTGAGGATAGGAGAAGGTACTCAAGAAATTAGATTTTGTCCATAAGGGACCGTAGTGGAGGCTGGCCTCGCTTCACTCGGCGGACAGCGAAGGCGGCTGTTCCCACAAGGCCAAAGCAGCTGTCCACACAAGCAGCTTAGAGCTTTAAGCTTTTTAGGTAGTCGCGGAAGGGTTGGCCCAGGTCGTCGCGTTTCAGAGCGAATTCTACGGTGGCTTTCAGGAAGCCTAGTTTGTCGCCGGTGTCGTGGCGACGACCTTCGTAGACGTAGGCGTACATTTTTTCTTTTTGCAGGAGAAGATGCATGCCGTCGGTGAGTTGCAGTTCTCCGCCAGCACCGACGGGAGTATTGGCCAGGCACTCGAAGATCGCCGGGGTGAGAATGTAACGGCCGATGATGGCGAGATTTGAGGGCGCGTCTTCGGGTTTGGGTTTCTCCACCATATTTTTTATTTCGAAAAGGCGATCGCCGAAGCGGCTGTCGTTGACGGGCGTTACGTCGAGGACGCCGTAGGAGGAAATCATTTTGCCTTCGATGACTTGTGTCGCTAAGACTGAGCACTGGGTCTGGTCGAAGACTTCGACCATTTGTTTGAGGCAGGGGACTTTGGCGTCGATAACATCGTCGGCGAGGAGGACGGCGAAGGGTTCGTTGCCTACGAGTTCGCGGGCCATGAGCACGGCGTGGCCGAGGCCGAGAGCTTCCTTCTGGCGGACGTAGGCGACGTGAATCATGTCGGAGATGGAGCGCACGATTTTGAGCAGGTCGGTTTTGTGACGCTGCTCGAGCATGGTCTCGAGTTCGTAGCTGACGTCGAAGTGATCTTCGATCGATTGCTTGCCGCGGCCGGTGATGATGAGGATCAAGTCACAGCCGGAAGCCATGGCTTCTTCGACGCCGTACTGGATGATGGGCTTATCGACGAGCGGAAGCATTTCTTTGGGCTGGGCTTTGGTTGCGGGCAGAAAGCGGGTGCCGAGGCCGGCGGCGGGAAAAACGGCTTTGCGGAGCTTCATGGGCATAAGGCAGTCGTCAGTGGAATGTCATTAGTCGCCGGTTCGGGGATTCCGGTTGCCGGATAATTGTACGTGATGAGGTTTAGGGTGGCGACTCGGCGGGAGGATAAAATAGTGATCGCCGTGCAGAAGCTTGCTTCAAAGATGGATATCGTCAGAACTGCCAGCTCTTCATCCCTTCACTGCCCCAAACGCGTGCTTTGCCGCCGCAATTGTCTGCTGAACATCTTCCTCTGTGTGCATCGCACCGAGGAAGGCGGCCTCATACTGCGATGGAGGAAAATAAACTCCACTATCCAGCATCGCACGAAAGAACTTGCCAAACGCCGCCGTATCCGACTTCGACGCCGAATCCCAATCCGTTACAGGCCCCGGCGTAAAGAACCAGGTAAACATCGACCCCACCCGGTTGAAGCATAGCGGCACGCCCGCATCTTTCGCAGCCGCCGCAACACCCTCCACCAGTTCTCTGCTCAACTTTTCCAGCCGCCCATAGATTTCTTTCTTGTGCTCGCTCAGCCGCTTCAGCATCGCGCATCCCGCAGCCATCGCCAGCGGATTCCCCGAGAGCGTGCCTGCCTGATACATGGGCCCCAGCGGTGCAACTAAATCCATAATCTCGCTGGAACCGCCATAGGCGCCCACCGGCAGCCCTCCTCCAATAATCTTTCCCAACGTGGTCAAGTCCGGACGAATATTGTAGAGTTCCTGCGCACCGCCGAAAGCCACGCGAAACCCGGTCATTACTTCATCAAAAATCAGCACCGACCGCTCTCGCTCCGTAATCAGCCGCAACGCCACCAAAAAATCGTCCGCAGCCGGAACACATCCCATATTCCCCACCACCGGCTCAACGATCACACACGCAATCTGATGCTTAAATTTCTGGAAGGCATACTCCACCGCCTTGACGTCATTGAACGGCAACGCCAGCGTGAACTGGATGAACTCCTCCGGAACGCCCGCCGATCCCGGAATCCCCAGCGTCGCCACCCCCGACCCCGCCTTCACCAGCAGAGAATCGGAATGTCCGTGGTAGCAGCCTTCGAATTTCACAATGTACTTGCGCTTCGTATAAGCTCGCGCCAGACGGATGGCCGACATGGTCGCTTCCGTCCCCGAACTCACGAAGCGAATCTTCTGCATCGCCGGCAATGCTGCCAGCACCAACTCCGCCAGGTCGGCTTCGGCGGGCGTAGAAGCCCCAAAGCTTGTGCCATTGCAAGCCGCGCCCACAATCGCATCCAGAACATCCGGCGCGGCGTGGCCCAGAATCAGAGGTCCCCACGAACCCACATAGTCGATGAACTCGTTTTCGTCGGCATCCCACATGTGCGAGCCCTTGCCACGCACAATAAATGGCGGATCGCCCCCTACCGATCCAAACGCGCGCACTGGAGAATTAACCCCGCCAGGAATCATCTTTTCTGCGCGTTGCTGCAAACGGCGTGACTGCTCAACTTTTCGGGATGTCGTCAATGGCATTCAGTGCCCCGCAGGCAATAGCTGTCAAAGGATGACTGCACGCAACCGACTACTATAGCAGCGCCCTACCGGAACAAATTAACCAGATATTCATGGTTTTGCCATCTCTTTGCAACATCGCTACGGTAACGTAGGGGCATCAAGTTGCCCTTCTAACCGGGAGGGTTCCAAGGACGGCTTCGGGGGCTCCGGGCTGTCCTTTTTGATTTTTCATAGTCCCGCCCGAGCAGCGAATCTTCGTCAAGAAAATCGCCAGACATCTCACTTCAGGTACGAACGCACAATCTCCATCAATTCGTCCGCCGCGATTGCCTGCGCAGAGGTCGGCTTGCGCGCCGGATCAAGAACGTGGAATCGGACGTGATCCTCGAGCAATTCCGCCATTAATCCATTCATCGCACCGCGTGCCGCAGTAATCAATTGCAAAACATCTCCGCAATCTTTTTCCTCGGTCAGCGCTCGCTCGATAGCATCGATCTGCCCGCGAATCCGCCGTACCCGCAGCTTTAGTTTTTCCTTTTCCCGCAGTGTGTGAGCCATGGGTTTTCCTTTACGAACTTTTTACTTGACTATACTATACTGGGGTATGCTACACAATACGAAGGAGCCGATAACACTTCTGGAACGTGCGTAGAGTAAACCACAAGCCGTACCGAGACTATCTAAGGAAGAACCTTCAGCTCCGCGATAACTGCTGACAATACTCGCAGCTTGTAACATTCCTTTAACCGACTCTGCGTAGCCTCGGGGAATCGGCGACACTCGGCATAAACTGAGCAGCCGTATTAACGCAACGTGCATGTAGTTAACTATAGTTAATAATGTGTGATATACTTACGTTAATACCTTGTTTGATCGGAATACAGCTTCATTGGACGCCAAGCGGCAATAGGGCGCGGGGCTAAATTCCCGCAGCCTTCAACGCGTAATTATGAAAGTGAAATTCATTTTGGATACGGGTTGGCACGTAGCGCCGTTCAAGACACACTCGAGCTCCGGCCTGAAACCCGCCGTATCTGCAATTCTCGCAGCTTTTTTCCTGTTGTTGACGGTTGCCGCATCGAGCACACCGGCTCTGGCCCAACAAGCAGATCCAACCTCCGCCGCCAAGCCTGATGCCCAGGCGCAAGCAGATACGCCCACCGCGCCGGATCCATCTTCCGACGACAGCACCGAAGCCATGTTTCCCCACTTCAAGGACTCCCGCTTCTGGCTCTCCGGCCAGGCAAACTTTATTTTTCAAACGCATCCGCCGTTCCATGCCGATTACAGCGGAACCAACAGCCTTAGCCCCAACTACCAGAAAGCCACATCCCGTGTGCTCACCCTCTACACCGGCGCGCGCCTCAACAATTCCACCGAGGTTTTAGTCGACATCGAAGAAGCAGGCGGATCTGCGCTCAGCCTGGGTTTGGGGCTTGCCGGTAATACCGATCTCGACATCGTCAGAAATCCTCTTCTCAGCAAAGCGCCTTATGTGGGCCGGGCCATGATCCACAAAGTGTTTGCCCTGAGCAGGGATAAAGTCGAAAACCATCGCAGCTTTCTTTCGCTCTTCGAGGAACTCCCCCGCCGCCGTCTGGAAATCCGCTTCGGAAAATTCAGCATGCCGGATTTCTTCGACATAAACTCTGTCGGCTCCGACACTCATCTCCAGTTCATCAACTGGACCACCGACAACAACGGCGCCTACGACTACGCCGCCGACACCCGTGGCTACACCCTTGGCGCCACCGCTGACTTCGAAGATCGCAACTGGGGCTTCCGGTTCGCCGAAGCTCTCATGCCCAAGGTCGCGAACGGAATCGATCTCGTGTATCGACCCTGGCAAGTGCACGCCGAAAATTTTGAATACGAATTACGTCACGGCGTGATCCCCAAGAAAGCGGGCGTAGTCCGTTTTCTCGCCTACACAAATTACGCCAACATGGGTATCTACCGCGACGCCGTCGAGCAGTTTGAAGAGCACACCGCTCCGACGCCCGAACTAATCCCTGAGATTACGAACCATCCGTGGCATATCACGCGCAAATACGGTTTCGGCTTTAACTTCGAGCAGAATCTTCTTCCCAACTTCACCGCATTCGCCCGCGTCGGCTGGGATAACGGCAAGACCGAATCCTTCGCCTACACCGAAGTCGATCAAACGATCGCCTGGGGTCTCGGAGCGAACGGCGCATGGTGGCATCGCAAGCAGGATCGCGCCGGCATCGCCCTTGTCTCCAATGCCATTAAGAAAGATCATCAGAACTATCTCGCTGATGGCGGCCTCGGCTTTCTTCTCGGCGATGGCGCACTCAACTACGGCCGGGAAAATATTGTGGAGTCTTATTACACCGTGCACGCATGGCGCGGCATCTATCTCGCGCCCGGCGTGCAGCACATCGTCAACCCCGGCTACAACCGCGACCGCGGCCCGGTTTTGGTCCCCTCATTCCGGGCCCACGTCGAGTTCTAGGATGGCCACGGACTATAATTCTGCGCTGGTTAATTCTCTGCGCGAGGATGAAAAATGAAATCTACTCTCTATACAAATTGCGTGCTCACCGTCATCGCCATTTCAGTGCTTTATCTCTGTGCCGCTCGCATTGCACAGCCTCCATCTGCCCAGGCTCAGTCCCCACAATATAGCGTTCCAGTCATGCAGAACGGGACTAACAACGCAGGCACGGCATTCGTACCGGTGGTTGTGTTCGATGCCAAGTGGAAAAATGGCGTTTGGCAAATTAGCGCGAAGCCCTAGCTGGGAAGCGCGGGGCGAATCAGAGAAAACGGTCCAGCACCGCCGTCTCGATTCCTTCGATCCGCAGAAACGCCGGATCGTTCGTAACCAAACCAGTCGCGCCAGAGCGCAAAGCAGTCGCAGCCTGGATGGCATCGGGAGTTTGGAGTTTATGTTCGGCCCGCAATTGCGCGGCTAAATCTGCGATTGGCAGGTCCACGACGATCCACTGAAGATTGAGGTAGGTTGTAAGGATGGCATGATAAGCCGAGACGCGTAACTTGTTTCCTTCCCGGTAGGCGGGCACGAAAAGCTCGGTCATTGTGATGATGGAAGTAATCGCTTCGCAATTCGGCTCTTCAATCCGCGAAAAAACCAAATCGGTGATCGCCAGATAACGCGGGCTTTCCTCCAGCCAATAAATGAAAATATTTGTGTCGAGGGCAATTCGCCGATGGCGAAGCAGAAATCGCCGGAAGGGCGCTAGCGCCAACTTTGACGTTCCTTTTCAAGGTAGCCCTCGGGATATAATCCCTTCCCCAACCCTCGAAGCGCATCCTTGTACGATTTTGGTCGTGGAAAAACCAAAAGCTGATTACCCCGAACGACCACAACGAGTTTATCGCCGGACTTGATTTTGAGAGCCTCGCGGGCTTCACGAGGAATCACGATCTGATTCTTGGAAGAAAGCTTAACCTCAGGCATGCTTTACATTTTAGCAAAAAGTAAAGCGCGAAGTCGCGTTATTTCTCCACCTTCACACCCTTCCAAAACGCCACATACCCCTTGATCCGCTTCGCCGCGTCCTTCGGCTCCGGATAGAACCAAGCCGCCCCCACGTTCCGTTTTCCGCCAACCTCAACATCGTAATAGCTAGCCGTCCCCTTCCACGGACATACCGAGTGCACATCACTAGCCTTGAAATATTCGTCACGAATCGCATCCGGAGGAAAATACTGGTTTCCCTCCACCTCGATCGTTCCATCGCTCTCCGCGAGTACCGTGCCTTCCCACATTGCTTTTGCCATAATGCCCATATAGATTCCTGACAGCCCCACGCGCTTCAGAAAACTACTGGAGAAAAAATGTGGAAACCATAACCAAAACACATTCCAACGGACATTCGATGGTCGGCGCGCTGCAGCGCGTGATGCTCTGCTCTCCGCGCACCGCCGGATGGAACCAGCCCGAACGCGCGTCCCGTTGGCAAGAGCTGGGATTCCAACACGCACCCGACTTCAACACTGCTCAGTCCCAGCACGAAGCTCTTTGCCGCGAATTACAAATCGCAGGAGCCGAAATCATCGAACTGCCCGCCGCGCCAGGTCTCTCCCTCGACGCCGTCTACACCCACGACTCTTCGCTTCCAACCGACCACGGCTTAATCGTCATGCGTCCCGGCAAACCAAACCGCATCTCCGAAGGCGCCCTCCACGCCGCATTCTGCGAAACGATCGACATTCCAACACTCGGCGAGATCACCTTTCCCGGCACCACCGAAGCCGGAGACATCGTATGGCTTGATTCAAAAACGTTGCTCATCGGCCACGGCTACCGCACCAACGCCGCTGGCATTCACCAGATCCGCACTCTGCTCGCACCCAAACAAATCGAGGTCATTTCCGCCCCGCTGCCCTACGGCCCCGGCCCATCTGCCTGTCTGCATCTAATGTCGCTAATCAGCCTGCTCAACGACCACACCGCCATCGTCGATCTCCCGTGGCTGGCAGTTGAAACCGTCGAACTCCTAAAGTCTCGCGGATTCCATTTCGTCGAAATCGACCACTCCGAACGCGACATGCTAGGCTGCAACGTTCTGGCTCTCGGTAACAATCGGCTGCTCGCGATCGAAGAGAATCACAAAACCAACGCCCGCCTCCGCCAAGCCGGATTTGATGTCCGCACCTTCCCCGCCGGCGAACTCTGCATAAACGGCAGCGGCGGCCCAACATGTTTGACAAGGCCATTGCTGCGAAGTTGAGCAAGGGCAATGTGGGAACGGGCGCTTTCGCCCGTTCGCCGAGCGCAGCGAGGCCACCATCACCACGGTCCGCCAGTAACCTTGCTGGCCTTCTCTCCTGCTAAAATACCCCTGCATGCTTCTTCCCTTCGTCCGTGAACTCTTCACGGACGTAGAAAAGCTTCCCGCCTTCACGCGTGTAGCCTCCCACCTCAAGGAGGGCACGGGGCGCATTCGTGTCTCCAGCCTCACTCCCACCGCAAAAGCCTTGCTGCTCGTGCTGTTTCAGCGCACCGCCGCCCGTCCGCTCATCTTCGTCGTCAACGATAACCGCGCCGCCGAAGACTATCTTCCCGTCCTTCGCGGCTTCTGCGAACTCACCGCCGCCTGCGATCCCGATTCCGTCATCACCCTCCCCGCCCGCGACGTCCTCCCGTTCCAGAATCTCTCTCCGCACCCCGAACTCCAGGAAGAACGCGCCACCGCTCTCTGGAAGATCGCAACCGGCGCCGCATCCATCGTGATCTCCCCGATCGCCGCAACTGCTATTCGTCTCCGCTCCGCCGACTATTACGCCGATCTCGCCCGCACCGTCCGTCGTGGCGAGTCTTTCGATCTCGAATCTCTGCTCGCGCACCTCAACACCGTCGGCTATACCTCAACCGATGTAGTCGAAATGCCCGGCCAATACGCCTCCCGCGGCGGCATCCTCGACGTTTACTCTCCCGAGGCCGACCGTCCCCTTCGCATCGAGTTCTTCGGCGACGAAGCCGACTCCATTCGCAAATTCGATCCCGCATCGCAGCGCTCTTCCACTCCGGTAGATGAAGCTCTGCTCCTTCCGCTCACCGAGACCCCGGTCAGCGAACACTTGCTCGCCGCAATTCACACTCGCCTAAGCGGCAAGCGCATTACTGGAAACGAAGAAATCGTCGAAGCCGCCGTCCGCTCCGGCGGCGTCAACGTCTTTCCCGGCTGGGAATTTTATTCGCCCGTAGCCGGAGCCGACAGCACCATCTTCGATCTAATCTCTCTCGCGTCAATTCTTCTCGACGAACCCGATCAACTCAAGCAGGAGTTCGATCGCTTCTGGACCCGCGTCGCCGAAGTCCACGAGCGCAGCGGCGTCGGCAATCTGGTTCGTCCCGAAGATCTCTACCTATCGCCGGATGATTGGTGGCAAAAAACCGCAACCCTCCCCGGCGCGGATATCGAACATCTTGGTCTCACGCGCAGCGCCGATGAAGCCCCCTCCGTTGAATTTCTAACTCAATCTTCGCCACGCTTTCACGGCGCGGTTTCCGCCATGCTGGCCGAAGTCCAAAAGCTCAATGCCGATGGCAAACGCGTTCTCTTCGCCGTCCCCAACATCGGCGAAGTCGAGCGCCTTGCCGATGTCTTCACCGAATACAATGTCTCCTTCAAACTCGGAAGCCGCACCCGCGGCGGCGAAAGCTATGCCGACGAAACCAGTTATTTCGCCGGTGAGGTTTTCACCACCACGCTAGCCACCGCATACATTCCCGATGGCGTCCTGCTTCCCGAAGCCAATCTCGCCGTCTTCGGCTCCCGCGATCTCTTCGACGAATCCGAATCCGTCGCCTCACGCCCGCAGCGCTCCAAATCCAAAGTCTCGGCTTTCCTCTCCGACTTCCGCGATCTCCAGGTCGGCGACTACGTTGTCCACGTCGAGCACGGCATCGGCCAGTACCAGGGTCTAAAAGAAATCAACCACGGCGATGGCCCCGCCGAATTCATGTTGCTCGAATTCGCCGAAGCCGCCCGCCTCTACGTCCCGCTCACCCGCCTCGATCTCGTACAAAAATACCGCTCCTCCGAAGGCGTCAAGCCAGCGCTAAGTCATCTCGGCACTCAGTCCTGGTCCAAGACCAAAGCTCGCGTGAAGAAGGCCATGAAAGATATGGCCGATGAACTCCTCAAACTCTACGCCGAGCGCAAAACTGCCGTCGGACACGCCTTCCCGCCCGCGAACGAATGGTTCCGCGAGTTCGAAGATGCCTTCGAATTCAACGAAACTGAAGACCAAGGCCAGGCCATCAAAGACGTCATTCGCGATATGGAATCGTCCCAGCCCATGGACCGCCTCCTCTGCGGCGACGTCGGCTACGGCAAAACTGAAGTCGCCATGCGCGGTGCATTCAAAGCCATCAGCGACAACAAGCAGGTCGCAGTTCTCGCTCCCACCACCGTTCTCGCCTTCCAGCACTTCGAAACTTTCAAGCAGCGCTTCGCCCCATTCCCCGTCACCGTCGAAATGATCAGCCGCTTCCGCAACGCCAAACAGCAAAAAGAAATCCTGCAAAAAACCGAAGCCGGAAAAATCGACATCTTAATCGGCACCCACCGCATCCTCTCCAAAGACATAAAATTTTCCGATCTCGGCCTCCTCATCGTCGACGAAGAACAGCGCTTCGGCGTCCGCCACAAAGAACGCATCAAGCAAATGCGCAAGCAAGTGGACGTACTCACCATGTCCGCCACGCCCATTCCGCGTACCCTCCACATGTCGCTGGTCGGCCTGCGCGATATGAGCGTAATCGAAACTCCGCCCAAAGACCGCATGGCGATCCAAACTGTAGTCGCCAGTTGGGATGAAAAACTGATCCAATCCGCCATCGAGCAGGAACTCGAACGCGGCGGCCAGGTCTATTTCGTCCACAACCGCGTTGACACCATCTGGGAAATCGCTGCCAAACTGCAAGCCTTAGTTCCGCCCGCGCGCATCATAGTCGGCCACGGACAAATGTCGGAAGGCGAACTAGAAAAAGTGATGCTGAAATTCATGCACCACGAGGCCGACATCCTGGTCTCAACCACGATCATCGAAAACGGGCTCGACATCCCGCTCTGTAACACGATTCTCATTAACCGCGCCGATCGCCTCGGCCTCTCCGAGCTCTACCAGCTCCGCGGACGCGTCGGCCGCTCCAATCGTCGCGCCTACGCCTATCTCCTGCTCCCGCCCGAAATCGAACTCACCCCCATCGCCCGCCGCCGTCTCGCCGCGCTAAAAGAATTTTCCGACCTGGGCGCCGGATTCAAAATCGCCGCCCTCGATCTCGAACTCCGCGGCGCCGGCAACATGCTGGGCGGCGAACAGAGCGGCCACATCGAAGCCATCGGCTTCGAGCTTTATACGCAGATGTTGGAACGCGCGGTAAGAGAGATGAAGGGCGAAGCCGCCCCCGACGAAGCCGAAACCCAACTCAATCTAGGCCTAAACATCCGCATCCCCGCCGACTACGTGCCGGAAGAAAATCAGCGTCTGCAGATGTACAAACGCGTAGCCCGCGTAGAAACCGAATCGCAATTAACCGACGTAGCCGCCGAACTGCAAGACCGCTATGGCCCACCCCCGCCCGCAGTCCGCAACCTGCTCGACTACGCCTCGCTAAAATTGTTGTGCATGAAAGTAGGAGTCAACGCCATCGAGCGCAAGCGAGATTTCGTCACTCTAAAGTTCCAGCAAAACGCCGCCGTCGACCCCGAGCAACTAGCCCGCTTCGTCTCCACCCAGCGCGGCGCGCAATTCACCCCGGACGGCATGTTGAAATTTGTTTTGAAAGTTGCCGCAGCGGGCGAAGTCTTACGCGCACTGCGCACGGTATTGGATCAACTGGCAAACACGGAACCCGCGTCCGAAGCCCGCACCGCCGGACAAGCTCAGCTTTGACAGACTGCAATGCGCGTTCTAATCGGACTTGGGTGGCACCCTTCGGCGCGCGCTCGCGTGCTCCATGGCAGGCTAAGAATTGAAAGTTGTGTCCTTCGCGATCTGCAATGACTTTTTCGCAGAGCCTTCCTGCATCATCAGAGGGATGGTTACGAATTCATAGCCGGCGGTTTTGTAGCGGGTGATTAGGTGATCGGTGGCGATCACGGTTTGGGAGCGATTCGCGCCTGCTTGTTTATGGCCTCCGTCGTGCAGAAGGATTACATCGCCACCGCGGATTTGATTTGCGACCTTGCGCTCGATGACGGCGGCGGGCGGGGCGTTCCAATCGTAGCCGGTTACGTTCCACATGACTGGTTGCATGCCGAGTTCGCGGGCGATGCGAAGAACGGCGGGCCGGCGCCCGCCGAAGGGAGGACGGAAGAGATTGCTGGGCTCGCCGACGGCGTCCTGCAATGCGGTACGGCATTGGGTTAGTTCCTGGTGGATTTCGGCTTCGCTTTTGAAAATCAGCAGTGGATGAGTAAATGTGTGATTGCCGACGACGTGGCCGGCTTGGGTAATTTCGCGGGCGATTTGTGGATATTGCTGAACGTAGCGGCCGATTAGGAAAAATGTTGCGTGGACGTCGTGTTTAGCAAGGATTTCGAGCAATCGCAAAGTGTGCGGGTCGTTGGGTCCGTCGTCGTAAGTGAGCGCGATTTGGTGCGAGTTGCGTGGCAAGCCTGTGAAAGTTTGGCCGTACCATTGCGCCGTGGGGGCCATCGACTGGTAACTTGCGACGGCTGCGGCTGCGGTGGAGAAGGCGGTGAGAGCTAGGCCAAGCATGCAGGGATTGTAAATTGTTGATTGCTGATTGTTGTTTTTTGATTTCGTCAAAGCGCGACGAAGGTGGAAATTGGAATCGGCTTTCGATCTATAATCAGCAATTAAGAATCAGCAAATGCCCTGTTAACTCATCCCGCAATTGCCACTCGGCGTTATCCGAGCTATCCTGCAAATTCCGAATTGTAACGGAGCCCATGGCCAATCTCTTCGAGCTTCCCCGGTACATTGCAGTGGAAGGTCCCATTCGAGTGGGTAAGAGCACGCTGGCCCGTATTCTGGGCGAGCGGCTGAACGCGCAGCGGGTGATGGAGCCTGAGTCGAACCCATTTCTCGCGGCCTTTTATGAAGGCGAGCGGGGAGCGGCGTTTCAGGCGCAGTTCGCATTTCTGGTGCGGCGGTTCGAGCAATTGCAGTCGCTCGATCTGGGGGCGCGCTCACAGAAGACTGTGGTGGCGGACTACATTTTTGAGAAGGACAAATTGTTTGCCTGCCTGAACCTCACGGACCAGGAGCTCGATACCTACAACCGCTATTACAACCACTTCCGGGAAAAGCTGCCCACGCCGGACCTGGTTATCTATCTGCAGGCAACGCCCGAGGTGCTGAAGAAGCGGCTGAGAAAAAAGAATGCGCCGGGCGAGCGCGCGGTCAGCGACGAGTATTTGGAAGAAGTGGTGAAGGCTTATGAACACTTCTTTTTTCATTACACGTCGTCGGATCTGCTGATCGTGAATACGTCGGATATTGATTTCGTCGACCGGAATGAGGATTTGCAGGAGTTGCTGCGCAAGGTTAGCGAGCCGATCAAGGGGACGCAATACTTCTTGCCGCTGGGCGGGCAGGAGGCGGTGGGGGCGTAAGAGCGTCGTTGGTCAATAGTCGTTGGCTTTTTGGAAATGCAGAATTAGGCCTTACTTCGTGAAAGCGCGCTGACTCACTTGTTTAGCAAACCTGCCGCGCTCAAAACGTGGATCAGCGACAAGGTCGTGATGCAGCTAGGCTCACGCGTTGGGCCGGTTAAGCGGGAGATCCTTCGCTACGCCTGAAAAACGGCTACGCTCAGGATGACAACCGTGAAATAGCACAAACTGCACCACTTACAAACGATAAACGCCCATCGACTAACGGTGTTCTTCCCGCTATAATAGTTGGAGCATCCACGAAGATGCTTAACAGGCTCTATCCGGCTGGGCTGGAGGGGCACTGGAGGACATGATGAGTCTCACCCCGATTGGCGGGCGTCCTGAGGACGATCTCCGCCGCAAGGTTACTACCGCTTCTCTGCGGGAACAAAAACTCCGACACGAACCTATTACTTGCCTTACGGCCTACGACTACGCCACCGCGCGTCTGGTGGATGAGGCTGGCATTGAGATCATCCTGGTGGGCGATTCGCTGGCGCAGGCCATGCTGGGCTATGAGAACACGCTCTCGGTCACGATGGACGAGATGCTGCACCATGTTAAGGCGGTGCGGCGTGGAGTGAAGCATGCGCTGTTGGTGGCGGATATGCCTTATGGGTCGTATCAGGTTGACGCTGACGATGCGCTGCGCAACGCTACGCGCTTTGTGAAAGAAGGCGGAGCCGAGGTGGTGAAGATTGAGGGCGGCGAAAAACGGGCGGAGCTGATTCGGCGAATCATTGATGCGGAGATTCCGGTGGCTGGGCACATTGGGCTGACGCCGCAATCGGTGAATGTGATGGGCGGGTACAAGGTGCAGGGGAAAAATTTGAGTGGGATTGAACAGTTGATGCGCGATGCTGTGGCGCTGGATCGCGCGGGTGTGGCTTGCATTGTGCTAGAAGGCATTCCGCGGGAAGTAGCGGCGATGATTACGGCGGAGGTGGGCACGCCGACGATTGGGATTGGAGCGGGTCCGGAGTGCGATGGGCAGGTGATGGTGATCCACGACGTTTTGAATTTGACGTTTGGGCCGCCGGCAAAATTTGTCCGCCGATATGGTGACGCTACAGCGCTGATCACGAATGCGGTGCGGGCGTTTCGCGCGGATGTGAAAGCGCTGCAGTATCCGTCGGATGAGGAGTCGTATCATTTGCCGAAGGAGACGAGGGCGGGATTGGAGACGGTGCTGGAGCGGAAGCGGGGGATGCGGCGGTAAGTGCAGGATTCACCACGGAGGCACCCTTCGGCTTCGCTCAGGGCAGGCTCCGACACGGAGGAAAATCAAAGTTGAACTTCGAAAGTTTGATATGTTGGGCATGATTCGCAATTCGCCGCGACGATGCTAGGCTATTGCCGGGAGGGATTTATGACGAACCTTTTGCCTGCGTTTTTTCTGCCGTTTTTCGGATTCGGGTTCGTGATGTATTTTCTACCGTCGATTATTGCTCTGGTTCGCAGTAAACGGGACATAACCGCGATTTTGTTACTGAACTTGTTTTTGGGATGGACGTTTATCGGGTGGGTTGTGGCTTTGGTCTGGGCGGTTAAGACCGACGTTCCCCTGGTGGTTCGGTGAGTTTTTTCGCAGGCGGCTGGAATGACTCGCGAGCCGGCCTGATATTTGTTTTGGCAGTGAGCTTCACGCTTGTTGGCTGCTCGCGGCAGAGTGCGCCACTGGCGCTGGATGCGGCCACTGTTCTACAGCGCATCGCTGCGGCCGATCCAGCGAAATACCCATCCCTGCAAGAGACCCGACACTGGAGCAATCCTTATCTCGTCATTCGCGCCGATTCCGTCGGGCTGCTCAGCAGCGTTGACGTTAATGAAGAACAGATTCTGAAGCCGGGGGAAGTGTTGAATACGCTGGCACGACTGCCGGCATCGGCATGGCCTTACGGGCGCGCAGTCGCCATTCTGGTAGACGAGAAGGCGAGTGCTTCCGAAGCGGACAAGATTGCGATTCGGCGAAACCGGGGCATTGTTGCGGGTGATCTTGAGAGCGCGCACGTCGCGATTCAGTGGATTCCCACGTCCTGAGCTGGAGTATCCCTAGAGCATTTTCACTGCAATGAAGATCTGCTACACAGTCGAAGAGATGCGAGAGGCTTGCCGCGGGGCGCGGAGTGGCGTCAAGCGCTTGGGATTTGTGCCTACGATGGGCGCACTGCATGAAGGGCACTTGTCGCTGGTGCGGGCGGCGCGGGATCGGTGCGATGTGGTGGCGGCGTCGATCTTTGTGAATCCGACACAGTTTGGCCCGAATGAAGATTTGGCGAAATATCCGAGGGACTTTGAGCACGACCGGGAATTACTGGAAAAAGAGGGAGTGGGGTTGCTTTTCGCGCCATCCGTCGAAGAGATGTATCCACCGGGCGCCGTGAGCTGGGTTACGGTGGAAGGGCTGAGTGACCGACTTGACGGGCGTTCGCGGCCGGGGCATTTTCGCGGAGTGACGACCGTGGTGGCTAAATTATTTCACTTGGTCGAGCCAGATGCGGCTTTTTTGGGGCAGAAGGATGCGGCGCAGTTAGCGATTATTCGTCGAATGGTATGCGACCTGAAGTTTCCCGTAGAAATTGTTGCGTGTCCGATTGTACGGGAGCCTGACGGGCTGGCTATGAGTTCGCGCAATGCTTATCTTGATCCGCTGCAGAGGCGACAGGCGCTGGTTTTGCATCGCGCGCTGATGCGGGTTCAGGAACAATGGGAGGCAGGGGAGCGGGACGCGGCAAGATTGATGGCGGTGGGTTGTAAGGAGATGGGGAGCGAAAGTGCGGTGCGGCTCGATTATTTTGAGATTGTCGACGCTGACAGCCTTGATCCCGTTGACAAAGTTGACAAGGGAGCATTGGTTGCGGTGGCGGCGTTTGTCGGTGGGACACGGTTGATCGATAATGTTGTGCTTTGAAACTTCTGGTAGATTAAGTTCCGATTGTGAGTTCCATTCGGCGTAGCCTGCAACAGAAGCCACGACCACAGGGGCTGAAGCCCGCCATCAGTTGGGCTTTACGCAGCGCTAAAGCGCCGCTCTTCCACGGTATTACCTGCATTCTTTGAGTCATATCGGCATTCTCTTAAGTGACTACCGGCATTCTCAAATCTTTTTGTGAGCTGGAGGCATGGGTCTTTCAAGCGGACTCTTAAAGACAATAAGATTTTTAAATTAAGGCTGCGAATTGACTGCTGCGGAGGTGGTGGAGGGGGAGAGACGCTGCATGACCATGCTTTGGATCTGCAACCAGAGAGTGGGATCACACTCGCTTTGCATGTGGCCGGGGGTGAAGAAGCGGTCTGCCCAGGTGGCTTGGGGGCATGCGACTGGTGTTTTCTTGTAATCCATGCGGTAATTCCCGAGGATTTCGGTTTTTGCAGGATCGGCGGCGGTGATCTGTTGCCGGCCGTGCACGATGCCCTGGGTCTGATAAAAGTTTACGGCTTCGGCGACGTTATCTGGAATGACGGAATCGTTCTGCCACAATTTGGCGACGCTATCCACCTGCACTGTGAGCAAAACCGGCACGCCTTTGCGGCGCAAGTCCCGGGCCAATGCAACAACTGCAGACGCTCCCCAACTGTGGCCGAAGAGGATGATGCGGGCCCGAGTTTTTCTTCCGCAGACAAAATGCCATCGTGATTGGTGTCGAGCAATCGAATGACGCTATTGAAGGCTTGTCTTCTATGGCGATTTTCAAAAACGCGGATATAGGTGTCTTCGGGGACGGTTCGCTGGATTTGCCGCGCGAGCTTAACCGGGCCGTGGTGAGGATTGTCATGGTGGACGAATCCTCCGACAAAGCCGATCACGATATTGGAAGGCGCTGCAGCGGCTTGAGTCCGGAGGGATGCAGTTTCCGAGGGCTCGGAGAGTGCGGGAATGTTAACAGAGAGAACCAGCAAACTAACGATCAAGACACGAAACGCAGTAACGGGGCTCACGCAAACTCCTAACGGTTCCTGGGTACTTGTTTATGAGATGAATCGTGCCGGGGGAGGATGCCGCAAAAATTCGGATGATCCATCCGCCGAACGTTAGCGCGAACTGCAGTGGCCGATGATGGTTCGATCGATCAGGAGCAGTCCGCAGTCGTCGAGAGCCTTGTCCAGAAGGGCCTTTCGCGCGTTTGATCCGAGGGAAAGTTTACACCTGGCTGTCAATCCTGTAGCGAGCCTTTAGTCTCTAACGGGTTTTCCGGCCGGAGACGCATGCATTGCCGGAGAGTATGTACCGAAGCCGGTGGTCGGCGGCTTTGGTGATGCCGATGCGGGGAGTAATTTCCGCTTTCCCGGCGCGAAAATTATCTTGTCCGATCCAGAGGGAGGAAGTCGGCGAAGTTAGGTCACAGCCGTTGTCGCGCGCGCGGGTGATGGCGAAGGCTTCGGCGAGGCGGCCGGGACCGCTGGTGAGTTTGCGGAGATCGACGGAGTGAAGGTTGCCGGGGTTAGGGAATGGGAGTCCGCGATTTTGGGCCATTTGGTCGATGCCAGAGAGGGGTTCGAGGGCGCGGAAGAGGACCGATCCGGCTTTGCTCTCGCGCTCGCACGAGACGTTGAGGCAGTAGTAGTTGCCATAGATGAAGTAAACGTAGGCGTAGCCGGGGGGGCCGAAGAGGACTGAAGTGCGGGCGGTGTTGCCGGCGGCGGCGTGGGCAGCGGGGTCGTTCTCGCCGAGGTAAGCTTCGACTTCGACGATGCGGGCGGTGAGGCGGAGTTGGTCGCAGTTACGGACGAGGATTTTGCCCAGGAGTTCGCGGGCTACGCGGCGCGGGTTGCGGGCGAAGAAGGCACGGGGGAGCGGGTTGAGGTGTGCGGTTGCGGTCTTCGGGATTTTTCGATTTAAAGGGCCGGGCATTTAGTCCAGACGGTATTTTTCGCGTTATATCCAGTAAGCTTTGAGTGGATCGACGAGAGGCGACCACCGGGGCCTGAAGCCCGCATCTTTTTTACACTTTACGCGGCGCTGAAGCCCGCTCTTCCACGGTACTGCAGGCATACGCGGCGCTGCCACAGTACAATGCTGCCACATTACGATGACGCCCATATTTTGTGACGCTCCTCGCATTCCCCAGCATGGCCTACGTTTTCGCTGCTCCGATCGTCGTGCTGCACGCATTAAAGCCGCCGGGACGGCGGCGCTACTTTGCGTCGCACTTGCTGCTAGGCTGCGCCTTTTGCTGATGCTTTCAGGTAGGCCAGGACTTCTGCTGCGTGGCCTTCGGGCTTTACTTTGGGGAAGATGTGCTGGATTTTGCCGTCGGGGCCGATGATGAATGTCGTTCGCACGACTCCCATCACTTTCTTTCCGTACATATTTTTTTCTTTCAGGACGTCGAAGGCGATGGCGACTTTCTTGTCGGCATCGGCCAGCAAGGTAAAGGGCAGCTTGAATTTATCTTGAAATTTCTTCTGCGCTTTAGGCGTGTCGGGCGAGATGCCGAGTAACACGGCACCGGTTTTCTGCATCTGCTTGTAGGTGTCGCGAAACTCGCAGGCTTCGACGGTGCAGCCTGGAGTATCGGCACGAGGATAGAAATACAGCACTACTACTTTGCCCCGCAAACTCTTCAGCGAGATTTCGTTTCCGTTCTCGTCCTGCAAAGTAAAGTCGGGGGCTTTATCATTGATATGGATACTCATGAGGGCCTCATTTCCAGTGTGGGCAACGTGTAGTTTGGAACGACTTATGGTCAGCAGCTTCTTATATCGCAAATTGGGGTTCGCCGTCATCGTCGTTCTGGCGCTGGTTGCCTTTGGGGCTCCGCGGAGTGTGGCACAAGGAGGAAGGCCAGAGTTGAAGCGGCCGGAGGAAGCTCCGCCGGAGAAACCTCCGGAGAAAAAGAAAAAAGGGAAGGATCCGCGGGCGGTTGGGGTTTTGCAGCTCAACGGCGCCAAGGGGACGTTGGTGCCGGTAGCAATTCTGATTGACGGCAGGTTTTACGATGCCAGCGCATATAAGGCTGATCCGGTGCCAATGGCGCTGGAGTCTGGCACGGTTTATGAGGCGGAGCGGGCGGGGGAGTCGCAGGGATTGTTCACGGTGATCGGAGCGCTGCACAGCAAGAACACGGGAAGTTCGAATCCATGGGTGGGGACGGGATCTTTCCTGCCGAATGGGGCAGAGGCTCCGACGAGCACGCATAAGGCGGAAAATGTACCTGTGGGGTTGGACAATAGCGATAGCGATGCGCCGCCACGGTTGACCCGACAAGCGGTGCCGAAGCCTGCTGCTCCCGGTCCAGACGCTGCGTCCACGGTGCCAGCGCAACAATCAGGGGATAAGCAGGGAGCGAAAGAGTCTTCGGCACAACCTTCGTCGCCCTCGCCGTCGCAACCGGATAGCGCTTCGACAGCGGGGAAAGCTTCGGGGCAAGATGCGCAAAAGGCGTCGGCTCCGGGAACTGCGGAGCAGACGGCTGCTGCCGCGCCGGCTTCGGCAACAACGGGACAAGAATCGGAGAATTACTACCGGCCGAAGCTGCGGCGGGGCAAGCCTACACAGCCTGCTCCACAGGAAGATGAGACTGCTCCGAGTGCAGTGAAACCGGCGCCGTCGGCTACTGCGGCAGCGAGTGGCGGAGGGACGCTTCCGGTTCAGCTGGTGCCAGCGATTTCGGATGCGGGTGGGCCTGGTCCGCAATCGTACAAGTTCTTTTGGAAGACGGGAGAAGAAGAGGAGCGGCGTGGCCAGATGCTGGCGCTGGCGGGAGATGAGGTGCGGGCGTATGCGGCAGCGCTGATCAAGAATCATATTTCGGCTAATCCGCCGGCGAAGACCGCGACGGCGAAGACTGCAGCGGCGCACAAAGCACCGGCAAAACCGGTGCAGCCAGTCTTTGAGAACGTTCAATTTCGAGGGTTCGATTTGTGGTTGAACAATCAACCGGTGATGGTTTTGAGTGCGGAAGCTCATTTTCCCGCAGCGCCGGGAGCGGCTGCGACGCCGGACTCTTATAGTGTCGCGCTGGTGGCTCGTACGGATATCTACGGGAATTTGCGGAAACTTTATTCGGGAGTGACGGATAAGTTCCATCTGGATGTAACTCCACGACTGGAGTTGATTGATGCGGTGGACGCCGATGGGGACGGGCGCGCGGAGTTGCTGTTTCATGAGACTGCGGATGTGGGCAGCGGGTACGTGATTTATCGCGCGACGGCGGACAAGCTTTGGAAGATGTTTGACAGTTTGAATGCGGAATAGGAAATCAGTTCTCAGTAATATGGGCGGCGGCAAATTGGGAACCATTTTTGAAGCGGCGTGGTAACTGCGCCACGGTGCCTCAAGCGGCTGAAGCCGTTTGGAGAAGAAGTCGCTTATCGCAGCGCTGAAGCGCTGCGACATCCAAAATCAACCCAGATTTACAGCCGCCCAAATTCGCTGCAACATCGAGTTTTTTCCGCAAAGCGTGACTCGTGGTTTTTCCAAAGAACAGACCTAATCATCCAAATCCGTTCTAGGTTTCGATTCCGACGTGACAGACTCGGCCGACGATGTAGTCGGAGGCGGACTTGCCTTCCTCCATGGTGACAACTTCGATGGGATACGCCTGGTTGTGCGGACGGAGGATCAGGTGGCTACCGGCCGTTTCCACATACTTTACCGTGCAATTATCGTCTTTCAGGACGGCGTACATATTGAACTCACCCTTGCGGTAGGGCTTGAGTGAGTTGTAGTGGCGATCGATCAGGAGGGTGGCGCCGGGCAGAAGACGGGGATACATGCTCATACCTTCGCGGGCATCCGCTTTGATGACTACGAAGCGCTCCCACTGATCACGATCACCTTCGGTTTCGGTTTTCAGTTTCTTTAGAAAGTTCTTTTTGAATTTCAGGATTTCTTTGACGTTCATGCTGGTGATGAGGGGATGGGTGGCTGCGATGGTGCCGTCGGTGAGGAGGACGTTCTGGAACTCGTCGTCGCTGGGAGGCAAAATCGAAGCACGCTTGTTCACTTCGGAGGGATCGAGGAGATCGAGCACCGAAAGATGCTGGACTGCGAGAACCTTGTCCATGCCCTCGAGGCTGAGGCCGCGCTTGCGATTGAGGAAGTTTGAGATATGCGCCTGCTTGAATCCGGTCTGCTGTGCGAGCCGGAGGCCAGTCAGCTCACCTTCATCGATGCGCTCCCAAAGAGCTTCGCGCAGGTTTTCCTGCAATACTCGGAATTTCATAGCAGAAGTATAGCACGGATATATAGCAATATGCTAATTGAGATCGATTTCCACAGCCCCATTGGTATATCAACCTTGACTGAGAAAAAAGGCAGCTATACGATCGCGACATCGTATAGCTCAACTTCTTTTTGAGGATCATTTGCCATGAGTGGGAGATAGCTGCAACGAGGAGAAGAGTTTTGTCGAATTTCGACGAAAGGTGCAGGAGGCCGAAGTGCTTTCGGCAGCCATGGAGCACCTGGTGAAGTCGGTGAAGTTTAGCGGGAGGATCAGTGTGGTAGTGCAGAACGGCCGGGTGTTGAAATCAGGCTACGAGGAGGGATTTTTTCGCCAGCGGCAAGCTGGATCGATGTTGGCCGACGGTGACGCGTGCGAACCATGAACGGATGAGCGCGTTTCGCGCTGAACTTTTGACCAACAACTAAATAACGCCAAGCAGGCCATCGCAAGAGAAACGAGCCCTGCGTTCGGGCTCCGCTTCAAGCGGAGCGACCGACGCAGGGCTTTTTTTTCGGCTGCGGCATTTTCAAAGCACTTTAGCTGCCTAGCTTCCATGCGGAGCAGGGAACTTCAGGAGGAATGATGAAAACGAAGGTGAGAGAAAACCGTCCAGCGGACGGTTTCACGAATGCGTTGCGTCTTGAACTGAAGTACTGCGAACGGTGTGGCGGGTTGTGGCTGCGGCCGACGGGCGGCGGGCAAGTTTATTGCGCGGTTTGCGGGCGGGCGATGGCCGAACTGCCTCCGGCTTCGACGGAAAGGGAGAGTGTTAGGGGCGGGCGAGGAGCGCGATTAAGTAGTGGCGACGAGTTTGGCAATTGGGAAGACGAGTGGGCGGATGTGGATGCGACTGGGGGTGTGGCGTGAGCGAGTTCGCGGAGTGGATTGCAGCGGAGGATGGGCAGAATCCAGCGGCAGGCGCGCCGATCGTGCGGCAGTCTGTCGAAGACTCATTGTCAGAAGATTGCAGTAAGCCCGTGGGCGGCGGCGAATCATGGCAAGAGCTGGTTGTGCATAACTTCCCGGCTCGGTTGCCATCTGTAGATGGGTCACGGATAGAAAGGTCGCCGGATCGGGCTTGGGACCGCGATCCGGATATATGGCTCTATCGAAAGAAAACGACGGCATTGCTGCGGCGCTACATGCGGTGGTCGCTGGAGGCGGGACGGGTGCCGTCAGTGTTGGGACGGGAGTTGTTTCGCGCGAAGATCACGGCTTTTACGGCGACTACGTTTGAGGCGCGTGTGATCTTTCTGCATGATGTGGAGCGGTGCCTGGAGCGGCTGCAGGACTTCGACCGGCAGATCATTGCCCGGGTTTGTCTGCAGGAGTATGACCATGAGGCGGCGGCGCGGATTTTGCAGTGTAATCGCAGGACGCTGCTGCGCAGGCTTCCGGAATTAATTGACGAACTGAGTGAGGCATTTCTTAAAGCGGAGTTGCTGGATAGGATTCCGGAGACCAGGGGGGAGATGCTGTGAGGAAATCTGCGGCGGCGTGAACCAAGTTTCGCTGTGGAAAAAGTTGTCAAGAGCTTGGAGGGGTGGGATTTATGGAAGTGATTGAAAATGAGGAGAG
Organism: uncultured Acidobacteriaceae bacterium; assembly: GCA_963789625.1. Taxonomy (GTDB): domain Bacteria; phylum Acidobacteriota; class Terriglobia; order Terriglobales; family Acidobacteriaceae; genus Sulfotelmatobacter. Next base: position 296,735 of record CAWBLK010000012.1, on the reverse strand, counting down.
AATAAATTTCAAAACGTGTCACAGTTGGTCTATGCGGTGTGATATAATGGTTATATAAAGTTAAGCAATAAGAAATACTAGTGAGAGGCGCACTGCAGAGTGCGTCTCTTTTGCTTTTAGGGGCACGGAAGTTGCTCAAGAGCAGGTCAGGAGTGCGTGCCGGCAATTGCCGGGCTTCGCCAGGCAGGACAGCCGAGGGCGGCTGTCCCCACATTGCTTTTCTGGGGCTTCATGATCTTGTGGGCTTGACGGAAAATGGTTGTGGAAAAAGTTGTCAAGGGGTTGAGAGGGGTGGAATTTATGGAAGTGATTGAAAATGGGGAGGAAATAAATTTCCAAAAATGTCACAGTTGCTATATGCTTTGTGATATAATGATTATATACAATTAAGCAATAAGAAATTATCTGCATGGCGCGCTGACAAGCGCGCTTTTTGCGTTTTGGGGTGGTTGCTGACAGTTTTGGGGAGGCAAACTTGGTGAGCAGGAAGAAGAAGGCCAAGAGCAAGGGGGCGGCAAAGAAGTCAGCGAAAGGTTCGAAGGCGAACGAATCCCGGCAAAAATCGGGGAAGAAACTGATCGAGAAGCGGACCCCGAAACAGAGAGAGGTGCCCGCCAAGGTATCGGCGGAAAAAGATGAGGGGAACGATGAGAAGAAACCGGTGGATATGGTGCAGGCGAGAGAGAATGTCAGCGATCTGGTGAGGAAGTCGGCGGCGGATATTGCGACCGGAGTGATTAACGGCGCGAAGAGAGGACAACTGGCTTCGGCGAAGTATCTGTTTGAGGCGGTGGGGCTGTATCCGGCAACGGGGCAAACAGCGGAGAGACCGGCTGAAGAATCGCTCGCGCACACGCTGCTCAGGCGGATGGGCCTGCCGCTGGAACCGCTGGTTGTTGATGATGACGATGTACCGGTAGCGGCGGCGGGCAGCGCAAGAGGGATGGGCCGTGAGAATGTCGCGCCGAGCGTGGAGCGGCAAGATGCGCGCGCCGACTGCGAGGATGAGCAGTCGCGGGCCGAGGATGCCGTAGAATGAAGCTCTGGAGTTACGATCTGGGAAATGCGGAGCGACCGGCGGCACTGTCCGTTTCACCGCGGGTGGGATCGCCCGGGAGAAAGCCGGAAAATGATTCGTCGTTGAATCGCGGGAGCGAGCCTTTCGTGAGCGCAGGAAGCTGCGAAGGCAAATTATCTTCGGCGCTTGCGAGACAATATTCGGGCGGGCAAGAATGCCGGATTCAAACGGCGCAGGGTGGGGATGGATATAACGTGGCTGACCGACCGGATCGCGGTCGGAGGTGGAATCTGGACGGCAGATAACATGGCGGCGGTTTCTTGCGCCGGGATCACGCACGTCATCGACATGCAGATTGAGTTCGATGATACGCCGCTGGCGGCGCCACATGGGATTACGGTTTGCTGGAATCCGATCGACGACGACTTTGAGCCGAAGCCTCCGGAGGTATTCGCGCGTGGAGTGGAGTTTGCGCTGGCGGCGCTGGAGAAGAATGATGCGAAGCTGTTCGTACACTGCGCGGCTGGAGTACACCGGGCGCCGATGATGGCGCTGGCGCTGCTAGGGGTGATGGGGTGGACCTTAGAGGATGCGATGGATTTGATTGAAACGTGCCGCCCGGTGGCCGATTTCGCGGGGGTGTATGTGCAGAGCGTGGAGAGTTTTCTGAACGGGCGGGGATAAGAAAGTTTCACCGGTAGAGCAAAGGCAGAGACCACCAAGAGAAACGCCTCGCGAGGTCTGAGGTCTATGGTGACGCGGCGAGTACAGGGGTCCTTCAGCCCGCCAAAAACGCGGGCTTCAGGATGACAACGCGAGAAACTAGCAGAGATTAATCGAGTTTCCACATGAGCGTGTAGGGAGGAAGTATGTTTGAGACATGCCGCCCGGCGGGGCGGCTCTTTTATTTGTATTTGGCGCTGGTGGCAATCATGGGGGCATGGAGCGTCCGGGTTGCAGCGCGGGAAGATAGTTCCGCGGGAAAACCCGAGAAGCCGGCAAGCGCGGCAGCGGCGAAACCGGGGGCAGCAGAACCTGCGCCGCTGACGGCTTTGGCTCCGCAAAGTGGACCGACGTTGACCAGTGTCGTGGATACGGTCTACATGGCGAACGGCAGTCCCGCGCAAGGCATTCTGGTGATTACGTGGCCAGCGTTTGTGGCGGCGGACGGAACGGCCGTGGCGCCGGGGTCCTTGGATGTAGCGCTTGGCACGAATGGCGCGTTGAATGTAGCGCTATCGGCGAATGCGGGGGCGACGCCTGCAGGCGTGTATTACACGGTGGTGTATCAACTGCAACCGAGCGAAGTGCGAACGGAATATTGGGTGGTGCCGACGAGTTCGCCGGCGACGCTGGCACAGGTGCGGACGACGCCTGGGGCTGGAACGGCGGCGCAGCCGGTATCCGCGCAGTACGTAAATTCGGTGTTGGCGGGAAAAGCAAATGATAATGCAGTGGTGCACCTGGCGGGAACGGAGACGGTGACGGGAACGAAGAGCTTTGCGGTACCACCTAACGTACCGGCGCCGGTTAATACGGGCGATGTGGCAAACAAGTCGTACGTGGATAGTTCAGTGGCAACTGTGGGTTCAGGGAACTATGTGCCGTCCGCTGGTGGAGCGATGACGGGACCGTTGACGTTGAGCGGGAATCCGACAGCGCCACTCCAAGCCGCGGCAAAACAATATGTGGATTCGAGTGTAGTGGTGAAGGCGGATCTGGTGAGCGGGTTGGTGCCGACGGGGGAGTTGGGAAGCGGAACGGCTACGGCGCTGAATTGCCTACTGGGAAATGGGACGTGGGGTCCGTGTGGATCGAGCGCGAATGCAACTGCGATTCAGAGTGTGCCGGTGGCGACGGGCGCGCCGGCAAATGGACAAGTGCTGGCGTATTCGTCATCCTCCGGGCAGTATGTACCGACGACCCCGAGTGGGGCGGCGGGCGGTGTGGTTACCGGCCCTGGTGTAAGCCAGAACATCGCGCAGCCGGTGGGAACTCAATTGAGTGTGAACAATCTGAGCGGCATTCGCTATGTGACGCCGGGGGATAACTGGAGCGTGAGTCCGAGTGGAAGCCTGGTGGGAGGAACGCAGGCAACTGTGACGTTAACGCCGTGCCCGGTGGGAGTGGATACGAGCGGGAACTCGATGTACTTCGTCTACATCAGCGGACAAGGGACGCCGGAACCGGCGATGGTGACAGGCGGAACGTGCACGAGTGGCGCGTCATCAGGAACGATTACGTTTACTCCAAAGAATACGCATTCGGCGACCTATGTTCTGAGCAGCGCATCGAGCGGGATTCAGGAGGGGATCAATGACGCTTGCGGAATTCCGAATGGGAGCGGCGGGAATCCGAATGCGCGCATCGTTCTTCCAGCGACGGGTGTGAACTCGAATGCGCTCCCGGTTTATGGGTCAATTTTTGCGCACTGCAGCCGGGCGCTGATTGAAGGGAACGGGACTTTGCTTTCGTGTTCGACCCGGGATCGGTGCGTCGTCCTTGGTGATCTGGTGAATTCCAACCACTACGGTGGGACAACGCTGCGGGGTGTGAACTTTACTTCGACGGTGAGTGCAGATGGATGCCAGATCACGAATACGCAGAGAACATCGAATGTGGTCACAATCACGGTAGCGTCTGGATGCAGCACGATTCAGACGGGGGATCGGGTCAACATCAACTTCACGGACGTGCCGGGTTATTGGGGAAGCCACGGACCGGTGACTGTGTCGGGAAATTCCATCACTTACAGCCAGACGGGCTCGAATCTTGCCTCACAGGCGAGCCCGGGAACAATTGCGATTCAGAATGCGGCGATCGAAGACAATGCGATGCCGGGAACGATTGAAGATGTTAAGTCGTCCTCGGGCGGCGGGGGGAAGTTCAATCAATTCATTGTGGAAGACGACGACGAGGCGGCGACCATTCGGAATCTCGACGCTGATGGCAATCAGGGTCTTACCTGCACTGCCAACCATTGCGGTTCGTACGTTTATTCCGCCAACCTGGGTGCACCGGTGATATGGGTTGACAAGGCCAATATCGGTCCGCAGTGCGGGGGAAACGGCGTCACCGTCTATAACAACAATTCTGTTCGCGTCACCGATAGTGTGATTCAGGGTTGGGGCATGTGGGCGGTGAATACTCAGACGACCCTAGGGAATTATGGGGGGACAGAACTCGACAATATTTATATGGAAGAAGGCGCAGGACCTTGCACGCAACCATATCAAGGTGCTTACTTCAGTGCCGCAGGAGTGATCTATTCCGGCAACGTTCAGCCGCTGAAGGTGCAGAGTGGAGAACAACCTGCCGCCCATGTGGCGCAGTTTGCCAGTACGGGTGGTGCAGGTACCATCCAGTACAACTATTACGTGGTGGCACACGATTCCGCGCTGGGGTATAGCTTTCCTTTGTTGGCGGGTTTTGCTTTGACGACGGGATCAGGAACGATTACAGGCCAGTTTCCCCACGTTCCGCCGAGTTCTGCGACGTCGACGATTACCTATGACATTCTGCGCATGCAGCCTTCAGCCTCGCTAGCCGCAAATGCGCCCAGCTTTCCGGTCCACGGGGCTTGCACGGGAGGCAGCGCGACGGCGTGCGGAAGCATCGTTGTTGCGCAGGCACAGTGTTCGGGATTGGTATGCACATTCACGGATACAGCATCTGCGAATACCACCAGCTACACGGTGAATCCCGCCGGTTGGCAACCGCTATTGCCATTTTGGCCGGCCGCGTTGGTGCTCGCGGGAAATGGGACGCAGATATATTACACACCTCCAGTAATGCTTGATACGGAGGCGGGCGACATTGTGTCGGTGAATGGCAATAGTTTTCCGCAGGTGTTTGTCCGACAATGTGAAGACAACAGCAATGTAGGGGGTTTGTTCGGTGGAACCTGGGAGCAGTGTCTGGAGGGCAAGGGGGATAATTTAGCCAATGTGGGAGGCATGCTTCTGGCGGACGGCTCCTATAACCGAGGTACCGGAAGCGGTACCAAAGGAAGGCTGCTTTTTGAATATCCGACGTCGGGTGTAGGAAATATTCAACCCCATCACATTATTACGCTCGTCGATTCCAACTTTGCGAAGACCTTGGCGACAATTGGGTTTCGTCCACCAAATGATGCAAACGATACCTACATCGGAGTCGACAATACGGCATTGCCGAGCAGTGCTCAGCTTGCATTTGGTTCGCCGGTGGCAATTTCGTCTTATATAGGAAACGTTGGGGATAATGCGAGTTTCCTGGAGCGGCTGACGGTTTCTGCGAAGACGTTTAATGTGCCGGTAAACATAAACGGAAATCTGACGGTGACTGGAACCTGTACCGGTTGCGGCGGCGGGGGCGCGGGAACGGTAAACAGCGGAACGGCTACTCAACTGGCGTTGTATTCGGCAAATGGCGCGGCGGTGAGTGGCGACAGTGGACTGACCGACAACGGTTCGACACTGAACTACTCGGGAAGTAATGGGATTTCGGCTGCGGCGGGAAGTTTCAGTGGCAATGTGACGGTGAACGGGCAGTTGCTGGTGGCGGGACCGTGGACGGTGAGTTCGCCGGTTCCCGGGACAGCGATGGCGGCGGCGGGGGCGGGGACTTCGGCGCTGGGGATCTCGAACGACGGAAACTTTTATATTTCGGCGAATGCGGGCACACCGCAGAAGGTGGCGACGACGGCGACTAGTTCCTACTTCTCGAATCTTTTGCAAGAAGATGCAAATGACCTTGGCGAGTACAACGGGACGACGGCGCAGAACCTGCACGTGTACTCGAGCTATACGAACAGTTCGACGTGGCAACGGACATCACTGGGTTTTGACGCGACCGACAACTACGCCGTGGTGCGCAGCGAGAGTTCGACTTCTGGAGGGGCGCCAGGACTGGGATTGTGGATCAACAGCGGATTGAAGTGGGTGGTGGATGCGAGCGGTAACTTCAAGCCCTGGACGGACCAAACATACAACCTTGGGAGCTTCACGGCGGGAAGTGGGGCGGGATTGCGTCCGGGGACGGTGTATGTGGCGGGAAATTCCACGAGCGGGAGTGGGTTTGAGCTGGGGAGATTCGCCAATCAGAGTTACGAACTTTGTAATGACACTACGAATGGCACGATCGTGAACGGGTTAGCGGCGCTCACTACGGGAGGCTGTGCGATGAAGCCATTGAGCGCGCTGACCAGCGGAGCCATCGGCGTGGTAATTGCCAATGCCGGCACCTCCGGAACGGTTACGCTGGCGAGGATGGGGTCGGTTTTTTGCAGCTTCGATGGGACTGCGACTGTGGTGGGGGATTATGTAGTGCCTTCGAGCACGGCGAGCAGCGGATTTTATCCTTTGTGTCATGACGCGGGGGCGACACCGCCTACGGGCATGCAAGTTTTGGGCCGGGTGCTGCAGGCAAGTTCGGGGAGTGCGACGGTGCAGATGTTCCTCGATATGCCGGGATCGAGTGTGAGCACTAGCGCATCGTATTCAATTCCGTGGTTGACGACGAACACAACGGGGACGGCGATCAGCTTTTCGAGTACGGCGAATAAGACGGAACTGTGGGGTGTGGTGCTGACGTTTCCTCTCACTACTACGCAGGTGACATATGACGTTTCTACAGCTGACAACACGAGCAATACCTACGATATAGGCGTGCTGAACAGCTCGGGGAATGTTGTGGCGCACATTGGGAGTACCGCAGGGACGACGTTCGCGCCGAGCACTGGTTGGAAGACATTGAGTTGGACTGCAAGTGCCACGCTGCAGCCGGGCAAATATTATCTGGCGATTACTAGCAGCTGTACGAGTTCGTGCGCACAAGTCTACGGCGGAACCTCGGCTGGATTTACATTCGTCGGCGGGAGCAGCGGTACGGCGGAGAGCGTTGCGGCGGGCGGAACGCTGAACAATGGGATCACGATTCCGGCGGATAATCCGACGGAAGCGACGATCATGGCGTGGGAGATTCATTAGGGTTGAAGCGAGGCCTCGAGGGCCATCGGCGAAAGCCGGTGGCCTTTTTGTTGGGCGGGTTTTAGTTTGCCAAATCGGCAGATTTTGAGGGCCGGAAAAAGCGTCGAGCTGCGCTCGACGGACAAGCCGAGGGCGGCTGTCCCCACATTACTTCTAGTTGTGTTACGAGAATATTTCGATTAAGGAGAAAAGTCATGAGTGCGATTGATCCAGAGGCGGCAACACCGTCGGTTCCACAGGCGTTCGAGCAGAGTGACCGGAACCCGCCGGTGACAAATTGGGGAGGGCCAGATGCGGAAGGTGGGCAGGTGCCTACTCCGGCTGCTTCGGAGAGCCGAGTGACACCACCTGGGCCAGCGCCATCGCCGAATGCGGGACTGCAGAATTATGACACCGGGGACAGTGCCGACCGAGTGCAGGATGAGGCGGAACGGGAAGGCTGAATCGGAGCCATCCATTGTTAGCGGACGCGTGGTGACGGGCAGCGTTGACGGCCATCGGCAAGAGCCGGTGGCCTTTCTTTTCAGCATTGAATCAAGCGGGAGAGCATGAGTGTGAAAGTTCCTATCGAAGCCGGCTACAGCGCGAAGGTGCAAGGGATCCTTCGACTCCGCAAGACGACCCGCTTCGCAGATCGTCTTGCTCCACTCAGGATGACAGGGCTCGGGATCATTCTGCTCTTGATCCTCTGCGCGAATGCCTGGGCGACGACTTACTACGTGAGTTCGAGTGTGGGAAGCGATACGAATAACGGAACTTCGGCATCGACACCGTGGCAGACGATTGGGCATGTGAATGCGCAATCGTTTCAGCCGGGGGATTCGATTCTGTTCAAGCGCGGAGATGTTTGGAATGAGAGTTTAGTGCCGCCTTCGTCGGGTGGGTCGGGGAATCCGATTGTGTTTGACGCATATGGCACAGGAGCGGCGCCTAACTTGACGGGATATTATGCGGTGCCTTCCTCGGCATGGGTGCACGTATCGGGAAACGCATGGAAGGCTCCGCTCCCGGCGACTTACTCGACGATCAACTTCTGTTTATTCGGATCGATTTGGGGGCAGAAGGTGGCGGCGGTGTCGTCAAATCTGATCGCACAATGGAATTTTTATTTCGCGAATGGGTACGTATATGTGTACTCGGTGAATTCGCCGGCGACTTACTACAACGAAGCGATTGTGCCGATGGCATTGAGTAACGTGCCCGTGATCAACGTTAATGGACAATCGTGGTTGACCTTTCAGCATTTTCTGGTGAACTGGTTCGACCAGTATGGCGTGTATGTGCAGGGGACGAGCGATCATCTGGTGTTTGCGAACATGGAAGCCGACTCGATGATTCCGCAGGGCACGCAGCCGCTGGGATTTTACGTGGATGAGAGTGCGCCCGGTCCCGGGAATATCAAAATCTATAACTCGGAGGCGCACCTCAATTACGACGGTTTCCGCTTCGATGGGACGGCGACGGCGATCACGATGGTGAACGATAAGGGCTATGCCAATCGGGATGGTGCGCTGGTAGATAACACGGGGGCTGTGACTTACTCCTATTGTCATTTTTATGCTTCGAGTCTGGCGGTGGCAGGATCGACGGATGTGGAGTACACGAACGGAAGTGGACCAACGGAGGGAGTGGGGAACATACCAGCAGATACTGCGCCGGCCGTGCAGGTCTATCAGAGGTATCCGGCTGAGGTGACGTTGACGGTGGACGATTCGGGAATGACGCCAGGCGCGGATACTTATTATGCAGGCACAGTGCTGCCGGTTGCGGATGCGGTGGGAGTTCCGGTGGGAGCGGCGATTACGGTAGGGTACCCGCTGGCGCAGACGCTGGTGTCGGAGTTTCAAGGATGGATTAATGCGGGGCGGGATGTGACGGCGCACTCGATTTCGCACACGTATTACACGAATACTGATGCTTTGGACCTACAGTACACGGGGACTGGAACAGCGGCTGTGCTGAGCATCAGCGATAAGATTTTGACGATCACAGTGACCGGTGCGGCGGATAGCGTGAGTTATAACCTGGCGCAAGGGCAGACGCAAGGAACAATTTTGGGGTTGAAGCAGGCGCTGGCGGCGACGGGAAAATTTACGACTGCGTTGCTTACACCGTGCCAAGGGCCTTACGGGACGGGATGTTCGGCGTATACGGCACAGGCTTTGCTGGCGCAGGATCTGGCGGACGTTAGTGGACAGAATGTAAAAACGTCTGTTTATCACATGCAGTTGGATGTGACGCGGCTGACGACGGATGAGATCACTTTGTCGCGGCAGTGGATGACAACAAATCTGACGGGGTTGCCGGCGACGCCGGTGTATGTGTATCCCGGGGGATATGAGACGACTACGATGCAAGGGATCACGGAAGGTGTTCCCTACAGCGGTGCGCGCGGTGCGCTGAAGGAAGACCTGGGCGTGAAGGATACGTACGCGGACGGATTCAACGTGCAGAACATTACCAGCTTTGGAGTGAATCCTTCGTGGATGGGGCTCGCGCCGTCGGTGTTGAATCAGAAGATCCAATCGCTGGTGTGGAAAGAAGGAGTGTGGGGAGTGCCGTGGGGAATCTTCTGGCATTTGAATGAGCTAACCAATGACGATCCGGTGGGCGGCACGGAGATCACGAATCTGATTCAGGATTTTAAGGCGAGCGGTGCGACGATCCAGACGAATACAGGATTGGTGAACTGGCTGCTCAGCGGGACGCAGGAGACGGGGACTGACGGAAATTATTACTACACATTTCCGGCGATCAGCATGACGCTGGATTTTCGTCCCACAAGTAATTCACCCGTGGTGGATGCGGGGGAAAATCTGGGGACCGCGTACGAACTGGACATCAACGGAGTGAACCAGAATAGCTATGGGAGTGGGTGGGAGATTGGGGCGCACGTTTATCAGGGATATGGCGTGTACGGAGAGGGCGGTGGGGCGGGAACATTTGCACTTGGCATGGGATCGAACTCACCGGTTTTGGCGAAGCTGCCTCAGGTGTGGGTGAACAACAATGAGGCAGAGTCGCTTTCCAGTTTTGAGTTATCGTTGCCCAACACCTGGATAACTGGGCCCGCGCCGGATTGCACGTTTCACACGCCTTACTGGGGCGGCTCGCCGACGCAGGCTGGGTTGCAGTCGGCGCTGGTCGACATCGAGGCCTGCCGGACGTCTACTGGAGCAGGAATCGTGCTCGATGTTCCTCCGGCGCTCTACACGGGAGCCAGCGGCGTGTACATTCCGCAATCGAGCAGCACTCTTGCCGCCAGCTTCCTTGTCATCCGGTCGACGCAGGATGCTAGTTTGCCTAACGGGCGGACCGTTTGCGCGCATGGCATACAGGACAATCTGGCAAGCTCGATAGATATTGGGCTCGACAACCCGGATTGCGCTGGGGATGCAATGTATTACCAGCTCGGGACTTCTATTACGACGATACCGGAGGGTGCGTTCACCCTGGCCAACGGGCAGGCGACGAACACTTCGGCGTACAACGATGTGCAGTACATGTGGACATTGGAAGGATCTGGAAGCAACCCGACTGCGCTTCGATTTTGCGCTCCGGTTGGCGGGGGAAATCTTTCGTCTGTTGTGCCTGCGTGCAGTAGCACGACACTGGCGCCAGACCATTGGCTGATTGAAGATGGGGAGTTTCGCATCGAGGCTGGAGACACTAGCGGTCAGGATATTGTTTCAATGCCTGGGAGCGGGAGCGAAACGGCTACGAGCCAATATCCCACTCACATCCACTTCCGCAAAGACTGGGCGCACGGTGATTGGACAAGTCTGACCGCGGGAACGAATTCTGTTTCCGATGCTTTCGACTTGATCTGCCAGTACTGCTCCATTGTGGACTCTCAGACGAGCCAGAATCTGAGACCCGGGGCAGAGGGCCACGGCGTTTTGATGCAGGGGACGCAATTCAAGGTGAATCACAATTGGTTTGAAGGGCAGAGCATTGGAATGCTGACCGGGGGTAATTGCATCCCTTGGCCGATTGCTGGTTACGTACCTTTTCAGGATGTAGAAGAACGACGGAACCGCTTCACTTTTCCCTTTGCATGGCTGGGAGTGGGTGCGATTCCGGGAGGGAACGCCGATTGGGCTGGAGCAAGTCTGGTTCGCAAGAACGCCAATGAAATGAAATCCGGACAGTATGTGATCCGGACCGGGAACATTATGGAGAACGTGGACGCATCCGGAGGGCAAGGAGGTGTGCTTGGCGATGTCAAGACAGCCAACGACTCTTGCGGATTCGGAAGCAATTATCAAAACATTGTTAGCGACGTGACGGATGTATCTAACATCTGGCGCAACGGTCTCGAAACTATCGAGACCGTCAGAAATCCGGGGGCTGTCGGGGGAGTGGATTTTGGCACCCGGCGCTGGAATACGAGCAATTCTCTTTTCTACAACATCTCGGAGACGAACTTTGGCGGTTCTGAAAATCAAGGAATTCAGATCAACGCGCAAGGCTGGGCATGGCAGGGAACACTTACCGAGAATGCCAATGGCACGGCGACATTCACGGCGAATTGCTCAGTGAATCAAGGTGGGTGCATCGGACAGATTGCTTCTGTAGCGGTCTCGGGGTGTACGGGTGCTGGCAGCCTGAGTTTTAGCGCTCCGAATTTAATTGGCGGTTCGAAAGCTGCTGGAAGTTACAACGCCTCATGTGTGGCGACCGTTACGAACCCAGGGAGCGGTTATACTTCGGTAACTGTCACACCTACAACCGGTACAGCCACAGCCGTCATCAATGCGTCATCGACCGCCCCAACGACCGGATTCGCAGTCTTGGACATACTGCCTGGCGATCCTGTGGGAGTTTATCAGTGCTCCAATGTTACGTCATTTAATCAGCCAACGACTTCGTATAGCTCCGGTTACTTGCCAACTGGAATTGGGCCTGCGGCTTCGACCGGGGTGAATCCCGCGAGTCTGGTTACAACGTACGTGTGGCCTACGTCTACAACACCTGCTGGATCGTCGGATGCGGCGGGGTATTGCAAGCTGACTAACATGCAGGGCTTTCCGCAGGGTTGGGTTTGGGATCACAATACCGTCATCCAAAATTCATCGTTCGGTCTGGCTTTCTCAAATGGCTTCAGCAATTTCGTAACTAACGGCCCGAACTTCCAGCGAAATAGTTTGCTGCGAGACAGCATCATCCTGGGCGGAGGGATCAAGAACAGTTCGGGGATTGTGAGCGGGACTGCGAGCGAGGAGTTTAATTTCGATACTACGTCTCTGTCGATGGATCACGTTGTGTGGCCGATGGTGACGGCCTCTTCGATGACGGAGTACGGGAACAATTCCAGCTATCCTGATTTGGCAGGATGCAATGGGGCGGGCTGTAGTCCACCTAATACTATGTATTTCCCGGCTACGCCTTATTGCACGGATGCGACTTCGACATCGGCGTGCGTGGGATTCGCAGGTGCAATGAGCGCTACGTCGATGCCGCTCACGCTATCCGACTATCACGGCTTCGAGCTGCGCTCGGACAGCGTGTTCTCGACCGGTCAATCGGAAGATGCTTCCGACGGGACAGCGATGGGAGCGAACATTCCGGCGATCGATTTTGCCGAGACGCAGAATGCGTATAGCTGCCAGACGCCATGCGGTGCAGGACCTTATGCAGATACTTTGCTGCCGCCATCAATTTCGACCACATTTTTCGGCATGCACGTAAACCGTTCGGTGACTGGTGTGTTTCCTTACCCCACGATTCCGTTTGGTAGTTACCGCACTCTTGATAGCAGCGTGCTGTGGAGCAACCTTGAAACTTCCACGGGGAACTATGACTTCACTCGACTCAATGCACGCGTTGCGGCTGCGCAGGCTGCCGGGGTAGACGTGGTCTATACCATTTACAACACGCCCACATTTCACTCTTCTAATCCTACGGACACTACTTGCGCCACCTATCCCAACAATGGCCCCGGAGGATGCGATCCGCCAGCGGATGTGAACCCTGATGGCAGTGGCACCGATGCCAGCCTGATCGCTTTCCTGACCGCGCTGGTGAATGATGTCGGAACCCAGATTAAGTATTACGAAATATGGAACGAAGTGAACATCACCACGGAGTGGACGGGCACCAACGCGCAACTGTTGCGTATGGCGCAGGACGCGCGCGCCACGATTCTGGCGGTGAACGCAAATGCGATGTTTCTGAGCCCATCCTTTACGAACCTGACATATGCCAGTGCGGCTGCTCAGGAAGCTGCGTATCTGGCTACTTCTCTCAACGGCTCCACTGGCAGCCAGGCAGCCGACATCATCAACTTCCACGGCTACGTGGTGACGCCTGCGCTACCCGTGGCGGAAGCTGAAAATGAAGCCGTGAATCTGAACAATCTGCAAGCAGTTCTATCGAGCACAGACCTCGCGAAGCCACTGTGGGATACGGAGTTCAGCTACGGACCTTCGGGTCTGGGTGATCCCGATCTGAACTCTGCATTCATCGCTAAGCACATGCTCATTCAGGCCGGCCAAGGAATCGCTCGGGCGTACTACTTCGATTGGGACATCCCGGAGCAAGAAGCATTGTGGAGTGATAGCGCTGATTTCGGCACGAATTGCCTGAATGCGGGAACTCCGAACGATGGCGGCTATCTGTGCGAGACCGGAATTGCCTATCAGCAAGTGGAGACGTGGCTATTAGGAAACACGGTAACACAGCCCTGTTCCGGGCCGATGCCCCCGGCTGTCGGGGTATGGAGTTGCAGACTCATGCTGGCGAACGGTGACGATGCAATGGTGTTGTGGGATTCGAGCAAGACGTGCAGCGGGGGGACGTGTACGACGGGGACCTATACTCCGCCTGGGCAGTTCTCACGATATCTGGACTTAAGCAGCGGGGCTGCCCAACCGATCACGAACAACAGCGTAGCGGTCGGGGCGAAACCTGTGCTGCTACTGCTGCCATCCGACTAGAGAGATGTTGAGCGACTAATTAAGAGACTGTTAGAAGATTCGACGACCCAGAGGCACGGCGAAAGCCGTGCCTTTACGTTTGCAGAGTAAATCTGAAGGAGGAAGATTCGCATGAAGAGAGTAGGGATGAGGGAACCTCTGGTGGCGATGTTGCTGTGCTGCACGATGATGTTGGCATCGTGCTCGACGGCTTGGATCGGGGAGGCGGAGCAGATTGTAGCGACTTTAATTCCGGCGACGACGAATCTGGTGACATTGGTAGCGACGCTGCAGGGTGGAAGTATTTCTGCGGATGATGTGCAGACGATCCAGAATGCGGGGGCACAAGCAGGCGCAGATTTGCAGCTTATGCAGTCGCTGATCACGCAGTATCAAAAGGCCGATGCGTCCGCGCAGCCTGGGCTGCTTAATCAGATTGAAAGTGCGATGAGCGGAGTGCAGACGACTCTGACCAACCTCCTGCCGGCGCTGCACATCAAGGATGCGACCACGCAGGCGAAGATCACGGCGGTGATCGGGATATTGCTTTCGGAAGTGCAATCGGTGGCGGCGATTGTGCCGCTGGCAAGTGCGAGCGCTTCGCCGGAGATGGCGACCATGGCGGCGAAGCAAGTAAAGAAGCAGGCACCGCTGACGGCGAATGAATTTGTGTCTTCTTATAACGCAACTATAACCGCCAAGACTGGTAAGGCTGAGTTGGATCAGGCGACGGCGGGGATGAAGATTCATTTGCACGGGAAGTTTGCGCGCTGGGCTAGCGTTGGGCTCTTGAAGTAGAGCTCGCCAAGAACGGCTGCTAACGGTGCGAAGAAATGCAACAAGAGTATTTGCAGGAGATGACTGCTAATCGGGGGACTAGTTTGTGAGCGACGAGTGGAAGCTGCAACATCATGTGCACTGCGAATGTGCGAGATGTATCGATCATCCTTCGCAGGCGCGGCCGGGGATTCATGTGTTTCCGGACCGGCTACATGTAGTGACGATGCTGGAGAATCCGTTGCGATGGCGGTCACGCTACTGGAACTACTGGATGTTCGAGCGCGAGTGCGAAGCGGCGGGCGCGCTGCTGTACACCGTGGAGGTGGCGTTTGGGGAGCGTCATTTTGAGGTAACCCAGGCGGGTAATCCGCGGCATTTGCAGCTGCGAACTACGAGCGAAATTTGGCACAAGGAAAATGCGCTCAATCTGTTGATGCAACGTTTGCCGACTGAAACGAAGTATCTTGCGTGGATTGACGCGGACGTGAAGTTTAATCGTCCGGATTGGGCGCAGGAGACGCTGCAGCTTTTGCAGCACTATGACGTGCTGCAGATGTTCAGCCATGCACAGGACGTCGGGCCAAATTACGAGCCGCTGACAACGACTCCCGGTTTTCTTTACAAGTGGGTGACAGACCGCCCCAGTCCGCATGACCCGACCTTCTTACAGCAGAAGACGGCGTATGGCTATCACAGCGTGAGTAGCGGGCAGTTTTGGCATCCGGGTTTTGCGTGGGCCGCAAAGCGGAGAGCGCTGGAAAGCACCGGCATGTTGATCGATCACGCTATTTTGGGTTCGGGTGATTGGCATATGGCCTCGGCGCTGGTGGGGCAAGTTCACCGGTCGCTGAATTCAGGATATTCGCCGGCATATATCCGACGATGCCTGGAGTGGCAGGAGCGGGCTGAGCAATATATCCGACGGAACGTCGGGTATCTGCCTGGATTGGTGAATCATCTTTTTCACGGAGCGAAACAGAATCGTTCGTATGACCAACGCTGGAAGTTTCTGGCGCAATCGGGATATGACCCGGATCTCGATCTGAAGCGGGATTGGCAGGGACTGCACCAACTGACGGAGCGTAGCGCGATTTTGCGGGACGGGATCCGGCAGTACGCGCGCATGAGGTGTGAGGATTCGATTGAGGTTTGAAGCTGTCACTATCAGCTATCAGCCAGTGGAGTTCGAGGGAAGGCGAAGTGTGGAGGTTGATCTTTATTTGTTGCAGCAGTTCGGATCGTTTCTCGATCAGCGGATCGGAGAGGAGACGCTACGAGACCACTTGATTACGCGGCTTGCTGAAAATTCGGCCTAAGAAGGGCGGGAGCAAGTGGTTCCGATTGAACCGGGCACAGAGGGAATATTCCAAGAGATGCAGTAAGCAGAACATTGTGCTGAAGGCGAGGCAACTGGGGATTACGACGTATGTTGCGGCTCGATATTTTCTGCAAACGATCACGCGGCCGGGAACGCTCACGGTACAGGTAGCGCATAGTCAGGAATCAGCGGAGGTGATTTTCAATATAGTGCAACGCTTTTGGGAAAACCTGCCCAAGGCGATGCAAAAGGGAGCGCTGGTGAAATCGCGCTCTAATGTCCGCCAGATCGTATTTCCGCGGCTCGACAGCGAGTATCGGGTGGAAACGGCGGACTGAAAACGCGGGGCGGGGGATGACCATCCATAATCTGCATTGTTCGGAGGTCTCCCGCTGGCCCCGCGGAGGATTGGAAACGCTAGCCTCGCTGCGTGCGGCGGTTGTGCCGGAGGGCGAGATAGTGCTGGAATCCACTGCCAACGGGGCGAACGGCGCGTTCTACGGGGAGTGGCAAAAGGCGAACGAGACTGGTTACACGCAGCATTTTTTCCCATGGTGGTATGACGAGGGCTATCAAGAGACTGTTACGGGAGAAAAGATACTTCCGCTTACGGCAGAAGAGAACGAGTTAGTCAGGCAACACGGGTTGAGCGAAGGGCAGATTGCATGGCGGCGCAAGCGATGGCAAACTTTGAGCAACCTGGCAGCACAGGAGTATGCCGAGGATGCAAGCTCGTGTTTTTTGACTTCGGGAGAATGCGTGTTCGACCTGGCAGCGATCGAGAAAGCGGCTGGAATGGCGGGAGAAAGTGCTGAAACGGAAGACAACGGGCGGCTAACGATCTGGCTCCCACCACAAAAGGGAAGAAGGTACATTCTGGGAGTGGACACGGCGGGCGGAGGAGCGGATGGGGACTACGCCTGCGCGCAGGTGATTGAGCGGACCATGGGAATGCAGTGTGCAGAGTTGCATGGGCACTTTCCTCCGTACGAATTGGCACGACGGGCGGCGGAGCTGGGGCAGAGATATGAGCGTGCGTTGATTGCGGTGGAGAGGAATAACCATGGGCATGCGGTACTGGCGCACTTGAATACTTTGAGGTATGAGAATCTTTTCGAGAAAGATGGGCAGTTGGGATGGCTAACAACCGCGGCTACTCGTCCGCCGATGATCGAGAATATGGCGGCGGTGCTGATGGCGGCGCCGGAGTTATTTCGCAGTCCGCGTTTGTTGGAAGAGTGCCGAACATTCGTAAGACGCGCGGACGGAAATACGGCTGCAGCCGACGGGGCGCATGATGATTGTGTGATGGCACTGGCGATTGCTCTGATGGTGCGTCGAGAAGACGCAGGGCGGGGCGTGAAGAAGCGAGGCCTACAGATGGCAAGCCTGGTGGTGGGGTGATTGCTTGCGGCAATCGCAGGATGTTCATTCGTCACAGCAAATCGGTAGATGATGGCGTATGATGTCGGGCTTTGCCGCAAAGTACAAGTAGCGACTTCGAGTTTCGCGGGCGAGTGCGCCCGCGCCACACTTACATTGGTGGAAGCGGTCCAACACGTTAGAAGAATGCGGGGCGGCGCGCAAGGACATTTGATGCGCTGCTCCGACGGGCAATTCTACGTGGTGAAGTTTAGGAACAATCCGCAGCACCTGCGAGTTCTTACGAATGAGATGCTGGCGACTCGACTGGCGGAGCGAGCGGGATTGCCGGTGCCGGCAACGGAAGTGGTGGAGGTGGGCGACTGGCTGGTGGAACATACGGCGGAGTTGCACATTCAACTGGCGCATGACGTTATCCGGTGCCAGCCAGGACTACAATTTGGATCGCGCTATGCGGTGAATCCGCTCGAAGGGCAAGTGTTCGATTATCTTCCGGCGGAAATGTTCGGTCTGGTGCGAAATCTGGAGACTTTTGCCGGAATGCTGGTGGTGGACAAATGGACGGGGAATGCAAATGGGCGACAGGCGGCGTTCTGGCGAAAATTGCGGGATAGAAAATATACGGCGGCGTTTATCGACCAGGGATATTGCTTCAATGCGGGCGAGTGGACATTTCCGGATTATCCGTTGCGGGGTGTGTATGCCCGGAATGAAGTATATGAGGGTGTGCGGGGGTGGGAGTCGTTTGAACCGTGGCTCTCGCGCATCGAGCAAATGGAAGAGGATATTGTTTGGACCCTGGCGGGGGAGATTCCTCCGGAGTGGTACAGCGGGGAGTGGGATGAGTTGGAGAAGCTGGTGAGGACTTTGATTGGGCGGCGGGGTGTGGTGCGGGAGTTGATTGAGGCGTTTCGAGTTTCGCCGCGGCGGCCGTTTCCGGAGTGGAGGGAGCAGGCTTAAAACCTTCAACACCCTTCGACTTCGCTCAGGGCAGGCGCAGGGCACAGAGGAACGCAGGGTAAGACATTGGCTGATAAACGACAACTTGAATTCTTTTTGCTGCGGTATGTGCCGGACGCGGTGAAGGATGAGTTTGTCAATATTGGGCTGGTGATGGTTGAGGCTGGGGAAGGCAGGCGGGTTCGCGGAAGTTCGGTTCACGCGGGATTGGCGGCGCGTGCAGTGTTTGGATTCGCAGGCGGATGTCGAGGTGTTGGCGGCTTTGGAGCGGGAGATTCGTGGAGAGCTGGCGACGACGCGGGATCGTGAGATTTTGCTACGGCGGTTGGAAGATTCGTTTTCGAACGTGATTCAGCTTTCGCCGGTGAAGGGCTGCCTGGCGGAAGATCCGGTGCTGGAAATCGAAGCGATGGCTTCGATGTATCTCGAGACGACGAAGGCTGGTGGAAAGCGTGAGGTGAGTGGGCGGCAGCGGATTTTGGGGAAGATGCGAGATGCGTTTGAGCAGGCAGGGGTCGGAAAGATCGTTGTTCCAGTTCCGGTTGTGCCTTACACGAAGCCAGGCGATCCGTTTCAGTTTGATTTTGGGTATCGGGTGCGAGGTGAGATCAAGTTGTTTCAGGCCGTGTCGCTGAAGGCTAGCGTGGATGCGGCGATTACGCTCGCTGCGCGGTATCCACGGATCGCGCCTGTTATGTCGAAAATAACTGACACGGCGCCCGTGCTAACGGCTGTTATCGATGACGACCTGGATCGAGGGCAAGAGAGCGTTCAGTTTGCGTTGAGCATGATGGAGGATGAAAGAATTCGCATTGCAGTGGCGGCGGAGATGCCGATGATTGCGGAAGTGGCACGGCGGGAGTTGAGGGCGTGAATCAGGAAATACATCCTTCGGCAGTCAAAATCCTGATCGCAGCTGTATCTGTTGCAAACATCAGTCTGCTTGTGACGTCAATATTTTATCGCGGCTGCAGGCGAACGGAAGGAATCGATGCGCGAGAGAACGTGAGTCTCCTAGCAGTGTTCTTCGGCTTGTCGAGCCAGGTCTTTTATTTATTGATCATGGGTGTGCCGACAGTGACCTCGCTGTTTTTGGATCGGGACAGCATTTTCCATCAGTTGCATCTTTGCTTTCCGACCGTGGGTTTCCTGCTTTCGGCGGCAGCATTTGTCACTGGATGGTTTGGCAGAGGAATGCGGCGATATGCGGCCCTCTGGGTTGCCATATCGAGCGGGTTTCTTTGGTCGTTGGCTGGCATGGCCTTCATATTCACTCCATACTGACGGTAATTGTGATTGCATTGCACGAACGCTCCGCTGCGGCGGGGCTTTTTTGTTGGGTTGGGTGATTGCCCGTGGATAGAGTTCGCGGGCAGGAGTGCCCGCGCCACACTAGCATTGTCGAGTTGTGTTCGATGGACAGCCGACGGCGGTTGTCCCACATAGACGGACTTTTGGCCGGCGAGACGCCGGCGTTACGGAAACAATCTTATGAACATTAAAGAAACCTTGCGCGGCGCTTTGCGCCGGATTGCCGGAGTGTCTTCGGCCGCGGCTTTAGGGAACGCGGAGAAGAAGCGACGGACATTGCCGTTGCCTTCTATTTTCAACTCATACGGGCCACCGGGCGACATCATGCCCAAGCCCACAGCTTATAACCTGCGGAGGTTTTCGGAGATTCCGGTTCCCCGGCGGGCGATCAACACGATCAAGGACCGCATTGCGGGGATGCGCTGGCGGATTCAACCACGGCAGGGAATCGCTCTGGAGGCGATTCCAGACGGCGCAGAGAGAGTGCAGATTCTGACGGAAAACTTTCATGCGCCGAATCCCGACGATTCGTTCCGTTCGTTTTCGGAGCAGGTACTGGAAGACATTATCGTGGGTGGATATGGGGCGATCGAGGTGGAAACGTCGGGTGATTCGCAACGTCCATTGCTGCTATGGCCTGTGGACGGAGCGTCGATCCGGATGAATCTGGATTGGGATGGCTCACCGCAAGGGCAGCGCTATTTGCAGGTCACGGATCAGTCAGGACAGAAGAGCCAGATCACTTTGGCCGATGACGAACTAATTTACATACGGCTGAATCCGCGGACGCACACGCCATTTGGATTGGGACGGCTGGAAGTTGCGTTTGAGACCATCAATGCGTTCATGGGTGCACACCGGTATGCATCGCGGCTGGCTTCGAATTCGGTGGTGCAGTATGCGTTGTGGCTCCAGGATTTGACGCCGGAACATCACGAGCGGCTGATTCGGTGGTGGCAGGACGAGATTGAGGGTACGGGGCGGGTGCCAATCCTCTCGGTTGAGAGCAAACCGGAAGTTTTGCGCTTCGGGGGAGGAACCGACGCCGATTTGAGATTGCAATGGCAGGAGTTTTTGTTGCGTGTGATCTCCGACGCGTTTGATTTGCCTCCGTTTTATTTGGGAGTGGAGGCGGATGTGAACCGGTCGACGGCGGAGGAATATAACGACCTGGCGTTTCGGCAGGCGATTGTTCCGACGGCACGGTTGCTTGCGGAACACCTGACGCGGGATGCGATTCAGAAAAGGTTGGGGTGGAATGATCTGGAGTTTGTGTTTGCGGAATTGGATACGCAAGATCCGTTGGAGGAGGCGCAGATCCAACAGATTCTTTTGCAGAATGGAGTACTCACGGTAAACGAAGTTAGGAGAATGCGTGGGTTGCCAGATTTGGGTGCGGCTAATCAGTAAAGGTTTCATGCCCGAAACGAGCGGACTCAATCAGTTGTAGGGATTCTTCGACCTTCGCTCAGAATGACAAGGCAAAACAAGGACAGCAGATGATTGATTTAAAGAGCATGGCGGTGGCGATGCCGGAAGTTGTGGGACATCCGAACCGGGCGGCGTTTTCTGGAGTATTGACGATGGTCGATGTGCCTTCGCAGCGGGCGCCTTCGGGAGCGAAAGGGCATCTGGTGGTACTGACACGGCGCGCGGCTGAACTAGCTTTGCCCTCGCTGCTGGGGATGGCGCTCGATTACTCGCCTACTCTGGACCGGCACGATGTGCGGCGTAAGGTGGGCGTGATCACGCGCGCGGAGATCGTGGGACGAAATCTGGAGTTGGGCGGGTACCTTTTCGCCAGGGATTTCCCGGAGATCGTGGAGGAAATTGCGAAGGCGCGGCCGGGCAGCGACGGTCGACCGGTCGATTCCTTTCAAGCGAGGCTCGTGAACGCTGGCGTGATCCATGCGGCAGTAGATCCGCCGGGACTTGAGAATTGGCCGGAGGGATCGAGATTGAGAGCCTCGTTGCGGGCCGCAGTGGGGCGGATTCGTGGTTTGACTGCGACGACAAGGAAGATCGCAGTGAAAGAGCGGGAACTCGGCGAAACTTTTCACCCCACGATTCGTGCCGAGACTTGCGTGGCAGCGGGTCCGGGCGGACTGGGCCTGTCCTATGAAGTTACCGGCGTGGAGATCGCGGATGCGAGGGCGCGGGTGTGGACGCTCTCGAAAGTGACATTCACGGGAGCGGCGATTTTGAGAAGGGACAAAGCGGCTTATCAGAATACGTGGATTGAGTTGAGCAACTAGTACCTAGAAGCTAGTACCGAATATCGAAAACAAAAAACTTGCGGTGAGATAACCGAGGAGGAGAAGAGCATGAATGAGGAAATGGTGCAGCAGTTGATGACGACGGCGGAACGGCTGGCGACGGCAGCTGAATCGTTGGATCGTGTGCTGGGGCGATTGGATGCGCAGCAAGAAGCGCTAAACACGAAAGTAGACCGGATTGTGGCGGCGGTGGAAGAGCAGCCGTCGTATGAGATCTCGGCGCGAGGCGAAGGGGCGCGGCATTTGCAGGAGCGAGTCGCTGAACTGGAGAAATCCAACGCGGATTTGAAAGCTCAGGCGGCGCGAATGGCGCGGAAGACCCTGCCACCGCTGGTTTCGGCGATCCTGGCTAAGAGTTGCGATGAGACTGGCAGCGAAAAGATTGACAAGGGCGTGCTGGACAAGACTCTGCAGAGTCTGAGCGTGGAGCAGCGGATTGCAGTGAAGTCGGAGTTGGCGCGAGCGGGGATTATCGAATAGGTCTTGGGTGTTGGGTCTTAGGTTTTAGACGGCAACAAGACGAGATGGGGCACGACCTAGTCGTGCCTTTTTCATTTGGGGCGAAGCAAGTCAACGCAATTGAATTCTAATCGCAGGAAAAATCAACGAAGGAGAAAACATGCAAGGACAATTTGTAGATCTGTACGCGTCGGCCGACTACCTTGGGCCGGGCGCAATAGAGATTGACCGGTATCAAACAGAGATTTTTGACATCGTGCGCCGACGGGGAGCGTTTGGACAAAGGATCAAGCAGGTGCCGGCAACGGGGCATCCTTCAAGGTTCTTTGAAGAGACGGCGATCAACTCACCTTCGGCGACGCAGGCGTTTGTGGATCCACGAAATATAGCGCCTACGGTGGGAGCGCCGACGCGAGTGGAAATGGCGGTGCCGCTGAAGGCGCTGGTTTCGCAGATCAACTACAACCTGTTCGATCTAGAGATGACGGCGCAACAAAGCCAGTTCGCTTACTTGCAGGCGAAGGATCTGGCCGATTCGGTGGATGGACTATTGCGCACGCACGATGTTGCGCTGTGGAACGGCAGCGACACGTCACTCAGCACGCCGACGACATTACAGTATTTCGGCGTGATCGGACAGATTGTGGCGGGCGGGAATACGACCACGATCACAACCAGTGAGCTGATTGTGGACAACCTCAAGAGCACGATCGCGCAGATGGTGTCGAATTCGTCGTATGCGGTACGGCCGACGGCCATTTACTCCAATCCCGTGCTATTGGATTTGATCGACCGGGAAATGAAGACGGAGTTCAACGTGGTGCTCAACACCGTGGAAATCACGGGTGGATTGCGGGTGAAAGCGTTGAGCACGCAGGCTGGAGATCTGCCGCTGATTCCGGATTGGGCGGTTCCTTACACGGGGACGCCAGGTTCGGGCACGGCGGTGTTGCCAGCGTACATCGTAACCGAAGATTTGATCGAGTATCACTGGTTGACCGATCCGAATCCGAGGGTGTTCAAACTGGGGCTGCCGAGTGCGTTGACTCAGCAGATGGTGGTGGTGAAGTTTGGCGCACCGGTGGTGAAGGGGGCGAACTTCGCACACTATCAGGTGAACATACAACGGTAGAGCAGTTGCCAGTTGTCAGTGGCCAGTTGCCAGTCGAACAGAGTAGGAGCGGTGGACAGGCAACGGAGATCGGTCACTGACAACTGGCGGCTTACAACTTGCGGATCACAACTGACGACCAGGACTCACTATGAATTATCTCGCTACTACGGACTATCTGACTTACGGGCTGGATGCCACTACGGATCCGTCGTGGATCACGGCGGCTTCGGCAATCATTGATGCGCATTGCCGACGGCTGACGCTGGGCGTGAATCAATATGAGGAGCGGCTGAAGTTGCCGCCAGACCTGAACACGGTTCGAGTCAGTTACCTGCCGATGGTTACGGTGGCGCCGCTGCCGACGCCGATCGTGACGCTACAGGGAAGGTACGGGATTCCGCGACGAGGGGAGTGGCCATTTCCTGAGATGAGCCTGGAGTTTGCGCTGGTGTTTTCGTTGCCAGGCATGTGGACTGCGATTGATCCGACAACGATTGATATTTGGGCAGATAGCGGCGAGCTTACCTTCCCGGTGAACGCTTTGGGATTGTTCTTCAACGAAGTGGATGTGGTTTACAACGCGGGATGGAGCACGATTCCGACGCCGGTACAGGTAGCGTGTGCGCAGATCGTAAAGAACGCGCAGAACACGCCGGGGCTGAATGTGCAATCGAGCCAGATTAACCAACTGCGCCTGCAATATTTTGGACCCACGCTGGTGGATGACATGGTGCGCAGCTTGCTGGCACCGTATGTATCGCAAAAGAGTGCATAGAGAAAAGCGTCGTTGGTCGATAGTCGTTGGCAAACGGGGGAATCATGGGAAGCGGAATCTGTGGGGCGGCGTTTGTGCGGGCTGCGAATGCGATGTTGACGGCGCTGGGTGGGGATCAGGTGAGTCTGTTGCTACCGGCGACCGCGATGGCAAGCGATGCGGGAGGTCAGTTGGGCCTCGTCGATCCTGGGGTGCAAAGCTTCATCATCGCGCCGGTTGTGGCTTGCAATCTGCCGACCGGGAATGCTGGGCCGACACGGAGAATCGAGTTTACGTTGCCGGCCTCGGCGATTGATGTGCAACTGCCGGTGCTCGGGATGGGGTCGGCAGAAGAGTTGTTTGATTCGGCGCTAGGTCTGTTGTATGACGGCGATCTGTTTCACATTGAGGTGGTCGTGACCGAGAATTTCGCAGGGACAGCATATTTTTATGTGGTAACTGCGGTGGAGTGAGGAGGAGCCATTCGCTAGTACTTCTTGGCTCCTAGCGTGTGCCTGCTGCGTGGGCGAATCCGTCGCGGATTCTCGCGGTTCATGAACCCGTAAATACAACGGCAACATTCAGATTGTTGTTCCGGGCTGAGACCAAAAGGTCTCCGCCAGAAGCTGGTGTGCATGCAATTTGCTAAAGACAGTTTTTTTCTCGCGCTGCAGCAACGCTTGGCAGGCTTGAATCCGGCGCGAACGGTGACGATCAATGGGGCGACCCTGCCTGCGGTGTTGGTGACGGAGAATTTGCCGCCGGCATCGGGAGAGCCGCAGCCAAATACCTTTTACATCGAGTGGGGTAATGCTTCCATTGTTGGCGGGCACGCCCGCAATTCGGCATTGATGAGCCTAGAGTGCGTGATCTCGTACTACACGTTGGGAACGGTGCAGAGCATGGTGGATCGCGGGCGAGTGTTGGGGCAACTCGACGACGAACTGCTGGGGATATGCCAGCCTACAAATACCGAGAAGTACGATTACACGCAGTCGCCAAGTGCAGACCTTGGGACGAGCGTGTTCTGGAATCAGCCGACGTTTGAAGAAGCGACGACGAGTGGGGTGGAGGATAACACGCTGGCCTACCAGGGACGTGCAGTGCGCCGCGCGATGTATACGCAGGCTTATCAGGATGGGCGCGTAGAGCGGCGGGCCAGCCTTACCGTGTTCTTCTTCTCGGAGGTAACGCTTTTATGAGCACATCTCCACTGCGTCCAGCGATGGTTCCGGTGACACGGCAGATTCGCGCGTACTTTGCGCCGGTGAATCGCACGACCGAGACGCCAACAATCTTTGACCCGGCTGTCAGCGGTGCGTTTCCGCTCGGTTCGCCGCCGGTTTCGTGGCTCGATTTGGGTTGGATTGAAAACTTCGAGCGCTTCTACGACACCCCGACGGACGTGGTGAGATCGGGAACGAATGCGTTTCCTGCGATGCAGTTCCGCGGGCCGATCGAAGCAAGGGTGGAGTTCGACTTCCGGGAGTGGGGCAAGTTGCAGATGGCTCTTGCGGGCGGGTCCGAGCACATGAACGTGCTTGCAACCAGCCCGAGCGCGACCCCGTCTCCTTCGGGGGGCACGCCGATTGCGGCAGTGGCGGTGCTGCCGGGATCAACTGCGAACCAAATTGTTTTTGGAGCGGGGGCTGTGGGTGGGTTTGCGGTAGGAGATCTGATCGCAGTAGATCTCGATTATCAACAGCAGGTCGGGTATGTGGGGTCGGGAATTTCGGCGGCGTATGTTAGTAACCCTGCGGCGGTGAATAACGATGCAAATTATGTACGCCGAGTCACCTTCAACGTGGGGCGCATGGTGGAAGTTACGGCGACTTCAGTGATTCTGGCGCAACCTCTGCTTGCGGGAGCACCAGCGAGCGGAGCGTCGGCTCAAGTCGTGGCGGCGTTCGTGGATCGAGAGGGTGGATCGTTTTTTCAGGAATGGTCGGCATTGTTTGTGGTGGAGCCGGAGTCTGGCGGACGCGTTTGCTTCTACTATCCGCGGTTGAGTCCGAATCCTGGTGCGGGGCGTGGTGGAGTGGGGTTGAAGTCCGGCGCAGGATGGAAACCGCCGAAAAGTGGAGGAGCTACGAATACGAATGCGACGACTAATACACAGCAGAACATTGGAACTAGTTCGGCGCTAAAGTTTTTGCGGGAAGATTTCGCGGAGTTCGCAGAACCGCTAACGTCGGTCGGGCTGCATGCGTCGTTCATCGCGTTACCGTTTACAGACACAAACGATGGACAGACCGTGTTGTGTTATCGAAGTTATTTCCCAGCAGCTATGGCGGCGGTGTATTGAGGACAGGCGCTTTTCCTGGAGCGATGTCTGAATAAGCCGATTCGACCTCTCCCGAGTCGGGAAAATTGATTGGAGCAGTAACTCTTGATCTTCGGGGACCGAGAGTATGCCAATCTAAAAGCTGCGTTTTGTCAAATACTGGAATCGCAAAAAGCTAACGATTGAGAGTAAGCGGCGTCGCAAGCGGGTGAAATTGTGTTTTCGAAGGAACTTAGTAACTCAGGACTAAGATGAAGCTAACTATCGACAATCTTCAAGGGCAAGGGCCGCAAGACTATAGCGGAGCTGTAGATGGAACAAAGCCACCGAAAGTCGAGCGAAAGCTCAATCAACCGGCAGAATTGCAATTCAGTTTGCTGGCTAATACTCCGGGATTTGTGGTTCCGGTGATGGGCGCACGAGTGATGCTCGGCAAGACGAATGGCAGTGATGTGTTCAGCGGGTACGTAACTTCAGCGCCACAATATGAATACCTGGGATGGGGGGAGCCAGGGCCGGTGTATCGCTACAACGTGGTGGCGCAGAGCGACGAGATTCTGCTTAATCAGAAGGCGCTGCCGGCTCGATCCCCTTTCGTAGATCGGAGCGCGGGTGACGCGCTCCGGCAACTGGCGCAGGATTTATTGCCGGGATGGTTCGACACGAGCGCAGTTCAGGACCTGGATACGCTGGCAGTCTATGCAGTAAATCCACAGAAGAACTTTTCATATCATGCGGCGGAGATTGCGCTTGCTGCCCGGGCGAGCTTTCGCACGATGAATGGGGCGCTCATCCTGGCACCGGTCGGGGCGGCAAGCTATGTACTGAATGAAAGTGATTCGAACTTCTCTCCGGAAGGATTGTGGCTGAGCAGTCCGAATCTGCTGGCGAATGAACTTACAGTGATTGGACAAGACGAGCCACAGGCATACGTCCGCGACTATCTTGTGGGTGATGGTGAAAGCTTGAAGTTCTATCTTTCGCAAGAGCCCTTCGCCCAGGCCAAACCCACGCTGATTGATGAAGAATATTTGGGACCCGGCCTCGATCCGGCGACGTGGGTGGTGAACGATCCATCGTCGGCGGTTTCAGTGGTAGCACAGACGTTGCAGGTGGCAGGTGGGACCGGAGTGGATGGGCAGACTTCAGTGAGTTTTAGTGAGCAAATTGAACTGGGAGGGGCATTGGAGTTAGAGCACGGGGATGTAAGCTTTACGGCCGCTTCCCAAGGAGTGCTGGGCGGACTCTATCCGGGAGCAATCTCTGCGGCGGGATGTTTGGCGGGATTTCAAGTAACGCCATCCGGCGCAGGTTTGACAATTCAGGCGTTGATCAGCGGAGCACCTACAGGTCCGGTTCTGGCCACCACAGCCGGGCACCAGTATTTCTTTACTACTTATTTGTATTCGATGGAGGTGTACCGGGCTGGGGAAACTTATCACTCCTCGTTGCATCCGGCAGGCAGCGGATGGGGCGGAGCAGGAGTGACGGCAAATGTTCGATTTGTTCTAGAGGTGCAGGATATTGATCCGAGTAATCCGGAGACGCTGGTGGCGGCGGTGACGGTGTTATACGACGACGTTATAGAAAACGCGCCGGGGTTCTGCACCTATGCATTGGTGAACGCGGTGAATATGCAGTGCAGCATCGCTTATACGTACGTTGCGCATATTTCGCTGGTGGAAGTGCGTACTGCAATACAGACATCGCCGACAGAGTACGCACCATACGTGACGGAGCTTGTGGGTGCGCTTGCAGATGGCGCGGAGTGCGAGATCACGAGCGATCCCTCACTCGATTTTTATCCGCAGTATGTGCCGGCGCTGAATCAGTTGATTGTAGCTAGCTACCGGGGGTCGGGACGAGCGGTGGCACAGGTGCAGAATGCGGCAAGCGTAGCCTCGCTCGAGAACGGGCCGGATGATGGGACGAGGGGCGCGGTTCGGGTAGCGAAGACCCCGGGGGCGCGCACGGATGTGGATTGCGAGAATGCGGCTTTGGCGATTCTTGATGACGCCACAGGAACCGCGTGGTCCGGGACCTACGAAACGTGGAGCGATTTTCTTCCGGGTGCGGCAGCGGATATTTTCCCGGGCGATGCGATTGCGGTGAATGTTCCGTCCCGAGGAGCACTATTTACCGCGATTGTGCGAGAGATAGAAATTCAAATAGCAGATCCGGCAGACGATCGCGGTTTTTATACCATTGGGTTCGCGAACGATTTGGCGGCGCCATTGGCCATCGAATATACCGCCAGCTCAACCACGATTTCCGTTGCAGGACATGCCTCCGCTACTGGAAACGAGCCAGGTGGGGGAGTACTACCAAGTGGACCTGACCGAAGCGCAGATCACAGGCGATACGTCGACGACGGTGCAGGTTGATGCGGGCATTGCGCCGGCGAGCGGGGATGGGATTGAAGTCCGGCAAGACGATTATAGCTGGGGACAAGCGAATGACCGAAATTTGTTGGGAAGGTTCAACACGCAGACCTTCAGCTTGCCTCGGCTCGCGGCAACTCAAGATTATTTTTTACGACTGTACGATAATTCTTCGCCGCCAAAATACTCCCGCTACTCGGCTGCGCTTCATATCGACTATCCGTTGTAACAATCTTCTGTAATGAAGGGGTTGGGCATGGGAGTGACCGATAGAGAGTTGGCGCTAAGGGCAATCGACATCGAGTTCCAGCGCGAGGTGCTAGACAAACTGGTACGGTTGGAAACGAAGATGGACACGCTGGTGGGAAACGGGCAGCCGGGGCGAGTGAAGCTGATAGAGGACAAAGTGGCGGCGCTGGAGCGCAATGATTTACGCAATAGTGTCCACAACCGAATCGTGAATGGAGCGATCAGCGCTGGAGTCAGTGTTGCGATTGCGCTGCATAAATACTGGCTGAAGTAAAAAATTCAACGCAAAACTAATCAAGGAGAGCTATGACCACGATACCGAGCACGACAATCATCACTAATTTGAAGAGCGTAAGTTTGTCCACGGCAAACACCCTGAAGAACGCGAGCACGAATGGAATCGACATGGCAGGAATGTTGGCCCTGGCGCTGGTCAAGGCTGCCGAACTGAAAGTATGCCTCACATTGATTGTCAGATCTACTGACAGTGCTGATGCAAATCTGACGGCGCTGAATGACATTCTCGCCAGCCTCAGCTGAGGAATGCCATCAGCAGCAGTGTTTTGTTGCCGCTGCAAACCGGATGAACCACTAAAAACATTTCAAGGAGAAGGTTATGGATTTTCTATCTCAATTATTGAGAGGAATCGCTTTCGTTCCCGCATTGGTGAGCGGAATCGAGGGGCTTTTTGGAACTAAGCCAGGCGCCGAAAAGAAAGATGCGGCCATGTTATTTTTGCAGAATGCGTTATCTACCGTCGACGCCGTGGCGGCGCGAGAAATTATCGATCCCGAGAAGTTTAGGAATGGCATTTCTATGATCATCGACGGCGTGGTGCAGTGCCTGAATGCTTCCACCTGGTGCAAGCAAACGACGATCGCAAATAGTCAACCATCTGCCTGATGCGGGTTAGCCGATCTCCTCGTTCCATCCCTCCAGCGTTTTCTTTACCAAAGCCATGAACTGGTCGGCAACTGCGCCGTCGATCAGGCGGTGGTCGTAACCAAGCGTGAGGTGAACAACCGAGCGGATTGCGATGGAATCATTGCCTTCTTTATCGGTGATCACCAAAGGCTGCTTGGTGATCCCGCCAACGCCCATGATCGCGGAATTCGGCTGATTAATGATGGGCAGACCGAAGACTGCGCCGAACTGGCCCGGATTGGTGACGGTAAAGGTCGACCCCTCGACATCCTCGGGCTTGAGTTTCTTGCTGCGGGCACGTTCGCCGAGATCGGTGATGCCGCGTTGCAGACCGAGGAAGTTGAGGTCTCCGGCGTTCTTGAGCACAGGGACGATGAGCCCCCAGTCGAGGGCGACGGCGATGCCGACATTGATTTGACGGTGGTAGCGGATACTATCGCCTTCCAGAGAGGCGTTGATGATTGGCCATTGCTGTACAGCGATAATCGCGGCACGCACGAAGAACGGCATGAACGTGAGGCGAACGCCGTGTCGCTGCTCGAATGCACTCTTGTGTTTTGCGCGTAACGTGACGATGCGGGTGAAATCGACCTCGTACATGCAATGAACGTGAGCGCTGGTGCGACGCGACTCGATCATGCGCTGGGCAATGATCTTGCGCATGTTGGTCAACGGGACGAGATCGCCGGGATAAGCGGCGGGAGTGGGTGCGGCGGGTCGCGACGGCGCAGATGCGGCTGCGGCTTGGGGAGCCGGCGCGGTCGATGCCGTAGCTGGGCGCTCGATGAACGTCATTATGTCCTGCTTGGTGATGCGGCCGCCAAGTCCGGTGCCAGTGATTTGCGAGAGGCTGACGCCGTGTTCACGTGCGATCTTGCGAACGAGCGGTGAAGAGCGAGCCTCTTCATCCTCAGTCGACTCTTGCGCCGATGGAGCGCTGGCCGCGATTGTTGGAGCTGTAACGGGCTTCTTCTCTTCCTTCTTGTCCTCTTTGGCTTGTGGCGCTGGAGTTGGGGCGGCTTTCGACGGCGCAGCTGCGGTTTCGCCATCCACGGCGATTGTACCCACCACCGTGTTCACGCCGACCGTCGTTCCCTCGGTGACTTTGATTTCCTGCAGAACTCCGGAGGCCGGAGCAGGGATTTCCGCATCGACCTTATCGGTGGAGATTTCGAAAAGCGGTTCATCGCGCTGGACCTTGTCGCCGGGCTTCTTCAGCCATTTCGTAATAGTGCCTTCGACGATGGATTCGCCCATTTGGGGCATAATGATGTCAGTCGGCATGATTTCCTTCCAAGCGGCCTACGGTTGAGAACAAAGGCCGGATGCAAACAAAATATTATAGCGTTTGGGGGAGTTGGCGTGGAGGCGGTTGGTATACCGAAGAAACACCGCCACCAGCGCTTAATTGGTTGCTCTTAATCGTGCCGACCAATGCCAGTCCTCGCACTCCGGTTCCCTATTTCCCCTCATCCCCGGTTGGAGCAGGCACGCCAAAGCTGGTCTTCCAGTAATCCTGCACGGTCGGCGGTAGTTTTTCCATGTGTGACAGAAGGCTGGTGATCTTCCATATTTCCTGCTCGCTGAGAGTCTTATCCCAGGCAGGCATGCCGGTGTAGCGGACGCCGGTGCGAATGGTGTAGAAGACGTGCCATTCGGGGTCGTCGGGCGGATCGGAGACGAGATTGGGCGCGGGCGGGTAGAACGAATTCGCGAGTGAGGCCGGCTTGCGGTCGAGTCCGCCGTGGCAGACGGCGCAATTCATGGTGTAAAGCTTCATGCCGTCCTCAAAATTCTGGTCGTTGGGGGGCAAAGGATTTGTGACGTGGGGTGCATGCCGCTCCATGGAGGCATCAACAGCTCCGTTTGCGATGCGGTGCTCAAGGTGTGGCGGCGCCACATTTGCGTTGGTGGGAAGGAAGCCCAGCATGGCGATGCCAAGGCCGCCAAGAACGATTACGAGAACTGTAACGATAACACCGAGAATGAATTTACCCATGGTTCCCCCTCCGGGATTGACTATTGTGGCAGATGGAGTGGGTGGGGCGCTAGTTGTGCCGGGTGCTGGAGGCCTCGCTCTGCTACATCAGGGGATTAATACCTTTTCAGTCGCTGTGCTTCGTGGACCACATCGCTCACCTTAGGCAAATAGTGTTCTTCCTGCGGTGGCGAGAAGGGAATCGCCGAATCCAGGCCGGCGATGCGGACAATGGGGCCATCGAGGTCGTCGAAAGCCTCTTCATTAATGATAGCGGCGATTTCGCCAGCCAGGCCTCCCGTGCGGGAGTGCTCGTGCAGAATGATTACTTTGTTTGTCTTCTTTACTGTATGCGCGATGGCTTCGCGGTCGAGCGGGGAGACGGTGCGTAGGTCGAGGATTTCAACATCGATAGCTTCCTTGCTTAAAACCTCGGCTGCCTCTAACGCAGTGTGGACCATCGCCGCATAAGTAATGATGCTTAGGTCGTGGCCTTGACGGACAATGTTCGCTTTGCCTATGGGGACAACATAATCTTCTGCGGGGACTTCGCCCTTGATGCGGCGATAAAGATATTTGTGCTCGAAGAAGATGCACGGATTGTTGTCGCGGATGGCGGCTTTGATCAGGCCTTTGGCGTCGTAAGGGGTCGCAGGGCAAATTACTTTGAGACCGGGATTGTGAACGAACCACATCTCGGGATTCTGAGAGTGGAACGGACCCCCGTGGACGTATCCGCCGCTAGGGCCGCGCAGGACGAGTGGCGCGGGCGCGCCCCAAAGATAATGCGTTTTCGCGACCATGTTGCTGATCTGGTTGAAGGCGCAGCCGATGAAGTCCATGAACTGGAATTCCGCGACGGGACGCATGCCGGTGAGCGACGCTCCAAAGGCCGCACCCACGATGGCGGATTCGGCGATAGGCGTGTCGATGACGCGCTCAGGGCCGAAGCGGTCGATGAAACCGTCAGTGACTTTGAATGCGCCACCGTAGATGCCGATGTCTTCGCCGAGGCAGAAGACGGAGGGGTCGCGGTCCATTTCTTCCCAGATTCCCTGGCGGATGGCTTCGAGGTAGGTGAGGAGCATAGGGTCAAAAAACTCTTTTTGTCGCGGATTTATACAGATAAAGCTCGTTCTGGTTTCTAAAACATTTGCCTCTAGGCGGCTTTTGTTTCTACTCGGACATCGATTTCGGCTACGCAGTTCTGCATGGCTGAATAGTTCGATGCCGTATGCCATTCTCCATTAGATTTTCTTACAGCCACGTGAGCGAGCTCTTCGATACGGAGGCAGCGCCAATTCTCGGGGGACCCGTCCTGCCTCAAACCGCCGCTGCTCTCGCCAGCAAATTGATACATCAGTACGTGTGGCGATCCTTTTGTCTTACCCAGTACATGCGGGCACATCTCGCGGACCGAACCTCGGTAGTTCACGGCTAGAATATCTTTTGCAAGAATCGCCTGGCGAATCAGGCTGTAAATCTCTCCAACCGTTTGACTGCCTTGGAACATAACTTTTATTTCAAATGTCACCGCCGCTTCAGTTGCTTTATATCCTCCGTTACTCTTCTTCACTTTCGGCATCCCATACTTCGGTTCGATCTCATGG
Source organism: uncultured Acidobacteriaceae bacterium (assembly GCA_963789625.1). Taxonomy (GTDB): domain Bacteria; phylum Acidobacteriota; class Terriglobia; order Terriglobales; family Acidobacteriaceae; genus Sulfotelmatobacter. The sequence goes on along the minus strand of CAWBLK010000012.1, from coordinate 263,049 downwards.
CAACCGTCTTCGCAGAAGACGCCACCTTCGGCGGATTCCGGCGTGGGCATCGGAGAATTGACCGCGATCTCGCGCTCGGCCTCGATCACTCGCTCTACCTCTGAAATCAATTCAGCATTTTCTTTTGCCGTCAGCCATTTCTTTTCTTTCACCAGGTAATTTTCGAAGCGCGAGACCGGATCACGCTTCTTCCAGAAATCAAACATCGGCTTGGGCACATACGCCGCGGCGTCGTGGATGGCATGGCCTTTCATTCGCATCATCTTGGCTTCAATCAGGGTGGGGCCTTCGCCGCGATGGGCGCGCTCGACGGCGTCGCGGGCGGCATCGTAAACCTGGCAGGCATCGGTGCCATCGACGATCACGCTGGGGATGCCGTATCCGATGGCGCGTTCGGCGAGGTCTTTGCAGCGATACTGCATTTCCGACGGCGTGGAGTAGGCCCACTCGTTGCTCTCGACAAAAAGCACGAGGCCAAGATTTTGCACAGCGGCGAAGTTTATGCCTTCATAGGTGACGCCGGTGGATTGGCCTCCGTCGCCGATGTAGGTCATGACAGCGATGTTACGCCCCTGCAGACGTGCACCCAGCGCGACGCCGGAGAGCACGGGAATGAGATCCCCTAGCATGGAGATCGGTGAAACCATGTTGCGCTTTTCGATGTCGCCGAAGTGCGAGGTGCCGTCGCGGCCGTGGGTAGGCGAATCGGCTTTGGCCATGTACTGCATCATGGTGTCGCTGGCGCGAAAGCCGCGCACCAGCAGCGACCCTTGGTTGCGGATCATGGGCGCGAACCAATCGTCTTTATCCAGAGCATAGGCCGACGCGCAGGAGCAGGCCTCCTGGCCCAGGCCGAAATAAACTCCGCCGACGACTTTGCCTTGCTTGTAGAGGTTTTCGAGCGCGACTTCCATCTTGCGATTAAGCAGCATGTAGCGGTAGATCTCGATGCACTGCTTTTTGTCGAGATAATTGGAGTCGCGAATCGGCGGGACCGGAGCGTTCAGGTTGCCGGTAACTTCGTAGCGAACGTGCTCGACGCCGTCTTTGTCTTTTTCTGTCGTCTGGCGAACAGAGAGGTCGGGATGCTCCAGCCGCATGTCAGGAATGGAATATGTGCGTAGGCCGCTGTCAGGCTTCGCTGGAGGCTTGCCATTGCCTCGGGAATTACCGTTGGAGTTGTGCTTGGGACTTTTCTTCTTGATTGCCATGGTAAATGCTCACACTATAAGCGGAACCACTAATGCTATCGCAGAGTGACATATTGGGCCAGTGAGTGTCCGCCGTCAGTCCATGCGTGATTTTCTTCAGGCCCAGAACGCATCATCTTCTTTTTCTTTGTGCATCTCGCGTAGCTCTGCCGGACGCTGCATCGGAACCCCGACGGCGCGGCCGAGCAGTGCATCGAAGGCCTCGACCCAGAGTATTTGGCTCGAAAATACTATGCCGAAGTTGCGGGAAATGGATTCAGCAACTGCATTCACATCGAGTTCTCTGCCGAGTTCTCGTTGCATCGAGGTCACTGGTTTCGCCGTGATGCCGCAGGGGATGATCAGATCGAAGTAGCTGAGATCGGTGTGGACGTTGAGGGCGAAGCCGTGCGAGGTGACGAAGCGGGAGATGTGGATGCCGATGGCGGCGAGTTTGGCTTCGACAGCACTATCGCTCTGGCTCGCTTCGCTTCGCTGGACAGCCGAGGCGGCTGTCCCCACATAGCTCGTGGTGTCTTCTGGATTTGTCCAGACGCCTGTTAAGCCGGATATTCGCTTGGTCGGGATTGAGAAGTCCGCGCAGGTGCGGATCAGGACTTCTTCGAGGCGACGGACAAATTCGACGGCGCCTAGTGTCTTGCGTTTGCCGTCAGGCGTAGCAAACCCGCGCAGATCGAAGATGGGGTAGCCGACGATCTGGCCGGGCCCGTGGAAAGTAACGTCGCCGCCACGGTCGCATTCGAAAAGCTCGATGCCGTGCTGGGTAAGTAGTTCGGGTGATGCGATTACATTCGCAGCTTTGGCGTTGCGGCCTAGCGTGATTACAGGCTTGTGTTCAAGCAGGAGCAGGACATCGCCGATCTTCTCTTCTTTGCGCAGAGCGACGAGTTGCTGCTGCAAGCGAAGGCCGGTCACGTAGTCAACGGTGCCGAGTTGGACTAGAGAGATCAAACTAAGATCATTTCACCACGGAGACACGAGGCACAGAGAAAACCTTTTTTATTTCTTGTTTCCTCCGTATCTCAGTGATGAGTTCACGCGTTGATTGCAATCCCGTAAACGCTATTCGCCGCGTCCAGCATGGCTTCGGCCAGAGTCGGATGCGCATGGATCGTCCACATCAAGTCTTCCACGGTGGCTTCCAGTTCCATTGCTGCGACAGCTTCGGCGATAAGTTCCGTCGCCTGCGGACCAATAATGTGCACGCCGAGAATCTCGCCGTAGTCGGCATCGGAGACAATTTTGATGAAGCCTTCGTGCTGGCCTACGATAGACGCACGCGAGTTTGCGGTAAAAGGGAATTTGCCGACTTTCACGTTGTATCCCGCTTCGCGAGCTTTGGTTTCGGTAAGGCCGACGCTGCCGATCTCCGGATGGCAGTAGGTTGCTCCGGGAATGTGCTCGGGATTAATCGGCTTGCCCGGCTTACCTGCAATCTTGGCCACCGCCACAATCGCTTCCATCGCACCAACGTGCGCCAGTTGCGGTGTACCCAGCACGATATCCCCAACCGCGTACACGCCCGGTTCGGCTGTCTGCATCCAGGAATCAGTCTTGATGAATTCGCGATCAGGTTTGATCTTTGTACGTTCGAGGCCAATGTTCGCCGTGCGCGGCTTGCGGCCTACGGCAATCAGGATTTTCTCGGCGTCAATCTTCTGTTGCTTGCCATCTACCGTGATGGTGACTGCAATTCCAGATTTCGTTTTCTCAACCTTGTCCACCTTGGCGCTGGTGTGAAAGTTGATGCCACGCTTGCGGAAGACGCGGGCTAACTCTTTCGAAACTTCTTCATCTTCCACGGGAACAAGCCGCGGCAGCATTTCGATGATCGTCACTTCGCAATCGAACGAGCGATAGATCGACGCGAACTCCACACCGACTGCTCCAGCACCAACGATGACGAGCGACTTCGGCATTTCCTTCAAACTAAGAATCTCGATGTTAGTAAGAATGCGATCTCCGGCATCGAGGCCGGGGAGCAAGCGAGCCTCAGAGCCAGTGGCAAGAATCACATTCTTCGCTTTGAGATGGCTGGCCTTGTTATCGTTCACCACTTCAATGGTTAACAACCCATTCTGCGCCGGGCCCGTCAGTTTGCCATAACCCTTTACCGTCTCGACCTTATTCTTCTTCATCAAGAATTCAAGGCCTTTGGCGTGCTTGGCTACGATTTTCGACTTGCGGTCTTGCACCGCGGTCCAGTTCAGCTTGCGTGCGTCCACGCCTTCGATGCCGAATTCCTTGGCATCTTTGAGTTGGTCCCAGAGTTCGGCATTGAACAACAGAGCCTTGGTCGGGATGCAGCCGACATGCAGGCAGGTGCCGCCGAGGAATCCATCTTTTTCAATGAGTGCAGTCTTTAAACCCCATTGGCCCGCGCGAATGGCGGCTGTGTATCCAGCAGGTCCGCTGCCGATAATGACGACGTCATAAATAGTTTCAGGCAATTAAGTGCTCCTTACCACTAATGAACAGATGTCAGAAAGCAAACAAATGATTCTAGACCAGCATCGCTGACGCGCCAAGCGTGAGTCCAAAAAGGAAAAGGCCGCCTCACGGCGGCCAAATCAGCAATCTAACAAATATCAGTTGCCTTCGTTGCTGGCGCGCTTCCAGTTGATCAACTCGCCGATCGTCGAACTGGTGCTTGATACCGGCTGCTTGTAAGCCTCAACTTCCGATCGCGAGGCCTCTTCGCCGACGGCACGGATGCTGAGTCCTACTTTCTTCTCCTCCGCGCTCATCTTGATGATCTTGAAGTCGTGCTCCACGCCGGGTTCAAGATGCAATGGCTGTCCGTTTCCATCCACTGCTTCCGACTTGTGGCACAGACCTTCGACGCCTTCCGCAATTTCCACAAAAGCGCCAAACGCAGCCACCCGCAGCACTTTGCCGTGAATCACATCGCCGGTGTGATGCGTCTCGAAGAACGTCTCCCAAACATCGGGCTGAAGCTGCTTCACTCCCAGCGACAGTCTCCGCTTGTCGGGTTCAATCGCCAGCACGATAGCCTTCACCCGGTCACCCTTCTTCAGCACTTCCGAAGGATGCTTTACACGCTTGGTCCAACTTAGATTGCTCACATGCACCAAGCCGTCGATGCCATCTTCGATCTCGATGAACGCTCCGAAGTCGGTCAGGTTGCGGACCCGGCCTTCCACCGTCATGCCCACAGGATATTTATCGTGCAAGGCATCCCAAGGATTTGTCGCCAATTGCCGCATGCCGAGAGAGATTCGCCGCTCCGTGGGATTCACGTTAAGCACCACGCACTCCACCTGGTCGTCCACATTCACCAGCTTGGAAGGGTGCTTCATCCGCTTCGACCAAGTCATTTCGCTCACATGAACCAGGCCTTCAATACCCTGTTCCAATTCCACGAACGCGCCGTAATCAGTCACGCTGATCACACGACCAGAAACGTGCGCACCCACTGGATAGCGATGTTCCGCATCCAGCCAGGGATCGGGCGTCAACTGCTTGAATCCCAGCGAAACTCGCTGCTTATCTTTATCGTACTTCAGCACCTTCACCTGAATCTGGTCACCTACATTCACCAGGTCGCGCGGATGCGTAAGCCTTCCCCACGACATATCGGTGATGTGCAACAGGCCGTCCAAACCGCCGAGATCTACAAATGCTCCGTACTCGGTTAGGTTTTTCACTACACCGGTCAGAACCGAGCCTTCTTCCAGATGCTCAAGGGTCTTGCTGCGCTTTTCGGTCTGCTCGCCTTCCAGCAATTCTTTGCGCGATACCACAATATTGCCGCGCTTCTTGTTGAGCTTGATCACCGTAACTTCAAGGGTCTGCCCCTTCATGCCCTCAAGATTGCGGATCGGTCGCAGATCGACTTGCGACCCCGGCAGAAAAGCTCTTACTCCCAGAACATCGACCGTGAGACCGCCTTTGGTACGCTCAATCACAACCGCTTTGATCGGCCTCTTCTCGTTGTGAGCTTTCTCGACTTCATCCCAGGCATGAATGCGTGCCGCCTTCTGGTGCGAAAGGTTGATGTAACCTTCCTCGGTGTGCCCTTTCTCGCGCATCACCTCAATCTCGTCCCCGGGTTTTACCTTGGGCTTGCCCTCGTGATCCAGACACCTCAGAGAGCGGCAGCATGCCTTCCGATTTGGCGCCTACATCGACCACTACGTGAGTCGAAGTCAGCTTCAGCACTGTGCCTTTGATCACACGGTCTTCTCCCACGGCTTCTTCGGTCTCCGTGGTGAAGTTCTCCAGCGCTGAGGCGAAATCCTCATTCGCGGGCTTATCGTCGGAAGCCGTCACGTGCGATGCTTCCTCAGCCTGCGCTGTGGTTGTGGACGGAACTGGATCCTGATTTTGCGCGGTAAGTCTCCGTTCGGTTGAGGTGAGTTCGGGTACCGTCGGTTCTACTTCGGTTGCGACGGCGGTGGAGGAACCAGAGTTATGAGCGGTGGTATCGTCGAACAAGGTCATGCCTCTCTACTAAAACCTCGCACAAGGTGCGGGGAGGTTGCGGGGCCTGCTGAGCGGACTGCTGGAGTGAGTCGTTTGGTTGTGGTGGGCTCACCCTGGCGAGTGAGCTTGGACAATCCCAGCTGCCGGACGTTTTACAGAAACCCGCGTCCAAAGGGAACTCTTCGACTATAGCAACGCCTCGCAAACAGTGTCAAACGCAAATCTTGCATGTTACATTTGTGTTGCAATTTTGCCGAAAACGGTCCATCCGTAAGGCTTTGGGAAAGGCCAAGATTTTCAGTTCGTGCCCGGAATTTGGGATTCCATCTAAGTCTCTACAGAGAAAATTTTCGTTGGATTTCCATGTCTCGTGATTAGATAGATAGCGATGAAATATTGCCGCTTTCAACTAAATGGACAGGCTCCATTACGGGCTAGTCGAATCCGTCGCCGGGCGCGAAGTCAATCCTGCGAATTCTGCTCACACCTCCGGAAGAATCTGACGGTGACGTGGAGGGTCTGCGGACACGCCGGATCGAATCGATCGCAGTAGACGAAGCTGCGCTGCTTCACACCAGTTCGTCCATCGAAGATTGTATGCGTAGGCCGCAACTATCGGGATCACGCGGCGGAGCTGGGGAATGAAGTTCCACAGGAACCGTTGTTGTTCTTTAAACCAAGTTCCGCGCTACTCGGGCCGAGTGGTGTTGTCCGAAGGCCAAAAATCTCGCAGCGCGTGGATTACGAAGGCGAGTTATGCGTGGTGATCGGCAAGACTTGCCATCAGCCGCCGCCTGATCAGGATGTCCGCCAATACATTCTGGGCTACACCTGCCTCAACGACGTAACGGCGCGTGACCTGCAGAAAAAAGACGGGCAATGGGCCCGCGCCAAAGGCTTCGACACCTCTTGTCCCGTGGGTCCGCTGGTGACCGATGAAATCGATCCCTGGGCTGGCGTTGGCGTGGAGACTCGCATAAATGGCGAAGTGAAGCAGCAAGGAAATACACAGGACTTCATCTTCGCGCTGGATGTGGTCATTCGTTACATCGCACAGGCAATGACTCTATTACCCGGGGATCTGATCGCCACCGGCACTCCAGCTGGCGTGGGACCGCTTGTGGCGGGAGATGTGATGGAAGTTAACGTGGAAGGTATCGGAACGCTGCGGAATTCTGTGCTGGATGAATAGTAGCCAGAATCGCATGCCGTCTTACTGCAGGCGAAAGCGTTCTCGCATCAGGCGTTGCAGTCGGGGTTTGTAAAGAAGATCGTAGGCCAATTCTTTGTCGGGAAACATGGCCAGCGCGGCGCGCTTAGCGCCTGCGGCTAGCTCTGAGGCCTCTTCCACCGTGATGCCAGGATCCTGGCTGATCACTGACGTCACCATACTCATCATCACCTGCAGACGCCGAATTCTTCGCGCCTCATCTTCTACTTCGTCTGCGCTGCCTTGTCCTCGAAGTGCATTTTTTTCGTGATCCGCCGGTTCTCCCGTGTTCATGCTGACCTCTTTGCACATTTTGCGTTTCCTGCCTATATCTTTGGATGTTGCCGCACCGCCCGCCGTTGCGCCTGTTACACAGCATGCTCCTCCAATCAAAGACAAAAGCAAACGGCCCAAAGGTGCTGGGTCAGCGATAAAACAGCTCCGTTCGCAACCCCGCCGCAAGAAAGCTCATCCACTGAGTGTTGCTCAAATTCGCATGGGAAGAGTTAGAATCGCTGGAGTGCAGAGTCGAGCCTGTCTTCATCGCGGCCGATTCCGAGAACGGGAGACGTTATGGCAGAGCAGCCCAAGGTGACGACGGAAGAACGCCGTCCTGATCCGAATGAAAAGTTGGTCAAGGTCTTCGACAGCGAGCAGGAGACGGAGGCGTTAGTGGTCAAGGGCTTGCTCGATTCCGCGAATATTGACAGCGATCTCGCCTCCGCCAGCCTTCTGCAGGATGCTTTCCCCGGCATGGGTGGAATGATCATTCTGGTGCGCGAAGAAGATGCCAGGAAGGCGCGCGATCTCATTGCCGAATACCGGCAGCAACCTTCCGCAGGCGACTCCGCCGAAGAACAGGATGATGACGATGCTACGGAAGAGCTGAAAGCCGCGGAGTGACGGAGTGGCCGTCGAGATAGAAAGTGACAGCTCCGTTGAGATCGGTACGGTAGACTCGCGCCCCGGCGTTTTGCAGGCGCGCCAGCACGTCGGGCTTCGGGATACCAAAAGAATTTTGAAAGCCGACCGAGATCACGGCAAAACTCGGCTTTACGGACTGCAGAATCTCTGGTGTGGTTGATGTTGCGCTGCCGTGATGGCCGACCTTCAAGAGGTCCGCACGCGGATGGTGTAGGCTGGCGATGCGGCGCTCGACAGCTTTCTCGGCATCGCCCTCCAGCAGCACCGAAGTGTTTCCATAGCTGACGTGCAGCACCATGGAATCGTTGTTCTTAGGCTCGAGCCCCACCGGCCAATCTCGCGGCGGAAAAAGTACGTCGACGTTCGCGCCGCCGAGTTCAAATTCGTCTCCTTCCCAATGCCGCACCACTTTGATTCCCAGTGCCTGCGCCTCGGCGATCAGATTTTCAAGCGCTCGACTCGGAGGCAATAGGCCTACCCATAGTTCTTTCGGACGAAAATCTTTGAGAATCGCGGGCATGCCTCCGATGTGGTCAGAGTGGCCGTGAGAAATCGCGACTGCATCGAGACGGGAGATGCGGCGGGTCCATAGATAAGGAGCGACCACATCTTCACCAAAGTCGAGTTGCGAACCAGCACTGAAAATGGGACCGCCGGCATCGATGAGCAAAGTGCGGCCCTGCGGCATCACGAGCAGGATTGAATCGCCCTCGCCCACATCAATGGAAGTGACTTCGAGCAATCCGGCTCGCGTCTGCGGATCTGGCGGAACGAAAGCCAGCGCCAGAGATGCTACCAGAAGCGCAGCCAATCCCGTGACCGCAAGCAGCGCGCGTCGGCGTGCCAGGACCATCGCCAGAATCAGAGCGGCAGCTGCTGCCAACATCATCACTACAGACGGTGTCGCAACCCGAAGATCGGCCAGCCGCAGGCCTCCCAAGCCGTGTACCGTGCCGGTGATAGCTTGCAGCGCAAATGAGGTCAGCAAGGCCGGAAGTTTCGCCAGCGTAAGGGACAAATATCCCAAGCCTACCGTAAGTACCGCCGCGGGCATTAGGAGTTGCGTGAGTGGAACGACAGCCACGTTAGCGGGAAGGCCGATGGTGGTGGCGCGGTGAAAGTAGTACGCCATCGGAAGAGCCAACCCCATCTGCATCACCGCCGAGACCAGCAGCAATTCGAACGTGCGCAGGCAAACAATAGCCACGCCGCGCACCAGATGTAACGAAACTGTTTTTCCCAGGAAACGCGCGAGCCGTCCCGCAATCAACCGCAGGTCCAAACGAAACTGTGCGATGCGCGGAGGCAGCGATGGGCCATAATCTTCAGAATCCCAATGCGCCAAGGCCCGGCGATAGCGCTGCGAAGTTCGCTCCACCAGCGGCAGGCCGATCGCAGCGACGATGAGCACGCAAACGAACGTCATCTGGAAGCTGGCAGTGAACAGCTGCCGCGGATCGAATACGAGTAGCCCCAATGCGGCCGCCCCCAGCGCATTGACCATGGCACGGTCGCGGTAAAGCAGCCGTGTACCCAGAAAGATGGCGCACATCAATGTGGCTCGCCACACCGGCGCGCCGACTTCGGTAAGAAAGGCGTAAGCAACGCAAAATAAAATCGTGAAGAGAGTCGCCGGAATCTCTCCGAGCCGTAGCCGGCGCAGCGTCCAGAAAGCGACGAACGCAAGAATGGTCACATTCATTCCGGACACGACAAGGATGTGATATGTGCCCGAGCGCTGGAAATCGATCCGCGTGTCGCGGTCGATGAAAGCTTCCTCGCCAATTACCATGGCGCTAATGAGAGCCGCCTGAGCCGGCGGCCAGAGCGCCTGCACTTTGGCGATGATGCTGGAATGAATGCGAGTTCGCCAGAGTTCGACGCGGCTGCCCACGAAGCCCGGCAGCATTTCCACATCCTCAGCCTTGGCCGACCCCAGCGCTGCAATGCCGCTCGCGGCGAGATAACCCTGGTAGTCGAAAGCCCCGGGGTTACGGAAATTGCGCGGCAGCTTCAGCTTGACGGGAAGCCGGATGCGCTCGCCATAGTGAAAGACGTGCGTCGCGGAAGTTAACGGGGTATTGTCCGATGAAAATGCCGACCCGTTTGTTTGTGCGCTGTAAAGCCCGAGCCTTACGCCGGAATGGATGGGAATGTGCGCACCGTCCTCGCTGATGATTTCTTCAGTTTCAACGTCGGCACTCTGTCGAAATTCACCCGCACCAGTCTCCCGCACTTTCCCGTCTCGCGTCACATGCGCAGTCATCTCGACCGCATCGCCGTAGGCGAAAGGCTGAAGGCTGGTATCGAGTGGACTTGCTGATCCGCACATTTGCATGTGCAGCGAGCCCGCCAGGAAAAACACGCCCAGCGCCAGACCTGCTCCGAGCCATTTCCTTCTGCGCGCGAAATAAATTCCCGCAGCGATAAACGCGGCGCCAGCTGATACCCACCACGACGGCGGACGATTCATATAAGTGCCGGCAACAATCCCCGTCGAGTAAGCCAGTGCAGCCCACAACATTGGTTGTCGCGGAGACGACGGTTCGAATTCAGGTGGAGTGGATGGCGCAGTCGGCTGCTTAGGAAGAGGCAAGGTCGGCATTGTGTGCCATGGTCTAAGCGCGGGTAGATATTTGAAAGGGCGCGGCTTACAGCCGCGCCGTAAACCGCCAAATCTACAAGCGGCTTTAGCCGCCGGGGGGAGCGCCCAACTAGGGGCCTTATCGCGCTAACTGTACGATGCTTTCGATATGGTAGGTCTGCGGAAACAGATCGATCAGATGCACCTGCTCGATGCGATAACCCGCTGCCTGTAGCGGCACCAGATCGCGGGCAAGGGTCGCCGGATCACACGACACGTAGGTCACGCGGAGCGCGCCTGCTCTCGCCAGCAAACGCGCCACGCGATCTCCTAAACCGCCGCGGGGCGGATCCACAACTACCAGATCGAGCGTATTCCCTAACTGAGGGAGGGCTGCATCCTGCTTGACACGCTCCGTACCTCCAAGCCCCGCTAGATACTGCTCGGTTGCGGAATGCACAGCCTTACCACCAGCAGGCAGATTGTATTGAAGGTCATTGGTGGCTGTCTGTGACGACTCAACCGAAACGATGTGACGGAAGTTACAGGCCAGGGCTGTGGAAAACAGTCCTACCCCGGCATAGAGGTCCAAAGCCAGCTCGCCGGACCGGCCCGCAGTCACCAGGTCGATCAGTTCATCGATGAGAAAGCGGTTGATCTGGAAGAAAGCCCCCGCGCTGACGCGGTAGACTCCTGCCTTAGTCCGGTAGCTCAATTCCGAGGCACCGACGGTGACCAATGGCGTCAGTACACCTTTTTGCGGCTCACGGAATGCCGCCACGCCCACGATTTCCGGCATCGCGGCGCAAAGGTCCTCGGCCCATGCCCGCACGGCAGCACGGCGCGCCTCGGGAGCGCACAAAAGCTCGACCAGTAGCCGGGTGTCATCTTCATTCGCAAAAAACTCAACCTCGTCCACGCCTTCCACGGCTTTGCCCGTGCGCCCAGCCTGCCACAGCGCGGCAATGGCGCGATTAATCAGCGGCGAACTGATCGGACACTCCTCGACTGGAAGCAGATCATGCGATGCGAACCTGAAATATCCCACCGCAAACTCCGGCCGAGTCCGCACCTGCATGCGCGATCGATTGCGATAATTCCAAGGCGGCGAAGGATGCGCCTCAATTTCGCAATCCAGCTCGAGCTTGGCAATCCGCCGCAGGTTCTCGCGCAGGATCTCCTTCTTGATCTCAAGTTGATGCTCGTAGCTGGCGTGCTGGTAGTTGCACCCGCCGCAACGGCCGTAATGAGGGCAAGGCGGCGGTATACGGTGCGCTGAAGGTTCCAGTATCGTGGTGGCGCGAGCCCGAGCGAAGCCCGGCTTCTCCTCTGTGAGCGCCGCTTCGATCTTCTCTCCCGCAAGTACAAAAGGAACGAATACAGCCTTGCCGCGTCCCTGATCGCTTGCCGGAAGGCGAGCGAGTCCGTCGCCGCCATAGATCATCTTTTCAATGTTTAGGAGCAAGATTTGATTCTACGGCATCGGTCAGGGCTAAACGGCCTTAGCCGCGAACCTTTCGCACGAAAAAACGTCGAACCCAAACCGCCATTTATGCTTCATGCTGCCAGGTTTGTACCCTGAGCTGAGGAGGCCCATCAGAATCTTTGTTCCACGTCGCGGATTCAACCACGTTTCGATTAGCGTCCATCTTTTCGTGCGAATCCAGAAGACGATTCATGCGATCGATAATAGAAGCAAGTTTCTGCGGATCATTTTCCCGTTGCGCCATTCTTTGCAGTTTTCTCCAGCCTTTGGGTTCGTTCGGCAGTCGCATAGACGAGTGATCCTCCGCGAAGTGGATGCTGAACTTAAATACCTCAGTATTTTTCCAAGACCAATACGGTTGTTTCTGTAGCACCTTTGACTCGCGATTTTCCCAAAATGGGAAACCATAGATGCTTGGTCGCGAAATCAAGCGGCCGCCTTTTGCCCAGCAATGAAGACGCCAAACTAAGAACTCACAACGCTCGTCCCGCGGCAGCTCCGGAAGCCCACGCCCACTGAAAGTTGAAGCCGCCAAGATGTCCGGTCACGTCCACTACCTCACCAATGAAAAACAACCCCGGAACCTTGCGACTCTCCATCGTCTTGGCTGAGAGTTCGTCGGGAGCAACACCGCCCGCTGTCACCTCAGCTTTCTCGTAGCCTTCTGTGCCCGTCGGTGAAATCGTCCAGGTATGCACTTGATGTTCCAGATCGGCCAGTGCGAGATTGGTCCATGAGACCGGCGCGTGCGCATCCAGCCAACGATCCGAGAGACGATTGGGAAGAAATTTCCGTAGCTCCGCCCGGAGGGTGTCTAGATTTCTGGGGACATTGGAATCGCGAAACTCGGCTGTAACCTCTCCTCCGGGCGTAAGATCAATCGCGACTGACTCCGGCTTTTTCCAATACGAGGAAATCTGCAGAATCGCAGGTCCGCTCAAGCCGCGATGCGTGATCAGCATCTTCTCACGAAACTGCTGCCCCCCACACGACGCAATCACCTCCGCCGACACTCCTGCCAGCTCACAGTAGCGGGAACAATCCTTAGAATTCAGCAACAACGGCACCAGCCCCGGCCGCGGCTCCTGGATCGCAAGCCCAAACTGCCGCGCCAGATCGTATCCAAAAGCGGTGGCGCCGATCTTCGGAATCGAAAGCCCTCCGGTTGCGACCACCAGCGCGGGAGCCCTAAATACTTCGTTGGAAGAATGCACAATGAAGTCCGGACCTCGCTCAACCTGCTGAATCTGCATATTCAGAAAAACGCTAACTCCGGCATCAAGACATTCGCGTTCCAGCATCCCGAGAATGTCGCGCGCCGAACGGTCGCAGAACAGTTGCCCCAAAGTTTTTTCATGATAGGGAATGCTATGTTTTTCGACGAGGGCGATGAAATCTGTCGGCGTGTAACGCGCCAATGCCGACTTGGCAAAGTGCGGATTCGAGGAAAGAAAATTTTCCGGCTGGCAGTGAAGATTAGTGAAGTTGCAGCGTCCCCCGCCGGAGATCAGAATCTTTTTTCCCACCCGGTCAGCATGTTCAAGCACCGCGACACGCCGCCCGCGTTTGCCGGCCTCTATGGCGCACATGAGTCCCGCTGCGCCGCCACCGAGGATGAGCACATCAAAGGAATGCGTCATTGAAATCTAATACCAGAAATCGAAAATCAGGAATCGCCAACCAGAAATCGATAACCAGTGAAGTTACATGTAAAAGAGGCTTAGGCGCGGCAAGCCGTATTTTTCCAGCAGCCGCTTGTGAACATACTGTTTTTGCAATTGCTCGATCTGCGCAGATGCCATCTTTCGCCGGTAGGGCGCTAGTTCACGGTCCGCCTGCGCGCGCACGGCCACGATTTCTTCATCCGGCGTGGCGGTAAGTAAAGCGGCAAAAAGTTTTTCTTCCAACACGGTGAGATGCCGCTCCAAATCCTCCAGCCTCAATGAAGCTCTCCGGGTTTCAATCTCTTGCGCCTGCTTCCGCAACGTGGCCGCGCAGTCTTGGGCGACGGTTTGAACGGATACTCCCGAACTGCGCGGTAGCTTTGCAGCATTCGAGAAAATCGGCGTTGCGGCGTAAAAACGCGGCGATTAAATCCGGCTCAAACCCTTGCTCCGCGGTTGATTTGCCCGCTGGTTGCTCGGCCGCGCTGCCCACAGCTGCCTCTTTCATCTCTTCCGCCGCAGCCAGTACAGCCTGTGAACAATATGCCAGGCTATTTATTTTTTGTGCTTTCGAGGGGCGCTGGTCGTAGCGATCAAACGCGGCATCGATTCCGCGCAGCACAGCATTCAGCGGAACGCCGGCGTCTTTCCAGGTCTCAATCAGAACCCAGTCGAGAGTTGTTAGCAGCAGTCCGCCGCCGCGTCGGCGCAAAAACTGCTCCTCGATTTCGGTGAAATAGTTGAAGTAATTGACTCGATCTTCCACGGTAGCTCAGCGGGTGGAGCGCGAAGTGGAAGGAGTTCGTTCACCGCGGTTGTTCTTCGTTCGCAGGGAAGTTTGCGCGCCTTTAGGCTCCGAGCCCGGCACGCGCCGCCAAGTTGCGCTCCCAGATAATGCGCAGGCCCTCGAGGGTTAGAAAATCGTCCACCTTCTTAATGTACTTCGATCCGGTCCCAATCATTGGTCCCAGACCGCCAGTGGCAATGACGTGTGTTTCGCTGCCCAGTTCTTCCAGCAAGAGTTCAAGAATGCCATCCACCAGTCCGAGATACCCGTAGTAAAGTCCCTGACTGCAAGCTGCCAACGGTGTTGGTCCCAATCACGCGCGCCGGCTTTCGAATCTCGACCCGCGGCAAGCGTGCCGCGCGCTGAAATAGCGCGTCGGCCGAAATGCCAATGCCCGGGCAAATGACGCCGCCAAGATACTCGCCCTTTGCGGAAACGCAATCGAACGTGGTAGCGGTGCCGAAGTCCACAATCACACACGGCCCGCCGTACTTTTCAAATGCAGCGACGCCATTCACGATTCGATCCGCACCCACTTCCGCCGGATTGTCGTACTGCACCGGCATGCCAGTCTTCACGCCCGGCTCGATCAAGAGCGGTTTGGAATTGAAGTAGCGCTCACAAACCTGCCGCAACACCGGATCAAGCGGCGGCACCACCGACGAAATCACGATGCCGCTAATCTCCGAAGCCTCCAGACTGGCCATCGAAAATAAATTGCGGAACAAGACGCCGTACTCGTCAACGGTGCTGCCTTGCCGGGTTGCAACCCGCCAATTGGCGACCAGACGCTCGTAGTGCGGAGCGATGTCTGCGTCACCATCCGGATGCGCCTTTGCAGCCCGCGCAAAGACTCCCAGCACCGTATTCGTATTGCCTACGTCAAGAACAAAAAGCATGATCGTCCGCTAGCTGCTAATTGCTTGTGTTAACTCTCTCACCGTCCCACTCAAAATCGTTCGCAATCCCTGTGCAGTCTGCACCTGCAAGAACCCGCGCTCATCCAAGCCTTCCGTGATGCCTTCGACTCGCGTCCCATTTTCCTCGACGCGAACCTGCTTCCCGCGCACCCAGGAAGACTTCTCCGCAAAGCGGCGGAGAATCGATTGTCGCGCATCGGCGTGTTCAACTAATAAACGATATTCTCGCTCGAGTGATTTTAACAAAGCTACAACTAGTTCCACCCGCGACCAGTCGCTGCCCGTAGCCAGACGCAGCGAAGTCGCCTGATCTTCCAGTTCTTTTGGAAAACTCGCCTGGTTCACGTTAATTCCGATTCCAACTACGATATACCGCACGCGCGTAACTTCGGCATTCATCTCGGTAAGAATGCCGCACACTTTCTTGCCGGCGACCAGCATGTCATTGGGCCACTTCAAGTCGGGGCTCACGCGCGAGTCAACTTGCTCGATAGCCGCATGTACCGCCAGTCCAACCGCTAGCGACAACACCAACACATCCGAAGGCGGTAGCGCCGGACGCAGAACCAACGAACAATAAATTCCCGTCGACCGCGCCGATTCCCAGACGTGAGCTCCGCGCCCGCGTCCCGCGGTTTGCTCTTCGGCAACAAACACGCTGCCTTCCGGTGCGCCTTCGGCCGCAGCTACCATGGCTGTGGTGTTGGTCGAGCCGATCTTGTAGAAGTGATGAAGGCGAGAGTCGAAAAGAGTACCGCGAAGCAATGGCCCCAGAACTTGAGGCAGCAACAAATCTGGAACCGACCGGAGCTGATAACCGGTTGCTGGATGTCCCGCCACATCCACGCCCAGCCCGCGCAATTGTTGAACCAGCCGCCAGACTTCGGAACGGTTCGAAGAAATCTCCTGCGCAATCTTCGTCCCGCTCACCACAACGGTCGCATGCTCCATCAGCAAGCGCACGATGCGACCCAGGCGAATATCTGTCGGCTGTTCGTGTGATGTAGATGCTCCCGACCGCGAAGGCCGACGGCTCCGAATTGTTGCAGGCTTCTTGATGCGGGAATTATGCGGGAGCGCGCGGAAAAGCACAAACGCAGCGTTCTTATACCGGCGCTACGCGCATGCTCATATCCACGGCTTGCGGCGAATGCGTCAGCACGCCAACCGAAATAAAATCCACGCCGGTCTCCGCATAGGCGCGAACATTTTCCAGCCGAATCCCGCCCGAGCATTCCAACGGAATGCGCGGCTCAAGCTTGGAACAACGCTCAACCGCGCTGCGCACTTCCTCGGGAGACATGTTATCCAACAGAATCGCTTCCGCTCCGTGCGCCAGAGCCTGCTCCAACTCTTCCTGCGTGCGCACTTCAACCTCAAGGATCTGGGAACCGCGCCGGTTACGCAGCGCGCGCTCGATCGCCGGCACGATTCCTCCCGCCAGCGCAATGTGATTGTTCTTGATCAGCACTCCATCGGAGAGGTCGAGGCGGTGATTTTGTCCTCCGCCGCAGCGCACGGCGTATTTGTCGATTACGCGCAGCCCAGGAGCGGTTTTGCGCGTATCGAGAATGCGCGCCTTGGTGCCGGAAACCGCATCCACAAACTTCCGGGTCAGCGTGGCGATGCCGCTCATTCGTTGCAGAAAATTCAAAATCACGCGCTCGCATGAAAGAATCACTCGCGCGTTGTGCCGGATAACCGCGACCGATTGCCCCTTGTGCAGGCGCACGCCATCAAAAATTTCGGGATGCGTGGTTACTTCGTAATGTGAAGTCACCGCACCATCGAGTGCCGCGTAAACGTCGAGAATACGCCCCACGCAGCCGATCCCCGCCAGAATGCAATCCTGCCGGGCGAGAATTGTTGCCGACGCCCGCTGATTGGGATCGATGCAGGCGTAGCTGGTCGCATCGCGTGTGGCCCGGTCTTCGAGCAGTGCGTTCTCCAGAATCGCGGTGATACGTCGGCTATTAAAGTCCATAAGGTAATGGCCAATGGCTAGTTCTCAGTTGCCAGCCTCGGGGCAATGCATCTCGTCGCGCTGGCTTTTAATTTTCGCAATCAGCCCAACCAACTCTTCTGCGCGGCGGCGCAAGCCCGCAACCACGGTCTCCGGGGCCTTTGCCAGAAATTGCTCGTTGCCCAATTGGCGCTGATTGTTCGCATACTCCTTCTCGGCCTTCTCCAGTTCTTTCTTCAAGCGCTCGCACTCGGCAGCGACGTCGATTTTTCTCTCGTAGATTACGTGGACATCAAACCGCGCAGTACTGCGCGCACCGGCGCGTTTGGCAAGAGAGCCTTCCACGAATGTTATCTTCTCCACGTTTGCGAGGCGCTCGACCGCACTATGATTCTGCTCAATCATTGAGCGAATTGCGGACTCCTGGGCAAATACTTCGATCGGCACCTTCACCTTCGGCTCGACTTTCAACTCTGCCCGAACGTTTCGCACGTTCACAATCAAATCCTGCAGAATCGCCATCTCCGTCTCGCCAGCAAGATCGAATTGCCCGTTATCCGCTTGAGGAAATCCCGCGAGCGCAATCGATTTCAGTGGTGGCTGGCCTTCATAAATTGCCTGCCAAATCTCCTCGGTAATAAACGGCATCACCGGATGCAACAGCCGCAGCGACGCGTCGAACAGGTTCACGAGATTCCCGCAAGCAATGCGAGCCTGTGTCTTATCCGCTCCCTCAGCGAAGGTCAACCGCGGTTTAATCAACTCGATGTACCAATCGCAGAATTCGCCCCAGAAAAAATCATAGATGAGATTCGCCGCTTCGTGAAAGCGATACATCGCAAGTGCATCGTTCACTTCAGCGGTAACGCGATTGAAACGGGAGAGAATCCAGCGGTCTTCGAGAGTGCCAACTTCAAAACCAGCAACGCCCATGTGGTGACAGCCGCCCTCGGCTGTCCCGGGACGAAGTCTCGGTTCGACTCGGTCCACGTTCATGAACATGAACCGCGCCGCATTCCAAATCTTGTTGGCGAACGCGCGATATCCCTCGGTGCGGCTTTCGCTGAATGCAATATCTGTACCCGGCGCAGCCATCGCGGCGAGGGTAAACCGCGTTGCATCCGTGCCGAAGCGTTCAATGATCTCCAGCGGATCGATTACATTCCCCTTGGTCTTCGACATCTTCTGCCGGTCGGCATCTCGCACCAGCGCGTGGATGTAGACGTGACGGAAGGGCACGCTGTCATTGCGTGAAAGTTTGTCGCCGCTGGCAAACTTGATCTTCGCATCCTGTTCGTGCCCCTGCATGAAGTGGCATCCGAACATGATCATGCGCGCCAGCCAGAAAAAGAGGATGTCGAATCCCGTTATCAGTAGCGTGTTGGGATAGAACACATCGAGGTCGCGCGTCTTCTCCGGCCAACCCAGCGTTGTAAACGGCAACAGCCCAGACGAAAACCAGGTGTCGAGTACGTCGGAAACCTGCTCCAGTTTGCCGCCGCACTTCGTGCACTTCGTCGGAGCCTCGCGCGCGACGATCAATTCGCTTGCACCCATCACACGTCCATGCCGGAATGCGATGTCCCCACCATAACTGGCGCGAAATGCACCAGTCATAGATGTTGTTCATCCAGTTCAGGTAAATCTGTTTGTAATTCTCCGGAACAATCGTGATCTCGCCGCTCTCAACCGCTGCAATCGCCTTCTGCGCCAGCGGTTGAATCTTGATGAACCATTGTTCGGAAAGACGCGGCTCAACAACCGTTCCGCAGCGGTCGCACTTGCCGAGGGCGAGCGCGTAATCTTTTTCCGCAACCAGAAATCCCTGCTCCTGCAAATCCGCCAGCACTCGCTTGCGTGCTTCATAACGATCGAGTCCCGCATACGCGCCCGCATTCTGATTCATGTGGGCATGCTCGTCCATCACATCAATCTGCGGCAGGTTGTGCCGCTTTCCCGCCTGGAAATCATTCGGATCATGCGCCGGCGTTATTTTTACCGCACCCGTGCCGAACTCCGGCTGCGCCAAATCATCGGTGATGATTGGAATTTCCCGTTGCATCAGCGGCAACAGAACACGCTTGCCGTGCAGATGCGTGTAGCGCTCATCGTTTTTATTAACAGCGATAGCCACATCACCTAACATTGTCTCCGGCCGCGTGGTCGCTACGGTGATGAAATCAGGCTTTTCTGAAGAAGAGCCACCCACCACCGGATAACGAATCTCCCACAATTTTCCGGCAACCTCCTCATGCTTCACCTCGACGTCGGAGATTGCCGTCTCGCAGCGCGGACACCAGTTCACCACGTACTTCCCGCGATAGATCAGTCCCTCTTCATACAGCCGGACGAACACCTCGCGCACCGCGCGCGAAAGATTTTCGTCCATCGTGAAATATTCGCGATCCCAATCGACCGATGCGCCCAGCCTTTTCATCTGGTCGAGAATCGCGCCGCCGTAGAGCTTCTTCCACTCCCACACGCGCTCAATAAATTTCTCGCGTCCCAGATCGCGGCGTTTTTTGCCTTCTTTCGCGAGATCGCGCTCCACCATCATCTGCGTGGCGATGCCGGCATGGTCCGTTCCCGGCAGCCACAGCGTGATAAAGCCACGCATGCGGTGCCAGCGCACAATAATGTCCATCTGCGTCTGGTTGAGCATGTGGCCCATGTGCAAGCGGCCGGTTACGTTCGGCGGCGGCAACAGCAGCGTGAACACTGGACGCGTCTCGCCCTCCGGCGGCGTGGGCACGGAGAAGAGTTTTTCTTTGACCCAGTACTCGGCCCAGCGCGTTTCAATCGCGCCCGGCTCGTAGGATTTCGGCAATTCGTGCGGCATCAGTGTGTGTTGTAGCTAGTGTGGGGACAGCCGCCCCCCGCTGTCCGCCGGGCAAAGCCGGCAATTTTCGCAGCAGAAGGAGGAACTTTGATCTTACAGGCGCGAGAAAAGAAGGGTCAAACGGCGGAGACAGAAAGAGCCAACCAAACTCTCGCCGCAAATGCAGCGGCCAAAGTATGACAATCAAAGCAGGTTTTCGTACTTCCGAAACAACCCCAACCTAGCTAGCCTTCTTCGAGTGCTTAGCGAGGGCGTCTCCGACCGCAACGCGCGCACCAGGGGCGACCTCTACGCCACTAGCGGTCCAACTCCACTCTTCTCCTACGGGACTTATTAACACAGCAGTCACGGTAGCGCTCCCGTCTGGAGCGGGTGAATGAAGCGGGGTTGGGAGTAAACCATGGAGCCGGCAGTGCGGTCACGGTAATGTTGGCCGAGAACTCGCTGCACGTCCACCGAAAGGCTTCATCGACCTCGATCGGACCGTTCGTCACAATTCCGGTCACTACATCCACGGATGGTATTGGCATGCGAACCTCCTGATAGCTGATTGAGTTTTCGAATCCTTCACTTCTGCTGCATCAATCCTTGTGGTCACTGCACGGAATCTTAAGGGCCGTCCAAAAACACCAATCCTGTGCGGCGGGGGAAGCCGCTCAGGTTGACGTTGGAATTGTACCCTGGGGAAGTTTCTGAACCGATTTCGACTAGCTAGCTTTCGCATGCGCGGGGGCAGCGGGGAAGGCCGATCCCACCGTGACGTGCGCTTCACCGCTGACAATCATACCGCCCACAATATACGTATCGTAGTTAGATCCTGAAGTCGGTGACCCAGCTGTTACCGTGACACTTGTCGAGCCTGCGGGAATGGTAGCCGGATTTGGGCTGAACCAGGACGAATTGCCTCCTAGGTTGTTCTTGCCGGTTATCGTAACGTCATTCGTAGTCGCCGACGAGATTGTAAATTCGAAATTGTGGCCAGAGGTAATCGCTCCAGAGACAGTCGCGGTGGTTAAGTTAACTGATGCCATAAATAGACTCCTTTAATTGAGTTAATTTCGTTGCATAACACGATTCGGAGAGGTTCGGCCCTAGCTGGCCTTTTTCATCCGGCCAGGCATCGACGAACTAACCGTGACGTGCGCCTCGCTGTTGACGTTGATTCCGGTAACCAGATAGGTAAAGTAATGTGGCGCCGAGATTGTCTCCGTAGGAGTCGCCGTGACGCTTGACGAACCGACCGGTATTTCAGCGGGATAGGGATCCGAAGTGAACCACTCCTTATCGCCGCCTTGGTCGCTCCGGCCCGTGATCGTGACGACGTTCGTTGTAGCGGATGACATTGTGAAAGTGAAAAGCTCACCTTCGACAAAATCTCCAACGGCAGTTCCCATGGTCAAGTCGATTGTTGCCATAAAGACCTCCTTAAGGTCAGGTATTTTCGCGGTCTTACTTCGCTTGCATCAGCGCCTGGTAACGGGGATTGTCATGCAGATTATCAAGCTCCGGTATCTTGCTAACTACTGACCTGGAGTAACCGGCAGTGAGGGCCTTGCTTAGCCACTCCAAGGTGGGCCCGGTTTCGCGCAACTGGTTGTACACCAAGGCGGCCTGGAAAAGCAACTCTTTATCGTTCTTGCCGGCCAAGGCGCGGTCCAGGCAATCCAAGGATTTGGAACGGTCGCCGAGCATGGCCCAATATGCGGCCAGATCACCCAGGGTATCTGTGTCGCGGGGATTGGTTTTTAGCTTCTGCTCGCCAAGCGCGATCGCTTTCTTGTATGCATTTGTGGCCTCTGGTTTCTTGCCACCGTAGTAAAGGTAGTCGCCAAGATTTCCCCACGTCACGTACTCGCTATCGTCCAGCTTCAGCGCTTCCTGCGTGACCCGCACGGCCTGATCAAAGTTCCGCACGCGGAAATATGCGACCCCCAAATTCTCGTAAGCGGACCGGGATGGCCGAATGGCAATAGATGTCTCAAAGGCACGCGTCGCCTCTTGGTCCTTGCCTTCATAGAGCAATGCCGCGCCGAGATTGCTGTTGTCTTTATAGTCGTTAGGCCTGAGTGACGCCCCTTTTTCAAACATGGCCTGAGCTTTCTCGTATTCGGCCTGGCTGAAATAGAAGACTCCTAGCGCGCTGTAAGCACGCCAGTAGGTGGGGCGCAGGCCGATTCTGCGCTTGTAAGTCTCCTCCGCTTTATCGAGTTGGTTGAGGTTTTGATAAGCCTCGGCAAGGTGCCAGTATGCGGTATCATTCGTGGAATCTAACTGCACTGCCTTCTGAAACTCATCGGCAGCTTTTTCAAATTGGCCGGTACCGTTTTCAATGGTTCCCAAACAAACGTGGCCTTCGGCGCCGGCGTTGCCCAGGTCGATTGCTTTGGCGCACGCCTGTTGCGCCGACTCAACCCAGCTCTTTTGCTTGGTGGCATCGTAGAGCCACCAATCGGCTTCGCCAAGGCCGGCTTCTGCCGGACCATAATTCGGATCGATCTTCAGGGCCTGTTTGAAAACGATTTCGGCGCTGGTCAGAGATTCTTTTTCAGTGCTATGCCCCAGATAGCCCAAGCCCTCGACGTAATACTGATATGCCTCAGGCAAGGTCGTGGAGTGCGCGCCCAGCGCTTGCCGCTCCTCGGTCCGCAGATTGATCTTCATCGCATCGGCGATGCCGCTGGTCAGTTTGTCTTCGATGGTGAACAGGTCGGAAACCGGGGCGGTAATGGAATCAGCGGCGAGATTCTTGTCGGTCTTGGCGTCGATCAGGCTATAGGCGGCGCGGACCAGATCGCCATCCTGCTTGAGTGAAACCGCAAGGCCAAGATTGACGCCGTATTCTTTTTGCGCGTCGGCTAGCGTCGAGATTTTCTTATCTTCGAGCGTGCGCGCCGGAATAACTTCGATATCGTGGTTCGCACTCAATTGCGAAAGCTTGGCGGCCACATCTTCAAGCAAGCCTTTGCCGAAGGCAGTGAGCTTGGGATCGTCGGCGACAGCGGCAATGGGCAGAACGGCGAGGCTTTCATGCTCGGGAACCAGAGCGGCCGGTTGCAAAGCTGTGAGTTTGCCCGAAGATGCGAGCCGATGCATCAGCTGCGGTCCCCAAATCGCGCCAGCGATAACCAAAATAACGCAGCATGCGGCCAACGCAAGCTGCAGCTTGCGTTTAGGAGACCAGATCGCGGCAGTACGAGTCGATCGCAGATTCCTTCCCGACTCGTAATCTTTTTTCAATTGGAGCAGGTCGGCATGAATTTCTCCGGCGGTCTGGTATCGCAGCTCGCGATTTTTCACCAGCGCCTTGTCGATAATCTGCTGCAAACGCTGCGGCAAGCCGGGCATCGACTCGTTTAGAGAAACTGGTGCTTGCCCCAGAATCGCATGCACAGTCACCGCCCATGTGGGTCCGGAGAAAGCCTGCTTGCCCGTGGCCATCTCGTAGAGCAGCACGCCGAACGAGAACAGATCGGTGCGCACGTCAAGCGGCTCGCCGCGCGCCTGCTCCGGCGACATATAGGCTACCGTGCCGATGGCCGCGCCCGTGTGCGTGAGCGGTCCACTCCTCGACATAGTCAAGTCGTTCGAACTCGCCAGGTCCGGCAATGTGAGCTTGGCCAGACCGAAGTCGAGAATCTTCGCCTGCTCCCGCGTGGTGATGAAAATATTCGCCGGCTTGATGTCGCGGTGCATGATCCCTTTGGCATGCGCCGCCTGCAACGCATCGCTGATCTGCAATCCCCAATCCAGCAATGTGCCGAGAGGAACGGGCTGCACTCCAATGCGATCACGCAGGGTCTGCCCTTCGAGCAACTGCATGGCGATGAAGGGACGTCCCTTATCTTCGTCGATTTCGTAGATGGTGCAGATGTTGGGATGGTCGAGCGCTGACGCGGTGCGGGCCTCTCGTTTAAAGCGCTCCAGCGCGCGCGGGTCGACTGCCGAATTTTCGGGAAGAAACTTCAGCGCAACGAGACGGCCCAGGCGGATGTCTTCGGCCTTGTACACCACACCCATGCCGCCCTCACCCAGCTTTCCCTGGATGCGGTAATGCGAGACAATCTGATCCATCGTGGCGCAGGCCTCCGGCTTTCGGGCCCTTTGTCTCGAATGGTACTCAAGTTGATAGGGGTAAGCAACAGCCGGAAGTAGATTACTTTTTCTCCGAGATTTTTCGGGAAATCTCGGCCATGAGCTTGGGGCGAAGGTCGGCGAGTACGCTGTCCACGATGCTGGCTACGTCGGAAGGCTTTTCTTCAGAAGCGGCGGAAGCTTCCCGCAAAATCTGCTCGGCGCCTGCCGCTACCGCCATCGCGGCGGACTCTGTGGGCATAGACACAGCAACTTCAGACTCGCTCGGTTTCGCATCCGCTGCGACTTCAGATTTTGCTTCGCCCGAGTCCCGGCTCTGACGCCATGTGGCCCATGCCGCGGCTGTGCTCTTAACTGCTTCGGAATCGAATTTGGGGTCCTGGGCAGCCTCTTCATCGTGAATATCGGCGCGGCAGTAACGCTTGAGGCCAACTCCGCCGTGGGTGCGTTGGCCTCTGCCGGAGGCTGCGCCGCCTGTGCTACCGGAGAATCGACAACTTCCGTCGCAGCGGCAACGCTCGTAATTTCGCTGACCGGAGCCGGCTCTGAATGCGGCTGTGAGAGCTCTGCCACCGTGGATTTTTCTGCCTCCGCCTGCACCGGCGCAACTTCTGTTGGAACGGATTCTGCAGCCACGGCTGGCTCGCTCAACGTGCTAATGGGTTCAGGAAGAGAAATTGGCGCCGCGTCCACAGGAGATGCTGCCAGAGATGAAGTCTCCGATTGCCCGGGGGGTATAAGTGCAGCTTCGGGTGTAGGTTCCGGTTCAGGATTCGAAATCGTCGCAACGGGAACTTCTACTGCTGCCTCAGCGCGCGCGGAAGAATTTTCGGGGGGCGCAGCTTGAGCCTCCGGCATGCTTGCGAAACCGACAGGCTCTGCCTCCGCGACCGCAACGGCTGCATACCCTTTCTGCATCTCTTGCTCGAGTGAGATCACAGCGTCTACACTATCCAAAGCCACAGGAACCGCTGTCCAGCAAGATGCACGTGCGCCCGTCGCCACTGATTCGGCAGTTGCCGCTATGGTTACAGGCATATCGTTTTCTCGTTCCGCGAAAGTTGCAGACGCAGCTTCCGCGGTTGCAACGCTGGTATCTTTACGCGCCTCTACTTCTAACGCCTTCGCCTGTGGCTGGATACCGGCTTCAAAAGTCCCCGGCGTTTCAGGCTTTGTTTCAGAGATATTTGTCTCAGGAATCAGGTTCTCAGAAGCCTTTATCTCAGAACCCGGCTTCTCGACATCTAGTCCGGCAGCCGCTGCCATCTGCATCTGCGCCACAGCCGCTGCAATTGCAGCAACTTCCTCCGGCGTCACGTCATTGGGTAAGTTGGGTGGCACAAGTGCCGCCACATCTACGGTAGCCTCCGGCGCTTCCACAGCCGGCGCGCGCGGAGACTCTTTCTCGGAGGCTGGGTTTATCCACCACTGTGCGGAGATCGCGATTCACCTGGTTATAGATCGGTGATTCGTCTGCAACTTTCTCCTCAGCCTCAGCCTCGGATTTCTGCTTCGGAAACGCGATCCGGCTCTTCCATCCGTTATCTTCATTACCAGTTGCGTTCTTGCCGCCACGGTCGGCTTCTTCCGCCGCCGCCATCGCGCGCGCAAAGCGTCCGGGCTTGGAGGGTTCAGCGCGCGGCACCACTTTATCTTCCAGTTTCGACAGAGCACTCAGCAGTTCGCTGGCTTCAAATGGCTTGACGATGAAGCCGTCGGCGCGCACTCGCTGTGATTCTTCAGGCTTAAACGGTTCCAGCTTCCCCACGCTCAATAACACCGGAATCCGCGCCGTTTCCTGCGATTCTTTGAGCCGCTGGCACACCTCTAGCCCGCTGTAGCCGGGCATATAAACATCCAGGATGACTAAGTCGGGTTTCAGTTCCAGGATCTTCTTCAGGGCGGCGGAGCCGTTATTAACGGCAGTTACTTCATACCCCGCATCTGCGAGGATCTTGCGCCCCATATTCTGGGCGGTCACGCTGTCGTCGGCGAGCAGTATCTTCCGGGCCAAGAAAAAGTCCTCTGATGAGGGGAGATATGGCGAAGGTAACCTGCCCTTGCAGGTAAGTCAATGATCAGACGGGATGTTACCTGGTTACTAGCGGTCAGCACCTACCGCGTCCAGGGCTTGGTTTAGAACGGGACGATCTTCTTAAGCCCCTTCTTTTTCTTCTTTTTGCTGCTCGAAATATCCTTGTCGCTGGCGAGGCTGGAACTCGCAGCAGCAGCGCTGCTTGACGCTCTTTGTGAATGCTGAATCTCGTTGATCTGCACCGGAGGTGATAACGGTTGATTATTCGCTGCCGTGGCGTCGGCGGTAGGGGTCAACTCATTTGGATCTGGCGCTCCGCTCGGCTTCACTACGGTTGCCGCAGCAGTAGGCTGCAGCTCATTTGGATCAGGTGCACTTGCCGGGTTCGCGTGCGCAAAAGGCTGGCTGTTGTCGGCGGCGGGCGTATCGGAGCGAGGCGCTGGCTCATTCGCCGCTGGAATTCCTCCCTTAACTGTTTCCACCGCTAGACCGTGGTCGCCAGCGGCCATGCCCATCGCTCGCATTGCGGTCGCGCCTGCATCCTGGTTCGCTGCCACCGGTGTCGGATCCACCAATGTGGGCTCTCCATCATGCGCAGCCAAGTCCATATTGGGGCCCTTCTTAACCACGTTCATCATGAGCGCAAGGGCAGTGCTGTCACGGCGGCTGTCTTCTTCCGCCTTGTTCTGCGCCACTGCTGCCTTCGTGGGCCGCGGGATCGGTTGATGCAGCGCCGCCAACCGCTTCTTGGCGTCATCCCCGCGATCCATCACTGGATATCGCGTAATGATCTGGGAATAAGCGCCCGCAGCTTCTTTGGTAAGTTCCTCGACCATGTTGGCCTTAACCTGTTCGGGAACGCAGCCTCGCTGGGGCGCGGTTTTGATGCAGGTCGGCCGGGCCCGCATCTGCGCGATCTGCCCTTCATAATCTTGGCCCAGAAGAAACAGTGCCTCATCCGCTCCACTATAAAGCGGATATTTTTCTACCAAGGTCTTCAATCGCGCAATCGACGCCGGATACGAACCCCGCAGGTTGTAGAACTTTCCAATTCCAAACTCGCGGTCGGCCAAAACTTCCTGCACTTCCAGCAGTCGCTGCTTGCCTTCCTTCACGAGCTTGGGGTTATCCGGATACTGCATAATCAGGTTGCGATACTCGTCTTCCGCCCGCTTGGCATGGGTATAGTCGCGGTCCGATTTCTCCATCTGCTGATATTGGATGTTCGCAATCTTTAACTGCGCCTCGGCCGCTTCCGGCATGTTGGGAAAGAACGTTTCGAAATCGCGATATTCCTGCTCCGCCTGTGCCAACGACGCCGTGCCGCCTTCCGCGTACCAGGAATCGCCCACCGCCAGCTTCGCGCGCGCAATAAATTCCGAGTCCGGATAGGTGTTGATCAAAGTCTGCAGCGTCATGCGCGCGACGTCGAAGCGGTTGTGCTTCATGGCGTCCATGGCTTTATCGAACAGCACCTTATCAGGCTGCTTCGATCCCACATTCGCCAGCGGATTGACGGCCTTCTTATTGGTGCAAGCCACCGTCAACATCAGCAGCACACCCGAAACTGCAACCAGTGAAATTCGACGCGACATTAAGACCTCGATATTTTTGCGTGGAGACAGCATATTTGAAATGTGGGGACAGCCGCCCCCGCGTGCCCGCCGAGCAAAGCTCGGCACTTTTCACTTGACCGCCGAATCGGCGGTCTTAGACTTTCAGAAGAGCCGCTTCCGTCGCAGCTTTCAGCAACGCCACGGCATTCTTCATTGGATCACCATTCCCGAACACGGCGTTGCCTGCTACCAGAATTTCTGCGCCTGCCCGCACCACATCGCCCACCGTATCGAGCCCCACCCCACCATCCACTTCAATGCGGTAAGTCAGCCGGCGCTGGCCGCGAATCTCCGCTAATCGCCGCATTTTGTGCAGCGTAGCCGGAATAAACTTCTGCGCCCCAAACCCCGGATTTACCGACATCACCAGCACATAGTCAACAATATCGAGCACTTCTTCCAAAGTACCCACCGGCGTTGCGGGATTAATCACCACACCAGCCCGACAGTCGTGGCTCTTGATGAGGTGCAATGTACGGTTGAGATGCCGGCAAGCTTCCTGGTGCACTGAGATCCAATCCACGCCGGCTTCGGCGAAGGCCGGAATGAAATCATCCGGATTCTCAATCATCATGTGGCAGTCGAGCGGCAAGTCGGTAACCTTGCGCAGCGACTTCACCACCGGCGGCCCGATCGTCAGGTTCGGAACGAAATGCCCGTCCATAATATCCACATGGATGACACTCGCGCCACCTTCCTCAGCGGCGCGCACCTGCTCGCCCAGACGGGCAAAGTCCGCCGAAAGAATCGAAGGTGCCAGCTCAATCAAAGATTTGCTTTCGAACCCGGGCTATTCTGGATCGGAACTCTCTCAGCAGTTTACCATTCAAAAACAGCTCGGCAAACACTGATTTACCTGAGCCACGCGGGTCATTGCAACTTGGCGAACTCGGCCTTGGCTTCTTTCAGGACAGGGATGTCCGGATCGGCGTCCTTCCACAGTGTCAGAAAATCCTGATAAGCCGCCTTAGCTTTTACCTTGTCTCCTGCAAGCGCGTAAGCCCGGCCCAGTTCCAGATGAGCCAGCGCGCCGGTGACGCAGTTCACCACGATGCCAGGATGGTCGATGATCTTCTGGAATTCGGCGGCCCCACCTTCCTGGGCAGCGGCCACATAAGCCTCGCCTCGAAGGTAGGTTGGGTAGAGGCAGGAGTTATTGGTGTTGCCCACGGTCAAGCCGTATTCCAGGTTCGCGGTGTTTCTCAGTTGCGCTATCGCGGTGGCCGGATCTTTGCCACTCAATGCCACTTGCGCCGCAATTGTGGGTAGCCAATAGGACTGCACGAGTGTGTGAATCGGGTATCGCTTGGTCAGCTCTTGTGCCAGCGCGTTCGCTCTCGCCGTCTCGCCAGTCCGGGCAAAAACCAGCGCCGCAACCTCCTGTGCGTTCTGGCTGTCAGGATCAAGAGCCAGGCCAGCCGTTGCTTCACGCTTCGCTTCCTCCAGATTGCCGAAAAGCGCTTCGCGGCACGCGCCAAAGAGTTGCCAGAGTGCCGCTGACTCCTTGTTATCCGCACGTACGGCGGCTTCTACGGCGCGTCGCGTTAACTCCCGCGCTTTGGCCACATGTCCGGAATAAGCCTCCGTGTCGGCCTCCAAAGCCAGAATCTCATGCTGAAGTTCGGGCCTTCCTTCAAACCATGCTGCTTGTTCGGCCATCCCCTTGGGATTCTTTTCGACGAACTCGATTGCGTAGAGAACCACATGCAGCGTATCGTCATCGAGCTTGCGAGCCATGGTCTGTTGATAGAGCTGATGGGCCTCATCAAAGCGATCGAGACTGAGTTGGAATGCGAGCAGGTCCTCGACTGCAATCACATTATCCGGATTCAGACGCACGGCATCGCGCGTCTGATCCATCCCCTGTTCCATCTTGCCTTCGAAGGCATACAGCGCGCTGAGGTTCGTGTACGCCGTGTCATC
This sequence comes from uncultured Acidobacteriaceae bacterium, assembly GCA_963789625.1. Taxonomy (GTDB): domain Bacteria; phylum Acidobacteriota; class Terriglobia; order Terriglobales; family Acidobacteriaceae; genus Sulfotelmatobacter. The sequence goes on along the minus strand of CAWBLK010000012.1, from coordinate 233,349 downwards.
TCGCGGATAGTTTTCCTCCCATTCCCGGAAGGTTTCGATGGCCTTGTCCAGTTCTCCCGTGCCCACCATGTAATACATCGACGCGATATGCAGCTTTTCTCGCTCGCTGGCGCGGTCGCGCAAGGCAAACGCCTTGCTCAAATACTCTTTGCCCCGCGTGGGCTGGCCGAGATTGCCGTACATAATGCCCACGCCCTCGATGCGCGCTTGCGAAGTTAGGATCCAGATCGATGGCATGCTGATAAGAAGGAAGAGCGGCAGCCGATCCTTTTTCATGCTCGATTTTCCGGCCTATGCTCGACCGCCTTGAGCGCTTCCAGCGAGGGCGTGGTTTCCTGTGCCAGCGGAGCGTCAAACTTCTGTACCGAGGCCAGCGATTCGCCCAGTTGGCCGCGCAGTTTTCCGGCAGCCTCGCCAAGAACATCGAGCACCTTCTCCTTGCCGGGCGCTGTGGCCTGTTCCTGGGCCAGGATGTCGCCATTCAAACAATTCACCGCCTTCAGCCCCAACACATACTGACTGCCCAGGCTGGCGATGGACCCGCAATGTACGCCTTGCTGTCAGAACGCTGACACAGTTCGCCGGCCACATCCGGGGTGAGCGGAGTGCTGACCGGACGTGTCATCAACTTGAGTGTGGCCGCGACTTTTTCGTCGGAAAGCACATTGAGAAACGGCGATTGCCGCAGCGAAACGCTCAGCGCCTGCTTGAGAGCATCGTCAAACACCGGATCGCCGGTGGAGTTGGCGAAGTCCCCCACCACAATCGTATCTTTCTCGGTAAGCTTGGGCGCGGGACGATGTGTGTAGAAGTAGCCCGCGGCTGCGGCCGCGATCACCACCACAAACGCCGCAACCATCCAGATCAGTTTCGATCGCGGGGCGCTGGTAGCCGCGCTCGTCCCTGAACTCGCCGCTGCCGTCTCCTTTCCGCTCGAATCCCGCTTCACCGCGGAGGCAGCCGAGCCGCTGGCAGCTTCGTCCTCTGCAGCCACCGCCGAAGCGCCGCTCGACTTAACCTCCCGCTTCAATCGCTTCAAATCCGCCCGCATGTCGGAGGCATGCTGGTAGCGCAGGTCGCGATCTTTCTCCAAACCTTTATTGATGATGCGTTCCAACTCGGCTGGCAGATCGGGGTTCAGCCGCACCGGCGCGACCGGAGCTTTATGCAGAATCGATTCAAACAGCAGTGCCGTGGTGTCCCCACGAAACGGCAGCGTGCCGGTCGCCATCTCATACAGGACTGCCCCAAAAGAAAAGAGGTCGGTGCGGGAATCGAGCGGCTTGCCGCGCGCCTGCTCCGGCGACATATAAGCCACCGTTCCCACCGTCGATCCCGCATCGGTCAGTTGATCCGCGCCCGGGCTGGTCTGAGTCGCATCTCCCGGTACAGAGGTTACTTTCGCCAATCCGAAATCAAGAATCTTTCCGTGTCCCCGGCTGGTCACAAAAATATTGGCAGGCTTGATGTCTCTGTGAACGATTCCCTTGGTGTGGGCCGCATCGAGCGCATCGGTTACGTCGAGCGCAACTCGCAGCAACGTCTCCAGGTCGAGCGGCGCGCTGTGGATAGTGTGCTTCAGCGTTAAGCCTTCCAAATACTCCATGACGATATAGGCGCGCCCGTCGGCCTCGCCGATGTCGTAGATGGTGCAGATGTTGGGGTGATTCAGCGCCGATGCAGCCTGCGCCTCGCGTTGAAACCGGCTTAGCGCCTGCGGATCCCGCGCCACGCTTTCGGGAAGGAATTTGAGCGCGACGAAGCGGTGCAGTCGAGTGTCTTCTGCTTTATATACGACACCCATGCCGCCGCCGCCCAGCTTCTCCAGGATGCGATAGTGAGAAATGGTTTCGCCGATCATGAGTGGCCGGGCAATTAAGGGCGACTTTTGCGAAGTCGCACCATAGTAGAGTCCCGCAGCGAGAGAGTCAATTTCCTCTTACGCAGAAGAGAGCGTGTTACGCTCGATGTTCGTGTCCGCCGCTCCTCAATTTACGACCGCCGCATATGGTATGGCTGCCGTGCTCGCCTGGGGTACCAGCGATTTTCTGGGTGGCTACGCTACCCGCCGCGCCAACGCCTTTCTGTTCACCACTGTCGTAAATATCGGAGGCCTGATTGTAATGGGCGCGCTGGCCTTCGTGTCTCATGCAACTTTTCCCTCCGCACGCAGCGCCGCATGGGTCTTGGCTGGCGGTATCTCTGGAGGAGCCTCGTTAGCTGTCTTCTACCGCGCTCTTTCTTCCGGAAGGATGGGACTAACCGCTCCCGTAGCCGCCGTCCTGAGTGCGGCGATTCCAGCAATCGTTTCCATGTTCACCGAGGGCCTGCCCGGTAAGATTTCGATTCTCGGTTTCGTCTTCGCCGTCGCCGGTCTGTGGCTCATCACCCGCTCCGAAGACGGCAGCACTCCTGAAGGCATCGGCATGGCGGTTTTCGCCGGCATCGGTTTCGCAGGATTTTATCTTTGCGTTCGCCAGGCCGGCGACGGCTCGGCCCTGTGGTTCGCAGCTTTGACTCGAATTGGCGGCTTCATCGTCACCGGCACGATCGTCCTGCTAGGCTGGAATTTTCGCGGCATCACCGCCACTGGTGTGCGTTGGGCCGTGCTCACCGGCTGCATCGACTCCCTCGGCACAGTTTTGTTCGTTCGCGCCTGCCAGACCGGGCGCCTCGACGAAGCCGTCGTCATCTCCTCGCTCTATCCCGCCATCACCGTGCTCCTGGCTCGTCTGGTCCTGAAAGAGCATTTCACCCGTTGGAGATTCGTTGGCCTGTTGGCCGCCTTGGCTGCGGTGCCCATGATCGCGGCAGGGTAGAAGCAAAGTGGCCACGGATCACGCGGATCGTCACAGATCGAAGAACTTCGGTTTTCGAATCCGTGAATATCCGCGGAAATCCGTGGCCGATCTTAGCTCGGTACTCGGTACTGGATACTGGGCACTGCTAGTATCACAGCGTGCCCCTGCTCGAAATCCGCAATCTGACCAAGGTCTACGCTCAAGCCGCATCTGTTCTCGGCGCTGCGGCAGGATGCGAAGTGCGCGCGGTTAATGAAGTCTCGCTCGACATTCACGCTAGCGAAACTCTCGGCCTCGTCGGCGAATCAGGCTCGGGCAAGAGCACCCTCGGACGGTTGATACTGCGCCTGATCGAGCCCACATCTGGCAGCATCCGTTTCGAAGACCGCGACCTGCTCGCGGCTAGTCCAAGCGAAATGCGCCGTCTGCGCCGCGATATGCAAATCATCTTTCAGGATCCCTTCGCGTCGCTAGATCCTCGCTTTCGCGTCGAAGACATCATCGCCGAACCGTTGATCATTCACCGCAGCGCAATCGCGCACGGTGGGACTCGCGCCCGCGTCGTCGAATTACTCCGTGCCGTCGGCCTCGACGAATCGATCCTCCACCGTTTCCCCCACGAATTCAGCGGAGGACAGCGCCAGCGCATCGGCATTGCCCGCGCGCTTGCTCTGCGTCCCAAGTTCATTGTGGCCGACGAACCCGTCTCCGCGCTCGATGTTAGCGTGGGCGCGCAAATCGTCAACCTGCTCGCGCAACTGCAACGCGACTTCGGCCTGACCTACCTCTTCATCTCGCATTCCATGCCGGTCGTGCGCTATCTCTCAACTCGCATTGCCGTGATGTATCGCGGCAAGATCGTCGAAATCGGATCAGCCCAGCAGATCACCGAGCACCCGCAGCATCCCTACACCCGCAGCCTACTGGAAGCCACGCCAGAGGTAGCCGTATAGACAGCTCATGTAGAGACAGCCGCCTCGGCTGTCCGACGAAGCGAGGAGACTTCCGTCTCAGATCCAGTCCGGAGTTCATATGCCATACTTCCTGTGATGTCAATCGATCCTCCCAGCCGCACCCGCGATCTAGCCGAGCTATTACTTGGTTACGGAGCCGTAGTTGGCGTCATCTGGACGCCCGAACCCCTACAGCATTTTCTCGCGCCGCTTGCCCTCGTCCTCACGTTGTCGGTGGTTCTTGCCCGCCGCCAAAGTCGCGATGAACTGGGCCTCGGCCGTTCCGGATTTATCGCGTCTTTGTGGATTTTGCCCGCTGCCATCGCCCTCGCCGCATTCAGCATGTTCGTCGCCGCGAAAATCGGCACGCTGCATCCCCTCTACAAAGCCGATTTCGCGCACATCTCTGGCTACGTGCTCTGGACCATCTACCAGCAATTTCTTCTGCAGGACTATTTCATGGAGCGCCTGCTCCGCCTTGTATCTAGTCAGTCCGCCGCAGTCACTGTAGCCGGTACACTCTTCGCCGCAGCCCATCTACCCAATCTCACTCTCACCGCAGCCACGCTGCTGTGGGGAATAATCTCGTGCGCACTCTTCCGCCGCTATCGCAACCTCTGGGCCCTCGGCCTAGCCCAAGGATTGCTCGGCCTCTGCTTCGCCATCTGTGTTCCCGACGCGCTTCATCACCACCTGCGTGTGGGGCTGGGATACTTGCGCTACCAAGGAACGCAATGAACGATAGCGGCGGTCAGAGATTGTTTCGCTGATTTCAACACCGTCCCTAAAACCACAGCCCCCAAATCCAATCCACGCTGGCATGCGTAATCGTCGAAGCCAGCACGCGCCTTTGCTCCCGCCAAGCCCGCCCGTAGAAAATCCCAGCGATTGTTGCCAGCAGCACGTAGCGCCAATTGAAATGCACCGACCGTTTATTAAAATGTGACAGACCGAACAACACCGATGCAATCACCAGCGCAGCCCGCCGTCCCACGCGCCGCTCCAGCAAGTTCTGCACCCAGGCGCGAAAGAAAAGTTCTTCCGGCACGGCGGTAAAGAAAAATATCGCAATCCACCGCAACAGTGCACTGCCGATTCCCGGCAAATTGCGATGGGGATGAATAAAGCCCAACGCCAGCCCCAGCACGATTACCGGAGGCGTAAAGTAAATCAGTTCGCGCACGCCGGTTTTCCAGTCACTCCATCGCAAATGAAAATCAAATCCGGTCCCGCTCAATTTCCTGATCGCCAAGAACCCGTACAAACCCGCATCCACCAGAAATAATTCATTCAGAGCCCGGAGCCCCGGCGGCCATGCCCGGTCAAACCAGCGCAAATCCACGGCCAGCCCTAGCACCAGCAGAATCAGCCAGTCACGCCAGTTGCCGCGCTGCTCCACGTCAGCCTGCGCCGCACGCAGCAGCAGCCATGCAATCACCACAGGCAGCCCAGCATAAAGCGCAAACCACGCCCACCGAAATATATGCTCGGACACCGAAACCATCACGTACGGCGCGACCAGCAATGCTGGAAAACCGATACGCACAGCCGCAGGCCAGCGCCCCGCCGCGCGCGCCACTTGCTGCGCAGCGCAGGCGAACACAACTGCCGGAATCAGCTCGAGCCCCAGCGCCGCGATTGCGATCGCCGTCACATTCTGCATGGGTTCATCTTAAACTCGGCGGCTGCCGGAACTCCTCGATCGCTAACAACGACCGCTAACAGCGAAATGACCAGACGGGGTAATCCTTGCCGGATTAAAATAGAGTCAGCACAAAGGCAGTACTGCTTTGACTGACGATACCCTCATAATCTCGCCGGGCCCGCGCTTCAAGACCGCCATGATCCTTGCCATCGTTGCGGATGCGCTGCAACTCCTCATTTTTCCTTCATTCGTCGAAGGCGCCTTATCGCCTGCTGACGACATACTCGATTTCGGTATTGCCGCCTTGCTGATCAATCTTCTCGGCTGGCATTGGGAATTTCTGCCGTCGTTTCTCGCCAAGCTCGTTCCCGGAGTCGATTTAGTTCCTTTCTGGACGATGGCAGTTATCAATGTCTATCGAAAATCGAAGCGGATCGCGGTCGAAGAAGAAACTCGTCAACAGCACCCGGCGCTGAAAGACACGCAACAGTCCTAAGCTTGGGCAGAAAGTTTTGGAAGCAATGCCGGATCGATATCGCGGCAGCGTGTGCAAAGGATTTGGTGGCGCCGCGTGGAATCGAACCACGGACCTACGGAACCTCAGAGCCGAGCATTTGTGATCCGTATATACTACCCCTCGATCCGAGTTGCTTGATAAATGCCGGTTCTGGGAGGGAATTTCATTATGTTGAAACGATCGCTGGCTGTTTTTCTGATTGCCTCGGCAAGTATGGGATTTGCGCAAGACTGGCACCATCATCGGCCAACTCTAACGCCGCAGACGAGCGGTACAACACAGTTGCTGATTGCGGTGAGTCCGGTGAACTCACAGGTGGTTTGGGCAGCCGGTACAGGTGGAACGTACGTGCTGACGACTAACGGCGGAGCGACCTGGACGGCCGGCGTGGTGCCCGGAGCTGATCAACTCCAGTTCCGCGACGTGTATGGGGTGAGCGATAAGGTCGCATACCTGATGTCAATTGGAAATTACACGAAGGCGTTTCGTATCTATAAGACCGAAGATGGCGGCGCAACGTGGAAGATACAGTTCAACAACGAACTGGCGAATGCCTTCTACGATTGTTTCTCTTTCTGGGATCCGAACCGGGGCATCGCGCATAGTGACTCTGTGAATGGAGTATTTCCCGACATCCGCACCTCGAATGGAGTGACGTGGGAATCGATTGCCAACAACATGCCTCCTGCATTGCCGGGAGAAGCTTCATTCGCAGCGAGCGGAACATGCATTGCAACGCAGGGATGGGGGAATGCATGGATCACGACTGGTGGATCGACCGAGGCAAGAATCCTTGCGACGCGCGATGGCGGCGACACATGGAATGCGTATGATACCCCGCTCGAAGTTTCGGCGAGCGGCGGAGGGGTTTCGGTGGCGTTTCGCGATGCGGACCATGGAGTCGTTGGCGGTGGAGATTTGTCGAACAATACCGACATCGATATGGCGAAGTCCGACGATGGCGGACGAACCTGGACTCTGACCAATACTCCTCCGCTGCAGGGAGCGATTTTCTGTCTGGCCTACGCGCACGGCAGCCGCAATAATTGGTGGGAGGATTCGAGGTGGGGCGATCGATATGAGCGCACAGTTGTAATCACGGCAGAAACCGAGCCGGATTTCAACTCAGGATCGGCAGCATGGTCGCCTGATGAAGGCGAAACGTGGTTCACTCTACCCAGTGTGAGCGGATATTGGGCTGTTGGTTTTGCGAATCCGCAGGCTGGGTGGTTCGTAGGAAATAACGGACAGATATTGAAGATCAGTTTCTAAATGCGCGGAAGTGCGCCGGGGAGCCTGATGCAATGGGCGAGAGTGGAATTCTCTTGAAGACCGATTTGATTTGGTGGCGGCGCGTGGACTCGAACCACGGACCTACGGATTATGAGACCGTCGCTCTAGCCACCTGAGCTACGCCGCCAGCAAGTTTGGGAAACGCAACGAGAGGGACTCGAGATGTGCGCTGCAAAATGTTCCCGCTGCCTTGAACGCAACACACCGGAGCGGAGCGTCACGTCCAATCCATCATTCTAAGAGCCGCTGTAAAAGTGTGTCAAACAGCGGAGTTGTAGTTCGTGCGCGAACGCACCACTTGCCAGTTCCGCCGGAAAACCGGAAACTGGTTGTTTCATGAAAGCCGCTGCCATAATTCCAGCTCGCCTGGCTTCCACCCGTCTGCCGCGCAAGATGTTGCGCGAGATTGCCGGCAAACCGCTCGTAGGCTGGGTGTATGAGGCGATCCGCTCATCGTCCCTTCTCGCCGAAGTCATCATCGCCACGGATTCGGAAGAAATTCTGGAGGTCTGCCGCCGCCACGGCTGGAATGCACAGATGACTTCAGCCGCTCATCGCAGCGGTACCGAGCGCGTGCATGAAATATCGAACTCGATCACCGCGGATGTTTATGTCAACGTGCAAGGCGACGAACCGCTTATGCGCCCGGAACACATTGCCAGCTTGCTGGATGTGATGAAAGATCCGTCAGTCGCAGGTGGGAACCATGAAAACCCCGTGCCCGCCGGAAGACATCCTGAACCCCAACGCGGTTAAAGTTGTAACCGCCCCCGGCGGGCGCGCTCTGTATTTTTCGCGCGCCACGATTCCTTTCGATCGTGACGGCACGGCGCCTCGTTACTTCAAACATCTCGGTCTGTACGCCTACCGGAAACCAGCCCTCGATCTCTTTGTGAGCCTACCGGAATCGATCCTCGAAAAAAGCGAGCGGCTGGAACAACTGCGCTTTCTGGAAAACGGAATCTCGATCTACGTTGGCGAAACACCTTATGACTCCGTAGGCGTGGACACCGAAGAAGATTCGCAGCGCGTGGCCGAAATTCTACAAAAGCGCTGAGTTCTTCAGAATGCTGAGTGGGATCTTGCGCGGCCTACGCCTGCGGGTCCGCACTCTGCGTACGTCCCCACGCCTCCGCAGCCGCCACACGTTTCGAAATTGCAGGATGCGAGTGAAATAGGCTTCAATCCACTTTGAAGGCGTGCGCTCTGCCAGGTTCTGCAGTGCCAGTTTGTTCATCGACGAAATAAATGGCTCCACGCTGGCAATCGATTCAAAAGCATAGCGGTCGGCCTGCCGTTCGTTGTAGCGCGAATATGCATTGAGCGCGGGCATTAACAGAAGAGAAAGTGCAGTGGCCGTCAGGGCCAGCAAGGGCAAGTTGGCGAAATCGGAAAGCTCCTCGAACATGTGTCGGTCAACTGCATAGTGAAGCACCCAGTTTGCCACCCAAAAGCCGAGCAAAGTGGTTCCCGCCTGCACCAGAATGCTTTTTAGAATGTGCTTGTGGACGTGATGGCCGAGTTCATGCGCGAGCACCGCTTCGATTTCCTCGGGAGCGTAATTATCGAGCAGGGTGTCGGCCAGAATAATGCGTCGCGTGCCGCCCAGGCCGGTCAGGGCCGCATTCGCTTTCTTGCTCTTTTCCGAAAGCTTCCAGCGATAAACTCCACGCACGCGCGTGCCCGCATGCTCGCTCAGTTGCACCAATCGGCGGCGTAGATCCTCATTGTCCAGCGGCTCAAATTTGTAAAAGATCGGGAGTAACACCACCGGAGCGAGCTGCGCCAACAGGATGAACAGCCCAATAAATAGCGCCCACGTGATGAACCACCAATGCTGCGGGGATTGCCGAATCATGAAATACAGCAACTCCACCACGATCCCGCCCAGCACCAGTCCCGACCAGAAATCCCTTGGCTTCGTCCCACAGCCACGAACGAAATTTTTGTGTGGAGAGTTGAAACCTTCGCTCCAGCCGGAATCCGTAATAATCGAAGCCGAAGCCTAGCGCTTTGCTGATGAAGAGCAGAAAGAATAAATAGAGAAAGACCGCGAGAGTGTAGTTCTGAAATCCCCGCCGCAGGGCAAGATCGCGCAACCACCCTGTCCAGCCCGTGACGAGCAGAAGAATCAAGAATGCTGAGCCCACCGCAAAATCAGAGATTCCGAGCCAGCGCAGAATCTTGTTGTAACGTCGCGCTTCGGGCGAGTCGGGAGTCGGGGGTGTGCTTCCGGAGACCGTCATGCTCAGTTAGCAGTATCGCACTACCGCCGCATAAAATGTGGAGTCTCAAGCTGGGTAATCGCTTTAACCATTCTTAACAAAATCTTCCGCGGCTGTAAGGATTTCGCTCACCAGTTCCGGCGATGCTGCTTCCGAGTACAACCGCAGCAGCGGCTCCGTTCCCGAAGCACGGAAGAGGATCCAGGCATCCGCTCCGTTGCCGTTCGTCGGCGCATCAAGAAAAAACTTGATGCCGTCCAGGTTCTCTTTTTTTGTCAACTCGATAACGTCCCAGGCTCTGCGTGCTCTCGGCGCTCGCCCTCTGAATCGCGTTCTGCTTTACTTCTTCGGCAATGTGCAGATCGCGCCTGCCGTAATAATGCGGACCGAACTCTCGTTGCAAATCCGCAACCAGTTGGCCTAACGGCTTGCCTTCCTCCGCCATTACATTGGCCAGCAACAAGCAATTCAGCACGCCGTCACGCTCCGGCAGAAAGCGCGAGTAGCCGATGCCTCCAGACTCCTCACCGCCGATAAGAATGTCGTGTTCCATCATTAAATCCGCAATGTACTTGAATCCAATCTGTGTTTCGTAAAGTTTACGGCCGTATTTAGCCGCGATGCGGTCGAGCATGCGCGTGGTATTGAAGGCGCGCACCACGTCTCCCGACCACTTCTTGCGCTCCAGCAACCAACGAAGCAGTACGCAGAAGATCTTGTGGGAATCTACAAAGCTGCCGTCTTCAGCGACCGCGCCAATGCGGTCGGCATCGCCGTCGGTGGCCAGTCCGGCATCGCATTTCTCACGTATCACGGTTTGCTGAAGAAGCGCGATATGCGGTTCGATCGGCTCGGGGTTGATATCAGGAAATAGCGGATTTACTTCCTGGCGAATCGTGACGTGCTGAACTCCGCGCTCGCGAAAGATTCCCGCAAGAATTCCGCGGCCCGATCCGTACATCGAATCGATGGCAACTTTAAACTTGGCTTTGCCGATCAAATCCATGTCGGCAAAACCGCAAACCGCATTGATGTATGGCGTTTTCAGGTCGATTTCTTCGATCGCCGCCTTCGCGCCTTGCGGCATCTCGCCGATGCGCAACTCTTCCTCTACCTTCTTCATGATCGCGGGCGTAGCCGATCCGCCAAACTTTCCTTTGAACTTCACGCCATTCCAGTTCCACGGATTATGGCTGGAGGTAATCATCACTCCGCCCGCTGCGCCATCTGCTTTCACCGCATAAGAGACGGCTGGAGTGGGCGTGTAGTCGTTGGCTATCTTCACGCGAATGCCCGCAGCGGCGATCACTTCTGCTGCCACTTGTGCCGCGCGTTGCGAGGCGAAGCGGGTGTCATAACCGATGACCACGCCACCCCCTGAATCCTCATGCTTTAACACGTAGGAAGCGATTGCCCCCGCGACTCGGCGCACGTTATCGAAGGTAAAGTCGTCGGCGATAATGCCGCGCCAGCCGTCGGTTCCAAATTTTATTTCTTGAGCCATGATTAGTGAGTGTCTTGTGGCTAGCGGCCAGTGACAAGCAAATCCGCGCCGTTTACTGGCCACCGATCACTCGCCACTGATTACTTTCTTTCATACCAGCTTATGCAGTTTCTTCTCGTCCAAATGTTTCACAACTTTGCCCACATCCTGCGCGTGTTTCCGAGTGGTGATTAAGAGCGCATCCTCGGTTTCGACCACAACCAGATCGCTCACGCCCACGGCCGCAACAAATTTGCCCGGAGCATGAATGTAATTTCCGTTCGCATTCAGAACGAACGCCCCTTCGCTGTTCACTAGGTTGCCATTCGCCGGGCGGCTCTTCTCAGCATGGTGTTCATGCAGCGCGGTCCACGAGCCCAGATCGTTCCAGCCGAAATCCGCCGGAAGACAAAACAGGTTGCTCACTTGCTCGCCCTTGGCTGATCGTGGTTCCAGCACCGCATAATCAATGCTGATGTTCTCGCATTTGGGATACAGCTTGCGGAATGTCGCCGCAAACTTGCGCGTGCTGAAATTGGCAGCAATTTCCTCGAGCAGGGAAGCTGTCTTCGGGAGATGTTCGCGCAGCGCGTTGGCCAGCGTGCGCGCACTCCACAAGAACATCCCACTGTTCCAGAAAAAGTTTCCCGCTGCCACAAATGCGGCAGCCTTCTCCGCGTCGGGCTTCTCGGTGAAACGGCGCACGCGCAGAGTGCTGCCGCTGAAAACGCTCCCTGCCTCAATGTAGCCGTATCCGGTTTCCGGGCGGCTCGGCCGAATGCCGAGTACTACGATATTTTCGCCCGCGGCTGCAATATCTACGGCGCGTTCGATGGTCGCGCGATAACTCTTCTCATCGGCGATTACATGGTCGGACGGGAACAGCCCAATCACTGCATCGGGATGCTCGCGCAACAAAAGGAACGCTGCAATCCCGATGGCCGGCGCCGTGTTGCGCCCCATCGGTTCAGCCAGCACCTGCGCCTTGGGCAGCTTTGGAAGCTGCTTCAGGATCGCGGGACGAAGATCGTCGTTAGTGACAATCCAGAATTGTTTCGCCGGAGCTAGTGACAGCAGTCGCGCCACTGTCTGCTGGATCATGGTTTGCTTGCCGTCGAGCGCCAACAACTGCTTGGCGCGTTTTTTCCGGCTTAACGGCCAGAAGCGCGTGCCCCGCCCGCCGGCAAGTATCACAGGATAGAAGTTTGAAGTTTTGGCCAAACGTTTAAATTCTCGCTGACTATATTCGTGTTTCAGGTTCAGGCAACGCTGCGCCCGGCACTCGCGCCCTCAAAAATTCCAATCGCCACTGTGGACGTACCTTAAATTTCTCCACCACCGCCGGAACTACCACCGCATCGCCCTTTGCCATAGTCACCGGTTCCGCTCCATCCGCTTCGACGACGCCACATCCCTCCACTGCCACCAGGATCTGCGCCGAACTCCTGCCGGAATCGTCACGCGTGCTCAGTTCCAGCACGTCTTTCATCTCAAACATATCCACTGCAAAGTAAGGAGCAGCTATCAGCCGTGCATGCCGGCTGCCTCCGGAAATCTCTTCCGGCGCCGGTCGCACCACTTTTCCGGAAGCAACATTTAACTTTACCGCAGCCAAGCCTTCTTTCAAGTGAAGTTCGCGCGGCCGTCCGTAATCGTACAGACGATACGTGGTGTCCGATTGCTGTTGCGTCTCGACGATCACCGAACCGGGCCCCAGCGTGTGCACGGTGCCGCCGGCAACATAAATCATGTCTCCCGGTATAAACGTTCACCCAGCTCAGAAACTCTTCAGCGCGTTTGTCGTGTATCGATTGTTCCAATTGCGCGACGGTTACGCCCGGTTTCAATCCCAATCCGATCTGCGCTCCGGGCTTCGCATGAGCCACGTACCAGCATTCGGTTTTGCCCCACGGCTGGTTTACGCGCAATGCCTGCGCGTCATCGGGATGAACCTGCACCGAAAGTTTCTCATGCGGAAAAAGAAACTTCAGCAGCAAAGGGAACCGGCTGCGCATCGCGCGCGGCCTCGCCCACAAGCTCCCGCTGATACTTCTCGCTGACCTGCGCCAGCGTTTGCCCAGTGAGCGGGCCATTGGCAATCTTGCAATCGTCGCCGGTAAGCCACGCTTCGCCGATCTTTTCCTCGAATGGCCGATTGGGATAAATCGGCGACAGATCATGCGTGCCCCACGGCCGCGGGTCGAAAGCCGGAAGCATCAGCAATGGATAAAGATTTCCCATAAAAATGATTCAAGTAAAAAGGCCGTTCGCAAACGGACGGCCTTAGCCGAACTTAAACATCAACCCGCTAATCGATCCGACAACGACAGCTTTACAACGCAGCGAAAAACTTCCGCATGTGCTCCAATCCTCGATCCAATTCCTTCTTAGTAGTCGCATAGGAGACGCGGATATGCTCGCCCGTGCCGAATCCTTCTCCCGGCACGGTGGCCACATGTGCTTCGCGAAGCAAGCGTCCCGCTACGTCCGATGCCGACTTCACATTGCCGCGTCCCAGGAACGCCGAAATGTTCGGATAAGCATAGAACGCGCCATCCGGTAGCGTGCAGGTCACACCGGGAATCGAGCGCAAGCCTTTCACCACGTGGTCGCGGAGTTCAATATATTCCCGCCGCATTTCTTCGACGCATTCCTGCGGTCCGTTCAGCGCCGCTACCGCTGCTTTCTGCACAATCGAAGTTGGATTGGAAGTCGATTGGCTCTGCAGCTTCGCCATCGCACTGACTACCGCAGCCGGCCCCAGCGCGTAACCAAGACGCCATCCGGTCATCGCGTAAGTTTTCGAGAGCGATCCCAGCACTACGATGTGCTCTCGGAAGTCGCGTAGCGATCCCACCGAAAAATTCCTGCCTGTATAGTTCAGGTAGACGTAACACTCGTCGGAGAGCACCCAGATGCCGCGTTCATGCGCCAGGCGCACAACTTCTGTCAGATCCTCGGCGCTCATCACCGCGCCTGAAGGATTCGACGGCGAATTCAGAATGATCACCTTGGTGCGCGGCGTAATCAGTCTCGTGACCATTTCTGCCGTAACGCGGAAGCCTTGCGATTCATCAGAGTGCAGCAGCACGCACTCGCCGCCGGCATAGCGCACGATGTCTTTGAACGAAACCCAGTAAGGCACGGGCAGAATCACTTCGTCGCCATGATCCACGAGGACTTGAATCGCATTGAACAGCGCATTCTTGCCGCCGGTCGACGCGATCACCTCTTCGCGCCGGTAATCGGAATCGAAATCCGCCGCGTGACGATGCACAATCGCATCGCGCAACTCAGGCGTGCCCGGTACCGCCGTGTACTTCGTAAAATTGCCTTGAATGGCTGCGATCCCCGCATCTTTGATGTGTTGCGGCGTGGCGAAATGTGGCTCACCCGCGCCGAAGTCGACCACGTCGATGCCCTGCGCGCGCAGCTTGTCGGCTTCAGCCACCACCGCCATTGTGGCGGAAGGCTGAATGCGGTTGATACGGTCGGTGAGCTTTAATGCTTCAGTCGTTGCCGTGGTCATGCTCTTCTTTTCCTTTTCTTATCCCGTCCAGTCACAATTTTGGGAACCATTTCACGCGGCTCGTCGTGGAACTTGTATGCCGGGTCGAGTTTCTCGCGCAGTTTCTGCTCGACTATTTCCGGGACCAGCCCCTTCACCGGGCCCCCGGCCCGCGCCACCTCCCGCACCAGTCGTGAGCTGACATAAGAGTACTTGTCCGCGGGCATCATGAAGACGGTTTCGAGCGTGGGCTCGAGCTTGCGGTTCATCAGCGCCATCTGCAATTCATACTCGTAGTCGCTAATGGCCCGGATGCCGCGCAGGATGCAAATCGCTTCCATGGATTTCGCGTACTCGACCATCAGCCCGTCAAAGGTGTCGATGCGAACATTCCCCAGGTGCCCAGTGAGTGCCCGCAGCATCTCCAACCGCTCGGCCACGCTGAACATCGGGCTTTTCTCTGAGTTGCGCAGGATCGCGACCACAAGCTCCTCAAAAATCTTGGCTCCCCGCTCCATCAAATCGAGGTGCCCGTTGGTGGGCGGATCAAACGAGCCGGGATAGATGGCGATGCCTTGGTTCAATCTTCCTCGCAGAACAGCCGCAACAAATCGAAGTAATAGTAGATTCTATGCGGCGAGCGCGGGGATGGCAATCGAGGCGTGAAGTCGGTGGTGTCTAAGTGTTTAGACACCACCTTGAGGTTTCTCTGCTCGCTCTAGAACCGCCTTAGCGTCGTGCTGCCACGATAGGCGCCTTCACAGCGTCCGTGCCACTTGGCATAGTCGTGACCCGCGCACCCTGCGGCGGTGTTTGTGCCGCCGCCGCTGCTGGCGGTTGCGCCGATGCCGGAGTCGCAATCAATCCCAGCGACTTGCGCACTTCCGTGTCGAGCTTGGCCATGGTGTCTTTATTGTCTTTGAGGAATTGCCGTGCATTTTCGCGTCCCTGGCCGATGCGCTCACCTTTGTAGCTGAACCACGAGCCGGATTTTTCCAGAATATTGTTGTTTACGGCGATATCGAGCAGGTCGCCTTCGCGCGAAATGCCCTCGCCATAGAGAATGTCGAACTCGGCCTCGCGAAATGGCGCCGCCACTTTATTCTTCACCACCTTGACGCGGGTACGCGATCCGGTGACCACGTCGCCATCTTTAATGGCTGCGATGCGCCGAATATCCACGCGCACCGACGAATAAAACTTCAGCGCGCGGCCACCCGTCGTGGTTTCAGGGTTGCCAAACATTACGCCAATTTTCTCTCGGATTTGATTAATAAAGATCAGGCAGGTGCGCGACTTCGAAACCGTTCCCGTGAGCTTGCGCAGCGCCTGCGACATCAGCCGCGCCTGCAGGCCCATGTGGCTGTCTCCCATTTCGCCATCGAGTTCGGCCTTGGGCACCAGCGCCGCCACCGAATCGACTACCAGCACGTCGATGGCATTCGAGCGCACCAGCGCTTCCGTGATTTCAAGGGCCTGCTCGCCGTAATCCGGTTGCGAAACCAGCAGATTGTCCACGTCGACGCCTAGTTTCTTGGCGTAGCCGGGATCGAGCGCATGCTCAGCATCGACGAACGCGGCCATGCCCCCGGTCTTCTGCGCCTCGGCAATAACCTGCAGAGTAATGGTGGTCTTGCCGGAAGATTCCGGTCCGAACACTTCCACCACGCGTCCGCGCGGAAAGCCGCCCACTCCCAAAGCCGCGTCAAACGAGATCGCTCCAGTCGAAATCACCGAGATGGGGACGATCGCTTCCTTCGACCCCAGCCGCATGATCGACCCTTTGCCAAACTGCTTTTCAATCTGCGAAACCGCCAGCTCAATTGCCTTGCCCCGTTCATCCGCCATGGGAGTGTGGCTCCTTTAAGATCGCTGAAATCAAGATCGTCGAACTAAATCAAAACTAATCTGGCCGGATTATACATACAGATCGAAGCGAATAAAAGGCGAATCTTGTAAATTGTTGTGAATAATGTTCCGAAATGGGCAGCTCATTTCGCCACCAGAAGCCCTACCTCTGCAGCAAGTCCACTGGCGCCGTCACATCGTGCACCCGGAAATACTTAGCCAGCGCCGGATACTTCCGCGCCACGGCTTCATACATCGCATAGGCCACGTTGCGGTAGGAAACGTGACCCGCCGGCGTGGTGCGCAGCTCGGAGATGTATACAGCCTCGGCGAAATCCATCTTGAACAGCGCGCGTTTCTTGAAGGCCAGCGGAATTGCGTACTGCGAATTCTCTTCTGCCTCAGGAGCGTTGCGCGCGGCAAGCTTCTCCACCGCCGTTTGCACACGCCGCATGACCGCATCGAAGCGGAGATGCATGCCCGCATCTTCCACATCGAGCAGCATCTCGTAGCCATGCTGCGTGGTAAACCCTTGCATCACCTGAATGCAGCGGCGGTGACGGTGCATGTCGCGGAAGCCGCCGGTATCCATCAGAATGTCGAAGCGGAACTGCTGTCCTGCGCGGAAGCCACGCAGCATTTCGTCGTGCTTGCCACGGTGGCGCAGGCCAAGGTCGATGATCTCGCGCCGGAATCGCTCGCCCGAAACCTGCAGCGCCTGCCGCACCTGGCGATAAGAATAATGGCAGTGTTCGTAGAGCAAAGTGGTCGCGATTTCCACTTCCAGCGGCTCCTCGTCGAGCAGATCCACGATTGCCTTCGACGGCGCAAGCTGCTCGCTTTTCATCAGCTCGCGCGCGGCCTGCCGCAATTCACGCCGCGTTTCCATCTCATACGGATTCGGATCCGCATACTTCACCAAAGTTGGTGCGACCCGAACCTCATGCAGCAACTCCTGCTCGGCCCGCTCCCCGAGTTCCGGACTCACCGCCCGAATCTCATCCACCA
Source organism: uncultured Acidobacteriaceae bacterium (assembly GCA_963789625.1). Classification (GTDB taxonomy): domain Bacteria; phylum Acidobacteriota; class Terriglobia; order Terriglobales; family Acidobacteriaceae; genus Sulfotelmatobacter. The sequence continues at coordinate 216,068 of CAWBLK010000012.1, read as the reverse complement.
ATTTTTTCAACGACTCGGCATTCACGTTGTAAGCCGCCGACGTTGCCGCCTTCTTCAACGATTCACCGAGCACTCGAACTTCTCTATGCGTGTGCGAAAGCAGGTGCGCCACCTGGGTTTCTAATGTTCTCGCATTAACGATCTCACCGAGCGAAGTATTCGTAGCCAGCGGCAGCAGATAGCGCGTAATGTCAAATGCCCGCGCCTTCAGCGTGCGCTCGTACGCCTCTTGCTTCATCTCGGCAGGCTTGGGTGTGATGTTGATCAGGTGCTGCGTCATGTGCGCCGAGAGCGCTTCGTACTCGGCGAAAAGAAAATCCAGCGTCTCGCGATAGAGCTTGCGGGCTTCGTCGTCCGCGCCGAAGTCCGGCGTGTAATAACCGCTCTTCTTAAAGTCCTGATAGCGGGTCGAGCGCTCCTGCCCGTCCCAGCGCTGTTCGTCGGCCAATTCGATTGCGGCGAGAATCGAGAGCCGCTCCACCGCCAGCGCAATGTGCGCCAGGTCGGCAATCGAGCGGTGACCGTACTGAAAATAAAACGTATTGAGAAACTTCTCCGCCTTCTGCGAGCTGATCTCGCGCAGAGACTCCTTCATCGACAGCGCGGAGCGCGAATACTTGGCCATGGCGTAGGCCTGGATTTCCGGCTCAACCCCGTAGACGGCGAAGACTTCGGTGGAAGGGGCGTCAGGCCGCGGTTCTTCAGCCGCGGGACTGTCCGCAGCCGAAGCCCTCTGCGTGGACCGGTGCCCCGAGGCACTGGCGGGGGACCCCGAACTGGAAGATTTCTCGTTCGACGGCTCAGGCATGGCGATCACTTCATCGGTAACGATAGGAGTCATGAGAGTGTACGAATGTTAATCCGGCGAATCGACAATGCGCAATCTGTTTGCAGGCGCGCGCTGTGGATAACTCGACCTCCGCGGTTGACGCGCGGTGACGCAGGCAGAACAGAGGCATCGGCGCGTATAATCTCACGTTCCGAAGTAGAAAAATTCGATCGACACTTAAAAAACTTAGGAGAATCGCATGTCACTTTCCGAACGCGTAGCGTTCGTGACCGGCGCATCACAAGGCATAGGACGAGCCTGCGCGCTGAAGCTCGCCACAAGGGGCGCGTCCGTTGCCGTTGCCGCGCGTAACCAGGAGAAGCTGAACGAACTGGTGAGTGAGGTCACATCCGCGGGCGGCAAAGCCGCGGCCTTCGCGCTTGACGTCGCCGACGAAGAGCAGGTCAAGGCCGCGATCAAGGCCGCCATCGCCCACTTCGGCAAGATCGACATCCTGGTGAACAATGCCGGCATCACCCGCGACCAGCTCGTCATGCGCATGAAGCGCGCCGATTGGGACGCCGTCCTGCAAACCAATCTCACCTCCGCATATCTCTGCATTCAGCAAGTCAGCAGCTCCATGCTCAAGCAGCGCTGGGGACGCATCATCAACATCACCAGCGTCTTTGGACAAATGGGCCAAGCTGGTCAGGCGAATTACTCCGCGTCGAAAGCTGGGCTGATCGGGTTGACCATGGCCATTGCCCGTGAATTGGGATCGCGCAACATTACTTGCAACGCCGTCGCTCCGGGCTTCATCGAAACCCCCATGACGGATGTGCTCGGCGAGGAATTCAAGCAGAGTGCCGCCAAACAAATTCCGCTAGGCCGCGTGGGTACGCCCGCAGATGTGGCGAGCGCCGTAGCTTTTCTCGCATCAGACGAAGCTTCCTACATCACCGGCCACGTCCTGAATGTGAATGGCGGGATGTTGATGGGCTAGATCACAACCTTCTCAATACAAAGGACACGAGGTTCACAGGGGAAATGAAAGCCTCAGACAAAATTTCTAAGAATTACCCCGTGTCCTCTTTACCCGCTGTGGTAAAGACTTTGACTTTCGCTCAAGCCGAATCCCCTGCCCAGATAGCGCAAGCCCGCGAATTATTTCGAGAGTACGAACAATCCTTAGGCTTTAGCCTCTGCTTTCAGAACTTCGACCAGGAACTAGCAGGTCTTCCCGGCGACTACGCTCCGCCTCAGGGTCGCCTGTTGCTTGTGGAATACGAATCCCAACTCGCGGCCTGTGTCGCCCTCCACAAGCTGGACTCGGCCATCTGCGAAATGAAGCGCCTGTACCTGCGTCCGCAATTTCGAGGTAACGGCTTGGGGCGCGTCCTGGCCGAGCGCATTATCGCCGAAGCCCGCCTCATCGGCTACCAGCGCATGCGCCTTGACACTGTCGAGCCCGTGATGAAAGATGCGGTTGCCATGTACCGCATACTCGGGTTCAAGCAGATCGATCCCTACTGCCCAAACCCGATTGCCGGCGCGCTATACATGGAGCTAACTTTGTGAAAAACCGGAGACTGCTCCTCCGTGTTTTCCTGGTCTGGCTTATTGTCGACGTGGCATGCCTTGCAATCGGGGCACGCTGGAATTGGTTTTTAGACATGGGGATGCGAGGGCTCGTGATCGATTTCCTGCTCGGAGTTTTGATCTTAGGTCAATACCTTCATGACAATGGAAAATTATGAAAACACTTTGCACATTTTGCATCGTTCTTCTTGTGGCCGTCACTAGTTTCGCTGTCGACGGCAAATCCGTTTCCTACAAGAGCGGCGACGAAACCGTGCAAGCCATCCTCTACACGCCCACTGGCACCGGACCATTTCCCGCCATCATCGTCATCCACGAGTACTGGGGCCTGAATGATTGGGTCAAGGAACAAGCCTCGAAGCTAGCCGATCAGGGTTATGAGGCGCTCGCGATTGATTTATATCGCGGCAGGGTTGCCACCACGCCTGACGTAGCTCATGAATTGATGCGCGGAGTTCCGGAAGACCGCGCCAAGCGCGACCTGCACGCCGCCTTTGAATTTCTCCTATCGCAGCCTAACGTTAAGAAAGAACGCATCGGTGCTATTGGTTGGTGCATGGGCGGCGGCTACTCGCTCGACGTCGCGTTGCAAGAGCCAACGCTCGCAGCCGATGTTATCAACTACGGCCATCTCGCCACCGACCCAGACGCGCTCAAGAAAATCAACGCGCCCATCCTCGGGCTCTTCGGCGGCCAGGATCATGGCATCACGCCTGATGACGTGCACAAGTTCGAGGCGTCAATGAAGCAATTGGGCAAAAAGATCGACGTAAAGATCTATGACGATGCAGGGCACGCCTTCGAAAATCCAAACAACAAAGACGGCTATCGCCCCGCCGATGCCGCAGACGCCTGGAAGCGTACCGTCAGCTTCCTCGCAGAGAACTTGAAGAAGTAGTTTGCCCAGGACCTTGACCTGGCCAGCATCAAATCGTTATTTTCACAGTGTCTAAGCATTAATGATTCCAGTCGCGGGTCGAACCTTTATTGCACCGGTTTTGTCATAGCACTAATTTCCCCTTGCCAGAAAATGCCGATCTGGTTACTATGTCGCATCCTGCAATGCTTCCGACCATCAACATCGGCGAGACCATCAGAAACTACCGGCTGCAGAAAGGCATGTCTCAGGGAGACATCGAAAAGCGCACCGGCCTGCTGCGCTGCTACCTTTCGCGCGTAGAAAACGGCCACACCATCCCTTCGCTCGACACACTTTCGAAAATCGCCGGCGCCATGGAGATCGCGCTCTCGCAGTTCTTCTCCGAATCCGGCCACACCAACGGCTCCAAGGGATTGCCGCAACTTTCCGATGACGAAGTCCGTTTCCTAAGCCAAGTCCGCCGCTACGCCACCAACCTCAATGACAGCGACCGCAAGCTGGTTCTCGCCATGGTCAAGAAGATGGCATCGAATTCCAGCAAATAGCTGTCAGCTCTCAGCCATCAGTCAAAACCCAAGGCCACAACTTAGGGCACTGTTTATGCCCCCTCTATTCGCGATGCTCATGCGACCCCGTTTGCTTGAAAGCTGAGAGCCGACAGCTGCCACCCTTACTTTCGTACCATGACCTCGGTGACCGCCAGGTACCTCGCCGCCGCCGCGCCTTCTCACTACACTGTTCACTGGAGACGCCTAGTGACCACCGATGAAGAACTGAACGTACTCGAGACCCAGCTCCGCCGGCTGAAGATCGAGTATGAGGTCTACTTCAGCAATCCGACCAAGCGGCCTCCCACCGATATCGAGTGGAAGGTGCTCTCCCTGCTGCGCAAATTTTCCGACGGCGGACGCATGAGCTTTTCCCAGCGCTACCGCTACAACGAAATGGCTCAGCGCTACGCCGTCTACAGCGATCTGTGGCGCAAGAAGTCCCGCATTCGCGAAGAAGGCTACCGCCGCCCGCAGGATGCGCTGCTCTCCGTGCAGGGAGTTCGCACGGAAGAAGACCACAAGCCCCAGCACAATCCGGTCTACGGATTAAGCCACGCGCAGCCGCAGCCACAGCCGCCGCGCCCGCCGCCATCACCTCGCAGCCCTTCACCGTGCACACCGCCGAGGACAAAGCTGACCGCGAACAAGTCGAGCGCCTCTTCAACACTCTGGTCGCCGCCAAAAAGAAGGCGGGAGAGAATGTCTCCGGCAACCTCGATTCCTTCTCCACCTTCGTGCAGAAAAAGACCGCCGAGATTCGCAAGCAGTACGGCTGCCAGGACGTCGAATTCTCCGTCGAACTCACCGAAGGGCACGTCAAGCTGAAGGCTAAGGCGAAAGCGTAGCAGCAGAATTCGCGACTTACTTCTAGATTCCCGCACCTTCGTGGACTCATTTTGGCAGTCCTCTGCTCCACACAGTTAAATACCACCCGCCCCTTTTCCCTTGGGGCATATATCGGATCTGCAGGCATCTTTTCTTGCCGCAGCATCATGGAACAGAAATGGTTCGAAATGACGGAAATTCGCAAGCGCCGATTCGACGGCGCAGTGTGGATTCCGCTTCGTGCAAGCCAAAAAGATGAAGCGGGTAAGTGGGGATATCTCGGATATAAGTCCGAGTTCTTCGGCGCCGCATCGCTTGCCGTTCCGCTGAGAAAGCGCGATGCAGCGGCAAGCCTTGGCTGGAGGGACCTTAACCTCATGCACGGCCACTGCGGCTATGCCAACCGCGGACGTTACGTCGCAGCGGACGAGTATGACGACAAGAATTGAAGGGAGCCGTTCCGCTGGTGATGTCACAGAGCGGTAATTCTGCCGAACCACCAACATGGCATATCCACCCTGACTTTGTGATTACTCTTGGGCTTAAGCGGGAGGGCAACGTTTGGGTCGCAATGGACGAGGGTTACACCGAAGTGGCTCGCCTGAAGCTGGACGAAGACAATAGGCCGAGGCTGCTGGAGGTGCGTGCCGAGCACCTGAAGGACTACCTTTGCGCAAGACGCATGGTGCTGCGCATCTCGTGGTACCGAGAGCGGCAAGAGGTTGTTGAGGCAGAACCGGACTTCAAGTGGCCGGAACCGGACGGCACGTACAAGGAAGGCGAGCGGTGGGAAGGACGCATTCAATGCAATTCACGAAGGCGGACAGCCTTTTGGCGCATCCATGGGCGGTGATGCACGTAGCCCGGACCAACCTCGACTTCGACGAAGACGTGCCAAGCATTGGAATTTCGGATGACACGGAGACATCGAGCTTCACACGGAAGCTCTCAGAAGGACGCAAGCTGTATCGCGTGGCGGGTGAGGTCTGGCGGGCCGAGTGGGTTGAGCCGGGTGCGAGGAGCACCCGCATTCGTGGCGACGAACCACAGCCACCTATCCCCTTCGTCGTGAACGCAGCAGGCAAGAAGCAGATAGCCAAGAGCCTGATCGACAGTGGTAGTGTGGTTATGGTTCAAACCCGAACTAATACCCGCTCTCATCGACCGTCGCGGCGGATCATTGGAGTGGTACACGGAGAGAAACGGGCGGTGTAAGAGGATCGCCGGATTACAGAGTCCACTTTGGCATCAATCAGTCTCGGGTTGGTGAACGCCTACGCCAAAGATGTGGCGCTCCTCCCCGAGTGGCTCCAACGCGTATGGGCCGGATTCAACGTCAGCCCCGAAGGTAAGGTATCTGCAGAATTGTTCCTAGCGCAAGGACAGGGAGTGCCGGCACGCACGCAAGCGCCGGAACCGTTCCTTCCTCTCGGCATCGCAGTTCTAAACGACGCCTTCACGAAGCGTTTCGGCAGAGCGTTGTTTCGACCGCACACCGACTCCGGAGAAGTATCTCAAGTCCTGCCACCGCTTTAAGGCTCTGAGCGCATCGGGACTATATGGACTGGCGAAAGACCTGGTGCGCGTAGTTGTCGAGCACATAGATACGGATGCGCTTCACAAAATTGTAGCACCGCCCGATAACGAGACTTGGGGCTCTTTGAAGTCACTGGAGAAGGTTCTTGCCACGGTGACCGGGGAAAAGAGAGCGTACGCCGCACTTGGGCCGCTACATGGCATATACAATCTGCGGTTGGCAGACGCGCACGTTGCCAGCAAGGACCTCGATGAGGCCTACGCGTTGGCTCGTGGATAGAAGGTTGCCCTTCGTCATGCAAGGAAGAGATCTGCTGATCACATGCGTGACCTCCCTACATGTGATAGCAGACGCCGTCAGCCAAACGACCGACTAGGGATTGCTGATAGAATCTTCGGTCCTCACGCACTCATTCTTCATACCCGAGGCCTCACATGTCCCGTACATTCCCGCGTCCAGCGCGCCATCCTCAGCGTCACCGATAAAACCGGCCTCGTAGATTTCGCCCGCCAGCTCTCCGGCCTCGGCATCGAACTCATCTCCACCGGAGGCACCGCCAAGCTGCTGCGCGATTCCGGCATCGCCGTCAAAGACATCTCCGAACTCACCGGCTTTCCTGAAATGCTCGATGGGCGCGTCAAGACGCTGCATCCCAAAGTTCACGGCGGCATTTTGCATCGCCGCGAAAACTCCGCGCACGTCGCAGCCGTCGCCGAACACGGCATCCAGCCGATCGACATGGTCGTCGTGAATCTCTACGCGTTTGAAAAAACCGCTGCCAAGCCCGGCGTGGCTTTTGAAGAGTTGATCGAGAACATCGACATCGGCGGACCCTCCATGATCCGCTCCGCCGCCAAGAATTTTCACGATGTCGCCGTGGTCACCTCCCCGGCCGACTACCCAGCCATCGCCGAAGAACTCGCCCGCAACCACGGCGCACTCTCGCTCGAAACCAAATGGCGGCTGGCGCAGAAAGCCTTCGCCACCACCGCTGCCTACGATTCCGCGATCGCCTCGACGCTCGAACGCATTCCGGACATTAACACTTTTCGCCGCCGCATTTGCGGAGCTCCGCTCGTCGGACAGCCGGGGGCGGCTGTCCCACATTTCCACCAACCCTGCGCCTCTCATTCCAGAAAACCCTCGACCTGCGCTACGGCGAGAACCCACACCAGAAAGCCGCCATGTATTCCGATGGCTCCGGTGCAGGCGTAGCCAACGCCCGCCAGCTCCAAGGCAAAGAACTTTCCTACAACAACATCGTCGACCTGCAAGCCGCCTGGGATCTCGCGCAGGAGTTCGATCCTAACGACGGCCCCGTCTGCGCCATCATCAAGCACACCAACCCCGCCGGCGCCGCCACCGGCAAAACTCTCGCCGAGGCCTACAAGCGCGCTCTCGAATGCGATCCCGTCTCCGCCTTCGGCGGCGTGATCGGCGTGAATTGTCCCATCGACGCCGAAGCCGCCGAAGAGATGCACAAGCTCTTCCTCGAAGTGATCGCCGCCCCCGCGTTCGACGAAGCCGCCAAAGCCCGCTTCGCCAGCAAGAAAAATCTCCGCCTCGTCGAAGTGAAAGCCGCACCGCAGAAGTGGATTCTGAAAAACGTCTCCGGCGGAATTCTCCTGCAAGACAACGACTCACGCCCTTTACAAGACGTCGACCTCAAAGTCGTAACCCAGCGCACGCCTACTCCCGAAGAAACCCGCGCCTTGCTGTTCGCGTGGAAGGTTTGCAAACACGTCAAATCCAACGCCATCGTCTACGCCCGCGACGGGCAAACCGTCGGCGTCGGCGCCGGACAGATGAGCCGCGTCGATTCCGCAAAAATCGGCGCCATGAAAGCCCAACTACCATTGCAGGGAACAGTCGCCGCCTCCGACGCTTTCTTTCCGTTTCCCGACGGAGTAGAGGAAATAGCCAAGGCCGGTGCAACCGCCATCATTCAACCGGGAGGTTCGCAGCGCGATCCCGAAGTCATCGCTGCCGCTGATCGTCTAGGACTTGCCATGCTCTTCACCGGCATGCGCCACTTCCGCCACTAAAACAATTAACAATTTCGGTCGCTTTGTCATCCTGAGCGAAGCCGTTCTTCAGGCGTAGCGAAGGATCTCATTCTTAACCGGCCCGACGCGTAAGCCAAATTGCAGCACTACCAATCCTTTACCAAACTTGACAATACGCACATTCAAGTCCCCGCAGTCCCTGTCCTTCCGGGCTTAAAAGGAGTCAATTTGCTCGCGCTGTTTTTCCCAATCGCACGTCCAACAGGTTAGAATTAGAGCACCCCAACCCCGGCGGCTTTGCATCCAATGGCTATGGCTTCAGAAATCCGCTCAGCTTCAATAAAATCATCTTTGCCGGGGACAGTTTTAACCGAATCAGCTCGAACAGAATGATTAGAATTATTCAAGACCGACCGATCAGCGCGTACAGAAATCACGTCCGGTGGAATCAAGTCCAGCGTCGTCAGGTAGAGCATGCATAGAATTTTTCGCGTTATTTTAATTTCGTTCTTCGCAGTGGCCGCAGCCGCTCAAACCACTCCATCCTCGCAAGCCGATCCCAAGGCTCCGTCCAAACCGGTGCAAGTTGCGCCGCGCAAAGTGGACCATGCCGCCGCCTATTACCACTACGCGCTGGCTCACTTGTACGAGGAGCAGGTCACAGCCTACGGCCGCAGCGAGTTGGCCAATAAGGCTATGGAAGAATACCGCCTCGCCATCGAAGCCGATCCCTCTTCCGAGTTCCTCACTTCCGGCCTCGCCGAACTCTATGTCAAGACGGGCCGCATCCGCGACGCTGTCCTCGAAGCCCAGGACATCATCAAGCGCGATCCCAATAACATCGAAGCCCACAAGCTTTTGGGCCGCATTTATCTGCGTTCTCTCGGCGACATGCCGGGCGGCGGCAACGGATCCGACAATGTTCTCAAGCTCGCCATCGAACAGTACGAGCAGATCGTCAAGATCGAGCCCGACAACGTTGACGACCATCTTCTCCTCGGCCGTCTCTACCGCCTGAACAATGATTTGCAAAAGGCCGAAAGCGAACTCAAGATCGCCGTCAAGCTCGATCCCAACTCCGAAGAAGCCGTCACCACTCTCGCCCTGCTGTACAGCGATGAAGGCGATACTTCTCACGCACTGCAAGTCCTCAGTGCTGTGCCCGATACCGGCCGCTCCGCCAAACTGTATGCTGCTCTCGGTGCCACCTACGAGCAACGCAAGGAGTACAAGAGCGCCATCGACGCTTACAGGCACGCCATCCAGTTGGATCGCGATAATCTCGACGCCATTCGTGGTCTCGCGGAAAATCTCTTAAACGACGGCCAGGTCGACGCCGCTCTTGATCAATACAAAGTGATTGCAGATGCAAATCCCGAAGATGCGCAAACCTATCTCCGCATCTCGGAGATTTACCGCCGCCAGGGTAAGTACGACGAGGCCCTCGAGAGCCTGAAAAAAGCCGAGGCCATGGTCCCTGATGCTTTAGAAGTTCCCTACAACATCGCGGTGGTGTATCAGGCACAAACCCGTTACGACGAAGCGGAAAAAATTCTGCAGGATTTGCTCAAGAAAACCGAGAAGCCCGAGAACAGTTACTCTCAGGCCGACCGCAACAATCGCGGCATCTTCATCGAGCGCCTCGGAATGGTCTATCGCGATCAGGAGAACTATCCCGCCGCAGTCGAGACCTTCCGGAAGTTGCTGACTGTCGGCGGCGACGACAATGCCAAGACCGGTTATCAGGACATCATCGATACCTACCGTGAAGCCAAGCAGTGGCCCGAGGCCACGACCGTAGCCAAAGAAGCCGCGCAGAAGCTGCCTGACGACCGCGACCTGCGCATGGTGCTCGACGCTCAGCTTGCCGATACTGGCGACCCAGACAAGCCTCTTGCCGACGTGCGCTCGATGTTGAAGGGCAATCAGGAAGATCGCGACGTCTATGTCCGGCTGGCCATCATGTATACGCGCGTGAAACGCTGGAGCGAGGCTGAGGAAGCTCTCAACAAAGCCGAGGCGCTTTCCACCAAGCCCGAGGACAGGGAGTATGTTTACTTCCTCCGCGGTTCCACTTATGAGCGCGAAAAGAAGTACGACGAAGCCGAAGCGGAATTCAAGAAGGTGCTCGCCGTCAATCCACAGAGCGCCGTAACCCTCAACTATCTCGGTTACATGAACGCCGATCGCGGCGTACAACTCGAAGACTCCCTCAATTACATCAAGCAGGCCGTTAGCATGGAGCCCACCAACGGCGCCTATCTCGATTCGCTCGGGTGGGCCTATTTCCGGCTCGGCAAGTACGATTTGGCGGAAGAGAGCCTAACTAAGGCGTCTCTGCACATGAACTCAGACCCAACGGTGCAGGATCATCTTGGCGATCTTTACCAGAAGACCGGACGCCTGAAGCTAGCCGCCGCGCATTGGGAGCGCGCCGTCGCAGAGTGGAACAAAACCGTGAGTTCAGAAGTCGACGGCGATCTGCTTGCGGCTACGCAAAAGAAACTTGACGCTGCGAAAGTTCGCCTGGCGAAGGAAGAATCGGAAAAGCAGTAATGACATCTCGGGAGGTACTGGGAAGGGCACGACTTAGTCATGCCGCCCGAAGCGAACGAGAGATGGGGCTTTAAACCCCTGGGGTAGCCGGAAGCTATCGATTTTGGGTGGCGCAGCGGTTCACCGCTGCGATGAGCGCTTGTTTTAGAACCGGCTTTAGCCGCTGAGGTAGCAACCCGATCCGTTGCTAGCAGAGGAGGAAGCTCATCTTCGACACCATAGACACCATAAAATTCCCAGCCTTCTGTATAGCCGTTGCACTCCTTGCACTCGGTACTAGGTACTAGCCCGCGACCTGTTAAACTTCCGGAATGCTCGCCGGATACGCGGTGCAGGTGGAACATTCCCGCGGACGCCGCTTCCCTGAACTCCCGCATCCCTACCGCAATGACTTTCAGCGCGACCGCGACCGCGTCATCCACGCCCGCGCCTTTCGCCGCTTAGAAGACAAGACGCAAGTTTTCACCCGTCGATACTCTGACCACTTTCGTAACCGGCTGACCCACACTATCGAAGTAGCACAAATTACGCGCACCGTCGCCGGAGCGCTCGGACTCAACGTGGATCTCGCCGAAGCCCTAGCGCTCGTGCATGACCTCGGCCACCCTCCCTTCGGCCATGCGGGCGAAAAAGCGCTCGATGCCGCCATGCGCTCCCACGGTCTGTCCTTCGAACACAACCTGCACGCTCTGCGCATCGTGGAAGACTTTGAACAACGCTACGCCGCCTTTCGCGGCCTGAATCTCACGTTCGAAGTGCGCGAAGGCATCATCAAGCACTCGCGCGACTACGACGCTGCGGAACATCCCGAGCTTGCAGAGTACTTGCTCGACCAGCGTCCTCCGCTTGAAGCACAATTGATCGACCTGACCGACGAAATCGGTTACAACACTGCCGACCTCGACGACGGCTTCGAAGCGCGTCTGCTGACACTCGAGCAAATTCGTGCCGGCGTGCCCGTCTTCGAAGATTTCTTCCGCGAAGTCGAGCGGACGTTATCCCGATGTTCCCGAAAAATCGAAATTCAACGAAACCCTCAAACGCGTCTTCGACCGGCTAGCCGGCGATCTGATTACGAACACGCAGGCGCGCGCGAAGCAAGCGAGAGTCGAAACTTCGGCCGATGTCCGTTTTTACAAAGATCGTCTGACCGCCTTCAGCCCCGAAGTGGAGGTCGAGCGCCAGCAAATCAAAAACTTCCTCTACGAGAATCTCTACTACAGCGTCTCGCTGGCGGAAGAAAAAGATGATGCCGAACGCATCGTCACCGAACTCTTCACTTTCTGGATGCAGAATCCATCAGCTCTGCCGCAGAACTACCAGGATAAAGCCGGACAAGAATCACTGCCACGCACCATCTGCGATTACATCGCCGGCATGACCGATCATTTCATCATCGAACAATACGAGAAGTATTGCAGCGGCAAAACGTCTTTACCACAGAGGAACACAGGGTAACCCCATGTTTTACCCTGTCCCTCTGTGTTAAAGATTTTTCTCGGCCTGAAAAAAGTCCCTCACTTCGCGCCGGCCACAGCCGTGACCACATCAAATAAAATTCTAGGCCCTCGCCGCACTTCTTCCACTCGAATCCGTTCATCGTTCCCATGCTCGGTATTACCTTCTTCTTCTGTTGCCGTATAAGGACTAAAACCATAGGCCGCCATGCCCAGCGGCCGATAGAGCTGATTTTCGGTATAGCCGCTGGTGATGTGAGGAACCACCGGAGTGCCGGGGAAATACTTTCCCGAAACTCGGCGAATGGCGTCATACAGCGCATTATTGGTAGCCGAGTAGTTGGCCACGCGAAACTCCGGATCCTGTGGTTCAACCGTCACATTCGGATCATCCACGACTCGCCGAATCTGCTCCAGCAGCGCCTTAGGATTTCCTCCCGGCAGAATTCGAACATCCAGATTCGCCCAGGCCTCCGGCGGGATCACATTGGTTTGCTCCGATCCTCCCAGCATCGTGAGCGAAATAGTGTCGCGCAATAAAAAATTCAGCGACTCATCCCTCTCTACGTCCTGCTGAAATTTTTTATCCTCAATCGCTTTGCGAATGTTGCGATACTCCCGCGCCTGCTCTGGTGGCTCGTAGGGCGCCATCTCCCGCAGGAATTCGTCCACTACTGGCAGCACTCTCAGCGGAGTGCGGTAAGCCAGAATGCGATCCAACGCATGCACCAGCCGGTCCGGCGCCGAATCCGGATTAGGCCGCGACGCATGCCCCGGCCGCCCGTGCGCTACAACATGCAGCCAATACGTCGTCTTCTCGCCCACATCCACGCCAACGTATTTCACCTTGCCGTTTTCCAGCAGGTTTTCTCCACCTTCGTTAATCAAGAACTCCGCATTCTCCAGCAGATCGCGTTGGTGTGTGATAAACCATTCGCTGCCTCGGTCCAGAACTTCTTCGTCTGCAACCGCCAGAAAAATCACATCGCGATCGAGCCCAACTTTTTCCCGCTTCAACATCACCATCACAAGCAGTTGCGCCAGCCCTTCATCTTTCATGTCTTGCGCGCCGCGTCCCCAGAGCCAGCCGTCCTTGATTTCGCCGCTGAAAGGCGGGACTTTCCAATGCGCCGCGTCGCTCGTTACCACATCCATATGATTGAGCAGAACAATCGGCCGCTGTGCTTGCGCTGTGGTATGCGGCAGCCGTGCCCAAAGATCGCCGCGTCCCGCCATGAATTCGAAGGCGCGATTCTCAATGCCTTCCCGGTCGAGAATCTCCTTATAGAAATTGACCGCGCGCATCTCGTGCCCCGGCGGGTTCGTGGTGTCGATGCGCAGATACTCCTGCATCCACGTTAAAGCGAGATCGGAATACTGCTGCAGATGACCTGCGGAAATGTGCGACGAAGCCATACCTGGAGCCGGCTCTTCCCGAGCTTCGGATGCGAGTCGCCCAACCGAATCAGCAGAAGAAGATGCCGCAACCAATCCCGCCGAAGCATGTCCGGCCGCGCTCAGCAACAGCACAATCATGACCCTTCGCCATAAACGAGGTCGCAAAGCGTTTCCTCCTCAACATTCAACAAATTGCACGCAGTTTTTATATCAGATTTGCCAAAATTACCCTGCCGCACGCCATTAGGCTACCCCTTCAACCGGATCAAAGGTACAATGTCTTTAGATATCAATGGTTTAGCTCTTCAACCCGAAAGCCCGTTTTGGCATCAGACCTGTAATAGGATAGACAGGCACCGGATTCTGGATGCCTAGGTTTTGAGTAGTAGGGTGTGCGTTGCGTCAGCGCACACCGGTTTTTAGGGGACGCAATTAAAAATCACGCAACACGCCCGTTTTGGCGTGCTGGAGTGGAGCCCCCAAACGCTCCCCCAAATTGGAGGAAGTTTTTATGAACACCCGCATTCTGATTACATTGCCTCTGGCCGCGGTGCTGGCAATTCCGGCCCTCGCCCAGACTTCGTCGTCTGATCAAACCAACCAGCCGGCTGCAGCGCCTGCCACTACTCAGTCCACCGATACCGGCACGGGCAAACAACCGCTACAGGCTCCGGCTCGTGAGGGCTTCTGGGGGCGCGTGAATCCATTTGCCCGCAAGAACTATGTGAAGCGCCAGACCGAACCCATTCGTGACCGCGTCAATGAATTGGACGATCTGACCGCCGCTAACGGCAAAGCGATCAAAGACACCGACGCGCGCGCTCAGGCTGGCATCAAGCTCGCTTCGGATAAGGCCAATGAAGCTGACCAGCACGCAATCGCTGCCGGCAACCAGGCGAATATGGCGCAGCAGAGCGCTCAGCAGGCAACCGCCCGCATCCAGACGGTTGAGACCGTCGTAGGCAACATCGATCAATACAAGGCTTCGAACCAGACCGAAATTCGCTTCCGCCCCGGACAAACCGTGTTGAGCAAGAATGCCAAGGACGCGCTCGACGAGATGGCCAACACAGTAAAGGGCCAGCGCGGCTACATTATCGAAGTGCAGGGTTTCTCTTCTGGCAAGGGTCAGATCGCCATTTCAAACTCGCAGAAGATGGCTGAGTCGGTGGTCCGCTACATGGTCCTCAACCATGAGATTCCGGTCTACCGCATCTATCTCGTGGGCATGGGGAATGCCCCGGTCGCGGGTACTGACGAAGATGCGAAAACCAAGCACATCAGCGGCGGCCGCGTGGAGATCAGCCTCTTGAAGAATGACCTGGAGCAGCTTTCCAGCAATTCCGCGGCTCCTGTAACCAGCTCCGATCAACAACAGCAACCGAAGTAGTCTCAACCCAACGCAGTCCCTCCCCGGAAAGCCTTCGCGCAAGCGAGGGCTTTCCCGCATTTGGAAGGAAGTGGCTTTGAAAGGGCGCGGCTTCAGCCGCGCCGTAAAACGCTCTTCATGGGTAGGGCTTTAGCCTCTGGGGTACCTCATTGGCGGCTATCCGGGATGGTTATGAAAGTGAATCAACAGCATGTGAGTCACAAAGCCCACAACAAACCACACTGCGGCTTCCAGTATTCGCTTGAACTTTGGCGTCATGAGGAAAGAATACCGTTAAATGCGCCTCTGCGTCAGGACCGGTTCGCCGAGTTCATTTTAGTATTCAGCCGCGATACATGCTGGGCTTGATTCCGAGATGGCTGAGTTTTGATTGCAGAGTGGTGCGTTTCAAGCCAAGGCGCGCGGCCGCGCCGTCGGGTCCACCAAGCCGCCCCTTGCACTCGCGAAGAGCTCGCAGAATTCGTTCTCGTTCCTGGTCGCGAAGGGTCACGCTGCTGCTGCGCTTCGCCTCGTCAACTGCCGCCTGCAACTCCGAAAGCGGCGCCTGCAACACCGAACCCGGAGTCAGAATCACAGAGCGCTCCATGAAATTCTCCAGTTCGCGGATATTTCCCGGCCATGCCCATTGCACCAGCATTTCTATGGTTTTCACTGGAATGCTGGTGATGGACTTGTTCATGCGACTCGCATATTTGCGAACGAAGTGCTCAATCAGCAGCCGGATATCTTCCCGGCGCTCGCGCAACGGCGGTATGCGGATGGGAAACACATTCAAACGGTAATACAAGTCGCTGCGAAACTCGTGCTGCCGAACGTTCTGTAATAAATCCCGGTTAGTCGCGGCCAGCAGGCGGAAGTTCACTTTCAAAGTCCTTGTGCCACCCAGCCGTTCAAACTCCTGGTCCTGCACCACCCGCAGGAGCTTGGGCTGCAAATCCAAAGGGATCTCCCCGATTTCATCCAGAAACAGCGTGCCTCCGTCGGCTAGCTCCAGGCGCCCGAGCTTCTTCGCTACCGCGCCCGTGAACGCTCCCTTCTCGTGCCCAAATAACTCGCTTTCCAGCAGGCCCGATGGAATAGCGGCGCAATTCAGCTTGATGAAGCTGTTTTCCCGGCGGTTGCTCATGCGGTGGATGGCGCGTGCCACCAGCTCCTTGCCCGTGCCGGTTTCACCCAGCAGCAACACGGTCGCGTCGCTCGGAGCGACCTTCGCTGCCTTTGCCATAACCTCCTTCAACGCGCCGCTGCGTCCGATGATTTCCCCGAATCCCAGTTCGGTGTCGATGGCTTCTTCCAGATAAAGCTTTTCTTCCGCCAGCTTCTCCTTCGCCAGCCGCAGTTCTTCTGTGACTTGTTGCAGTTGTGTCACATTCTGGCGCAGCGCTTCTTCTGCCAACTTCCGCTCTTCTTCCAGCCTTACTTTTTCCGTAATATCCCGCTGAATGCCCCAGGTGCGCAGAAGCATGCCATTTTCCACCACGCCGATCATGCTGTTGAGAAACACTTTGGGATTGCCATGGATATCGATTTCATGCGATTCCCGATCAATGATACGAAAGCCAGACCGGATGTACTCCCGGGTTAGTTCAATGTTGTGCGGGTCATCCGGCGGTAACACTTCGGTCAGGCGTTTGCCGACGAACTCCTGCCCCGACTTCAAACCGTACATGGCCGCTTGTGCGTCGTTGCATTCAGCCATGTAGCAATCGTGCAGAATGTGATATGCAAGCTCATCCTCGGGAAGGTTAGTGGGAACAGGCGCATCCATCTCTTGCCGGAAGATGCCCTCTGAAACCTGGGCGACAAACATGCGGTAATTCTCTTCGCTCTGCCGTAGCGCTTCCTCCGCCTGCTTGCGTTCCGTGATGTCTGCGGTTACTGCAAGCATGCACAGTTCACCGTTCACCTCGACCGCTTCCGCCGAAGATGAGCCGATGCGGATACTGCCGTCTCTCATCCGGTAATTAGCCTCTACATTGCGGAGAGGACCCTCGGCCTGAAGTTGGGTTGCCAGATTTACCTTGTCGGTCGGCGCCCACAGCCCAATGTCGAGCGCCGTTCTTCCGATGACCTCGTCACGTTTCCAACCGGTCATCCGTTCAAAAGTTTCATTCACCTCGATGTAATGATGGTCTTTGGTGCTCGATAGTGTGAGTACCATGGGACTTTGCCGGAAAGCTTTCGAGAACTTCTCCTCTGACTTCTTGAGCGCCTCCTCCGCCTGCTTGCGCTCGGTCAAATCAATAAAAGTGATGAAATTGCGATCCCCGAGCACTTTGGCAAGAACCCGCACGTACTTCCTGCTTCCGTCACGGCACGTAACCGTAACTTCCATGGGCTCAATCTCGCCTTGAGTCTTGGCTGCCTCCGCCGTACGCCGTTTCCATTCCTGGGAAACCCATTCTCGATATGCCGGATCGGGATAAGCCACGCGCCACCATTCCTCAACCGTCGGGAACTGCTCAATTGAGTATCCGAAGAGTTCAAGAAACCTTGGGTTTTGATATATCAACTGCTCTTCGTTGACCGAAGACAGAATGACCCCAACCTGCAGATGGTCGAGGATGAGTTTCTGTGATTTCTCACTCTCGCGCAGGGCCTCCCCCGTTCGCTTGCGCTCCGTAATGTCCTGCACCACAGCCGCGATTCGATCGACGCGTCCCGTTGGACCTTCGATGGGGAAGTACGACACAAAGATGTGTCGCTTACCCGCTATCGAAAATTCGTATTCCATCTCATATTGGACGACCCGGCCTTGAAAACATTCATCTATCTTCGCCTTGACCTTCTTCTCAAAAAGTTCCTTACCCACCACTTCATCAACGCGATGCCCTACCGCCTGCATCTTCTCGAGACCCCGATAGCTAAGGTATGCGCGATTGGCGATGACATACCGGTAATCCCGGTCCACCACCACGATCATCTCCTCTAATCCTTCGACGACTCTCTCGTATTCACGCAGCCTCTCTTCGCTCTGTTTGCGTTCGGTAACATCCTGCACCATGGCCATGTGCCAAACCGGTTCCTCGCCCTTGGCCCACATCGCAAGTACCTCGACCTCGGCCCAGCGGATTGAGCCATCCGGCCGAAGGTACCTCTTTTCCATTTCGTAGTGCTGCAATTCTCCTTCCCTGAGTTGTCGCAGCTTCTCAAGGTTCCCCCCTACATCGTCGGGGTGCGTGAGGCTCTGAAAATTCCGGCTCAGCAGATCCTCTTCCGTCCGTCCCAGGATTTCGCAATACTTTGGATTGACTCCTATCAGTCTGCCAGTCCGGCTTTCAGCCCAGCAGATCCCTACCGGAGCACGGTCATGCACGGCGCGATAGCGGTCTTGGCTGGCCTGCAGCCGCGCCTCGGCCAGTTTGCGCTCCGTGAGGTCGCGAGAGATGGCTATAACATACTCCCGCTCAAGCAAGACCCGTTTCATACTGACTTCCACTGGGAAAGTTATTCCGTCTTTTCGCCGGTGGAGGCTTTCGATCACTAGAGACCCCGCCGTTTGCAATCGATCTTTAATCTCCATGATCGCAGCTGGGGTCACCGCCGGATCAATGTCGAGAACTCCCAACGAGAGAAGTTCTTCCCGGCTGTATCCCAGCTCGGCGCAGGCCTTCTCGTTCACATCCAGAAAACGAAGCGTTTCCGGATCCACCACTTCGATCGCATCGTTGGATTGGTCCACCAAAGCTCGGAACAGCTTCAACTCGCGAATCGTGCGTTCTCCTTCACACACTCTGGCAAGCAGTTCCTCACTGGCTTTGCGCAAAAGTTTCTCCGAGCGCTTTTGCCCGGTAACGTCGTGCGCGATGCCCCGCACAATCGGCGACGCTACCCCTCCAGCCGCAGCGTGTTGTGGTATTCCCAAATCCGCCGCTCGCCCGAACGCGTCCTCACAGCCACCAGGCCCCGCGACTCCCCAGTCGTCTTGATCTGGTCTAGGTACTCATCGAACTCAGCGCGGAACTCCGCAGGAACCATCTCCCGCATGGGAATCCCCAGCAACTCTTCGACGCTGTAACCGAGCATTCTTGCGGGAGCGGGATTTACAGACAACAGTCGGCCTTCAAGATCGTGGATGCAGAGCAGGTCATGACTGTGCTCTACGAGATCTTGATACCAGTCTTCGTTTTCGTGGAAAGCTCTCCGGATAGGGTCCGCATCAGTGACCCTTCTCAATGCGCGACGCTTCTCTGGCCCAGGGTGCACATCCATGGCTACTCCCCTGTGGGCTGAATGTATCCGACCGTACGGATTGCCGTGCGGCGCTCGTGACGCACGAAGCAAGCTACGCGAAGTGGCCGTACTCGGTCAGCCCCAATTTCGCGGCGAAGTGTAGCAGAAGTGTGCAGATTTCCACAAGTTGTGTTGCCTTGCAGGCGTAAAAGGTTGGCAATTTCGATTTGAATTCTACTCCTTTTACGGGCGCGATTTCACATGCCAGCCAGCCTTCCTGGCCGTGATATTCTCCTTCGAAGGGTCGGGAGCCAGCAATACTCATGTGGGGACAGCCACCTCGACTGTCCACCGAGCGCAGCGGGGCTCCCACTGCAGGCCGCCGCGTTTGACCCTACACCCCAGCTCAAATAAACTCCCTTCTCAGCGGAGTTCCTATGAAAAGTATCGTGCGAACACTCTTTTTTTCTCTCTGCATACTAGCCATTTTCTCCAACACCACCCTAGCCGACGATGACCAAGGGCACCACCATGAAGATCTGACCACCGCGCAGCTCGGCACCGTCACCTTTCCGGTTTCCTGCGACCCCTCAGTGCAGAAGCCCTTCGAGCGCGGTGTGGCTCTGCTGCACTCCTTCTGGTACGAAGAAGCGGAAAAGGAATTCGAGCACATCGCCGCCGACGATCCGCACTGCGCCATGGCGCACTGGGGCGTGGCCATGAGCCTGTGGCACCAGCTCTGGAATAATCCCGACGCGAAGGTGATCCAACGGGGCCTCGACGAAGTTCACGAGGCGAAAACCACCGACGGCGTCACCACTCCACGCGAAAAGGCATATATCGCAGCGATTGCAGCCTTCTATAGCGACTCGAAAAAACTCAACCACGAAGCTCGTGCCCAGGCCTACTCCGCCGCGATGAAGAAGATCTACGAGACCTATCCCGACGATCACGAAGCCGCAGTCTTCTATGCGCTCTCTCTGCTCGCCTCCGAACCGCACGACGACGAAACTTTCGCCAACCGCAAGCAGGCCGCCGCGATTCTCGAAAAATTATTTGCCACCGAGCCCGACCATCCTGGCGTCGCGCACTATCTGATCCACAGCTACGACAAGCCGCAACTCGCGCAACTCGGCCTGCCTGCCGCCCGCCGATACGCGCAAGTCGCGCCCGCCGCGCCGCACGCCCTGCACATGCCGTCGCACATCTTCGCCCGCGTCGGCCTCTGGCAGGACGACATCAACTCCAATCTCGCCTCCATCGCCGCCACTCGCAAAACCGCCGCCATGCACATGGGCGGCGAAGGCCACCAGTTCCATGCCATGGATTTTCTGATTTACGCCTACCTGCAAAGTGGACGCGAAGCCGACGCCGCCAAGGTGATCGACGAAGTCAAGAACATGCCAAAAATGAAGTCAATGTACGGCGATGATTTCGATCCCGAAACCAACGCCCTCACCAAATTCCCCGCCATCTACGATCTCGAACTCCGCCATTGGTCGGATGCGGCGCAGTTGCAGGTCGTGCCCGGCGCCCTTCGCGGAGATCAGTCCATCACTTACTGGGCGCGAGCCATCGGCGCGGCCCGCAGCGGCAATCTCAAGCAAGCCCACAAAGATCTGGAACAGATTGAAGTAATTCGCAAAGAATTCGTCGCGGAAAAGAAAACGAATTACGCCGAAGCCGTCGGCGAGGACTATCAGGAAGCCGCTGCCTGGGTCGCACATGCCGAAGGCAAGGACGATGAAGCCATCGCCAGTCTGCGCACGCTAGCCGATAAGGCCGACAAGCTAGGCGAGGAACCTGAAGGTATCCCAGCCCGCGAACAACTCGCCGACATGCTGCTGGAAGCCAAGCGCCCACAGCAATCTCTAGCGGAATATCAGACCGATCTAAAGCTCAATCCCAACCGCTTCAACGGCCTCTACGGCGCAGCCCGCGCAGCCGAAGCCGCCGGCAAACATAACGACGCCAACGAGTACTACGCCCTTCTTCTGAAAGTTTGCGACGGATCGAGTTCCACGCGGCCAGAGCTGAGCCGGGCGAGGGAATTGATAGCGCAAAAATAATCGTTGACTAGTTGAACCAAATGGGGACTGGAGGCGGTATGCGGTTGCGAAAAACTCAGCCTGCAAACGATTGGGAACGGCGCGAGTTTACTCGTGCTGTTAATCCGCTGAAAATGAAATCCACGCTTCAGCGTCTGAGGTGATCTCTTCGCGCTGCTGCCCTTCCGCGAGACTTGGCTTCCATCTCTATCACGGCCCCGGGACAAACACGGTCATCTTAAAAATCAATCCTGCCATCATGCCCAGCGCTCCCAGTAGCGCGTTGTACTCGCGATGTTTCCGGTATAAATCCAAAGAGAATCCACCCGACTCTTCGTGTCCACCATCCGCCGAGAATCGCGGAAACATCCTGGGCACCCGCCGCGCATACTCGTCAAACCCGGAAAACTTCTGCCGAAGAAACGCTTCCTCATCGCGAATCACGGGTAAATAAATCGCAAAGAACATCAACACCAGCACAACTCCAACCGACCAACTCCGTGCCGCCACGGCGAATCCAATCCCAATCAGCAACGATCCCAAATAAAGTGGATTGCGCGTATAAGCATAGGGACCGGAAGTGGCCAGCGCCTCATTCTTGCGCACATGTCCCGAAGCCACAGCCCGAACTAGAAGCCCCGGCACAACGAAAATCGCACCCAGCGCCATTGATCGCCACGAAGGCCGCGCCAGCCAGAAATAAAACACCGCAAATAGAAACCCCAGCGGCACTCGAATGCGTCGCGCGATCTGTGACCACTCAGCCATGGAAGCTTTCCGTAAACCGCCGTAGCAGTCCGCCAAAAAATGCTCTGGAACGTACGGATCGGGGAGGGCACGGCTTCAGCCGTGCCATATCGATTCAGGAAAAGACACCGGGCTTTAGCCCCTGAGGTTGCCGTCCAGTAACTCGCTTGCAGCGCGAACCACCGCCTCGCCCCCGATTGCCAACAATCCTTCATCCGTCACGGCGTGTCGAGCATGACTTGTCACGCTTTCCGCAATCCGCAGCACAATACTGCGCGTCCCATAGGGCCCATTGCGCGCCGGATCGGTAGGCCCATAGATTCCGACCACGGGAATACCTAGCGCCGCTGCCAGGTGCAAGGGCCCCGTATCGCCGCCAACAAATAGCCGCGCCCGCCGCGTCAAAGCGATCAACTCCGTAATACTGCACCGCATCGCCCGCGCCGTTCCCGCGCTCGCAGCCTCCGCCGTCCGCACCAATTCTTCTTCACCCGGCCCATAATTCAAAATCGTCCGCATGCCGCGACCTGCCAACCCACGTGCAACTTCACCGTATCGCTCCGCAGGCCACCGCTTCGCGCCCCACCCTGCGCCCGGATTCAAAACCGCAAACTCGTCGATTCCAAGTTCCGTCAGCCGCTGTGCGATCCTCAACTCGGCCTGTGGATCATGAGGCAGATCACAATAAAATTCTCCAGGGGACAATTCTGTCCGACTCGAGATCAATGCCTGAGCGACCGAAAGATTCTGCTCAATCACATGCCTGCCACGCGCAACCACTTTCCGCGTGTACCACAAACTCGCCGGAGATTCTCTCGGTTCCGCCGCACCATAGACCACGCGGGCGCCCGACCACCGTGCCAGCACAGCCGACCGCATCGCTCCCTGCAAATCCACCGCGGCGTCGTAACGCGCATCGCGCACATCGTTCCACACGGTCGTCATGCGCTGCAGACTAGAAATCGAAAACGGTGACCGCCGCCACGCCTTCAGGTTCACCGTGTGAACTTCATCGACCAGCGGCCGCAGCGCAGACCGGACTCCTCGCCGCGGTGTCCCTGGCGCACACAGTAGTTCTGCCCAGCGCTCTTCAATCAGCCAGCCAATGTAAGTCTGCGGAAACGCCTCTCGCAAAGCATGAACCGCAGGCAGCGTGTGCAGCACATCCCCCATGGCGCTGAGGCGCACAATCAGCAATCGTTCGATCTTTGTCTCCGCTGCAATATTGATACGCGTCGACTCGTAACTTGCCGGCTCGTCGCTCACCGCGGTCTCGGCCCCAGCCGCGAGCGAATAATCTCGCTAGTGGAGTGATCCTTCGCATCGCCGACAATCTCCACTCGTCCGCCGTATTGCATTACTGTATCTCGCTCGGGAACAGAGTCCACTGTATAGTCCGTGCCCTTGGCCTGAATGTCAGGACGAATCTCGCAAATAAGGCCACGCACATCAAGCTCGGAAAAAATGACTACCGCATCCACATCGCCGAGCGCAGCCACAATTTCAGCGCGCTCCTCCGCTGGCATAATGGGACGCCCATCGCCCTTTAGCGCACGCACCGAATCGTCCGAATTGATAGCCACCACAAGTTTGCCGCCGAGCGCCTTCGCGGCGCGCAGGTAGCGTACATGCCCCACATGCAGCAAATCAAAATTACCGTTGGCCAGAATGATGCGATCCCCAGCGCGCCGCCACTGTTCTACGCAAGCATGCAGCGCCGCGCGGCTAATAATTTTATTTTTCTCTTCCATTTGTCCGGTCTATCAATGTGGCCGAATTGAAGGCGGTGCGTGCTCGATGGCGCGCAATAGTTCCTCCCGAGAAACCGTGGCCGTTCCCCGCTTCATTACTACAATTCCTCCCGCATAGTTGGCCAACTGCGCCGCCTCTTCCGTACTGGCCCCCGCGGCTAGCGCCGCGCTGAACGCCGCAATCACCGTGTCACCCGCTCCCGTCACATCGGCCACTTCATCCGAACCAAAAATCGGAATGTCCACCGGCGCGCGTCCCTGATCAAACGCAACCATGCCGTCCCGTCCCCGCGTAATCACCAGCGACTGTAGCTTCATCCGTTCCATAACTTTTTCTCCAGCCTGCCGCACCTTCGTCCAGTCCTGCCCAATACGAACGCCCAGCGCCGCTTCCACCTCGGGCTCATTCGGAGTCGCCGCCGTAGCACCGGAATATTCCAGCAGCCGGTACCGCGAATCCACAATCAAAGGCACCAGCACAACTCTCCGGCGCCCAGTCTGCCGCAGAGCGCTCACAATCGCCGGACTCGCCGATCCATAGCCGTAATCCGAAACCAACAGCGCATCCGATGCGTGCAGATATTCCCGTGCCGCCAGAAACAATTCGCGCGTCAAGTGCCGGTTCGGAGGATTCTCCGGCTCTCGATCCACGCGTACCACCTGCTGTCGTGTATTGTGCGTCATCCCCGCGAGAATGCGCGTCTTTGTGACCGTCGTATAACTCTTGTCTTTCAACACTCCGCTCACCGGAATGCGCTTGTGGCGGAAAAACTTCAGCAGCATTCGTCCCGGTTCGTCGTCGCCGATAGCACCCACCGGCAGCACGTTCACTCCCAGGTCGGCAAGATTGTTGACTGCGTTCGCCCCTCCACCAGGCACCACCGTGCGTTCCCGATGCTTCAGGATGAGCACCGGCGCCTCCCGCGACACCCGCGAGATTTCGCCAAACACAAATTCATCGGCCACAAGATCCCCCAGCACGGTAATCGTGACCTTGGGGAATGCCTCAATGATCTTGTGCAGCCGGTCGACTTCTTTCAAATGCTTGGTCATCTGATTCTTTTGTCATCCTGAGCAAGCGTTCTTTGCGCAGCGAAGGATCTGGGCGAGCCGCGCAACGCATCGCGTTGTTTGTGATGCGATAATTGCGCGTTCGGCTCGCGTCCTTATTACCGCCTCCGGCATTTTCTCACGAGCGTAGCCGTCGTTCCTCAATCACGCGCAGCATGGTATCGATCGCGTTATCCGCATCGGCAAGTTCCATCTTCACCGGCACAATCGCCAGTGGCTCCAGCGCGGCTAGATATCCGCCCAGATTCACTGCATCTTTTTCCGTAGTAACGAAGCCGCCGGCCTCGCTGCGCTGCCGAAGTTGCAACAGATCGCGCACGTCTTTCTCGGTGTAAGCATGATGGTCACGAAAGAACGCCTGCGCCACAGGCTCAATCCCCGCAGTCCGCAACTGCAGCAGAAAATTCTGCGGCCGCGCTATCCCGCAAAACACAACCGGCCGCGGAGGAATATCTTGCGCAACAATCCCCCGCCGCGCCCGCCAAACCGCCTTATCCGCCAGCGGGAACGATTCCGCTGAGGCCCCACTAGCCAATACAACAGCATCGGCTCGCCATAGCGAAGACAAAGGTTCTCGCAGTCGACCGCCGGGAAGCAACCGATCCCGCGCATCCTCCGGCGTCACCAGCACGATATCGAAATCGCGCTTTAATCCGCGATGTTGAAAGCCATCATCCAGCAAGTGAATTTGAGCATCGAATCGCGCCTCGGCAAACAATCCTGCCTCATAACGATCTTCCCCCACCACCACCGGAGCCTGCAACCGTCTCGCAATTAGCAGCGGCTCATCGCCGAAATCCCGCGGCAGTCCGCCCGGATCAACGAGCAGCACTCCCCGAGTCGTGCGCCCATACCCACGCGAAAGCACATCAAACCGAATTCCCCGCGCCTGCAACAGCTCTCCCAACAAAATAACAAAAGGAGTTTTTCCCGATCCTCCCGTCGAAAGATTTCCCACGCTGATAACAGATCCCCGCAGCTCTCGCGAACGCAACCATCCGCGGTCGTAGAACGCATTACGCGCTCCCGCCACACCGCCGTAAATAGTCGATAGCGGATTCAAGCTCATTGCCGCGCCAGCAACTCCTCGAGTGCGCCAGCCGTTCGCGCCGTGGCCCCAATCTGCGACTCGCAGGGTCTCGGCGGCGCGCCGGCCCAGCGCTTTACGCTCCGCATCGTTAGCCAGCAACTCCAGGAACACCAGCGGCAACTCCGCCGGACCAACAACTCTCACCGCATTCCGGCTTTGAAACAGGCTGACGATGTCGCGAAAATTTTCCGTATGATTGCCCACGACGGTGGCCACGCCGTGCTGCGCCGGTTCAATAATGTTGTGCCCGCCCCGAGGCACCAGACTCCCACCCACAAAAGCAACGTCAGCGAGCGCATATGAAGCCGCCAGCTCTCCAATCGTGTCCAGCAAAAACACTCCGCCGGCCAAAGGCTCTCCATTCCAAAGAGATCGCCTGTAAAAACTAATCGACATCTGCTCCAGAAGCGCGGCCACAACGGCAAAACGCTCCGGATGCCGCGGCGCCAGAATCATCACCGCCCGCGGATACTGCACGCGCCAATTCTCAAACGCCTTCAACAGCAGCGGCTCTTCTCCATCCACGGTGCTGCCACAAACCAGCACCGGCCCTGAGCCAGTTCCCGCAATCGCTCTTCGCAAACTTTCGACAATCGCCGGCGGAGCTGGCGCAGGAATGTCGAATTTCAAATTCCCCGTAACACGCACACGTTCCGGCGGCGCGCCAATATCCTTCAGTCGCGCGGCATCCTCCTCCGTCTGCGCCAGAAACAAATCCACATTCGCCAGCAATCTGCGCAGCAATCCGTGAAATCGCCGGTAATTCGGCCACGACCGGTCTGAGATTCGGGCATTCACCACCGCAAGGCGCGCGCCGCTCGCATGCGCCAGCCGCATAAAGTTGGGCCAGAACTCGGTCTCCACCACCACCACCATTTGCGGCTGCAACGCCCGCAGGTAAGGACGAATCGCGAACGCGAAATCCATCGGAAAATAAAACACATTTGCATCGCCAAAACGCTTGCGTGCCAGCGCCTGGCCAGTATCGGTGGTCGTGGAGATGAAAAATCTATACTGCGGAAACCGCCTCTGAAGTTCCCCCACCAACCCGCAACCGCCAGCACTTCGCCCACCGAAACCGCGTGAACCCAAATCACCGGCTCCCGCTCTCCCGGCAACTGAAGCCGTGCCGGCACACGCCCAATTCTCTCCGCAATCCCTTGCGATACTTCCCATGGCGCGCCATCTGGTAGAGCCAGTAGGGCAGGCTCACCAACATCGCCACGCCCAGCGCCACGCTGTAAAGAAAGTTGTAGAGGGAAGAGATCAAGTCCAGCCATTCTAAACACAGCTACCCTGTGCGCCTCTGTGTCCCCTGAGTTTAAAGTTTGAAGACTGCGTCAACCGCGAAGACGCTGATGCCTCACGCTCTATAATCGAACGCATGCAGCCATGCAGCAGCGAGGCTCCTCCGTTATTCTCGTAGCGGCCAGCGCCGTAATGTTGTCTTCACCTATTCTTTCCGCCAAGGATTTCGTCAAGCCCGTAGCCCAGCCCGCCAAAACCTATCCCGCGCACGACGATCATCCCGACGAGAAAGTGGCCATCGCCGCCGATCCCTACGATGCCCCCGATAAGGCAAAAATATTTACCATCGACTTTCACGAGCACGGACTCCTGCCCATCTTCTTCATCGTCACCAATAATGGCGACCAGCCCATCTCCATCGCCAACATGCAGGTCGAACTGACCACCGCCGGTCGCGCCAAGCTCACGCCCGATTTCGCCCGATGACATCTCCCGCCGCCTCTCCAATCCCAAGGCCAACACCAACCCGGCAACGCCCCTGCCATTTCCCATCCCGCACAAAAAAGTGAAAGGCGCCGTCAGCAAGAAAGAATTGGACGAGATCGAATCCTCCCAATTCGCCGCCAAAGCCGTCGAGCCCCGCACCACCCAATCGGGATTTTTCTTCTTCGATGTGGAAGACATCGAAGCACCCGTAGCCGACGCCCACATCTATGTGACCGGGGTCGACGACGCCAAAGGCACCGAGCTGATGTACTTCGAAATTCCGATGCAGAAGTAGCGTTGGTTCTCGGCACGGGCCGTGTGGTGCGGGCACTCTTGCCCGCGTCTTTCCCCGCATGAGCTTTTGCGGCTACTTTATAATCACATTGAAAATGTCGACCTCCGCAGACACTGCCGTCGCCGCTTCCACGTACCTACGAGCCAGTCATCGGCCTAGAAGTGCACGTCCAGCTTCTGACGGCATCCAAGATTTTCTGTTCCTGCTCCACGCGATTCGGCGCCGCGCCCAACACCAATGTCTGCCCGGTCTGCCTGGCCATGCCGGGAGCGCTGCCAGTGCTGAATTACAAGGCGGTGGAATTTGCCACGCTGGCCGCAATGGCCCTGAATTGCCGCATCAACGAAACTTCAATCTTCGCCCGCAAGAATTATTTCTATCCCGACCTGCCCAAGGGCTACCAGATTTCGCAATACGACAGGCCGCTTGCCGAGCATGGATACATCGAGCTGACGAGTCGCAAGAAGATCGGCATCACCCGCGTGCATCTCGAAGAGGACGCCGGCAAAAGCCTGCACGAAAGCTTTCCCGATGCCGATGAAAAGACCGCGATCGACCTCAACCGCACCGGTGTACCGCTAATCGAAATCGTCAGCGAACCCGACATCGCTACGCCCGACGAAGCCTACGAATACCTTACGCGCCTGAAAGAAATCATCCTCTATACCAGTGTCAGCGATTGCAACATGGAAGAGGGATCGCTGCGCTGCGATGCCAACGTCAGCGTGCGCCCGCGCGGACAAAAAGAATTGGGCACGAAAGCCGAGATTAAGAACGTGAACTCGTTCCGCTTCATCCGCGAGGCGCTCATCTATGAGATCGCGCGCCAGGTGGACGTGATCGAGTCCGGCGGCAAGATCGTGCAGGAAACCCGCCTCTACAACTCGCATGAAGGCAAAACCTACAGCATGCGCTCGAAGGAACAAGCGCACGACTACCGTTATTTCCCCGAGCCCGATCTGCTGCCGCTGGTGGTCGATGAAAAGTGGAAAGCCGAAATCGCCAAGACTCTGCCCGAGTTGCCGGAGGCCCGTCGCGCGCGTCTGGTGAAGGAATACGGCATCACCGACTATGACGCGCAGGTGCTGACGGCTTCGAAATCCCTCGCCGATCAGTTTGAAGCTGCAGCTAAAGCGGCGAAGAATCCCAAGCGCGTAGCGAACCTGGTGCAGGGGGAATTGATGGGACATCTCAAGGCCAGGGGCGCGGAGATAGAGCAGTCTCCGATTTCGATGAAAGGCGTGGCCGTGTCCGCCGATCTAGTCGAGAGCGGCGCGATCTCGGGCAAGATGCTCAAAGATCTTTACGATCTATGCTTCGAGCGCAACCAAGATTTCCCCGAAGTCTACGAAGAAGAAGGCCGCCCGCAGCAGTCCTTCAGATACATCCGCGCTCGAAAAAATCATCGACGCAATCGTCGCCGCGAATCCCAAGCCAGCTCGAACAATACCGGGCTGGCAAGAAGACCATGATCGGCTTTTTCGTTGGCCAGGTGATGAAAGCTTCCAAAGGCCAAGCCAATCCTCAGTTGGTGAATGAGTTGCTGACCAAGAAGCTGGAGTAAGTCATCTTCAACAAGCTCATGTGACCGAAGTACCATCTGCGCGTGTGACTTCCGCAATCTGATTTCCCGCTCCGCACTCATTAAGATGGTATCAGGGCCTGTCTGTTTACAGGCTGACCGTCTGAGAGTCCTCCATGAGCAAGCTCGACCGCATCATTAGCATTGCAACACTTGTGGCCGCGGTCGTGGCCATTTTTCTGGTGTTGAAAAGGCCGGCTCCGGCCGTGCAAACCGCAGTCTCCCGCGACGACGGTGGAGCGCGCACAGCCGCTTGGACAGACGATGGACCAGAAAATCGACCAGCCTGAATCGGCCGCGCAGCAAGCCCCAGCGCCATTCAGCGGAAATTATCAGTCGTCTGCAGCGCCCTCACAGAATCAGCAGCAGCCGGTGGCTTCCAGTCCTCAACCGAAGGCCGAAGTTCGCTCCAGTTCTGACGGAATCAGCGCTCTACTGGCGCAGGCCGCCAGCGCCGCCGGAAGCGCCGGTGCCGGGGTACTCTCGCCGGACTCAGAAGCGGGCAGTGGAGAGCCAAACATCAAAGATCAGCAAGTAACGTATGAGGGCGACGTCGTCCATGGACGATTCCTCACCGAGATCGCGGGGAAAGATGTCTGGGTGACCATCTCCGGCCACATGGGGTCGAAGGATGGATACGCGACCTTCGAGCCGACGGAATTCAAAGTGGGCGACATGAACGTTCCGGTTTCGCTGGTGAATCCCGCGTTGCAGAGAAAGCTGGCCGAAGAGCGCGACCGGTTGAAACTTCCAAACTAAATCACCGGGCCACTGCCGGCAGCGCATTTCCCGCGGCAACCTTGGCGTACCAACGCCCTGACTCTTTAATAGTGCGCTGCTGAGTTTTGAAATCAACATAGGCCAGGCCGAAGCGCTGGCTGAAACCTTCCGCCCATTCAAAGTTATCCATCAAAGTCCACGCGTGATAGCCGCGCACGTCCGCGCCATCGGCAATGGCGTGAGCCAGCGCTTGCAGATATTGCCGGTGATATTCGATGCGGCGAGTGTCGCGAATCATGCCGCTCGCATCCGGACCATCGTTGTAGGAGCAACCGCTCTCGGTAATTTCAATTACAGGATGGTTGTAATCGCGACTGATGCGCATGACCATGTCGTAGAGCGCCTGCGGCCAAACTTCCCATCCCATGTCGGTTTTCGGGCCTTGTTCGCCGCCGGCCATCTTCACCGGATATAGCCATTGTTGCGCATGCGAGAGTCGCTCGATCGCCGTCGGCGCAGAAGCAATCGTGCGGTAGTAAAGATTGATGCCGATGAAATCGAGCGACGCCCGCATCTTCTCCAGGTCGCCTGATTGATCTTCATGGCAGTTTCCGGCAGGAAGGTGAACGCTTCGGGATAACGCCCGTTGAGGGCAGGCTCCAGAAACCATAAGTTGGTGATGGCGTGCGCGCGCTCGGCGGCGAGTCTATCTTCGTCGGAGTTCGTTGCCGGTTCGCAGGCTGACATGCTGAACGCGGTACCCACCCGCGCATTCGGGCGAGCCGCCTTCAACGCCCGGAACCCCGCGCCCTGCGCCAAGTTTACAGTGTGAGTAGCGCGGAGAAAATCGATGAGGCTCTGCTGCCCGGGAGCAAGTTCACCTTGCAGATAACCTCTGTAGGTGAATGCGGCGGGCTCATTGAACAGCATCCAATCGGAGACGCGATCACCTAAGGCGCGCGCAACCGCTTCAACATAGTCAGCGAAGCGGGAAGCTGTATCGCGATTGGGCCAGCCTCCGGCATCTTCCAAAGCCTGCGGCAAGTCCCAGTGGTAGAGCGTAACGAAGGGCCGGATTCGGGCTTCCAGCAAGGCATCCACCATACGGCTGTAATAATCGAGGCCCTTGGAATTCACAGCTCCGGAACCGGAAGGCTGAATGCGCGGCCATGAAATCGAGAAGCGATAGCTGTTCAGGTTCATCGCGCGCAGGAGCGCGAAATCTTCGCCCCAGCGATGATAGGAGTCGCAGGCTACGTCGCCGGTGTCACCATTCTTAATCCTGCCAGGAGTATGGGCGAAGCGGTCCCAGATCGATTCGCCTTTGCCATCTTCCTTCCATGCGCCTTCGATCTGGTAAGCTGCCGTGGCCGTACCCCAGAAAAAATTCTTCGGGAATGGAATTTCAGAGGTTGAATCAAATTGCATGGCGTGCGCACCGGCAGGCATCGCAGAATTTGATGTGCGCGTGGCATTCGAGGAAACGGTGCAGCCCGTTAAAAGAGTCACCGGCAGACGCGGCTGCTGATGCCGGCGCCGAGAGCAGATTGCGCAAATTTACGGCGGGTCAGGCGCAAAGTAGAATGAGGCTCCCGCAAAAATGATAGGTCCCTGTCAGCATCGTCATATAAGCTTCATTTCGACCGCCGTGCTGACATTCTAAATTGCAGTCGAAGAAACAGAAAGGCGGGGATTCGGAGGGTACTCTATTTGGAACTGGGCGTGGCCGTTTCGTGTGGAGCGTCGCTCAAGGATTTGTAGGAGTAAATCACTTGTTGGTCATACAGCACTTGCGTAGCCCACCATCCCAGAAAAGCAGAGACACTCAGAAACAACGCGAGGAAAAGATAGCCGAATCGGATATCCCCAGCTCCGTTGGGCGCTTGGGCTGCCTCTGACGCGTCTTTCTTCGTCGGCCGACGGTGCCATAGCAGGTATCCACCGGCTGCGGCAAGGGTTAGCAATGTGAACTCCATGAAGGGAGGAGTGTGCATGTGATTGCGAAGGTGGTTGGAAGACGCAATTCCCCCGGGGAATAGATAGAGCAACAGCACGGCCCACCGCAGTTTAGTCTGCAACTTCGCGATCCACCAGAACAGGCACAGAGAGAATGCGATCATGGCATTGAAGGTGGCGCCGCGAAGCACCATGATCTGATCATGAAACTGGCGCAGCCTCTCAGTAGCGTCCGTTCCCTTCAGCAGAACGGTAGCTTCCTGGAAGAGGAATACATCTTCGGCAAGGCCTTCCTGCTCGCTGATCCACTGGTGGTCAATCCACTGGTTGTTGGAGTGCAGGCCTTGTCGGATCACCCACCTGCCGGTGTATTTGCAGTCTTGATCATTGTTCCTGAATCGATCGCGCTTGAGGGCGGTGGGGTCGCTGGCCTTTGCAGTTTCTGTGTTCTCCGGCTTCGAAGACTCGGCTTCCTGTGGCGTTGGACCTTTCATCTGCTGTCGAACCGTCTGGCAAAAAACTTCTGTCCGAATGCTGCTCTCCGTCACTCCTATCTGAAAAAGATGCTGCGACAGGCGAAAATGAAGGTCGTCATCATCGAAGAAATCCTGCGCGATGCGGGACACTGCAGAACCCAACGAAAAGGTCATGGCAAATAACAGAACCCCAGCCACCGCGGGCTGGTTCTGTTTTTCCACCCAGCCCATAAGTTTTTTGAGGCTGCTTTCATTGTCAGAGAAAAAGAGACGGATGACGAGAAGCACCCAGGGAAGGGCGAGCGCACCGACGATTATGATGTCGAATGCAATGCTGAAAGCGCCCATATATCACCTCATCCTCTCAACGGCCTGCTGAGGGCTACGAGATCTCAGAGGATCATGGTCTGAAACAAACGGCTAGCACATGGGGAAGAGCGTGCGAATCATAAAACGCCGGAGGGAAGGTTGCAACGAGAGTTTGCACTTGTTACGAAAAACGAACAAGCCTAATTTAGCACTGGAGGTTCAACATATGAGCACACCGGCACCCGGAATCGGAATTTCCCGGCTCGGCCAGATTGCAATCAATGCTAAAGATGTAGAACGTGCTGCCCGTTTTTATCAGGATGTGCTTGGGTTGAAGCTGCTGTTCAAGGCTCCGCCGGGGTTGGCATTCTTCGACTGCGGCGGAGTGCGCCTGATGCTGGACCGGACGGAGAAGCCGGAGTTCGACCATCTGAGTTCGGTTCTGTATTTTTCAGTGGCCGACATTCAGTCGGCATACGGAAAACTGAAAGAAAACGGTGTGCACTTCGAAGACGAGCCGCATGTGATCGCGAAAATGCCGACGCACGATCTGTGGATGACTTTCTTTCGCGACTCCGAAGGCAATTTGCTGGCGCTGATGAGTGAAGTAACGCGGTAGTGGGTGGATGCATGACCATCGGTGCTTCCCGCAGTTCGGATTTTCGATTGCCAATATCTGACTCGGTGATTGAGAATTCGGTGACGAGGCGACTCCATGAGGCTAGCTTCTCCCGCACTGTCGGCTTCTGGTTTTGGCAGCGCGTGGTTTGCTCTGTGCGTGGGGTTTGCGCTGCATATCTTGGATGAAGCCTCCACTGGCTTTCTCGCGGTGTATAACCCGACCGTGACCATTTTGCACGAGCGCTGGAACTGGTTTCCCATGCCCCGGGTCGAGCTTAGGGAGTTCCTGATCTCACACATTGTGGTGTGCGGACTTTTGTTTTGTCTGACTCCGGTGGCGTCACGGGGCATGCAGGGATTGCGGCCGCTGGGGTGGGCTTATGCGGTCATCATGTTTCTGAATGGGCTGGGGCATACGATCGGAACTATCCTGGGACACACGGTAGCTGCAGTTACGTTTCCGCGCCCGGCCCCGGGCTTTTATTCTTCGCCATTTCTACTCGCTGCTTCGCTCTGGCTGATGTTCCGGCTGCAGCGAACTGCGCGCGTGGATTTTCGATTGCCAATCTGCCGATTGACGAATCGCGGTGTGACTCGAAAAGCTCGGGAAGTTTGCTCGCCAGACGAAAGCCCTGCCGACCCTGCTATCATCGTTGACGGAGTTGAGTGAACGCCATGGAAGACATGGAAGACGACGAAGAAATTCCTTATATTTCCGGTTCAGGAGAAGGGCTCATGGAAGAAGGTCCAGGTACGCGCGGCTCGCGCCGAGACGAGGATATTGCGCTCGATTTAATGAAGTTTATCGCGATGACCACAGGATATGGCCGAACTACCTCATCGGGCGTAGGGTTTCAAGGCACAGGTTCGGCATCGAAGCCTGAGGAGTACGCCACCCATCTGCTCGAGTTGTATGGAAAGTGCCGGGCCGCGGTGGGAGGGAAGAAGTAATTCGATCGCACGCGGGCGACTACCGCGCGCGTACCACGAAGTTTGCGATCATCTAAGTCGACGACCTTCGCTTCAGTGTGCGGTTTTCAAACGGACCAGCGTCTCGTAGGCGACAGGAGTTCCCGAGCAGGTCTTGATCGGGAAATGAGTGCCAATGAACCAGTGCAGGATTTCGGTGTTCTTAAGAGGATCAGAGCTGTAGACCACTTGTGCGTATCGGACCCCGCCAGCTGGACTCACCTGAAAATACATATCCACTTCTATGTCGGTGAATTTGACGGGAATCCTATTGCTTCCCGGATTGGGAGTTACTTCACCATTCGTTTCCGGGGAATCACAAAATCCAATCTTCGATGAATCCTTTGATGGGGCGAATTCGTCGGCGGCAAAGGCCTTCACCGGAATCAATTTCTGCACCTGAACTTCGACAGTTCGCGCGTCCCAGCCGTGAAACGTTAGCTTGTGCGGGAAAGTGTGCCCTTCGAATGGCTGATAGTCAGCGAATTCCGATCGTTCGTTCGCAGCGGAACGCTCGCGCGAGTGCTCCAGCCGATAGGCATCAGGACCAGTGTCAATGGAAAACGGTAACCCAGTGGAAGTATCTATGCAGATTTTGGAGTCGGCAAGCCCGGTTCGCGCGAGCACGCAATTCAGTTCGACTTGTCCGGACTGCTCAGTCTGCACGTGGAGCACTTTCCATTCCGGGCCGAGGCGATAGTTTGATGTTAGAGCCAGCAGTTGGCTTAATTCCCAGATCATCAGCGGCATTGCTTCGGTGCTGCGCTGGCGATACATGGCGCCCCCGGTTACAACCTCCGTCGCCGTAAAGCCAGGGAAACGAAAGACCCGACGGTACTGGCCGGGAGCAGCCCAGCTCATTGCAAAGACGCCCTCTACGGACTTTTCGCCTTCGCGCAGAGTAACGTTTGCCAGCAAGAGAAACGGTGTCCCGCCGGGAGACTGGAGGTCGACGAGTTCGGCCGCCTTCGACAAAATGACAGGTGCATCCTGTTTCGTGGGTTGGTCGGACGCAAGTCCGACTCGCGACCCGAAGAAGAGCATTAAACTGATCAGGAAGGCTGCAAATCGGAATATCGTCTGCGATGAAATCATTGAGGACCCGGACGTCGATGCAGTTATTGCCTTCACACCTCATAGCGGCGTAACAGAAAGCGAACTGCGAATTTTGGCAGGATCAGCTAGAAAAAAGCCGCGGTCCTAAGGGCCGCGGCTTTAGTGTGATGTTCGCGGCTTTCGCCGCAAGTACGCTACCGGCGGCCCTTCTTAGCTTTTTTCTTGGCCTTCTTCGCTGGTTTTTTGGCGGCCTTCTTTTTTGCGGGCTTGGCGGCTTTTTTCTTCGCCGGTTTCTTCGGCGCTTTTTTCTTGGCGGCTGGCTTCTTCTTGGCTGGCGCTTTCTTTTTAGCGGGCGGCTTCTTGGAACCTCCACCAGCCGGCGCGGCTGGTTTGGGTTTAGGCGCGGGAGGTGGCGCAGGCGCTACCGGCTCACTCATCGCCGGTTCCGGCATGCCAGCTTCTTCCTCTTCCTCTTCTTCCTCTTCGAAATCTTCTTCGAGCGATTCGCTGTAGGCGCCGCTGTCGCCGAATTCTTCTTCGTCATCACGAGAGTAAAGCGTGGGATCGTAGAACGTCATTGCTCCTCCTGATCTTAAGTTTGGCTTCCTCGCAAGGCTGCCGGGTACGGGAAATTAAAAGACCACCAGATACTGTGCTGGAACGGCGCGCGATTATAGCACGACGTTTGGTGCAGACTGCAAGGGCCGTGATCACATCCAGCCCGACTATCCTGTTATCACACGAGAGGGCGGAATGAAAGAAGATTCTTTATCCGGCCTACCGGAAGGAGGGCGCTGGCGCGACCGTGGTTTCGGGCAACCGAACACTTAACAGCTCGACTAAATCATTGG
This sequence comes from uncultured Acidobacteriaceae bacterium, assembly GCA_963789625.1. Taxonomy (GTDB): domain Bacteria; phylum Acidobacteriota; class Terriglobia; order Terriglobales; family Acidobacteriaceae; genus Sulfotelmatobacter. Next base: position 179,651 of record CAWBLK010000012.1, on the reverse strand, counting down.
GTGCCGGGTAACACAGCCGCAGCGACTCTACCCACCCGAACGAATGCTTGCCCGCGAGATTCTCAGCTTCCAGGTGCCGTGTTCTCTGGTCAAAATGTGGGTCGTATCTTCGTGAGCGACGTTGCCGGTTTCTTTGGCCGTGTAGGTTTTCATGTAGGCGGCTACGGCAGTGTCGCCTAGGACGTATATGTGCATGTCTTGTGTTTCCACAGAATATGGTGCAGCCTGGCCCGCGTGGGCTTCGAAAGTCTTCAGTAGTTGCGTCTTCCCCGGAGTGCTGCCTTCTGGACCCAAGCCTACATAGTCATCGGACAGGACCCGCTCCAGCACGGCTGGATCTATGTTCTTTTCTGCTTTTAGCCAGTCGGATTCGATCTGCTGGATAGCTTTTTCATCATCAATCTTGGCTCGTGCAATGGTTTGGGGCTTGGGCGAAGGCTAGGGGGATCAACAGGTGAGCAGCAGGTAACGCATAGAACATCGCATCAGACACCCTCCAACGATCTGTCACCAACGATATGTCTTGGGATAGGAATGTCCGAGGTGGAGGGAATTGCGAAAAGAATTTCCGGCAAATCGAGCGCTCCGCTACCGGCTAGGTTCTACAACCAGGATCATGCCGGGGCGGATGACGGCGACACCGCCATTGTAGCGCTTGAGGGCGGCGACCGTGGTCTTGTAGCTAGTTGCAATCGAATAGAGAGTTTCGCCGGACTTTACCTTATGTAGCACGCTGGCCTGGGAGGAATCTGAATCAGAATCAGACTCGGCATTGCCAGCCTTGGCTGTCGCGGTTCGTACGGTTTTACGTGGGTGCGCCGTCAACTTGCTGGGGCCAGTTGAAGCCACTTCGCTGCTTGGCGTCACCGGCAAGCGAATGGCAAGTACCTTCCTGCCGCGCAGGCTGTCGCCGTTGTGGAGGCCGTTCCACCGGCGGACCATCTGCGCAGGCACTCCAAAATTGTCGGCTACGGTCTGGACGGTATCGCCTTTGCGAACCTTGTAGCGAGTAATGCGGCGGGCATAGGTGGCATTATCGCTGAGTGGATGCTTACCGGGCGTGACCGGAATAATCACCCGGGTATCGGCTTCGAGCTCTGAACCATCGAGATGGTTGGCTTCGGCGATGGACTTAGCCGTGGTGTGGTAGGTCCGTGCCAGCGATGCCAGCGTGTCGCTGGAATGAACCGTGGGATAGCGCCACCAAAGGCGCATACCCGACGGAATGGCGGCGATTGCCGTCTGATACTGATCTTTTGTTCCAGCCGGTAGATGGAGTTCGAACGCGCCTTCTTTCGGAGTGCTGAGCCGTAGCAGACTGGGGTTCAGTTGTTGCAGCAGCGTGGGAGTCGTATCCACGCAATCGGCCACGAGGCGCAAATCCACCGGATAGTTGATGGTCACGGTATCAAAGGCCGTTGGCTCATCCATCGAGACGTCGTCAAACCCGTAGTGCGACAGGTTCTTGGTCACGATGGTCACGGCCAGGATGATGGGAACGTAGTTCCGGGTTTCCTTGGGCAGAACGTTGCGCCGGTAAAGCTCCCAGAAATCGGCGTAGCCGGTGCGCTTGACTGCGGCTTGCACTGTACCGGGTCCGGAGTTGTATGCTGCCATGGCGAGATACCAATCGCCGAACTGGGCATAGAGATCTTTCAAATGGTGGGCGGCTGCGCGGGTCGACTTTTCGGGATCCTGGCGATCATCCACCCAAAGGCTGCGCTGCAAGCCATAACCCTTTGCTCGGCTGCCCATGAATTGCCAAATGCCGCGAGCGCCGGCGCGAGAGACGGCCAGCGGCTGGAATCCAGATTCGGCCTGCGCCAGGTAAATCAGATCCTGCGGAACGCCTTCCTGCTTCAGGATCTTGACCATCATGTCGTGGTAGCGGCCGGAGCGAGCGAAAGCACGCTCGAAACTGCCACGTCCGCGGTTGGAAAAGTAGCTGATATACCCGGCGACCTGGTCGGTCATCATCAGCGGCAGGTCTGAATGGGTCGACTTGATCTCGGCTTGAACCTTGGCTTTTAGGTTGGGATCGGCTGCCGGCGTGATGCCGTTGGTTTCGTCGATCGGCGCCGGTTCGGACTTCTGCGCTTCGGAGTCCGATGCCAGGCTTCCCAAGGTCAAGATGGTTGACTCCATCTACGATACGGTCAAATTCTTTTCCCAGGCGATCGTCGGAGCGGATATCAAGGTTGCTTTCGAGCAAGGCGTTAAAGGCGTTATCGAAATCCTCTTTGGCAATCTCGGTCTGGCCGCCCTGGTAGGCTTGCAATCCCGCCTGATAGTTGTTTTCGACCTTGGTAATGAGATCAGCGACCGGATCCGACGCTGGTGCTTGGGACGGAGATGCTGACTTGGCTTCGGCTGGAGTTTGAGCCTGGGCCTGCGGTTGGCTTGCAGGAGTTGCTTGCGAAGTAGCAGCAGCCTGCTGCGGCGATGCAGGCGCTGAGGCGGGGGCCTTAGCCGCCGTTAAAGCCGGGGCAGCGTTGGCAGGCAACAACGAAACCGGCTTCTGCGCTGTCTGGCACGCAGAGCCAGCCATTACCGTAACGGCCAATACAACGATCCGCCCTTGGAGTTTTGCAACTCGCATATTTTGCTATGAGATACGGACTACTCCCCAAACTCGCAAACTACTGGATTCTACCAAAATCGTATCCCGTGACCAGCCTTGGGTCAACGCCGAAAAGGCACCGCTGAGGTTACCTTCGGCACCGGGTCCCACGTTATGTAACGCTGATTAGTCAGACGGCAGAAGCCGGATCAGGGTTGGTTTCTACCGCTCTTACGTTCCGATTACACCCGCCAGGAATCAGGACGCCAGGTTTGAATCGACTTCTTGATATCCGCCGGGGAGAGCTTTTCTGAAAGCGCCCGCTCGGCCAGCTTGGGTAGTTCCGCATCCGAGGCAAAGCGCAGCGCGACGAGTTGCGACATGGCCAGCTCCGGAATGCGGGCGCGTAGCGGTTCGGGCAACAGCGAGGCCAACCGCAAGCGTTCTTCCAGGCGAATCACTCGGTCCTGCATTTTAAGTGGGTACATGCGAATCTTGACAACCGCGATTGCCGCCGCCATGGCCACAACGAAGAGCAGTCCTGCATGCAGACTCGGACGCCATATAAAATGGGCGGCCGCGACAAAGGGCAGCAGCAGGAATACAGGCAGCGCGAAGAAGTGAAACAACGGATCGTAACGCGCGTGATTGGCGAAAGTCTGCGGCTTCTTTTCGGCCATGACGAAGGCTCCTGCCGGGAAGGTGCAAGTGTAGCAGAAGAACAGTTCTCAGTTGCCAGTTCCCAGTTCTCAGTAAAATCCCATGTTGACAGTTGCCGCCTAGAAGGCTTGCCTTTCTGAGAACTGAGAACTGAGAACTGAGAACTGAGAACTGAGAACTGAGAACTGAGAACTGAGAACTGAGAACTGAGAACTGAGAACTGAGAATCTTTTGTCCCAACAGGAGAATCCAAAACAGCCATGAAAGCTATTCAAGTCAAGCAAGTCGGTGGACCCGAGGCAATGGAGCTGATTGAGCTGCCGGTCCCGCAACCTAAGGCGAACGAGGCCGTAGTAAAGCTGGCTGCTGCGGGCGTGAACTTTATCGATGTCTACTTTCGGGAGGGCCGGTACAAGACGCCGCTGCCTTTCACTCCCGGTCAGGAAGGCGCGGGCGTAGTGACTGCCGTGGGCGCCGACGTGAAGCCGGTGAAAGTAGGAGACCACGTTGCATGGTGCGGCATGCAGGGATCTTACGCGGAGTATGCCGCCGTGCCAGCCGATCGGCTGGTCCCTATCCCGCAGGGCGTGAGTGACGATAATGCCGCGGCTGCGATGCTGCAGGGCATGACGGCTCATTACCTGGCATACGACACGCATCCGCTGAAGAAGGGCGAGACGGCATTGGTTCATGCCGCCGCCGGCGGTGTGGGACTTCTGCTGGTGCAGATGGCGCACAACATCGGCGCCCGTGTGATTGCCACGGTTTCCACCGAGGAGAAGGCGAAGCTGGCGCGCGAGGCGGGTGCAGACGAGGTAATCCTCTACACGCAGTCTGATTTCGAAGCCGAAACCAAACGGCTGACCGGAGGCAAGGGCGTAGATGTTGTGTACGACTCCGTGGGCAAGACCACATTCGAGAAGGGACTGAACGTCCTGCGCCCGCGAGGCATTATGGTGCTCTTCGGCGGATCGAGCGGCGCAGTCCCGCCATTTGACCTCATCACGTTGTCACAAAAAGGATCGCTTTACGTCACTCGACCCTCGCTGACGAACTACATCGCCACCCGAGAAGAGCTAGTGGCGCGATCCGGCGCTGTGCTAGGCATGATTGCCTCCGGAAAGCTCAAGCTGCGCAGCGAGCATAGCTATCCGCTAGCGCATGCGCAGCAGGCGCATCGGGATCTGGAGGGACGCAAGACCACGGGGAAGCTGCTGCTTGATTCCTTAGCGGCTTCATACGACACGAAGATTCGGGAATTCCGTTTAGCGCCTGCGCAAATAATGCCGCGCATATTCCGGCACGGTCTGTCCCGGTTGAAGCCGCGCATCATTGATCGGCTCCCCAGCCTTCATCTTCAGGGGAACAACTCCTGCCCATGTCGGGAAAGAATAATCTTCCTCGTCGTCAACCACCGGCCCTTTCCGCACCTTCGCCGAGAATTCCTCGATAGGCACGCGCAGAACCGAAGTCGCCTTAAGTTCGCGCTCGTTGGGCTGACGGGAGTCGGCCCAGCGTCCGGGAATGATGTGCTCAGAAAGCAGGCGCAAGGCTTCGAGTTTCTCCGCGGGATTGTCCACCAGAGTTGCCTTGCCGAGGATTACCACCGACTCGTAATTCATGGAGTGATTGAAAATGGATCGGGCGAGCACGAGTCCGTGTAGCAATGTCACCGTCACGCAGACCGGAACGCTCTCTTTCAGGTTTCGCAGCATACGGCTGGCGGCGGAGCCGTGAATGTACAAGCTGTCATCCTTACGTCCGTAAGAAGTGGGAATGACGAAAGGTTGGCCGTCGGCTACGAAGCCGACGTGGCAAAGAAAGCCTTCGTCGAGAATGCGGTATGCGACTTCGCGATCATAGACGGCGCGCTCCGCTTCGCGGACCAGACGGGTCCGCGGCGTGGGCGTATAGGGTTGGGACATGGAGGAGAAAACTCCGGGCAAGCGCCAAGGATGGGTGAAGGGAAAGTGTAACACCCCGCGTCGGGCTTCGGCTTTTCGGTGAACAACTGCAGTATGGTCTGGACTCGTACCCAGAAATCCAGACCAATGGTCGAATTGTCAATTCAGCAAACTTCACCAGTTCAACTTCAAAGCGAACTGGAACTGCCGCGGATCATAAGCAGCCGTGGCTTGTCCGGCATTGGTAAATAGCGGGCTTACGGCAGCGACGTTATAGCGGTTCGCGATGTTGAACGTGTCGGCGATCAAATCCATGTTGATAGCGTTCGCCGAAGTAGATTCGCTTGGCCACGCGCATGTCGTTGAAGATGGTCCAGGGTTGAACGCCGGCATTGCGTCCCAGGTTGCCGTCGAGGGACTTCAGCGTTCCGTTGAAATCTGCCCCGCAAGGCTCCTGGAAGACTCGAGTGGGCGAATACTTCGAAGTCACCGCAGGATAACCCAGCGCGGTACATCCGGGGTTCACGAAAGTGTTCGGCCGTCCCGTCAAGGTGGACAATTGCAGGTTGTCATCGTTGCCGGTAATGATGTTGAATGGCCTTCCGGACCCGAACTCAATGAGAGGAGCAAGGGTCCAATCACTGAAGAACTTGCTCGTGAAACCCCTGCCGCCGAGTTTGCCGGACTGGTAAACCCCGCTGAAAACGAAGCGCTGGCGTTGATCGAACAATGAAGTGGAGCGGTCCACGGAAGGGAAGTAGCTATCCTGCGGCGTAAGTGTGGCCTGCAGATCGGTCGAGTCGTCGATGGCATGCGACCAGGTATAAGAACCGAGAAATTCGTAGTGCCGGTTGAACCGCTTGCGCAGGTTTGCGCTCAGGCCGTGATAAACCGAACTGCCATTCGAAAAATTGGCGTCCATGTCACTGAATGGAATGCAGCTGTCCAGGGTCGCGGGGTCGCAATTGGCGTTGAACCCCTGGCTTGCCAGGCTTTGCAAAATAGAAGTGGCGAGGCCGACGCATGCAGCGCCGCCACTGGCCAGGTACGCGCCGGCGATCGAGGGATTCAAACCCGATGGCCGGAAGAAATTCATCAAAGAAGAATCGACCCACGGTGTGCCCGTGGGACTGAACCCGCAACCGCTGACCGTAAATGGACTGGCGGGAGCAGTCTGGTGCGCGGCAAGAGCGGACGCGGAGGCTGCCTCAAAGTTGTTGATCATCAGATCGCCGCGGATCGTATCGGCGTTAATCGGCCGGTTGATATGGCGTCCACCATTGAAGTTGTAAGCCAGATTGAATGCAAATCCATCGCCCAAATCGCGCTCGATGCTGAAGTTCACCTGCTGCGCGTATGCGTAGACGAAATTCTTTGCCTGCGGATATCCAAACGGCTGGAAGGCGAGCGGCAGGAAGGTGGAAGGATTTAAGTAATTCTGCTGCAGGAAAACCGAGTTCGGCTGAGATGCATTGAATTGTTGCTGGTTGGGAAGATACCCCAGATTGGCATTCGCTGTCGGAGATAAGGATGGCGCGCACTGAGGCTGGTTCAGCAAGCCTTGAAAAATCGGGAACGCGTTCAAATTCGCTGGGTTTCCCGCGCCGGTGCAAAGTCCAGTGCCGGCAAAAACTAACTGGTCGCTGGTGGAGGCGTCGGAAGCATCGCCCAGAAAATAAAGTCCCAGCAGGGGATGATCGTAAAAAATTCCGTAGGACGCGCGGACCACAGTCTTGCCATCGCCTTTCGGATCCCATGCCATACCGACGCGAGGCTGGAAATTGTGCGTCGCGGTCTGAATGCCTTTCTGCAATCCCAGGTATTTGTAGCCAGCCAGAGCAAGCGGCGTCGGGGAGGCGAACTGCGGCGGGAACTCGATGTCGTAACGCAGTCCGTAGTTCAAAGTGAAGTTCGGACGAACCCGCCAGGAATCCTGCCAAAAAACTCCCAGTGGCTTGTTAGGAAATGAGCCGCGCGGGTTGCCGATCCCTTGGATGAAATCTCCCGGCAGACCTGCGCCATAAGCTTGTATCGGATTTAGTAAGGGAAACGGCGCTGGGAACCCCGCGATGGCGCTGATATCGTACACACCGCCATAATTCACAGTAAAGGTTGCCGTGGTGCCAATGTAATTGAAGTCGACGCCGAACTTGGTATCGTGATGGCCGATGCTCCAGGAAAAATTATCGCTGAACTGGTAACGCTTCTCCACGCGATCGATGTAGGAGTAAGGTTCACGGCCAAAGTAGGCAAAGCCGGGAATGTTGACCGCCGGGTCGGCGCCGCCCGGAATCTGCGTGTTGTAGAAGTAAGACAAACCGCGTCGAGCATACTGAAAGGTAAATTCGTTCACCTTGTTGTTGCCGATGGTCCAGCTGTCTTTCACGACTCCAGCGACGTCGCGGTACGTCTGCTGAGAGGTGCGGGAATACGCGTTCTGACCGAAGGGTTGGTCCTGACCGCTGACCTCGATGCCTGTGACCGTGCTGGGGCTCACATTCGCGCGCAGCATCAGGCGATTGTTGGTATTGATGTTGTGATCAAGGCGGAGTGAATACAGGCTCGTACCCTCAAACACCGGAAAATTTCCAGCCTGCGAACCCAGCGTTTGATAAGACGCCGGCACTGGAGCGCAGGGCCCCGGAGGAGCGCAACTCGTGGGGAACCCCGCCCAGTTTGATAACAATCCGCCGGTGAGTCCCTGAACCAATCCGGTTGGCCAACTACCCTGCAGAGCCTGCCCCGAAGATGCTCCGGCGAGCACGATGTATTGCTCGACATTCGCCAGGCCGAGAGCACCTATTGTTGAGGGCGTCAGACTGCCGAGGAATGCAGCCTGCTGGGGTGTGACTGCGATCGTGCCGAAAGGAAAACCGATGGTCGATGTATCGAAATTCTGTAGTTGGTAGTACGAAAGGTTGCTGGCTGTTCCAATGTCGGAGAATCCCGTCTCATGCCGCCGCGTGACTTCGTAGGAGAAGTAATAATACGTCTTGTCCTTTTTAATCGGTCCGCCAAAAGCTGCGCCTGCCTGCACGCGAGTGTAGGCCGGATTAGGAACCGTGCTAAACGGGTTGACCGCTTGAAAATTACGATTGCGCAGGTAGCCGTAGACATCGCCGTGAAAATCATTCGATCCGGAACGAGTAATGATGTTCACTACGCCGCCCGATGCACGGCCATACTCAGGCGCGTAATTGTTGGTGATGATTTGAAACTCCTGCACGGCTTCCTGGGAGACGGTGGAGCGAACTCCGTTCACCGCATTGTCGGTGGCGTCGGCGCCGTCCACATTTACCAGGTTCGCGCGTGCACGCTGGCCGCTCATGTTCAGCCCGGACGTAGGCGCGGCGCCGGTATTCGGAGCGTTGTCGCGGACCACCTGAGAATCGGTCAACGTGAAGTTAATGTAGTTGCGGCCGTTAATGGGTAAATTGTCGATGCGCCGCTGCCCGATTGTGTCCGTAGTTGAAGTGCGCGAGGTCTCCACCAATTCCGCTTGCGAGCTGACTTCGACAACTTCTTTACCGCTCGCCAGAGCGAGCGCAACCGGCAGCTCTACCAGTCCGCCGACGGGGATGCTCACATCTTTAGCTTCAGCTTTGCCGAAGCCCGGCGTTTCCACCGTGACGGTATATGTTCCAGGCGGTAACAGCCGTGCGCTGTAGCCGCCCTGGCCATCGCCCGTTGCAGTGCGCTCTAATCCTTTTGCAACGTCGCTGACCGTGACCTTGGCGGTTGCCACAAAACTGCCGTTGGGATCCTTTACCGTGATGTGCAGATCGCCGGTTGCCACGCCACCCTGGCTAAAGACAACCGAGGAAAGCAATGCAATAAGCATTAACCGGATGAGCGCGGAGATGACAAAGTTTCTCATGCTGTGGATCATAATCATGCGGATCATAGAGTTCCCCTGACTTCGGCATCGCAAGGTGCCGAGCCGAAACCATTGCAACGGCGGGTGCCGGATCTGCGTACAAGATTTCCTGGGTGATAGGTCCCGCTGGTTTTTACACCAGAAGGGGGAGCGAAAACAAGGCAGGAAACATCCGAGGTGGTGCAGGAGTTAACCGTGAAAGCTGGCGGTGAAGTACTGCAATGCCGAGCCAAAGTCTCACGCGAACACCGGCGCCGCGTCTGGGACATACATCACGCTTCTAGCGTACAGATGACAGGCGAACCGGAACTGCGGGATTCTGCAATCGCCCCAACAACATGGCGGTGCTGCTGACCTGTTCATAGCGGTCCACCACACGCACGGCGGCGAAGTCGGAGTTGGGCCATGCCAATGCCCAGTAGATCCGGGCTCGCGCCACGGCGGCGTTGCGGCGGAGCAACAGAGCATCATTCACAAGTTGATGAGCCGCTTTGACGATTCGCGGATCGCCGCTGGCCAAGGCTGCGCCACCCATGCGCACCAGCGCAGCCGCATTTTGCCCAGCTACATGGGCGTATGCGGCCATGGCACGCAAGCGCTCGCGGCGAACTATACGAAACTGCGCGGGCGGCAACAGGCGGCGCAGGTACTCGTCTTCGGCGGGATTAATCAAATTGCGGAACGCATGGATATCGATTGGACGAATGGTCCCGGCCAAGTTGGTGCTGCTCTTGGTCTGCAGGGTTTGCTTTACAGCAATGCGCAGAATAATGCTTAGCGCAACTACGGCGGCGATGACGAGGACCACGGCCAGATTCATTGCTGTAGTAAACGCTCCAGTTCCCGGTTCCAGATGTCGAGGTTATTCTCGGGCAAGAGAACCGTAGACGTAGTGGCACTCTTCTGGGGGACGAGGAGGCAGTAAAACCAAATCAATACGCAAACGTGATAGGTGGCCATGTTGAGGAAGTCGAGAAAATAGCTCTTCTGCCCAATGAGCCAATCCGCTAAAAGACTCCAGCACACCAAATGAACGCTGGCCGCCACGCCGAAACCAAGGGTGATTCCGAAAACCGAGCGCCTCCAGTTCAAATGGAAGTGAGCAGCAAAAATAAAAAGGAAGAGAATGAGTCCGCACTGAACCACGCTCACACTTCGACCTAGGGTACGGCTTGCGGAAATCAGCCAAAAGGTGGTGGGATTCGCATAGGCTGCGATGACTGTGGCAGTAAATACGAGAACGACCCCAACGCCGCTGATGAGAATTTTCGCTAATCTGGCCAGTGGAGGGTAGCGGCTCAGGAGATGAGTAAACACTTCGCCGATGACAACGAATTTTATGAAGACTTCAAGGATCGAGAAGCAAAAGTAGGTCCACCAATAGAAAGCCGCCGAAGCTGAAGGGCTGATATCCACACCATAGAGGAACGTCCCTCCGATAGCCTCAAAAAGCGCGTAACAGAAGAAGGCAGGGAACTCCCTGTGCAGCCCCCGCCTCCACATGAAGAGGGCGAGAACGAAAACAAGCGCATAGGGCGCAACGCACAAGTAGTGCCACAAAAGTGAGTGCGGCTGCAACATAACAATTCTCAAGGACTATAGCCTGAAAGAATGCCCTGATCAACGATGTTGCGGCTTGCGTTCGTTTTTTGTAACTTCGCGCCAGCCGATTTACGGCTTGCAGGCCGACGAACCGGAGCAGGTACCACCGAGCGGGCCTCCATCAGCATGAGCCACGGTTGGAATTATCAGAGTATTAAGGAAGAGCAGGGCTGCCGCAACGACAAGTAGCGCTTTTTTCACGGTTGTTTTCTCCTTGTTTTGAAAAAGCAGACCGTGATACTTTCATGACGTTCGCTCGGTAGAAAAGATCACATAGAGCCTTTGGCTTGTTCGGAATTCGTAACAAAAGTCCCGGAAAATGACTCTGAAATCAGCTGTGCAGGATCTACGAGAAACCACGCTTGCTGCCGTTTCGGGGCTGCTGGCGAAGTTGGCCTATCTCGGCTCACTACGCCGCAAGGAAGGTGGATACCTGCACTGGGGTATGTCATTGGTGCACGGCGAGGAATCTTCCGAGCGCGCCTTGAAGGCAGTGCACACCGAAGTGTTGTCCACGGTACTACGGACGCCGATATCGGAACTGTTGGAGGATTTACGCGAATCGAGCGAAGGCTGCGAGAAATCGACGGGAACTTACGTCAACGACATGCGGGAACAGTTCAACAAACTTCTGCCTTCACCACAGGACGCCGTCTCCGCCAAACATCTTAATTCAGTGCTGATTGCGCTTTCGAGCTTGGAGAAGAACCGAAAGCGTGCCACTCCGTCAACTTCATAGCCACTCCCACAACCTGGCCGATGATCTCCGCTTCCTGCGGATGGCGCAGCACCCGAACCTGAACCGGCGATAACGGATGCGGCTGCAAAATGACGTCATCGCGACGCATACTGCACCAGCAACAGGTATAACCATCGCGGGTTTCGATGAAATAAATTGGGCGCTCGTACTCCGATCGCCATGCTCCCTCCACCACCTTATTCTTGGCCTCATCAACCTGAATGAAACTGCCGGGCGGAAGTATCGGATACATGGTGAAATCCTGGTGACCAATGTAGCCGTAGGTGAATTCGCTGTGAGCGAATTGCGCCAGATAAGATAAAGGTACCAGTCCCCACTGTTCCACCATGCGGCCCAGATTGCTGGTACGGTGCTCATCGAAGCCGGGATCCATGCGGATCGGCATTTGTACAGAAGACAATCCGGAAAGCGTCTCAGAAACATGCGATCGCGGGGGAGCGATCATACCCAGGTCCGCGGCCATGTTATTCATGTCCACGCCGTACCAAGTCAGAAGTTCCCGCAGATCGCGCCGGTAGATTACGGCAAGGGTATAAAGCCGGAAAATACTGGGTAAAACACCTTTTGTCTCAATGTCCGACAAGCGGCTGGGGGGGATCGAGAATTCCTCATTGCGATACTTCTCAGCCATGCGCGCACTGGAAGTTTCGATGTCGCGCATAGTCAGGCCGAGCTTCTCGCGCAGGGTGCGAAGACTCTTACCGGCTGGGAGCATGGCAGTTCTCCATGGAAGATGAGGAGATCATAATTAGAGGCGGCCATCATAGCAGGGAGCGCGGTTCTCGTGTCAGGAATTTGTAAGAAATTGTAATGCGGTTCAGTTTGTTACGATTTACGAACAAGGTTTTACCCGCGTCTTATCACAGTATTCAGTGATGTTACGTCCTGGATGGATCGGCCGCAGGAGCAATCACGGATCAACTTGATCGATGTATTTGTTCGGATTTCGTAACAAGCCTCGGCGGATTTACAAAAACTCGGTTTCGAGGCTCTGATTGCAAGGTTGAAATCTGGTTTCTCCTATCCGGTTTTACGCGTTCCCATCCATGACATTTGTCACGCGGCCAGCATGATGAACAGCACTGGCGTGCCACCACCTCCTCCACCATGATGCTTTCACCGGGACAGATTCCTCGGCACCCGTTAAGCGGAGCAGGCCAATATGATCGCAACCCTAAAGGAAACGCCAATCGCAGATCGCGCGAATTCCCGCACTGTGGTGGCGAGCCTCGAAGCCGTTAGCCAGAACTACGGGGAAGTCCGCGCCCTGCGGAATGTGAATTTCATGGTAGGTGCGGGACAAGTGGTCGCGCTCCTCGGACCCAATGGGGCAGGAAAGACCACGGCGGTGAAACTGCTGCTGGGCCTCTTACAGCCCAGTTCCGGCAAAGCGCGCGTATTTGGTGGAGATCCCACCAGCCCGCAGAATCGTATCCGCGCCGGAGCCATGCTGCAGGTTGGGCGGGTTCCGGAAACGCTGCGTGTGCGCGAGCACATTGATTTATTCTCCAGCTACTACCCACGCCCCTTGCCCATCGGGGAAGTGCTGGCTGCCGCAGGTCTGGAAAAGTTGCGCGACCGGAAATTCGGAGATCTCTCCGGTGGGCAGCGCCAACGAACGCTTTTTGCGCTAGCCATCTGTGGTGATCCCGACCTGCTGTTTCTCGACGAACCCACCGTAGGGCTCGACGTAGAAGCGCGCCGCGCGCTCTGGGGGGAAATTCGCCGTCTGGTCGAGCGCGGCAAGACCGTCCTGCTTACCACACATTATCTGGAAGAGGCCGACGCTCTCGCTGACCGCATCGCTGTAATCAATCAGGGAGCAATCATCGCGGAAGGCACGCCGGCCGAGATCAAAGCACAAACTAGCGGCAAGCGCATCCGTTGCGTCACGAGGCTCAGCATCGGTGATCTGTTGCAGGTATCCGGCGTGACTGATGCTAAACAAGACCGCGAAGCGACGGAAATCCATACCGGCGAGGCCGAGCTGGTTGTGCGTGCGTTGTTGGCGCGCGATCCCTCGCTCTCAGGTCTCGAGATAACCAGTGCAGGGTTGGAGGATGCATTCCTGGCTCTCACCCAGGACAACGGCGAGAACGCCAATCGTCAAAACTGAAATCATCAAAACGATCCCAAGCATTTTCCGATTGCGATCGAGTGAACGAAACGAGGAAACGATCATGAGTACAGCTGCAGCGGTTCTAAACAACACGCGGATCGAGCGCTCCACCAGCCACACGCCACCATCTACCTGAAAGAAGCGAAGTATGAATTTCTGAAAAACCTTCGCCTCCGAGTGTACACCGCGTCGGTGATCACTTTCCCATTGATGTTCTACGTGCTTTTCGGCTTGGTGTTGAACTCTCACGAGGCGATCGGCGGCATGGGTGTTCCAACCTATCTGATTGCAACCTACGGCACATTTGGAGTGATGGGAGCTTCGCTGTTCGGAACCGCCTCTGGACTTGCTGCCGACCGCGGCTTGGGATGGCTGCAGGTAAAGCGCGCTAGCCCGATGCCACCGTTCGCTTACTTCATGGCGAAAATTATTCTCGCGATGATTTTTAGTGCCATCGTGATTTTGCTGCTGCTCGTCCTGGGCATGAGCTTCGGCGGAGTGCGCTTGCCGCTCGTGGAAATAGCAAAGCTGATCGCAACGCTCGTCGCTGGATCACTCCCGTTCTCCGCCATGGGATTGGCCATCGGTTATTTCGCCGGCCCCAACTCCGCTCCCGCGGTCATCAATCTGTTTTATCTCCCGCTCTCGTTCTGCAGCGGTTTGTGGGTGCCTTACATGTTTCTGCCCAAGCTGGTGCGGCAGATCGCGCTGGCACTGCCGCCCTACCACTTGTCGCAACTGGCGCTGGGAATTGTTGGCGCAGGCCGACATGAGTCCGCCGCGACGCATTGGGAAGTGCTGCTGGCATTCACGCTGATTTGCCTGGGCATCGCGCGTATCGGCTTCCAGCGTGATAAAGGAAAGCTCTACGGCTGAGATGATGTCCCTCGCTGTGGCCAGTTAGAAAGGACGCATTATGAACACGCGATCAAGAAAATCCCGGGCTGGGCGCTCGTTCTCGTCGCCCTCGGGCTGCTCGCTCTCTACGGCGGTCCCCGAGGATTGGCACTACTGATCCCAGCCGCCATCCTGGTGTGGTATGTGAGCCAGAGTACTAAAGCCACCGCCATTGACCCTCGGGTAGACAATAGAACCGTGGGAAGATAAAGATCAAAGATATGGAGATAACGGCGGAAGCGACAAAAATTGGAGCCTGATCAAGCATGGCAGTGCAGCACCGCAATTCCGGCGAAGCCGAACCCGTAAGCCCGAAGCAAGACTCTTCCTTCGTGCGCCAGATCAACCTCTCGCCTCGCGACAAAATGCGCGGGCTGGGTGCCATACATTTGGCTCGCCTATCTGGTCTTCTTTTATATCGATCCCATTCTGAGCCATGCTGGCTGGAAGAATGGTCTGCCACGATTGTCTCCACACTCCTGTTCCTGGCTCTTTACCTTAGCCTGTTCTGGCTGGAGCGCACGCGGCCCCTGTGGCACATCGCCGGCATGGTGATACTGGGACTGGCGGTCGCGCCCATCAATCAGGGGGCCGCCACCTTCTTTATTTTTGCCTCAGCCTTTATTCCTTTCTGCGTTGCCAACTGAGCGCGCGGCGATCGGGTTGATGGCCGGGATCGTGGCCCTGGCCGCGATCGAAAAACAGGTCTTCCACCTCTCGGGATGGTTTCTCTTTTATGCCGGCGGAATGTCTCTTGCGGTCGGAGGCAGCAACATCTACTTCGCGCAGCGCAATCGCGCCCTGGCCAAGCTGCGCATGGCCAACGACGAAATCGAGCACCTCGCCAAAGTAGCCGAGCGTGAGCGCATCGCCCGCGACCTGCATGACGTGCTGGGGCACACGCTCTCGGTGATCATGCTGAAGTCCGAACTCGCCGGAAAGTTGATTGACCGTGATCCGCGCGGGCGGGCAAGGAAATTCGCGAAGTCGAACAGATTTCCCGCCAGGCTTTGTCGGAAGTCCGCGACGCCATCCGTGGCTATCGCTCGCAGGGCCTGGCAGCCGAACTCGCCCAGGCCAAATCCACGCTCGAAACCGCGGGTGTAGCCGTGAAATACGAGACCGCCAGGGTCCAACTTCCCGCGTTGCAAGAGAGCGTGCTGTCGATGGCAGTCCGGGAAGCCGTCACCAACGTCGTTCGCCACGCGCAGGCCCGCTCTTGCACCTTGCGTCTGGAACAGCAGAATGGTTCTTGCCGCCTCGAGATCGAAGACGACGGGCGCGGCGGCTCTCAAAGCGAAGGCAACGGACTGCGCGGCATGCGCGAGCGCGTCGAAATGCTCGGCGGCACTCTCCATCGCGACTGCCAATCCGGCACCAGACTCACCATCACCCTCCCGCTCAAAGGAGTCGCGCCGAAAACCGAGGGCTGCGCCAATTGAATCCTGCGTCGAAGGAATGCCGCAAAACCATTCGCGTGGTACTCGCCGAAGATCAAGGCATGGTGCTCGGCGCGCTCGCCGCATTGCTCGAGATCGAAGGCGATATCTCTGTCGTCGCGCAGGTGCGCAACGGCAAGGATGCGGTAGACGCTGTCTTCGTCCATAAGCCGGACGTCCTCATCACCGACATTGAGATGCCGCTCATGACCGGACTCGATGCCGCGGCCGAACTCAAACGCCGCCGCACCGGCACCCGCGTCATCATTCTCACCACTTTTGCGCGCGCAGGATACTTGCGGCGAGCCATGGAAGCCGGAGCCCTGGGATATCTGCTGAAAGATATGCGCGCCGAAGAACTTGCCGAAGCTGTGCGCCGCGTGCATCAGGGATTGCGCGTCATCCATCCCGATCTCGCCACAGAAGCTTGGGCCGAAATGGATCCACTCACTGATCGCGAACGCCAGGTCCTGCGCCTCGCCGGTGAAGGCATGCAGAGCGGAGACATTGCCACCGAACTCGGCCTCTCCGAAGGCACCGTGCGCAACTATCTTTCGGAAGCCATCAGCAAGATGGGCGCCAGCAACCGCGTTGAAGCCTCGCGGATCGCCAGAACCAAAGGCTGGCTATAAGACCGTGTGGCGCGGGCGCCCTCGCCCGCGTGCATACAGCGGCACGGCTCTAATGTTTCCACCACGAACGCCGGCCCGATGTGTTTTGATCGCAACCGCGATCATCCACCGACTTGCAACTCAATCCTGAAAGCTTGAAACTGAACTCCATGCCCTCCGCCTACATTCTCGGCATCGAAAGCTCCTGCGACGAAACCGCTGCGGCGGTAGTGCGCTCCGGAGAGCAGCTCGTCTCCAATGTAGTAGCTTCGCAGATCGCCACGCACCAGCCTTATGGCGGCGTCGTCCCTGAGTTAGCCTCGCGCGAGCATTTAAAGGCAATCGTTCCCGTTGTTCGCCAAGCACTGGCTGAGGCGAATCAGACATACGGCTCAGTCGACGCCATCGCGGTCACGCAAGGTCCCGGCCTTGCCGGAGCGCTGTTGGTGGGTATCAGCTATGCCAAGGCTCTGGCATTCGCACTCGATAAGCCGCTGATTGCGGTCAACCACCTTGAAGGCCACATCCATGCGGTTCTGCTCGAGGAGCGCCAGAAGGGAAATCATGAGCTGCACTTTCCCGTGCTCGCTCTGGTCGTGTCGGGTGGACACACGCATCTATACCTGGCCTCGCAAAAAAATGAGAGTTGGACATACGAAAATATCGGCCACACGCGCGACGACGCGGCCGGCGAGGCCTTCGACAAAGTCGCCAAACTGCTCGGCCTGGGTTATCCCGGAGGCCCAATCATCGACCGGCTCGCGCCGCACGGCGGCCCGACTGCCGTGAAATTTCCACCGGCGCAAATCAAGCATCGCGATCGGCGCGACCATCGAGAAAAAGATCATCATGGAAAGGAACGCGGCTCACATGAAGAAAAGGAAGTCGATCAGCCGCGCTTTGATTTTTCCTACAGCGGCATCAAGACCGCCGTGCTGCGCTATGTTGAAGTTCATGACATGCGCGACTCCATCGAGCTCCGCCGCACGGCTCTGGCGAATATTCCCAAGCCGAAGCTCGAAGACTATCTTGCGAATTGCGACAAGAAAACGTTCGACCTGGTCGCTTCGTTCCAGCGAGCCATCGTTGAAGATCTGGTCGGCAAAACTTTGGCCGCGGCCCGTGCCCACGATGTGGCAACACTCTTTGTCACGGGTGGAGTGGCTGCGAACAACGAATTGCGGAAGACATTCGAGCAGCAGGGCGCTGAGGACGGCATTCCGGTAT
This sequence comes from uncultured Acidobacteriaceae bacterium, assembly GCA_963789625.1. Lineage (GTDB taxonomy): Bacteria > Acidobacteriota > Terriglobia > Terriglobales > Acidobacteriaceae > Sulfotelmatobacter. The sequence goes on along the minus strand of CAWBLK010000012.1, from coordinate 161,995 downwards.
ATTTCCCATCGCGTCCACTCTCAACCGACAACGCCGCCATGATCGCAGCCGCTGCGTATCCAAAATTCCTGGCAAAAGATTTTGCTGCAATGGACTTTTCAGCGGAAGCAAGTCTGTTACTGCGCTAAACGACCTAACGCTTCAAGCCAGAAGCTAAAAGCCAGAAGCTAAAAGCCAGAAGCTAAAAGCCAGAAGCTAAAAGCCAGAAGCCAGAAGCCAGAAGCGGTGTTACTTCCCCGCGCCTTGCCCCTGACTTTTCCCCATCACCGCATCCAGCGCTTTTTCGAGCTGGCCCTGTATATCGATATCTTTATAGATTGCAAAGTTGGCGCGCTTCTCCGTCTCGTCGAAGCCGCTGGCGCGGCCGGCCACAATAATAATGGGGATGTTTGCGGTCTGTGGATTCTGCTTCAACGCTGTAATCAATTCGCCGCCGGTCATCTTCGGCATCTGCATGTCGGTAACGATCAGGTCAGGATGCACGCGCTCGAGAATTTGCAGAGCCTCCACGCCGTTCGTGGCTGATTCCACCGCAAAGCCGCGCTCTTCAAGAGAGCGGCAAACGGTGTAGCGGATCAGCATGGAATCGTCAACCACGAGCGCTACCGCAGGCATGAGTTTTCGCGCGCAGAAATGCACGCCCCCGCAGGCAGACTAGCAGAGCCTTTTCGTGCCGAACAAGGTGGAATCAGGCGGGCATGGTTACTATGGTGATGAGCGGCACAGTTTTGAACTTCAGGATTCCTGCGCCTCGCCTTCAGTGCCCTCGGTGCTTTCTTCGATGCTCATATCCTTGAGTTCGCTGGCCTCGAAAATTTCGCGGCATTCCAGGCACTCCAGGAATTCCGCATCTTCTTCGCGGCTCACGATTTGCACGCGTGGATGTTTGCAAGGTTGCTTGCCTGCGTTTTGAGGATGCGGGAACGGCTTTGAGGTCATAATCCGGAGGTATCGCCCTCCTGAAATTTCGGAGGAAGCGATTCGCGGGAATTCCCGGTATTTTAGCCCGGCTTTCCCACTTGTCAAGTCCTTGGACGCTTTATTTGCACGGAATTTACCTTTGCTCTCTGCCACTGTTGGATCAAACAGCAGCCGATTTCCGAGATCTCCGACCAAAATCATCGGCAAATACCTAAACCATTCAATCACAGATATTTACCATTTAATGGTGCCTGTTGCGACCGCCTGTAAGGACTTGCGTAATTTTGAGCCTTGGACGTAGAATGAACTACGACAGAAAAGGTCGTAATTAAATCCGACTTGAGTGGTCGGAATTGCAGGTTGCCAGAGTTAGTTGTCGGCAGCAGTAGTCACCATGCTGAAGTTAACTAAAAAAGCGGATTACGCGCTGATGGCCATGAAGCACTTGGCCGACCACGCTGACGAGGGAACTCGCAGCGCCAGCGCAAAGGATGTTGCGGATTCCTTCGGCATCCCACCTGAGGCCTTGGCGAAGATTCTGCAGCGCCTGGCCAAGGCTGGTCTGTTGCACTCGCAGCACGGCACCAATGGTGGCTACAGACTAGCGCGCGCAGCGCACACGATCTCAGCTTTCGAAGTAATTCAGGCTATCGACGGTCCTTTATTTATTACCTCGTGCGTTACAGTTCGCGGCGAGTGCGGCCAGAGTGATCGGTGCAACATCCGCGAGCCGTTGCGCAAAGTGAATGACAGCATCGAAGCCGTGCTGAAGCGCATCAAGATATCGCATATGCGCGAAGAACCAGAAGACGCTACGAGTGCAACGACCAAGCCGGCGGAACTGGTGACGATCATTTAGAAGTTCGCAAGTTGGGTTTGATTCGTATCAGGGCACGGCTTAAGCCGTGCCGCTAGAGGCACAAAACTTGATGAGGGCTTTAGCCCTGAGGTAGGAGAGACAGTTATGAGCACGGATGTAAAGATCCCCCAGCAACTTCCAGCCACGCACGTCGCCGCTCCCAAGGGAGTGAAGCTGCCCATCTACATGGACAACCACGCCACCACGCCCACGGATCCACGCGTCCTGGAAGAGATGCTGCCCTATTTCATGGAAAAGTTCGGCAACTCCGCCAGCCGCAATCACTCTTTCGGGTGGGCTGGCGAAGAAGGCGTGGAAACGGCTCGCGAGCGTATCGCCAAGCTGATCGGCGCTACCACAAAAGAAATTATCTTCACCTCAGGCGCCACCGAGAGCGACAACCTCGCCATCAAAGGCGTAGCTGAGATGTACCGCGAGAAGGGCAACCACATCATCACCGCGGTCACCGAGCATAAAGCAGTGCTCGATACCTGCAAGCGCCTGGAAAAATACGGCTATCGCGTCACTTATCTTCCCGTCCAAAAAGACGGCTTGATCGATCTCGAAGAGTTGAAGCGCGCCATGGATGACAAGACCATTCTGGTTACGATCATGGCCGCGAACAACGAAATCGGCGTGGTGCAGCCCATTGCTGAGATCGGCAAGCTGTGTCATGAACGCGGCATTATCTTCCACACCGATGCGACACAGGCGGTGGGCAAGATTCCGATCGATGTGAACAAGCAGAACATCGACCTGATGTCGATCTCCGGCCACAAAATGTACGGACCTAAGGGCGTCGGCGCGTTATATGTTCGCCGCAAAAATCCACGCGTGCAGATTTCCGCCATTATCGATGGCGGTGGCCACGAGCGCGGCATGCGTTCCGGCACGCTCAACGTTCCCGGCATTGTTGGTCTCGGTAGAGCCTGCGCCATTGCGTCGGAAGAAATGTCTCGCGAGGCCGTTCAGTTGGCTGGTTTACGCGATCGCCTGCGCGACCGCATCATGAACCGTCTCGACGAAACTTACATCAACGGCTCCATGGAGCACCGCCTGCCCGGCAACCTGAACATTAGCTTTGCCTATGTGGAAGGCGAATCGCTGCTGATGGGCATCAACGATATTGCGGTTTCCAGTGGTTCGGCCTGCACCTCCGCGACGCTTGAGCCATCTTATGTATTGAAGGCTCTCGGCACCGGCGACGACCTGGCGCACAGTTCGATCCGTTTCGGCATTGGACGCTTCAACACCGCGGCCGAAGTCGATTACGTGGCGGACCGCGTCATTGAAACCGTCGAGCGCCTGCGCGAGCTTTCTCCGCTCTACGAAATGGCGAAGGAAGGCATCAATCTGGCGGACGTTAAGTGGGCCGGCGAAGGACACTAAGCCGGTGGCGAAACTCTCATCCCCAGACGAGGATTCGCAGCAGGTGAGGTTCGTATCAGGCACGACCTCAGTCGTGCCGCAAGGGTTCTAACTCAAACGGGGCTTCAGCCCCTGCGGTTAAGTTCGAGCAACTCAGGAGAAGCACATGTCATACAGCGATAAAGTAATCGATCATTACAACAATCCCCGCAACGTCGGCTCCATGGACAAGAGCAGCGCCGACGTGGGCACCGGACTGGTCGGCGCACCGGAGTGCGGCGACGTCATGAAGTTGCAGATCAAGGTCAACCGCGAGACGAATGTCATCGAGGAAGCCAAATTCAAAACCTTCGGCTGCGGCTCCGCGATCGCCTCGTCCTCTTTGGCCACGGAGTGGGTCAAAGGCAAGACGGTGGACGAAGCCCTCGCCATCAAGAACATGGACATCGTGAAGGAGCTGTCGCTTCCTCCGGTGAAGATCCATTGTTCCGTGCTCGCCGAGGACGCGATCCGCGCTGCAATCGGCGACTGGAAGAAAAAGCAGGAGAGCGCCAAGCCGGTTGAGTCGGCCGTAGCGCAGTAAGCTTAGCTCGCGCGTCTGAATGCACCGCAGAGTTCTGAAGGGCGCTGCTTAAGCCGGGCCGAAGCACTCGGGAAGGGCACGACTTCAGTCGTGCCGTAAGCGTCTCCTCGCTCTTGCGGCTTTAGCCGCTGAGGGACTGCGTCAGGAATTTGGAAATGACAACGGCAACCGAACAAACCGCGCCACCGTCGCAAGCCGCGCCGGCCAAGGGCATTCAAGTCACCGATAAAGCCCTGGTGAAAGTGCGCAGCGCGATGGCCAAGGAAGGCATCTCGCCCGAGCAGGGCGGACTGCGCCTCGGGGTGCAGGGCGGCGGCTGTTCCGGACTGAGCTATAACATCCGCTTCGATACGCAGCCGCGCGAACGCGACCGCATCTTTCAGTATGGTGACGTACGCGTCTTCGTCGATCCGAAGTCGTTCATCTACCTGCATGGCATGATCCTCGATTACCAGGAAACGCTGATGCAACAGGGATTCGTCTTCGTGAATCCTCAGGCAACGAAGTCGTGCGGTTGCGGCACCTCCTTCTCCGCTTGACGTGTGGCGCGGGCGCCCTCGCCCGCGAAAGCTCACCACGAAGCCCCCCTGCCGTTGTCGGGCGGATTTACTCGCGCGGTTGCTTTAAAGTTATGACGAATTTGACCGCCATCGCCGCGAAACACACTCCACAGGAAACCCAATCCTGCTGGTCCTGCGGCACCATGCGGGCCGCGCATTTCTGTGAAGCCTGTGGCAAGGTCCAGCCTCCGGCGCCGGTGGATTATTTCGCCTTCTTCGGCTTGCCGCGCAAACTGAATCTGGATGTTGCAGCGCTGGAAAAAGATTTCTACGAACTGAGCCGCAAACTGCATCCCGATCTCAACGCGCGTGCCGGCAGTCAGGAGCAGGAATGGAGCCTGCAACAAAGCTCCCTGCTCAACGACGCTTACCGCACCTTGAAAGATCCGATCAAGCGCACGCAATATCTTCTGCAACTCGAAGGCGTAGAACTGGAAGAGCAATCGAAATCTGCAACAGAGCAGGCGCGCTCTACCGGGCAACTCAAAAAGCAAATCGTCCCGCCTGACCTGCTGGAAGAAGTTTTCGAGTTGAACATGCAGCTTGAAGAACTGCGCGCGCACAAAAAGCTGGGCGAGGACGATCCCGCCCTGATCGAAGAAATCGGCCGCCAGAAGCTGGAACTCGAAGAGAAGCAGGAAGCGCTCCTGCGCGAGTTAAAAAATCTCTGGCAGATGTGGGATGGAATGATCCAGCGTGAGCAGAACGGTCAGCCCGTCTCCGAAGTAGAGCGCATGCAGCAGCGCGACAAAATGGTGGACCTGCTGAACCGCAGGAACTACATCAGAAACTTAGTTCGAGACGTAAACGAAGTTTTGGAAGATTGAGCAAATGATAATGAGGATTGAGAGATTGAGAAGTAAACGGGAGTTTTTGAATCGCAAAATCACCCATCGCATAATCGCAAAATGGCTACTGATCGCATCGTCGGCATCGACCTGGGTACCACGAACTCTCTTGTGGCCTTCATGCAAGGGGAGAGCCCTGTCGTGATCCCCGGCGATGATGGGTCAAACCTTGTCCCTTCGGTCGTAGCGCTCGACAGCAACAACCAGCCAGTCGTTGGCAATGCCGCGCGCGATTCTCTGATTGAAACGCCGGAGCGCGCCGTCTATTCGATCAAACGCCTTATGGGGCGCGGCGTTGACGACATTCAGGAAGAACTGAAGTTCTTTCCCTTCCGCCTCGCCGAAGACCTGCAAGCCGGGGAAGTTTTACGCATCAAACTCGGCGACAAAACCTACACGCCGCCGGAAATTTCGGCTCTGATCCTCCGCCAGCTCAAGCGCAATGCCGAGCGTTTTTTCGGAGCGCAGGTTACGAAAGCCGTAATCACGGTGCCTGCGTATTTCAACGATGCGCAGCGCCAGGCCACAAAAGACGCGGGCCGCATCGCCGGCCTCGAAGTTCTGCGCCTGGTCAACGAACCGACTGCCGCGTCGCTCGCCTACGGCCTCGATAAAAAGCAGAATGGCATTGTCGCCGTCTACGATCTCGGCGGTGGCACCTTCGACATTTCGATTCTCAAGCTGCACGACGGCATCTTCGAAGTCATCGCGACCAACGGCGACACGCATCTCGGCGGCGACGATATCGATAATCTCCTGATCACGATTGCCCTTGATGACATTCAAGGCGATCTCGGTCTCGACCTTCGCCGCAACGCCGAAGCCGTGCAAGCTATTCGCAAAGCTGTGATTGAAGCGAAGATCGCACTTTCGTCTCAACCCTCGGTAAAACTCGAAGTAGAACTCCCCGGCGGCAAGCGCTACCTCCGCGAAATCACACGCGAGCAATTCGAGCAGCTCATTCAGCCCATCATCGATCGTACCGTCGGTCCTTGCAAGCAAGCACTGAAAGACGCCGGACTCAAGCCCGAACAAATTGACGAAGTTGTCCTCGTTGGTGGATCCACGCGCATTCCGAAAGTTCGCGCTCTGGTGAAAGAACTTTTCCACCGCGAGCCGCACACCGATCTGAATCCCGATGAAGTCGTCGCCCTCGGCGCAGCCGTGCAGGCGAACATTCTCGGCGGCGGATCAGAAGCCACCGAGAACATGCTTTTGCTTGATGTCACGCCACTCTCGCTCGGCATCGAAGTCGCCGGCGGTGTTACCGACAAAATTATTCTGCGCAACTCAACCATCCCTGCATCGGCCACCCAGCACTACACGACGCAAATCGATGGACAGGCCAACGTCGCGATTCACGTGCTGCAAGGTGAGCGCGAACTTGCGAAAGATTGCCGCTCGCTGGCGCGCTTCGATCTCAAGGGCATTCCATCCATGGCTGCGGGAATGGCGCGCATCGAAGTCAAATTTCTCATCGACGCCAATGGCATCCTGCACGTCTCCGCACGTGAGCAGCGCAGCGGCAAAGAGTCGGAAATTCAGGTCCAGCCCAGCTACGGCCTTACCGACGAGCAAGTCGAAGGCATGATTCTCGACTCTTTTGACAGCGCGGAAGAAGATTTTCGGCAGCGTCAGGTCATTGAAGCGCGAAACGAAGCCGGAACTATTCTGGCCGCGCTCGACAAGGGTAAGAAGAGCCCAGCTTGGGGCCACCTAACCACCGATGAGAAGAAAAAAATTGCGAAGATGGAGAAGGCTTTAACCGCGGTAAAAGCCGAAGAGGATTATCAGGCGATCCGCAAAGCCATCGACGATCTGAATCAAGGCACGACGCGTCTGGCTGAACTGATGATGGATAGTGCAGTCTCCACCGCGCTGAAAGGCAAAACCATGGACGAGGCCGATCATGGGCGAAGGCCCGACTCCACCGCATCCCATGGCGAAGTAGCAGAATTCGAGTAAGTCATTCGTGTAATGCGTCGTGGAGGTAATTGTCATCCTGAGCGCGAAGAATGTTAAAGCGAAGTCTACGAGGTCGAATGTCCCGAAGCATAAAGCACCGAGGCAAGTAAAAGAGACGAGGTAAACATGGCAAAGAAAAAAATCACAGCGCCGGCACAGCCACAGAAGAAGCCCCCGGCGAAAATAACACGGTCCAGATCACATTCCTGCCCGAAGGCAAGACCGTGCAATTTGAGCACGGCAAACTTCCGTACGAAGACCACGGCAAAGAAGAGTCGATTCTCGACATCGCGCTAAATTACGGAATCACGCTCGACCACGCCTGCGGAGGCAATTGCGCCTGCACCACCTGCCACGTGTGGGTCAAAGAGGGCGCCGAAAATCTTTCTCCCATGGATGACGACGAAGCCGACCGCCTCGACATGGCTGCCGATTTGCAGTTAAACTCTCGTCTCGGCTGCCAGGTGCAGATCGCGAAGCCCGGTAAAGTAGTTGTCGAGATCCCGGCCTGGAATAGAAATTACATTTCGGAAGAACATCACTAAAGCGGGCTTCGGGCTTCAGCTCTCAGGCTTCGGCTTGTTGGATTTGCTGAAGCCCGTCAGCCGAAGCCCGAAGCCGCACTGAAGGAACTCCCCCATGCCTAAACCGCTCACCTGGGACGACGCTGAAGACCTCGGCATCCTCCTCTCCGAAATTCATCCTGAAATCGATCCCCTCACCGTCCGCTTCACCGATCTCCACCGCTACGTGACCGCACTCCCGGATTTCAAGGGCGATCCCGCTGCTTCTAACGAAGGAAAACTCGAAGCCATCCAAATGGCTTGGCACGAAGAATTCCAGGACCGCACTCAGGGATAGATAAAAATCGGCGCTTCTACCCGATCGTCGCCGCAACCGGCTCTTCCACGCTAGCCTCGCGCAAAAACTTCGCCGATTCCTCCGGTGGCGTGGGGTTGATGTAGAAACCTGTGCCCCACTCAAAGCCCGCAGTCTTGGTCAGCTTCGGCATGAACTCCAGATGCCAGTGATAGTGATCGTTAGTCGGATCCTGCGCCGGCGAAGTGTGGATCACCAGGTTGTAAGGCGGATTGTCCAGCACGCGGTCAGCCTTGATCAGCAGCGTCTTCAGCGCCTTGGCTAGGTTCTCAAACATGTGCGACGAAGAGTTCTCAAACGCTGACTCATGCTGCTTCGGCAGAATCCAGGTCTCGAACGGAAATCGCGGCGCGTAAGGTGCAATCGTCAGAAAGTCTTCATTCTCCGCCACCACGCGGCTGCCATTTTCCGTTTCCTGCCGGATGATGTCACAGAACACGCAACGCTCTTTGTACAAGTAATACTGCTTCGCGCCTTCCAGTTCCTGCACCACGTTGATGGGCAGAATCGGCAGCGCGATCAGTTGCGAGTGCGCATGCTCCAGCGACGCTCCCGCCGCCTCGCCGTGGTTTTTAAACAGCAGAATGTATTTAAACCGCCGATCTTTTTTCAGATCGAGAATGCGATCCCGAAACGTCCACAGCACATCTTCAATCCGCTTCGGAGGCAGTGTGGCCAGGCTCGCATTGTGGTCGGGAGTCTCAATAATCACCTCATGCGCGCCAATGCCGTTCATCCGGTCAAACATCCCCTCGGCCTGCCGGTTCAGCGTCCCTTCAATCCCCAAAGCCGGAAACTTGTTCGGAACCACCCGCACCGTCCATCCCGGCGAATCCCGTTGCGAACTTGGCCCTCCATTCGCTCCCGGACGGTAGGCCTGAATCTCCGGCGGAGTCTTACTCTCGTTCCCGTAGCAAAAGGGGCAGAACCCACCCTTCAATCTCACATTTTCCCGTGCAAAATCCGTCGGACGCTTGGCGCGGTCTGTGGAAATAATCACCCAGCGGCCAACGATAGGATCTTTTCTAAGATCAGGCACTCACTCAACCTCTCTAAATTAGGATCGGCAAACCAAGCATTCTAAACCGTCAGGGAGGAGTTACGAAACACTTCAATCTGTGGCTGGCGGGCTCTCGAATGCCCATAGTATACGCTTACTACATCGAAGCGCCACTGGCACGAAAGTGGAAAGCGCCGCAAGTAATCTCGTACTACCGCGGCCACTTCCCGCCGTTTATGCTGGTCCACGGCGGCCTCGCCGGGTTTTATATCAAGTGTGCTCCGCGTCTTCACCTCGACAAAGCACAGGACATCCTTCTCCCATCCGATCAAGTCAATCTCTCCCCGGCAGCGCGGCGACCGGAAGTTCCGAGCGACCATCGTATAGCCCAATTTCCTCAGATGAAAATAAGCAGCCTCTTCACCCCGACGCCCTACGCGATGATGCTCTGCAATCTTCTCCGGCGGCAACGTGGCCTCCGCCACCCAGTCCAAAGCCCACAGCACCACCTGCGTAGGCAGCCCGGAAAATGTCTGTCTCGAAAGCACAAGGAAATCTCAACCTAACTGTAACCTTTGAGACTGTGCTGGAATGTGATCCCTGCAGCAAAATATCAAACTTGGATTGTTATCTCTCCCAAACCGGGAAGGGTAAGGGAGTCAATCTCGTTAGTGGAGGCACTCGCGTGGGACCGCAAATTGAAGAAAAGAAATGGTAGGCACGAGGAGACTCGAACTCCTGACCTCTACCGTGTCAAGGTAGCGCTCTAACCAACTGAGCTACGCGCCTACATGAACCTTCACAATAGTTTACCAAACTTCGGCAGACGTGAAACGCCGCTTTCCCCATGAGACCGCGAACCAGTGCAGTCACTGGGGACTTCACAAAGCTAAGAATAAGATTTAAGCATGCAGGTTTTGTCCGATCCACCATCCGCGGTGGCGAGCACGGCAGGTGCGCAGCGTTCATCGCTGCCATTGCAAACGCGCTTGCTCGACGGCGAATATACGGGCGACGAAGAGTTTCCCGCCGATTTGCCGGTTGGGTACGATTGGTTCCTGCAACCTGCTTCAAGACAAGGTTTTAGGGGGTTAATAAGAGCGTTGGTCGCAACCGTCGCAGTGCTATTGCTCGGGTTTACGCTCTGGCAAGTTCACAATTTTCTGACGTTGACCCTTGCTTTGGGAATTATTCTGGCCATCATCGCTATCGCCGCAGCCCTGAAAGTTGGGTATTCAATTCTCGTTCGGGTTACGTCCGAGCCGACTGTGCACGATTTGCATAGACCATCCTTCCACGCGAAGAACTAAAAGCCCGATCCGCCGCATTCGAAACGTTGCCCCATAGACTATCGCTCGACTCATTGATTAGAATCCTCCCCGCACTCGCGTCCAAACCGCATTGGCGATTAAGCGGTCATCGGCATCCACGCCCATGGCAAGGGTGACCAGGGAAAAGGCCGCGTAAGCCAGTACCAGAGCGGCAACGACCTCAGCCCAATCAACCCCCATAAACAACGAAGCCCGGCTCATCAGCAATGCGACAAGAACAGCGCTTCCAACCGAGGGCAGCAACTTCAGATAGCTGCGATTGTAAGGAGAGAGCTTGAGTGCCGTGCGCACCTCCAGCAGATTCCATGCATTCACGCCGACATTTGTTAGAGCCGAGGCCACGGCAGCGCCCAGGGCGCCCCAAAGCGGAACCAATCCCACTGACAGGAGCACCATGACTACCGCCATCACAGCCTGTACGCGAATCAGACGACGTTGATTCCCCGACATCAGAAGAAGATAACCAACCGATCCAACGCCGCAATTCACTAATTGGCCGCAAGTTCCAACAACTAAAATAGGCCAGCCCGCCTCGAACTCATGGCCGAAGATGCGCATGATCGGGCGCGCATGCGTGATCATGACGATCGCCAGGGGGAATGTCACCGCCAGCATCCATTTGGTTAGGGTCTGGAACAAACGTCCGAGAAGAGCGAGGTCTCCCCGCGTGTGAATATCCGCTATCACAGGGGCAAAGATCTGGTTCACAGACTGCAGAATAATTGGTTCGTAGGCGATGAGTGCGGTAGCCACTGCATAAATTCCAACCGCGTGGGCGCCCCGGTAAAAACCAAGAGTCACCCGGTCCGTCTGCGTTATAAAAAATTCCATCAGGCCAATGCCAAGCATGGCTGCTGAGAATGACCAGACCTCCGGCTCGATCGAAAGTTTCTTCAAATCGAGCGCCCTAGCCTCAACTGGAGTCAGGCGCCTCACCATACGAACGAGGAGAGCCAACACGACCGCCGCACTCACGACCTGCGCCACCAGGTATCCCCGCAATCCGCCTCCCAGCGTAATCAACAATACCGTCACGGCGATCGTGACGGGGCTGGAGACAAAGCGGGTAATTACAGTGCGTCGTCCAACTTCTTTGTAGCCCGCCAGCACTTTGCCAAAGAAGCTGGTGAGCACACCAGTAATCATGATCAGCGCGAACAGAGGAAGGTAACGCACCAGTTGAGGAGAATGATAAAAATGCCTGGCGACCCATGGACCGAATTCCAGCAATAGTGCGGCAAGAATCAGGTTGACGGCCAGTAACACCCATGACCCGTTCCACAACAAGGATCGCAGAGCATCGAATTTCTTGGCGGCGTTGTACTGAGCCACAAAGCGCATTGCGGAATCCGGGAGACCCAATACGTTGACAACGCCCAGGAAACTGATGAGCGTCATCCCAAGGGCATACATCCCAAGCGCCTCTGCGCCCAGTACACGGGCAAGATAAACCTTGAAGAGATACCCAAGTGATGCGGCGAAAATTGTCCCCGCCAAGACCATTCCCGATTGCCGGAAAATGCGCCCCATCTCCGTTTGGAAGCTTAGTTTTTCGGGTTCACCGACCGTGGTCTCGCGGGGAGGAGTCTCAACAATCGGGGGAACAGTCTCTGGTGCCCAGAGTCCTTCCATCAGCAGTTGCCAATCCCGGCCCGTAGTGGCGACACGCCACGATGGCACAACATCGAGCGCGCGTCCGAACATTCGATAAGCCTGCAACTTCAGCGTCCCTCTTCTGCGTAATCTTCGCCGTATATCGCCGTCAACCATTTGGCGGTAATACACCACGGCCTTTTTGAAGGCTCTCTCTTCGTGGTGAGCGAAGCCCTCGCGCGGTTCGGCAGAAATCAGATAATCGAGCGCCTGCATCTCCTCTCCAAGAAGCCGTTCAACAAGTGCAATCTGAGAAGGTTTAAATACCTCCCGGTAACGCCCAATGTGCTCAGTCGTTGCAGGCTTGCTCAGGAGCCGGTGATGCCGACCATCCGGCATTTCTTCCTCTACTTTCTGGTGCCGCAGATGAAAGTCGAGCATCGCAGGCTCGAAATCGACTCCCAGAAAGCTGCAAATCTTCTCTAATCCCTCGGCCGGGCGCGCAGCCAGCGATTCGTACTTTACCCAGTACACCTGCTCCGGAGGAAATGCCGGATGATGCAAAAGATGAACGAGATAGAACTTCAGCAGAGCGGCCGTACTGATTAGATAGTCGGTGTCTCTGCGCCCTCGATTCCAGCGATCGTCATACGAGACCAGAACATCTCGAGGATCCCGAACCATGCACAATACGCGCGCGCGCGGAAACAGATCTCGAATCTGCGACAACCACAGTACGTGTCCAGGCGTTTTTTCGCCCCATATCGTTGCGTTGCGCTCCTTGGCATATGCCTGTCCGATTTTTTCCAGAAGGCGAACGGTTGGTCCCACATATCTTGGTTGCTTGGAAGCTTCCTCGGCTACAATCCGGGCGGCCGGATCGCGGTAGGATTTTAAATTCTTCCAGACCTCATCAAAGAAAAGAGAACTCTGCCAGGGATCGGTGAACTCCTCCAAGCATCCCAGACGATCCAGCACAACATACCACCACGTTTCCGGGAAAATTGCGATGTTCGAATGCGCGTTCAGCATGCGCGAGAGCATGGTTGTCCCGGAGCGACTGAGACCTACGATGAAGATAGGCGAGTCGGTGGAAGGTGCCGTTCGGTGCGACTGCGTTGCGCGAACCTGTAGTTCGGATATCAAGAAGATTTCTCAACTTCTGCGTGGCTGCCTTACCCGGGCGCCATCTTGGCCCGCCACGTTTACCGCCTGTTCGGGTGATTTGAAAAGCAACTTAGGATTGTGATGCATTAGTCTAATGCTTTTTCGCTTCCGGTGTGCATTTCGCCCATCTCGCAATTGGCGTGTCGAGACTACGCTACATACGAGATGCAATTCCGGTGGAGTCTATCTGGATAGACGCGTCCGCATTGCATTGTAAAAACCCGAAACGTGGGCTTCCAATTCAGCCAAGCCCATCTCCGCAGTCACGTGGACTCGCGGCAACGCAAACCTGGGCAAGACAGCGCCGAACCCTCCACCAACATTCATGAAGGCGCACGCGAATCCGGCTTGCTCCGCCATTTCCCACTCACGGCTGGTTACCGATGCCGGATCACCGTACGGATAGGCCAGCGCCCACACTCGTGCGCCCAGGGCATTTTCTAACATGCGCTTGCTCTCTGAGATTTCCTTCCAGGCCAGTTCAGGGCTCTGTTGCGAGAGCACGGGGTGACTAATTGTGTGCGAACCTACGCACATTCCCAGATTCACAAGCTCTCTCAATTCATTCAGGTCGAGCAATGAGAAGCGCCTGCGTTGCGCCTCGCTGCTTCCGAACCCCGCGTCGCACTCCGAGGCCAATCCGAATTGAGTTCGCGCGAGGGCACCAAATTGGGCCCGCTCTATCGGATCGAGTGCCGACAGCTTTTTCGACAAGTCGCCCCACACCCTTCTCCTCTGTCGTCGTTCCCTGAGCTCGATGGTTATCCCGAGCGTCTCAAAAGAAAAAACTCCACTCGGCGCGGCCAGCAGCAGAAGGTACAACTCGTCGTACCACAACCTCCGGGAGCCTGGCTCAGCTGACGTACTCAGCACAAAAAAGAGACATGAAAGCTTTTCATCTCGCAGAACTGGCGCCATGTCAGTGAGCGTGTTCAGCAGACCATCGTCACAAGTAAGCAGCACCGACCGTCGGGGCAATTCTCGACCCTCTTCTGCCCAGGCCAGCACCTCCGCCGGAGATACCACGTGGTAGCGCGATTTCAGCAGCCGGAGCTGAAAGCGGAACTGTTCAATGCTTACCAGTGCGCCATCCTGATCTGGATCATCAACTTCGTATCCGGAGGGCACAACTCCGTGATAGGTGACCACACATAGGTTTCCGCTACTCGATCTTGCGCGCAAGTATCCCGAACTCGCCAGGCTCGGATACACAATTCGCTTCAGCAGCGGACTAACAAATTTCATAGGCGGATCACGACACTCCAGATGAGTAGATTACCGGCGTCGGCAGCTTAGTTGCAGGTCGTAGCATATCAGCCTATGTTGTGAGTTTCTTCTGGTTGAACCCGGTGAACCGCCGTTGCCAGTTGCAAAGTCGCACCTGTGGCGGCGACAATCGTTGCATGGCGAGAAAATCTCAGCAAGAGGATCCCGGCTTGACCGCCCTGCCCGCGCGCGGCCCTTTCTTGCCGGGAGCAATGGTCATCGTGACGCTGGGCAATCCTAGAGATAAATTCTGGGGCGTGATTCTCGCGCTGACTTCGGAAGGATTAAGCTTGAGCGGTGTTGAGCTGGCATCTTTTGAAGATTTTGTTGTGATGGTGAAAGATGGCGAACCGTTCAGTCCCGCGGTAGTCTTCTTCCCCATGCACCGCATCGAACGTATCGAACTCGATCTTCCCGACGGCAACCTGCCTTCGCTTTCGCAGCGCTTCTCAGCCAAGGCCGGACGCGAGCCCGCCGCGCTGCTTGCCCCTCCTGGCTCTGGTAGAGGAACCAGTCAGCGCAGTGGCTCGCCGCGCACCCCAGTCAATTCGACTGCAGGCCCGGCATGAAATTCTCTCAAATCTTCACCGCCCCCAACCAACTAACGCTGCTACGAATGGTCTTTGTTCCATTCATCGTGATCGAGTTGGTCGAGGGCCGTTATTTCTGGGCGCTCATTCTCTTTGTAATCGCCGGCTTCAGCGATGGCCTGGACGGCCTGCTGGCTCGCAAATTGCACCAGCAGACTCTATTAGGCCAATATCTCGACCCCATCGCCGATAAACTCTTATTGAGCACAATGTTTCTGGTGCTCTCCATCCTGCACAAGATTCCGTGGAAGTTCACAGTTTTGGTCTTCAGCCGCGACATCTCCATCCTGGCGGCCAGTGCGGTGCTGTTTGCCATCGCAGGGCTGCGTAATTTTAAGCCCAGCATTTTTGGCAAAGCCAACACATTCTCCCAGATCGCAGCCGTTTTCTTCGTGTTGTTATTTTCCATACGCCCGGTGCTCTGGATTCGGATTACTCGGATTGTCTTCTTGCGGGCCACTTTCGCCTTTACGATTATTTCGGCGCTGCATTATGTTTTTCTTGTGCAACATCGCTTGCGGGCGCCTGCTCATGCGCTGCCACCACATTCTTCCGCTGATCTGCCCGCCAGTTGACCCTCTTTCCAGCGTGCCCCTAGAATTAATGATTCATCTCTGAGCGCGCAATCACCCTATGGCCTTACGCCTTTACAACACCATGTCCTCGCAGGTCGAGGAGTTCCATCCTCTGCGCGACGGCGAAGTCCGCATGTATGCTTGCGGTCCGACCGTCTATGACTACGGACACATCGGTAATTTCAGAACCTTTATTGCCGTCGACATGCTGCAGCGATTCCTACGCCAGTCCGGCTACAAAGTCCACTACGTGATGAACATCACCGACCTCGACGACAAAATCATCCGCAATGCGGCGCGAGACGGCGTCAGCGTTCAGCAATACACCGCAAAGTACGAAAAGGCTTTTCTCGAAGACGCTGCCATGATTGGGATCGAACAACCGAAACTGGTGCGCGCCACCGAGCATATTGAGGCGATGGCGGATTTTGTGGCCAGGCTGGTCGAAAAGAAGATAGCTTACCGCACCGAGGATGGTTCGTATTACTTCCGTATCGCCAGCTTTCCACGGTACGGGAAACTTTCGAAGAAGGACTTCAGCGGAATGCTCGATGGAGCCCGCGTCGATGTTGACGAATATGAAAAAGACAGCGCGCGCGATTTTGCCTTATGGAAGGCGCCCAAGCCGGGCGAGGCTTCCTGGGACACTTCAATCGGCCCCGGACGCCCCGGCTGGCACCTCGAATGCTCCGTGATGTCGATGCAGCAACTGGGCGAGAGCTTCGACCTGCACGCGGGCGGAGAAGATCTTGTCTTCCCGCATCATGAAAACGAGATTGCGCAATCGGAATCGATGACCGGGAAAACATTCGCCTGGTTTTGGTTTCATGTGCGTTTTCTTTTGGTCGAAGGCGAGAAGATGTCAAAGAGTTTGGGGAACTTTTACACTCTGCGCGACCTGGTGTTGAAAGGACATAAACTTTCTTCGATCCGATATCTCCTAACGTCAGTGCCTTATCGCAATCAGCTCAACTTCACTTTTGATGGACTCAAGCAAGCCGCAGTTTCAGTAGAACGATTGCGCAGCTTTCGCCAACGTTTGTCCGAGGGAAGTTTTCCTGCTGGCTCGAATCCAGAAATGCGATCGCTTGCGAGCCAGACCATCGACCGCATGCGGAGCGCACTCGACGATGATCTCAACACCGCGCAAGCACAAGCCGCCATCTTCGAGATGGTGCGCAGCGCCAATTCGGCAATCGATGCCGGCAAACTCAAAGCGGACGATGTCGCGCCATTGCTAACCGCGCTCGAAAAGTTCGACGAAATTTTTGCCGTGCTAAATGATGACGATATCTCGAAGATGAAAATGGTGTTTGATTGGGCACCAACTGAAGGCCGCGAGAAAGACATCAGCGCGGAACTGCGCGACGCTGTGCAGTCTGGCCAATCTTCCGATGCCGACATCGAAAAGAAAATCGCCGAGATGGAATCTGCTCGCAAAGCCCGCAACTTCAAGGTTTCCGATGCCCTGCGCGCCGAACTAACCGCCGCCGGAATTCTCATCGAGAATACGAAAGATGGCGTGCGCTGGAGAAGAAAGTAGTTTCACGCAGTGTTAAGCTGAAAGCTGATGACTGAGAGCTGACAGCTTTATTTATGAAGTCCCTCGACGAATACCTCCGCGATGCCGAGCAAGTCCACGGACATCTGTGCGCCGGACAAGTTCTCGGCGTCCGCTTGGCGATGCTCGGGTTGGTCAAACTCGGCATCGATGATCCGCGCGGTAAAGACCGCAAGCGGCTCGTCACCTTCGTCGAAATCGATCGCTGCGCCACCGATGCCGTTGCCGTAGTCACTGGCTGCCGTCTGGGCAAGCGCGCCCTAAAATTTCGCGACTGGGGGAAAGTTGCAGCCACGTTCGTCGACGTGAATTCTGGCAAAGCAATCCGCATCGCAGCCAAAGAATCTTCCAAGGCTCTTGCCCGCGAAATGCATCCCGAAATCGCCGATAAGAATCAACAGCAAATGCTCGCCTATCGCGAAATCACGGACGAAGATTTGTTTACCTTGCAATGGGTGAAGGTGGGGTTGCCGCCTGAAGAATTTCCGGGATACAAGGGCGAACGCGTAGTTTGTGAAGCCTGCGGTGAGGGAATTAACTTTCGCCGAGAAGTTCGCAGCGAAGAGAAAGTGCTTTGCCGCGCCTGTGCTTGCGCCGAAGATCGCTACTACGAGCCGATCTAAGTTGCTTACTCTAAGCCGCTTGTTCGTACGCGTGCGCCACGCGTAAGACTGTTGCTTCATCAAAATGTTTCCCGAGAATCTGCAGCCCGATCGGCAGCTTCTCCCGCGTCTCACCGCAAGGAACCGATATTCCCGGAATCCCCACCAAATCTGCCGTGACCGTATAGATGTCGGCGAGATACATGGATAGCGGATCATTTGACTTCTCGCCCAATCGAAATGCCGTTGTTGGACTCGTCGGTGTGACGATCGCATCCACTTTGCGGAAGGCTTCTTCAAAATCGCGCGTCAGCAGCGTGCGCACCTTCTGTGCCTTCAAATAATACGCATCGTAATAACCGGCACTCAGCGCGTAAGTGCCGAGCATGATGCGACGCTTCACCTCCGCGCCGAAACCTTCGTCGCGGCTGCGCCGGTACATCTCTGAAAGTGACTTCACTCCCGGCGCGCGATAGCTGTAGCGCACGCCGTCATAGCGCGCGAGGTTCGAAGATGCTTCGGCAGTTGCAATCAAGTAATAGGTAGGAACCGCATAGGGCGTGTGCGGCAGTGATACTGGAACAATCTCGCAGCCCAGGCTTTTCAATTTGTCGATAGCTGATTCAACCTCATGACGAACTTCATCGTCCAGTCCATCGCCGAAATATTCTTTGGCCACGCCCAACTTCAAGCCGCGCACCGGCTTCTCCAGTTCGGCAACATAATCCCGCACCGGCACATCAGCCGAGGTCGAATCCATAGGGTCACGTCCGGCAATCGTGCCTAGCACAATTGCAGCGTCCTTTACCGTTGTCGTCAGCGGCCCAATGTGATCGAGCGAAGACGCGAACGCGATCAGCCCGTAACGCGAAACGCGGCCATAAGTTGGCATCAACCCCACCACACCGCAGAACGATGCCGGTTGGCGAATCGATCCCCCGGTGTCCGATCCCAGCGCGACGACGGCCATCTCGGCAGCAACGGCGGCTGCGGAGCCGCCCGAAGATCCTCCCGGCACGCGGGTCAAGTCGCGGGGATTGCGAACAGGATGAAACGCCGAATTCTCATTCGAAGAGCCCATGGCAAACTCGTCACAGTTGGTCTTGCCCAAAACGACCGCGCCTGCAGCCTCCATGCGCGCAACCGCCGTGCAATCGTAAGGAGGAATGTAGTTACCCAGAATCTTCGATCCGGCTGTGGTCCGTACACATCGCGTTGACATCACATCCTTGATCGCAACCGGCACGCCTGCCAACGGCGGCAACGGCTTGCCCTCCGCGGCCATGCGATCGATGCGATCGGCCTGCTCCAGCGCGCGCTCCTTGCAAAGAGTAAGAAACGCGCCGATCTGTTCATCTTCTTTTTGTATGCGCGCGTAGCACGCCTCGGCCAGCGCAAGCGCGGTAGTTTTGCGCTCCTGCACGGCAGAGCGGGCGGCGTCGATCGTGAGCGAACTCATATGCATCGTAAGTCAGAAGGCACCACAGAAACTACGAATGAAACAAGCGCAATGTGGCTTAATTCAAGCCAATTCACGACTATCTTTCAATCACCTTGGGCACCCGGAAAAACGTTCCATCAGCATCCGGTGCATTCTCCAGAGCCGCTCCCTGCGACAACGACTTTCGCAATCCCTCGACCACATCATCGCGATAGGTATATGAAAATCTTTGGCTGCCCTGCTTCGATTCATCGATGCCGTATCGATCCGATACCTGCGCCATGGGTTCCACGTTCGACGTATCCAGCTCGTTGAGCCTTTCAATGTAATCGAGAATCGAGTTCAGATCCCGCAGCATGCCCGCGCGTTCCTCCGCGGAAAGCTCCATGTTGGCAAGATCGGCGACATAAGCTACATCTTTCTCTGAAACTTTCATTTCCGTGTCTCATTGTGTTGGAAGATTTGCCTGAAAGGAAGCGGATTACTTAACTGCTACGCGAATTACAAATTCAATTCTCTCCACCTTTTGCCCAGCGTAACGATTCAATGCCGCAAGGTAACGAGGAGCGAGACTCTGCATCTCCCGCTTCCAACCCGCATCGGGAACCTCGATGCGCAGCACCGTACCGATAAAGTCCAAAGCCTGGGTGCGCTCGCCCACCACGGAGCCGCAAACCAAAGGCCACGCCAGCAGCGGCGCTTCGCGCAGCGGAACGCGCCGCAGCGAACTCAGTACGATCTTTTCCAGTCCCGTCCCGGCCTGCTCCACGCCGCTCCTCGTATAACTAATTTCCTGCAATTGCGACTTCAGAGAATCCGATTCTAGCACTACGGTGGATCGCCGGTAAGCTTTCGGCGGACGCAATTTAAAGAGGGAATTCGTGCTCGACAAACTCAAGCGCCGCATCGCGCGAAGTCAATCGCCTTTCGAGTTGGGCATCTTCCACCGCCTCCAAAATTTCGCGAAATCTGGGCCCGGGAGTATACCCAGCTGCAATCAGGTCATCGCCACTGACCAATACCGCTGGCCGCATCTTCTCAGGCGGAATCTCGGTGAGTTTCTTCTGCAGCAACTCATAGGTGCTCAGATTGCCGTGGCTGGCCAGGCTATCGGCCCGATGCAATGCGAGATGCTCATTAAAGCGGGGCATGCGCAGAAACTTTTTCAACGTCAACTCCTTCATGCGCGTGACATGCCCAAAGCGCATGTGATTGTCGACCAGCGCAAGTACCTGTTCCATATCATCTCGGGAGAAGTGCAGACGCTCACAGATACTTTGCGCGATCTTGACGCCCACATCCACATGATTATCAAACCGAATGCGATCGGGTGCTACGCGAAAAGTTGCGGGCTTGCCCACGTCGTGCAGCAGTGCGCCCCAGGCCAGCGGTGACGGGCAAGGATGAGGCAAATGATCCAGAAGCAGCAGCGTATGCTCGAACACATCGCCTTCGGGATGAAACTGCGGCGGCTGTTCGATGCCCTTCATCGCTGAAATTTCAGGCAGCACTTCCTTCAACAGGCCGCTCTCATCCAATAGACGAAAAGCACGCCGGCCGTGGCCCTCGGTGAGCATCCTGGTGAGTTCGTCGCGAACCCGCTCGCGCGAGACCACCTGAATTTCGTGCGCACGACGCTGGATCTCGGCCATCGTTTCCGCTTCGATCGAATATTCAAAGCGCGCCGCAAATCGAACTGCGCGCAGCATGCGAAGTTTGTCTTCCGCAAAACGTCGCTCCGGGTCGCCAATGGTCCGAATGATGCCGGCTTCCAGGTCTTTGCGCCCGCCGACGAAATCGAGCACCTGTTCACTCGCTGGATCGAGCAGCATGCCGTTAATGGTAAAGTCGCGGCGGGCAACGTCTTCGCGTGGATCCTGAGTGAATCGCACTTCATCGGGGCGCCGTCCATTGGAATAACTCAGATCGCTGCGAAAGGTCGCGACTTCCACTGCGTGGATTTTCTGAAAGGAAGTTTTTTGCAAATTGTCTATGCTTGCTCGTTGCTCCTCAGGTAGCGGCACCAGTACCACTCCAAACTGCGCACCAACCGCGTAGGTATCAGGAAAGATCTCCATCACTTGCGCCGGCTTGGCGCTGGTGGCTACGTCGTAGTCCGCGGGTTCGCGTTGTAGTAGAAGATCGCGCACACATCCCCCCGCCAGGTAGGCCTGAAAGCCGCGCTGGCGCAGGGACTGTACGATCGAGATGGCAAAAGTCTTGGACATGAAGCGCAGCACTCGCCGAAGAATTTGATCAACGGGATTTCATCAACTGGACTTCGTTAACTGGACTACAAGGGATCAGTGGGCTTGCTCTAACGGCTCACGGAGTATTGCGCTCTACTCCGGCTTCTTCCTTCTTCATCGTCTTAATAGCCCACGCCATGCGCGGTGTATTGTGTGCAATCCCGAATTGTCCTTGCGCATTCAACGCGATTATGCCGCCGTGTCCATTCAACCGCTGCTTCAGATAATTCATGGCTTCCTGTGCCGCCCACTCCGGAAGATTTCCCGCAGATACCCGGTCGGCCGTCCACTTAGCAAGCACCAGTTTCATAATCGGCTCGCCCCACCCTGTAGTGGAGACGGCCGCGCTCAAATTATCCGCATAGCACCCGCATCCGATCAGCGACGAATCGCCAAGCCTTCCGGGAGCCTTATTCAGCGTGCCTCCGGTAGAAGTCGCCGCCGCGATGTTGCCGGCGTTATCCAGCGCGACCGCACCTACGGTATCGTGCGAAATTTCGGGCGCGAACAGATCGTTTCCATCTGGCGCGGATCCATGCGCCGTCTCGCGCTGATATTCGCGCAACCGTTCCACCTCGCGCACGATCACCAACTCTTCGTTCTTGCATAGCTCTACGCCATGCTCTGCCGCAAATCGCTCGGCGCCTTCCGCCACAAAATACACATGCGGACTCTCGCTCAGAATCTTCCGTGCCGTACGCACCGGATTGCGCAACCTCTCCACACATCCGACTCCGCCTGCCCGCAGCGTTGCGCCGTCCATGATCAGCGCATCCAGTTGCACTTTGCCGTCGCGGTTCAGAAAACTTCCTCGCCCGGCATCGAACATCTCATCGTCTTCCATTACGACGACGGCTTCCTCGATCGCATCGAGCGCCGCGCCTCCGCGCTCAAGCACTCGCCAGCCCGCCACGAGCGCGTTCACCACACCGCGCAGATGACCTTCCACCATGTCATCTGGTATGGCCCACGCGCCGCCATGAACAACAAGAACGGGATCAGTCGGCAAGGATTGTCCTCAAAAGAAGTGAAATGACCGAATAGTCTAGCATCGCATGAGCCCAGAAAATATCAGGAAGAGCTAGGCGGCCTGCCCCGCCTTGGTCGTGGCAGGCGGCGCATCCTGAGTGCGGGTCCATGTGTATCGCATACGATGGATCACGGTAAGAGTGGAGAGCACCGCGATGATCCACAGCACAGGAGCCATGCGGTTGAAGAGTGCACCAATGATCACCAGTACCAACCGCTCCGGGCGTTCCATGAATCCCACGCGGCAACTTCCAATCAGCGACTCCGCGCGGGCGCGCGTGTAGCTGACCATGATCGCACTAACCATTACGAATGCAGTTAGCACGACGTAGAAGAAGCGGTCGCCGCGCGCATAGAAGACCAGCAGGCCCAGGAACTGCGAAGCATCGCTGTAGCGGTCGACTACGGAATCAAAGAACGCTCCGAAGCGCGTGACGCGGTTGGTGGCGCGCGCCACCTGTCCGTCCACTAAATCAAAAAATCCCGACCCGATGATCACCAAGCCAGCGTAAAAGAATAGACGCCGCTGCGTCAGAGCCGTGGCCGAACCGAACAGCACGGCAGCCCACGTATTCACCACCAGACCCATAAAAGTAAGCACATTAGGATTGATGCGCGACAGCGCGAGCCAGCGGACGATGGTATCGAGCAGCACTCCGCAGGCACGGCCGAAGGCGCTCGTCCAGCTGTGGGACATCAGTCGCCTGCCTTTTCGGACTCGGCTTCGTCGTGGACGGTGATCAGACTTAGAATTTCCAGCTCGCGCTTACCGTTGGGCGTAATCACGGTGGCCTCATCGCCTATCTTCTTGTTGAGTAGTGCGCGGCCAATCGGCGAGGTGGTCGAGATCTTGCCCGAACTCACGTCCGACTCTTCGCTGGTCACCAGCTTGTATTCGATCTCTTCATTCTTGGTGCTGTCGTAAACCTTGACCGTGGAACCCAACCCCACCTTGTCCTTGGGGATGCTGTTCATGTTGGTCAGGGACAAGTCGGCGAGGCGTTTGCCGAGCTGGCGGAAGCGCGCCTTGACGAACTCCTGGCGCTGCTTGGCCATGTGATATTCGGCGTTTTCGCTGAGGTCGCCCAGGGCCGCCGCACGCTTGATTTCCTTAGGCAGCTCGTGGACCAGTTCGTGCTCCAGCGCGTCGACTTCTTCCTGCAATTTCTTTTTGAGTTGATCAGTCTGCATACGGTACAGCCTTGAAGATTATAAACCTGTTGTTAACGCGGCGGGTAGGCGAAGAGCCACTTCAGACTCTCCCGCGGAACTGGATAATTTTCCGGCGATCGCGTTTGGATGGCCTGCCAGCGGGCAGCTCTTCAAACTGCTTCATCGCCTTACGCTCCGCTGCCACCTTTAGCCGCAGCTCTCGGCTAGCGTCCGTCTCGCGGTAGAGGGTCTGTGCCACGGAGGCTGGTCCGCGCACGTCGCTAAGCAGCAGAACTTCCGCCTCAAAGTCACCGCCGTCGTTGGTCACGCGCAACGTGTCCCCAATCCGCACCTCCCGCGCAACTTTGGCAGGTTGCCCATTGGAGAGAATCCTGCCCAGCTCACATGCTCGTGCGGCCAAGGCCCGAGTCTTGAAGAATCTCGCGGCCCAAAGCCACTTGTCCATTCGTACACCGGTCATAGATCTATTTTGCTACAGCTTCCGGGCGAACACGAAAACCGGTCGCGTGTCCGCCGATGTTTCTTGCAGATGGCTTTTGTCTTGACACGGAAGACCTCTATAACACACCATGATCCGTCAATTTTGCACAGCGATTCACTTATGGTCCTGAGTTTTTGTCTTTCCAGACAATTTCCTGGCCGAAATTTGCGCGCGGCGTCAATGGGCGCCTTTCTCGGTATCGTTCTCGCTGCACTGCCTCTATTCGCACAAACCTCAGGCTCCATCACCGGCACAATCCTCGATGACACTGGCGCGGTGGTTGTTGGGGCAAACGTTGCAGTGAGTGATCCCGCCACAGGCTTTCGCCGAACCGTCAAGTCCAATTCAGACGGTGAGTATCTGGTTGCTGGTCTCAGTGCTTCCAAGTATGACGTCACCATCGCGGCGCCCGGATTTAAGAAATTCGAAGCCAGGCGGGTGATTATCCGGGTCGGCGAAAAGCTCAGAGTGGACACGAAACTGGTGATCGGTAAAGTCACCAGCGAGGTGATCGTCGAAGGAAGCACGGTTGGCAAAGTCGAAACTCAGTCCTCGGAGCTTGCCGGCACTATTACTTCAGAGCAGATCAGCCAACTGGAGTTGAACGGCCGTGATTTCACCACACTCATCAAATTGATCCCCGGTGTCAGCGATCAGACTGAGCAGGACGATGGAACGGTTGGACCCTCGGGCAGCGTTTCTTATGCTGTCAACGGTGGCCGCACTGAGTTCAACAACTGGCAGATCGACGGCGGCGAAGTCCTCGATACGGGCAGCAACGCTAACATTAATGTCTACCCCAACATCGACGCCCTCGCCGAGGTTCGCGTGCTCACCTCGACCTATGGCGCCGAATATGGACGCAACGGATCAGGCACCATTGAAGCCGTCACGAAATCCGGCACGAACCAGTTTCACGGCGAAGCCTTCGAATTCATCCGCAACGCCGCCTTCAATGCCCATTACTATTTCGATGAACCCGATACGCCTAAAACCTATTACAACAAGAATGACTTTGGATACATCATTGGCGGCCCCATCAAGAAAGACAAACTCTTCTTCTTCTGGTCACAGGAGTTTCGCCGCGAAAACGTTCCGTTCGTCTATAACGATCCAAACGCCTACCTCCCCGATGCCGCGGAGCGCGCGGGAAATTTTAACGAGGTCTGTCCTGCGGCGGGTACGCCATTCGTAAGGTCAGGAACTGCCATCACCGGAAACGAAGTGCTGAGCATCAACTGCCCGGCCTACAGCGGAGGCGTGGATATCAACGGTAACAATTTTTATTACGGCTTCCCCAACAACACTATCCCGGCAAATCTCATGGACCCCACGAATACCGGTCCGCTTCTCTCCAATGTTCCTTTACCGAATGTGGGGCAGGCATTTGTCGGGACCTTCGCTTCGCCGACCAGTTGGCACGAAGAGCTGATCAAGGTAGACGACCAGATTAATCCCAAATTGCGTGCCAACATTCGCTTCATCCATGATTCCTGGACGCAGGACTACCCGATCTCACCCTGGTCGGGATCGAGCGTGCCCTCAATCGGCGGAACGCTGCAGGGCCCGGGAATCAGCGTGGTCACAAGTTTGACCGCCACACTTTCACCGACTCTGCTTAACGAGTTTGTGTTCAGCTATGCGGCCAACCATTTGCACCTGTTCAATACCGGAACCGCATGGCAGCGCCCCGCAAGCATGACCATGACTGGAATTTTCCAAAACGGCTTTGACGGGACCCTCCCCGCTTTTGGAATTGGCGGGCCGGGCAACTTCAATTTTTCGGTCGATCCCGGTTATTTGCCATGGAGTAATTCAAATCCCACCTACAGCTTCCATGACAATTTCACCAAGAGCATAGGCCGGCACAATCTGCAATTTGGAGGCTATTTCGCCGCGATCGAAAAAAATGAGCCGGCTGAGGAAGAGCCCAACGGAAGCCTGGGTTATTACTCGAATCCAAACACTTTTTACAATGAGCAGAATGCTTCCGGCGGCCCGTTTTCCAGTACAGGCAATGGTTTCGCAGACTTGCTGGTTGGATTTGCCAATACCTTCGCGCAGCCCAACAGGAACCTGAAATACTACAACCGCTACAAGCTGTTCGAACCATACTTCCAGGACGATTGGCATGCGACGAAAAGGCTGACGTTGAACCTTGGCGTGAGAGTGAGTCTGTACGGCAGCTACTATGAGCGTTATGGCAATGCTTACAATTTCGATCCCAGCGCTTACGTCGCAGCCAATGCACCCGTAGTGGATCAGAATACCGGAGCGCTCGATTTTGGTCCGGGGCAAAGCGTCTACAACATGACCGGGATGGTGCACTGCGGCTACAACGGCGTCCACAGCAGTTGTATGTCCGGCCACTTGTTCAACCCGGCTCCAAGAATTGGTTTTGCCTTCGATCCGAATGGAGATGGAAAAACCGCGATCCGCGGCGGCTATGGAATCTTCTTCGAACACGCCAACGGCAACGACGCCAACACCGAGTCGCTCGAAGGCAATCCTCCCGCTATCATCGCGCCGGTTCAGTTTTATATTGCTGGCTACACCAACATTGGAGGTACTGCTGCGAGCGGGCAGTCTCTTCTATACCCGCTGGGTGGCGGCGATAGTCAGTTGACCTCAATCACCACCAAGACGCAGTGGCCTTACATTCAACAATTCCATCTCGACATCCAACATGAATTGGCTCGCAACACCTTGCTGACCATCGCTTACGTCGGCGCCAAAGGAACGCATTTATCGCAACAGCTCGATCGCAACCAGATCCATTCCACTCCCGCCAGTCAAAATCCGTACCAGCCCGGGCAATACATCACCAGCGATGATTGCAATAACGTATCCAACTCACCGCCCACTCTCGGTGACGGGACGACTCCAGTCACCGGCCAGGCCCTTATTAATCTCAACATTGCCTGCGGCAACGTGAATCCCGACCTCTATCGTCCGTACCAAGGCTATGACTCCATTTACGGCATCATCGGCGGAGCCAACTCCATCTATAACGCGCTGCAAGTTTCAGGAAGACGGAATGCCGGCGGGTTGCAACTGACGCTTGCCTATACCTATAGCCACTCGATCGATAATTCTTCCGATCGCTACGACAGTGCCTTTGTTGACTCCTACAATCTAGCTTCCTATCGGGCCAGCTCTTCCTATGATCAGCGCCATATTTTTACAGTGAGCTATATCTACGATCTGCCGATTCTGCGCCATGCGACAGGCTTGAAAGGTTTGCTGGGAGGCTGGCAAGTCTCAGGAATTACAACCGCACAGACGGGCGAACCGGTCACCATCGTAAACGGCGCCACTTATGACAATGCGGGAGTCGGGAATGAAGTCGGCTCCGGCTCTTACGCCGATCTCGTCGGCAATCCGCACGGTCCAAAGCCTACGTTCAACGCTGTGCCCGGCGTTGTATATGGTCCGTTGCTCGACAATCCCGGAGCCTACACGCAACCCACCGGTCTAACTTTCGGCGACTCCGGCCGCAATTCCCTGGCTGGCCCCGGCCGCCTGAACTTTGACATGGGGTTGTTTAAGCATTTCAACATCAAGGAGTCGATGGCGCTCGAGTTTCGCGCCGAAGCTTTCAACGTCTTCAACCATCCCCAATGGAACGGGATCAACAACACCAGTTGCAGCTATGTCACGGATGCGGGTTCGGCCAACTCCGGCTCCAACGATTGTGTGAACGGAAACGCTGACAATCAAGAAGTTCCAAGCAACTTCCTGCATCCCAGCGGCGCGCACAATGCCCGCATCGGCGAATTCGGCTTGAAATTTATCTTCTGAACTACGACGCGCGGCATTTAGAAGTGGGCGCAATACTCGCCGCAACCCCAAAAGGCGCTACCAGCAGGGCATTTCAATTACCCGAACGAAGTTTTTCAGGGTATACTTGCGGCTCGAAAACCGGGGCCACCCGGTTGTGATTTAAATTTTGTCCCAGGAGAAGCCGTGATCGCACATAAGGAATCAGTGTCCCTGCATTCGGCCAGCCGCAGAAGTTTGCAGATCTGCTGGTTGAACTTCGCTGTTCTTGTGCTACTTGCATCCGCAGTCCTGTCTGCCTCTGTTCCGGCGTATGCCGCCAACGGGCAACTCGTCGCCCACAACACACCCGCGTATGTTTCAACCGCGAAGAACCTGGGTGCTGAAGATCCCTCCCAGATCATGGAAGTAAGCATTTGGCTAAACCCGCGCAACCGCGCCGCTCTCGATGCGCTTGCCAGCGAACTTTACAATCCCAAATCTCCCAACTATCGCCATTGGCTGAAGAGCTCCGATATTGCGGCCCGGTTTGCGCCCATCGCGGCGGAAGCCAAAATCATTCAAGATTTTTTTGAGTCGCACAATCTGAAGGTCGTCAGCGTCGGGCCCAACAATTTTTATGTTCGCGCACGCGGCAAAGTCGCGGATGTCGAGAGTGCTTTCCAGGTCCAACTGAACAGTTACCAGGTGGGCAGCCAAATCTTCCGCGCCAACGCCACCGATCCCTACATTGACGGACCAGCAGCTGCGCTCGTGCAAGCTGTTTCCGGCCTCGACAATGGTGGATTTACCCACCCCGTAGATCTACGGCCCGCCAGCCCATCCTCAATCACGCCCTTAAGCCGCACGGATCTTGCCCATGCCGCCTCCGCGTCCGACGCCAACTTCTTCCAGTCGGTCTGCTTCACCGGCCTCAAAACTGAAAAGCACACGACGTACGGAACGTACCCGGAGGCTACCTACAAGGGCAACGGATATTACTCACCCACGCCCGGCTGCGGGTATTCGCCCTCGAATCTTTACGGCGCCTACAACCTGAACGGCCTCTACGCCGAAGGCTATAACGGAGCCGGGCAAACCATTATCATCATCGACTGGTGCGGCTCGCCAACCATAACGCAAGATGCCAACGTCTTCTCAAAACGCTTCGGCCTTCCGCCGCTGACCTCATCGAACTTCAACATCATCAGTACCGGACCATCCGCATGTTCCGGCGTGGATATGGAAATCAACCTCGACGTGGAGTGGTCCCATGCCATCGCTCCGGGTGCAAATATCGACCTAGTAGTGCCGCCCACCGCAGATTTCGAGGACGTTGACGAAGCCATCTATTATGCGGTGAATTACGGATTGGGCAATGTGATCTCAGGCAGCTACGCCAGCCCAGAGTTCTTTGTTCCTGACACCGAGCTGAGCAAAGAAAATCTCATCTCGGAAATCGCCGCCGTTTCGGGCATCGCAACCAACTTCGCCTCCGGCGACAGCGCCAACTACGCCACCGATTTCATTCCCCCGTGCGCCAGCGTGCCTGCGGATCTCCCTTACGCGACCGGTGTAGGCGGAGTGAGCCTGGCACTGAATGCAGACAACTCCATCGCCTTCCAAACCGGATGGGAGAGCCAGGTCTCTACCCTGATCGATGGAGGCGTGATCTACGATCCTCCGCGTCCTCTTAACTTCTATGGTTTTGACGGCGGCTCAGGCGGCGGACCCAGTGGGTTTTTCGCCAAGCCGTCCTATCAAACAAGCGTGCCGGGAAAGTATCGTCAGGTGCCTGATATCTCTTGGCTGGCCGATTCGTTCACTGGAGCCGTGGTCCTCATTAGCGAACCAACTCAACTTCCTGAGCAGCTCTGGTACGCGGTGGGCGGCACCAGCGTGTCGACTCCAATGTTCTCCGCGCTCTGGGCGATTGCAAACCAGGAGGCGGGTACTCCGCTCGGCCAAGCTGCACCCTATCTGTACACCATGCCTTCGACCACCATCACCGATATCGTTCCTTACACTCCCGGACATAACCTGACCGCGACGATCGAGGAATCAAGCTCGGTGACCAACAACTACGATCCTTCAGAGACGCTGGCAGTAATCGAGCCTCTGTTCGGCCAGTTCTACAGCGTAATAGCGGACGATCCCCTCGCGGAAAATACGGCATACACGGTCTCGTTCGGCCAAAACTACCATATGAAAGTGGGGGTTGGCTGGGACGAGGTGACCGGCCTGGGAACCCCAACTGATGCGCAAGCATTTGCCGATTGGTTCGCCCCCACTGGATCAGCAAAATAATCGGACGAAAGCAAAATAGCCTCCGCAGGTCAACACAGACTGCGGAGGCTTTATTTTTGCTGCCTATCGCAGTTTCTTAGGTGGCGGAATAGCTGCGCTGTCAGTTCCCGTTTTGGTGCAAATAAAAATTACAAGAGCAAGATTGAACCATCTTTTAACCCAGTGCTGCCGAATAATAATAGTGTGGAACCCGAAAAGCTTAGCTTGCGACGGATATTGTCCGTGCGGTGTCCGATGTGCAGGGCCAAGCCAAAAGAGCGATGCACACTCAGCACAGGGCATCCGTGCGTCAAAACGCATCTCGCGCGCGAGTTAGCGGCGGCCAAAGCCCCGCTCCCTGAGAGTTCTGGCCATGCCGCCCTGCGAATCCTGAAGAAGGCTGCTAATCACGGTTTTCGCGCTATCTTCCACAAAACATAGCAGATAAATAACCCGGATAGGCGGGCGCCCCTTCAGGCAACCACAAGCCCATCCCTTGCAACTAAAGAACTAGTTGACCGTTTAAAGCCTGCCGCGTCTAATGGAATGGATGGCTGATCTAATTAATTAAGCGCTCGAGCAAGGAGAATAGTTTTGCCCCCCAGAAAGTCGCCAACTTTAACCGAAGCTGAATTGCGGCTCATGGAGGTCTTGTGGGAAAAGGGGCCTGCCACCGTCCAGCACGTGGTCGATAATCTTCCCGAGAAAGCGCCGCTGGCCTACAACTCGGTGCTCACCACCATCCGTATTCTTGAAAAAAAGGGCTACGTTAAGCACGCGAAAGATGGCCGCGCCCACGTCTACACGCCGCTGGTCGAACGCAAGGAGGCAACCCGCTCGGAGATCCGCCACTTGGTGAACCGCTTCTTCGGCAATTCTCACGAACTCCTCGTGCTCAACATTCTTGAAGATCAAAGTGTCGACGCCCATGAACTGGATCGCCTGCGAAAAATGCTGGAAGGGAGCAAGTAACGAAATGGTCTCAGCACCCTACTGGCAAGCGATAGCGCAGATATTCTCCGAAAGGATGCTGAACAGCATTGCCGAAGGCATTGCCATCGCCCTATTCGGCTGGATTCTTTTACGCATCCTCGGGCGCCAGAACTCGAGCACCCGATTCGCAGTCTGGTTCTCAGCCCTGATCGCGATAGCCGCGCTGCCGATCTTCAATGCTCTGGGGCTGCGAAATTCGGGTGCGCTCAGCCCCGCAACTCATTCGGCAATCCTCTTGCCCAGTTCCTGGGCCATCGACATCTTTCTTCTATGGGCCGTCATTGCGGGCGCCGGTCTCGTTCGAATCGCCTTTGGATTTTTGCAATTACGCAAGCTGCGCCAGAGCTGCACCCCGATCGACCACAGCAGCCTCGATCCCATTCTGCGCGAGACTCTCAGCAAGTTCGGCTGCGCCCGGCAACTTGAAGTTTGCACGTCCAACCGCGTTCGCGTACCTACCGCGGCCGGTTTTATGAACCCGGCGATCATCATTCCCCCGTGGGCTATGCAAGAACTTTCTCCCGTCGAGCTCAACGCCGTTTTATTGCACGAACTCGCGCATCTGCGCCGCTGGGACGACTGGACCAACCTCGCCCAGCGAATCGTGCGCGCGCTTCTGTTCTTCCATCCCGCAGTCTGGTGGATCGGGCACAGCCTGTCGCTCGAGCGCGAGATGGCCTGCGACGATTTCGTCCTAGCCTCCAACCCCAATCCGCGCGCCTACGCCCAATGTCTGGTCGCAGTCGCAGAAAAAACTTTCCTGCGCCGCACTCTGTCGTTAGCGCAAGCTGCCGTTGGGCGAATGCAGCAAACCGCTCAACGCGTCGCCCGCATCCTCGATGCCGACCGCCCCGGCGCAACCAGAGTTTGGAAGCCGGCCCTAGGTTTAGTTGCGACGTTCTCAGCAGCGTGTCTAATCGCGCTGCCCCGCGCGCCCAAGCTCGTTGCATTCGAAATTCAACAACCAAGTTTCTCGGCCTCCGCGTCCAAAGTTTCGCCGGAGCTGGCATTCAATAACGCAGGCACTCACGCAAGAATGATCCCGGCAATGTTTCATGCTCCGGTTTCCAGCGCTGCTGCCTTGCCAAAAAACATTCGCCCTCAATCTGCAAAGCCGCGGCAGCGAATCAATCCATCCAACGCATCGCCCGTGGCACCAGTGCCTGCGAAGCTAACGCAGCCTAAACAAAATTCTGTACACATGGTGCGCACGAGTTTTCAAACCTCCAGCGAAACCATCGACGGCGCGCAGTCTCTCTTGCTCGTAATGCACACCGAGCAAATCGACGATTCTGGCCGCCTGGTCTGGAGCATTTCCATGTGGCAGCTCACGGTATTTCACCCCGTCGATCCGCAGATTCAAAGAGGAATCAACCCCAAAACTACTTAACCAGATTTTGTAAGAGAAAGGTATTCGTCCAGACTAAGAAACTAAATAATTAGTTGTTTAACTTTAAAAACCCGAAATAACAAAACTCGAAATATCACAATCGAAACAGGAGAAACTCGAATGAAAGCATGGCTCAGCAAAACTCATTACCCGCCGCCTGATTGCGCCCGTAGTTGCAATCGCGCTGGCGATGTCCATCGTCACTTACGAATACAACAAACCGGCCTTCGCCAAAGGGCCAGTCGCATCTCCCACGGCAACGCCGCTAGACGACAACAGCATCAGCGCCCTGCTCTCGCTCGACCAGGCTATGGAAACTCTGGCCGCGCGCGTCACTCCGGCGGTCGTGAATGTAGCAGTCACATCACACTCCAAATCCGAAGCGGCGGACGGACAAATGCCGCAGCTGCCCGATGGCGTTCCACCCATCTTCGGGCCATTCTTCAATCATCCGTCGCGTCCGCAATCGCAAATTGAGCACGGCATCGGCAGTGGCGTTCTGATCTCGCCCGATGGATACATCGTCACCAACAACCACGTCATCGATGGCGCAGTCGACATCAGCGTCACGCTGAACGATCGCCGAATCCTGCCCGCCAAGCTCATCGGCGCCGATCCGCTCACCGATCTCGCCGTCATCAAGATCGATGGCACAAATCTCCCCAACGCACCCTGGGGCAGCTCCACTGCACTTCGCCCCGGTCAGACCGTGCTTGCCTTTGGCAATCCCTTTGGCTTCCGCTTCACGGTAACTCGTGGCATCGTCAGCGGCCTCAACCGTCCGAATCCCTTCGCGCGCGATCGCCGCGCGCCCGGAAGCTTTGTTCAAACCGATGCCGCTATCAACCCCGGCAACTCCGGTGGACCGCTCGTCAACGCGCACGGCGAGGTAATCGGCATCAACACCTTCCTCGTGTCGTCCTCCGATAGTTTCGCCGGCATGGGTTTTGCCATCCCCACGCAGATCGTGCGCCCCACCGTGGAAGCTCTCATCCGCGATGGCAAAGTTAGCCACGGCTACATGGGCATCGGCATCAGCGACGTGACCCCGGAGAACGCCAAGTTCTTCCATGTCGAAAACAATGAAGGTGCGGTAGTCAGCCAGGTCGAAGACAACTCTCCCGCCGCCAAAGCTGGTCTGAAGGTTGGCGACGTAATCACCGAACTCGACGGCCAGAAAATCAGCGACGCCAGCCAGCTTCAAATCGAAGTAGGACAGAAGCAGCCCGGCTCGACCATCAAGCTGGCCGTCCTGCGCGATGGCAAGAACGTAACCGTTCCGGTCACGCTCGAAGCCATGGGCAGCCGCGACCACGAAGGCAAAGAAGTCTCCAGCAACGGCAAGCCGCGCTGGGGCCTGGGCGTCACGGACATGACTCCCGACCTGCGCCAGCAACTCCAACTATCGAGTGAAGTCCACGGCGCGGTAATCGAACAAGTGCAACCCGGCAGCCCCGCCGACAATGCCGGCCTGCAACGCGGTGACGTGATCGTGGAAGTAAATCGCCGCCCGGTGCAGAGCGCGGACGACGTGCAGAAAGCGCTAGGTGCAGTGCCAAAAGGCCAAGACGCGCTAGTCCTGGTCTGGTCGAACGGCGGCAGCACCTTCCGCGTCATGCATGCCGATAGTGCGAACGGAGGTGCGCCGGGCATGTAAGCGCTTTCGGTTGAACTGTCCATGTCCGATCGAGTGCATCGGATCGGGGTGCCCCATTTCTTGCGCGTACTTTGCGTGAGAAGTGGGGCTTTTTCCCGCCGATGTTCATCCGTCACAAAACTTGTTCTTGCCTTTGATTTCATCACCGCGCCGATGCTCCCTTTGTGCTCGCTTGCCGCCAAAAGTACTCGATGGAACCCAGGCTTCGCTTTGCTGGATATGCTTTTTGCCGCATCGATTCAACAGGTTGCGCGTCGACGCCGAGGGCCACTCAAATGCAGTAGTTATACCGAGTGAGCATTCTTCTCCTCTTTCAGGTTCCCTGAAACTAAGTCAGCCCATCTGAAGTTCTCTCCTCTTAGCGACTACAACCTTTAGGAGGTTAATTATGTTCGCACGCAATATCTCTATCCATCTGAAATCCAATATGCTCTCCGATTACACACGAGCATTTGAAAAAGACGTCCTTCCTTTACTTCGTAAACAGAATGGTTTTAAGGACGAAATCACTCTCGCTGGTCGAAGCGGCGCTGATGTGACCGTAATCAGTCTCTGGGAAGATAAGAACGATGCCGATACTTACAATACGAATACGTACCCGGGAGTGTTGAAGACCCTGGCGAGATTCATCGAAGGCACGCCCCAGGTTCAAACCTCTGACGTCGTCAGCTGCACCTTCCATAAGCACGCCGTTGCTGTACCAGCCTAGACGACAGGCTGAGCCTCATGGCACGAGGAGGCGGCCTTACTGCCGCCTTCTCGATCGCCAAACGGTATGCACTCGATCGCGCCAGAACGGTCCCACAAAAATTTATGAGCAACGGCCAAGGAAGCCTGTTGCCCCGCTCCCCGCCCCGCCATTGACTCGCCTCCCACTCCCAGCCTACGATTTGTCTGCAGGGGGAAGGAGCGTTCTCCCATGACCAACCAACCAGCATCTGAGACCCACCCGTCCACCCCGGACTGGGGATTGAAACTAAAAACCGTTCTCACCACAATGATGAGCATTCTAAGCCTTCTCGTAGTTTTGCTCGGAGGCATGCAGAAAGACGTGCTCTGGCTGTGGATAGGATTTGTCTGCTGCCTGATCTCGGGAGTCTTCATTCAACTGTTTATCACCCGCATAAAAAATGATGTCGCCTCAGGTCGCCGGTAAGAAAGCTCGAAATCCGCCCAGAATGTTATCCTAGTTGGGATTCAAACCCAGCGAGGCTGTAACCCTTTCATGTCCAATCCAGCTATTCCTGAATTTCCACCCACCGAAGCGACCGAGTCGTTCAGCGATCTGCTCTCGCAGTACGAGAAAAGCCACGCCCGCAAAAGAGAAGACGGCAACAAACAGCTCGAAGGCACGGTGATCGCCATCGCCGCCGATTCCGTCATCCTCGATATCGGATTCAAGAGCGAGGGCATTCTGCCGCTCTCTGCATTCGAAAGCGCCGACGAAACCGCGCAGCCCGGCCAAAAGCTGCTGGTCTCGGTGAAGGGCCGCAATCCCGAAGGCTACTACGAACTCACGCGCGCGAAAGTCGAGCGCCCCAAAGACTGGTCCGCTCTGGAGAAGGCATTCGCGGATAAAGCAACGATCGTCGGCACCGTAACCGGCGTGATCAAAGGCGGCCTCAGCGTCGATGTAGGCGTCCGCGCCTTCATGCCCGCCTCGCGCAGCGGCGCGCGCGACGCCGCTGAGATGGAGAAGATGGTCGAGCAGGAAATTCTCTGCCGCATCATCAAGCTCGACGTGGCCGACGAAGATGTGGTGGTCGATCGCCGCGTCGTTGCCGAAGAAGAAGAGCGTTCCACAAAAGACCGTCGCTTCTCGGAGATGAAGGAAGGCGACACCGTAAGCGGCACGGTCCGCACGCTCACCGATTACGGCGCGTTCGTCGATCTCGGCGGCGTGGATGCCCTTCTTCATGTGAGTGATATCGCCTGGAGCCGCGTCAACAAAGCGGCCGAAGTGCTCTCCGTCGGTCAGCGAGTTGAAGTCAAAGTGCTGAAGATATCGACAGAGGCGGAGAAGCGCCGCATCTCCGTGGGCATGAAGCAACTGCAACCGCATCCCTGGGACGCCGTCGCCGGAAAGTACAACGTGGGCGAGCGCGTTCGCGGCACGGTCACACGCGTCGCCGAGTTCGGCGCATTCGTGGAACTGGAGCCGGGAATCGAGGGCCTGATACACGTTTCCGAAATGTCATGGGGCAAAAAGTTGCGCAGCGCCAGCACGCTGGTAAAGCCGGGCGAGATAGTAGATGCGGTAATCCTCGGAATAAACGCGGGCGAACGCCGCATGTCCCTGGGATTGAAGCAGGCGCTCGGAGATCCCTGGGCCGATGTGGCGCAGAAATTTGCCGCGGGATCGGTGATCGAAGGTCCTGTCGTGAGCATCACAAAATTCGGCGCCTTCGTGCAGCTCGCCGAAGGTGTCGAGGGCATGATCCACATCAGTGACTTAAGCGCGGAGAAGCGCATTAATCATCCCCAGGAAGTTTTAAAGGTTGGGCAAGTAGTGAAGGCGCAGGTGCTCGCCGTCGATACCGAGAAACGGCAGTTGCGGCTGGGCGTGAAACAACTGGTGCCGAGCGGCCTGGATGAATACATCGTTGAACACAAGGAAGGCGATGTAGTCAGCGGCCGCTTGATCGAAGTTTCGGGTAGTCATGCGCGCGTGGAACTGGGCGAAGGAATTCAGGCCAGTTGCCGCATGAACGCAACGAATCCAGCGACAGAAAAAAATCCGCAGGCCGCTTCTGATTCGAATCCCAACTCCAAGCCCGATCTCTCTTCGCTAGGTTCCATGCTGCAGGCTCGTTGGAAGGGCAATAGCGGAGCTGCGAAGCCAGAAGAGGTTCGCAGCGGACAGATTCGCAAATTCCGCATCGTTAAGCTGGATGCAGCTGCGAAGAAAATTGAATTAGAGATGGCTTAAATCGTTAACGCAGTAACCTCGGCAACATCGGCTGCAAAATCCTCACCGGCATCCGCCGCGTTGAAGCACTATTCGTCGGCATCCGCAGCGAAGAAACGCCGCGAATCGGCTCAGTCCAATCGTTAGCATCAAGAGCGGTGTGAGGTGCAGGATGAAGCGTGACCTGAATGCCACGCTCAAGTCCAAGTTGACGAGACACTGGCGCAATCGGAAACTTGTGCTCCCAGGTTGCGGCCGGCGTTGAAATGCGGGCCAGCTCCGATCCGTTCACGCGTTCATACCTGCGCAACTCGCTGCCAGCAAGCGTCGCAGCAGATGGCAGCCGAGCGTTTTCCATACCTGCTAAGAAGAGATGATTGTTCCCGCTCGGTGCTGCTCCAATCCTATGACGAGCGCCGCTGCTCAGAACAGGCTGCCGCCGCGGAACAGAAGCTACAAGCGTCGACTGCGATGCGCTGCCAGATTCCGATGCCGCGCCGGAAGCAACCGTAAGAACCACACCAGTCGAAGTGTAGGTGACGTTGAAATGCTCCGTGCTATTGATCGCGATCGTAGAGTTGGAGAACGTGCCACTGACGTTCGATGCGCTGAGCACGGTAAAAGTAGAACCTACCGTCGGCGTGAAGCCGCTTGCCAGCGTGACTGTGAGCGTTCCAGCCAGAGTCGCGGTTCCGCTAACCTGCAGTTGGCTGTATTGCGTGCCAACAGTCGTTCCGCCAATGAAAGCGTTAATTGAAGCAGTGGAGAGCTGAGTGTAAGCGCCGGTAATCACAAGCAAGCCAGCCTTCCCACTGTCTCCAATGTTTAACGTGGGAGCCGTTCCAGTCCCTCCCACCGAAACATTGCCGTTCAGCTTGCCTGCGCCCTGAATCGTCCCGCCGGTCACATTGATTCCAGCCGACGCAGTAAGCGTGCCATCAATGGTCGTCGTTCCAGCAGACTGGTTATAAGCTTCGCCTCCTCCAACCGTCAGAGCGCTGCCGGCAGTTACGGTCACGTTGCCCGAGTTTGTAAAGTTCGCCGCGCCGGTTGTGAAGTTGCCATCGGCCGTCACCGTGAAGGAGTTCGTATTGTTCTTGAAGCCGGCCAGCCCATTTGCGGTTCCGTTCAGGATTTTCCCTGAGGTACCAGAGATGGTTAGGTTCGCCGCGTTGTTCACGATGTCTGCGCCAGTGAACTCCAGAGTTCCGCCTACTGTGTAAGTGCCGCTGCTAAGAGTGTCGGTCGTGCTATTGAAGTTCGTCAGGTCACCGGTCACGGTCAGCGCCGTGCCGGTGTTTACTGTGAGCTTGCCATTGTTAGTCAAGTTGCCTACGGTCGTGAACTTCGCTTTGGAGGCCAGCGTGAAGCTACCGGCGGAGGTGATCGTTGCCAGGTTTGCCAGTCCATTGCCGCCGGTCGTCGAATTCAGAATTTCGCCGGTGCCGCTCATCGTGATGCCCGCCGCATCGGTCACAATATTGGCGCCGGCAAATTCCAGCGTTCCGCCCGCCGTGTACGACCCACCGGTAAGCGTGTTGGTGGAGCTGCTGAAGTTGGTAAGTGAGCCGGTGACCTTGAAAGTGCTGCCGGCGTTTACCGCAAGCTTGCCGAAGTTAGATAAATTCCCCACAGACGTGAAATTGGCGCCGCTGCCGATGGTGAAGCTGCCAACCGAAGTGACAGTTGCGAGATTTGTCAGTACATTCTCACTGGCGAAGTCGATGATCTTCGCGTTTGCCCCCGTGAGCGTAATGTTTGCGGCGTCAGTGACTATGCTGGTGCCCGCGGCTCCGAATTCCAGCGTCCCGTTGACTGTGTAAGTTCCACCCGTCAAGGTTGTGCCTGAGAAGTTGAGCAGCGCTCCCCCGGCCGAGGTGCCGATTTTCATCGTGTCACCGGTAGAAACGCTAAGCGTTCCGGAGTTATTCAGTCCGGCCGAACTTGGAAGAATGTTAAGTATTGCGCTCTGGTCTGCCGCAATGGTTCCGGTGTTTACGATTCCCATCTTTTGGATCGTGCCTGAACCTTCGATGGTGTTGGCATTGGTCAGCGTAAGGCCGGTGGTTGCGGCGGTAATCACATTGCTCGCACTGTTTGAAAGGACGACTGTGCCTTTGCCGTTCAAGGTTACGCTGTTGCCCAGTGACAGAGTACTTGCAGCCAGTGTGATGCTGCCCGAGTTGACGACGGTTCCTTTGAGAGTCGTGGTGGTTCCAGTTGTATCCGTATAAATACCGGAGTTGGTCACGCCGTTGAGCGTGACGGCGCCCGCGTTCTCGATCACGCCGCTATTCGAGCCAACCGTGGTTGTGGTCAGCGTTCCGCCGTTGATCACGGTGCCAGCGGCGAGCTGTACCGTTGCATTCACGGTGCCGCCATTCTCGCCCAGAGCCTCGATTGTGCCGCCGGTATTATTGAACGTTCCGTTGAGCACCAGCGTGGACTGATTCGCCGCCTCGAGCGTTCCGGAGTTGGTCATGCCGCCGCCAGGCTGGATGGTCAGCGTGCCGGAACTAACATTTCCATTGGCACTGATCGTGCCCTTGTTCACCAGGGTTAAGGTTCCGTTGCCCAAATTTCCGTAGCCCGTGATAGTGCCACTCGAATTCGTCAGCGTGCCAGTGTCAGTGAGACCAACCTCAATCTCGCCGGTCTCGGTGCCGCCAGCATTGCCCAGCGTCAGTATTCCGCCACCAGTCAGGGTCGCGGTCGAACTGTTGAACTTCAAAAGTCCCTGCGTAAGATTGAAGCTTCCAATATTAGTCAAAGTGCCCGTGCCGGTAATATCCAGTGTCGATCCTGTACCCGCCAGCAACACTGTGCCCGAGTTACTTAAAGTGGCGATATTCACCAGATCGGTGCCTGTCCCATTGCCACCGCCACCGTAAATTGTGACCATCGCTCCGGACTTGTTCGTGAACGTGCCGCTTACGTTGACAGTGTTGGCGCCACCGGCGAAGCCGGTGGCGAAAGTTCCAGAATTAGTCACGCTGCCGGTAATGGAGAGTGTTGTGCTCGATGCCTGCGTACCCGAGAGCTCCACCTCCCCAGCGCTGCTGATCGTGAGCACGCCGCCGGTTGGAGTCACGGCGGTTGTCTGGTTATTCTCGAGATCCAGAGTCCCTTCAACGCTGGTCAGGTTTGCCAAGGCACTGGTCGTCGTCGAGCCGTTCTTGAGATTCAAATTTCCAAAGAGCTCGATCGATGATCCCGCCGTGATGTTGGTGACGCCCTTACCTCCGCCAGTTATGGTGAGCGTCGCACCACTACCCGGTGAGGTTCCGATCTCCAGAGATCCGGAATTACTAAATGCATTCACATTCACCACATCGGTAGGCGAATACAGAATCATCTGAGCCCCGGCCGCGTTGGTAAAGGTTCCGCTGACCTTGACGGTATTCGCGCCGCCATCAAAGCCGGTGGTGAACGTGCCGGAATTAGTCACGTTACCGGTAAGGGAAAGCGTTGTGTTCGATGCTGCCGCTCCGGAAAGCTCAAGTTCGCCGTCGGAAGCGATAGTCAATGTACCGCCGCTTGGCGTGATCGCTGTGGTCTGGCCATTGCTCACGTCCAAAGTTCCGGCCACAGTTGTCAGACCTGCCAATCCATTTGTAGAGGTGCCGCTATTAACCACATTCAGTGTGCCGTTGAGCGTTATCGTCGATCCGGCCACGACGTTGGTGATGCCGGTCCCCCCGGTGATGCTCAGCGTTGTTCCGCTTTCTAAGGTCAGCGTGCCCGAGTTGCTCAGGGAGTTGACGTTCACTACGTCCCCACTCCCGTAAAGCACCAGGTTCGCTCCGGATGCATTAGTAAAGGTTCCAGTAACGGTAACCGTGTTGCCGCCGCCAGAGAATCCAGTTTCGAACGTGCCGGAATTACTTACGTTGCCGGTGAGGGTAGCAGCGCTGCCGCCTTCGATACTCAAAGTTGCTCCGGAAGCATTGGTTGTGCTGCCGGTCACCTTAAGAGTTTCCCCGGCTGCCTCCAGCTCGATGGTGCCGTTGTTGGTGAGGGTGCCACCACTGCCGACGGTTATATTGCTGCCTGTAGTATCGAACAACAGTGTACCGGTGGTGCCGACAGTAAGGTTCCCGCCACTTGCGATGGTCAAGGAATTACTAGCCACACTTTGCAGCGTCACGTCGTTTCCCGATGCAGCACCCAAGGTCAAGTCGGTGACTGTTGCACCGAGATTGAGACTGACGATCTGGCCCGAGGAACTTGGGTTGATGGTGACGTTATAGGTTTTCCCGCCGCCATTGTTGGGAACGACTCCACCGCTCCAGTCTGATGCCGTATTCCAGTTGCCGCTGCTGCCGGTCCAGTTGACTGCTGTTTGCGCCAGCGACTGGAGACCACCCATGCTTGTCAGTACGAGCAGCATTGCAACCGTTCTTATGGGTACACGTAGCTTCATCGGGTACCTTCCACGGCCAGCGGTTCGCCAGCGTGATTCTTGTTTTGAGATGACACGAATGAAATCAGTCCCTGAATCGGGCTCTATCGATCTCCGTGGGGAGGAGACGTGAAGGATGGAATCCGGCGCAACTTTCCTACTCTGCGCGTAGAGCACAATATCAGAGGTAATGCAAAAACACTAGAGTCTTTTGTTAGGAATGTTTCGTCCCAGGCGGAGTCTCACGGAGCCAGCACGCATCCAGGCGTAGACTTTTGCAGACAGTGAAAGTTCTTTTCGTAGAGTGCTGTTTTCGGCTCCAGCCTTCGAGCCAGCGCGAGTTCCTTGGCGGCGCCAGAAGCGTCGCCAGACTTAGCCAACGCCACTCCCAATCCGTTGTGCACAGCTGCAGTTCCGGGAATGAGTTCGGCTGCTCTGCGGAAAGAAAAGACAGCTTCCTGGTATTGCTTCTTCTTGAAATAATCGCAGCCGAGTTGATAGTGCGCGGCAGGCATATCCGGCTGCAACTGCAATACTTTCTGAAGCTGAGCAATCGACTCGTCATAGCGGCCCATGTGGCGCAGAGCCAGAGCATAGTTGAAATGCGCCGTCAGGTTCTCGGGATCCATCTGTAGCGCCTCTTTGATTTTTGCGAGTCCGTCCCGTGAGTGACCTTGCTGCACAAGAGTGAGTCCCTCGTTCGCTAGCGCCAGCACACGCTGGCCTTCTTTTGCCTTCCGTCCCAACTGCTCACTGAGGGCTGCTTCCTTGGCGGCCTCGTCCGTTTTACCCGCCCGCCGCAGAGCGCGGCTCAATTGAAAGTGCACGGCGCTATCGCCCGGGAGCAGAGTCGCTGCCCGCCGCAACTCCTGCACCGCCTCCTCGAGATCTCCCTTTTCGCGCAGGACGAGGCCGAGATCGCGGTGCGCAGCGCCCAGAGTTGCATCCAGCTTGATAGCCAGTCTTAACTCTTCCGCGGCTTTGTCGAGATCCTCTGCCTTCAGCAGAGTGCTGCCCAGGTCCTGATGCAGGGCAGCATTTTGGGGATCAATTGCGATTGCCTCGCGAAATTCTTCTTCCGCTTTGGGGAAGTCGCCAGAGAAGGCATAGAGTTCGCCCAGTTCGCGCAGCGCGTCGGACTGGCGGCTGTTCAATTCTAGCGAGGTGAGATAGGCCTTGGTAGCTGCGTCTCTGCGATCCGCCCGGGTGAGCAGCTTGGCCAGCGACAGCCAGTTGTCCGCACTTTTGGGCGCGAACTTCACCGCCAGCCGAAGCTGTTTTTCCGCCGCTTTCTGATCGCCTGCCTCAGAAAGCATATCGCCCAGAAATCTGCGGAAGTCTGGGTTCGCAGGTTGCAGGTCGCAGGCGCGCGCCATTTCCGCAGCCGCATCATGCGGACGACCAACGCGCACATAGGCCTGCGCCAAGTCGTTGTGCAGCGCGGCTTCCTGCGGACGGCTGGCGACTCCCTGCTCAAAAAATGGTATGCTTTCTGCGAATCTCCCCTGTTTAAATATGGCCACACCGAGGTTCGTCACCGCTTCAATGTTGGATGGATCGGCCTGCACCGCCTGGCGGAATTGCGACTCCGCCTCCGCAGGATGGTTCTCCTGCATCAGGCGAATTCCCTCGGCATTTAATTGTTGGGCGCGGTAGCTGGGCGTGATCTGCGGCAGCGCAACCGCCGACATCCCAACTGCGATCAGTAACACAAGCAGCTTGGCCATAGTGGCTG
This sequence comes from uncultured Acidobacteriaceae bacterium, assembly GCA_963789625.1. Lineage (GTDB taxonomy): Bacteria > Acidobacteriota > Terriglobia > Terriglobales > Acidobacteriaceae > Sulfotelmatobacter. Next base: position 118,824 of record CAWBLK010000012.1, on the reverse strand, counting down.
GAAAAGCGGGCTAAGAACAATTTCTAACACAGAAGGATGATCGTCTTATGACCAGGAATGAACAAGGTAGTGCCGCGGTACAGATCGTGTGGGTTCTGGCGGGGATCGTGGTGATTGCTGCCGCACTCTTGATTGTCAGGAATACGCGCCCTGGTATGCCCGTGGCATTTACCACGCCCTATCAGGCAGTCCTGATGACCAACGGCGTGGCCTACTACGGCAAACTACAAGGCTACGGCACGCCTCAGCCGGTATTGACCGATGTCTACGTAATCGTGACCCAGACCAATCCCGACACCAAGCAAACCAACAAGGGGCTGTTCAAGCTGGAGAAAGTCGAAGACCTGTACCAACCGGATCGTATGTATCTCAATCCTAGTCAGATTCTGGGCGTGGAGCCGGTGAACACGAACTCCAAGGTGGCGCAGTTGATCACGCAACAGGCGCATTAGGGTTAGCGGAAGAGCGTGGGATAAGGGCCCAAGCCTAACCCACATCTGTCCCGCCAGCGCCCTAATCTCTTTCCCGCATCCGATCCTCTTCCACCCGCATTCCCGCGCCCGCGGCGGCGGAGGATTCGGCTTGCTTTTTTTGCCAGTCCGCCTCGGCCAACATCGTGATGGACTCCAGTTTCTTCTTTTTCAAACCGGCGTTGATTCCCGGCAGTTCTTTCTGCGCCAACTTCTGGAAGTCATCGATCACGTCTTGCAATTCGTGACCCAGAGATTCAGTTCGCGCGGCTTGGTAATCCGTAGGCTTGCCGTCATATCCCGTCACCGCGCCGTAAAGTTGTCCCAGCAGTTCGCGGATGCGCTCTTCGCCCGTGACCATGCCGCCTTCTTTTGTGGCAACAATCTTCGAGCGCAGGTTATCGCATTCCGCCGAGAGTGATTGCAGTTGCTTGCGTAGCGGATCCTTTTCCGTAACTTTAGCTGCTCGTGCATTAGCCGCGTCTCGCACGCCTTCGATCGCCGCCACTCCATACGTCATGTGCTCAAGCTCTTTGTAGACCTTCATGGAGAGATCGAATTGCGCCTTGCGCTCATCGATCGAATACTTGGCTCGCGGATCGACCGCAACATTCAATTGTTCAGTGTAAGTTTGATCTCCTTTAGTCAGCTTCACGGTGTAAGCGCCCGGTAGCACGCGCGGTCCTTGTGCGGCTTCAAACAGCGCCGACGCCGCGGGAGCGACCGCTGGCGGCTTCACGCGCATTCCCCATCCAGCACGGTTCAATCCCCGATGCTTGCTTCCAGCCACCGTGTCCACGAGCTTGCCATCCTGGTCGAAGATTTCGATTTTCAAATCTCCAAAGATGTGCCGCCCTTTCTGGTAATACGTAATCTGCGCATCGAAGGGCCGGTTCCGTCCGTGGAAACTTTCGTCGCCTTCCGGCCAGCCCCCGGTCACATCGAAGTACTGGATCGCCGGCCGTCCCGGAATCAGCATCGCCTCTTTGCTCATGACTTCAGGAGTGAGCGCGCGCAGCGGCGAGATGTCGTCAACAATCCAGATACCGCGCCCGTGGGTAGCCAGCACCAGGTCCGACTCCCGCGCCTGCACTGCGATGTCATCCACTGGCACCGCAGGAAAGTCTGAACCTTTGTATTGCGCCCAATGCTGTCCGCCATCCACTGAAATCCAAAGTCCAAACTCAGTGCCCAGGAAGAGCACATTGCGGCTCCCGGAATCTTCCTTGATCACGTGGGCATATCCGCGCACGCCGCTCTCCTGCGCGGGTAGCGCGGTCCACGTTTGCCCGTAATCCGTCGTCTTATAAACATACGGTTTCATATCGCCGAACGTGTGCCGATCGAATGTGGCATACGCGGTGGCTTCGTCGTAGCGGCTGGCTTCGATCGTCGAAACCCAGGAATTCTTACCCAGCCCAGCGACGTTTCCCACCACGTTCGTCCAGGTCTTCGCCCCATCGCGCGTGATCTGCACATTCCCATCGTCGGTACCTACCCAAATAATTTGCCCGTTCTTAGGCGACTCCGAAATCGAATAGATCGTGGTGTGCATCTCGGCCGAAGAATTGTCGACGGTCACACCGCCGGATTCTTCCTGCTTCTGCTTTTCCGGATCGTTCGTGGTCAGGTCGGGAGAGATGCGATCCCAGGACTGCCCGTGATCACGGGAGCGGAAGAGGAATTGCGCGCCGATATAAATCGTCCCTTTCTCGTTGGGACTCATGTGGATCGGCGTATTCCAATTGAAGCGCAGTTTCTTCTCGTTGTAATTCGGCCACGGATGGATGTCACGCGTCTCGTGCGTGTACCGGTTCACGCGGCCAATCTCACCGCCCTGCGCCTCGGCGTAAAGGTAATCGGGATCGGAGGTGTCTTCGAACATCCAGAAGCCATCGCCACCGAACATGTTTTCCCAGTTCGCGTTGGCAACCCCGCCCGGAAACGACGATGCTCCCACCCACGAACTGTTATCCTGCAACCCGCCGTAGACGTGATACGGGTCGGCATTGTCCACGCTCACGTGGTAGAACTGCGAAACCGGCAGGTTGATCTGGTGCTTCCAGCGGTTGCCACCATCTTCGCTGCGCCACAATCCGCCGTCGTCGCCGGCAATCACGATATTCGTGTTCTTCGGATCGATCCATACGTCGTGGAAGTCGCCGTGCGCCGCGCTTGAAACATTGTTAAAAGTTTTTCCGCCATCGTTGCTGAGCAGGAGAATGAGATCGGGTTTGAAAATTTTGTTTTCATCCTTCGGATCGACGATCAGATTGCCGAAATAAAATGGACGCCACACCATGTAATTGCTGGCATCGAGTTTGGTCCACGTTGCACCGCTATCGTCAGAGCGATACAAACCCCTTCCTTTTTCCGCTTCGATGTTGGCATAGACAACTTGCGGCTTCGAAGGGGCAACCTGCACCGCGATGCGGCCATAAGGCTTCGTAGGCAGTCCCTTGGCATTGCCTTCGTTGATCTCACTCCAGGTCGTGCCGCCATCGGTAGATTTGAACAACCCACTGCCCGGACCTCCTGAGCGGAACGTCCACCCCTGCCGCCGGAAATCCCACATCGCCACATAAATTGTCTTCGGCTCCTGCGGGCTGCGCGCAATCATGGCGCAGCCGCTCGAACCATTCACGCCGGCCAGAACTTTCTTCCAGCTCTTACCTCCGTCAGTGGTTTGGAAGACTCCGCGTTCGTCATTGTCGTCCCACAAATGCCCGGTGGCACAGGCCACTACATCATTGCTGTCGCCGGGGTTCACCAGAATTTTGGCGATATGCTCGCTGTCTTTCAATCCGACGTTGGTCCAGTTCTCGCCGCCATCCGTTGATTTGTAAATACCGTCGCCGACAGAGACGCTGTTTCGCGTCCAAGCCTCTCCCGTGCCCACCCATACGTTTTTTGAATTCGAAGGATCGATCGTTACCGCGCCAATCGACTGCACATCTTCCCGGTCGAACACCGGTTTGTAAGTAGTGCCGCCGTTCACCGACTTCCATACTCCACCGCTGGCCGCGCCCACGAACACGGTAATGCGCCCGTTCTCCTCGACCGCATCCACCGCGGCGATGCGTCCGCTCATCGTGGCTGATCCGATATTTCGCGCCGGCAATCCCGAAACCGTGGCTGCATCGAAGCGATACGGAGCCTGCGCCGCGGCCAGCAAAGGTGCGCACAAAGAAGCTCCGGCGAACAACGCTGTCACTGCCCAGGAATTGCCAGTGGATGCTTTCATGTTTACGAGTCCTTTTCCGCAAATGATTTTCGTAGCGCCGCCGTCTCGGCGGCTGTCCCTTCGGCAAGCTCAGGCGCGAGTCCTGCCACTATCCCGGCGATCAGTGAATCCCCACCATCCCCGACTTCTTTTCCTCGGTCTTTAACGAGACTGGCAGATTGAAGTCCGCGGGATCGATCGGCACATTCACTTCCATCTTTTGCACCGTGGTCGTCTGCGCATCTGGATTGTTCTTGGGTCCGCTCGAAATCGAGAAGGGATACATCACCCCTGCCACCGGTTTGTACGAACCCATACCGACGACGCGGTCCCGCACCGATCCCCGAATAAACTGTTGGATCTCTTTGCGAATTTCTATAAAGGTATCGGGATCCAGGTAGTCGTAAATAATGTCGCCGTTCTTCAGCGTTATTTTCAAGCGTAGCGCGTCATCCCCATCGACCACATCGTGGCCCAGGTATTCCACCGTGCTGCCTTTTTCTTTGTAATCCACCAGAGGGCCGTCGAAGTCGGCGTCCAGCAGCAGGTCGCGCAGGTCATCCTCGCCCATCAGTTGCGGATCTTTTTTCCCGCCGAAGGGCTGGATCTGCCAGCCAGTTGATCCGTCATAGGCCTGCACCATGGTCATGCCCTGCAGCGTCAATGTCTCCCGCACGAGCTCCGGACGCTCGTTCTCCTGGCCCACGGACGCGGTGAAGCCTCCGCCACCCTCGAATTTGCCGGTCATTCGGATGGTCTTGATGGCCTTCATCTTTTCCACGCCACCCCGCGCCTGGATGTTCTTGGCAATCAGTTCGTCGGCAGTTTGGGAGGTGGAAAATACAGAGCAGCACAGGACAGCGATCAGCACAATCACGGCATGGCGCATCGAGCAGACTCCTGTTGTGAGGGACTCAAGAACCCGGCAAAACGGAAACAGTACTCTACTCGGTAGTAGACGAACCTTTCAAGTAGATGTGAGCAAGAGAGAGGACGGGCATGAAGTTGAGGACTCAAGCCGGCCGTAAATTAAAAAGCCGCTCTCGCGAGCGGCTTCCACATCTCGGCTAATCGTTGTTCGTCCAGCTAGTGCGCGAACGAAAAGTTTAGCCCGGTAGTGAACAGCACATCGTTATCCTTCGTGCCCGTTGGCGGGTTCGAGACATAGATGTCGCTAAACTGGTTCTGCCAGCCCAGCCACTTGCTGATCTTCGTCACCGTTCCCAGATCGAATTCCCCGCGATATTGGCCGGCGTAGCCGCTCGACAAGTCTGGATAGATATATAGCTTCTCGGTGATAACTGTGCTTTTCCCGGCCTTGTGCATCAACTCTTCGCCGAGAGTGAGCGCAGCGAATTTGTTGGTTATGCCGTAAGACACGAAGGTCGGTGGAACCGTCACCGGGGTGTTCACTGGACCATCGGAGTAAGTCTCGTGCGTGTAGTTAACACCAGCAAGAAGGTCCAACGTAGTGGTGTCAGACTTGATGGCGTGATAGCCCAGGCCGCCGCCGTAGACGCCACGCAGGTCAAGATCCTGCAGAGCATTGCTCATGAAGTCTGCTCCCACAAAGGCGAATGTCCGCGGCCCGAAATTTCGGTCGTATCGAATCCCGGAAGTGATCAAATTGGCTACAGTGCTGGGCGTGGCTAAGTCGTTGTCGGTGTAGATGGAACTCAAGTACAGCGTAATTTTGTCGTTCAAAGTTGCGTGGACAGCATTGATGGCCAACGCCAGGTTCTCGGTTTGGCTGTTACCGCGCGCAAGCGAGAAGCCTACGTTCGCGCCGCCGTTCCACCCATGCAGCAAGCCGGGATGCAGTGACTTATCGTAGGCATCCTGCTCAGCATCATTGCGGATCAACACGACATTCGCCGCCGGAACCTCTACTGTGCCGCCGGTCTTGGTAGCAACCTCAAGTTTTCCGTCACTGGAAGTTACCGGACCCACGACAGTCTTCTTATCTGAAGTGCTCACGTGCAATTCTTTATCAGTTGTGATCTGTGTAATCGCGGCAAACTGGACCGTTATGTCTCCCGCGAACTCGGTGTGTAGCACCAGAGTCTTGCCATCCGACTTCACGATCGTACCGCTGAAGCGGTCACCATTTTTCAAGGTGATCTGATCGGCACAAGCCGCCGCCGTTAGTCCCAGAAACGCAACCAAAACAACAAATTCCACTTTCCGCAACACTGCCTACCTCCGGATTTTTAGAATGAGTTCTACAGCACAAAAGCCATAGAACAAACCAATCGCGTAGGCCTGTCACCAAGCCTATTAAAATCTGATTAAACCCCGGGAATTACCTGGAACGGGAAAAGAAAACCACGACGAAGCGGCGATTGGCCCAAGAAAACGATGTTCTCGAAGCTGCTCGAAAACAAACGGAGATCACTTAACTCTTGGCGTCCTTGGATTCGGTGGTCTTGTTCTGCTCGGCCGATGCCTGTGCCGGGGGATTATCCTTCATGCCCTCTTTCAAGGCGCGAATCCCCTCACCCAGCCCCTTGCCGAGTTCAGGCAACTTTTTTGGGCCGAAAACCAGCAGAGCGATGGCAAAAATGATGATCAGGTGCATCGGTTGAAATAAACCTTCAAGCATAAGAACCTCCGAGGAGAACACTACCGCTTCCTAATACGCTACTGGACCGGCAAGGGGAAGTCAAACTTCTCTGGCACCCGGATCAAACCTCATTATTACGCGCATATTACCTCCGTGACCTTACCTTCGGGTCGGCTGGTGGATTAGTGTGGAATCGGGCAGTTGGAGGGCAATACCGCCGCGCCCGCAACCATCGACGCAACCCTAGCAAGCCAAGCCGTCGCCGGAGAGTCGAGTGAAGCGCAAAGGCCTGTCAGTTTTTCTGGTTCTGCTGGTGATGACTCTTGCTGCCTCGGCGAGGGATAGTCAGCCAGTAAATACTGTGCAGTTAATAGCTTGGCTGACGGCTGGCGTGCCCAGCAGCCGCCTGGTCCGCATCATTCAGGAACACGGAATCGCGAACTATCCCGGCGAGCAGCAAATTCATCAACTTGAATCCGCCGGCGCCGATGCAACTCTGATTGGTACACTCGCCAGCTTGAAACCGTCCGGCCCTGCGAAACCTGAAACCTGCGAGATTCCTGCGATCCTGCTGCAAGCCGCCGCCGATGCCCGCGCCCAGCGTTTCCACCAAGCCGAACTTGCTCTCCGGCAAGCCCTAAGTTCTGACCCGCAAAATGCGGCGTTGCACTTCGCTCTGGGCACAATGCTCCGTCAGCAGGAGCGCTGGGACGATGCCATCGACGAGATCACGCTCTCCGCGCAGCTTAGGCCGGATTTTCCGGAGAACCACAGCACTCTGGCATACATTTTCTATCGCCTCGATGACGCGTCCGATGCGATCGCCGAAGCCCGCACCGCGTTGAGCATGGATCCACAGAACGCCGAGGCATACCAGTTCCTCGGACTCGCAATGTTCTCCGACGGGCAATATCGAGCAGCCGTTCACGCCTTCGAAGAATCTCTGGCCCACGATGCCGATAACCCGGATACTTATTACGATCTCGGCATCACCCTGCACGCCAACGGCAACCTGCCCGCCGCTATCACTGCCTATCGCCAAGCCATTCATCTGAACGCGGCTTTCTGGGAAGCCCATTCCAATCTGGCGTTGATTTTGCACGAACAGAATAAGTTCGACGAGGCTATCGTTGAATATCGCGAAGCCAAGCGCCTTGCGCCCGAGGAAGCTTCGGTTCGCAACAACCTGGGCAACACCTACTGCGACAAGGGCGACTTCGATGCCGCCATTTCCGAACTGAGCGAACTTTACCGCCAGCATCCCGAGTGGGAGCAAGGGCACGGCTGTCTGGCTCGCGCCTACATGTCGAAAAAGAACTATGGGAACGCCATCAGCCAATTGCAACAGGCAGTTCTGCAAAATCCTACAGGCTCCTCCGAACACCGCATCCTCGGCGAAGCCCTCTTGCTGGATGACAAACTGGAAGAAGGTGCGCGGGAGTTGCGCCTGGCAGTCGCGCTCAATCCGGATTCCGATACCGCCCACCACGCTCTAGGCACGGCTCTGTTCCAGCAGCAGCAACTGGCTGCGGCGGAAAAGGAATTCCGCGAGGCCATTCGCCTCAATGGCTCTCCTGACAACCACTATTCTCTTGCGGCCTGCTTGATGACCATGGACCGTTATGAGGAAGCTCTAACGGAACTCGATACCGCAGCGCAGATGGATCCGGATCGTACCCTCTACCGCGCTCGCCGTGACGAACTCAGGAAACTGATGCAGGCAAAAGAGCCGAGCATCCGGTAACTAACGCTCGATAAGTGAAGACCGCTAGGACAGTACCAGGCAGTGCACTCCCGGCATGTAGGGGCAGCCCGCCGGACTACTTACACTGAAAATGTGGATCCTGCGCCAGCAGGCCCATGCCAAGAACAAAGCCACGCGCCACGCATTTGGGGGATTGATTTATGGAGTCCGCTTCCACCGCAGCCGGTAAACCTGCTAAGTCTGTTATCCCGCAGCCGGAAAGCGTTGTCGAGGTTCGCAACATTCAAGCCCGCAACACGGAGGTTCGCAGCGAGGTGCGGAGCGACATGCGCAACGCCGTTCGGAGCGCCGGAGCCGCCGAGCGCAGCTCCACCGGCTATGGTCTGCCGTGTGCCAACTGCCGTCTCTATTATCCCGCTAACCTGGACGTCTGCCCTGCCTGCAACTGCAAAGAGCGGGTTTCCGCAAAAGTGGCCCGGGCAATTCCGAAGGTGCAGCCCGCTGCCGAGCCAGTGCCCGATACCGCCGTGATCGAGCAGGAGAGAGAAGCTTTTCTAAAACAGTTCAAGTCCCAACTTTTCGCGGCGCAGGCCGACGTGGCTAATTCGCCGGGCATTTGCACTCTGGGAGAACACCACATTCAAGGCGCCGAGACGGCTTCAATCTGCAAGCCCTGTTACGACCGCCTGCAGGAGCGTGTAGACGTCTGCGAAGCCGCACTGCATATCGATCTGAAAGAAGCAGCGCAGATTATTTATGATGCCGTGTGGGCCGATCCTTCCGACCCAAGCAAGACCTACACTAACGCGGCCAGCGCCCTCATCGGCGAACTTCGCAAGCGTTCCGGCATCGCAAACGTGATCGGACTGTTCCAGCCATTGGATAATTAAAAGTGCCGGAACCCGGAGAACATCTATTCCGGTTTCACCGCGACCCACTTTCTTCCGGCATATAGCTTGTAGCCTGCTCCATCCTCCACTAATTTCAGCGGCACCGGCCGTTTCAGATCCGAATCGGTTTGGAAAGGTACGCTGAGCACATCTTTGTTGGCCACGTTCATGACCACGAACTTGTCCGCCGCAAAACCGAAGCCGTATTGGCCCGGCAGCAAGTTCGCTCCCACCCACGTTGAGTTTCGATTCGGTAATCAGCAGTCCCTGATATTTTTGCTGAATAGCGGTGGAGTAGCCGGAAGCGTCGACCAGCGCGCCGAATATCATTTTGCCGTCGGCAGTCTGAAATCCCGCAGAGTTCCGCAACTGCGTAGGAGCCTTCTGTCCGGCAAAGAAAAAGTCCGTCGGAACTATTTTCTTGAGTTCATCGCCGCTCAGCAGATGCTGCGCTGCCTTCTGGGCAAGGCCTGAGGTTAACAGCATGCCGACAAGAGCTAAGACTGCCATAGAACGAACGTTCTTCATTAGTTCTGCCCTCGATCGAGAATGAGTGTAAGTAGGCTAGCAGAAATCTAATCCTTTTGATCACCCGGGACAAATGTGTCGAATCCACTTTGCCCGCAAGATTCGGATAGTCCGCTCGGGCATCTACGACCTTACGCTGTCATCACTATGACATCCACTAACATGACTTCCCCAGTGCTGACCGCGAGTGCCATACTCGCAGAGGAACCAACGAACGAAATGCGAGCGGTGCACTCCAACTCGACAAAGTCGGCAGCCAGCCTAGCGGCATGAGTCGGCAATCGCCCAAATGATCGCAAATGACGACGACGCTGGAAGCGCGGTTGTGGCACGCGACTCCGGCCACGACGGAGAGTTCGTGTTCGCAGTCTCTTCGACCGGCGTCTATTGCCGGCCATCCTGCGCGGCGCGTCGTCCGCGACGTGAGAATGTGACGTTCTATTCGCGTCCCGAGCAGGCGGAGAAGGCCGGTTTTCGCGCCTGCCTGCGGTGCAAGCCGAGAGCGGCCAGCGGCAATCCGCAATCAGACGCCGCGAAAGAAATCTGCCGCTACATCGAGCAGCATCTCGATGAACCGGTCACGCTGGAGCGGCTGGGTAAAGTGTTTCGGCAAAGCCCGTTTCATTTGCAGCGCCGCTTCAAGGCCGCGCTTGGGATCACACCGCGTGAGTACGCCGATTCCTGCCGTCTGCGCCAGCTCAAACGCAACCTACAGGCGGGAGACAATGTGACCCGCGCCATGTATGACGCCGGGTACGGTTCGAGTAGCCGACTCTACGAGAAGACTGCATCGCAACTCGGCATGACGCCTGACAAGTATCGCCGTGGCGCGGTCGCATCGACCGTTCGTTATGCCATCGCCGACTCGCCGCTGGGACGCATGTTGATCGCGGCAACCGAACGCGGCGTCTGCGCCATTCAGTTCGCCGCTTCCGATGGCGAGTTGATTGAAGGCCTGAGGCACGAGTTTCCCTTCGCCCAGCGCAAGCCCGATGAAAGCGGATTGCAATCCTGGATCGCAGCGTTGCTGCAGCAAATGGCTGGGAAAGAGTTGAATGCCGCTTTGCCCTTGGATATCCGTGCCACGGCTTTTCAGCGGCGGGTATGGACTTATTTGCAGTCGATTCCCTTCGGCGAAACGAGGTCTTACGGTCAGGTGGCAAATGCGATTGGCCAATCCACTGCCAGCCGCGCGGTTGCGCGCGCCTGCGCTACGAATCCTGTGGCAGTTGCGATTCCGTGCCATCGCGTGGTCCGCGAAGATGGCAACATTAGCGGCTATCGCTGGGGTGTAGAGCGCAAGAAGGCGCTGTTGGAGATCGAACAGCGAGGACTGTAAGCGAGCGAATCAGGCGTGATATTCTATCTCTACCAGCTGCGTACCGTTTTGGCGGAAATTTCCCCGCAGTTTCAGATGAACGCTTCCTGAAGCAGCTTCCCAGTCGAAGCGCAGAAAAAGAGAAACCAGAAATCATGCTCTCAGTCAGCAATGTTTCCATGCGCTACGGCGCAAAAATTCTGTTCGACGAAGTCTCCACGGCGTTTACGCCGGGCAAGCGTTATGGCCTGACCGGGCCGAACGGCGCGGGTAAATCCACGTTCATGAAGCTGCTCAGCGGGGAACTGGAGCCACAAAAAGGCACGGTGGTGCGTCCGCGAAAGGTTGGCGTCTTAAGCCAGGATCAATTTGCTTTCGACGCCTTCACGGCGAGCGATACGGTCATCATGGGCAACAAGCGCCTTTGGGCGGCGATGCAGGAGCGCGACGCGATTTACTCCAAGGCTGACATGACCGACGAAGACGGCATGAAGCTGGGCGAACTGGAAGGCATTGTCGGCGAAGAGGACGGCTACACCGCGGAGAGCGATGCCGCGATTTTGCTCGATGGCCTGGACATTCCGGAAGAAGCGCATGCGCGCAAGATGAGCGAATTGCAAGGTGGACAGAAAGTTCGCGTGCTGCTGGCGCAGGCGCTGTTTGGGCATCCGCAGGCGTTGTTGCTGGATGAGCCTACAAACAACCTGGATTTGGATTCGATCCACTGGCTGCAGGGATTTCTGAACACCTACGACGGCGTGGTGATTGCGATTTCCCACGACCGGCATTTTCTGAACAGCATTTGCACCCACATCGCCGATATCGATTACGAGACCATCATCACTTACACCGGATCGTATGACGAAATGGTGCTGGCCAAGACGCAAGTGCGCTCGCAGATCGAATCACAAAACGCGCAGCGCGAAAAGAAGATTTCGCAGTTGAACGAATTCATCGCGCGCTTCGCCGCGGGTACGCGATCAAGCCAGGTGCAGTCGCGGCGCAAGGAAGTAGAACGGTTGCAGGTTACGGAACTGGCCAAGTCGAATATCCAGCGGCCCTACATCAAGTTCGAACAGAAGCGGCCGTCGGGAAAACACATTCTGGAAATTGAGCACCTGGGCAAGGCTTATGGCGACAAGTCAGTGATCCGCGACTTTACGGCCAGCATTACGCGCGGAGAACGGATCGCTTTGATGGGACGCAACGGAGCAGGGAAGACCACGCTGGTAAACGCGCTGCTCGCAAATTCGCCGACCACGCCCGAAGCCGAGTTGCGGAAGACGAGCGGCTACGACGGAGCGTTCGTGGATGCCGGAAAAGTGATCTGGGGACACGAGGCCTCGATTGGATATTTTGCTCAGGACCATCGCGGCTTGATCGAAGGCGGTATGACGGCGCTGGAGTGGCTGCATCAGTGGAATCCTGCCGCTGTCAGCGAAGAACTTCGCGGGTTGCTGGGGCAGATGCTGTTTGCCCGCGAGGAAGCGACGAAATCCACCAACGTTCTTTCCGGCGGCGAAGCCGCGCGCCTGCTCTTCTGCAAGCTGATGCTGCAGAAGCCGAATGTGCTGGTGCTCGACGAACCCACAAACCACCTGGACCTAGAAGCCATCAATGCCCTAAATATTTCCCTGCAACGTTATCAGGGGACGGTGCTCATCGTGACCCACGATCACGATTTGATCGATGAAGTCGCCACGCGGATTTGGCATTTCGAGAGCGACCACAAGCTCACGGATTTCAAGGGAACCTACGAGGAATATCAGGCCGCCGTAGCGGTTTAAGCGAAAGCAGGTTTCTCGTTTCGCGCGGGATAAGGACAATGTGGGGACAGCCGCCCTCGGCTGTCCGTCGAGCGAAGCTCGACTGCACCATTTCCGCTGCATGTAAAGCATCCAGGTTCTCCACAGATTTCCACAAGGGTTTGCTGTTGCGTTTGGGACCGCAAGTTGCGCATAATGGCCCGTAATGTTCGCTGCGCCACAATCGGCGCGGGAAGTTGCTTATCGTCGTGTACAGTCGAGCTGATTTACTTAGAATTCTTCACCTCACGCCGCGCCAGTTGGCGAACTGGGAGCGGGCGGAGTTGATCGCCGCCGCCACAACTTATTCCTTTTCCGACCTGCTTAAGATCAAAAAAGTTCGCGACCTTTGTGCCATGCGAGTGCGCCCCGCCGTGATCCGGCAATCGCTGGAGGCGATGCAGCAGCAAGCCTCAGGAATGGGAAATCCGCTGCTCGACGCCGGAACGTCATATTCGAATAAACGTCGCGTGGCCTTCCGTCATGAAGGCCGTCTGCTGGAGCCGATCGCGGGACAGTTCGTGATGGATTTCGCGACCCGGGAAAAAGTCGTCACTAGCACGCCGATTCCGACTCCTGAGCCGGGCCCGCAAGAGAACGAGGCTGCATCCTGGTTTGCCCGCGGCATCGTGTTGGAAGAGGATCCGGCCACGCAAACCGAGGCGCTAGCGTCCTACCAGAAAGTGCTTGAGTTCCAGCCCGACCACGCTGCCGCGCACATCAACCTGGGAACGCTCTACTACAATCGCCAGGATTTCACCCTGGCGGAAAAACATTATCGCGCCGCGCTGCAGGCCGACCCTCGCTACGCGCTGGCCTATTTCGATCTGGGCAATGTTCTGGACGAAACCGGCCGCGTGCAGGAAGCCATTCAGACCTACAAGATGGCGATCCAACTCGCTCCCACCTACGCCGATGCGCACTACAATCTCGCGCTCGCCTACGAAAAAACCCGCGAGCCTCGCAAGGCCCTGAAACACTGGCAGGCGTACGTGAAACTCGACACCACCGGCCCATGGTCCGTACATGCGCGCAACCAGATTCAGCGCATTCTGCAGGCGGACACCCTGAAACTGGTACATACGCGGCGCGGCTGAACCACTTCAGGCTAGTGCATCCCCCTTCCGATTCTCCAAGAGTGCTAAAATTCAGGGTTTGCCATTCTTGCATTTGAAGGTGCTCTCATGTCCGAGACGACCCTGCAATCTGCCGTTCCCACGCCCCTAACCACCCTCACCGAAGACGAAATCCTTTTCCGCGATAACATCCGCCAGTTTGCCGACGACAAGATCCGTCCGCTGGTGAAGGAGATGGACGAGAAAGGCATCTTCGAGAAAGATCTTCTCCACGAATTCTTTCAGCTCGGACTCATGGGGATCGAAATCCCGGAGCAATATGGCGGAAGCGGCGCCAAGTTCTTCGAGGCGATCCTGGCGGTTGAGGAATTGTCGCGAGTCGATGCATCCGCAGGCGTGGTCGTCGATGTGCAAAATACGCTGGTCAACAATGCGCTTCTGCGATACGGCAGCCCGGAGCAGAAGAAGCGTTACCTGCCGAAGATGGCAGCCGAGACCCTGGGTGCCTATGCGCTGAGCGAGGCCGGGTCGGGCTCCGACGCTTTTGCTTTGCAGACGCGCGCCGAACTCAAAGGCAGCGACTATGTAATCAATGGCCGCAAGCTGTGGATTACCAACGCCAAGGAAGCGGGATTATTCATCCTGTTCGCCACCATCGATCCCGCTGCGGGATACAAAGGCATCACCGCCTTCCTGATAGAAAAAGATTTTTCTGGATTCAGCGTGGGCAAGAAAGAAGACAAGCTTGGCATTCGGGCTTCGTCAACTTGCGAGCTGATTCTGGAAGACTGCCGCGTGCCCAAAGAAAATGTGCTGGGCGAAGCCGGCAAAGGATACAAAATCGCAATCGAAACCTTGAACGAAGGCCGCATTGGCATTGGCGCACAGATGATCGGCCTGGCGCGCGGAGCCTGGGAGTTTGCCGCGAAGTATGCGCAAGAGCGCAAGGCATTCGGCAAGGCTATCGCGGAGTTTCAAGGCATCCAGTTCCAGATTGCGCAGATGGCAACTGAGATCGAGGCCGCTCGCCTGATGGTCTACAACGCGGCCCGCATGAAAGATGCGGGCGTGAACTTTGTGAAGGAAGCCGCGATGACCAAGCTTTTCGGCTCGCAGGTAGCCGAGCGCGTGACTTCACTGGCCATCGAAATCTACGGCGGCTACGGCTTCACCAAAGATTATCCCGTGGAGAAATACTGGCGCGACGCGAAGATCGGCAAGATCTACGAAGGCACATCCAACATGCAGTTGGCGACCATCGCAAAGCTCTTGTTAGGTGGGAAATAGGCTCAGCCATCTCGTATCCGCGGAGTTTTGAATTCTTCTTCCGCCCCGAAAGCCCCTCTGGGCGGGCGTTTTGGGCCTCTTCCAACGGCGCACAGTTAGTGGTCAGTGCTCAATATGTGCATTCAGTTGCACTTTGGGCTCGTCACAAGCAACATCAGGCCGTCGTTAACCCAAGCAAATTCAGTGCTTTCCAGCCGCTCCGCCCATTGGCGGGTAAGCTGCAATCTCTGGTTGTGCCTGCCGTTGCGGGGCAAGACCGGGGTGGCGCTTGACGACTTTGTTTGGCAGCACAGTAGTGACGCCGATTGCGGTTCCTAAAAAGAAACGCAGTCTGATGCCATTGCTCACGGTGGTTTTTCTCGCTTCCTATGGCTTGATGACGATGCTCATCGTCGAGCAGGGCACCACCATCCAGGCGCAACACAATCTGATTCAGGTTTTGCTCGTCGACAGCAAGGACCTGTGGGCGATGAAGGGCAAGGCTGTCGGCGACAAGGCAGCTCAGGCTCGAGCGCAAAGCCAGGCACAAGGTTCCGTGACCCAAGCACCAATAATCCAATCCCCGACGACCCAGGGGCAATCTCCATTAGTCCAAACTCCATCTACCCAGACTCAATCGACCCAGGCTCCATCAACCAAAACTCCGTCAACCCAGGCAGCACCGCAGCACCATTTGCAAAGCCGGACTGGAAAAAGCGCGAAGCCCAAGACCCAGCTTCCGCCCATGCCGGCTTCGGATTTAAGTGATCAGCGTCGCGCGCTGATTACGATTTAACTCTTAGGTATCAGCAGTAAGTGAGTGCAGTTTTGCAGTAGGTAAGAAATGAAGGCTCTGACCCTAGCCTTGATGTTTAGTCTGACGACGGCGCATCCTGCACCGCCGGTGCGCCGTCCGTCAGGCACGGTGGAGCACCGCTCCACCACCGGACGCTGGTACTTTGCCGCCAACGGCCACGCTGTCTACTGCTACGGACCGGTCATGACCCTGCCCCAAGCAAACGGAGACTTGCAAAAAGTCGCCACCTTCTGCCGCGACGGCAAAACCGTCGTGCCGTTGAAAGACTAGCCTCACTCGTTTCCAATCCTGATTAGCTCAGCAAGCTGCACCCGCTGCTCCGCGCCTTGTACACTGATGAGGCATGCCGGAACTTCCAGAAGTTGAAACCATCGCACGCGGTTTGGCTAAGCGTGTGTCGGGAGATGTGATCGAATCAGTCTGGCTCGGGCAGAAGCCCGAGCCACTGAAGTCGTCGGCGCAGGAAATCGCCAGTGTCCTCGAGCACAGCCGCATCGCCACTGTCCGGCGCATGGGCAAACATATTGTCTTCGACCTTGAACAGGGTAATGTGGAGCGGGCGCCCTCGCCCGCTAAAGGCCAGCATTCTAAGCCGGCGCGTAAGAAGTCTATAACCGGACGGCCTTCCGCCGTGCCGCACGCAGCGGTAGACGAGGCCGTCCACCCCACACAAACCCGAGCGCAATTTATCGTCCACCTGGGCATGACCGGACGCCTGCAAGTCTGCGAACCGCAGGCAGAGATCCTGAAGCACACGCATGCGATTCTTAAGCTGGGCTCGGGCAGGGAATTGCGCTTTGTCGATCCCCGCCGCTTCGGACGGCTGAGCATTACCCGCGCCGACTTCGAAGCCACCGGCATTGAGCCGCTGGAGGCCGATCTTGATCGCTTCCTGGCGTTGTTTACCGGACGCAAGACGCCAATCAAGAGCGCCCTGCTCAACCAGAATCTGCTGCGCGGCGTGGGAAACATTTATGCCGATGAGTCTTTATTCCGTGCTGGAATCCGCCCCCGCCGTCGCGCCTCAACCATCACGCGCGATCAACTGGCGAAGCTGCTCGCTTCGGTGAAAGAAGTTCTGCGAGAAGCGATCGCTCTCGGCGGCTCATCCATTTCAGATTATGTAGACGCCGACGGTGAAGAAGGCTTCTTCCAGTTGAAGCATCGAGTCTACGGTCGCGAAGGCGAGCCCTGCCTGATCTGCAAGACGCCCATCAAGCGCATTGTGATTGGCGGACGAAGTAGCCACTATTGCTCCAAGTGTCAGAGGTGATGGCCGGATGGTGATGTCTCTAAAATATAGTTGCCAAGCCTTCGTCCGTAGAATTGTGCGCCATTGTTTTGCGGAGTAGAATTCAGGCCGTCCGAATCCAGCTGTCCTCAAAGAGGTGCTCGGTGTCTAGAAAAATCGGCGTGGCTAAAGACAAGAAGTTGAAGTTAGCTAAACAATTACCAAAAGGAAAAGGATGGAGGGTTGTAGCGCCGGGAAAGAATCGAGCTCGCCGTGCCATCCTGATTCAGGAAATTCAAGATCGATAAGAAGACTTTGGCCATCTTTCAAATTCTACCCGGCGAACGCACCTAAGATTTGCTATCTTCTGGAGCATGCCTGATTTCTCCATCGGAGTCGACCTCGGCGGTACCAACCTGCGCATCGCGGCCGTGAGTGCTGAAGGACAGCTTCTAGAGAAAGTTACCCTCGGATCCAAAGGCGCGCCGGGCCGCGACCACGTCATCGACCAGATGTGTGAGGCAATCCAGCGTTTGTCCGCCAAATACGCGGGAACAGGAAAATTTCTGGGCGCCGGCATGGGCATACCCGGCATCATTGACCTGCAAGCCGGAACGGTGCGCAAGTCGGCGAACCTTCCGGGCTGGGAAGATTACCCGGTGCGCGCGGAAATCGAACGCCGGCTGGGAGCGCGTGCTGTCATCGATAATGACGGCAATGTGGCCGCGTTCGGCGAGCAGTGGTTGGGCGCTGCCCGCGGTGTGCCAAATATGGCTGTGGTCACGCTGGGCACCGGAATCGGAGGCGGGATCGTGCTCGGCGGAAAAATCTGGCACGGCATGACTGGTATGTCTGGCGAGTTTGGGCACATGACTCTCGAACCGGAGGGCTATCCTTGCGGCTGCGGCAGTCACGGATGCGCCGAGCAATATGCCTCCGCGAGCGCAATTATCCGGATGGCACGCGAGGCGATTGCCAGCGGTGAAGCGCCGTCGCTAGCCAAGTCTGCATCATCGGACCCCGCGTTCGGCGCGCAATCAATTTACAACCTGGCAATGCAAGGCGACGAACCCGCCCGGCGAATCTTCCGGACGTTCGGCCGCTATCTTGGCATCATGCTCGGCGGCGCGATCAACATTTTAAATCTCGATATGTTCGTAATCGGCGGAGGCGTTTCCAGCGCATGGGATGCTTATGCACCGAGCATGTTCAAGGAATTACGGGAGCGGTCTATCGTCTATGCCGCGACGGCTCCTGCCGATCCGCTGAGCAACGATTCTTCGACGCAAAACAGCCGCGGTGAACGAAAAACCATCGTAACCCGCGCCTTGTTAGGAAGCGACGCTGGTCTCTACGGAGCGGCGCGCATTGCGGTGATGGCCGGCTAGAATGCCTCGCGCCTCCGCTTCTCGTTAATCCTTGTCAGGCGCTTCCTGCGGCCTCGGATCGTTGATAAAAAAATCCGCGTTCTTGGGAGCGGGGATGGCCGCGAATTTTCGCGGTGGTTGATTCAAATGGAAGAATGCCCTGAGATCAGTGGTGGAACGGCTATCGGCAAACCCTAGTTCCCCTTCGCGGAGGCCGAGATTGGCAAAATTAAACTCGGTGAAGCGCAGAATGCTGCCAAAATCATACCGCCCGTTATCAACATAACCTGGGTTGGTATAGGCGGAGACGACAATCATAGGAACACGGAATCCGTATTGATAGTCGCCTTCCACGCCCCCCAGAATCGTCGGGGGCTCGTGATCGTACCACCCGCCCCAATCGTCCCACACAATAAAGATTGCCGTGTCCTGCCAGTAGGTATAAGCCCTGTTGTTTATGGTGTCAGTGCACTTGCTGTCTCCGATGGTATTAACAACCGATGCCACCCATGAGGGCCCACCGCCATCGTTCACGCTGGCGTGGTCCGAGTTTGCCGCAGTCGGAGTCACCCAGGTCATATCGTGGAAATTGCAGTTGCGCAAATCGGTGAGCACCTGTGAGGGGTTAAGAGGGTCAACGTGCGTGCCAAACCCGGTGCACTTTCCGTCACTGGGCAAACAGATGTGGTCGATCGCGTTGGGTGCAGTCCAGTAGGAATCCTCGCCTGCCGCGTAGTACTTCCAATCGGTCACAAGGTCGGCCATGGTCTGATGTTCAAAACACGGGTAGATCAAGGTATCTTCCACGCCGTAAGGAGGCGGAGTCGAACTGGGAGAAATCACTCTGACGGTCGTCGAGGCTTTAGACGCGCATCCTACTGGGGCGGAGTCTGGTGTATTCCCCGCCGCGAAGATCCCTTCGGCGTCGTCTGACCGGCTGGGCGCCGAAGTCCCGCCAAAAATAAATTGATGCGCCGGGAAGCTTGGTCCCTGATTGGTTTGGAACATGTAGTTCGCCCAGCCATACTGCGTCGCAAGAGCAAGATACGGATCCAGAATCCCGGTCGAATTGTCGACGTACTTGAATTGTGGGTTTGTGGGGCATGTGTCGCCTGTATTCGCATTGCAAGGGATACGGGCAGCGCCATCCATTCGGCACCTTGCAGGGGTGCCGGCAACCATGTCGCACATAAAGTTGAACGCGTCGTGCGAGTGGTCCAAATCGTAAGTGTTGGCCAGGGCCACGGTCGAGGGCGTAATAGTTCCGGCCTTGGTCACCCAATTCGAAGTTTGAATATCGTAGGGTGCCATGGGGGTCGGCGGTACGGCACATGCTCCATAGGGAGGCGAGCACAGGCCTTGAAAAAGGTTATCCGGCGTGCGGTTTTCCTGAACAATGACCACCACATGTTTAAAGTTGAAGAGCTGGGCTTGTGCTGTTATCGCCGCCGCTATCATCAGGGGGAAGAACAGCAATCTGGACGCAAGTCTCATGACAACACTCCTCGGGCGAAGGCAATCCGGAGAACCAGACTAGGGGATGGAGTTTCTAAACCGAACGCGCGGGGGGCTTCACGAACGGACAGATTAACTGAATTATCGACTGGCGGTCCACTCATGTCAAATCGGCGCTGGGTGCGGATATTGAGCGGATTACATCTGGGAGCGAGAATAGAAATCTCAACTAAAATGCCCGCGCCTACATGCGTTGACAGGGGTCCTGCGGGAATCTGATATTAAGGGATAATTGCTAGCGCGACAGAGTCGAAGTACTATCGTCCGCTCGGGGAGCGACGCATTCCAAGCCGATGTACTGCCTGCAACAAAGTCTGGTTCTGCTCCGGCGTGCCAATCGTCACGCGAATGCAATTCGGCGCGCCCCAAGGCCCCAGCGGACGTACGGCCACGCCTTCATCCTGCAGAAGGCTGGCGACAGCCGCAGCGTCTTCTCCCAGATCGCAGAACAAAAAATTCGCTGAGGTAGGAACCACGCGGAAACCAACCGCGGATAATCCCTCACTGAGAACTCGCGACTGCACGGCATTGCTTTCCACCACGCGCTGAATGTAGTGCTGGTCATCGAGCGCTGCCATTGCCGCCACCTGAGCCACCGACGATACGGAAAATGTGTTGCGCATGCGCGCACAATAGCCAAGCAACTCCGCCGGCCCCAGGCCATAGCCCACGCGCAGGCCGGCCAGTCCATGCGCCTTTGAAAATGTCCGCAATACGACCACGCTCGCGCCCTGGCGAACATATTCCAGTGAGTTCGAATACTTGATTTTCCGCAACGCCGCGAAATGCGACGCGAATTCGTAGTAAGCCTCGTCCAGAACCAGAACCACATGGCCGGGAAGCCGCGCCTGAAAGTCGCTCCACCACGTTCGCTTCCAGCATAGTGCCCGTAGGATTGTTGGGATTTGCGAGGAACACGATGCGCGTATTCGCGTCGATCGCAGCCAGAAGTGCCTCCGGATCCAACGTGTCTTCTCCAGAGCGCATGGGCGCTTGCACCAGATGCGCGCCCGCCGCCTGCACCGCCATCGAATACACGATGAACGAGCGCTCGCTGGTCACCGCGTTGAGGCCCGGCGCGAGCAGTGTCTGGCAGAGCAGGCTCAGCATCGCAGTTGAGCCTGCGGTCACCAGCACATGCTCCGGCGGCAACTCGTGATGGGCGGCCAGTTTGTGGCGCAACTGGGTGCAATCGTCTTCAGGATAGGAATTCACCGCGCCCAGCGCATTCCTCATGGCACTAACGACGCGCGCCGAGGGCCCAAACGGATTTTCGTTGGAATCGAGCCGGATAAGTTGTGATGGGCTCTGCAGCGTGGCGGGTGCCGCAGTCAGTGTGGTCGTGCCCATCTCGCGGGCGGGCCTGGAAACCAAATCAAAAAAGCGGCTCATGCTTGCCGCTCATCATGCCACGGAAGGCTTTATCTTCGCTATCGGTTTATTGCATACGGTGCGCAATCGATCAACTTCCTGCAGAGTCAGCGCGCGGAATTGTCCGGTTGGAACATCGAGAGTGAGCGGCCCGTAACGAACGCGCTTGATCTTTTCCACGTGATGTCCGACTTTCTCAAACATGCGCCGGATCTCGCGATTGCGGCCTTCGATCAACGTAACTTCGTACCACGGATTATTCGCTTCTTTCACCAAGCGAATTACAGCCGGCGCGGTCCGTACTCGGCGGCCGTCTTCGGTGGCGATCGAAACTCCACCGCGCAACTTCTCCAGCGCGTCGTTATTCGGAGTTCCCGCAACTTTCACAACATAGGTCTTAGGCACCTGCGATGCCGCCTTCATCAACTTGTTCGCCAGTGCGCCATCATTGGTTAAAAGCAACAATCCCTCGCTGGCATAATCCAGCCGCCCCACCGGATACACCCGCTTCTTCACGCCGCGGATCAATTGCATTACCGTCGGTCGATTTTCCGGATCGCTCACCGTGGTGACATAGCCTTTAGGCTTGTTCAGCAGCAGGTAGACATGCAGTTGCGCACCCTGCAGCAACTTTCCATCCACGCGAATGTGGTCAGTATCGGGATCGGCCTTGCTCCCAAGCTCCGTCACCACCGCGCCATTCACCTTCACGTGGCCGGCACTGATCAGTTCTTCGGCCTTGCGGCGGGAAGCGATTCCGGCTGCAGCAATGATTTTTTGTAGGCGTTCAGCAGGCATGTGAAAAACCAGGGTGTTGATTCGTATCAGGGCATGGCTTCAGCCATGCCGCAAACTTCGTGTGAAAAGGATAGCGCCTTTAGGCGCTGGACTTTATGTCGGACTCCGTGATCTCTTCCGGCTGCAGCAGACTCGGTTTGTACTTGCGCCGCATCTTCCGCCGGAATCAACTCACTCTGGAACGATTCCGCCACCAGCTTCTCGAACTCTTCCATGCTGGGCAGCTCGTTCACATCCTTCAAACCAAAACGCATCAGGAATTCTTTGGTCGTCTTATAAAGAATCGGCCGGCCGATCACTTGCTTGCGCCCGGCCGTCGTGATCAGCTTGCGATCCAGCAGCGTCGCAATCACGCCGCCCGAATCCACGCCGCGAATCTCATTGATCTCCGGCACCGTGGCCGGCTGCTTATAAGCGATCACCGCCAGCGTTTCCAGCGCCGGCAGCGACAGCCGAATCGGCGGCTTCAAACTCTTGGCGAAGCTGCGCACCATTTCGTGCTGCTCCGGCTTGGTCGACATGCGATAGCCGCCCGCGACCTGCCGAATCTCAATGCCGTGATCAGGCCCGCCATATTCGCCGGCGAGTTCCTCCAGGCTGGATCGCACGCGCGATTTCACATCCGCGTCATCGACCGCGCCAGCCGCAACCACGCTCTCCTTCACGAGCTGGACCATCTGCTCCAGCGTGACCGGCGTCTCCGCCGCGTAAATAATAGCTTCGAGTTGAGCTTTCAAACTCATAGATAAGTAAGTGGCTAGTGGTCAGTAGCTAGTGATCAGTAACCATTATTCCGTGGCCTGTTGAACCGTGCCACTAATCACTGGCCACTGACCACTGTCTTTCTACCGCCAATCATCCCGTACCGCAGCCTGCTCCGCCATAACCGCGTCAAAGCCAGTATGTTTGCGCACCGCGATCTCGCCGAACATTTGGTCCTGCCGCACCTGAATCGCCTGCAGACGCACCATTTCCAGCAGCGCCAGAAACATGCACACCAGCGCCTGCCGCGAAGGCACGCGCATCAGAAGCTGCTTCAGCCGGATGGGTCGTGACTCCAGCGCCAGCCGCTTCCGCAGGTAATCAATCATCTGGCCCACGGTAACGGTCTCTTCGTCCACGTTGATCATCGGCCGCGTACGTACCCGTTCCAGAATTTGCTGAAACGTCTTCACCAGATCAATCACGTCCGCAGCCATCTCCGGCTCGGTGCCTTCGGCATCCATGAACTCTTTCAACGCCGGATTTGTCAGCACCGCATCTTCAATCTGCTGCTTCTGCAAAAGCATCTGCGCCGCCGACTTGAACTTTTCATGCTCCAGCAGCCGGTTCACCAGCTCCGTTCGCGGATCTTCCAACTCCTCCGCTTTCGCCGACGGATCGCGCGGCAGCAGCATTTTCGACTTGATGTGAATCAGCACCGCGGCCATATAAATAAAATCGGCCGCCACATTCACATCCAGCTCGCGAATCTTCTCCACGTAAGCCAGATACTGCGCCGTGATGCGGGCAATCGGGATGTCGTAGATGTCGATGTCCTGCTTGCGAATCAGATCAAGCAGCAAATCCAGCGGGCCTTCATATACATCGGTCACCGAAACCGCAAACGGAGAATCGCTCTCTTCCTTCTTTGCCGATTCTTTCACCGGCTTCGCAAGCGCAGACGGACTCACGACGAGTGCCGGACGACAGCGGCTCCGCCAGCATTAACTTCTGAAGCGACGATTCTATTTTCCATGCTGCTTCCCATCTGTTCATTTACTTCCCATCGCCACCGGTGGCTCATACGCGAGCGACATTCCCATGGCCGCGCGCACATCGTCCATGGTCGACGCGGCAACCTTGCACGCCCGTTCGCTGCCAGCCTCAAGGATATCCCAAGCCAGCCGCGGATTCTCCTCGAATTTCTTGCGCCGCTCCTGCATCGGACTCAACAGTTGCACCAGCGCATCCGCCGCCCAGCTTTTGCATTCGATGCATCCGATGCCCGCCGACCGGCAACCGGTGTTCACTTTCTCCATGGTTGCGGCGTCACTGAAAATCTTGTGCAGATCGCCCACCGGGCACACATCTGGATTCCCCGGATCTGATCGCCGCACCCGCGCCGGATCCGTCACCATGGTTTTCAACTTCTGCCGCACCACCGGCTCCGGATCGGTGAGCAGAATCGTATTCCCATACGACTTCGACATCTTGCGCCCATCGGTTCCCGGCAACTTCGGCGCACGCGTGAGCAATGCTTGCGGCTCGGGAAAAACATCTCCGCGTTGTCCGTAAAAACCGTTGAAGCGCCGCGTAATCTCCCGCGTCAGTTCCACGTGCGCCACCTGATCTTCGCCCACCGGTACTACATTCGCCTTGTAAACCAAAATGTCCGCCGACTGCAGCACGGGATAGCCGAGAAATCCATAGGTTCCCAAATCTTTGTCCTTAATATTCTCCCGCTGCTCCTTGTAGGTGGGAACCCGCTCCAGCCAGCCCAGCGGCGTAATCATGGAAAGCAGCAGATGCAACTCGGCGTGAGCCGGAACGTGCGACTGAATAAAGATCACGGACTTTCTCCGGATCGAGTCCCGCCGCCAGCCAGTCGAGCGCCACCTCCACCGAATTCTGCTTCACGCGTGATGTATCGGCGTAATCGGTGGTCAGTGCATGCCAGTCCGCCACCATGAAAAAGCATTCGTACTCATCCTGCATGCGCACCCAGTTATCGAGCGCGCCCACGTAGTTGCCCAGGTGCAGCTTCCCAGTCGAGCGCATGCCGCTGAGCACGCGCTTACGCAATTTGGTCGAAGTTGTCATCTGTTTTCAACGAGTCGTAACAATTTAAAGAGGCACACCAGAACCACAGCGCTCAAATTCACAGGTTGCAGCATCATGCGAGGATATTGTCGATAGTATCACGCTCGTGTAGGGACAGCCGCCCTCGGCTGTCCGTCGAGCGAAGCTCGACTAGCCCTTCCCATCAACGGCATCCGCCGATGCTTTATAATCGCGCCCCGTGTCCCATCTAGCTCGCAAACTCCGCCTCACCGACTACTTCACGCTGGGCTGGGGCACAATGGTCGGAGTCGGCTGGCTGGTGGTGATGGACGATTGGCTGCTGCGCGGAGGCGCGCTGGGCGCGCTGCTGGGCTTCGCCATCGGCGGCGCACTTTTGTTCCCGATCGGCTGGGTCTACGGCAGATTGGTTGCCGTGATGCCTGACGCCGCCGGCGAAATCGCATACACCGCAGCAGCTTTTTCCCGCCCCGTCAGCTTCTCCACCGGATGGATGATGATGCTGGCTTACTTCATCGTCTGCCCCTGGGAAGCGGTGGCTGTCGGCCGCATCGCCGGTTACATTATTCCCTCACTCGATTTGGTGGAAATCTATCGCATCGCCGGACGTCCGGTCTATCTTCCACACCTCGTCATCGGCCTCGGCCTCACTGCTCTGCTCACCACGCTCAACTATCGCGGCATCCGTCTCAGCGCAACTTTTCAGAATTGGACATCCTTCGGCACGCTGGCTCTGTTTATCGTTTTCGTCGCGCTCGGCGTAAGCAGAGGATCGCCACGCAACTTTCCCCCGCTGTTTACCCACACACCGTTCGTCTCGTTTCTGCTCGTGCTGCAAATCGTTCCCTATTTCATGACCGGATTCGAATCTGTAAGCAAGGCTGCGGAAGAATCCACTCCTGAGTTTGGCGGTCAGGAATTTCTCAAAGCCATCTGGATGGCCGTCCTGGTCGGCATTCTCTTCTACACCGCAATCATCGCCGCAGTTGCGTTCGTAGCTCCGTGGCACGAATTGACAGGCGAAAAATTCATGACGGCGGTCGCCTTCCAGCATGCAGTGGGTTCGCGCTGGATCGTCAACGTAATCCTCGCGGCGGCGCTGTTGTCGCTGTTCAAGTGCTTCAACGGAAATTTCGTAGCTGCCAGCCGTTTGCTGTTTGCCTTGGGGCGGCGCAACTTGGTTGACGCCCGCGCCGGCCGCATCCATCCGCAACACCAAACGCCGTCGGTCGCAGTTCTCTGCATCGGATTAGCCACGGCGGCGTGCATGCTCCTGGGAGACGCGATCCTGGTGCCGATCACCGAAGTCGGCTCGGTTGCTTGCGCCATAGGATGGGCCGCGACCTGCGCCGCGTATATTTCCATGGGACGCTCAGGCATACTTCCTGGGCAATTGAAATTATCTGCCGTTGAATGGTCAGTTGCGGGCTTCGGGTTGCTCGTGGCCATCGCCATGTTGCTGATGAAAGTTGTTCCGGCAATGCCCGGCCATTTCACAGTGTACGAATGGTTAGCGCTCGGAGTTTGGATCGCGCTGGGAGCAATCTCGCACCGTCGCGCACCGGTTTCTTGAATTGGCTGATTTAGTGTGGTTTGTTTTGGTGGTGATTTTGGGTGGCGCAGCGCTTCAGCGCTGCGATAAGGATCGTTATTTATCTCCAGCTTTAGCCGCTGAGGTCAAGAGATGCAAAAGGAAAATCGATGATGTTTCACAAGATGAAGCTTCACAAACTGAATCTCATGTTCGCGGTCACGCTCTTCTCCGTGACAACGTGCCTGTTATCCGCACAATCAACCCCATCCTTCGACCTCGTCATCACCAACGGCCACATCATCGATGGCACTGGCTCGCCCTGGTATTCCGGAGACATCGGCATCCGCGACGGAAAAGTCGCCGCCATCGGCAATCTCACCGCCGCGCCCCGCAAGCGCACCATCGACGCCGCCGGCAAAGTGGTTGCGCCGGGCTTCATCGACATGCTCGGCCAATCCGAACTCTCAATTCTTGTCGAACCGCGCCTGCCGTCGAAAATTTATCAGGGAATCACGACGGAGATCACCGGCGAAGGTACCTCCATCGCGCCGCTCAACGACGCCATCATTCAAGCCGATCGCGAAGGCTATGAGCATTACAGAATCACTCCCGACTGGCGAACCTTCCGCCAATATTTCGCGCGTCTTGAAAAGCAGGGCATGGGCATCAACTTGGCTAGCTATGTCGGAGCCACGCAGGTCCGCCGCATGGTGCTTGGAGATAACAACGTACAACCCACGCCCGAGCAACTCGATCAAATGAAAACGCTGGTGCGCGATGCCATGAAAGACGGTACATTCGGCGTTTCCACTGCGCTCGAATACGCTCCCGCACCCTACGCAAAAACCGATGAACTGATCGCTCTCGCCGCGGAGGGCGGCAAGTTCGGCGGCATTTACTCGACCCACATGCGCGACGAAAGCAGTTCCGTACTCGAGGCCATCGACGAGGCCCTGCGTATCGGCCATGAAGCCCATGTTCCCGTGGAAATCTGGCACATCAAAGTCGCCGGCAAAGCTAACTGGGGACGCATGCCCGAAGTAGTCGCCAAAATCAACGCCGCGCGCGCCGGCGGCGCTGATGTATCCGCCGACACCTACGCGTACACTGCCTGGTTCAACGACTTTTCGGCCTTCGTTCCGCCTTGGGCGCACGATGGCGGCGCAACAAAACTTATCGAGCGCCTGAAAGATCCTGCTACGCGCGAGCGTATCCGCAAAGATATGCTCACTCCCTCGAAAGACTGGGACAATGAATGGCAGGAAATCCCCGGACCCGAAGCCATCATGATCGGCGTGGTGCAGAATCCGAAGATGCTACCGCTTCAGGGCAAGCGGCTTTCAGAAATTGCGAAGCTGTGGAATAAAGATCCAATCGATGCACTTTTGGATTTTCTTATTGAAGACCCCTATGCGGGCGTCGCAGTCTTCGGCATGTCACAGCCCGATGTAACGCTCGCCTTGCAGCAACCCTGGGTCGCGATCGATAACGACTCTTCAGGAACGTCGCCTGAAGGCATTCTCGGCCAGGAGCATCCTCACCCGCGCGCCTACGGAACTTTCCCGCGCATTCTGCGCAAGTATGTTCGCGAAGATAAGGCGTTGACGCTCGAAGACGCCATCCGCAAAATGTCAGCGCTGCCCGCGCAGCGCCTGCGCCTTACCGATCGCGGCGTTCTCAAGTTCGGCATGTGGGCTGACGTTGTCATCTTCGATCCCGCGACCGTTCGTGATCTCGCCACATTCGACAATCCAAATCAGCTTTCCGAGGGCATGGATTACGTCCTGGTGAATGGCGTGCCCGTGATCGATCAAGGGAAGATGACGGGAGCGCTGCCAGGAAAAGTTCTGCGCGGCGCCGGATACGTGCCGTAGTGTGAGGGAACTGCGGGAAATCGTACAGGCGAGAGGTTCGGGAAGGGCACGACTTTAGTCGTGCCGGCATGCGCAGAATAACGATGCGGGCTTCAGCCCCTGAGGGACGCCGCTTACTGCTTCAGTCTCGCTTGCGTCTCCGGTGTGGTCAATGCCACATGCGGCTCCGCCATGGTGCCCGTGATGCTATAAACCGGCGAACCCGCGCGCACGGGCTTCACATCCGCGCCTTGGGTCAATTCCAAATCCAGCGTTTGCCCCAACGATGCTGTCCCGCTCACTTGATATGTTTCGGCAGGAGTCACCAGCTTACCTTTATCAATCTGAATCTCTCCACCCTGCAGGACTGCGAGTCCCTGCCAGCGCGCGATCTGCAGCGGTTCCTCATCGCCGGTGAGCGAAATGTGCGGCAACCCTCCGTCGCGCAGATCGAACTGCAGCGAGCCTTCAGCCGATTGCCAGAAGTTCATGGAGTCCGCGCCCGATGCCTTCAATTGATAGGTTCCCTCCGCGGTTCCTGAAATCCACGCATCGTGCATCGCATCGGCCATTTGTTTCAGCGAAATCCCAGTCAAAGTTCCGCTTCCTGTAAACACCGGAGTTCCAGCGGCGAAGTCCATCTGCCAATCGCCACGGTGCTTTCCGCCAAGCACATCCGCGCGCAACTCCGAAATCTTCAATTTCCCGTATTCCAGTTCAAGCGAAGCAGTAACCCGATCCGCAACAATGTTGTGAATTCGCACCTGGCCCGCGCTCACCTTCCCCGATGCTCGCAGGTTTTCCAGAAACGTTGGCGTCGCAGGTTCAGTGGACGTTAGTATCTGGTACCATCGGCGCTGCCCCGGTTTCGAACTCAGCCACGCCGAAAGTTCACTCAACCCAATTTCTTCGGTATTCAAATTAAAGTGGACCAGGCAAGCTCCCGGCATTCCACAACCACGCGGCATCGTCAAAGAGCCCGTCCAGTTCGCATCTCCGGCCTGCGCGTTCAACTTTTCTACATGCAATTGATCGGGCAAGAGATCTAATTCCGCGGATGAAATTTCAACTGGTCCATTTACTCCGCGTACCGGCGCATGCACGTTGTGCAATTGCACCGTACCCGTCACTTCCGGCACAGAAAAAGCGGACGAGTTGCCGGAAACTTTAGCAGCCCACGATCCGGCAATTTGCAAATCCAATTGCGCTACACCTTCCGCGCTAGCTTTTAATGCCGGCAGTCCCAGGAGATTGGCCAATCGCAAGGTGTGCGCCACGTCTCCACTTCCATGGACAACCATGCCGTAGCCCGAGCGTGCCAACCATCCTCGTGCTTGTGCCGGTAACGGACGTCCCAACGCGACCGGAAACGGTCCATATTCGATGTGCAGTTCATCCGGAACCTGCAATCCATCACTCGATTTTTGACCCGACTTGCGCGCAAGGAAGGCGTGTGCATCCGTTCGGCCTGAGCGCAGAACAAACGGCACGCTCCCCGGAGCAAATTCCACTCGCGTGCTGGTCGATTGCAAACGAAGATTGGCAATCTCGCCCCGACCCTGAAATTCTGGTCCCAGCGCGGACGGTCCATCTTCCTTCACAGTGAAATTACCTTGCACACTCCCGGTCGAGACCAGATCAGCCGGTAGGTCCTTCTTGGCATGTCGAGCGGCTAGCGCAACGGCACTCACCGGAACGCCCTCGACGTTCAACGCTAAATTGATACGGTGCATTCCCGGTAGACCGGCATCGCCATGCAGCGTGATCACGCCATCGCCCACGGGCGCGCTGCACAACATCTCCTGAACTAATTTTTCCGCCGAGCTGTACTTGCCATCACAATGCGCGGCCAGCCGAAGCGCGTCGGTGCTCGAAATATCGTAGCGGTGGAAATCTTGAATCGACGTATCCGCCGTCACCTGCATCGCTGCCGGAATCCCGCTCAGCGTAGCTTCCAGGCGAACGTCTCCCCGCCATCCCTTGTCATTTCCTGATACCAGCTTGGTGAGTTGCCCCAGTTGAGCGTGGTCCCATTCCAGGCTGAACTGCAGCGGCGTTTCGCGCAGGCTTCCGGCCCGCTGCCACGTACCATTCATCCGCAGCAGGCCGGTGTCGCTCAAGTTCATATCGGTGCGCAGCGGCTCTGCCCGCAGCCGTACTCCCCACGCGTTTTCCGATTCCTGCCACAAAGCAAAGTCCGCATTCAGCAGCGCGTAAGGTTTTTTCTCCTGCCCAATTTTAAAATTGATGCGGCCCGAACTCGCCTCGATGTAAGGAAACCCCGGCCGCGCTTCCGATTTCGATTTCGCCGTCGGCGCCAGCGGCGTCTGCGCTGTCCGTTCCAGCAGAGTCTCGAGGTTCCAGCGCCCATCCGCCCGGCGCACCAGATTCAAACTGGGCTCGGTCAGCTCCAGCCGCGCAATGTCCAGCCGTCCCCGCAGCAGCGACGTCAGCCGCACCACGGCGGTAACCTCTCCGCGCGCGCAGCATGGGCTCGGCGCCGAACGTTGGATCCTCGTAGATAACCAGATTTTCCAGGTCGAATCCAGGCCTCGGCAAAAATCGCAGGTGGACCGAACCAATATCCGCCGGACGCGCAACGGCGCGGCTAATGGATTCGTGATACGAGCCTTGAGCCGAGAAACGCCCGGACGTACCAGAAATAGTGCCAGTAGAATCACGACTGCTGCGGTCACAACCCGCTGCCTGGAAGAGAGAAGCTTCACTGCACCACTTTCAGCGTGCGCCGCCACCGCGTCTCGTCAAAAAAGTGCAATACCACGTGCGCCAGAAAACCAATGCGATCGCCCATGTCGGTCTTACGATATTGATCGCCCGGCGTCTCAAACGACCAGTAGATGAACATGGGCCGTCCGATCACGTTTTCCTGCGGAATGAATCCCCAGTATCGGCTGTCCAAACTCACGTCGCGGTTGTCGCCCATTCCGAAGTAATGACCCGGCGGTACCACCAGATCATCCCCTTGAATGTGCGTCGGCAACTCCGATTCCCAGCACGGGTAGACGTTATAGCTTTCCGAAGGCGGCACGGCGGGAAAATTATCGCGGTAGGGATTGGGATAGGAAGCCGAATCCTGCGAATGAATCACATACGGTTCTGTCAACGCTTCGCCATTGCGGTACACCACACCGTTACGCAGGTGAATGTGGTCGCCCGGAACACCCATGATCCTCTTCACCACGTACAACCCCGGCTCGCAGGGCGCCAAAAACACCACGATATCGCCGCGCCGTATCTGCCGATACGGAAGCATCGGTCCCATCCACGAAGTCTTTGGAGCAAACTGAATACGGTTCACAAATACGTGATCGCCGATCAACAGCGTGTTCTCCATCGAACTCGAGGGAATCTCAAATGCCTGCACCACAAATGTGATGATGAATAATCCCGTGACCAGCACTGCAGCCAGGGACGACAGAAATTCCACCGTGGTTTCGCGCGGTTTTTCCTCGACTTCGTTCTCAACTTTGCTTTCTTTTTTCGCCACTGTGATAATCCGTCCTTGTCTTTCAGTGCCGACTGCGCAATCTCGATCTTTATTCTTTAGCCGAAGACGTTCAATCTACCAGTCGCAGCGTGCGGTGCCAACGGGTGATCTGAAACAGATGCGTGACCGTGTATGCGAAGTGATACATCTTATTACTGACTGAAGACGGCGCAGCCGCTTCCCCTTCATCGTCATTTACCGACCAATAAATCAAGAGCGGCCGCCCGATAATATTGCCCCGAGGCACAAATCCCCAATATCTGCTGTCGTAGCTATCATCCCGGTTGTCCCCCATCACAAAATAATGTCCCTCGGGAACAATGAGCTGCCCATCTTCGACCAGTTTGCGAAGTTGTAGCCACCACTCCGGTGTTTCTCCCGCTGTTACGTCCAGCCGAGGGAAACTATCGCGGAACAAATCGTTCGCCGGCCGGGTAAAGTGCGCGTAGGGTTCCCTCAACGGCGTGCCATTCACAAATACCTGCTTGTTGATCAACCTCACTCGATCTCCCGGCACACCGATCACGCGCTTCACAAAATGCTGCGCCGGATTTACCGGATAATGAAAGACGACGATGTCGCCACGCTGTATCCGGCGGTACGGCATCAGATGATCGCCGAAGCTTCCTCCACCGTAGGTCAGCTTGTTGACCAGAAGGTAGTCGCCCACCAGCAACGTATTCTCCATGGATGGAGAAGGAATCTGAAACGCCTGCACCACGAAGGTAATTACAAATACCGCGACCACCACAGTTCCCAGCAGCGATTGCAATGAGCCAGAGACACCCACTTCAACGCCCCATGCGATTTGTCGAACGTTTGAATGTTGAACTCCCGAAGGTCGAACGGCCTCGGAATGATCGTTCTTAAGCTGATCGTCGGAAGAGCGATCGTCTGAAATCCGATCATCTGAAGAACGATCGACCAGAGAAGGGTCGACCGAAGACGTGATCGTCTACAGGATGCCCGCCTGCAGGATACTCGTCCCGGACTTGATGGTCTGGAAAACTCATTCATTCACTTTGTTTGCCCGAGGCGGTTTCGTTAGCGATTGCACCCGCGAAGTCAGATAGGCGAGCGATTGCCGCGCCGCCTCCTGCTCCGCTGTCTTCTTAGTGGAACCCTGCGCGCGCCCCACAAACTCTGTCCGCCCTTCACCGTTCTTCGAGTTTAGACGGACTTCCACCGTGAACGTCTTGCTGTGTTCCGGCCCAGCTTCCTGCACCAGTACGTATGACGGTTGCGGCATTCCTAATCCCTGCAAAGTTTCCTGCAGAGCCGATTTGAAATCGGTCATCGGCAGCGTGCCGCCTTCCCGCTCCATCCGCTCCAGTTCCGGCGCCAGAATCTCGCGCACGATAAATTCGCGGGCCGGTTGCATTCCGCCGTCGAGGTAGATTGCCGCCAGGATCGCTTCCAAGGCGTCCACGAGGAGAGCCGTCTTGCCACGTCCACCACTCTTCTCTTCGCCCCGTCCTAAACGAAGGTAGTGCCCGAGTTCCAGTCGCTGCGCCACCTGGATCAGATGACGTTCACTCACCACATGGGCGCGCAGTTTCGAGAGTTCACCCTCGCGGAATTTCGGAAAACGATGGAACAACTCCTCGCTGGTGACGAGCGCCAGAATTGCATCGCCCAGAAACTCCAACTGCTCGTTGTCGTTGACCGTGGACTTATTCCCGCCGGTCTGCTGCGATTCCTGCTCGCGCGCTTGCGAGCTGTGGGTAAGAGCTTGCTCAATCACCCCCCGGCGCTGGAAGCTGTAGCCTAACGCCGTTTCCAGCGCGGTGATTTCGCGTTCCTTCATGATTGCACTACTGCGCCGGTCACTTCTTCGAAGTGTCGGGAATACCGCCGATCAACTGGATGAGACGATCCTTCTCCTTGCGCGCCGCGTCTCCCGCATTCGTGCCCGCCTTGGTCAAGTCCACCGCCTGATTGGCATACTTCAACGCTTCGGGATATTTGTTCTGCATGTCGAGAGACACCGATAGCCGGAAAATTGCGATCGGATCCGGCTGTTGCGGCAATGCGTCGATAGATTTCCTCAAATCGCCTTCCGCATTCGCCCACGCTTTTGCGTTGAAGTCGAGCGTTCCCAGAATCGCGTAAGCTTCGGAACGCAGGTAGCCTTTAAACGCAGCTAGTTGCTCCGGAGGGTAACCCGAGCTAGGAACGTCCGTCTCCACGGTTTCGAGCGAGCGCTCGGCATTTTTTCTGGCTTCTGCAATCCGCTGATCTTTATCCAAATCAGTATCCCGCGTGCGCTCCGCCAGCACTTGCGCCACGCCCAACAGCGCCTCCGGCTCATCCGGATCAAAGCTCAAAACCTTCTTCGCCATTGCCATCATCTTGTCGGCGTTGTTGGCCTGTTGGTAGGAGTGCATCACCGCCTTGTAGAGCAGCGGCCGCAACTCACTCTCAGGAAACTTTGTGGCGAAGTCGTCCGCCGCTTTTTCCTGCGCTGCCGGATCGGTCAGCGCCGCAGCGGCCTTATACGCATCGAATTCGGCTTGTGACTTGGCCTGCGGCGGACGCTTGCCCGCCGGCGCTGCCGCCTGTCCTGCCGCCGGTTGCCCAGCCGGCGTGGTCTGGGCCGCGGGCTTGTCCTGGCTAAAGCTCCAGGCCGATATTCCCAGCATTGCAACAATGATTGCTGCTCGCTTCATGCTTTCTCCTTGAATTGCGCTGCGTTCATTCGACTTCCACAGCCGCGATCTACCATGCATTGTAAATGCAGATCACATTGTAACCGCGAGGGCGCTTGCTATTGTGATTGCGGTTTCGCCGGAGGCTCATACGCCTGTTCCAACCCTCGTTGTGCCGCCGCCTTAATCTCAGGCTGCGCGCCGCTTAGGTCCATTGCAGCTTTGTACTCCGCTAATGCCGCCTCGCGATCTTCTTTCATGTCCAAAATTCTTCCCAAATACACGTGCGACCATCCGACAACCTTGGGATCGTTCGACGACGCAATCGCTTTTTGGAAATTATCCTGCGCTCCGTCGCGGTTCTTATTTGCAACCGCCACTTCCGCAAGAATGAACAGCGCCCGGCCCTGGTCTCCAATTTTCTTGTCCAATGCCTGCTGCGCCAACTCCTCCGCGCCCTTAGGATCGCCGGCCGCCAGCCGCTTCTCCGCCGTCACCAGCATCCGCCGCTCTTCCGGACGCGAAAACCGCAAAAGTTCCGGCGCCGTCGAGTTCGCGAACTGAACCTCCGACGCCGCTTTCTCTTCTTTCTTCAGGTCAATACCGTCGAGAAAATCACCGTAAGCTCCGCGAATGCCAACCGGATCTTTTTCAAAAGCCGTGACTTCATCGTAAAAAGTCCGCGTCAGAATATATCCCTGCTTCACCGCGTCATCCACGGCCTGCGCCCGTATCGGCTCATCGGCAGGCTTGTTGCCGCTCATGCGAATTTCCATCGCTCGTATCAGGCATTCAGTCACCAAAAGAGAGATGTCGCTCTTGAAGCTCTCTTCCAGCGGAGATCGCTTCACCGATTGCAACAGCGGTTCCAGCCGCTTGATGGCGCTGGAGTGCTTGTCCGCCTGCGGATCCAGCTCGTAGTGCAGAAACGTGTGCCGAATCTGGTCCATCTTCAGCGCCGCCTGCGGCGCCTCGCCCGAATTCGTATCCGGAGCGGGAAACACGATCACATAGTAATCCGCGCCGTAATTCCGCGCATCGGTCTCATTCGGCGAACCCATGAAGTCCAGATAAATCGTGAACCTCCGCCCCAGGTATTGCGACGAAGGCTGCTTCAAATAAATCTCGGTATCGAACACCATCTTGGCCAGCGGCGCATGATACCGACTCATCAGCGGCCGCATAGTCGTCTGCGGTGCCGCTCCCAGATCGAGTGCAACCCCGCTTTTTCATAGAAGCGCTCCAGCAGGGTTCCGAAGCCCGTAATCAGCACCGCATCCGGCGGCAAATCCTCTTCTTTCACTCGCGGCGCAAAATGCGGCGGCCCGTCCATGTACAACGCCAGCGAAATATATGGCGACAAACTGCGCGTGGGATTCTCTCGGAGGTATGAGCCTGGTAAAACTCGCACATCGCAGTCCGTGCGGCTTCCGCTTCTTCCGAATCCGCTAAATCCCGTCTGCACCTCCGCCCGCACATTGCTCCGGGTAGCGTCCGAGGTGGTCAGGTCCTGGTCGTAGCCGCACGAGTTGAGCGCGGTAAGCACGGCAAAAAGCGTCTCATTGCTATCCAGCGCAATCGGAGTCGCTCTTGCGGAGAACGGCCCCTGCAAAGCTTCGGCGCCAGGCTTTGCGATCTGTGGCAGGAACGTCTGGCGGCTGATCCGGCTGAGGCTGGTCCTTGGAAGACGACTGATTCTGCTGAGATTGATCCTGGGAACGATCGGCTGGCTCTGCGGAGATTGATTCTGCGGGGCCGGATTTCCCGAAGGCTGATTCTGCGGAGTCGGATTCGGTGGAACCGGATCCTGCCCCACACACAACTGCGCCAGCAGCCCCAGCAGGGCCGCCAACACCCAACCTCGCAATCGCAGACTCAGGAAACCCTCCACGGGATTGGTGGTACTAAGCGGAGAACACCCTTAAGTGTAAGGAGTTCGGAGCAGAGGGTCAAACGATGGATGGGGTGGTGTATACAGACGGTGGGTAGCCACGCGCCCTGAGTTTTATTCGTTGCAAACCGAACATCCATTCCGGTAATGTTGTCCGGTTTCCCGGCCCCGCACAACCTCACACCTACACCAAAGGATTTGATTATGAAAGTACTGTGGCTCATTGCCGTCGTTTTGGCATACCCGTTACTTGCCCTCGGCCAAAGTACCATCTTAGACACCACTCATCTTGGCGCTTCGGCAGGAACGGGATTTGCTGCGCACGTGGCGTACTGCCAGACATTGTTGCCAGCTTCTGGGGGAACATGTGACGGAAGCTATGAGCCAGCGCAGACAACTTTGGCAACAGTCACCATCTCAAGCAGCAACGTAGTTGTGATTCTACCCCCGGTAACTCTGACTCTCGGAAATGGGTTTCTTGGGCTATCGGTTACCGCCTCCAACAGCGGTTTCGTATGCCTGCAACAGTGGTCGTGCGTCCTGGATGCCTCCAACAACGGAGGGAATGGGACGATTAGTATGGCCAATAGTGTGACTGCGACATCCGGCGATTTTGCTAACAACATCAAATTGATCGGCGGACGACTGAATAAGCAGGCTGGCAACGAAGTCGTGATGACAGGAACCGCTCACCAATTCACGAACAGTTGGTCGGTGAATGCAGGAAGAGATGCCGTCACATTAAGCAACTGCAACTCCTGTATCGTCCAGCACAATATTATTGACCAGTCCGGGGCAGCAGCGATCATAATTAACACGAACTCGAACAGTTCTACGTCCAACTACAACGATATCGGCTTCAACCTGACGCGAGATGCGAACGTCAATGTCGGCCAGAACACTCAGGGCACAATCGGTGCCAGCTGTAACGCCGGAAACTGCACAGCATCTCTCCCAACTGCACACCTCGCCGACTACAACAACTTTCACGATAATGTGATCCTTAACCATATTCTTTTCGGGAAACTGGAACAATCCGAACGTCGGTCCTCTTACTACGACGGGTGCTACTGGAATGGATCATCGGTAACCTATACATCTACCATGTCTCAGCCCATCGGGAAATTGTTTGCAATCGGACAGAGCATCACCGCATCTGGCTTCGCTCCTTCTGGCTACAATGAAACGTTTACCGTAACAGCCAGCACCACGACTACCGTCACAGTGACAGCACTGCGACGGAGAGCGTAAGCACGGCCGGTTCCTGACCTACACTCCACAGACGACCGACACTGGAGCTCCCAAGGCATCCAGGACACCGATACAACGTGGAATAACATGATCGTCAATATCGTCATCAATTCTGCAAAAGAGGCCATCGTCTTCTCGGGCTTGGGGAATACGGTAACGGGCAACCTGTTGACGCTTGCGGCCAGTCGCAATCTCTTCGGTTTTTACTGAGGTTTATCGCTTGGGAAAAGAGTACGCAAGTGCAGGCCTCGCCGGGATACGTGGGCGACACGGTAATCGCCAATAATGTGATCACGAACACGGGGTCTTTCATCATGCGATATGGGATACAGGTGCTCTTCACCGGTATGTGGTCATACCCGATGAATAATCTGACAATCGCCAACAACACCATCGACGGCACGGCTGGCAGCGGAATACTTAATGGCATTTTGCTGAATGCCAATAATCTGACAATGAGCGCCATGATCACGCTTAACAACTTCCGCATTAATGGAAATTCAATCATCGGCAATGTTACGAATGTCTTCAACCCGGTAAGTTATTCAAATTTGATGGGACGCGTGCAGACTGGCATCGGAGAATTTTTGCTTACTAGCAATACACAGTACCTAGCCTCGGACATGTCCATCACCTCTACGACTCCCGGGACTGTGGTGGTGTTTACGTGGGGATCGCTGCCTTTGTCTTCGGTCTATTCATTCCATTGCGGAATTCTTTACAGTCAAGCAACTGCGACGACGTTGGATGGGATATCGGTGCAAGGCGCAAATAATGCCCCGATTCGAATCGATGCTTGGGGAAAAATGGATACTAGCAGCCCAGTCTACGCAGGGTCAGCAGGCTCGGCAGTAAATATTACCAGCACGACGGCCACGTCGGTGGTCAGTGCTACTCCGGGTGCAATCAATACGCCCTATCAAGCGACTCTTGATGGCACGATTCAGGCGAATAATAGCAACCCCACCACATTGAACGTTCTCGTCTATACAGGAAACGCCGCCGATGCGGTCACTGTCAAAGCAGGTAGCTATTGCCGATTAATGCCATAGGAACCTATAGCGGACGGGATGCGGAACCTAATCGGCAGCCTATGTCTTTGAGCGCCTAGGCCCGCGGAGCCGCCCCCACGGGAAGCTTGACATTCGCCGCGAAGGCGGAACAAACTGGCATGGCTTTTGTCCGATTCTTCCTGTGAAGGGACGTACTCCCATGCCGGCCAAATCGGTTTCTTTTGGTTGTTCGACAGTCCTTGGCATTCTTATCCTGCTGATCGCAAGTGTGAACTCATTTGCCGCCGGCCCAGTCGAACAAGTTCTGCACAAGTTCACAGGACCTCCCGATGGGGAGTATGCGCAGGGCGCGCTCGTGGCTGATGGGAACGGGAACCTTTACGGCACGACATTCTTCGGAGGGTCATGTACCGTGGGCGTGAAAGGCTGCGGCGTTGTCTTCGAATTGTCGCCGCCGGCAGTTCAGGGCGGCGACTGGACGGAAACCGTCCTGTACAGTTTTACAGGCGGCAGCGACGGGGCTAACCCCAGCGGAACGCTCATCTTTGACAAACAGGGCAATCTATATGGAACACGCGATGGCGGGATCTTCGAACTTAGCCCCCCGGCCACGGAAGGCGGCGCGTGGACGGAGACCAACCTTCCCTCCCCTGGAAACCTGCAGGGCAGCAAACTGCTTTACTACGGCGACGATTTTTACGGCGTGACGCAGGATGGAGGCAGCGCCAAGCTAGGCACAGCTTTCGTCTTGAAACCTCCCGCAACCGCAGGCGGCGAATGGACCTACCGCGTGCTTCATAATTTCGGAGTTGATCGGGGCGACGGCACCGTTCCCATGGCTGGCTTGGTGGTTCATAATGGCGCATTCTACGGAACAACCACTCTGGGCGGCGAAGACATTGGCACCGTTTTTGAACTGACACTGAACAATGGGGTATGGACGGAAACGATCCTTTGTAATTTCACCAGAACCAGCGGCTTCGGCGGATATCCCCTGGGGCCTCTGATCTTTGATACCGCGGGAAATATATACGGCATCACAAGTCAGGGGACCCAGTCGAATCCCAACCCGGGCGCTGTGTATGAACTGTCTCCGCCGGCAATTTCTGGCGGTCCATGGCAGGAAACCACGCTGTACAAATTCGGATCTCATGCAAAGGACGGAGCCAATCCAATGGCCGGAGTGATTCGCGACGCGGCCAACAACCTCTACGGCACTACCTATTATGGCGGCAAGGGCACTGTCTCGGGCGACGGTATCGTGTTCAAACTGAAGCCGCCGCAGACCTCCGGCGGGGCATGGACCGAGGTCATTCTTCACTATTTCGGCGGGGTTGCTAATGGTGACGGAGTTAACCCCGCGGGCGAATTGATCCAGATGGGTTCCCAGGGATTCTACGGTACAACGACCGCCGGCGGCGTTCATGTCAACACAGAGTTTACTGGCGGTGTTGTATTCAATTTGGTGCAATAATAGTCCATCCAAAGTTGGGTGGGAATCACGGCATCCTCTAAATTTATTCACCCGCACTGTGACGTCCAACCTTGCCTTCCACAGCCCTGCTCCCCCATGATCGCAGGAGCGACAGTCCACGAAAGCAGTCGTCCATCTCCAAGTTCTTTGTTTTAAAGATTTTGATATCCAAGTCCTTTAGAAAACGGATTTTGCAGAGAAAATTTGCTAACTCCAATGTTTTCTAGGATCACGTGAAGGGGGGAGGGTGGGGTAGAGTTTTCCGCGCGGGGAAGCGTTGCGCGGCTGGCCTACCCTCGGGCACATTGCAAGGGTGGGATTTCAAGATGCGAGAATCGGGGAAGGCGGGGAGTGTTTCCGGTGCCCTACTACCCTTGCACGCTGATCCTTGAGAACGACAGCACTGCACGCGATGAGATGGGTGTCCCATCGACATCGCTGGACGAAACGTCGTAAAGATCAGCATCCGCTTTACCTGCGGCAAAAGATCCTGGGAAGCCCCGGGATCGGAAAGAATTTTGTAGTCCTGTACCCGCCCGTTCCTGTCCACGTAGGCTTCAATCACCAGGGACTCGGCGTTGATCGTGCTCATCGAGCTGAAGGCGCTCTCCTGCAATTCCGGACCGGTATTCAACATGAGCGGAACATCTTGCGTGGTGTTGGCCTGCAGCTGTCCCGGGGTCGCGAGGATCGCCGCGACCAGGCCGAAAATCAGCACTGCGCACGCCAGTCCAGCCGTAGCCGGCACCATGAAGGCGTTAAAAGCATTTTCCAGCCGCACGCGCAAACCTTCATACGGACGCCGCGTTTCCGCAGCCTCCCGCGAAATAGCCAGGCGCAGCTTCAATCCCAAATCCGCCGGCGCCTGCGGACGGCCCACACTCATCAGCAACTGTTGCGTCTGCCGCAAGGACGTGTATTCGCTCAAGCACGCCGCGCATTCGTCCAGATGCTCACGCAAGCTATGCATCTCGGCTCCCGTCACCGCTCCATCCAGATACGGTGACAGCAACCGATTTGCTTGTGGACATTTCATAGCCATATCTTTCATGGCATCACCTCGACCCTTCTACCCCCTCCAGCAACCTGTTGTGTCAATTCTTCTTTGTTGTCTTCTGCCGGTATGGTAAGTCCCAGCTCGCCGCCCACTTCACGCACATAAGGCGCCAGCCGTAGCTTTAGCGCCTGTCGGCCGCGCGTCAATCTGGACTTCACCGTGCCCAGCGAAATTTGCAAAATCTCCGCAATCTCTTCGTACGACATTTCTTCCAGGTCACGCAGAATCAGAGTCGTGCGATACGGCTCCGCCACCTGTCGCAGTTCCGCATCCACTCGCTGCCGCACTTCGTGCTGCGCTACATCATCGAACGGAGATTGGTGCCGGTCGGTCAGCGCGTTCTGCAGTGCGTCATTCTGAGGAGCCCCATACCCGCTCGCCGTTCCTTCCGATTCTGCCGGCTCAATCGAGGTCTCATGCGCCTTATGCCGGAACCACCAGCGCTTCCGGTTGGCTGCCTCATGCAAGGCAATCCGGTAAATCCAGGTCTTCAGACTGGATTCACCATGAAAGTGCTTCATCCCGCGGAACACTTTCAGGAACACATCCTGCGTAGTATCCGCCGCATCCGCCGGGTCGCTCACCATGCGGTATACCAGTCCGTACACCGGACGTTGAAATTCACCAATCAGCCAGGCATATGCCTGTTCCGAGCCGGCCTTCAGATCCGCGACGATTGCCGCTTCCTCTGACCGTGCTCCGATCGCGCTTGCCAGTTCTCCCAAGGTGGTCGCTCCCGCCATCTCCCGGCGCTCCTCAATTATAGGATTTCCCACCCCATTCCGAACCGAAAAATCGCCATGCTGCGGCTACTACCGGGAATCGATCCCCTAACCTGCATAGACTCCGGCCATGGGCCCTGAGTTCCCGTCGGTAAGTCATTTATTTTGCGAGAGGTGGGAATTAGTAACCAGTGTTGATAACGCTCGGCGTCTATGCGGTAGTCGCGCTCGTCTGTTCGCCGGCAAGTTTCTTGAGAATATCGCGCAGCGCAGCCAGCAGTTTTTCCGGCCCCTGATCCAAAGCGAGTTCGCCCTTCTCCAGGAACCCAACGGCGCCATCTTCGCCCAGCCGGCCGGCATTCCTTTGTGACAAGCCGCTCATAACGACCACCGGGATTGCCTTGGTCAGTGGATCGCCTTTCAGCGCCTTAAGCACATCCGGCCCCGTCATCTTCGGCAACAACATATCGAGCAGAATCAGATTGGGCAGTTTTTCCCTGGCCATGAGCAACGCCTCTGGACCATCCTGCGCGCTGCTGACCTCATAACCGGCGCGCGTCAGCGCCCGCTCCGTTGCAAGTCTTAGAAACTTGCTGTCTTCCACCAGTAATATCCTGATCATCCGGCTAACGCTTTCCATCCAAGATGATCATCGGCAGAATCAGAGTGAAGACCAGCTAGGTTAGGTGAGAATTTCCTAACCCGTATCGACGGGAAGTCTTTCCTCGCTCTCAGACCTCTCTTACGCGACCAGCCGACTGGCCACCTGTGGGGAAGTAACACTCCAGCAGTCCGCAACGATGAGCCAGACGCCGAGACGCCGCCACGCTTTTACGTACTTGCCCCGCTCGGTAAGGATGGTGCCGTCAGGCTGGCGAACGCCCACTGTGTAGCGTCCGATTTCCATCGCCAGATCGCCGGAAGCCTCAACACGGATGGTTTCGAGGCGCAGATCTTCATATCCCGCCTCGCCGATCTGCCTCAGCAAGCGCTCGATCGCCTTGGGTCCATAGGCGGGATCATGATTCGGCGCCATAAATGTGCCGTCTTGAGCAAAGAGCGCGGCCACCTGATCGTAGTTGCCGGTGTTGAACGAGGTGACAAAATCTTGAGCAAGGTTGCGAATCATGGACTGAACGTCCAAAAACGGACGAGAGTCCGCCGTGGAACTAGGATAGGGCCGATACATCTACTACCTCCTGGGGGAAGGCCAAGAGCAGTGCCGTGGCCAACCGACACCACTCTTCAATGCAGAAGCATTCTAGCGCAAAAATGGCTGTGGAAGCATGAAGTTTTATGAACGGTAGGAGAAAAAAATTCGAGAGCCTTTAGCTCGGCCCAGCATATTAGGGGAAGACGATTTTCCACTTGTGCGCGAGCCTGCGCGGAGGTATGTTGCGCGGGTGACCACAAGCGGGCAACATAAGGTTATCGGAAATCGAGTCGAGTCCGTACGGGCGCAAGAAGCGCATCCCGAGCGCTTTTGCCCAAACTGTTCAACGGAATTGAAAGAGCACCGGTGCAAGTTGAGTTGTCCGCTGTGCGGCTTTTATTTGAGTTGCTCAGATTTTTATTGAGCGCGATGCGCGATTGCAGACGACCCAACTCCATGTAGTACTCCCATTTGACCATTACACAATGACTGTTATCCCTGAGCGGAGCCGTTTTCCAGGCGAAGCTAAGGATCTCCCGCTTAACCGGCGCAACGCGCAAGCCAGCTGCACCACTATCCGAGTCACCTTCGCCTGACAGCTTGAACGCTCTCCATCTACAATGACAGAGGATTCAATTCTGCGATCATGAGAAGGAGAAAGCGATGGAACGCAAAGCAAGCGCAGTATGGAAGGGCGGACTCAAAGACGGCAAAGGAACGATTTCAGCTCCGGGCGGAGTGTTGAAAGACACACAGTATTCATTTACCTCTCGATTCGAGAACGGCCCCGGAACTAATCCCGAGGAATTAATTGCAGCGGCGCATGCCGCGTGCTTCTCGATGGCGCTTTCGGCGCAGTTGGGTGGAGCGAATCTCACGCCGGAGAGCATCAGCACGAACGTCACGCTGACCATGGAAAAGCAGGATTCCGGCTGGACGATTACCGCGAGCCATCTCGATGTAGTCGGGAAGGTTCCCGGCGCGGACGCGGCTACATTTCAAAAGTACGCAGAGGCCGCCGAGAAGGGATGTCCGGTATCGAAAGTCCTGAACGCGAAAATTTCGATGACTGCAAAGCTGGCGTGAGTTCGGCCTCCAAAAACGTTTCACCACGGAGGCACGGAGACACAGACGAAAATCCTAGAATTATTCTTCAGCTCTTTTTTGTTTTCTCCGTGTCTCTGTGCCTCCGTGGTGAGTACTTGGTTTGACAGTCCGTAGCATGCCTGTAAAATAGAAAAAGTTAGTTCTTCCTGACCGGCGGCCTTCGGGCCGCCGCTGCATTGCCCAGATTGCCATCGTGGCGGAATTGGCAGACGCGCATGGTTCAGGTCCATGTACCGGCAACGGTGTGGGGGTTCGAGTCCCTTCGATGGCACCAAAGAATTTTTTCGGTTCGAGTCCTTTTTGACTACAACTGTCATCCTGAGCATAGCCGCTTTTCAGGCGCAGCGAAGGATCTCAGTCTTGACCGGCCCAGCGCGTCAGCCAAATTGCATCACTACCTTGATCTCCCGTGTCTCCGTCCACGCTCCCGCTTCAGGTAAACTCTGGGGATGGAAAAATCCTGCCGTACCGCCGGTTCGATCTCTTCGCGGTTCGTAGCTTCCTTTCTTTTTTCCCTGTGCGCGCTGTGCAACGTATGCGCCGCCCAAAAACTAGCCATCACTCTTGACGACCTGCCCCTAAACGGAACGCTTCCGCCGGGAGTGACTCGGGCAGAGACGACTAAGAACGTTTTAGAGATTCTGAAGAAGCGCCACGTGCCTCCCGTGTACGGCTTCATCAATGCGAAAAAACTAGAAGGCACTGACGACGCCGCCGAGGCGCTAAAACTCTGGGCAGCAGCGGAGCCTTTCGGAAACCATACCTATTCACACATGGACCTGGAGCAAAACCCA
The DNA here is from genome assembly GCA_963789625.1 of uncultured Acidobacteriaceae bacterium. Taxonomy (GTDB): domain Bacteria; phylum Acidobacteriota; class Terriglobia; order Terriglobales; family Acidobacteriaceae; genus Sulfotelmatobacter. The sequence continues at coordinate 74,095 of CAWBLK010000012.1, read as the reverse complement.
GCCGAGGCCTTCGAGCGGGACATCGAGGAAAACGAACCCGCGCTGGAATTACTGCAACGAGACGCGAACGCCAACTGGCACTGGCTTCGCTATCCCTATCTGCATGAGGGAGACACCGTAGAAAAGCGCCGCGCCATTCGAGCTTATTTAAAAGCTCACGGATACAGGATCGCGCAGGTAACTCTCGACTGGGAAGACTATTTGTGGAACACGGCCTACGCCCGGTGCGCCGCGAAGAACGATGCCAAGTCGATCGCGTGGCTGCGCTCGAGTTATTTGAGCACGGCCTCCGCATTCCTGGACCTGGGTCGCGAGCAAGCCAAACTGATCTACGGCCACGAGATCAACTATGTGCTGCTCATGCATCTGGGAGCGTTCAGCAGCACAATTCTGCCCGACGCGCTGGATCTGCTGAAGAAAAAAGGTTTCAAGCTGGTGACGCTGGAAGAAGCGGAGACCGACACGATCTACGATGGCGATCCGGACGTGGGTCTGCACGACGCCGGCACGCTGCTCGACCAGTGGATGCAGGTGAAGCAGATCAAGGACCCGGAACACACCGAGAAGCCTTACAAGGAGCTTGAGAGCGTCTGCCAGTAATAGCGATCTCGGCCCCAGAATCGCGCCTTCCCGTATAATTCAGGCACTCGCTATGCCTGTTTCTCTCGACCAGATTGTCCGCTCCACGCGCGGCAAAGTCGCTAAAGCCAAGCGGACTGCCGATTTGCGCGAACTCGAACGGCAAGCGGAACAGCACGTGCCGCGCGGCTTTCGACGGGCGCTGGAGACAAAGAGCAGAGCTGGCGTAGCCGTGATCGCGGAATTGAAGAAGGCCTCGCCATCAAAGGGATTAATCCGGGAAAATTTTCGCGTGGAAGAGTTGGCACAGGAACTGGAAGCGGCGGGCGCAGCAGCGCTTTCCGTTTTAACCGATGCAGATTTTTTCCAGGGATCGCTGGAGAATTTGCGCCTGGCCTCGGCGGCCGCGAAGGTTCCGTGTCTGCGCAAAGATTTCATCCTGGACGAATTTCAATTGCTGGAAGCGCGTGCGAATTCAGCGGACGCGATATTGCTGATCGTGGCGGCGTTGTCGCAAACAGAATTAACGCGGCTGGCGCAAAGTGCAGCTGAGCGCGGGCTCGACGTTTTGTGCGAAGTGCACGATGAAGAAGAATTGCAGCGCGCTCTCGATGCGGGCTGCGATCTGATTGGCGTAAACACGCGCGACCTGCGGACGTTCCAGGTCGATCCGGAAACCGCGATCCGGCTGGCAGACCGCCTTCCAAAGAATGTGGTGAAGGTTGCCGAGAGCGGCATTCGCTCGGGAGAAGATATCGCACGCCTGCGGACGGTCAGTTATGACGCTTTTTTGATCGGAGAGTCGCTGATGCGAGCGGAACACCCCGGTGAAGCGCTGCGAGAGTTGGTAGCCGGAGTCCCGAGTAATGCCTAGCAGATCAAAACTTCTTACAATTCCCGGACAACTTTTCTCATGACTTGGGTGAAAATTTGTGGGATGACGAATCTGGAAGACGCTCTCATCGCGGTCGAAGCCGGAGCGGATGCGGTAGGGTTTGTATTTTATGAGAAGAGTCCGCGGAATGTTAGCGTCGAGGTTGTGCGAGAAATCATTCAGAAATTGCCGGAGAAAGTAGAGAAGATCGGGGTATTCGTGAGTGGCGGCGACCTTGATTCGACGAGAGTCCTTCTAGAGGCTGGATTGTCCGGAACTCAGACGTACATGTATTTCGAAAATGGTGAAAGGCGCGGTGCAGGTAGCGCACTGGAAGTATCCCTCCTTCCGAAGCGCGCGCGATTTCTGATGGCGCTGCCCATGAAGGCATTTGGCGACGACGAAGAACTTCAAAAGGCCGAGTTTAAATTCACTAACCGCGATCAAAACTTGCTTGAGGGCTTTTCTATTCCCGAAGGGTTGATGGACACGTTTGTGCTGGATTCGGGGGATTTGCGAATGCCGGGAGGAACGGGAAAAATATTTGATTGGCAAAAGGCCGTTCCGCTCGCAGAAGCCATGCGGCGAGACGGCGTGAAACTGGTCGTTGCTGGCGGATTGACGCCAGAAAATGTTGTTGAGGCCATGCACGTTCTGAAACCTTGGGGAGTGGACGTCGTTTCAGGAGTGGAGGCAAGTCCTGGGAAGAAAGATCCGGACAAGGTGCGTGCGTTCGTGAAAGCCGTGCGGGACGCGGATCGGAAGACGGGTTAAGAAATGGCAACGGCGACGATTAGCAAAAATCGAAGTGGAGCTACAAAATTCAAACCTCTCACTCCAACCGCAAAGCGCGCGGCGAGAGCGGAGCCCCCTCGCGTTTCGCACCCAAACCAACCCGGACGCTTCGGCGCTTACGGCGGGCGCTACGTGCCTGAGACTTTGATGGCGGCGCTCGACGAGTTAGAGCGGGCGTATGAGAAGGCAAAACGCGATCCAAAGTTCAAAAAGCGGCTGGAAGAATTGCTGCGCACCTACGCGGGGCGTCCAACAGCTCTAACCTTTGCAAAGCGGCTTACGCAGAAGTTGGGCGGCGCGAAGATTTACTTGAAGCGTGAAGATTTACTGCACACCGGTGCGCACAAGATTAACAACTGCGTGGGCCAGGCGCTGCTCGTGGAACGCATGGGCAAACGGCGCGTGATCGCCGAAACCGGCGCGGGGCAACATGGCGTGGCTACGGCAACGGTATGCGCGCTGTTGGGTTTTGAATGCGTCGTGTATATGGGAACCGAAGACATGCGGCGGCAGGAACTGAATGTATTTCGTATGCGCCTGCTCGGAGCGGAAGTGCGCGGTGTGGAGTCAGGCTCGCGCACGCTGAAGGACGCAATCAACGAGGCCATGCGCGACTGGGTCACAAACGTGCGGACCACGCATTATTTATTGGGCAGCGTGCTAGGCGCGCATCCCTATCCCGACCATGGTGAGGGATTTCCATCGCGTGATCGGGCGCGAAGCGCGTGCACAAATTCTGAAGGCCGAGGGAAAACTGCCGACGGCGGTGATCGCCTGCGTGGGCGGGGGATCGAATGCAATCGGAATTTTCTACGAATTTCTAAAAGACAAGAACGTTCGCCTGATCGGAGTGGAGGCGGGCGGCCGCGGCGAGGCGTTGGGCGAACATGCGGCGCGTTTTCGCGGAGGGTTCGCCGGGAGTTTTGCAGGGTACTTACTCCTACGTTCTGCAGGATTCCGCTGGGCAAATTGCCACTACACACTCGGTTTCAGCGGGGCTGGATTATCCTTCGATCGGTCCGGAGCATGCGGCGTTGAGGGATGCAGGACGCGCTGAGTATGTTCCGGCGTCGGATGCAGAAGCGCTTGAGGCGACCACAACGCTGGCTCGTACGGAGGGAATTATTCCAGCACTGGAATCCGCACACGCGGTGGCGGAAGTGATGAAGCGCGCGCCCAAAATGAAGAAGTCGGATGTGGTGCTGGTGAACATTTCCGGGCGCGGGGATAAAGATATTGGAATTCTGCGGGAGAACCTGAAAATCGATTGAGTTTGTCGCGGAAGTAATTGTACGGAGATTTCAAATGACAGATCAGCCCACGACTTGGGCGGGCTTTGTTCTCAAGCGTCGCTGCCATTCTCAGCGCAATAGCGTGGCCAGCGGTCGTGGCATGGTTTTTATTTGTTAATCGAATCAGGATTGCGTTCCTTCTAAAAGTCTTGGGCCGCAAACTTTCCACCGCGAAAAAGCTGAAGCTTGGCCAGTTCGAGGTTGAGGAAGAGTTGGAAGAAGCCGTAAGTGAAGCTGGAGCAAAGGTTGATGAAGCTGACACACGAAATGCGGTTCCGAAAAATCAACTCCGAGCCGCGAAAGATCTAAAAAAGAAGGTTGTAGATTCTAGTGTTCCGAAAGCCGAAGTCTTAGAAGCAGTGAGAGACCAAATTTTCGATTTGGCTAGCCAATACGAGTCTATTCGCACTGAAATGCAAAGTGGTCCCATGCGGACGCGGAGAATGAATGAAATCGCAGCAGGAATGCGAACTTTAGCCTTGGCTGGTTTGCCTCTACGAACAAAATTAACACAATCTGAAGTTGCTGGAAGGAGATTGGCCGCTATATGCATGCTTCAGGTTGAGCCGCGCCCGAGATATTTTCGATGGCTTATAGATCGGCTGAAAACCGAGAGCCAAGCGTTTATCCTTTTCCAAGCGGCACTCGCAATTCTCGAGCTAGTAAAGAAGAGGTTTTACGTGAACGTGGATGAGACTCGTTTTGCAATCAGTGATGCCATTAGTGTGATCTCGGCGTACCAAGCCGGGCCGCCCGATCAAAATACTCTCGATGCGCTCGAGGAAGCACTCGAACAGATAAAGTAACATTCCCGGACGGTTGAGAACGGCCCAGCGCCTTTGAAGCCTATGCCTCTTACTTTTTACAAAAAGCCCGGACTGGTAGTGTATGTAACGTGCGGCGATCCAGATCTGGCAACGACGCGCGCAGTCGTGCTGGCCGCGATTGAGGCTGGAGCTGATGTGATTGAGTTGGGCGTGCCCTTCAGCGATCCGGTGGCGGATGGTCCGGTGATTCAGCGGGCAAGCGAGCGCGCGCTGAAGCACGGAACTACTCTCGCGCAGGTGTTGACGCTGGCGGCCGAAGTTCGACAGCACGCGCAGTCAACGGGGGTGATTGTATTTTCCTATTTGAATCCCATCTTGCGCATGGGAACAGAGAAGTTTTGCACGATAGCCCGTCACGCCGGAGTAGATGGAGTGCTAGTGACAGATTTGCCGGTAGAAGAAGCAGATGAATATTTGCAAGCCATGAAAGCAAATGATCTGGCGCCAATCTTTCTGGCAGCCCCGACCAGTCCCGATGCCCGTTTGAAGCGCATTGCAGAGACCTCGCGAGGATTTGTGTACGCGGTATCGCGGACGGGAGTGACCGGAGCGCGGCAACAGTTGGCGGATGATGCGCAAAAATTGGTGAAGCGCTTGCGCCGCGTCACAAAGTTGCCAATTGCGCTCGGCTTCGGGATTTCGAATGCACAGCAGTTTGCTGAGGTTGGAAAGTTCGCAGACGCAGTCGTAGTGGGCAGCGCGATCGTCGAGACGATTGAACGGAATCATGGCCGGGAAGCGGCGGCTGTGGCAGAATTTGTGGGAAAGTTGCGGGCCGAGAGCTGAGTTCATGGATATCGCTGATTGGCGTAAGAAAATTGATGAAGTCGACCGCCGCTTAGTGGAGCTCCTCAGCGAGCGGGCGTGTGCGGCCGTGGAGATTGGACGGCTGAAGCGAAACACGAATTTGCCGATTTACGAGCCCGACCGCGAGAGGATCGTGTTCGAGCATGTGCAGGAGACGAATCAGGGTCCGTTGCCCGGCCGCGATCTGGTGCGTATTTTTGAACGAATCATTGATGTAATGCGGAATATCCAGAAAGAAGAAATTGTGGCCAAGCCGGACTCGGCGAAAGTAGGGCGGGAAACAGAATTGGATTCAGAAGTGAATGATTGAAAGGCCGCCTTCAGCTATCAGCCGTCAGCCCAAACACTGAAAGCTGATGGCTGAGAGCTGACGGCGAAAAGGTTTTCTTATGATCGTGGCAATGCAAGACATGGCGGATGAAACTCAGATTCAGCAGGTCATTGAACACCTGGTGAAGATGGGATTTGAAGTGCACCGTTCGACCGGCGCGCGGCAAACCGTGCTGGGCGCGGTTGGAGCGGGGATCGATTTCGACATCCGCAACCTCGAGCTGTTGCCCGGAGTGCAGGAAGTCCATCGCATCAGCGCGCCCTACAAACTTGCGGGGAAGAGTTTCCGTCCCGAAGGGACGGTCGTCAAGCTGGCAAACGATGTTGTCATCGGAGGAAACGATGTTGTCGTAATGGCAGGCCCGTGTTCGGTCGAAACGCGGGAGCAACTTTTTGCGACGGCGGAAGTCGTGGCCAAGGCCGGGGCACGCGGACTTCGGGGCGGCGCATTCAAGCCGCGCAGTTCTCCTTATTCTTTTCAAGGCCACGGAGAAGACGCGCTGAAGTTGTTGCGCGAAGCGGGAGATAACTTCAAGCTGCTGGTAATCAGCGAGGTGATGGAGATCTCGCAGATTCCGATGATGCTGCCTTACGTCGACATTCTGCAGGTGGGCGCGCGCAACATGCAGAACTTTAATCTGCTGCGCGAGTTGGGGAAAGTCCGCAAGCCGATCCTGTTGAAGCGAGGCATCGCGGCCACGCTCGAAGAATTGCTCCTCTCGGCGGAATATATTATGGCCGGCGGAAACTACGATGTGATTTTATGCGAGCGCGGTATTCGGACCTTTGAAACCTATACGCGCAACACGATGGATATTTCCGCGATTCCAATCATCCACAAGCTCTCGCACTTGCCAATGACGGCTGATCCATCGCACGGAACCGGCAGGCGTGACAAAGTCGCGCCGATGGCTCGCGCATCAGTGGCTGCGGGCGCGGATGCGCTGCTCATCGAGGTACATTGCGACCCGAACAATGCGTGGTCGGATGGCGCGCAGTCGTTGTTTCCAGAGCAGTTCGCAACGCTGATGGATGAGTTGCGCATGATCGCGCCGGCAGTAGGAAGAAAGATCGCGTAAAAATCTTTCACCGCAGAGACACAGAGAAACGCAACTGCGAAAGCTGGGCCTGCTCATTCCGCATCATTCCATGTTAGCGGGCGAAGTTTAGCATCTTTAGGGTTTTATTTTTTCTCTGTGCCTCCATGTCTCCGTGGTGAAAAGTTTCTTATGCCCATTCGTCAAATCACAATAATCGGGACGGGCCTAATAGGGGGCTCTTTGGCCCTGGCGCTGCGCAAGCGGCGCTTTGCCGGGCGAATTGTGGGCTGCGATCGCGAGTCGGCGCTGAAGAAAGCAAAGATGCGCGGCGTGATCGACAACGGATTCGCCGAGCCCCTCGATGCTGTCCGCGGCAGCCAGTTGGTCGTGCTCGCCACACCAGTTTTAGCCATTGTGGATTTGATCGGGCGGCTGGGTCCGGGGCTGCCTGCAACTACGTTGCTAACGGATGTGGGAAGCACGAAAGCAGCTGTGTCGGAGCAGGCGCTTAAAGTATTTGGGAAGAATGCGGGCAAGAGATTTCTGGCTGGGCATCCGATGGCGGGAAAAGAGAATAGTGGCGTGGATTACGCGGATGCCGATTTATTCCAGAATGCGGTGTGGTTTCTGACGCCACTTCCAGGGCAGAACCTGAACGAGGGATTGTTCGCGGAATTCGTGGGGTGGATCGATCAGATTGGAGCGCGCGTCGCCATGATGCCTCCGCAGGATCACGATCGCCTGTGCGCCTGGATCAGTCACCTGCCGCAGATGATTTCAACTGCGCTGGCGGCGGCTCTGGTCGAAGAATTTGGCGAAGAGGCTCCGCTGCTTCCGGCCGGCGGCCGTGCCTTACGCGAGATGACGCGGATTTCGGCAAGCCCATATTCGATGTGGCGCGACATCGCCATCAGCAACAAAAAGAACATCGAGGATGCGCTATTCAAGGTGGAGCAGCGTCTGGCACACATCCGCGAGAACCTTTCGACGCGGCAGTTAGCGGAGGAATTTGAGCAGGCTCATGGGTTGAAGAAGAATCCGGGGAAGAAAGAGTGATTCACCACGGAGGCACAGAGGCACGGAGAAAATCGACTGCTGGCTGTTAACTGAATCAAGTTCCGCAATGCTTTTGTGAGTTTTGTTTTCTCCGTGGCTCCGTGACTCCGTGGTGAATTGTATTTAGAATGCGGATGCTATGAATAAAGTCGTCACCAATGCCGATGAGGCGATTCGCGATGTAGGCGATGGTGCGGTCATCATGATCGGCGGCTTTGGACTATGCGGGATCCCGGAGAATCTGATTCGCGCTCTCGTGCGGAAGGGATCGAAGAACCTGACCACCATCAGCAACAACGTTGGCGTGGACGGCCTCGGCAATGGTTTATTGCTCGCAGCAGGACAGATCGTGCATCACATCGGCACCTACGTCGGTGAGAACAAGCTGCTGGAAGAAATGGTGCTGAGTGGCAAAATTAAACTTGATCTCGTCCCGCAGGGAACGTTTTCCGAGCGCATTCGCGCAGGCGGCGCCGGGATTCCGGCATTTTTTACTCCCACAGGTGTTGGCACAATTGTCGCTGAAGGCAAAGAGATGCGCGAGTTCGAGGGACGCACCTATGTGATGGAGCGCGGCTTGAAAGCAGACTTTGCCTTCGTGAAGGCATGGAAGGGCGACCGCATGGGCAATCTGGTTTATCGCAAGACGGCGCGGAATTTTAATCCCATGATGGCGACGGCCGCGCAGGTAACGATTGCTGAAGTCGAGCATCTGGTCGAAGCCGGAGAGTTGGATGGCGATTCCATTCACACGCCCTCGGTTTACGTGAAAAGAATTTTTCAGGGCGAGTTGTACGAGCGGCGGATTGAGCGGCGGACGGTTAGAAAATCAGTAGCCAGCACCTAGTGCCCAGTATCCAGAATTCGAGTATCCAGAACAATGACGATTAAGCCCGGCAAAGACGTCGAAAAGCGTGAGCGCATCGTGAGCCGCATTGCACGCGAGCTGCGCGACGGCTTCTATGTGAACCTTGGCATTGGAATGCCTACGCTGATTGCGAATCATGTTCCGCCGGGGATTGAGGTTGTGTTGCAGTCGGAGAACGGGATGCTGGGAATTGGACCCTATCCTGTCGAAGGTCAGGAAGACGCCGATCTGATCAACGCTGGCAAGGAGACGGTGAGCGAGATGGCGGGCACGTCATATTTTTCGAGCGCCGATTCGTTTGCCATGATCCGCGGCGCGCACATCGACTTAAGCGTGCTGGGCGCAATGGAAGTGGATGAGTCGGGAAACCTCGCGAACTGGATGATCCCCGGAAAAATGGTGAAAGGGATGGGCGGCGCGATGGACCTGGTCGCCGGCGCCCGGCGCGTTATCGTGGCGATGGAGCACGCGACGAGAGATGGCTCCCCGAAAATTTTGAAGAAGTGCACACTGCCGCTCACCGGGGTGAAAGTAGTGGATACGATTGTGACCGAGATGGCATACATCCGGGTAACCGAGCGGGGACTGGTGCTTGAGGAAGTGGCGCCGGGGCTGACAGCGGAAGATGTGCAGCGAGCGACCGAGGCGAGACTGCTGGTGAGTCCAGCGTTGAAAGTGATGGAAAGCTGAGCTCACGATCTCGATTCATCCGCCGCTATACCCGAAACGGCGCGGCCAGAAGTCGAAATGGTAGCGTGATAGCGAGGTAGATAATCTCAAGAACCCCATGCACCGCGACACCGACAATGCGGAAGGGAAGCAGTAACAGCCAAACGAACGGATAGGCGATTAACGCCAGCAGAGCCAGCGGCCAGCACAGTACAAACAAGATGCACCACAGGAGGAAAGTGAACATGTTTGGACCTCCTTCTTAATCTTTCCATTTCATGGTACGGCGGCAAGCGAAAGAAAGTTCCACGGGCGGTCGGGGCATGTAGATCTGGCGAGCGGAGCTACTCATAGCGCAACGCTTCCGCCGGTAGCGTCCTGCCCGCTGACCACGACGGATATAGCGTAGCCACAAACGAAACCCCAATCGCCACCAGTGCCACCAGCAGGCCATCCATCAGCCGCGGAGCAAACGGCACGTAATCGATCGAGTAAACCTCCGGCGAAAGCGAGATCATGTGGTAGTGGCCGCCCGCATAAGAGATGGTGTATCCCAGCACCAGGCCAATCACCGTGCCGATCACTCCGATCAACATTCCTTGCGCAATAAAAATGTTCCGCACCTGAGACTTGCGCGTGCCCATCGACAAGAGCACGGCAATGTCCCGGGTCTTTTCCATCACCATCATGATCAGCGAAATCAGAATATTCAGCGCCGCCACGAAGACGATCAATCCAATCGTGATGAATGTGACCAGGCGTTCCAGGCGCAGCGCGTGGAACAGAGCTTTGTTTTGCTCCATCCAATTGGTGGCCATAAAACCCTTCCCCGCCGCATCTTCCAGTTTCTGCGAAACTACATCCGCCTTGTAAATGTCATCGACCCTGAATTCAATCACCGAAATCAGATCGCCGAGGCCAAACAAACGTTGCGCATCCGAGAGTCGCGTGAACGCCCACGACGAGTCGTAATCATAAAAGCCGGAGCTAAATATTCCGGCCACGCGGAAGCGGCTGTATTTCGGGACCATGCCGAAGGGAGTCAATTCGCCCTGCGGGCTTGTCACCAGCACCACGGAACCGACCGTCGCGCCCAAATTATCGGCCATGTCCTTGCCGAGAATAATCGGAGGCATCGCCGCGACACGCGCTTGCACGCCCGTAAGGGAATCGGGAGATTCCGGAGGTGTGGTACCAGAGCCGCCAGTTGTTGGACCGTTCGCTTTTTCAGCTGATCCTGCATCGGGTTGTGCAGGCGTTTCATCCAGCGCGGTGGCAGAACCTTCTTTGATCGTGCTGAGTAAATCGCCGACCCTGCGCTCATCTGCGGGAATCATGCCCTTGAGCACCGCGCCCCGGGCGCGCGGCCCACGGGAGATCAGCACCTGCTCGAAAATCGCTGGAGCAGCGGCGATCACATGCGGCTGTTTAGAAAGCCGTTCGACCAGCGGCGGCCAATCTTTAATACCATCGTCGACGACACGTAGCAAGCTGATGTGCGAGGACGATCCAATCAGTCTCTCCTGCAAGTCCTGACGAAAGCCATTATTGATGGCCAGCGCAACAATCAGCGAAGCCACTCCCGCCGCCACTCCAACAATCGAAATGCCGGTGATAATGCCAATAAAAGCTTGCCTGCGCTTGGCGCGCAGGTACCGAGTCGCGATGAAGAGTTCAAAGCGCATAGAGGTCGGACTTTAAGCTCACAGCTTTCAGCCAATTCGGATTATAGACACCGGCTTGTCGCTGCGTTCAATTTGATCGGCCAATGTGCCTAATCATTATCTTTGGCAAAACCGCAGGGACGGTCGATCGATATTCGCGGTAATTTTCCCCGAACCGCTTCTCCAATTCTCTATCCTCCATTCTGATCATCACTGCACCCGTCACGATGGCAAATACGGTCAACACCCAGCAAACCGCCAACCCCGTACCTACGCTCCAAGCCAGCATTTCGCAGAGATGCCCCAGATAGACCGGATGCCGCACCCGCGCGCGAATACCCGTGGTCGCCAGACGCTGTTGGTCGTGGTTCGGTAATACCTCGGGCAGTCCTCCGAGTTGAGACAGGCTGAACCCGCTGCCAGCGAGTTTGTAGAGGATCACTCCCAGGCAGAATAAAACCAACGCCGGAATCCAGGTCCAGTTGTTTCTATAGAGGATCTTACCGCGCCACGTTGCTGTGATAGCGGCTACGACTGCCCACATTAGCATCCAGAGAGGCAGAAGAGTTCGGTATGGCGATCGTCGCCGCGCGCGCCAATACTCGATGCGCGGATGAATCACGAGCCAGAATGCCGGAATCGTTGAGTAAACAATGCAGACGATCCAGCCAACTCTTCGCAGCGCTTCCATCATCACTCATCACTAGTGCTGACCGGAGGAATATCCCAGCTCGATTTCCTCTAACATGGTGTCGATGTCGACAGTCGGCGATTCATGCCGCGAGGCAGTGCGGATGGCCTCGAGCTTTTTCTCTATGGTGCCCAGCGGTTCGTGGCGACGTGCCCGCTCCAGAGCCTGCCGGACCCATTCGGCCAGCGACATGTGACGCGACCGCGCCATGCGCTGTATGTCACGATAGTCGGCGTCCTCTAATTTAACTTGAAGGCGTTTAGCCATAGGATCAGTCTAATTGATGCATGATGTTGATTAAACCTGCTTAGGCAAGACTAATCCCAGAAAGCACTTCTTCCCTTTCTGTGGCACATTAGAAGATCACATCCCACTCCATGCCCTCACCCACCGACTCCAAAGCCGGACGCATCGCCTTCACGCATCCGGATTTCGTGCTATTCGAGATTGCTCGCTTCCTGATCGTGGCCGCGGTTGAGATGCAGGCGGTCGCCGTGGGTTGGCAGGTTTACGACATCACCAAGCGCGCCCTCGATCTCGGGCTGGTCGGTCTGGCCCAGTTTCTTCCAGGCATTCTGCTGTTTCTCGTTTCCGGTCATGCCTCCGATCGGTTTGACAGGCGCAAGGTGCTGGCTGCGTGCTATGCCGGATATGCGGTCTGCTCCGGGTTCTTGCTCGTCCTTGCCCTTCGGAGTACGCATCCAGTGCTCCCGATTTATCTGGTCCTGATCCTGCTCGGCGTGGTGCGCTCTTTCAACGGAACGGCAAGCCGCTCGATTTTGCCGCAGCTCGTCCCCGACGAACACTTCGCCAATGCCGTAGCGTGGAACGCCTCGACCTTTCAGGCGGCAACGATTCTTGGACCTTCTCTCGGCGGAATTCTCTACGCGGCTTTTCGCGGTCCCTCTGCGGTTTACGCTGCCGCCATGCTAACCGCGGTAGGAGCACTCATCTCTGCCTTCCGGATCAAGACCCGCCAACAAGTCCGCCGCCGCGAGCCCATGACGATAAAAACAGTTTTCGCCGGATTGCACTTCATCTGGCGCGAGAAACTGATTCTAGGTGCGATTTCACTCGACCTGTTTGCAGTGCTCCTAGGCGGAGCCGTAGCCCTTCTTCCCGTCTATGCACGCGAGATTCTTCACACCGGGCCCTGGGGATTAGGACTGTTGCGGACCGCTCCGGGAGTCGGCGCCGCCGTAATGGCAGTTGCCCTAGCCCACCGCCCGCTGCGTGGCCGCGCTGGACCAACCCTGTTGTGGTCGGTTGCTGGCTTCGGAATATGCACGATTTTGTTTGGTGTTTCCACCAGCCTGATACTTTCTCTGATTTCACTAATCTTCCTGGGCGCAGCCGATATGATTAGCGTGATCATTCGTGCGACCCTGGTGCAATTGCGCACCCCCGATGAAATGCGTGGGCGCGTGATGGCCGTCGATATGGTTTTTATCGGGACATCCAATGAGCTTGGCCAGTTTGAGTCTGGATTGACCGCACAATGGTTTGGTACAGTGCCCGCCGTTCTACTAGGCGGAATAGGGACCATGGTGGTCATCGCCCTGTGGGCATGGATCTTTCCGGAGTTGCGCCGCGCCGGCGCGCTTGACGCCGTCAACCGTGGCGTGGCTGCGGGGGTTTCAGAAGCGGCGGAGAAAACGCCTTAGATGCCAGATTTTTACTAGTCCGGCACAGAATTTTAACAACCCATCCCTGTAAATCCTCATCCGATTCGGCTGCCATTCGTCTTCACCCTTGCAGTTGAGTGAGGCAGATGTCCGGAATTCGGGATACTGGCGAAGCTACGCTTCCTATGAACGCGGTAGATCTGGCTTGCCAGAACGAAACCAGCCAGGCCGTCGGCCAATCGATTGACGACGTGGAGAGGAAATCGCTTCCATCCTTTTTTATCGTCGGCCCACCTCGAACCGGCAGCAGTTGGTTGCATGAAATCCTAAGCTCGCATACTTTGCTGCCCAGCCCCTCGAAAGAAACCAGGTTTTTTGATACTCACTTTCATCGCGGCCTGAAGTGGTATCTGGCTCATTACGAGAATTCGAAAGGCGATCGGCGCATCGGCGAAGTTGCGCCTACGTACTTTGCCTCGGCTCTAGCCCGGGAGCGAATGATGCGTATCGTTCCGGATGCCAAAATCGTTTGCGTCTTCCGCAATCCGGTTGCGCGCCTCGTCTCTCTCTACCGCTTGAAGCGCGCCTATGGCCTGATTCGCTGGAACCTGGAACAGGCGATCGAACACGACCCCGAACTCATGGAATCGAGCTGCTATGCCGGCAATCTCAAACAGTGGCAGCAGGCCTTCGGCGCTGACAACATTCTGGTCGGCATCTATGACGATTTATTGGACAACCCCCAATCCTTCACAGATTCGGTTGTGGACTTTATCGGACTCTCCCGCTTTCAACTAAAAGCGTCGCAGCGCCGCTTCGTGCACCACTCCGAGGGCATGACCTATCCCCGTAATTACTACGGTACGCGAGGCGCGATGATGGTTGCAGATTGGATGAAGGCCCGGCGGCTGGACCGGTTCGTGATCGCATTTAAGAATTCGCCTCTATGCAAGCTGGTCCTGGGCGGAGGAGATCCTTTTCCAAAGTTACCAGCGCACATTTCAAGGCGTCTCTATGAAATGTTTCGCCCAGAGGTCGAGGAATTGGAAGATCTGCTCAATCGCGACCTGTCCTCATGGAAATTTCAGAACCCCAGGTGAAATCAAGCAAGCTGGCTTGAGCAAGAGCCCCAACCACCGCGCACCCGCTCACTTTGCGCGGATTAAGGTCTTAGCCGCGCCCATATTGTCATAGTGGTCGTAGACTCGCACCACTACAACATGCTCCGACCCCGCCGCGTTTTTCTCGTCATTTGGCGCGATCTTGTCTGCCGCAACCTTAAAGTCATAGCTCTCGGCTTTGGCATCGGAGAGCTGGCCGATGGGTTCCACATATTTCCACTCGCCGGCATCCACGGAATATTCCGCGCGCTTGACAGTAGAAAATCCATCGATCGCACGGAACGTCACATGAATCTGTCCACTTTCAATAGACGCGCTCAGGTTCTCAATACGCGGCGCAGTCGTATCCACCTCAAACCGCCGGCTTTCCTTCGATGCCGACAAAGCTTCACCCGGTGAGTGCGACGGCGCATCCGACGCAACCACCTTCACGGTATAACCTCCATCCGGCAACAAGCTGGCATCGAACGAATACGCTTTGTCGCTGAGATTATCCTTGAGCAGCAACCAGCGTGCCTCGCCGTCACCGCGGTAGTAAACGGAGTAGACAAGTTGGTCGTCATTCTCGTCGTGCGCGCTCCATTTCACTCCAATGGAATCGCGATCATGAGAGCCGGGAGTCTGCGCTTCAAAATGTATGCCCGGCGATCCGCCAAAAGAAGACCCGCTAAAAGAAGATCCGCTGGAATCCGATCCCGAATTGCCCGTCGTTTTCGGCAGTGGCTGGTACTTCACGCCAATCTGGACAGTGACGTCGTCGATTTCCGGAGCGACATTCTTGGGCAAATAATTCAGGACCACGCTGTCCACACCGGGAGCCGCTGTTCCCGCGTGCAGCACGGCTTTCCATTGAGCATAGCGGGCCGCTGGAATTCCTGTCTCTGCATTCTTAGCCAGATCGATCTTCTTCCACGCGCTCCAGTTGCGGTCGGGATTGTCCACGTTTCCGCTGCGTGCATAAATATCCACGCTGCCCGTGCCGCGGAATTCAGCACGTCCCCAGCGCGAGAAAATCCTGGCGTCGAACACATCGCTTTCGTAGGTGCCCTCGGCCTCGGGACCCGGTCCCAGCACAAAAACTTTTCCCAGATTGCTGGTCGCGGCATACAATCCGCCGCCGGGAGCTT
The DNA here is from genome assembly GCA_963789625.1 of uncultured Acidobacteriaceae bacterium. Taxonomy (GTDB): domain Bacteria; phylum Acidobacteriota; class Terriglobia; order Terriglobales; family Acidobacteriaceae; genus Sulfotelmatobacter. The sequence goes on along the minus strand of CAWBLK010000012.1, from coordinate 58,730 downwards.
TCGCAAATGCTGTGACCTGCGAAGCCGGAGCCTTCAGCAAGTCAGAAAAATCATCCGAACCAGAGATGGCAAAAACGTGTCCCCGATTACCCGTGCCCGCCAACAGCCGTCCCTGCGAGTCGAAAGCCAGTGCATAAACGATGTCTTCGTGCGAGGTCCACACTTTTAGCGGAGAACCGTCCGGCGCGATGCGATACACATCCGAACCGCCGCTCGTGCCTCCGCCCGGAAAGGGAAACGGTCCTGCCGCCGCTGGCGTTGTAGAAGCGGTCGTGATCGTGATCCCCGGAACCTGTGGTGTGGTGCCGGCTGCGGGCGCATTGGAACCCATGGTTATAAGAGCCGCGCCCATGCTTGACGAAATCTGCCCGCCTCCGCTCCGCTTTTCGCCGACCGCCGACGCGTAGACGTTCCCCGAGCGATCGAGCGCGAGCGCTGTGATCTCTTTTTTCGGCGCACTATAAAGTACAAAGCCTTCGCCCGCCGGAGAAATGCGATAGATCAATCCGCTGCCATCAGATCCAGCAATAAGATTCTCTTGCGCATCGAAGGCGAGGACGCGAATGTGAGTCTCATCGCTCTTAAAGAAAACCGAATGCTCGCCCTTGGGTGTGACGCGGTAAATTTCCCCGTGGTCGCCGGTCGCCACATAAAGGTTGCCGGTTTTATCGAGAGCCAAGTCCCAGATGTATTTCGTCCCCGGCTCGAAATAAACCGACGAACTCCAGGAAGGATCGGCGCTCGGCTTAGCCACGTCCTTATCATCTTTATCCTTGTCCTTATCATCCTTGCTCTTGTCGGCGCTCTTCGCGGATGCAGTGCCCGCCTTGTGCTCGATCTTGTAAACCTTGCCATCGGGAGCGGTAGCCGCATAGATCGCGCCTCCGGGCCCCGTCTGCAGCGCTTGCACCTGGAGTTCTTTAGGCTCAAAAATAATCGTCGCCTTGCCATCCGGCGTGACGCGGTACACACGCGCCGGCGCGCCCGCCGCAACATAAACGTTGCCGGCATCATCAGCCGCAATCGCCCAGATATAAGTAGAAGGTGTGGCATAAAGACTCTTGAACGTGGGTGCAAGCTCCAAGCCACCGGTGCTCCGAACGGCGACTCCCGTCGCCGTACCCTTGGTCAGCTCGTCAAATTTCGATTGCTCCCATGTGCGTGTGCCCTCGGCGAATGCCGCCGGAATTAGGCCGGAACCGCTTAAGTTTGTGAGAAGGAAGACAGTAAGAAGGAAGAAGAAAAGCTTTCGCGCACTCTGCAATTTCATACCTCGAAGCGTCGTTGTGGGCAGAATACTCAGGTTACCACGCCCGCCCGAGCCAGGGTTGAAGGCGAAGCCCAGGGTAGTGGTGCAGTTTTCGTCTTTTACACGGCGCTGTCATCCTGAGCGTAGCCGTTCTTCAGGCGGAGCGAAGGATCTCAGACTTAACCGGCCCAACGCGTAAGCCAAATTTCACTACTACCAAGCCCAGCGCGTCGCAGACGCATGCGGATTCCCCGTGTTATCGTAGGATTTCATGCATTCCTCGCGTCAGGATCTGCTGCGTTTGCTCGCCCACAAGTCTTTCCGCTTGGGCGAGTTCAAGCTCTCCTCCGGCGGCACCAGCGACTACTACATCGACTGCCGAACCACCACTCTTGACGCCAAAGGTTCGCGCCTCACCGGCGAAGTCTTCTCCGATGAAATTCGCGAGCGAGGATGGAAGCCGCAGGCCATCGGGGGCCTTACCATGGGAGCCGATCCCATCGTGGTGGCAGTTTCAGTGGTAACCGGCGAGCTTCACGGATTCCTCGTGCGCAAAGCGGAGAAGCAGCACGGCACCGGCCAGCGCATCGAGGGCTTTCGCAAGAAAGGCGCGCGCGTGGTGATCGTTGACGATGTATGCACTACCGGCGCTTCCACGGTGCAGGCGATCGAAGCCGCCCGCGAATTTGGATTCGAGATTGCCGGCGTAATGTGCCTGGTGGAGCGCGAAGAAGCAAAAGGCCGTCCCAGCGTAGAGAAGGCCGCAGCACCAGCGCCATTCGTTTCGATTTTCACCGCCCAGGACGTGCGCGCCGAGCACATTCTTCAAACGGATGACACCGAGCCCGGGATTTTCGCAGTCGCGGCCACATGTGAAATCTGCGGCCGCCCGGCAGTAACCAATGTTCCAGGAAATCGCTGCACCGCGCATAAGAGCTGAAACAAAAACGGCCCCCGAAGCGGTACGGCTTTTGCCAACGACTAACGATGAGCGACCAACGACTGACCTATGATTCAAACTCTCGAATGGACTGACAACGGCGTACGCTTCATCGATCAAACGAAGCTGCCCACGGAAGAAACCTACGTCACCTGCAAGACCTACGAGCAGGTCGCCGACGTAATCCGCACCATGGTGGTGCGCGGAGCGCCAGCAATCGGCGTGGCTGCGGCCATGGGGATCGCGCTCGCCGTCAAAAATTCCAAGGCCGAGTCGACCGGCGACCTAAAACGCGACTTCGATCAGGCATGCGACGTAATCGGTAAGACTCGTCCGACTGCCGTCAACCTTTTCTGGGCGATTCGCCGCATGCAGAAGAAGTTCGAACGCATCCGCATTCGTCCTCTCGCGCAAATCAAAACTGACCTGATCGAAGAATCCAAACGCATGCACGCCGAAGACATCGCCGCCAACCAGGCCATGGGACGCCACGGTGCAACGCTTAATGCCGAGCGAAGGCGGCGTGCTTACGCACTGCAATGCCGGCGCGCTGGCTACAGCCGGTTACGGAACCGCACTGGGCGTGATCCGCGCCGCCGTCGAACAAGGCAAGAAGATTCACGTCTACGCCGACGAAACCCGCCCATTCCTACAAGGCTCGCGCCTCACCGCCTGGGAGCTGATGAAAGACGGAATCCCGACCACCGTCATCTCCGACAACATGGCCGGAACCATGATGAGTCAGGACAAGATTGGAGCGATTGTAGTGGGCGCCGACCGCATCGCGGCCAACGGCGACGTCGCCAATAAAATTGGAACCTACAGCGTGGCCATTCTCGCCAAAGAACACGGCATCCCGTTCTACGTAGCCGCGCCGGTTTCCACCATCGACTTCGATTGCCCCGACGGCAGCAAAATTCCCATCGAGCAACGCAATGCCAGGGAAGTCACCCATATCGCCGGAAAGCAAATGACGCCAGAGGGTGTCTCGATTGAGAATCCCGCATTCGACGTGACGCCGGCGAAGTACGTAACGGCGATTATCACCGAGCGCGGCATCGCTCGTGCACCTTATGGGGAATCCCTGCACGCCCTGGCAACCACAGACGCCAAGGTTGAGGTCTAGGCATCCGCACGAGTGTGACGCCGGACACATACGCGCTCTCAATTCCGGTGTACAGTTTCAGCAGATGCCGTTGAAATCAGCCGCCATCCGCAACCATTTGCCTCGGAGAGCCGCATGGTCCCAACGTGCCATGTGAGCATCGGATGCCAATGTGAGAAGATGGCCCTTGCTACTGTCCCCGCACCATCGAAGCTACAGTCGGGACGGGATGGACCAAAGCGGAGGCAGAGTGCATCTAAGGATACAGGCGGCGGATCAAGGTAAAGACGCGCTGCTCCGAGTGGAAGGGTTGAAGAAGGTTTTCCGGTCCGGCGAGTCGGACCTGGTGCTCTTTGAAAATTTGTCGTTTGAGGTGCGGCGGGGCGAAATGCTCGCCATCGTCGGCGAGTCGGGAGCGGGGAAGAGTACCTTGTTGCACATCCTCAGCGCTCTTGATCACGCTTCCGCGGGTAACGTATACTGCGCGCAATTGCAACTGAATGCGTTATCGGCGGACCAGGCGTCAGAGTTTCGCAATCGCGAAGCCGGTTTCGTCTGGCAGTTTCACTACCTGCTGCCGGAGTTTACGGCTGCGGAAAACGTGGCCATGCCTCTGCTGGTGCGCGGGCATAGCTGGGCACAGGCGGCGCCGGAGGCTTCACGCTGGCTGCGTGAGGTCGGACTGGAGCAGCGTGGGCATCACCGTTCGGGAGAGCTTTCGGGCGGAGAGCAACAGCGCGTCGCTCTGGCTCGGGCGCTCATTACCGGTCCGAAGCTCTTGCTGGCGGATGAGCCTACCGGAGACCTGGATGGACAGACAGCGGAAGCGGTCTTCGAATTGATAGCGCGACTCCATCGCGAGCACCAACTCACCTCTCTTATCGCAACTCACAACTTGGCATTTGCGCGGCGCTGCCACCGGGTATTGCGGCTGGAGCGCGGACGCGTAGAAGAGATTAGTCCGGAATCGCTTCCGGTGTAGTCGTGGGAACAAGAACGAAAAGGAGCAACATTAGTAAGACAATGTGCAAAAAATTGAGCAGGTCGGCAGCCGAAGAGGATTTCAACAGGTTCCTTCGGTAACATTATAGAAACGTTTGAGTACTTGGGTTCGGTGGCAGTTTGATTGCATAATGATGATGTGATGGCAAGCGAGCACCGAACTACTAGCGGATTAGGTTTTAGGTAGGGTCGAGCGAGCATCCAGCGCCTTCTCGACCGGAAGGATTCAGGGGGAAGGGCATTATGTTTGAACGCTACACGGAGAAAGCCAGGCGCGTAATATTTTTTGCGCGCTACGAAGCAAGCCAGTTCGGGTCTCCTTACATCGAGACCGAGCACCTGCTGCTGGGGCTGCTGCGCGAAGATAAAGCCCTGACCAATCGCTTCCTGCGTTCGCACGCCTCGGTTGAATCCATTCGCAAGCAGATCGAGGGTCACACCACCATCCGGGAAAAAGTCTCGACCTCAGTGGATCTTCCGCTGAGCAATGAGTGCAAACGCGTGCTGGCCTATGCTGCGGAAGAAGCGGAGCGTTTATCGCACCGGCACATCGGGACCGAGCATTTGCTTTTGGGTTTATTAAGAGAAGAGAAGTGCTTTGCCGCCGAGATCCTGCACGAGCGCGGCCTGCGCCTATCGACCATCCGCGAAGAACTTGCCCGCACCAGCCAGGAAAAAGCGCAGCCGCAACGTCAGCGCGAATCGTCCCTGCTGAGCGAGTTTTCGCGTGACCTTACCCAGGCGGCAATGGATAGCCAGCTCGATCCGCTCGTAGGCCGCGACGGCGAACTCGAACGCGTGGTCCAGATTCTGTGCCGCCGCACTAAAAACAATCCCGTGCTGATCGGCGAACCCGGTGTCGGCAAGACGGCGATTGTCGAAGGACTCGCGCAGCGCATCGCCGATGGTGAAGTCCCATCGTTCCTCGCCGACAAAAGAATTCTGGCGCTCGATCTCTCCTTGATCGTCGCCGGCACGAAATATCGTGGACAGTTTGAAGAGCGGCTGAAGACGATCATGAAAGAGCTGATGGAGTCGCAAAATTCCATCATCTTCATCGACGAGTTGCATACGCTGGTGGGCGCGGGTTCGGCGGAGGGCTCTCTCGATGCCGCGAACATCCTGAAGCCTGCATTATCGCGCGGCGAAATTCAGTGCATCGGCGCAACCACGCCCGGAGAATACCGCAAGTCGATCGAGAAAGACCGCTCGCTCGAGCGCCGCTTCCAGGCGGTTAAAGTTCCACCGCCGAACGAGGCGGACGCCGTGAAGGTGCTGTTTGGAATTAAAGACCGTTACGAGAAATTCCACGCCGTCACCTACACCGACGATGCCATCAACTTTGCGGTCTCACACTCGAATCGCTATATCCCGGATCGATTTCTGCCTGACAAGGCGATTGATCTTGTAGACGAAGCTGGTGCTCGCGTAAAGCTGCGTCAGACTTCGCAGCCGGAAGAGATCACCGAAGTTCAGAAGCGCATCAAGTTCATCGTGCACCGCATGGAAAACGCGATCGCGAACCACGAGTTCGAGAAGGCGCGTTTCTATTCAGACGAAGAACGCAAAGAGCGCGAGAATCTCCGCGCCCTGCGTGAGAAATATCATCTGGATGAATCCTCCACCGGCGTAGTCGGCCGCGAGGATATCGAAGACGTCGTTTCGCGCTGGACTGGCGTTCCCATCACTTCGATCAAAGAAGAAGAAACTCAGAAGCTGCTGCGCATCGAAGAAGAGTTGCACAAGCGCATCATCTCGCAGGATAAATCGATCAGCGCGCTGGCCCGGGCGATTCGGCGTTCGCGCGCGGGGTTGAAGAGTCCGAACCGGCCGATTGGCTCGTTCCTGTTCTTGGGTCCGACCGGCGTCGGCAAAACCGAAGTCGCCCGCACCTTAGCCCAATTCATGTTCGGTACGGAAAAAGCTTTGGTCCGCTTCGACATGTCCGAGTTCATGGAGAAGCATTCGGTCTCGAAGCTCATCGGTTCGCCTCCGGGCTATGTGGGCTATGAAGAAGGTGGCCAGCTCACCGAGCGTGTGAAACGCGCCCCGTATTCGGTCGTGCTGCTCGATGAAATCGAGAAGGCGCATCCGGATGTCTTCAACATCCTCTTGCAGGTTTTTGAAGACGGCCAGCTTACTGACGGCCTCGGCAACACCGTCGACTTCAAGAACACGATCCTCATCATGACGTCGAACATTGGCGCGCGGCACCTCCAGAAGCGCGAAGGCTTCGGCTTCCAATCGACCAAGGATGAAATGGTTTCAGGAAAAGTTGAGGAACTGGTGAAGGGCGAAGTCAAGCGCACCTTCAATCCCGAATTCCTGAATCGTCTCGACGAAATCATTCTGTTCCTGGCGCTGAGCGAGGCGGACCTGATCCAGATTCTGGAGCTGATGGTTACGCAGCTCAACGCGAACCTGGCGCAGAAGTCGATCACGGTAACGGTGGCGGATGAGGCCAAGAAGTGGATCCTCAACCAAACCCTCACCGACCGCACCTACGGAGCGCGGCCGCTGCGCAGGGCATTGCAGAAATACATCGAAGACCCGCTGTCGGAAGCGCTGATTCAAGGCACCATCACCACGCGCCCCGCCTTCATCGAGGTCTTCCTCGAGGACAACAAGCTGTTCTACCGTCCTGTGGACGCGGAGAAGACTGAGGGCGTCCTGTTGTACGAGAACAGCTAGATATCAACTGCGTACCTCACAGCCGTCGGCGCGAGCCGGCGGCTTTTGTTTTGCCGCTCATTTTGGCGAGAGCCCGGCTATACTCGCGAATAATTTCCGGATGCGCGCGGTTGTAGACGAATTGTCCTTCACGCCGGCACTCGATCAATCCGGCTTCCGCCAGAATCTTAAGATGGTGTGAAATGGTACCCGGAGTAAGCCGGTATCTTTCGACGATCTCCCCGCAAAACATCTCCCCACGCCCAGCAATCGATTCGTAGATGTGTAGCCGCGTCGGATCACTGAGCGCCTTGGATATCTTAGCTACTTCCGCATGATCCATAAGAAATGATCCATAAAAATCCCAAATGTATTCGAACGCCGAGCCCTGAGAAAATGAACCCTGAATACTTTGACACTCATCAAAGTATACAACTAAGGCAGCCTCAAGTGCTGCTTGGAGTTTTACCATAATCGCAATTCTAGGAGATTCTTATGAAAAGATTTGAAGGCAAGACAGTGGTAATCACCGGCGGCAACAGCGGTATTGGGCTTGCCGCAGCCAAGTTGTTTCGTGAAGAGGGAGCAAACGTTGCCATCTCGGGACGCGACCAGAAGACGCTGGACAGCGCCGCCCAAACTATCGGCGGAAACACGCTAACGGTCAAAGCGGATGTTTCCAATCTGGCGGAGATCGACAAGTTCTATGCGCAGGTAGTTGCGAAATTCGGAAAGATCGATGCCCTTTTCGCCAACGCGGGCATCGCGAAGTTCGCCCCCGCCGGCGACAGCACCGAGCAACTATTCGATGAAACGTTCGATATTAATGTGAAAGGACTGTATTTCACGTTGCAGAAGGCGCTTCCCCACCTCAACGATAACACCGGAATCGTATTGAACTCCTCAGTCGTCACTGCCAAGGGCTATGCCGGAACCAGCGTTTATTCGGCCAGCAAGGCGGCGGTGCGCTCACTTGCGCGTACCTTCGCTGCGGAATTAGTCGGCCGCGGCATTCGTGTGAATGTGGTCAGCCCGGGACCGATTGAAACTCCGATTCTGGAGAAAGGGGGAATGCCGCAGGCTGCGCAAGATCAATTCGCGGAGAATATCATAGCGCGGGTTCCCATGAAACGCTTTGGCACCCCGGAAGAAGTCGGACACGCCGTTGTCTTCCTCGCCAGCAGCGAAGCTTCTTATATCACTGGCGTGGACCTTAAAGTCGATGGTGGAACCGGACAGATTTGATTTCAGCAGTAGCCGCCTAATACAGTGGATTGTGCCAAGCCTTCATTCGCCGGAAAGCGAATACGGAAACCTGCGCAGTCCGCTTGGGAGGGACACTGTGGATAAGGTAAACATTGCCGACAAGTTTGCCAAGATTTCTGAATACTGGAAGCCCTACATTGCCGCCGAACTTAACGGCCAACATGTAAAGCTGGACAAGCTAATGGGCGAGTTCGTCTTCCATCACCACGAAAACGAAGACGAAATGTTTCTGGTGGTAAAGGGGCGCTTCCGTATGGAATTCCGCGATCGGCATGAATGGATCGAAGAAGGCGAATTTATCGTTGTGCCTCGCGGCGTTGAGCATAAGCCCGTTGCGGAAGAGGAATGCTGGATTCTTCTGTTCGAGCCCGCCTCCACGCTGAACACCGGAAACGTCGTCAACGAGCGCACCCTCCCGGAGCTGGAGCGGGTTTAGAATGTCTGGAGAAAAGCCGTAGCCGTTTAACTTTCTACGGCGCTCTCTCCGATGCTCATGGAACTCACTGTTTACACTGCCGCGTGGTGCCCCGATTGCCGCGAAGCTAAGCGCTTTCTCGACAAGAACAACATTCCCTACAAAATTGTAGACGTCGAAGCTACCCCGGGAGCGGTGGAGGAGATCGTCAAACACACCGGCAAGCGCGCCATCCCTCAATTCGTGATCGATGGCGAATGGGTACAGCCTTATGTGGCAGGGAAGGGCTTCCGCTACGACGAAATGGCCAAACGGCTGGGCATTAGCAAACCGTAACCCACACCGTAATCAAAGTTAAGCCCCAATCTGCCCGGTGAAAAGCCCCCAGATGCCATTCTGGCCCACTTTCCCTATCTCCTGTACATCATCTTCCGTACCGTGGCAAAGCCCTGCCGGACAAGGGAAGATGACCGCTCATGTCCGAACCGGAAAGTCCACAGGGGTCGAACGAAGTCAGCGAATGCTGGCAGCAGATGGCGCAGGGCGTACTGGGCCTGGTCTTGCTGATCGGTGCGGTAGCGATGTTTCACTACTACGCACCAGCCAACGTTCCCGGCGTTCAGCCCGATGAGTTGCAGAAGCAGGTCACCCAGCTCACGCAGCAGGTCAAGCAACTTGAAAAAGAACAGGCCACGCCGGCCTTGGTCCTCAGCCGGTACCGGAATTCCATCGGCTATATTTACGGCGTTTACCAGGTTGGATTTCCGAACCAGCCCTCGTCGATTCGGGCGCGCGTCTCCGGAACCGGATTTCTTGTTGGCGATGGCCTGATGGCTACCAACCGGCACGTCGCCGAGCCCTGGTATGGCGATAACGAGGCGGAAGCCCTCATGCATCGCGGCGCCGCAGCCATGCTTGAGAGTCTGGTCGTGTTCTTTCCAGGTTCACCCACGCCCGTTAATTTGACGCCCGGCGCGTTCTCCACCACGGGCGATCTCGCCGTCCTGCGCATTGAAAACAAAGATGCGGTACGCGGACTAGCCGTTCTCCCGCTGGCAAAAACCATCGCATTGCCCGGAGAACTGGTAACCGTAATCGGCTACCCCATGGGCATCGCCGGCATGGTGGCTAAATCGCCGAGCGATGTCTATCAACGCCTGGCTTACCGCCACAATGACATCACAGCCGCCAGCGAACTGGCAGCCCTATCGCTGATTCGTCCCTCAACCACCTGCGGACATCTGGGCGATGTGGTCGGCGACAAGCTAATCTACGACGCTCCCACCGCCCACGGCGGCAGCGGTGGCCCAGTCTTCAACTCCAATGCGGAAGTGATCGGCGTGAACTCAGCCTATATCGATGGATTTTCTGGTGGCACGCTCGGCTTCTCCACGGAAGCTTTGCGCCCGCTGATTACGGAAGCCGAGAAGCGGCAGTAGAGCAAGAGCATCGAAAGACGATTGTCATCCTGAGCGGAGCCGTTTTTCAGGCGTAGCGAAGGATCTCCTCCTTATCTGGCCCCACGCGTAAGCCAACCTAACCCGCTACCGGCTTTCAGTTAAATACAACAGCCGGGAAGCGAAGCTTACCGGCTGTCTTGTTTCAAACATCAATTTCAGAACGACCATCGCAGAGAAAACTGAATCAGACGTGGAGTCCCCGTAGTATTCACGATCCGGCCAAACGGATCCGGACCGCTCTGCCCGCCGCCTGTCCAGGCCAGATATTGCTCGTAGTCCGTAACCAGCGGAGTGCCAAAATTCGGATGATTCCACAGGTTAAAGAAATCGGCCGCGAAGCGTAGATCCTGACGTTCCGTAAGCCTGAAATGCTTGATGAGCGAGAAATCCCAGTTCTGCTGGAACGGCCCTTTATAAATGTTGCGACCGAGATTCCCGAAGCCGGTGGTGCAGAAGTTCGAATCGCCGGCACACGCGGTCGGGTATAGAAGTGGTGCCGTCGTGAACGCGGCCGGATTGAGCCATCCGTTCAGGCGCTGCGTGACGCTACCCGAACTCATGCCGCTACCAATACTGGCGCCGGAAGCCAGACTGGCGCTAACCGGCGAGGTTCCAGCCCCAAGGAAAGCATTGCCGCCATTCGAATCCAAAACTGAAAATGGCAGTGACGACTGGAAGCTGCTAACCCCGCTCACCGACCATCCGCTAGCCGCTGCGCGTGTGAACCCTGTCGCGCGCGCGAAGAACGGAAGCTCATAAACGTAACTGAGTTTCAACACCTGCGGGCGGTTGAAGTCGGAAATTCCTCGCGAAGCGTTGATCGTACTCTCGTCGTTGAAAGCGGTATTGTTCGCCGTATTTCCGGTCGAGGTGGCGTCGATATTCTTGGAAAACGTGTAGGCAGCCTGAAGGTAACCACGCTCCCATCGCCGCGAAACCGTCGATTGCAGCGAGTGGTAAATCGAGTACGCATCGTTCGCGAAGATCTGATAGCCCGAATAACCGTTTAACCCAGGCGTGGGCGTTCGTGCGATCGCATTGTTAAAAGTGTTCGAGGTGATCTGATACGTGTTGCCGCTCGTATCGGTGACCGTGAACGGATTCGCAGGAGTGGCATTTACCGACTGAATGGCATCGCGCGTTTCCCGCAGGTGCGTGCCCTTCGATCCCACGTAGCCGACTTCCAGCACCCATTTGTGGCCCAAATCACGCTGGATGGTGAAGTTCCACTGCTGCGTGTTGGGAACCACAAAGTGCCGCGGGACTTCCAGCACAAAAAGATTCTGCGTGGGATTCACACCCGGCCCGGTGCAGCCATTATAGATACCGGCTTGAGTGGGATCGTTGCCCACAAATCCCGTAAGCTGCGAAAGGCATGGCAGCCACGCCCCCGACAACTGTCCTGCCGTCGGCACGGCGTTGGAATTCGTGGCCGGCGTCCCCGTGAAGAAATTGGACATCGTGAATCCGGGCGTCTGCCCGAAGAACACAATCGGGATAAACGGCGACTGAAAGCTAAGCTGGTCAACCGCTCCCACATCTTCACGAACGTAGAAGATCCCGTACCCGCCGCGGATGGTCGTGTTGTGATGTCCGAACAGATCGTAGGCAAAGCCCACCCGTGGGCCAATACCCGTGGAGACGCTGTTCTTAAAAGTCGATCCGGCAGCATCACCGGTAAGCCCGGAGACGCCCAGCTTGTCGACGCATTTGGGATAGATGAAAGGATACTCGCCGCTCTTCGTAAGATCCGATTCCATATTGCCGATATGGCAGGCATTGTCGGTCCATGCGCCGAAGAATTCGGTGCGCAGTCCCAGATTCAAGGTCAGATTCGAAGTGGCCTTCCAATCATCCTGCGCGAACACAGCAGAATTTTTCTGCCGGTAGTTGTGGTTATAAACCCCGCCGCCGCCAAAGCTGAACTCTGGCGCGCCCTGCAGAAAGTTCGCGAAGTCGCTGACAGTCGAGTCTCCAAAGTAAAGCTGTCCATTGAACACCTGCGGAAACTGCTTATTCAGGCTCACCGGCGTAAACTCGCCTCCAAACCTCCAGTTATGTTTGCCCCTCACCCAGCCCAGTGTGTCGATAAAGTTGAAATTGTTCTGCGCCTGATACTGATTGGCCTGCGGCGTAGGTCCGAACTGAAAGCCTGAGCTGACGAAGGTAAATTTGTAAATGCTATCGGTGAGATTGTTGGTGGGCCGCGTAATGCCGGCGTCGGCGGCCGTGACCGGCGGAACATTAATGTCATCGTTATTGATGCGCACAAACCCAAGCCGGAATTCATTGACCAGCGTAGGAGCGAAAACGTGCGTCTCCGTCAGCGAGAACACTCGATCTTTCACCGGAAGCTGGTAGGGGAAGTTCAAATCTCCGCTGCTGATGCTGCCGCCCAGCGAAGCCTGCAAACCGCCCGCGCCAAAAGGAACATCCGACTTGAAGTTCTGAAAAAAGAAATCAATCGACAATTTGTCCTGAGAGTTGCGGAATTCGCGATCCCAGGTCGCCGTGAATTGGTTATCCGTATAAGTGCCGGGGATGCTGGTGGTAAACGGGACGACAGTGCCGGCAGTAGTGCCCGCGGCAACGTTAGGCAAGGGATAGAGATAGCCGTTGCCAGCCGCGCCGAACTGATTGCTCTGAAACGCGATCAACGATGCCGCAACCGGATCAACGCTGGCGATACCAAAAGCTGACTCCAGGTTGGCCGCACCGGCAGGTCCTCGATCCGCAGCAGGAATATATGGGATGAGCGTACTGATGATCGTTCCCGGAGAATCACCGCTACGCTGCCGCGTTCCCGAATAGTTGAAGAAGAAGAATCCGAGCTTTCCTCCGGTCCCAATCGGGCCACCCAGGTCTCCGCCGAAAATATTCTGCTGAATCACAGGTCTCGATTCGCCCGCCTGATTCAGAAAGTAATCGTTGGCGTCCAGAACCGTATTGCGGAAGAATTCGTAGCCCTCGCCGTGGAAGTTATTGGTCCCAGTCTTCAGGATGGCATTGATATTGCCGCCTCCGTTCCGCCCCTGAGTCGCGTCGTAGAGCGACGTCTGCACTTTGAATTCCTGAATCACCGCCGGATTCGGCAGCGGAGTCGTGGTCAGTTCCGCGACGTTGTAGTCCGTCGCGCTGATGCCCTCGATCAAATAGTTATTGTTGTCTTCACGCTGGCCATTCACTTCGATACGCACGTTGCCGCGTCCCAACTGCGAAGCGGCATTCAGTTCGCCTTGCGCGCCGCTGGAGAGCGTAAGCAACTGCTGGAAGTTCTGGGTAGCCAGCGGCAGGTTCTTAATGGTGCTCGATTCAATTGCCTGCCCCGTCGTAGCGTCGGTGGTGTCGACCTGCTGCACTTCGGCCTGCACTTCCACCTGCTGCTGCACCGCCTGCGTTTTAAGCTTCGCGATCAGTCGAGTAGTTTCCGTCACGCGCACTGCGATGTCGCGAAAGCTCGACTCCGCAAATCCAGCCTCATGCACGCTCACCGTGTACACTCCCGCAGGCAGCAGCGGAGCCGTGAACGAACCGTCCGGCCCGGAAGTTACGGAGCGTTCCAACACGCCGGTGTCCTGGTTCGTGATGCGCACCTCTGCATTTGCGACCACCGCGCCGCTCGGGTCCTGAATTGTGCCAGTAATGGCGCCGGTGGCGCCACCTTGGGCAAAGGCTTGGGCCATGAACGCAATTGCGAGAAAACTAATCCAAATGAATCTACTTTGTGGCTTCAGCATTGCTTCTCCCTGAATTCGAATAAAAATTTGATTTATTGCTGAATCGCTTGTGTGGGAAGTAAACAGACGCATCGACAGCAGAAGAAAATGAGCAGCCAGTCTGGTGCTCTCATACGCAGGAACGGGCTGCGGAGGCACAAAGGTGATCGCTTGTGGCTAGCTCTCGCCATCGGATACACGTATCCAGCAGAGTTGCCCTGAGCTCTGGGGATGGTCGCAGAATACTGAAAGCAGAGGCCCGTTGGCAATAGTTAATGCTGAAGTGGGGAAGCTAGCGTTGCCTAATCTGGTGCGGACTTGCCTTCGGGTCATATTGGCGAGATCAGTCGCCGGATCGCTCTCAAAAACCTACAATTCCCGCACTTTTACCCCTTCATGCAAACGCTGGTCTCCCGAGGCCGAAGCGTCGCCAGATACCGCATAAGCCACGGCCGCCCCAATGAGGGCGGGAACAATAAAGGCATGTCCACCAGTCGCTTCTGCAACGAAAACCACTGCAGCAAGCGGAGTCTTGTAACCCGCGGCCAGAAACGATGCCATGCCCACGGCAGCGTAGAGATCGATGACGGGGCTGTGCACAATCGACTGCGCAAAAGCGGTTCCGATGCATCCACCAGTTAGAAACAGCGGCACGAACATCGCGCTCACTCCACCCGCACCCAAAGTGAATAGCGTTGCCGCCAGCTTGAGCGCGCCAAAAGTAATGAGCTGTAAACTGCTGTGCTGCCCGCTCAAAATCGCTCCCACAGCCTCATAGTTCGGGCCAAGAGGAACCAGATTGCCAGGGTAGAGGCGCAAAAATAAGAGCCCGCAAAGCCCCGTCAACAAGCCGCCAACCCCCAGCTTCACCCAATGCGGCAGCGACCACTTCACGAAGAAACTGCGGGCCCGGCGGAAAGTGATGACGAACGCCATCGCGATCAATCCTATGATCAGGCCGAGCAGTGCACTCCAATACAGATCGCGACTGGCAAAGCCGGTGGAGGCGGTAAAGTTAAAAAGCGGCGCCGAACCCAGAAAAGAGCTAAGCGTCACAAACGAGACCACCGAAGCGATCAGCGACGGCACCAACGCTTCATGCGCCATATCGTCGCGGTAGGGCATCTCCAGCGCAAACACGATGCCGGTAAGCGGCGCCCGAAACACTGCCGACATGCCCGCAGCCGCCCCGCAAATCAACATGATCCGCCGGTCACGATCGGTAAGACGCAAGCGCCGAAGCCTTTTCCAAAGCCACGACCCAATTGCTGCGCCCCCGTAAATACTTGGACCCTCCAGCGCCGCACTCCCACCAAACCCTACTGTGGTCACCGCGGCCAGCAGTTTAGGCACAAACCACCGCATATCCACTTCGCCTTCATGCTCGTGGTAGGAGCGAATAATTTCCTCAGTGGAGTGTTCATCAGGATCAGGAGTCAGAAACTGCATGATCAGCCCGGTGACCACGAAGGCCAGAACCAATCCCGGCACAATAGCCCAATGATGATGCAGGTAATAGCTGAGCACCGGCGGCCACAACTTTCCCAAAATAATTACCACGATTCCGGTAATTACCAGGCCGGTCGTCAACCCAATCACGGGAGCAACGATGAGCCACTTACGCAGGTCGCGCGCATAGACAGCGGAAAGATCCTCATGAACCAGCGCCGAGTATTTGCTCAGCAGAGGATGATCGAACAACCGCTTCGCCCGGTGCTCCTGTTTCAAAGCTGTCTTGTTCACAAAACCCGCCTCAAGAAGTAGACCTCATTTCAACTTACGGGATCCCTGATCTCTAATCCCTGTCCATGCGCCCTATGATTTTGCCTTTGCATGAAGAATGGAAGGACGCGCGAAGTCAGCGTCGCCGCCTTCCCGCATGATGCGCCGAAGCGCGTTCACCAGTTCAGGTCCCGCTGAGCCTAATTCATTGTGGTGGTGTAGCGCCAGTTCGCTGAGGACCTTTTCTCCCTTCGCCGTCAGCGCCAGCAGAACCTCACGGCGATCATCCCGAGCCCGCGTGCGGTGCACAAACCCTCCCGCTTCCAGGCGATTTACAAGTTCGACTGCGCTGTGGTGGCGCACCTGCATGCGGTTGGCCAGCTCGCGAATCCGCGGGCGTACCCCAGGCGGCATACCCTTGATCGCCAGCATCAGCTGATATTGGCCGCGTTCCAGGCCCGCCTTCTTAACCACTTGTTCGCTGAAGTGGAGAAAGCGGCGAATCTGGTAACGGAACTCTGCCAACGCCTGGTAATCCGACAAAGTGAGCTTCTTCATCCTGCTGATTGTATCGTGCAGCGATCCAGCGCGATTCTATAGTATATCGTAAGGCGATATAAATGACGAATGTGGGACCGGGGGGAGTTTGTACTATTAAACAACGGCTGTCATCCTGAGCGTAACCGCTTTTCAAGCGTAGCGAAGGATCTCCCGCTGAACTGGCCCATCCGGTAAGCCAAACTACGCCGCCGCTACTGGCCTCTTTCCCAAACTCCATTTAGAATCCTCTGTCCACCCTCAAAATCGACAGGAGGCGTACCCGCCTTGATCTCGCGCTACACCCGCCCGGAAATGGGCCGCATCTGGAGCGATGAAAATCGCTTCCGCACCTGGCTGACCGTGGAAGTCGCCGCCACCGAGACTTTGGCCGAGGCTGGCATGGTCCCGAAGAAAGCGGCCCAGTCGATCCGCGAGCGCGCCGATTTTCGTGTCGAGCGCATCCACGAGATCGAAGCCGAAGTACGCCACGATGTGATCGCATTTACCACTGCCGTTGCGGAAATTGTTGGCCCCGATGCGCGTTGGTTCCACTACGGCCTTACCTCCAACGACGTTGTGGACACGGCGCAGGCTCTCCTGGTCAAACAGGCTTCAGCGCTCATTGCGCAGGATCTGGAACGCTTCTCGGAGGTTCTCGAACGCCGCGCCTGGGAATTCAAAGACACGCCGATGGTGGGCCGCACTCACGGCATACACGCCGAGCCCATCACTTTCGGCTTCAAGCTGGCTAACTGGTACTCGGAGACCCAACGCAACATAGCCCGCTTCAAGGCCGCAGCAGAAGACATGCGAGTCGGAAAATTTTCCGGCGCTGTCGGAATTTTCGCTCACCTCACGCCGGAGCTCGAAGAAAAGATTTGCGCACGCCTTGGTTTGAAGGCGGCGGCGGTGTCTTCACAAGTGATCCAGCGCGATCGTCACGCAACTTATTTAGCCACGCTCGCGGTGATCGCCTCCACGCTGGACAAGATCGCCACCGAGATCCGCCACTTGCAGCGCACTGAGGTGCGTGAGGCCGAAGAATTCTTTAGCGAAAAGCAAAAAGGCTCTTCGGCGATGCCGCACAAGCGCAATCCCGTAACCAGTGAGCAGATCAGCGGCCTGGCACGCGTGGTGCGCGGCAATGCCCAGGCAGGATTTGAAAATGTGGCGTTGTGGCACGAGCGCGATATTTCGCACTCCTCGGCCGAGCGAGTCATCCTTCCCGACTCCACCACACTAATCGACTATCTGCTGAACAAGACAGCGAATCTGATTGAAACCATGTTCGTCTATCCCGATCGCATGCGAGCCAATCTGGAGAGCACGAATGGCCTGATCTTCAGCGGCCAACTACTGCTCGATCTTGTGGAGCACGGAGTCTCGCGCGAAGACGCCTATCGCGCAGTGCAAGCCCACGCGATGCGAGCCTGGAAGGAAGGTTTGAACTTCCATCAGCTCGTGCTTGCGGATAAAGAAATCACAGAAAAAGTTCCGCGCAAACAAATCGAGCACGCGTTCGATTTGCAACGTCAGTTGAAAAATATAGACAAGATTTTTACCCGTGTCTTCGGAAGCCGCGGCAAAGGCAAGCCGAAGTCAGCCACGCGCGCGAAATCTGCACGTGCAAAGTCTCGTCGCTAGCCGCAGCGATCCCACAGAATATAAACACCGTTGAAGTGAATAAGTTGCGAAGATGTTCTTCGCTATGCTCTTCTCGCTATGTGCATCTTCTCTCCCCACCCAGGCATCGAAACAATTAACCATGCAGTTAATTCGTAAAGTTTCGTCAATTGGGTCGGAGGTGACCCCGATGACGAGAACAGGCGGGGAGGAAAGATGACAATGAAGATGGAAAGAAAATCGCTTTTTAGAATGGTGAGCTTGATGCTGGCGGTCGGCTTACTAAGCGCTACGCTCGCCGCTCAAACTGCGGCGGCAACACGTTACGACAACCAACTCCAAAATACTGTCACCCAGAAACTGGCCGCTAAAGCTCAGTTCGGCGAGGTGAAGTCCAGCGTAGAAGACGGCATTGTCACGCTCACCGGAACGGTTGATCTGTTTCAGCGCAAGCTGGATGCGGCCAAACTCGCCCGCAGGATTTCCAACGTGCAGGGCGTGCGCAACCTGATCACAGTCGCGGGACCGAATGTTCCCGACGAGCAACTTGAGCAGAAACTGGCCAGGAAGCTCACCTATGTGCGAGAAGGTTACGACAGCACATTTGATTATTTCGCTCTCGGCGTGAAGGATGGCGTGGTCACAGTCGAAGGGCGGGATCGCACAGGCGTGGGCCGCGATGAGGCTCTCGCCGATATCTACCGCCAGCCCGGCGTCAAAGATGTCATCACAAATATCGTCATCGAGCCGGTTTCGCTGATGGATGATGGACTCCGCCTGCGCGCGGCCCGGGCCATTTACCGCGATCCCGTGCTGAGCAAGTATGCCATCGACCCGGCGCGGCCGATTCGCATCATTGTGGAAAACGGCCACGTCACGCTTTACGGCTCCGTGATTAGCGACATGGACAAAACCGTCGCCGGAATCCGAGCCAACCAGCTCTCCGGTGCGTTCAGCGTCGAGAACAAACTTGTGGTGGAGAAAGACTCGAGCCAGTCCGGAATGTAACCTGGCCGCGGTGAACTATTAAGAGAAGTGAATGAAAGAAGAAGAGGCGCGGCGCAAGCCGCGCTTCTTTTGCATAGCGATTCAAGCAAGCCGGTTAATCAGCGACGCCACATACCCCGCGCCGAATCCGTTGTCGATGTTCACCACGCTCACGTTCGACGCGCACGAATTCAGCATGCCCAGCAGCGCGCTCAGCCCCTTAAACGATGCTCCGTAACCCACGCTGGTTGGCACCGCAATTACCGGAACGCCGACAAGTCCACCCACCACACTGGGGAGCGCGCCTTCCATGCCGGCGCAAACAATTACCACGCGAGCTTTTGTCAGCGCCTCACGATTGGCCAGCAGCCGATGAATTCCCGCAACACCCACATCGTAGAAATGCTGCACTTCGTTGCCCATGAGTTCGGCCGTGACAACGGCCTCCTCGGCCACAGGAATATCGCTGGTCCCGGCCGAGACCACCGCAATCATTCCCTTACCATAAGTCTTCGGGTCGCGTTGCAGCACGATCGCCCGTGCCAACTCACGATATTCCACCCCGCGCACTTTTTTCTTCACCGCGGCAAACTGTTTCTTATCCGCGTGCGTAGCTAGCACGTTGCCCCCATGTTTCGCCAAACGCGCAAAAATCTCCGCCGTCTGCGCCGGAGTCTTTCGCTCCCCAAAAATCACTTCCGGCATGCCCGCGCGCAACGCGCGATGATGGTCAACCTTGGCAAAACCCAGGTCTTCAAACGGTAAGTGGCGCAGTCTATCAACTGCATCGTCAGGGGCAAGCTTGCCCCGGCGTACCTGCTCGAAGAGTTTACGAATGGATTCAGCGTTCATAGCAGCATCGCGCCGTCGACTTTCAACAATCCAACGCGAGCTTCTAGGTTAGCATTCAGAAAGGATCTGAGTTTAAGGCGTATGTTCAGCGGGCTGCGGAGCGGATTTTTGCAATCACTGCAATGCAAACTTTACGGGCCAGGCCCGGTTCATCGAGGTGTGCGAGAAATAAACGGCGGAGGCCGCTCGGCTTCACTTTGCCCGCAAGGTAAATGTCGTAGATCTGGCTTCCAATGCGGTATCCCCACTCCTTCGCCGTCGATTCAAGTTTAGCTCCATCGCCGCGAATAGCCGCAAGCGCTGCCTTCTCAACAGCCACGCGTGATAGCGACAACGATTCCGCTTCGGGCGCCGGCCGCGAGGGATAAAGCACTCGCGAGCCAAAGTAAGCCACTGCATGTTCGATCACGCGAATGTAGAAAACGTCAGCGCGCGACACGTCGCCCGCACTTTCCTGTAAGGCCTGGTTTCCCGCGCCGTGTCCATTCACACGCTGAGGCAGACCCCTGCACGCATGATGCAGAAAGCGTGCTGCATCCTCGCCGGCGTGCAGCATCTTAAATTCACGGACGCAAAACGCATTGACTTGCGGAAGATAGGCGCTGCCGCGTTCTTCCACGTTCGCTAACATGCCTTCAAGTGGCTCTCCGCCAATTTCTTTGCGCGAAAGCAACCGTCGTAGCACCGCCTCCGACGAATTGCCGTGAACCTCGGGCAGCATGTCCACCAGAAATTTCGGCTGTGTGCCGTTGTGCGGAGAATAGCGGTTGATCTCAAGAAAGCTGGCAAGACTATCAATCAGGTTGTAGATGGTAGGCGCGAAATCAGGACTTGTATCGCAGCGGCTCCACTGATCGAGAAACAGACGGTAGCTTTCATACTTTTCGAGAGGCGTCGCATTGAAGACGCATACGGCATCATCATTCACGCGAACCGCTTCCACTTTGTCGGCGCGCTCGCCTGCCGCGCGCCAGTACAGTGCGTCCACATTCTGCAACACAGTCAGAACTTTTGCCTCCGGCATTTCTTTGCGCAACACGCGCGGCAAATGTCCCGGAGCCAGGTGCGACTCCCCGAACAGCACGAAGATTACCGCGTTAGGATGCCGCTCGCGAATCTCGCGAATCTTAGCGGCCGCGTGGCGATCGCGCGCTCCTATCTTCCGCAGGTTCTCGCGCGGCATGCAATCCAACCCGTAGATCGCCTCGCCGTGATCGCGTGCCGCAACCAGCAATTCGTGGAATGGAGTCCAGTCGTATCCCCAATCCAGGTCAAAGCGAATGCGCTGGCGCAGTTCTTCTTCATCGATCTCGCGTCGCCACCATTCCTCTAAGATGTGCTGGTCGCGGGCGAAAATAGTTTCTACGCCCAGCACCACCGGACGATCTCCGCTCAACGCCCGTTGTTCGACGAGCGATGCGGCATAGCGCTGGGCCGCGGGCAGGGCATGGTAGTCGCCAATCAAAACCACGTCGGCTGTGTTAAGGGCATTCTGAAATTGTTGCGCGTCAAGAAGGGAATCATAGGTACGAAACGATTGGCTGAACTCGCGCAGATATTTGCGGCGGCCGTGCGAATCCTGGGCGCCGATTTCGCGCTCCACTCCGGCCAGCGCCTGAAGCTGCGCGGCGCTGCGGCGAGATCGCAAATTGGCTGCGGATGCCATAAAGTCAGCTTCTAGTTTTTCTTAAATTCGCGGTACTGTCTTAAACACCATTTAAGACACCACCAACCTCGCCCTACACCTTGACTCCTGTTCCACGACTCCCTATGCTCCAAACTCGGGGCGGCGCGTGTCGCCCTCACCGGAGGCGCTTTGCCCAATCACCCGCCGCAAAATCTCACCATCGCCACTACTGGCGCCAGCGGCTCAGTGTTTCTGCGGCAACTGCTGCTCGCGGTCCAGCGTGACACCCGCATTCAAACCGTGAACTTCATCGCCTCAGATTCCGGCCTACGCGTGCTTGCCGAAGAACTTGGCATTAAAGGCCGATCCAATCTCGTCCGCCAGATCCTCGGCAAGAAAGCGAAGTCCGCAACCCGCGCCGCCACTTCTTCCAAAATCGCCAGCACCAAAATCCCCGCCACAAAGATCAAAGAGCAGTTGAACGCCGATATCGGAGCCAACGTGGCCAGCGGTTCTTATCCCGCCGATGCCATGATCGTGATCCCGTGCAGCGTGGGCACTCTGGCCCGCATCGCAAACGGCATCGCCTCACACCTCATCGAGCGCGCGGCCGACGTTTGCCTCAAAGAGAAGCGTCCGCTGGTGCTCTGCGTTCGCGAAACGCCGCTCAACAAAATCCACATCCGCAACATGTACCGCGCCGCCGATGCCGGAGCGACCATCTTTCCCCTCGATCCCAGCCTTCTATTACCGGCCGGCCAGCTTAGATGACATGGCCCGCGAGTTCGCCTATCGCGTGCTCGCCCATGTGGGCCTGCCGCAGCCCAACGCCTTCCGCTGGAAAGGCTGATCTATCAGCCACTTAGCCGCCTACATTCAAAAAGGCTTCCACCTAGGGAAGATAGGCTCGACCGGTAGAACTTAAGTGTAGAGAGCTGCAGGGGTGTGTCCCAGATACCCGGCGGACATGTACGCGCGGCGCAGCCCTCGTTCTGTATCACAAATCGTAATGCCAAGATTTCCAAAGCAACGATCATGTTCTCTTAGCGTAGAATGCGGCAACTTCCCTGAGGGGTGATTCATGTCTTCGACCATTCAGCAAGCAGAGTGGATCAAGAGGAGATTTGTATGTTCGAATCTTCAGAAGCAGCGGCTTTTTCTGCTGCTGGTTTGCGCGAGTATTTTGCTGTCGGTCGCGTCCCTTGTCGCTTACGCGGACGATCACAACCCCTACGCAGGCGATGCCAAAGCTGCGAAAGCTGGTGAGTACGAATTCCGTATCAACTGCGCGCTCTGTCACGGCTTAGGCGCACACGGCGGTGGCCGCGGCCCAGACCTGACCCGGACCCAGAAACGGCACGTTCATTCCGATGCCGAAATGTTTCAGGTGATCAGCAACGGCATTCCCGGTACCGTCATGCCCGCGAATGGAACTAACGGCCAGGGCGTCGGCATGACCGACGAAGAGATCTGGCAGATCATCACCTACATCCGCAGCGTGGAGGTGAAGGCGCCCGCCAGCGCCGCTGGCAGCGTCGCGCATGGCAAAGAACTTTTCTACGGTGACGCGAACTGTTCTCTCTGCCACATGGTCGAGGGCAAGGGTGGGCGTTTAGGCCCGGAGCTCACCGCTGTCGGCGGTTCGCGCACGCGGGCCGCAATCATCGATTCGGTGCGCAATCCCAGCCGTCGCCTAGCCTGGGGATTAACCGAGGCCACCAAAGAGTTTCCCCAGGAGTACGAAACCATCTCAGTCATTACCGCGGACGGAACGCAAATCAAGGGCGTCGCCCTCAACGAGGACAACTTCAGTATCCAGATCATGGATACCAGCGAACAGATCCACCTGCTGGATAAAGACAAACTGCGTTCCTTTCAAAAGAGCCGCGAATCGATGATGCCTACATATAACCCAGACGTTTTAAGCGACAAAGATCTCGGAGATATCGTGGCGTACCTGATCAGCGTGGGGGCGAAATGACGGGGCTGAGATTCTTCTCCAATCGTTTGACGATTTTTCTTGCTCTCGGATTTTTCACAGCTCAAGCTGCCGCGCAAGTCACATTCGACCGCCTGCTCAACTCCGCCAAGGAGCCGCAGAACTGGCTCACTTATTCCGGCGACTACTCTGGCCGCCGCCACAGCCCGCTCGACCAGATCAACATCACAAACGTTCGTTCGCTCGCTGCAAAATGGGTCTACCAAACCGGAGCGACCGGAAAACTCGAAACCTCGCCTCTGGTAGCCGACGGGATTCTCTATGCCACCGCCCAGGACGATCGCGCATTTGCCCTGGATGCCCGTACCGGTCGTCCCATATGGATGTTTCAGCATCAACTGCCGACGGATATTCGTCCCTGCTGCGGCCATGTGAATCGCGGCCTCGCGATTCTCGGCGACAAGGTTTTTCTGGGAACACTCGATGCGCACGTGATCGCGCTCGATACCAAGACTGGCAACGTGATTTGGGATGTCGTGGCCGCCGAATACCAGAAGGGCTACAGCTTCACCGTCGCGCCGCTGGCGGTGAAAAATCTCGTAGTGATTGGTGTCTCCGGAGGCGAGTACGGCATCCGCGGTTTCATCGATGCCTACGACGCCGCAACCGGCGAGCGCAAATGGCGCTTCTATACAGTTCCGGCTCCGGGCGAGCCCGGCAACGAAACCTGGGAAGGCGATTCGTGGAAGATCGGCGGCGCTCCCGCCTGGAATATCGGAACCTACGATCCCGCAACCAACCAGATTTTCTGGCCCACCGGAAATCCTTCGCCTTCGAATCGCGGCGAAGGACGAGCCGGAGATAATCTCTACAGCAATTCTCTGCTCGCGCTCAATGCCGACACGGGCAAAATGAATTGGTTTTTCCAGTTCACCAAGCACGACGAGCATGACTGGGATGCCACGCAAGTCCCTGTAATGATCGATTCCAGCGGCAAGCATCTGATCGCGCAAGCCAACCGCAACGGATTCTTCTACGTACTCGATCGCACGACCGGCAAACTGATCTCCGCTAACGCCTACGGTAAGACCACCTGGAGCGACATCAAGGATGCCGAAGGCCGCCCGGTGGCGAACAAACAAGCCTCGCCCACGCTCGAGGGCCACACGGTTTGTCCCGGAGCCTTGGGGACAACGAATTTCATGGCCCCAGCCTACGATCCTCAAACCGCGCTCTTCTACGTGACCGCGCGCGATCAGTGCGATATCTTCAGCACTGCTCCGCAACCGTATGAAGCCGGTCACGCGTATTACGGCAGCGCCTATTTTCCTTCGGAAGAAGCCGAACCCTATCGCGGATTTCTCAAGGCGATCGACCCCGCGACCGGCGAGATCAAATGGAAGTTCGAGCATACCTCGCCAACGTGGTCGGGAGTTTTGTCAACTGCAGGCGGGCTCGTATTCACCGGCGATGCCGAAGGAAACTTCATTGCGTTGGACGCGGCCTCAGGCAAAGCTCTATGGCACTTCCAGATGGGCGGTGCGGTCTACGCCGCGCCCATAGCCTTCGCCGTAGATGGTAAGGAATACGTGGCGATCGCGGCAGGCAGCGCAATCTACGCCTTCGCACTGCCTTAGTCTCTCGCAAGAAAATAGCGGCGCAATATTCAGTAGCGTAACATCGCAACGATTCCTCCCAACGAATCGCCGCTGTCTAATTTCCCCAAGACTTTCCAGAGACAATTCCTCCGAAAAGATACAAATCTTTGACCACCTTGTGACATGAGCACAACTGTCCTCGCACTACTCTGCCTTACGCCGTGATCCGAAGCCAGCAGAGGAACACGGCGAAGATCGACGATCAAACGATCAACAGATGTGGAGGAAATTATGAAGCAACTCACAGACGTTCTGGAACGCACCGCGAACCGGCGCACGTTCCTCAAGAACAGCATGGTCGCCGGGGCAGTGGCAACCGTAGGAGCCGGCATCCTGGGCAGCGGCGTGCCCGCCTTCGCTCAGCAACCCAGCAATTCAAAAATCACCGCGGGAGATATTGCCATTCTCCGGTTTCTCGCGGCCGCCGAACTCATTGAGACCGACCTCTGGCAGCAGTATGCCGAATTAGGAGGTCTCACTCCCGGCCAGCTCCCCGTGGAAACAGCCCCGTTCACGCCGATGAACAGCTACCAAGCGGCCTTCATGAATCTCGATCCCGACGGCCCGCAATACATTTCCAGCAACACCACCGATGAGCAGAGCCACGCGGAATTTCTGAATGCCTATCTGATCTCGAAAGGCGCTGAGCCCGTGGACTTCGATGCCTTCCGAAATCTGCCCAGCAGCCAGGCATCCGGCGCCCAGCAAATTGGCCGGCTCACCAACCTGATGAACCTCACGGTAGATACCAGTTGGTATACCCGTTATCGCAGCGCTGAGAATCCGGACTTCGGCGCGACTTTTCCGCAAGCGATCGACCTGGTGAACGTAACCGGAATTCCTCGCGATAATGGCGATTTCGCTCCGGTAAACCACGTCCAGGCAATTGCCAACACCGCGGCTTTCCACTTCGGAACCATCGAGCAAGGCGGCAGCACGCTTTACTCCGCCATGGCTCAGAAGGCCAACAATGTGGAAGTTTTGAAAATCATCGTCAGCATCGGCGGAGATGAAGTCGCTCACTTCCTCGAGTGGGTGGATTTCGCAGGCAACGGTGTGCAGCCGCCGGTCGCTCCGTTCACCGATCCCGTCTCCGGTCTGACTTTCCCGAACTTCGACGCGACGGTGAACCCCTCGCTGCAAACCAATCTGATCTTCCCGGTTCCCTGCGAATTTATCAGCCCGAGGCTGCCTCGTTGCGCTGTGATTCGCCCCACAAATCCAGCAGGAATCGCGCTAGGGGTCGTCAACTTCTTAACCGATATGGGTCTCTTTATCGGTCAGCCCCCGGCATTCTTCAAACTGCTGACCACCCTGGCCCATCAAGCCGACGCCGCTCAAAGCGGTATTTAACGTTTGTCGGCACAGTTCGTTTGTGCCGCCGCAAGGCGGGCGCTGCGCATAGTTCTCCTGGCCGCAGCGCCCGTTCTTTCAAATTATTTATTTTCGAACTGATTCTTTGACTGGAGGAACTCCCGTGATTGAAGGCTTATTTCAACCCATGCACTTAATCATCATCGCCGGAATCGCTTTGCTGATCTTCGGCCCCAAGAAATTGCCCGAGCTCGGAAAAGGAATGGGCGAAGGTATTCGCGGTTTCAAAGCCGCCATGCAGGCAAAAGAAGACTCACCGTCATCGGCGCCTATGCCAAAAACTCCCGAGGAAAAAGCATGAGTCTTGCCGAGATGTTTTTTCTTGGCTTGCTGGCCCTGGTTATCTTTGGACCGAAAAAGCTAGCCTCGATCGCTCCGCAGATCGCCAGCACACTCGCTCGATTGAAAAAAGTAAGCACCGACTTCCAATCGCAGCTGACAACGGAAATCACTGCCACGGTGAGCGCTCAGCCGTGTCAGAGTTTGATCGCGACGCAAAAGGGGGACTAGAACGGCTACTGTTCAGCCGCGAAGCGGCGCAAGAATGCAGCCCAGGGCGTAAGCCCTGGGCTGAAAGTGGGATGAGAACAAGCCCGGAAGGGGCGAAAGATACGCTCTGACACAGACTCCGTAGGGACTGTACGAATTCTCACGAGCGCGCACTTCAACGCCACGAGAAAAGGGCTTCTTCACCGTTCCGGATCAATCGTCTGATCAAGATAAATCCATAGCACCCGCGCAAAAAGCGTAATCGTAGGCGCAAACGGCAAGAACAGAACGACGGCCCAGATCGTATCCTTCGTGATCCACCACCCCGTCACGTCCCACAGCAGCGCCGCGATGAGCGCGACGATCACGATCCCCAACGCGTAGCTGACGTACATCGCTCCCAGAAAATACCCCGGCTCACGGTCGAACTTGAGATCGCAGACTGGACAGCGCTCGTGCATCTTAGGAAATCCCCGAAAGATGGAATAACGAAAAATGCTTCCCATGCGGCAACGGGGACACCGCTGCCGCAAAATACTTCCTAAGGTCGAAAGCGTTGTGGCCATTCCCATCTTCCATCCACAAACGCCATAAAGCTAACAGATGAGGGATTGCCACTCTCGACACCCGCTCTCGTCCCGGTTGACGCACAGCCCGACTCCGTACTAATCTGCGATTACACCGGAAAGGAGGTGGTCGAATGACAAGTTCTGAATGTGGCAGTAGTTGTGGGAGTCTAAGACCAGGTGAGGTGGCTGAGACTTAGAGCTGGTTGCTCTAAGCGGGGCTTTGGACGCAGATCGCATCAACAAGATCGCGCCGGAGCTACAGCCCGCACACTAGCCGGTGAGTACGGATGGAGGCATCGCGTCGGTCGCGCGAAGGCTTCCGGCCAAGGTTTCGTTCTTCGATCCTTGGCCTTCAGTCCCTGACCCGGGAGTTGCCGTGAGAGGCCACGTAGAGTGACCACCTCTTGGTCAATCCCAACCAGTCCACCGGATGGCCCGCAGGTTTCTATAACCTGCGGGCCATTTGTTCTCTGTGGCCCAGTCGCAGGGTGTTCAGCTGTCACTGCACCACCACCTGCCCCGTCATCTTCGGGTGGATCGTGCAGTAATACGCATACGTTCCCGCCTTCGTGAACGTATAGGAAAATTTCTCGTCCGTATCCATCACCTTGGACTTGAATACCCCGTCTGTGCTCACCGCAGTATGAGGAATATCGTCCCCGTTCGTCCACGTAACCGTTGCTCCTACGGGCACCGTGATCGTCTGCGGCCCAAAACTGAAGTTGTCGATCTTCACCGCCGCAGCCGCTGCGGAGGGCCGATCATTCGCCGTTGTTGCCGCCGCCATAATCTTCCGTGATCCCTCCCCAAGAAGTACGGCAATCATCACCGGCAACGCCAAACCCGCAACCCACGCACTTTTCCTTTTCATTTTTCTTTTCCTTTGCAATCTGATTTTTCTTACGATGCCGAAGCCGCAAGCGGCGAATCGACAATGGCAAGGCTGCGTCCGCTGACCACATAATTCACATCCGTAATTCCCAGCACCTGCTGCAACTGTTCCGCCGGAACTTTCATCGGGCCAGCCGATGGGGCCGAACCCGGCGCAGGCTGCGGGAATGCAGTCGACATCGCCGTGTGGAATGAAACCTTCCCTTCAACTTTCTGCATGATCTGGTGAATATGTCCGTTCAACACCGTCACCGAACCAAATCGCTTCACATAAGACAAAGCCTGCTCGCTGTCATCGGTTCCCCAGCCCCAATCCGGATAAATCGTCCACAACGGAATGTGCGCAAACAGCACAATCGGCGTGCTGGCTGAGCGCCCCTTTAAGTCGTCCTCAAGCCACTCCAGTTGCTCGTGCCCAAGCGACCCCATCCCTCCAGCTTTCAAGTTGGCGACGTTCACGAGCCCAACAAAATGCACGCCCTTGTGGTCAAAGCTCGACCACCCAGCGCCCTTTGTTCCTTTCCCATAGCGCTGCAAGTATTCCGCGCCGTTGTCGGTGAGCATGTCGTGCTCACCCGGCACAAAGAAAATCTGTTTCGCTGCCGCTCCCTTTAATACCTGGTCGAGCGTATCGAATTCACTCGGCTTCGAAAGCTGGCTCAGATCGCCAGTGTGAATAATGAAATCCGGTTTGTGTGGCAGGGCATTGATCTTGTCGATCGCCGTTTGCAGCGTCGCCGTCACGTCCGGGTTCGCCGGCTTATTAAATCCAATGTGGCTGTCGCTGATCTGCACAAAGCTGAAGTCCCCGCGCTTCCCGCCCTTTTGATCCGCACTCCTGGCGAATGCCTGAGACACCGGAATGCCGCCGCTCATGGTCCACACCAAACCCGTGCCCGCCCAGGCCATGCACTTCAGAAACCCGCGACGGTCAACGCCGTCATTGTTGAGCTCCTGCAACTTTTGGTCGATAAAATCGTTCCTGTCCGGCATTTTTGCCCTCCGTGGTTTGTAGCGTTCACAGTGGATAACTGAAAGGAGTTGCTTTTATTCCCGGGGAACTCAGAAAATTCAGTGATCGCGATTTACGAATGCTAACTCGGTCCATTTACCCCGCTCAGAAATCCGCCCAGGTGCCCCGTCAGCGCCACCAAACCGATGCCCAGAAATTCCACTGCCAGCCGGTAGCTCGGCAATCTCTCCACTCGCCGTCGCGCGCGATAATGTAGCCACCACACCCACCAAATCATCACGCTCGACGCACAACCAAACATCAGGTGCAGCAAAAGAATTCCCTTCAACGGCTGGCCTTCGATTTGAAACTGCCATGCGAGTATTCCCGTGGCGAGAACCGGTAGCGTTGAAATCACCGCCACAAGCAGGTTGTAATAGGCCGCCTCCGCCAACCCATGCCGCTTCGTCCACTGCGCGATCGAGTCGAACACCACTGCCGAAATAAACAGCGCGATTGGAAAATGGATAAGCACCACATGTTGCGCGTGCTTCGCTAACAGCACAGTCTTGGGATCGAAAGGATTTACCATTGTCCGCTCCGTCGCCGAGTTCGACCTGCATCGGCTTCAATAGGGATAACGGATTTTCTGTTTTTTTATTCCACGCGATACATCCCTGCTTGTGCGCGTGAGAGCCAGAGCGCGATGGTGCATGGAATAAAACCCTCGAACTTTCAGCCGCGAAGCGGCGCTTTTCACACCCTCCCCTTTCTGCTACTGTTTTTAGTCCGCCCGAATTGCGCTACCAGACGAAAGGATCACCGCGTGATCGTTGGAGTTCCCAAGGAAAGCTATCCCGGAGAGCGCCGGGTCGCGCTCGTTCCCGCCGTCATTCCCACGCTAGCCAAAGCGGGACTAGAAGTGGTCATCGAGCCCGGTGCCGGCGAAGCCGCCGGCTATCCCGACCACGCTTACACAGAAAAAGGCGCAAAGATTCTCGCCGATCGCGCCGCCGTCTTCGCCTCCGCTGACATCATTGTGCAAGTACTCTGCTACGGCTCCAACGACGCCACCGGCCAGGCCGATCTCCCTCTTCTGCGTCGCGGTCAGTTGCTAATCGGCTTTCTCCGCCCCTTCGGTTCCGCGGAAGTCATCCAGCAAATTGCCTCCGCCGGCGTCACTTCCTTCTCCGTAGAACTCGTCCCCCGCACCACACGCGCGCAAAGCATGGACGCGCTCTCCTCCATGGGAACGATCTGCGGCTACAAAGCAGTTTTGCTGGCCGCGGAAACGTCCATAAGAATTTTTCCCATGATGACCACCGCCGCCGGCACCATCACTCCCGCTCGCGTCTTCGTCATCGGCGCCGGAGTCGCGGGCCTGCAAGCCATCTCCACCGCGCGCCGCCTAGGAGCTGTCGCCTCCGCCTACGACATGCGCGCTGCCTCCAAAGAGCAAGTGCAAAGCCTCGGCGGACGCTTCGTCGAATTGCCCATCGAAGCCAAGGACGCGCAAGACGCCCGCGGCTATGGCACCGCGCAGGACGAAACTTTCTACGCTCGCCAGCGCGAACTCCTCACTCGCGTGGTCGCCGAAAGTGACGTAGTCATCACCGCCGCCGTGATTCCCGGCAAAAAATCTCCCGTGCTCATTACTGCCGACATGGTGAAAGGCATGGCGCCCGGCTCGGTCATCGTCGACCTCGCCTCCGAGCGCGGCGGCAACTGCGAACTAACCCGCACCGGAGAAACCGTCCAGGCCCACGGCGTAACCATCATCGGCGCCATCAACCTGGCCAGCAGCGTCCCGTACAACGCCAGCCAGATGTACGCCCGCAACATCGCCACGTTTTTGGCCTACATCGTGAAAGAAGGCAAGCTGCAACTAAACCAACAGGACGAAATCATCCGCGAGACCATGGTCACGCAGGCCGGCGAAATCGTGAACTCGCGTGTCCGTGAATTTTTCAAACTCCCGGCGCTCGCGGCCAGTAATCAGTAATCAGGTTGCCGTTATCGATTGCGGCAGAGCCGGGCGCTGAACAAATGCAAAGGAGCAATCATGCCAGCGGATTTTATCTCTAACCTTTATGTCTTCATCCTGGCGGGATTCGTCGGGTTTGAATTGATCAAGCGTGTTTCTCCGCTGCTCCACACACCCCTAATGTCGCTGACCAACGCTCTGGATGCGATTGTGGTGGTGGCGGCGATCATCATCGCGGGCAGACATGAGACGACGCTCACCACTGTGCTGGGCGCGATTGCCGTCGCCGCATCCTTTAGCAACATGGTCGGCGGGTTCCTGATTACCGATCGCATGCTGCGCATGTTCAAGTCCGGCAGGGCGAAAAAATCATGACCGCACCGGCCCTTCAGCAGTATCTCGATTTCGCCTACATTGCCGCGGTCGTTCTCTTTATTCTTTCGCTCAAGTTCCTGAGTTCGCCGGCGCTTGCCCGGTGGGGCGTTCTTGCGGGGGAAATCGGAGCTGCTCTGGCGGTCATCGCAACGCTTTTTAATCCCGAAGTGGCGCATTACGAGTGGGTGCTCATCCCGCTGATCATCGGCGCAGGGGTCGGCATTCCCCTAGGCATGGTGCACATGACGGCAGTGCCGCAGCGAACCGCCTTAAGCCACGCTTTCGGCGCACTTTCCGCAGCCATCATCGGCATCGCCGAGTACTACGTGGGCACCGCGCCGGTCACTCGATTTGAAATGGGAGAGATCGCGCTGGAAGTCATCATCGGCTCACTCACATTTACCGGCAGCCTGATCGCCGCGGGAAAGCTGCAGGAATTGCTGCCGCAGCGCCCCATCGTCTATCGTGGCCAGAATATCGTCAGCCTTTCCGCGTTGGCAGGCGCTCTCGGGCTGGCAGTTGCGCTGGTGGTAAACCCCGCCTATACGTTGCTGTTCCCGATCATGGTAGTTGTGGCGCTGATTTTTGGCGTACTGCTGGTCACGCCCATTGGTGGTGCGGATATGCCGACGGTCATCTCGCTGCTGAATTCCTACGCAGGTTTCTCGGCAGCCCTGCTGGGATTTGTTCTGAACAGTAAAGTGCTGGTTGTTGCAGGCGCTCTCGACGGATCTTCTGGTTTCGTTCTGTCCGTGATCATGTGCAAGGCGATGAACCGCTCCTTCGCGAACGTCATGTTTGGAGCCTTCGGGCAAGTGCAGACGTCCGCGGCCGCCGCCAAAGAAGACCGCGTCGTGCGCAGTGCGACGCCGGAAGAAGCCGCCGCTGTCCTCGAAGCCGCGTCGAGTGTCGTCATCGTCCCCGGTTACGGCATGGCCGTCGCGCAAGCGCAGCACAAAGTTCGCGAACTCTACGATGTCCTCACCAAGAAGGGGATCAACGTTCGCTTCGCCATCCACCCCGTCGCCGGACGCATGCCCGGCCACATGAACGTCCTCTTAGCCGAAGCTGACATTCCCTACGACCGCCTGATCGAAATGGACGAAATCAACGGCGACTTCCCCCAAACCGACGTGGCCTTGGTAATCGGCGCCAACGACGTAACCAACCCCGCCGCCCGCAACGACCAATCAAGCCCCATCTATGGCATGCCCATCCTCGATGTCGACAAAGCCCACACCGTAATGGTCATCAAACGCGGCATGAGCCCCGGCTTCGCCGGCATCGACAACACCCTCTACTATCTTCCCAACACCCTAATGCTCTTCGGCGACGCCAAACAATTCGTAGGATCAATAGTCCGCGAACTAACCGGCGGACATTAAGTTCGAAAGTCGAATCGTCTTTGGGTGGCAGCGCTTCAGCGCTACGATCGCAGGCTTTTGATTTGTATCAGGGCGCGGCTTAAGCCGCGCCGCCACCTGCTCTTCTGAAGCCCCGGGCTTTAGCCCGGGTTAGACGTATCAAGCACCACTGGCGCAAGCACAACCGTGGAAGAGCGGCGCTTCAGCGCCGCGTAAAGCCCCAAAAGAAAACGGGCTTCAGCCCCCGTGGATGTCTTTTGCCCGCTAAGTTTCCAACACCGGACAGGATTGACCGCCATCCTGCATAATGATATCATGATATCATTATGGCGCAATTAATAGTCCGCAACATCGAGAATGGCGTGAAGGCTCGCCTCCAGCGTCGCGCCCGCCGCCACGGACGCAGCATGGAAGAAGAGGTCCGCGATATTTTGCGCGCCGCAGTGCACAAAGAAGAAAATACTCCCGCAGGCGGGTTGGGAAAGCAACTTGCGGCGCTCTTTCCCAAGAGCGGCCCAGATTTCGTGATCGAAGAATTCAAGGGAGACGACCTCGAACCTCCTACCTTCGACGAATGATCATTCTCGACAGTAATGTTCTGTCCGAACTGATGCGCCCCAAGCCGGAGGCGAGAGTGATCGCGTGGCTCGATAGCCAGTCTCCTACTTCTATTTGGACGACATCAGTTACAGTCTTTGAGATTCGCTTCGGATTGCAGGTTATGCCGGCTGGGAAGCGGCGCACGATCTACACTCAGGGCTTCGAGAGACTGCTGGATGGAATTGACCATCGTATCGCTCCCTTTGATACCGAAGCCGCACAACAAGCAAGCGCTTTGATGGCTTTGCGAAAAATTCGGGGCCGTCCTCGCGAACTGCGCGACACGATGATCGCCGGCATCGTTGTCTCCCGCCACGCTACTCTGGCCACACGCAATACTTCGCACTTCGACGATGTCTCTGCGACTATGGTTGATCCCTGGACCGTCTCCATCTGATCGCCGCGGGTGTCCCATCTTTTCGCGCACTCTGCAAAAGGTGGGATTCCACGATCCATTCCCCCTGGGATTTGCCCTTTAGCCGCTCGAAATCAAGGTAAGCCTGCCGGAACAGAGGTTCGTTTTTCTTCGAAAGTGGTATCGAGAATTCCATAGAAAGTGGATATTCACAAATACCACGAGCTGAGTCAATCTAGAAGGATGGCATTAGTTCAGTTTGATTCCGGAGGGGATGATGAACGCGTATCGGCGAAATGGAGTTCAAGCATTGTTGAGAATTGGCTACCGCCGCAATTCAAAAGGGGGCATCGTGAGTATTCATCACCGTTCGGTCATGATCGCGCTGCTAAGTCTGTGTCTGGCAGCGCCTGGACAGTTGGCCGCACAATCGCACCAGGATTCGGGCCCCGGGATGAATCAGACAGAGAGTGCAGTCCCCGGTCTTCACGACTTCGACTTCCTGGTTGGTCAATGGCAGGCCCATCATCGAAAGCTGAAGCAGCGACTCGCCAATAATCACGAGTGGACTGAATTCGAAGGCACGTTGTTGAATGAACCGCTCATGGGGAGATACAGCAATGTGGACGATACCGTGCTCAGCGTTCCCGGTGCTCCCTATCGCGGTGTCGCTCTGCGGTCCTTCGACCCGAAGACCCAGCAGTGGTCAATCTGGTGGCTCGACAGCAGGACACCATCCGAACCATTGGATCCGCCCATGATTGGAGGCTTCCACAATGGCGTGGGCACTTTCTATGGGGATGACACGGTCAAGGGAAAGCGAGTTCGGGCGCGCTTCCTCTGGTCCAACATCACTCCGACATCGGGCCACTGGGAGCAAGCGGATTCGCCAGACGAGGGCAAGACCTGGGAGACTAACTGGGTGCAGGACATCACACGAGTTCGCTGATCGAGGGGATCGACAAATAGGAAAAAAGGCTGACGAGTCGTGAATCGGAACACTGAGCGAGCGTAACCTGCATTTTCCGGCTCTCAATTCAATTAAAAATGGCGGAGTGCAAACTTGCACTCCGCCAAAACTTTAAGAGACCGATGCCGTCTTGCTTCGAGCTTTCGAGATCAATCCAGCAACGGCCGCGCCGACCCGCCCAGCAGCGAACTATTCATATTGAAAATATTGTGATGCCCCTCCGGCCCGCCCCACGCAAACATGAGCGATATCATCGGAAACCCGCCCGCCCGCAAAGTCAGCCCAGCCGCGAAGCTATGCTTCAAATGATCGAATCCCAATTCGCTCCGCGTCAGCGCCACCATCCCCTCATCCGTCATAAACTTAAACCCAAACGGACCCCACACCGAATGCTCAAAGCTCTCCCGCAACAACAAAAGATTCGGCGCGCGAAACCGGTAATCCTGGTAACTTCCCAGCGCCATATTTCCATCGATATCTGCGCCGCCTAAAGTATGCTGAAAATAAAACGGCACCGCGCTAGTCGCAGAATCAATCGATTCCGAAACCAGCAACCGCACTCCAACCGACCCATTCAGATTTCGCGTACGCGGAATCTCCGGGCACTTCGCTCCATTCGCCGCACACTCATCCGGCCCCACCGCGTCCGTATTTTTGGCTGCTGCTGACTTCGAGTAGCCATATAAGTAAAAGATGTGATTCAGATCTGCGGTCCACCGCAGAAAAGAATTCGCCGAGCTCGACGGCGCAAAGAACTGCTGAAAATTTCCCAGATAATTCAACTCAAAATGATCCTTGAACAAAACCGGATCGATGCGAAATCCCTCGCCCAGCTGTACAAATCCCGGCTTGCTGTTAAGTCCAGGCGCGTTTGCATTCGTGTAAAGCGCATCGATCGAAGGCGAAGATTGCCCATTATCGCCTCTCACGCTAACAAACCGCCCATTCACTTCGCCAATCAACGCCAGCTTCAGACTACGAATCGCCGTCCACTCATAAACCGGCTTGATCGCATTCGCACCCACGATCGTCTGCGTCATCCCAAACACCGACTGCCCCGCCAGCGCAGAATCATTTCCCAACCCAAAGAAATAAAGTTTGTTTAAAGAGATCGACTGCGCATAGAGATTGAAAACCGTATAAGGATGCACCAGATTGATGGGCGGCTTCTTCGCAGGTCTCTTCGGCTCAGCCGTTTCACCCGGCTGCGGAGTCACAGGCTGCGGAGCCACGGGAATGATCACGTGGATCGGCTCACTCGGCGTGTGGATCATCTTCATATATCCGCCTGCCCGCCACGACCCATTGGTCGAGCCCACCGCATCCACATCCCAGGTCATCCGCCAGTTGGTCGTATTCTTGTCAGCAACAAATGCCCCCCCCAAAGCAAATCCATTCTGCGCCGGCATGCTCCCTGCCGCAATGTGAAGCGGATGATCGGTGAAAATCTCATAAGCGCATCCCGGCAGAACTTTGAACCCAAAATCTTTGCAAGCATCGCTCGCCCGTTCCGCCTCACGCCGAAACTCCGCCTGCATCATGCTCTCCTGCGCCGCGGCAAATGTGCCGGCCAGCAACAGCACGATCAACCACGTCCACCGCATACCACCTCCAGCTTGCAGAATGACTCATGTGGGGACAGCCGCCCTCGGCTGTCCAACCGGGCAGAGCCCGGTAGTTCTAGCCACGTACACACCGATCAACCTCGTCTCTATCCCTTTTCTCTTTTCTTCCCTTTGCCGCCACTCTTCGGTTTCCGCACCGGCTCCTCTTCCGCCACCGCCGCAATATCAATCACAGGCCTGCGTTTAGCCCGCCGCTGCGCCGCCTCGGCATGCGCGTTGTGAATTGCCTCAGTCACAGCCCGAATATATTCCGCAGCCTCACCCTCGGTCTTAATCGCATTAATGTAGATGTCCGAGCGATGCCGCATCGGCAGCCTCCGCTCCGCCTCATGCAGATGCAGAATCTGCGACTTCAGCAGCGCGTTCACCGGCCGATTCTGATCACCAGCGTCCTTCGGCAGCGGCGGCAAAATTATTTTCGTCGACATAACCATCTCCTAAATTCAGGCTGGACATTATTCGGCGCAGACCCCGCACTTGCCTTTGGGTGGCGCAGTGCTTCAGCGCTGCGTTAAGCGCTCCTTTTCAAGCCGGCTTTAGCCGCTGAGGTTGCATTAGCCTTCCAGCCGAACCCTACCCAAAATCGGGACAATCCTGCCGCATCACATCCAGCGAAATCAAATCCACAAACGTATCCGCCGCCGCTTCCCGCGCCGTGCGCTGCGCATAGCTCCCCAAAAAAAACTTCGTCACCGTCGCCGGAATCGACGCATGCTCAAACACACGCCCGCTCACCACTGCCCCCTTCGGAACCCATGGCGAAATCAAAATCGCCGGAACCCGCACTCCCAGCCGGTCGAATGCAAACGGCTGGCCCATCCCGGTATCGTTCGCCGAAGCCGTAAAACCATCCGGAGCATTCGCCGAACAATTCGGTGGCGCCACGTGATCGTAAATTCCTCCATGCTCGTCATACACCACCAGCAGCGCCGTGTTAGGCCACAACGGCGAGTTCTTAACGGCACTATAAACCGACGCAATGAACGCCTCGCCCGCCTGCACGTTGTGATCCGGATGCTGATCGCTAGCCACTTCCTCGCCATCATCTCCATCATGATCGCTATAGTTCGGCTCGACGAACGAATAATCCGGCAAACTCCCACTCGCGCAATCCGCCAAAAACTGCTGATAAGTTCCAAACAACTGCGGCTCATTCTGCAGCAGGTTCACCACTTCCATCGTCGAGCTGGTCGTGTCGTAGTAATAAATTTTCGCCGTGTGCCCGGCCCCAACCATCCGGTCGTAAATACTCTTGTACGGCTCCTTCACATAAAACACATCCATCCCCACCTGCCCAAACGACGTCCCATAATGTGCGAACGCCCGGTTGCAAATCGTCGGCCCCGGTATCGACGCAAACCACCGGTTAAACACCGCAAACTCCAGCGCCAGCGTGGTCAGCACCGGCAACTGCTTCTGCGCAAAGTAATACATGATCTTCTGCGAGTGCCCCACATCCTGCTGCTGATTGAAATAACTCTTCACAAATCCCTGCATATTCGGCACGCGCCCCGCGCTCGTATCCCCGCCAAAAATCTGCA
Source organism: uncultured Acidobacteriaceae bacterium (assembly GCA_963789625.1). Classification (GTDB taxonomy): domain Bacteria; phylum Acidobacteriota; class Terriglobia; order Terriglobales; family Acidobacteriaceae; genus Sulfotelmatobacter. The sequence continues at coordinate 20,870 of CAWBLK010000012.1, read as the reverse complement.
AATCCACCGCCGGAAAATGATGGTCCGGGTCCGGATCGAGCTGCCCCTGAAACGCCGCCAGCGCCTGCGGTTGCACCAACGCCCCCGTAGTATCCGGATTACTCAGCCCCGCCGTAATCCCATCAATCTGCGCATTCACCGCCGTCAGCGATCCCAGCATGTGGTCAAACGACCGGTTCTCCATCATCAACACCACAATGTGCTTGAGTTGATCCAGTCCAGCTGCCATCGCAGTCCGCTCCTATATAACCCGATAGTGAACCCAACCCGCAGAACGTTGCAAAGAAAAAGGGAACACGGTAAACCGTATTCCCTTTCAGAGTAAATCTCGGATTGTAGTTCAAGTACCCGTAGCAGACGGTATTATCTTCGCGCCGCGAGAATCAGCCAGCAAAATCGGGCACGATACGACGCGCGGGTGCCCCATGTCTCGCGTCTTTTGCGAGACATGGGATTCCACAAACGACTCATTCTTCTCCGAGCAGAAATTAAAGATCGATCAGCTCACTCTTGCAGTCTGAAAAGAAATTGTCATTCCGAGCAAAGCGAGGACCCCGCTGTCCCCGCGTCAACCTCCACCCACTCCTCATCTCCGCAAGCCTGAATCGTCAACCCAGGCTCCCGCAACAAACCCCAAGCCTCCCGATACTCTCCATATTTCTGCCGCCGGCTCCCCGGCGTAAAGTGCAAACTCGAATTCTTCCTCCCCATCACCTCAAACGGAATGATGTACCAATCATCAATCGGAATCAGCAGCACCGCAAAAAAATCCACTGTCCCCGGAGCATATTTCTTCCGCTGCGGCCCCATCACATTCAAGCTGTACTCCCCATGCCGCCGCTTGTAGATCGTCGACTTCACCTGCACCCGCAACACTCTCTTCTGATTCTCAACTCCAACGTCATATCTCCCCGAATCACCAAACGGCTTCGACACCTTCATCCCCAGCCCCGCCGCCATCATCATGAAATAAAGCTCCGCCCACTCCCCCCGTTCCTTGCAATCTTTCAACTTCCCACCCGCCATCCGACTAGCCTTCCGCCTCATCGCTCAACCCCTTCCAGATTTCAGAACAAAAATGCATTGTCATCCTGAGGCGGGCGTTCTTTGCCCGCCGAAGGACCCGGGCGAGCCGCGCGGATCGTCCGCGTTTTTTGCGGACGAATAAATAGCGCGTCTGGCTCGCTTCCCTTGTCAGCCATCGCTATTTCAATCCTAAGCAGACTCACAAGGTCACCCGTCACACTGATCCCGACTAGCCCTGTGGAAATGCCCAAAATGCGAGCTGGATTTTGTACTCGCGAAAGATCGTGAATGGAGAGATTTGGGAAGCGCCGCGTTCGGGAAGGGCACGACTTTCAGTCGTGCCGACAAGCCTCAATAAAAATCTTGTCATTCCGAACCGGGCTGAAAGCCCGGCGAGGAATCTGTCGTCAGCCGACGCGACCACGGACCGAGGGTGCCCCATCCTTCGCGCACTTTGCGAAGGGTGGGATTCCACGAACCCGTCCCTCTGATGATTTTAGAAGCGCCACGAGAGCACGACTTCAGCCGTGCCGCCAAGCTCATGAAAATCTTGTCATTCCGAATCGGGCTGAAAGCCCGGTGAGGAACCTGCTGTCAGCAGACGCGATCGCAGAGGGATGGGTCCGTGGAATCCCACGTCTCGCAAAGGACGCGAGATACAGGGCACGAACTGTCACGAAATTCTTTAACGACCAGATATCCTGGATTTCAGAAACTTAGAGACCCTACGGTGAAGAATTGATCCATTACGCAGTTGACACTCCCACACAGTTAGAATCCTCCAACCGAGTAGCCTTAGCCGCCGTCTGTTTCTTCGATCACGCTTAGTTGTTCGGAGGATCTTTGCGGCCCAGTATTCGTGGCGAGTGACAGGCAACCGAGCTCGTTTACAAGAGTGTCCGTGCCAAAAACAACCGTTTACGAATACTACCTTTCGATGTTTCGGAAGCACGATATCAGGGCAGCCGGGAAGATCTTTTCTGTGCAGCCGAAATCGGCATCCCATTCCGTGAATCAAGCGCCGGACGAATAACTCAGGTGTAGTGTTCTTGCTCTTAACCTGGCGCATGACCCAACTGCGCTGTGTAGGATTGAACGGATCGGTCATGCCCGCGAGTGGAACTCGCGGTAGAGTCCGACTGCCCTTTTGAGTTGAGATCGGACAAATACTGAGAGTTGCTTGAACTCCGGGTGCTTCGTCATCGTGTGAAGCACATCTTCCGTGTTCTGTTTGGAGTCGAGGTTTATGAATCCAGAGGCCCGGCGTGCGCGACTAATAACATCTTTGGCGGAGCGATCACCCAATCCTAAAGGTCTGCCCTTCAACCAGCGCCGCTGCGAGGCCCAGCAAGCGTTATAGCAGGATCACCGCGCACCTGCCACAGAACTCACCACCATCGTTGTCGATGCATTTCTCATCGTTGGAAAATTCCCTCCGGCATGAATCACATCTAAATTCGTCCGGCTTCGGCGTAAAAGGCATAGATACTGCTTCGGACCGAAAAACTATTTCGGCAGGACATACCATGTTCCCACGCGTCAACGAAAGCGATGCAGTGTGCAGTTGAGTGCGCAGATCCTTCACACCATGCGCAAGATCCATTTCGTCCGGTAGATCCACTCCGACCTCAAATGTCAGCGTAACGTCCAAGAGTTGCTTCATTGATCTGTCTCCTCGGAAGTACAGGAACCGCAGAATCGCTGTCTCGTACGGCGCTGATCGCCTATCCCTTGTGGACGGGATTAGTTGGTATCCCATTTCGAATAATCATTCCAGCCAGCCGATCCCCGTCTACGAGTGCGATCGAGGGCTTCGATTCATGCCTCGCTTCGGCCAAGGCTGCCCTCGTAAAATGACTGGTCGTGACGAACACCCCTTTTGCTGTCGTACTCAAGGCCCCTCTGAAGTGATTAATCTCCGGACTCCCGACGGCGTGCCGCCATCGCTTCACCTGGGCTTGGATGTGAGTTCCAGCGAAAAAATCATCCTTTTCATCGACATACGCATTCACATCTATTCCGCCGTCGCCGCTCACCCGCGTGACCGAAACCTTCACAAATCCCGTGCGTTCGAATATGAGTTTGATGAAGTGTTCAAGATCGTATGGGTCGAACTGGAAGAGCCGCACCCGAACAGCCTCCCTCTCTAAGGGCGTTGGCTCGATCTCGCCACGATCGTCGGGGAGGGAGGCAACCTCGCGCTCTGGGCTGCCCAGCGGGATGCTCCTGCGAGACTCAGCCAAAATCGCAGCCGAGATAACTGGGGCTTCCGCGATTGGGACGACCTCTGGCTTGTCATGAATGCGGAATTCAAACACCCACACCTTTCTAATATTTCCCCTCTTGTCCCCTTGGCTTTCTTGGTAATGGCGCAGCAACTCTAGCAGCCCGAGGAATCGATAGACCTGTCGACCAATATTAGTAAATCCGAAAAATGGCGTGGGAACATCGTACTGCTCTACAAGCCGCTTGTTCCGGTCGGCCAAAACTTGGTCACCCTCGCGACCTTGAGCCGTGTAGATAAGAATGTTTCCTTCAATTCTATCGTGATACGGATTTTCGCTGGGAAGCCTTCCCGAATCCTCAGCCGCTGTCATTATCGCGACATGTCTTATATTGCGCTTCGAATCTAGGGCAGGCCGGATACCGCCGACATTCTGTAGGCTGAGGGCAAATCGGATCTGGTCATTCGTATAGGTCTCGCCAACTTTGAAGAACGTGACATCATTCATTTGTCAGGCCCTTAGCGTCAGCCTAATTTCTCATGATTAAGTCAGTTCCGCCAATGTCGTCAAAGGCACAATGCTGGTAAGGTTCGTGACGGGTTTCGAAGTCAAACCGGATCTCGTTGTTGGGGCGGTCAGAATTGAAGAGATCGCTTATAGCGATTTCCGTCGCCTCCACTCTAAGATCCGCCCGCAGGCTAAGATAGACCGCCCGCACCCCCTTGTCCTGCATGTAACAGGCCAGTGCGGTAGGAAAGGTGCTGTTGAACTCATTCTTGCCCCAAAGATGTTTGCCTGTCCGGTTGGAGTCAGTGATACCGTAAAGGCTCGGAGCCCCACCGGTTACCGCTTCAGCACACATGTTCTTCCTTAACTTCCGAAGGCCTTCGACATTTTTGCGTGAATAAAATAATCGTCAGGATACAGGTAATCCTACTGGGCTCATCGATAACTCGAACTGGTGATCGTTAATCCTTATCAGCCGATAATCCTTCTTTAGTTCCAACGACACAAGGATAACTGTCACCTACGTACGCATGTCGCAAATTATGCTCGGCGCTCCGTTCCCAGACCTACGAGCATCCGCTCGTGCTCCCGCAACTCCCGCAGCGATAGCACGAACCGTTCCGTGTCATGATGCTGCCGCAGAAGCTGCAGCTGGGAGCGTCGCCCAGATCGATGATGCCGGCCAGCGCGTCGGCAGCGTGGGAGAGAACCGAGCTTCGGGCTTCTACTTTCTGGCTTCGGCTCCGAGCTATTCATGTCGCCAACCTCTGGCAACTGGCTGCTGACTCCCGACGGTCTCAATCGCAAATTCTCGAACAGCATCTGCTGCTGTCCAGTCAAAAACCGCATCTGCAGCCAGCGAAAGATGTAGTCCATAATCGACTTGGCATAGCCGATGTCGGCGTTGCCGCTCCAGCCGCTGGGTTCGAAGCGTGTGTGCGCGAATTTTTCGCAGAACAGCTTCAACGGCACGCCATGTTGCAGCGCGATCGAAACTGCCAGCGCGAAGCTGTCCATCAGCCCGCTGACCGTCGAACCTTCTTTGGCCATGGTCACAAACAGTTCGCCGGGATCGCCGTTGGGATAAAGCCCGACGGTGATGTAACCCTCGTGATCGCCGACTTTGAACTTGTGCGTGATCGACGCCCGTTCTTCCTGCAACTTGTGGCGGACGGCGCGCGGAGGCGCATTGAGATTTTCTTCTTCGTGTGGCGCGGCCGCCCCCGGCCGCGGATCATCTTTGCTGGAGTTCGCAGTCTTACTCCCAGCCGCCGAGAGCGGCTGCGATTGCTTGCAGCCGTCCCGGTAAACAGCGACGGCTTTCAGGCCAAGCTTCCACGCCTGCAAGTACGACTCATGATGTCTTCGACAGTTGCGTTGTTGGGAAGATTGACGGTCTTCGATATAGCTCCGGAGATAAACGGCTGCGCCGCCGCCATCATCCGCAGATGTCCCATGTAAGCAATCGACCGCGTTCCCTTGGCCGGCTTGAACGAGCAATCGAACACAGCCAGATGATCATCCTGAACATGCGGCGCCCCTTCGATCGTTCCGGTAGCATCGATGTAACTGACAATCGCATCCGTCTGATCGTGATAGACCGCGATCAGCAATCTGGTCGGGGATCGGCCCGCATAGGTCAGCGCTTCGCGGTTGCCGCCAGCGCAAATATGTAGGTGCCGAAGCGGGTGCGATAGAGCAGGATATCAAAGGCGAAATAGGCGATGAGCGCCAGCACGATGGGCACGGGTATGCCGAGAAGGGTGGCGGAATAGATCTCGGACACACTGCGCAGGAATGCCAACCACGCTCTGGCCATCGCTGACAACCAGCGAAAGACCTTGCGCCATACCGAGCGTACCGAGCGTCGCCACAAACGGTGGAATGCCAATCACCGAGACCAGCCAGCCATTGACGGTTCCAAACGCGACGCCGACCGCGATGGCCGCGGCAAGGCCCGCCAGCATCGATCCGTTTGCCAGCGAGACGATGGCGGTAGCCAGCGACGTCAGCGTCAGCACCGCCCCCATCGAAAGATCGAGCCCTTCGCTCATGATGATCAGCGTCATCGGCATCGCGAGCATCATCAGGATGGCCGACTGCACGCGGACGTTGGCGATGTTGGCGGTGACAGGAATCCTGGAGCCGAAGCGCCGAATACGGCGACCAGCAGCGCCAGCAGATGGCAACGCCGGATCGCTTGCAGCGGTGCGCGGATAGCCGGGCGGTATCTTCACGCATCCTGCATCGCCAGTCGCAGCGATGTTCTCCTCGCTGAATTCGGCGCGGCCAATTTCGCCGACGATGCGCCCGCCGCGCATCACATAGGCGCGGTCGCAGACGTGCACGATCTCCGCCTGTTCGGAGCTGATCATCAGAACGCCCGCGCCGGCGGCGACCAGTTCGTCGATCAGCGCGAAGATCTGCGCCTTGGCGCCGATGTCGATGCCGCGCGTCGGCTCGTCGAAGATGAACAGCCTGCGCCTTGGCGGCGAGCCATTTGCCGATGACGACCTTCTGCTGGTTGCCGCCGGAGAGCGTGCCGACCTGCTGCTGCAGCGAGGCGTCGCGATGCGCAGCCGCTTGACGATCTCATGCGCCGGTCGTGCGCGCCGCAGCGCGCGCTCATCAGGCCGGAGGGAAACGAGCGAGCGGCAGGCCGGCGAGCAGCAGATTGTCGCCGACCGGTGCGGATCAACGCGAGCCCCTCGGTCTTGCGGCTCTCGGGGATCAGCGCCATGCCGAGCTTGGCGGACTGATCGGGGCGAGCCGGGATGGATGCGGCCGAATACGCGGACCTCGCCGGAGGTGACCTTGTCGGCGCCGAAGATCGCGCGCGCGACCTCGGTGCGACCCGAGCCGACCAGCCCGCACAGGCCGACGATCTCGCCCTCGCGCACCGTCAGGTCGATGTCGGCGACGCCGTTGCGGCGGCAGAGCCCGCTGCACCTCGAGCATCGTCTCGCCGGGCGTCGGCGGAAATTCCGGGGATAGGTCATGTCGACGGTGCGGCCGACCATCAGGCGGACCAGTTCGTCCGGCGTCGCCTCCGTCGGGCAGCAGGCTGCGCGACCTGCTTGCCGTCGCGCAGCACGGTGATGCGGTCGCCGAGCGCGAACACCTCGGCCATGCGGTGCGAGATGTAGATGATCGCGACGCCGTCGGCCTTCAGGCGCGCCATCATGGCGAACAGCGCTCGCTCTCGCGATCGGACAAGCGCCGCGGTCGGCTCGTCCATCACCAGGATGCGCGCGTCCTGCGACAGCGCCTTGGCGATCTCGACCATCTGCTGCTGGGCGACGCCCAGACGTGCACGCTCTCGCGCGGATCGATGTCGAAGCCGATCGATGTCGAGCACGCGTCGCGCGTCGGCGTAGAGACGCTTGCGGTCGATCGATGCCGGGCAGCGCGCCCGCGCGGCGCGCGGCCGAGAAGATGTTCTGCGCGATGTCGAGATAGGGAACCAGCGAGAATTCCTGGAAGATCACCGCGATGCCGAGCCGGCGCGCGTCGGCGGGCGAAGCGATCGACGACGGCCGGCCCTCGTAGATAGACCTCGCCGCTCGTCGGCGCGATCGCGCCGCACAGCACCTTCATCAGCGTCGACTTGCCGGCGCCGTTCTCGCCGAGCAGCATGTGCATCTCGCCGGGCCAGATCGCGAAGGAGACGTCGCTCCAGCGCGCGTACGCCGGGAAAGCTCTTGCTGATGCCGCGCAGCTCAAACAAGGGAGCCCTCGCCCTCGATGCCATGCGCGATGTCACCGGTCTGAACGGCCGTACTCATGGACGCACCTTGGGCAACGAGAAACACCGATCAAGTAATCGCACAGGCCGATCGCGATCCCTGTTCACAGCCGCTATATTGCAGCCTCAGCTGCTCAAACGCGGCGCGTACTTACAAGAAGTCCGCGCTTTTCACCGGTGGCCGGCGATGCAGCATCGATACCGAATTTGAGATCATCCAATTAACAATTGGCCTACGCCAGTCAATAGCCCTTTAGTCGCTCGATTTCTTCCCATTCCTATCTATTGTTGCAGGCGGAACAAATAAAATGCTGGCAAGCAAATCTTGAGCGACGGGAAGCGAACTTTCCAGTGACGGGAAGCACGACTTACCATCTGGCGGCTGTGCGCCCGACGACTTATCGCGGCCGATATTCCCCTCTACGAACAATTCTCCGATACGCCAAAAAACGAACAAAAAACGATTTTCTGCCAGCAGCTCCGGATGCGGAGCCGCCTCTTGGCTTTGAAGCATAAAGTCTTAACTACTTACTCGATCGGGACCGCGAATTGGTCTGATGAAGGCTCGCGGAGGTAAGGCAATGAAAGCGTATCTGGTGCTGGACTTGTCGGTGAATGACCTCGGCGGCTTCAGAAAATATGTCGCTGAAATTCCCGCATTCATCGCCAAACACTCGGGAAAATATATCGTTCAGGGGGTCAACCAACGGTAATTGAGGGCGACTGGGACCCCCAGCGCTTGGTTATCATCGAATTTCCAGAGCGCGAAAAGGCAGAAGCATTTCTGGGTGACTCCGAAATTCAGGACCTGTTCGAAGTGCGCCACGCTACGACGACGAGCAAGCTTGTGCTTGTCGATGGATGCACGTAACGGCCTGCCTGCCGTCGCGCGCCCTTCATCCTGTTAAGTCCGCATCCAGCCAGCGGTGTTTAACTCCCTGCTGATTCAGACCGCTTATCCCCAACGCCAAACGCGCCGGCTTCTGCAAGCCGCACCAGGCGGATCTCGTCATAGCCAAGCAAATCGCGCAGCACTTCCTGGGTATGCTGACCGACCGCGGGCGCGGCGACGGGATCCACCATCGGCGTGCGCGAATATCGGATCGGCAACGCACGTTCGGCACCCAACCGACCTCCGGATGCGGAATCCGGGTCACGAGCTCATGCTCTCTCGCTTCCGGCGAACGAATGGCCTCGCCGACGGTGCGCACCTGCCCGCACGGCACGCCTGCCGCGCGCATCCGCGGTTGCCAGTGCGACCATGGCTGCTGCGCGAAAGCCTCGCCGAGGATCGCGAACAATTCGTCGCGACGGCGAATTCGATCGGGTCCGGTCGCATAGATCTCGGCCGATGCCAAGTCGGCGCGATCGATCACCTGCGACATCAGGCGCTGGAAGATCTTGTCGTTGCCGCAGTTGATATAGAAGGTGCCGTCCTGCGCCTGAAACACGCCCGACGGACAGGTGTCGGGGCTGGTGTTGCCATGCCGCTGCGGATCGGCGCCGCTGAAGAGGTGCTGCAGCGTGGCGTAACCGGTCATCAGCACCGCGTTGTCGAACAGCGACACCTCGATCGCCTGACCCGAGGCCGCTGCGTTCGCGCGCGACCAGCGCGCCGAGTATCGCGTTGCACGCCATCATCGCCGTGCTGATGTCCATTACCGGCGACAACGCGCGCACGCCCTCGCGATCGGCATAGCCATTCATGGAAACGAAACCGCTCTCCACCTGCGCGATCGGATCAAAGCCGAGCCGGTCCGCGAACGCGCCCTCGCGCCCATAGGCCGACACCGAGCAGTAAATGATCTCCGGTCTGACCTTGCGGCAAGCTCTCGTAGTCGAGCCCCAGCCGCTGCATCACGCCGGTCGAGAAATTCTCGACCACTACGTCCGCCGTGGCGATCAATTCGCGCACGATCTGCAGGCCCTCCGGCGACTTCAGGTCGATGCCGACACTGCGCTTGTTGCGGTTGGTCCAGAGAAACGGCGCGCCGTGCTTGAGATCGGGATGCACCGGCGGATAGCGGCGAAGATCGTCGCCGCGGCCGGGCGCCTCGATCTTGATCACCTCGGCGCCCATGTCGGCCAGGATCATCGTGGCGAACGGTCCGGCGATGAAATGCGAGAAATCGACCACCCGGATTCCCTCCAGCGCCTTCGGTGCGCTGGAGGGCGGGGCTTGTGTTCGGGAAATTCCGCTTCAAGCTTATCCAGCATGTTCGTATCCCTGATGTCGCGCATCGCAAGTTCATTAGTCGTTCAGCCATTGCGATGGAGCTCAGATATCCAGCACGAGCGTGGGCGATTTCGAGCCCGAGCAGCAGATCATCATGGTCTTGTTGGCCGCCTGCTCCTCCTTGCTGAGAACAGGTCGCGATGATCGGGGATGCCTTCGATGACCCGCGTTTCGCAGGTGCCGCAGACGCCCTCGGAGCAGGCGTAGTTCGCGTGATTCCGGCATCCAGCAGCGCGTCCAGGATGGTCTTGCCCGGCTGCACCGCTATCGTTCGGTTGCTGCGCGCCAGCTTCACCTCGAAGCCGCCTTCCACCGCCGGCTTTTCCCTTGCCTTGAAATATTCGACATGCACCTGGTCCGGCGGCCGATCGGCCGCGGCCGCCTCGAATGCCTCGAGCATCGGCACCGGACCGCAGCAATAGAGATGCGCTTCGGCCGGGCGGCTTTGACGATCGCGGCGAGGTCGATCATGCGCGCCCGCGGTTCCTGATCGAAGTTCAGATGTAGATTTGGACGAACGTCGGGCGAAGGGTATTCAGTTCGTCGAGGAACGCCGCGGCGCAGCGCGTCCGCGCCGCGTAAAACAGTTCCCAGGAGCGGCCGAGCGCTTCAAGCCGGCGGATCATCGACAGCAACGGCGTGATTCCGATGCCGCCCGCGATCAGGACCGAATGGTCGGCATCCTCCTGCAGGGCGAAATTGTTGCGGGGATGCGAGATCGTGATCACATGTCCCCGCCCGTATGGTCTCGTGAATGCAGTTTCGAACCGCCGCGGCCGGCCGCGTCCTTGTTGACCGCGATGACATAGCGGTTGCGTTCGCTCTGGTCGTTGACCAGCGAGTAGCTGCGGATCATCCCGTTCGGCAGATGCAGGTCGATGTGGGAGCCGGCCGTGAACGGCAGCGAGTCGCCGCCGGCCGGGCTCACCAACTCGTACGAATTGATGTTCTCCGCCTCATAGCTGATCCGCTTGACCCGGACCTGCATCATGCTATCAGCATGCGCCCTCGCTCAGGTGACGGCTTCGAGCATGATCCGCTCGGTGGCGGCACGTCACACTCGTACCCGAAATCGGCGCCAAGCTGCGCGCGCATGAACTCGGCGCCGACGTCGACCCAGGAGTCCTCCGGCGGCAACCGCAGCGACACGGCGCGCACCATGAACACGTCAGGATCGGTCACGCCCTTTGGCTTGGTGCCGTGGTCGCGATAGGCTCCGAGCGCCTCGAGCAGCATCCGCCGGGTCATCGCGATGCCGGTGTCGCTGGAGCACAGCTTCTCCTTGGTGCGATCGAAGATCGGCGAGACGCCGCTCTGGCAGGCGCCGTCCTGCACCCACAGCCCCGGCAAGCCCGAGAACCAGGTGGTCTGCTGCGCCGCGTAGTCGAACTGAAATCCGTTTTGCGGATTGTATTTCGTCCAGTAGCCCGCATACGGCACGGTGACGGGATGTTGGACCAGCGAATGGCGGCTGGCGTGACCGCTTTCGCGGCCTTTGTGGCCCTCCTCGAAAATCTTGCGCGTCTTCGGCGCCAACGGCTGCGACGGATGATACGAGAACATGATGCAGAGCGTGTTCTCGTCGTCGATCGGCACCCAGGCGTGCCCGCTCAGATCCGGGAACGGCGACAGCGGCGGCACCAGCGTATAGAACGGCAGCAGGAACTGGTTGACGCGCCAGTACAGCGTGTTGGCATCGTAGTTTCGCCGCGCGGCGATGCTCATCCCGAAATCCTGCTTGATGCATTCGAAGGTCGGACGCAGGTCGCGCTTCTGGATCCAGGCGCTGGTCGTGCCCTGGGCATCGAGCCGGCCGTGCAGCAACGGCGCGTGAGCGGAGTCGATTTCGCCTTCGAGCGCCTGCAGCCAGTTGCATTCCTGAACCCGCACCGAGATGTGCACCTGCTCCGGCGGGACCAGATTCCATTCGAGATTCGGCAGCGGCGGCGGATTGGCGGCGTCCGGCCCCATATAGGTCCAGAGCATCCCGTTGCGCTCCTGGCAGGGATAGGCCTTGATCCGGACGCGCTCCTTGAGGCGGCTGCGAGCCGGTTCGGCCGGCATGTCGGTCACCGCGCCGGTCACGTCGAATTTCCAGCCGTGATAGACGCAGCGCAACCCGCAATCCTCGTTTCGCCCGAAGATCAGCGGCGCGCCGCGATGCGGACAGGCCTGGTCGACCAGGCCGACCTCGGCCTTCGGTGTCCCTGAACGCGACCAGATCTTCGCCCAGCAGCCGGACGCGCTTCGGCTGCCCGTCCTTGACGAGATCGGCCGAGGGCAAAAACGGAATCCAGTAAAGCCGGAATAGCTCGCCGAGCGGCGTACCCTTGCCGACCCTGACCAGCCTTTCATTGTCTTCGTGCGAAAGCATGATCTTCCTCCGTCGAATCTAGCGGCTGCATTCAGGAATCTGTTCGTCGCGCTTCCCAGCAGCGCGGCGACGCGGGCCGACAATCCGAGATCGCGAACGGTCCAAAGCGGGTCGGACGTCGGCGAGCGGCTTTCGCGGAACCGGCGGCTGCTTGCCCGCCTCCACCAGGCCCACGATCATTTCGATCCGCCGCCGCTCGAGTTCCTTCAGCACGTCCTCGACGACGAAGCCTTCCGCGGTGCAGCCCGGCAGTTCCGGATAGTCGAGCCGCACGCAGCCATTTGCCCGCCTCGGTTTCGACCGCCTCGGCCTCCAGCAGATAAGGAACCGACAAAAGTCGCGCAGGTCCACGCAGTCCTCCCGGCACGGCTCACATTGCGGCCTGTTCATTTCTTACGTATACGTATTATATTAGCGATCGACTGGCAATAGCCGGGACGGCGCTCCGCAACATCAGCGCGGCTGCCGCGTCCGGTCCGGGGTTGAGGGCCAATCGCCAAGCTGCTAACGGCTATGATCGCAATTCGCGACAGATTGGGTCAAGGACGGCATGTCAGCCGACAAGGGAACAAAGCGGGTTCGGCCGCGGATATCGCGCGCAACTGGCAGCTCGAGGGCGGCATCGGATTTCTGCTTCGGCTGCTCGAAGCCCGCTACGACGGGCTCTACCAGAACCTGACGCGCCAGAGCGAAATCACCCCGCGGCAGTTCGGCGTGCTGATCGCGCTGTATCAACACGGCCCCCTCACGCCGTCGGTTCTGCCGAACGCATCAGTTGCGACCGCAATACGCTGAGCGAGATGCTCAAGCGGATGGCGGCGCGGAAACTGATCTCGAAGAAGAACAATCGCGAAGACCGCCGGTCGATCCAGGTTCAGATCGCGGCCAAGGGCGAAGCAGCACTTTTGGACGTCATTCCGGCCACCGCCGAGCTGCAAAACATGATGCTGGCGCCGCTGCGCAAGGAAGACCGCGCGCATTTCCTCAAATGCCTGCTGGCGATCGCCAAGGCAGCGCCGATTTGCCGCCGTGATCGACAGCGTGCGCGTCTTGACCTTAGCCCTTGACGCGCGGCTTTCCGAACGCGCCTGCCTCGGCGAGGCCGGCGATGGCCTCAGGCGACAGGCCGAGCGCCCGCGACAGCACCTCGTCCCGGTGCGCGCCGACGCCGGGTATGTCGCGCTTGCATGGCGGTGTCGCGCGCCCGACATCTTCCAGGGCGCATTGACGCCGGTGAACTCGCCGGCCCCATCCGCAATGGTCGCGAACGCGCCGCGCTGCAGCAGATGCGGGTCGGTCAGCGCCGCGCCGGGATCACGGTATACGGCGGAGGGAACGCCGGCCTGATCCAGCGCGGCCATGCATTGCTCACCGTGTGGCGCTCGGTCCATTGTTCGATCACCTGCATCATCGCGGTCCAGTTCGCGCCGCGCGCCGGCACGGTCTTGAAGCGCGGGTCGCTGGCCAGTTCAGCCTGCCCGGTCACCTCGCAAAGCGCCGCAAAATTTCGCGGCGTGATCGGCGCGATCAGGATGTCGCCATCGAGCGTCCGCACCGGACCATAGGTCGGGCGCGACGCGTGGATCGGGAACTGCGCCTCCTGCAACTCGTACACCAGCAGGTTCAGCATGCAATCCATCAGCGCGACGTCGATCCGCTGACCCTGGCCGGTGCGCGCGCGCTGCACCAGCGCGGTCTGGATCGCGGAGAAGCCGAAGATGCCGCCCAGCATGTCGGCGACGAAGATCGGCGCCGGTCGCCGGCCGATCCCTGTCGCCGGCATATCGCATCAGCGAGCGATCGAAGCCGCTCTCGGCATGAACGATCATGGCGTAGGCCGCCCGCTCCGCGGCGGGACCGGTTTGCCCGTAACCCGAGATCGAGCAATAGATCAGGCGCGGATTGATCTCGCGCAACGCCTCATAGCCAAGCCCAAGGCGATCCATCACGCCGGGACGAAAATTCTCGACCACGATGTCGGTTTCCGCGACCAGCCGATGCACCAGCTTGATCGCCTCGGCGCTTTTCAGGTCGAGCGCGAGGCTGCGCTTTCCGGCATTGAGCTGGCCGAAATAGGCGCTGTTGCCGTCGCGCAGCGGCGTGCGCAACCGCATGTCGTCGCCTTCCGGCGGCTCGATCTTGATGACGTCGGCGCCGACATCGGCGAGCAGCCGCGCGCAATAAGGGCCGGCCAGCATGATCGAGAAATCGAGCACGCGAATGCCCTCGAGCGGCGGCGTCGGATTTCCCTTCTGCATACGATCAACTCCTATCTGCGGCAGCCCAAGGCCCCGTTGCGCGATCAGACTGCGCTGAATTTCGTTGGTCCCGATGCTGATGACCCACATCAGCGAATGGCGCAGGTTTTGTTCGAACCGGCCGTTGTCGAGCGCGCCCGGCATCTGCTCGGAAAGCGTGGCGCGCATGCCCAGAATGTCGAGCGCGGCTTCGCCGAAACGCTCCATCAGTTCGCCGGAAAATACCTTGCTGATCGCGCCATATTCCGGCGGCGTGATCCCGTCGGCCGCCAGCTCCGCGCAATGCACCATCAACTGCCGGCCGACCTCGATCTCGCAGGCCAGCGTCGCCATCCGGTCGCGGACGATCGGATCATCAGCAAAGCGGCGGCGCGCCGTTCTCCTGCGCCATGACATGTCTGCGCAATTGTTCGAAAGCGTGCGCGACCTTGAGCACGATGCCGCCGCCGACCAGGCCGCGCTCATAAGCGAGCGCGCCGGTCAGCACCTTCCAGCCGCCGTTGACCTCGCCGACGATGTTTTCCAGGGGAATGCGGACATTGTCGTAGAAGATGTTGGCAAAGGTGCCGTCATACATCGTGGTCGCCGGCCGGATCGTGATGCCCGCCGCATCCATCGGGACGATGAACATGCTGATTCCGGCATGCGGCGGCTTTGCCTTCGGGTCGGTCCGCGCGGCGAGGAACATGTATTTTCCCCACCAGGTCGTGGTCCAGATCTTCTGCCCGTTGATGACCCAGCGATCGCCGTCGCGCACCGCGCGGGTGCGCAGCGCCGCGAGATCGGAGCCCGCCTCAGGCTCGCTGTAACCCATGCCGTGCATGGCCTCGCCGCGCAGGATTTCCGGCAGATATTTCTGCTGCTGCTGCCGGCGTGCCGAACATCATCAGCGCGTTGGCCTGGATCGCAGCGCCGATCCGCGGCGCCTCGCCGCGCTCCATGGTTTCCATGAAGGCGATCTGCTCGATGCGGCGAACGCGCCTGCCCGCCGAATTCCTCTGGCCATCCCAGCCCGATCCAGCCGGTCTTGCCGATATCGCGCGCAAATTCGGCATCGAACTCGCGCTTGGAGAACGGCCTCGCGTCAAAATCCGCCTTGCGTTCGCCGGACCAGTTTTGCTCCAGCCAGGCCTGCGCCTGCTCGCGCAACGCATTGGCCGCGGGACCGAGATCATATTGCGGCAGGCCTGCGCCGCCTTGATCGAACAGGAACGCAGCCAACGCGCCGCCGCGCCTGCGTGCGCGCCGCCGAGCGCGATCGGTGTCGAGATGCACGCGCTTGAAATAGCCGGGCGCCTGATGTTCCTCGGCATAGCCGATGGCGCCCAAGCGTATGCTGGGTTTCCAGCGAAACCCGCCGCAGGGCGTCGCCAGCCGAACGCAACGGCAGCATTGACGAAATAGCGCCAATTCGCGGTCGTCGCGATCGTGCAGATGCGCGGCATGGTCGAGCGTCAGCCGCACGCCCTCAAGCGCGATCAGGCCATTCGCCAGCTTGTGCTGGATCGCCTGAAATTTGCCGATCGGCTGCCCGAACTGCTTTCGCTCCTTGGCATAGTCGACCGCGAGATCGAAAGCCGCGCCGCGCCGCGCCGTAGGCCCGCGCCACCAGCGCCAGCTTTGCCTCAAGCAGCAGATCGTCCGAGCGGCCGGACGCCAGATCGATGACGGCTGCGCCGGCGCCTGCGTTCAGTCGAACCTGATAAAGCCCCCACGCGCCCATCGCCCGGGTCGGCCTCAACTCGACGCCGGGGCCATCCAAGCTACGATGACGCGAGCGATCTCGCTTCGATGCGCCACGACGAGATGGGTGCAGCTCCCGGCGACTTCGACAAAGCGCAGCAATCCGCTGGCACGTCCATCTGACAACCTCGAATCGAACCGGCATTGCCGATCCGGATCGAGCGCGCCGAAGCGAGAACGCGACGCGCGCCGTCCCGTCATGCAGTCTTTCGCAGCAAATCGACTGCCGCCGCTTCGCCGACAGTCCCGACAAGCGCCAAGATTGGCCAGCGCCGCCGACCACATCGGCGCCGGACAGACGGCCCGGCCGAGTTCGGTCATCACCACCAGGATTTCGCGCAAGCCCCCTTCGCTGACAATCGCAGCCGAGCGCGGCAACGCCCTGCCCGACCAGCCTGCTCCAGATCGCGGCGACTTCCTCCGGCGGGGCCGCATGCTTCGCCGCGGCTTCGGCGCTTCCAATGCGCGCCGAGAAAACCCGCGCAAGGAATCGCGGAGCATCTCCCTGACTTCGTCACCCTCGGGAGCTGGCTCGGGTCCATCGGCAGGACTAGCCCTGGCCGAATTTCGGCTTGCGCTTCTCCTTGAACGACATGGTCGCTTCCTTGTGGTCGGCGGTTTCGAACGTCACCTGCTCCAGCGCCATCGAGGCCTCGAGCATCATGTTGACCCGGTCCTTCACGATCTGGTTGATCGACAGCTTGGTCCAGCGGATCGCCCAGGTCGGGCCGTTGGCAAGCTCGAGGGCGATCTCGCGCGCTTTCTTCAGCACTTCGGCGCGAGGCACGACGTGATTGACCAGACCGATCCGCTCGGCTTCCTTGCCGTTCAGCAGCGTGCCGCGCATCAGAAACTCCTTGGCCTTGTTGATGCCGATCAGCAGCGGCCAGATCATCGTGCCGCCGTCGCCGGCGACCAGACCGACCCGCGAAACATGCGTATCGCCGATGCGGGCGTCTTCCGCCATCACGGTAATGTCGCTGAGCAGCGCATGGGTCGCCGCAAGGCCGATCGCGTCGCCATTGATGGCGGCGATGATCGGCTTGTCCAGTTCAAGCTGGCGGGTGACGCCGCGGCGGCTGATCATGGGTCATGCACCTCGCCTTCCTCGAGAACGTCGCCGCCCGGCCGCTCCGACATCGCCTTGACGTCGCCGCCGACGCTGAAGAAGTCGCCGGCCCCGGTCAGCACGACCGCATTGACGGCGTGATCGTCGCCGAGATCGTCCCAGATCGTCCGCAGCTCGCGGATCAGTTTCTGGTTGATGGCGTTGCGCGCCTGCGGGCGATTGAGGGTGACGGTCGCGACCTTCTCGGCGACTTCGACCTTCAGGCATTCATATTTGGCATATCTGGTCATGTTTCCTCCATTTTGCTCGTATCGATCGCATTGGTTGCGAACTTGTATCGCGCTCAGCGACGCACCCCCGGCTGCACTTCCGCCAACGCGACATGAAGCGACATCGAGCCCGGATCCGCTTCCAGCATCCGCTGCACCGATTCCAGATGAATTCGCATCAACCGGGTCGCCGCCGGAGACGTCCCGCGCGCGCAGCGCGGACAGAAACTGCCGTCGCTTTTCCGTCAGCCGCGGGGTGGCAGCGCCACTCGAGGCAACCTTGGCATACACGAAACGCATGTGAATCTCGGTGACCGAATTCATGATCATGGCGATGACCTTGTTGCCGGTCGCCATTCGCCAGCAGCTTGTAGAACTCGCGAGAACACTCGACCCGATCGAGCAACCGCCCTTCGCGCGTCGCGAGATCCGTGCGCTCGATGTTTGCCTCCAACGCCTCGAAATCGCGCTGCCGCGCATTGACGCAAGCCAGACGAACGACGAGATCGATGACGTTGATGCGGGCCTCGGACAGTTCGCGCACCGAGATCGTGCCGAGGCTCAACATGTCCCGCATGACGTCGTTCATGCGGCTGGTGTCGCCTTCCCGGATAAAGGCGCCGCCCTTGACGCCCTTTTGCAGCCGCAGCATGCCCGCCATTTCCAGGCTGCGCAGCGCCTCGCGCAACACGTTGCGGCTGACGCCAAGCTGCTGCGCCAGTTCGCGCTCGGGCGGCAATTTGTCGCCCGGCTTGAGCACGCCGAGCGCCAGCTGCTCGCGGATCCGCTCGCAGATTTCCTCGAACGCGCGCCGCGTGTGAATCGGCCGGAATGTGCACCGGGGTCGGCAGCCGCGCTGCACGGTGATCCGCAGCCCGGTCGCGCCGGTTGAGCGGGGGCGATCGCGGGCGGGCCGGTGTGCGGGGTCTTGACTTGCCTCGTCATGGGGGTGATTATTAAATGGTTCACCCATTCAATGGAAGCTCTTTTTTGGCTTTCCGGACAGGAACGAGGACCTTTCGATGAGCTTCACCGAGGAGCAGAATGGCTTTCCGCGACAGCGTCCGGAAAATGGTCGCCAAGACACGTGGCGCCGATCGCCGCCGAAATCGACGAGACCGACCGCTTTCCCCCCGAGCTCGTGAAGCTGTTCGGCGAAATGGGGCTGATGCAGCTGTGGGTGCCCGAGCAATATGGCGGGCCGAACGGCAATCTGACCATGATCTGCATCGCGCGCGAGGAAATCTCCAAGGTCTCGCCTGCCTGCGCCTCGATCGCCGGCCTCAACTCGATGTTCATCATGCCGCTGCTGCATTTCGGCTCCGAGGAGCAGCGCAAGAAATACCTGCCGCTCATCGCCAAGGGCGGCGTCGTCACGGCGATCGCGATTTCCGAACCGCAGGCCGGCTCCGACGTTACCGCCATCAACACCCGCGCCAAGAAGGACGGCGATTGCTACGTCCTCAACGGCCGCAAGCAATGGTGCAGCTATGGCGTCGCAGCCGACTGCATCATCGTGATGGCGCGGACCGGCGACGGCCCCGGCGCCGACGGCATCAGCGCCTTCATTGTCGAACCGAAGAAGATGCCCGGCATCACCTTCGGACGCCATGAGCGCAAGATGGGTTTTCGCGGCGCGCCCAACACGCCGATCTTCTTCGACAATGTCCGGGTGCCCGCCGAAAATCTCGTCGGCGAGGAAGGCAAGGGTTTTCGGGCGTCGATGCGCGCGCTCGATCTCAACCGGCCGACCATCGGCGCCCAATCTGTCGGGCTGGCGCAGGGCGCGCTCGATGCCTGCGTCGCCTACGCCAAGGAGCGCAAGCAGTTCAAGAAGGCCATCTCGGAATTCCAGGGCATGCAGTTCATGCTGGCGGACATGGCGATCCAGATCGAGGCGGCCCGCGCGCTGGTCTACGAATGCGCGCGCGCCGGCGACGCCGGCGACTGGAAGCGCCTCAACGTGCTCGCCAGCATGGCCAAGTGCTTCGGCAGCGACATGGCGATGAAGGTCACCACCGACGCCGTGCAGATCTTCGGCGGCTACGGCTACACCATGGATTATCCCGTCGAGCGCATGATGCGCGACGCCAAGCTGACGCAGATCTTCGAGGGCACCAACCAGATCCAGCGCGTGGTCATCGCCCGCGAACTGCTGAGATAACAACAATCAACAATAAACATGGAGGAAACATCTTGACCGCACCGCAAACCGCATCTGGGGCCCGTTGGCGATGTCCGCGCTGCTCGCCGCCTCCCCCGCCCGGGCGCAAAAGACCTATGGCCCCGGCGCCAGCGATACCGAGATCAAGCTCGGTCAATCGACACCGCTGAGCGGCCCCGCCTCCGCTTTCGGCGCCGGCGCCGGACGCGCCGTCGTCGGCTATTTCGAAATGCTGAACGAGCAGGGCGGGATCAACGGGCGCAAGATCAACTTCACCCAGCTCGACAACGCCTACAGCGCGCCCAAGGCGATCGAGCAGTCGCGCAAGCTTGTCGAGGACGTCGGCGTGCTCGCCGAGGTCGGCACCATCGGAACGGCGCCCAACGTCGCGATCCAGAAATATCTGAACTCCAAGCAAGTCCCGCAGCTATTCATCACCGCGGGCGGCCGGCGCTTCAACGATCCGAAGAACTTTCCCTGGACCGTGCCGCTCTATCCCGATTTCGAAACCGAAGGCGCGGTCATCGCCAAATACATCCTGACGACGAAGTCCGGACGCCAAAATCGGCGTGTTGTATCAGAATGACGACTTCGGAAAGGATTATGTCAAGGGATTGCGCGCCGGATCTCGGGGCCAAAGCCTCGCAGATCGTTGCCGAAATTTCCTATGAGGCTGCCGATCCGACCATCGACTTGCAGATCGTTCAACTGAAGGCCGCCGGCGTCGACACGCTGATCGAGCAGTCGTCCGCCAAGGCCGCCGCGCAATCGATCCGCAAGGTTCACGAACTGAACTGGAACCCGCTCCACATCATCGGCGGCTCGACGGCATCGGTGGAGACCGTGCTGAAACCCGCGGGTCTCGATGCCTCCAAAGGTCTGGTCACGACCCAATTTCTCAAGCAGCCGGGCGATCCCGCCTGGGCCAATGACGACGAAGTCAAGGCCTACAAGGAGTTTCTCAAGAAATATGCGCCTTTGGCCAACCCGGACGATTATTCCGTGCTGGTCGCCTACATGAATGTGCAATGGCGTCACGCTCGCCCTGAAAAAATGCGGCGATCAGCTAACGAGGGAAAATCTGATCCATCAGGCGACGTCGCTCCATGGCGAACGACTGCCGATGATGCTGCCGGGCATCCGATCAGCACCAGCCCGGACGACTACACGCCGTTCAAGGCGCTGCGGATTGCGATTTCGACGGAACGAGCTGGACGCTGTCTGGCGACCCGGTGTCAGCCGACTGAGATCTAC
>CAWBLK010000011.1:0-65043 GCA_963789625.1 uncultured Acidobacteriaceae bacterium | reverse complement strand
AGCCACTACGCGCAGCTGGGGCCCTGTTTTAAGTATAGAAAACGTTTGCTGTCTTAGAAATGCAATCTCAATTTAATTCTTGTCTGATTCCTCTTTGTGATTACTGAAACTGGTATCCCGGCTTGAGTTGGCAGCGAAAGACTCTGGTTTGATCCGGGTTGGCACGCGCGTTACACTCGGCCCAACTCAATACGACTGTAGGCCCCAATGGAAAGATAACAGTTTGACCATCGAAGTCGGCTTCCAGACTTACGCCATCTGCATTCGCCGGCAATGTAAAGTTCAGCCCATCACCGAAGATGACCGGATAAGACTCATGTACAATCTGGCTCACCATGGGATGGAAGACTTCGGCTTCCAACAGGAATGTGGCCGTGTCTGACCAGTCGCGAACGGAAACCATAATGACACGGCCTCCCTGGGTGAACTTGTCCGATTCGATTTTGGTGAAGGGGCATGGCCCGGCGATGCACGAGGCTCTGGCATTCCGGAACTCATTGCCCGACCCGGCATCGAGAGATGCGGAGCCGAGCGCGGCTTTCCATTTGCCGTCTGGTGAGCAGGGCCGCTGCTTCTTGCACGGCACATTTCCCTGGTTCTCGATTTGAAATGCTTTGGCCGCGCTACCCACATTCAATTCCGTTTGTGCCTTGACCGAATATCGCACTCGAACATTGCCTACCTTGATATCGGGGTGACGAGGGGACGCAACGACGTCATTCGATAACGGAACCATGTGAACTACATAGAGTTTGTCACCGACAAAATCATTGAGTTTGAGATCGGCGTATTGAGGATTGTGAAAAAATAAAGTGATGGCATCTCCCCTGCGTACCGACCGCCGCAGAGGCACACTGAATGAGCCGGAAGAATCGGACCGAGCTGTCGCAGTGGCCAAATTGCCCGCGACCGATACTTCAACGTCGGAGATGGGACGCTCCTTGCGCGGGTCGGACGATTGCACGGTTACCGCTCCCTGCAGCACGATAGGAGGGCGAGTGCGCCATCCGATCAGTAAGATAGAGCTGGCGGTGAAGATCAGGGTAAAGAAGGCGGCAATCCAGACTTCGAGTCGATGGATAGAGGTCATTCCGTTACTCTTTGTAGCATCATACGATGCCACAGTCCGTGGATACGCTTCCAGCCCTGGTTGCGCTGGCACAAACGCGGGGCATCTGCAATGACTTGGCTGGTACATTCCTTTATACCTGATCCGAATTTAATTAAGATCGAAGTGGAACGAACCGGATGAAAGGTGAAAGATCGAATTGGTTTTCGCGGCGGCAGATGCTGCGGCAAATCCTGGGTATGGGTTTGAGTTTGCCGCTTGCCCAGATTCTGACGCCTTGGTCCGTTCAAGCACAGGCCCCTACCGCACAGCCGGTGATGCCGACGCTCTCTCCCGAAGATGACAAATTTCTCGACGAAATAGAAAACGCATGCTTCCTCTATTTTTGGGATCAAGGCAGCCCGAAAACCGGAATGGTCAAAGACCGTTGCAATGTACACGTCGATGATCAGGGGATCGTGGCCAGCATCGCGGCAACCGGGTTTGGGCTTACCGCATTGTGTATTGGCGAGCAGCGCGGTTTTCTAACCAAGGATGAGGCCATAGAGCGAGTGGTTGCCGCACTCCGTTTTCTATGGAAGAAGCTCCCGAATCACCGCGGTTTTTTCTATCACTTCGCCAACATTAACACCGGCGAGCGAGTTTGGGATTCCGAAGTATCTTCGGTCGACACAGCGATTCTGCTCTGCGGAATCCTGACTTGCCGCGAGCACTTTCGCCATCCCGGTATTACCGAATTAGCCAACCTTATCTTTAATCGCGTGGACTGGACCTGGCTCTCGGAAGACACCTCTTTGCTGCCTCACGGATGGACTCCTGAATTTGGTTTTCTGGGCTCGCGCTGGGACTACTACAGCGAATTGATGATGATGTATCTGTTGGGTATGGGCTCTTCCGTCTATCCTTTAAAGGAAGAAGCTTGGAACGCTTGGAAGCGGCTCACTTTCGAATACGAAGGGCTGCGTTATATCGGCTCTTTCGCGCCGTTGTTTGTGCACCAGTATTCTCAAGCCTGGTTCGACTTCCGCGGCAAGCGCGATAAGTACGCTGATTATTTCCAGAACTCCGTTACTGCCACTGAGGTGCACCGGCGTTTCTGCCTGGAGTTGGCAAAACAGTTTCCCGACTATAGCGAAGACCTTTGGGGAATCACTGCTTCCGATTCCGATCACGGCTATGTCATCTGGGGTGGTCCTCCTGCCATTGGGCCGATCGATGGCTCTGTAGTTCCAAGTGCTGCCGGGGGATCTTTGCCCTTCCTGCCGCAAGCAACACTGCGGGTGTTGAAGACGATTCGGTCCCGTTACGCCCCAGCCTGGAACAAGTATGGATTTGTGAACGCCTTCAACCCGCTCAAGAACTGGTATGACACCGACGTAATCGGCATCGATACTGGAATCACCATGGTCATGGCGGAGAATCTGCGGTCCGGGTTTGTCTGGGACACCTTTATGAAGGCTCCCGAAGCCCAACGAGGAATGCAGCGAGCCGGCCTCAAGAAGTACTAGACTGTGAGCCAGGGGCGGTGGGTCATACCTGTGGTTCTTTTGATCGGGCAACAACCGAGGGGATATTTTCTTCATCCAAGACCTACTCGGTGATGGGCTGTTCTTGATTAGCCGGAATTCATTGGCCTAGACTTTGTTTGAATCCGCAGCCGCTCATCTGATTCACGGTCCTGGTTGCTCGTGTTTTTCGCTGGCGGTTGAACGAAAACCCGGGTAAATACAGGGCTCGGCGACGACCATGAAGAAGGAACAGGATTTCTGGAGCGGGTGGCGAGAGCGGTTCTCCGCCCTCCGCAACGTGCCTGCTGTCTTGCGCATCGTCTGGGAGTCGGGACGGGTGGTGGTTTCCGCCGGCATCGTACTCCGGGTAGTCGTCTCTTTACTGCCAGTCCTACTTCTCTGGATCACCAAACTCATTATCGACGGCATCGTGCATGCGAGGGCGATGCACCAATCCGTTCCAGTGCAGTTATGGTGGCTGGTCGGGGCTGAATTTGGGGTTGCGCTACTCGGCAGCGTTTTGACGCGTGGTCTTGATTTTCTCGATGCGTTGATGGCTGATAAATATACCCGCCACGTCAGCGTGCTGGTCATGAAGCACGCCGCCGCCTTGGATCTGGTGGCTTACGAGAATCCTGAATTTTATGACCGGATGGAGCGGGCCCGTGTGCAGGCGACGGATCGCCTGGGGATGATTCAATCGATCGGGCGTCTGGTTCAGCAGGTTATTACGACCATCTCTTTATCGGTTTCGATTGTGCTTTTTTCGCCGTGGCTTCTGTTGCTTCTGGTAGCGGGGGTGGTGCCGGCCTTTTTGGGAGAGAGCCACTTCGCTTTTTTAGGATATGCCAAGAACTTCCGCCAGACGCCGATCCGCCGCCAGCTCGATTACCTTCGCGTAGCCGGCGGCAGCAAGGATGCTGCCAAAGAACTCAAATTATTTGGGCTGGCCAACTTCTTTACGGATCGCTTTACCAAGCTCTCCGACCAGATTTATAAGGAAGACGTTTCGCTGGCGCGACGGCGATTGGTCGCCGGTTCGTTGCTGTCGGTGATTGGCACTGCGGGATATTATTCGGCATACGTGCTCGTCATCTGGCGAACGGTAATGGGGCTGCTCAGCATCGGCACGCTGACTTTTCTTGCCGGCGCCATTCAGGGCGCGAGCACCAATATTCAGCAAATTTTCTCGACCGTCTCTGGCATTGCCGACCAGGCTCTATTTCTTACCGATCTGGTTGCGTTCTTCGAAATGAAGCCAACCATTCAGTCCAAGCCTAATGCGTTGCCAATGCCCCGGCCCATGCGTAGCGGCTTCGAATTTCGCAACGTCTCTTTCAGTTATCCGGGGAGTGACCGCCGGATTCTCAATGGGCTGAATTTCCGTCTTTTTCCGGAGGAGCGCGTCGCGCTGGTTGGGGAGAACGGCCAGGGAAAGACCACCATCGTCAAGCTGTTGACTCGCTTGTACGATCCCACCGAAGGCCAGGTGCTGCTCGATGGCATCGATCTGCGCGAGTATGACCTGGAAGACCTTTACCGCAACATCGGCATCATTTTTCAGGACTTCATGCGCTATGAGATGACCGCCCGGGAGAACATTGCCGTGGGGCGGATCGAAGAGATGGATAATCTGGCGCTTCTTAATCAAGCCGCCGAGAAAAGCATGGCGGACGAAGTAATCACCCGACTTTCTGGCAAGTACGATCAGATGCTTGGCCGCCGTTTCGACGGAGGAGTGGACCTTTCAGGCGGGGAATGGCAGAAAGTTGCACTCGCTCGAGCGTACTTGAGGAATGCGCAGTTACTTGTTCTCGACGAACCCACATCTGCTCTGGACGCGCGCAGCGAATTTCAGGTCTTTCAGAGATTTTCGGAGTTGACCGCGGGAAAGATGGCTCTATTTATTTCGCATCGTTTCTCCACCGTCCGCATGGCCGACCGGATTGTGGTAATCGAGGGCGGCCGCATCGCAGAAGATGGAAGCCATGAGCAGCTCACTCATCTGGGCGGCCGTTACGCGGAAATGTTTGAATTGCAGGCTGGTAGTTATCGTTAGAGGTTGGGACAATAGGTAGAAAAGATATGGTTACTAATCCTCACGCCGAAAGCGTCCTATCAGAAGAAGAACGCAAGCCGGTACTTGCCGGGAAGGCCGGTGATTCGGAGATCTCGCGCGGCGCGGTTTTAGTTCTCGCCGCTGACCTCGGGTGGTTGCCGGGCACCAGTTCTTCACCGACGTTTTCGCAGCGTTCCCGCAAGTTAGAAATTGAATTCAAGCCGATATTCGCGGCGATCGATGCTTCGTCCGAAACTAAATCCCTGTTGGAGCCGTTACGCGCGATTCGCGACAACCTTCAGCTGATTGCCACGGAGCTGCGCAATGTTCCCATCGAATTGAAGACGCGCAAGCGGATCGCTCACGTGCGGACGAAGACCAATGAAGTCGTTCCTCGCGTCCTGGCGATTGCAGAAGCGTTTCTGGATGCCACGGCCAATCATTTCAGCGAAACCGAATTCACCGCCTATTCCCAGGCTTTTCAGGAGGTTGCTGTTCTTGATCTCCCAGAAGTGCTGGCTCTGGTTCCGGCTCTGAAGCTCGTTCTTCTGGAGCGCATCGCCGTGCTTGGCCGCTCCGCAGTCACCGGTGACCTCTCGGATTCTCAGGCTTTGGACGTGTGCATCAAGAGCCTGCGCGACGTAACGCACACTCCCTGGAACGACGTTCTCGAACCTCTGGTTTTGTTCGATCGCATCCTCAGCCGTGATCCTGCGGGCGCTTACTCGGCGATGGACTTCGAGAGTCGAGCCTTATATCGTGAAAAACTTTCCAAGATCGCCAGGCGTTCCGATATGTCGGAAACAGAGGTGGCGAACGAGGCGATTGGGTTGGCGGAAAAGGCACACGCTCGCGCCTATCACAATCCTCGAGTCAAGCTGCGGGAATCGCACGTCGGTTATTACATTGTTGGGGAAGGGGCGGCCGAGCTTCATCGACAAGTTGGTTTTAAGCCCCATATCGGCCAACGCGTGCAGGCTTTGCTGCACCAGCATCCGGACGAATTTTTTCTTACCGGAATCGCAATTCTTACTTTCGCGATTATTACCGGCATCTTGCTGGCAGTTACGTCCACCAGTAATGAGCCCTTGCTTTCAGTACTTTGTCTGTTGATTCTTCTGTTGCCGGGCTCCCAGGCGGCGATTCAGGTCATGAACTATCTGGTCGGCGCTCTTCTGCGAGCGGAGATTCTACCCAAGCTGGATTTTTCCGAAGGCATTCCAAGAGATTGCATGACCCTGGTTGCAGTCCCGACCCTCTTGCTCAATGAGAAGCAGGTGCGCGGCCTGGTCGATGATCTCGAAGTGCGTTTTCTCGGCAACCATGATCCCAACGTTCATTTCGCGCTGCTGTCTGATCTGCCTGATTCCGACCATCCTGCCAGTGAAGATAACCAGTTAATCGATCTGGCTGCGTCCCTCATTGGCCAGTTGAATGAACAATATGGTGCGCAAAAAATGGGTTCGTTCTTTCTTTTTCACCGTCACCGCGTGTACAACCCTCGCGAAAAAGGATGGATGGGCTGGGAGCGTAAACGCGGCAAATTGCTCGATTTGAATAAGCTGCTGCGCGCGGAGTACGACAGCTTTCCAGTGAAGGTGGGAAATCTTTCGATACTTCCCGAGATTCGTTTTGTAATCACGCTGGATTCCGACACTGAGCTTCCGCGAGGATCGGCTCATCGCATGATTGGGACGCTGGCACACCCTCTGCACCAGGCCATCATCGATCCGGAGAAAAACATTGTTGTGGCGGGTTATGGCATTCTACAGCCGCGAGTCGGCGTTAGCGTACAGAGCACAGGCCGATCACGCCTGGCAGCTATCTATGCGGGTGAGACGGGCTTTGATATTTACACGCGAGCTGTCTCCGACGCTTATCAGGATCTGTATGGTGAAGGCAGCTACACGGGGAAGGGAATCTACGAAGTCGACACACTTCAGCAAGTACTCAACCGCCGTTTTCCGCGAAATGTATTGCTGAGTCACGATCTGATTGAAGGCGCCTACGCGCGTGCCGGACTGGCCAGCGATATCGAGGTGATCGAGGATTATCCTTCACACTACAGCGCCTACAATCGCCGCAAGCATCGTTGGATGCGGGGCGATTGGCAGATTCTGGAATGGTTGACTTCCACCGTTCCGCAGGAATCCGGCGCTCGTGTGCCCAATCCTATCTCCCTGGTTTCGCGTTGGAAGATTCTTGATAACCTGCGCCGCAGTTTGGTCGAACCCGCTACGCTTCTTCTGCTCCTGTTTGGCTGGCTCTTGCCGGGTGCAAACCATCTCTACTGGACCATCGCTACGGTTTGCATTTTATTTATCCCATCGTGGTTCGAGCTTGCCTTCGGAGTAGTTCGTTCAATTGTGGAACGTGATGCGCAGGTGGCACGGGAAGCTTTACATGCGTTCTATGCGACGAATGTCAACGTTTTTCTCTCGTTAGTATTCCTTGGCCACCAGACGCTGCTCTCGCTGGACGCAGTGGTGCGAACCCTGATTCGGCGGACGTTAACGCACGAGCGGCTTTTGGAATGGGAAACGGCCGCCGAAACCGAAATGGGTCCGCGGCGCACGCCAGTCGATCGTTACCTGGATTGGACGCCGGCTCTGGCTGTGGGCATCGGCCTCTTGCTTTGGATTGCGCAGCCCGCGTCCTTGATTATCGCTGCGCCCTTCTTATGCTTGTGGGCAAGTAGCAAACTTGTGGCTCTCTGGCTCAACAAGTCGCCGATCCTGCGGGACGGAGATGTCCCGCGCCGCGACACACTCTTCCTTCGTCGTAGCGCGCTCTATACTTGGCGCTATTTTTCCGAATTTTGTACCGAAGAAGAGCATTGGCTGATTCCGGATAACGTGCAGGAGGACCCGCTAGTAATTGCGGCTCGCTTTTCTCCTACGAATCTTGGATTTCTCCTGAACTCCAGGCAGGTTGCGGTCGAACTCGGTTATCTCACAGTTCCGGAAATGGCGGCATTAACTCACCTGACTCTTTCCACGGTGGCTGGCATTCCTAAGCATCGCGGCCATTTGCTGAACTGGTATGACACGCGCACGCTGGAACCGTTGAATCCCCGCTTTGTTTCGTCGGTCGACAGCGGCAACCTAGTGGCTTCGTTGTGGACTTTGCAGCAGGGGTGCCGCGATCGTTTGAACCAACCCCTCTTCCAGCCCAGCATGGTGGAAGGATTCCTAGATCACCTTCGAGTTCTTTCTGAGCGCCGGTTAATCCCGCGAAAGACGATCGCGCGTTACGAAGAAAGTTTTCAGGGCGAGGACTGGCTGCTCTCGCTGCTGACATTCCCCGAAGAGATCCTCGACGAAGGAGCCCTGTCAGCAAAGTCAGAGCGCGTTCCCGAAGTCGCGTGGTTTCGCCAGCAAGGGCACACGCGTTTGCACAACATCCGGGAGATGGTGCGGCTATATGCACCCTGGTGGCTAGAGGAGTTTGCTCTGCTACGAAGCGATGCAGCAATGCGCGCGAAATATTTGGGCCACGTGCCTCTGCGACAGCTTCCCGATTTCATTGTTGAACTGCAGGCCCATCTGGATGGAGCCATGCAGTCCGCCTCCGAGGAGAACAAGGATCTGTACGAGCGGCTTAGAGCTTTGCTTACGGAGGCTCGCGTCAATGCGGCCGCTTTGATCGAAGATCTCCGCCGAGCCGGTGCAATCGCAGGCAGCATGGCCAATGAAATGGATTTCCGCTTTCTGCTCGATACTCGGCGCAAGCTGATGTCGGTGGGCTTCGACACGGATACCGGGCAATTACAGTTGGCGTGTTATGACTTGCTGGCCACCGAATCACGCATCGCTGTCTTCGTGGCGATCGCCAAAGAAGATATCCCGCAGGATTGCTGGTTCCGGATGGGGCGCGCCCAAACCCTCGATTGCGGACGTCCGGTCATGCTCTCGTGGACTGGGACCATGTTCGAATACCTGATGCCGGGGATCTGGATGCGTTCCCACTCCAACACGCTGCTCGATCGTACCCGCATCGCCGCCGTACGCTCTCAGCAGGCTTATGGGAACAAGAGAGGTGTGCCCTGGGGAGTTTCCGAATCGGCGCATGCCAAGGTCGATGATGCCGGGAATTACCAATATCTGGCTTTCGGGCTGCCGCAACTTTCTATGATGAGAAGGGATTCCAACCCTCTCGTCATTTCCCCCTACTCCACATTTTTGTCACTCGATGTGGACCGCCCGGCGGCACTCCGCAACCTGCGGCGCATGGATGCTCTGGGCTGGTTCGGGCCATACGGATTCTACGAAGCCGCCGATTACAGCAATGCCGGCGGGAGATTTGGTTCGTCCCGCGTTCAGGTGGTGCACACTTGGATGGTTCATCATCAGGGAATGAGTTTTCTCTCCATGGCCAACGTTCTTTGCGGCAACATAGTGCAGCGCTGGTTTCACAGCGATCGCAGGGTGCAGGCTACCGAATTCGTTTTGCACGAAAAGCCAGCGGCCAGTGTTCGCCGCGTTCAATTTCCTTTTAGAAGGTCTGCGGCGTAGCGCTTCTATGTTCTCGAAGGCTGCATGTTCATCATCGTGTCTGGAACACTCATGACAAAATTCCTGAAACATCAACAAATGTGTTTCGTATTTTTACTGGCGCTGGCATGTTCTGCGGTGCTTCACGCGCAGGCTCAAGCTTCGGCGGATGTAATCGTGGCCGATGCATCCGCGCCGTCCCATCCGTTCCCGCATTTCTGGGAGAAGATGTTTGGTTCGGGCCGGGCTATTCTCAGTTTGCGCGATAGCTATCGCGGGGATTTGCACGCCGTGAAGCAGATCACGGATTTTAATTACGTGCGATTCCATGCGATTCTGAACGACGAAGTCGGAGTGTATGACGAGGATGCGCAGGGCCGCCCAGTCTACAACTTCTCCTACGTTGACCAGATTTACGATGGCGTGCTGGCGAATGGTGTGAAGCCGTTTGTCGAACTGAGTTTCATGCCGAATAAACTTGCGGCCAAACCTGTGTTTCAGGCTTTCTGGTACAAGCCAGATGTTTCTCCTCCCAAAGATTGGAGTCGCTGGGACAACCTGATTACCGCATTTGTCCAGCACCTGGTCGATCGCTATGGCGTTGAGGAAGTCGCTACCTGGTACTTCGAAGTGTGGAATGAGCCTAACCTCGACTTCTGGGCGGGGCAGCCCCGGCAATCAAGCTACTGGGAGCTTTACGATCACACGGCGCTCGCCGTAAAAAAAGTAGACCGGCGCCTTCGCATCGGCGGTCCCGCCACGGCGCAGGCCGCATGGGTAGACGCTTTTATCCAATACTGCGTGCAGCAGAAAATTCCGCTCGACTTCGTTTCCACCCATGTCTATGGAAACGACCGTGCGCAAGATGTCTTTGGAACGGATGAGAACATTCCTCGCGACCGGATGGTTTGCCGCGCCGTCAGCAAGGTTCACGAGCAGATCCGCGCCTCCGCAGCTCCAAATCTTCCTTTGATCTGGAGTGAGTTCAACGCGAGTTACAAGAACGAAACTGACGTTACCGATTCGATTTACATGGGCCCCTGGCTCGCCGATATGGTTCGTCAATGCGACGGGCTTGTGGACATGATGTCCTATTGGACCTTCTCCGACGTTTTCGAAGAGCAGGGAGTGGTGAAGACACCGTTCTATGGGGGGTATGGGCTATTGGCGGAAGATAGTATCCCGAAGCCGGCGTACGCGGCCTTTGCCCTTTTGCATAAACTGGGAGACGAGCGTCTCACGTTGAACTCTGACTCTGCATTGTTGACGCGCGCGGCTGATGGCACGCTAGTGATGGCATTGTGGAATTATGCCTCGCCGGCGCAATCTGGTTCGGGCAAGAGCGTTACCGTGCGCTTTCAACATATCGCCGCCGCAAGTGCGTCTCTGTGGCGCCTCGATGCTGAGCATGAGGACTTTCATGATGCTTACGCGAAGATGGGAACTCCTGCATATCCGACTCCGGCCCAGATCCACGAACTGCGCCGGGCGACCGAAATGTCTGCTCCAGAAACTCGCGCCTTGAAAAACAACGAACTAACTTTGGAGATTCCGGCTCAAGGGCTCGTGCTGATCGAACTTAAGTAAAAAAGAAAAGCTGGAGTTCCGTTGATTTATCAACGCCAGCCGTCTTAGAAGTTACACACCAGGAAGTTACACACCCTGCACGGGCAATGTTTTCACGAGATCTAGGGGCTTGGCCGTTTCGCCAATGAGTTCAGCAATTCCGAAGTGGAGAGATATTCGCCCGGGGCAACCAGTTTGTCTTCATCCTTTTGGAAAAAGAAATAGCGTCTCTTGTATTTAATGAATTCGCTGAAGCGCTCCCAGCTGGAAACGAGTCGTTCATCTTCGCGCTGCGCATAGGGATTTCGGTCGCACCATGGTTCATCCCAAGGCAATCGACAAGGATTTCAAGCAATCGCCCATCGTCGCTTGGAAGACCTCGCTCGATTGGGTCCGAGCTGTCCCAATGCACGCCACTCGAAGCAAAATCATCGCCCCACCCGGTTCCCGACACTACTACCAACGCTAATTGTCCGAGTTTTCACATCGCAGTAACACCCCCGTAATATTCCCCGGCTAATACTCTCGTGGAGGTTTCTCATGAACGCGAAGAGGTTAGTAATGGCGGGAGTTGCGGCGGCGATAACGCTGGCATTCTCCATGCATGGAAAAGCTGCGGATACCAACTCCGTCGGCTCAGGAAAGATCAAGCATGTGCTGCTAATAAGCATCGACGGCATGCACGCGGTGGATTTCTATAACTGCGCCAACGGCATTGCCGGCGTGAACGGCGGGCAGCCCTACTGCCCGAACATGGCGGCATTGAGCCAGACGGGGATCAATTACGTCAACACCGAGTCATCGAAACCCTCGGACTCATTTCCGGGCATGGCGGCGCTGGCGGCCGGTGGCACGCCAAAAACCACCGGTCTTTATTACGACGTAGCGTATGACAGGTCCCTCGATGCGCCCGAAAGAGCCACAGGCACGGGCCTGGCTGCAGGGAAGTGCACGCCTTATGCAACACCAAACGGAACCACCACCGATAACGACCAGGGCGTCGACCTCGACGATACCAAGCTGAACGGTGGCGCACCCAGCGCGGGACTGACCGAGGGCGGCATCGCTTCCCTCGATCCGAAGAAGATGTCGCGAGATCCGCAGGCAGGTTGCGCGCCGGTATATCCCTGGAACTTCATTCGGGTAAACACGGCCTTTGGCGTAGTCCACGCCGCGGGCGGATATACCGCGTGGATCGATAAGCACCCGTCATACTCGTTCGTCGGCGGGCCCGGCGGCAACGGCCTGGATGATTATTATTCTCCCGAGGTCGATTCGACCGTGGTCCCGCTGCCCGGAGTAAAAACGTTGCTGGGCACTCCCTGCGATCCCATCCGCGACACCATTGGCGCGTCAGCCTGGAATGCCAGCTTCGAAAATATCCAGTGCTATGACGCAATCAAGGTGTACGCCTTGCTGAATCAGATTGCTGGCAAAACGCACTCGGGAGCTCCCGCGGTCGTTCCCGCAGTCTTTGGCATGAACTTCCAATCCGTGTACGTCGGACAATCTACCAACGAGACTGGCGTAGCGGTAGGCGGCTACCAGAATGCGGCAGCCTTGCCCAGCGCTCCGTTGCTCGGGGAAGTCGAATACGTCGACACTGCGATCGGCGAGATTGTCGCAGCACTCAAGACTGCCGGCATCTACAACAACACCCTCGTCATTATCACAGCCAAGCACGGCGATTCACCGATTGACCCCACCCGCTACGTCGCCAACGGCAACAATACGCCGGCAACGCTGCTGGGGAATATGATTCCGCCCTCGGAATCACCGCTGACCCCGGGCGGCATTGGCGCAACCGAAGACGACGTCTCCGTTCTCTGGCTGAAAAAAGGTGTGAGTGTGGCCGCAGCCGTGGATTTGCTGGAAAACAATGCGGCGCCGATTGGCATGGGCGAGATCTACTACGGCTCCAGCCTGGCGCTCAACTACAACCAGGGCGGTCTTGAACCGGGTGAAGACCCGCGGTCGCCGGACATCATTGTGACCCCGAACGTGGGCATGACCTACTCGGGCAACCCGACGATGATCGGCGATCACGGCGGCTTCGCGCATGACGATACCAACGTGATCATGCTGGTAGCGAACCCATCCTTTACGGCGCAGACAGTCTCGTCTGTGGCGACAACCCGGCAAGTCGCACCGACCATCGTGAAGGCGCTGGGCCTCAACCCCTCGGCGCTGGACGCAGTCAGAGCCGAAGGCACCCAAGTGCTGCCCGAGGTTAACGCGCAGCTCGCAAAGTAAAAGTAAGTAGTCGTTAGTAATAGAGGAGCCGCGTAAACGGCTCCTCTTTGTTCTTAGAACCCACACCCGTGCCCGGGCAACTACTGCTTGTTGTCTTCTCTGGCTTCCGCAACGTGAGACTGGTGCCCTGCTTCCGACACAGCCTTCACAAACGCGACTCCGCTTGCAGGAGTGGATGCCTTCCCCGAAAGAATGCTGCGGAACATCATGTGGTGACCATAAATCGCGCGGGTCGAGTCGTTGTCCTGCTCGATCACGGCGCCTTCCAGCGTCAGCCCGGCGAAAACGCCTTTCGAGCGTGAGTAGGTCAGCACTTCCGTATTCAGTAAGATGTCAGTTCCTGCAGAAGTGTGACGGCCTACTGGGCCGGCCGCAACCGAGCCTTCACCGGTAAGTTCAAACTTGGTCGAAAGCAGATGCTGCAACCCGCGGTCATTCATGACCAGCATTACCAGGTCCACGCCTTCAACACCGATCTGCAATCCCCAGCTTCCACCGCCCACCGAAATGAACGCGGGGGCGCTCCAGCCGTCTGCCGTGCGGCAAGTGGCCACGCCACGTCCATGCTTACCGCCAAAAATGAAGCCGCCCTTGAGCAGGTTCGGCACGACGACGATACATTTTGCGCTGTTCAATACTTCTTCCGGAATGCCTTTATCGGGTGTCGACATAATGGACTGCAGCACCTCGACAGATTTTTGCATGCGGTCAACGGTTTCTTCCCGGTCCGATCCGGCAAAAGCATAAGTTCCAACCATACCTATCAAGCCCATCAACAAAAGTGAAATTGTCTTTTTCATGAAATGTTCCTTTCGGAGCTGCTGAACTAAGGCGAAAAAACTTCAGATGGCTGACTTAGTTCAGAGGACCTGAAAGAGCGACAAGAAGTGCTCGTCTCTGAGAGCATGATCGCTCATACCGATAAGGAATAGCTGATCTCAATTGCTCACTCCGTCATCCCGTAAAAAGCGGAGTCCGCCGAATTTAACAGCGCTCTCGATGCGCCCGTGGATTGTGAGCAATCCTGCACAGCATCTCAGCCCCTGACCTGTCATGGTTGACTTGCAGAAATGGAAGACGGTTCTCGATTAACGGGTGATTGATTTGTGACGAGATCATTCCTCGCGTGGCCGAAAGAGCGGAGGTAAATCGATGGCGCTTCGCGATCGTTTTCGTAAGGAGATCGCCGTCTTCGCTGATTTGTTCGCAAAGCTGATCTCGATTCGTAAGCCTGCGGCTCCAAAGTTCCGATCGCAAAGAATGTGCCCTTTCTGCAGTCTCATTACGCCGCGATCCGGACCAGTTTGTTTGGAATGCGGTAAGTCGTTCGGAAACGGGTAGTTGAGCGAAGAAAGAAAATTTCATAATTCAGAGATGAGTGCTTAAGGAGAACAAATATGCTTTGGACAATTTTTGTTGTGCTTCTGATTCTTTGGCTTCTCGGTTTCAGTCTCCACGTGGCCGGCGGTCTGATTCATATATTGCTGGTGGTAGCGTTGGTGGTCTTGGTGATCAACCTGATGAGCGGCCGGCGCGCAGTTTAGAGAAAGTTCCGAAAACGCAGCGCGGCTGAGGGTCGATCTCCCCGGCACGCGATTCTATTTATGCTGGAAGAGAGCGCGAAGGCTGCGGCTCGTGGAGGACATCACTACGCGTAGAGCCGTCTGGCCATTCTTCATTCCTTTGCCGAAAAGGGCTCCCTTGGGTTAGATGACACTTTGGTTCGCGGCTGGCGCTTTCCTTCGCGATTCTGAACTGGCTTCACATTTAATACGAAGTGAACGGCTGCCCACAGGAAATGAGCGCCGTCGGACCTGGTGACCAGTGCGTCGACCGAGTTCAAAGCGTCATAAGGCAATTCCAGATCGTCCGCTACCACGACGATGGGAATCGTCGGGCGGACCCGCTTGATCTCATTTGCAACCACTGCGCCGTCCAGTAGTCCGAGGTGATAATCAAGCACAATCGCATCCACGGGCTGGGAGGCAAACAATCGTAAACCATCGTGGCCATTGGTTGCGGTCAACAGTCGGTACCCATTCTCCTGCAATGAACACAATTGCGCCGGATCCCGGCGTATGCACAGGAGAGTTGGGTTGGTCGCCATGATTGTCCAGTTATAGGGTATGGCTTTCTAAGAATCTGCTCAAAATTGCTCACGAGTGGCGGCAGCAGCGGGCATGGCGAGAGAGCTTCTTCAGTCTGGGGAAATGAGCAAAATTGACCAGAAGCCCCCGTCGTGAAGACCTTACGATTTGACAGAGTCTTACGGCAGGAGGAAACCCATGCGAAAACACTATCTTCACTTGTCAGCCTATCTTTGCGACACGTGTGCCGGCCCCGTCATTGCTGGCTCAATTGCGATTCGCGAAAACGAAATATCGAAAGAGACTGACATAAGATCTGTGGGAGCAGCGATATGCCTGTCGTGCGGCCATCGCCAAAGTGGACCCACCGAACCGGGGCGTACTTGTCATTTGTTACCGATCGAATGGGACCCAGTGAGCGCGAGCGGAGCGGGCCATCTGGCGACCGAACTCGCAGAGGCGTCAATCGTGTAGAACTACATTGAGCAGCGAACTGTGAACCTGCAGAGCGCCTTCGACCCCTCCGGCATAATCAATGAAACCCATTTTGCGGAACCGGTTCATGAAAAAACTCACCCGCGAACGAGTGGTTCCGACCATCGCAGCCAAGGTCTCCTGACTGATCTTCGGCACCACGGTTTCAGGGATTCCTTCCTTGCCAAAATGAGCCAGTAACAAAAGGACACGCGCCAACCTTTTTTCGCTGGAATTGAACAGTTGGTCGACCAGGTCCTCTTCGTAGCGGATGTTACGGGCCAGCAGGTACGCCACGAACATATCGGAAAACGCATGTTCGCGGTGCAAGGCCTCCATCATCGCCTTCTTTTCCACCCGGAGAAGATCGCAATCCGTCATGGCTGCGGCCGAACCCATGCGCAGAACCTGGCCTGCCAGGGAACCCTCGCCAAAGAAATTCCGCTCGCCTACAATAGCGATGGTCGCTTCCTTGCCCGCCTGCGACACGACGGTGAGCCGCACTTTGCCCTTCTGGATGTAAAAAACGGAATCCGCGTCGTCCCCTTGCGCGAAAATCGTTTGCTTTTTGGGCACAAACAGAATCTTCCTGCCATCGCCTATCGTCGCGAGGAAGGTGTCGGGGTCGAATCCGCGGTTTGCATTCACGGCCGCAGACGATTTCATAGAGAGCAATTATAGGCCTTGGCTGGGGTCTGGAACTGAGCAATTTTGCACACTACTGCTCCGGAGCCCGTGAGGTCTGGTGGCGTGTTCCTTTACTTTTCCAGGGAAGCCAGCCGCCGGTCCCGATGCGGTGAGGTGCGCGGCTGACCCGTGCTGAGCTCACACTTTTCGCCGACTTTAGCTCCACAGGTGGGGCAACGAACGGCCAAGGTCGGATCTTTCAGCGC
The DNA here is from genome assembly GCA_963789625.1 of uncultured Acidobacteriaceae bacterium. Classification (GTDB taxonomy): domain Bacteria; phylum Acidobacteriota; class Terriglobia; order Terriglobales; family Acidobacteriaceae; genus Sulfotelmatobacter. The sequence goes on along the minus strand of CAWBLK010000011.1, from coordinate 48,641 downwards.
TTTCATAGCCGCATGATGCATCATCCGCTACTCCAACACTGGTCAATTCTGACCAGTCCGCGAATCAATCTTGTTCGATACTGACAAGAGGCAGGTTTTGCATCGGCCGCAGCGATAGCTTGCCTCCCACCTTGAAGTGTGGTCTATCGCAATTCCTTGCTCACAAGTCAGGCACAAATGTCGCTTCCGAATACGTTGTTTCCCAAGCACATCCTGGAGGTCGTTAGCTCCCCCCCGCGCGTGCGGGACGTGGTTCCAGTCGTCCGAGCCTACGCTAAATCAAAGCCCTCTCTGCCCAGCCGAATTGCAGTGATCGGTAACTATCTTCCCCGCCACTGCGGGATCGCCACGTTCACTACCGACCTGTGCGAGGCCATTGCTACAGAATATGGGACCGCTCGCTTGATGGCGCTCCCGGTGAACGATACCGACCAGGGCTACGATTATCCGTCGCGGGTGCGATTGTCCCTGGCTCAGGACGATTTGACCTCATATCAAGACGCAGCCGAATTTCTAAACTTCAACAACATCGACATGGTGTGTCTCCAGCACGAGTATGGAATCTTTGGAGGCCCGGCCGGAAGCCACATTCTGCATCTGCTGCGCAGCCTCAAGATGCCTGTGGTCACCACCCTGCATACGGTTCTGCGCGAACCCAATCCCAACCAACTGGCGGTGATGGAAGAAATCGCGGAGTTGTCGGACCGCTTGATTGTCATGAGCCAGCTGTCTTCCCAGTTTCTGCAGGAAATTTTCAAGGTGCCGGGCAGCAAGATCGATATGGTTCCTCATGGCGTTCCAGACCTGCCCTTTCTCGACCCCAATTTTTACAAGGACCGATTCAGTGTGGAAGGGAAGGCCGTGCTGCTGACGTTCGGCCTGCTCTCACCGAACAAGGGAATTGAGAACGTGATCCAGGCGCTGCCGCAAATTTTGTCCAGGCATAAGAATGTGGTCTATCTCGTTGCGGGTGCGACTCATCCCCATATTCTTCGTCGCGAGGGTGACAAGTATCGGGCCAGCCTGGAGGCTCTAGCGAAGGAACTGGGAGTGGAATCGCAGGTAATATTCCACAACCGCTTCGCTAGCCCCGAGGAAATGGCTGAGTTCATCGGCGCAGCTGATATCTACATCACTCCCTACCGCCACGAAGCGCAGGTCGTCTCCGGGACACTGGCGTATGCGCTGGGAGCGGGCAAGGCGATCATCTCGACTCCGTATTGGCACGCAATGGAGTTGTTAGACGATCGCCGCGGCGCGCTGGTTCCATTCCAGAATCCCGATGCCATCGCGCAAAAGACAATCGAACTTCTGGACACTCCGGCGATACGCCATGCCATGCGTAAACGCGCTTATCTGTTCGCGCGCGAGATGATCTGGAAACGAGTGGCGCAGGGTTACATGGAGAGTTTTTCGCGCGTGCGCAGCGATCGCATGGTGATCTCCGCGAGTGCAGTTCTCGGCCCGCGCGACCCGAAATGTCGAATCGGCTGCCTGAATTAAAACTGAATCACGTCAATGCTCTGACCGACGATACCGGAATCCTGCAGCATGCCATCTTCACCATCCCCAATCGCGCCGAGGGATATACCACGGACGATAATGCTCGTGCGCTGATATTTACGGTGTTGCTGAAGCAACCGGACACTGAGTGACGAACAACTGCGTGACCAGCGAGCCGCAAATTCCGAATCGCTGAATCCCGATTGGCCCTTCCGCTATCTGGCATTCCTTCAACACGCTTTCAACCCCGAGAAGAAAAGGTTCAGAAACTTCATGGGCTACGACCACCGCTGGATGGAAGAGCAAGGGTCGGAGGATGCCCACGGCCGCGCCCTGTGGGCGCTGGGGACTGTCCTGGCCCGGTCTGCGAACTCTGGATTGAGGGGCGCTGCCGGGCGTTTGTTCGAGATTGCGCTGCCTGCGGTTCTCGAATTCTACAGTCCTCGCGCCTGCGCCTATGCCTTGCTTGGAATTCAGGAGTATCTCCATTCTTATCCCGGAGATCGCGACGCCCAGCAAGTTACGATTCGCCTGGCCAAGAGACTGCTCGATATGTATGAGTCGATCCGGCGTTCCGACTGGAAGTGGTTTGAGAACGTGGTTGCCTACGGCAACGCCAGGCTGCCCGAAGCCTTGATCGCTGTAGGCTCCGCCTGTGGGATCGAGGCTATGGTTTCTGCCGGCTTGGAATCGCTGGATTGGTTGATGGAAACGCAGCGTTGCGAAGCTGGCGGCCACTTTGTACCGATCGGTTCCCAGGGTTTTTATCGTCAGGATGGCGATAAAGCCCGCTTTGATCAACAGCCGATTGAAGCCGCGGGTGCGGTTTCTGCCTGCCTGCAAGCTTACCGTGTGACCGGCGACCTCCGCTGGCGTGTGGCAGCCTGGTCGGCTTTTGACTGGTTTCTTGGCGACAACGATCTCCAGCTTCCGCTTTATGATTCCGAAACTGGGGGCTGCCGCGACGGGCTTCACCCCGATCGCGCCAACGAAAATCAAGGTGCGGAGTCGACGCTATCGTTCATGATGGCGCTGCTCGAAATGCGTGCGCTGCAAGAGTCTGAGGCAAAGGAGATTTCGTCTTGACCATTCCCGTAGAAAAACCTGTGAGCACCTTGAGTACGGGCTTCGAGCCACTTCTGGTTCGCGACCCATCGAACCCGATCCTGACCAAAAAAGACTGGCCTTACCCGATCAACAGCGTTTTTAACGCTGGGGCCACGCTGCTCGCGGATGGCTCAACTTTGCTGTTATGCCGTGTGGAAGATCGCCGCGGACTCTCTCATCTGTGTGTGGCGCGCTCGGTAAACGGAGTCGATGGATGGCAGATCGATCGCGAACCGACGCTAATGCCCGACCCGCAAAATTTTCCGGAAGAGATATGGGGCATCGAAGATCCACGAATCACTTTCGTGCCCGAACTGCAGCAGTACGTAATTACTTACACATCCTATTCGCGTGGTGGGCCGGGTGTGTCTCTGGCTCTTACCAAAGACTTCCGAACGTTCGAGCGTTACGGGGTGATTATGCCGCCCGACGACAAAGACTCAGCGCTATTGCCGCGGCGAATCGATGGATACTGGGCGCTGATTCATCGTCCTGCAACCAACCTCGGAGCGCACATTTGGATTTCCTATTCTCCTGATCTCCGCCATTGGGGCCGTCACCGGCTCATGCTGGAAGCCCGTCGGGGCGCCTGGTGGGACGCCAACAAGATTGGCCTGTCGCCGCCGCCGATCGAAACCTCCTGCGGATGGCTGATGATTTACCACGGAGTCCGCCACACACCCTCGGGCTGTTTGTATCGCTTAGGCTTGGCGCTGTTTGATCTTGAAAATCCCGCGAAGTTACTGCTACGAGGCGATTCGTGGATCTTTGGCCCTGAAGCGGAGTATGAAGTCCACGGCGATGTCGACGACGTCGTGTTTCCCTGCGGTTACACGATGTCTCCAGATGGCGACACACTGAATATCTATTACGGAGCAGCGGATTGCTCCATCGCTTTGGCTCGGGCTAGCGTGCGCTCTCTACTCCGCTGGCTGGATGAAAATGGAAACCGCGACCGGCGGCAGCGAGCGCAGGATATGTGATCAAGAAGCGCCAGCTTTGATGATCCTTAATCTCCGTATTGTGAGCTATCTTGCTCAGACACGGACGATGGCATCTGTCATTCTTGAATCTCTGAGTGTGCAGACCGAGCTGCGGATGCTGATTCGCAACTCTCTTATCAGGCCGCCGATCTTAAGTTGACCACGCAAGCGGCCACATCCAGCGTCAGCTCTCCATCCGTGTAAAGGCCGCGAACCTGCGGCGAACACGATCCGACCCTAAGTTCTCGAAGCATTTGCAATAGCAGGCAACCCTCCCGCCGAAGAGGAGGCGTTAGCCCACGAAGAAGGAAGGTAAAAAGATCATGCCTTTAATTCAACTCCTGGAAGTTCTGATTGTGGTGGGCGTTCTTCTGTGGCTGGTGAACCGGTTTATCCCCATGCAGTCGTCCATTAAGTCAATTTTGAACGGCGTTGTGGTCATTGCCGTTGTTCTGTGGCTGCTGAATATTTTTGGATTGTTTCATTCGCTTACCGGTATCCGTATCGGAAAAGGGTGAGAGCCGAATCATCTGCCAAATAGCCAACAAATCCGAAATCCGAAGAAACGCAACAAGGCAGATACCTGCCGCAAGGAGATAGTGTGAAGACAAAACTGTTGTTAGCTGTCGCAGTCGCGCTGAGTTTGCCCGCAGTAGCACAGAGCAATTCCCAAACCACGGTGGAAGTCGAGCGCACGAGTTCCACGCCCATTTTCCGAGTGGTCGTGGTCAGCCGAACCGTCCGAGCCGTCAACTACCAGTACCGCAGCGGCAGTTCGAAGCTCGATTTCGTGGGCACGGCCTTAATGCCTTCGGCAAACGGCGAAGCCAAAGTCAACAGCCGGAAGGGCGCGGTTGAGATCGAAGCCGAATTTGGCAACCTGCAGCCGCCCACCGTTTTCGGCAATGAATATCTCACTTACGTGCTGTGGGCGATCTCGCCCGAAGGCCGGGCCGCCAATCTGGGCGAAGTTTTAGTGGGCGGCAACGACCGCGGCAAACTACACGTCACCACCGAACTTCAGGCCTTTGCTCTGATCGTTACCGCGGAACCTTACTATGCGGTGCGCCAGCCCAGCAATGTGGTCGTGCTGGAGAACGTTGTGCTCGAAGGCACCAAGGGAATCAGCGAAGCGGTGAACGCAAAGTATGAACTGATGGAGCGCGGCGGCTACCTTCCCACCGGCTACAAGTTCGATCCGGTGGTCCTGAACGCCAAGCTGCCCTTGGAGTTCTTCGAAGCGAGGAATGCAGTGCGCATCGCTCAGTCCGAGGGAGCCGAACAGTACGCTCCTGACAGCTATCAGCGCGCTGTTCAGCTAATGAACACGGCAGATACGGATGCCACCGACAGGCATATCGACAAAAAGCCGCTGATTGCAGTCTCTCGCGAAGCGGTGCAGACTGCCGAGGATGCGCGCGAGATCGCCGTCAAGAAGATGGACGACGTGCGTTTGGCCAACGAGCGCCAGAATTCGGCCAACGCGCAGGCACAATCGCAGGCGCAGGCGGATGAGGCGATGCGGCAGGAGCGTCAAGCCCAGGCCGCCACGGCGCAAGCTCAAGCGAATGCGGCAAACGACCAAGCCGCTAAGGCGCAGGCAGAATCCGATGCGGCAACGGCCCGGACGGTCGCCGCAGATGCGCAAGCTGCAACGGAGAAGGCTCAATCCGATATGGCGGCGAACCAGGCTGCATCTGCAACCGCCCTATCGGCGGCGCAGGCTGACGCGGACCAATCCCGCGCCGCCGCGCAGCAGGCACAGTTGAATGCGCAACAGGCGGATGCCGACAAAGCCGCCATGCGTGCGAAATTGTCCGAGCAGTTAAATTCCATTCTTCAGACCCGCGAAACCGCACGAGGCCTGATCGTCAGCATGTCGGATGTGTTATTCGACACGGGACAATATTCCTTGAAGCCGGGAGCGCGCGAAAAACTGGCGAAGATCGCCGGAATTCTGCTCGCCTATCCGGGTCTCAACATCGAAGTCGGCGGCTATACCGATAACGTCGGCGGCGATGACATGAATCAGACTCTCTCTGAAAATCGCGCCGGCTCGGTGCGCGATTATCTGGTGCAGCAAGGCGTAGCCAGCGGCTCGGTTTCATCCAAAGGCTTCGGCAATACCTTGCCGGTGGCTTCCAACGAAAACTCCGCGGGCCGCCAGCAGAATCGCCGCGTGGAACTCCTCGTCTCCGGCGAAGCGATCGGTAGCCCGGTGAATGCAACCACAGGAAGCTTGCGCTAGAGCAACCCGGACGCGGGCGATCTGCCCGCGTCCACACGCAGTAACGGAGGAATACTTATGAGACTACTTTCAGCAATCGGCATAGCAGTTCTATCACTCACTATCGTCGCGCCAGTGTATGCACAACAGGAGCAGCAAGATCAAAAGGAAGAAGAGAAAGCCAAGCCTGAGCAGGAAAAAGAAAAGAAAGCGCAGCCGGAAAAACCCGCTAAACCAGAGGAGAAAAGCGCACAGGAAGAGAAGAATGCGCAGCCCCAAGATAAGAACGACAAGCAGGAAGAGAAGAGCGCACAGCCGGCGCAGCGCGCTGGTAACGGTGGCGGCCGCATTCCCGAAGACCGTTACCAGGCCAATTTTGGGCGGGAACACAGCTTTCGGGTTAGCGAAGGCGATTACCGCAATCACCGCTTCCAATACGGCGGATACTCTTTCGGATTTGTTGGTGGATGGCCCAGCAACTGGCTCTACACGCAGAATGTTTATGTGATGGAGATTAACGGCGTGTATTACCTGTGCAACCCAACGTACCCCGGTGTCAACGTCGAACTCGAAGTGACGCTGTAGCCGAGGATTGGCCCGCCCAGATGAGATCGAGGGTGCCCCGCTCAAGCTTCGCTTGGGCGGGACTTTTGATTCCGAAGAACCCCTTCGGAGATGCTATATCTGTAAACTCGGTTTCGCGACAATTTCCGCAGCCACCCGAAGGCATCAGTAGATCCGATTAGCTAGTTCATAAGCTGTAAAGGTCGCAAGCAGCCTCCGCGTTAAAAACTCAACCCGGCTCGACAGATCTGGACTCTTGAGGATTGTTGCTTCCACGTCCCTCTGGCCACGAAGTATCCACTGCTCGGCATCTTCGGGATTTTGCAACAAACCAACGTAAAACGATAGCACTTCCTTCCACCAGTCATCCCCCTGAAAATACCAGTGTAACCGCTTTATCGCACGGTTTGGCGTAGTGGCTAATAGCTCCTTTGCAGCTAGATACTCTTGGAAAGAAAGATGGGCAAACGCATAGGACTGCCCTACGGATACCAACAAGCCGTCTTTGAGCAAATCGTCGAGCATGTCTGGCCATTGATCTTTCAGGAGTGGAGCGATTCCAGTCATGGCCTTCTGAACATCCCTCGATCCGCACTCCCGCCTCTTGGACTCGTGCAAGGCGGCAGCAAGCATCGTGAGAACCTGCTTCTTTATTTCCGGGCCATACTTGCCATGTCGCTGAACCTCTTTCGCGTCGTCCCACCCACCACATAAAAGACTCACGAATAAGTCGTACAGTTTGCCTTTCGTATCTGGCAGCTGTCGTGTTTTCGAATAGACGGAAAGCGTCAAAGTCGCAAGCAGCGGGACGCGAAGCAGGGGTTTCAGATTGGGCACGTTTTCCATCTGAGCAAAAAAATCCTTGGAGATGGACTCATCGCTGCCAGTCCATCTTGACACAAATTCTGTGATCTCCCCGTCCGTAAACTCAGCAATACGAACCCGGGCCAGCCAGTGCAGCCATGGCCCTGAGACATAGTCCCGCCCCGTAACGATCACCTGCAAATTGGACATTCGTTGAACCGCTTCGCGTATCACCTCAATGGTTTGCCTTTGGCGCTCCTGTACGGGTATCTCATCTAGGCCATCGAGATACATTCTCAAGGGCCTCTCAGTGATCGCCGTAACATCAAGAACACAATCTTCATTTTCAGCGCCGCGAGTCATAATGTCTTTCAGGGAACTAACTGGCTGTTGCGCCAGACGATGCAGAGGGATGTAGATTGGTATGCGATCGCTTGTTCCGGACAGAAGACTCTCAATATCGCGTAACGTGTTGTACCTACAAAACGAGGTTTTTCCATAGCCCGCAGCGCCTATAATCAAGAATGATTTGCGCGAGGTCTCGGGAAGCTGCGGCGGCAGCGTGATGACCTCCTCGTCACGAGTGCGAAGAATGGCGGAAGTTAACAGCTGAGCAGCATCTGCCACGGAGAAGTATTTCGTTTGCGCGATTGCACTCAGCCATCCAAGAGGATCCTGTTTAGCTCCGGCAGTCTCGATATTGACTTCCTTAACGATTGCTCGGAATCGCGAAGTCCAATCCTTGACACGGTCGATAGTAGATTGCCACTCCGTCTTTATCTTCTGTGACCTAATGCTGACAGTCAGGAGTTCACCCCGAAGCGTTTTCCCGACACCTGTCCCTTTCAAGTCGGAAAGTCCCGACTCCCAAACACGAACCAGCTCCGGCAAGAGTTCCCTGAGCCGCGCTGCCGCGGTGCCCACTTCGCTAGGGCTGACGGTATTGGCCAGCGCCTGCTGGAAACCAGAGGTCTCAAGTAACGCGATCAGTAACTGCACTGAATGCTGCAACTCCTTCAGCGCTATGCGTGTAAAATCACAGTTTAAGTCGATTCCTGCTGGAAATGAGTATGTAAGGTCAAACCTCCTAACAACAACCTCAAAATGCGGCCGTACATATCGTTCTGCTAAACTACGCGCGGCGGACGAAAGAAAGTTCGCTTGGAAGGCGATGTTCGTGATCTCCGTATCCTTTTCGACGGCTTTTTTTAGCGCCGCCATATAAATACCAAAAATGTCGCCTTCCAACAGGAAGAACTCGGGCCGATATCTCTTGAACAACGTGAGAAGGTCCGGGCCTACTAAAAATTCAATGCGCCCAGCGTGCTGCCGCAATTTTGCGCTCACCGAATTTAGCGTTGCTTGCGGACAATCATGCGGAGTTATGATGTATACCTTTGACGGAACGAGCTGTCGACCGTCAGTGTGTGTGTAAGGTGTATCGAGCGCCTGTTCTGCTTGATTCACAACCGTTCGAGCTCCCATGTTGGAATCAGCCGAACCCGTGATACGTCCGTTCTTTACTACACACGCATGAAGCGCCTTTTCGTCTAAACCAGATTGCGCGAAGAAGACAATATCCTTCCCCAATTCCTGACTCCCGTGCGTAATTCTTACTCCCGTCACTCCTGGAAATTTGGACAAAAAGAGTCGCAACCTGCTCGCGTAGCTTCTCCTCGTTCTCAAAGAGCCTGACGAATCGACTAAGTTCTTCGTTAAAAGCTGAGCTTGGCTTCATGTAAGTGCAAATAAGTGGCACATTATATAGTGGTTGTCTCTACTTACAAACCCCTATGTGATCAATAAGTAAAAAACTAATTCCCAACGGCTGACCGTCCTCGACCGCCATGTGAATCGCCCGTATCCATCATCCCGAACTTCACCCACTCTCAAATCCTTCCACAACCCCACGTGACATCTGACCTTGTGTCGCTATCGAAGTTGCGCGATCATGGCCGAGGCCGTGACGGTCCGGAGATTTTTCATCGTCGCACCCGAAGTCGTTTGTTTCAGATAATTTAGTATCTAAGCTTTTTTAGAAGACATATTTTGCGGAGAATTTCTTGCTAACCTGATGATTCCGCCAGATCGTCAGGGGTGGGGTACCCAGAAGAGAAGCCAATATCTATGCCAAGAAAACGATCCCAACCAGCCTCCAGAAAATTATTTCGATGAGGAATTCACAGACTGATGGTTCTCCTCGCTGGCTAACCATCCTCAACCGTGAAGTCATCGCCTGCACCCGCTGCCCGCGCCTCGTCGCCTATCGCGAGCAGGTGGCTCGCGAGAAGCGCCGCGCATACCTGGACCACGAATACTGGGGCAAGCCCGTACCCGGCTTCGGTGATCCCGACGCGCGCGTGCTGATCATGGGACTCGCTCCCGGTGCGCACGGCTCCAACCGTACTGGACGCCCCTTCACCGGCGATGCCTCCGGCAAGTTTATGTTCCCGGTGCTGTATGAAACCGGATTCGCCAGCCAACCCAACGCCACCGATCGCAATGACGGACTCACGCTAAAAAATCTATACATCACCGCTGCGGTCCGCTGCGCGCCGCCGGACAACAAGCCCACGCTGCAGGAACTCGCCACATGCTCGCATTTTCTCGACCGCGAGATCGCCGGGTTAGAGAAAGTAAAGGTAGTGGTCGCCCTGGGTAAGATCGGCTTCGACGCATATCTGAATTACTTAAGACGCCGCAATCCGTTATTCAGCCGAAGCCAATACCTCTTCAAACACGGCGCCAGTTACCGGTTACCCGATGGTAAGGTGTTACTCGCCTCCTACCATCCTTCGAACCAGAACACGCAGACCGGCAAACTAATGCGAGAAATGTTTGTCGAGATATTTAAGCAGGCGGCAAGATTTGCCGATGAGTGATGTGAGGCGCCGCCGGGCGGACCGTTGCACCCTGCCCCATCGAGTGGGGTCACATTTGAGAAACCGGGGTCACGAACCGGGGCGGCGCCGTATATCAGCTTCACAGGCCAACCATTACCGGCTCCGGCTCCAGATGCACGCCCCAAATTTCTTCCACGCGCTGCTGAATCTGTTGCTCGAACGCGATGACGTCGGCGGCTGTGGCTCCCCCGCGATTGACGATGGCAAGAGCGTGCTTGCTGGAAATCCCTACCTGCCCGGAGCCGAATCCTCTGGCAAATCCAGAGCGTTCCACCAACCAGGCCGCCGAAACCTTCTTGCGCGTCTCGAGCGCGGGATAGCTGGGCAGCGTCAAACCTCGCGCGACGGCTCGTTGCCGCAAGGCTTCGTGCTGATCTTCCGTTAGCACAGGATTCTTGAAGAACGAGCCCGCGCTCTGAGAGTCGGGATCTCCGGGAACGATGAGCATGCCTTTGAGCGCACGAATGTGACGCACCGCCTCGCGAGTTTCAGCGAGATCGGGAGAAGTTTCGCGCCCCTCGAAGTGCCGCTTAAGATCAGCATATGCAATTCGCGGGCTGCCTCCGGGCGTAAGCGCATAAGTAATGCGGAGAACGATAAAGCGTCCGCGCTCGCTGGTATTGAAGATGCTCGAGCGGTAACCGAAGCCGCAGGCCTCATTACAGAGTTCCCGCACCTGCCCATCTTTCAAATCCAGAACCTGCACCGATGCAATGGTCTCGGACACTTCTTGTCCGTAGGCGCCAACGTTCTGCACTGGTGTTCCGCCCACGCTGCCGGGAATACCGCTCAGGCACTCGACGCCGGCACAGCGCGCCATAACCGCGCGCGAAACAAACTTGTCCCAGGATTCGCCGGCGCCCGCGTCGAAAAGAACTTTGCCATCTTCATCGTGTCCGCTCCGTTGCTCAATCCCTTGAATCGCGATTTTCAAAACCAGGCCGGGCCAGCCTTCGTCCGCGACCAAAAGATTGCTGCCACCCCCCAGAACGAATAGAGGCAGAGATCGCGAGTTCGCGAACGTAACGGCCTCTTGCAGTTCAACGATGGTGCTGGCCTCAACGAAATACCTCGCCGGACCCCCGATCTTAAAGGTGGTTAGCGGCGCGAGCGGAATGTTTTCCAGCAGTTGCACGAGTCATTTCATCTTACACACGGCTTTACGCACGCGCATACGAACGCGGGTAAAGGCCGAGCATTACCTGATCTATTTGCTGATCGGAAAGAGAGCGAGAGTTGGTAAGAATCAACTAATGGCCAAATACACGGCGGCCCCATTGGTTCGCCGTGTATGTCCGCTGTCTTCTGCAGTTCAGTGCTCTACGCGGCGGATTTTTTCGCCGGCACTTTCGCACCCTTCTTGCGCGCCTCGGAGAGTCCGATAGCGATCGCCTGCTTCCGGCTCGTCACTTTGCCGCCTTTCCCGCCCTTGCCGGAGCGCAGCGTACCTTTTTTCTCGCGGCGCATCGCGCTCTCCACGCTCTTGCCTGCAGCCTTGCCGTATTTTCGTTTCGATTTTTTGCTAGATGACGACTTCTTTTTATTAGGCATGAGAAAATTCTCCCGCTTTTTAGAGTGCGTACTTTGACTAGAGGTTTCCACAAAAGCGATTTTCACCAACGCAATCTCAAAACAACAAGGTGCCGTCCGCAGGCAGCAATCCGCAAACGGCACCTCGTCAGTGGTTAATGCAGTATAACCAAGATTGCTGCGCAAAAGCCTCTACGCAACGCGCTTGGATTTGTTCTTGTTCTGCAGCGAACCGGGCGCTTTCGCTTCTTCCTCATCAACTTCTTCCTGACCTTGGTTCGCCTCTGGATTGATTTCCTTCGCCAGGGTGCTCAGCTTCTCATCGGTTTGCTTTTCTTCTTCGAGCGTCTCGCTGAGTAGGGAAGCCTGTTCGTTTTCGCCCAGCTCTTCGGCGAATGCGCGTACCGTACCGTACGCTGCCATTTCATAGTGCTCGACGCGCTGAGCCGCGCCGATCAGGGCAGCATCGAGTACCGGACCTTCGTACTCACCGATTGCCTCCGAGCCTTCTTCAATCAATCCTTCCATGGCTTTGCATTTCTTTCCCTTAGGGTTTTCTTCAAGTTGCCCAAAGATGGTTTCCAGCCGTTGCACCTGGCCTTTGGTCTGTTCGAGATGCTCTTCGAACCCAGATCGCAGCTCATCGGACGAAGCTGCCTTCGCCATCTTCGGGAGTGCTTTCACCAATTGGTTCTCTGCGCTGTACAGATCTTTCAGTTCATCGATATATAGTTCCCTTAGCCCTTTGTTTTCCATAACCGCCTCCTGCTTAATTTATGAGCTACCGTAGGATGCGAAGAAGAAGTGCGGGGGCAGTGATTGCTGAAAAGAAATTTCGCAACGGCGAAAAAAGTTTTCGGCATGACGAAAATAAAGCACGACGAAAAATCGGCCAGTGCATGGTGCTAATTTCGGCTGCTTCTGCGAGGGTGGGAATCTATTTCCGTCGAGCGCTCAGACCTGGGATGTTTCTCGCGAACATGTGTGGCGAATTCTTTGGCCAGCCCCTTACGGTTCTTCGGCCCTGCAAATGTTATCGAGCATGCCGAGCACCCAAAAGTTGGAGGGTACGGTTTTGCGAGTCGCAGATGGGGGATCGTGGGTCTCACTGCATTAAGTTAGTGAGAAATTCTTGTCGGCGCGTCGTCGGGGAATTTCCCAAATCGCCAGCACCGTGTAATGGATATCAGAAATAATGATGCTGCCCGCAGTTGACCATTGTTTCCAGCCACTCAGGCTGAACCTCTCAAACGCGGTATACAGCAAAGCCTGTATTTCCTGCCTCTGCCTAGCGTGCTCTTCTAAGGCTGCTCATTCTATGCTGCCCATTGGGGGAGTCGCGAGGCACAGGCACGGCTTGGGCCTAACGGATCAGATTTTTGGGGCGGCTCTGGAAATAGTCCGCAATAATTTAGGATAGGGGCGGTGTGTGTCATTCACCGTATGCTGCCGAACTGAAGCAATCGGCGCGGACGGGGTATAATCCTTCCTCTTCATCGCGTCAGGTTGGCATTCAGACTTATTCGCAAGAGCACAGTTATGTTTAAGCAATTATCGAAGTAACAGTGACAATGCAATTGAAAGGCAAACACTTATGAGCGAGATGCGGTTGAATCGGAATGGCGCCAAGTTCGTAGAAATCCTGGGCAAGCGGGAAGATCAAATTCTCACCGAGTGGATGAAGGAAATGACCGGCGCCACGCGGCGGGGAGACCTGATTAAGGACTCGGATCTGCGCGCCGAATGCGCCCAATTTCTTAAGCTGATGGCTCAAGCGACAGCCGCCGCTGGCACCGATTTCCAGTCCCCTGCGTTCGACGCGATGCGGGAGATGTTGTCCGATGTATCGCGAACCCGCGCTCAAAAAGGATTCAAGCCCTCGGAGACCGCCACATTCGTCTTCTCTCTGAAACGCCCGCTTTTCAACCAGATTCAAGCCGATCAAAAAGGCGACGCGGACACCATGGTTTCGGAAATATGGTCGCTGACTGAACTGCTGGATGCGATGGGCCTCTACACCATGGAAGTCTTCCAGAAGTCGAGAGAGGACATGATCCGCCGCCAGCAGGAAGAGCTGCTCGAGCTCTCCACCCCGGTGGTAAAGCTCTGGGATGGGATCCTCGCTCTGCCGATCATCGGCACGCTCGACAGCGCGCGCACGCAGGTCGTGATGGAATCTCTGCTGCAGGCGATCGTGCAAACCAATTCCCGCGTGGCCATTATCGACATCACGGGCGTACCCACAGTCGATACCATCGTAGCGCAGCATTTGCTGAAGACTGTGACTGCTGCCCGCTTGATGGGCGCGGATTGCATCATCAGCGGAGTTCGCCCGCAAATCGCGCAAACTATCGTCCATTTGGGCATCAATCTTCTTGACGTCACCACTAAATCGACCCTTGCTGCAGCATTTTCGGTCGCACTGCAACGACTCGGGATCACTTTCGTTCGCGAAACGGCGAAGAGCTAGGAGCGTCAGTTGGATAAGATTCCGATTTTAAGAATGGGCGATTTTCTGCTGGTCACCATCCAGGTGGATATGCATGACCGTCTGGCCATGGCCTTGCAAGATGATTTAACGCGAACCATCAGCCAGACCGAAGCGCGCGGAGTATTGATCGATATCTCCACGCCTCGAAATCGTGGACTCCTTTATCGGCCGCATGCTGAGCAATATCGCGGCCATGTCGCGCGTGCTGGATGCGGAAACCGTCGTCGTCGGCATGCAGCCGGCCGTCGCAATTACCCTGGTGGAACTGGGCCTGTCATTGCCGGGAGTGCGCACCGCGCTGAATGTGGATGCCGGCATGGAACTGCTGCGATCGTCGGTCAACGCGCACAAGGAGATGTATGGCAGTCGTCTCCACTGAGAACGTGCCGGTCATAACGGAGCCGGACGTAGTTACGGTGAGGCGGCGCGTGCGTGAGGCGTCTTCCCAGCTCGGTCTCAGCCTGGTAGACCAAACCAAGCTCATTACCGCTGCCAGCGAACTCGCCCGCAACACCATCATTTACGGTGGCGGCGGGTCGATGGAAATGCAGACCTTGAATGGTCCGCGCAATGGCCTGCGCCTGATTTTCGAGGACAACGGCCCAGGCATTCCAGACATCGAACTTGCACTGCGGGATGGCTTTACTACAGGTTCCGGCTTGGGCCTCGGTCTCGGGGGCTCGAAGCGGTTGGTGAACGAATTTGATATTAGTCTCCCGCCCCGGCGACGGAACCAAAATCACAATCACTCGTTGGAAGTAGCCGCCGATGATTATCGAAGTCAGAGAGTCCAGCCAAACCGGGGAAATACGGCGGAAGACGCTAGAGCTTGCGGAAGAGCTGCATTTAGGAGAAACCCGCGCGGCGCAGTGGCGTTGGCCGCCACCGAAATGGCCACCAATCTCCTGAAGCATGCCGGCAGCGGAAACATGCTGCTGCAGCTGGTTCAGCAGAACGGATCGTCGGGCCTGCGTTTGATCGCGCGTAGATAAAGGGCCCGGGATTGCCGACATTACTCGGGCTCTCCAAGATGGACATTCGACTGCCGGCACGATGGAAATGGCTTGGGCGCGATCCGCCGTGTGTCCGACATCTTTGAAGTTTATTCGGACCCCGGCGCAGGAACGCTGATACGCGCCGAATTTTGGCGGCGATAAATCGCACACCGCAGCAGAGGGAAGCCTGGAAATCGCCGCCGTTTCCGAGCCGTTACAGGGCGAAGAAGAATGCGGCGATGGATGGGGATTCAGAAAGTTCGCGGATTCGGCATGTTCTCATGGTCGTGGATGGACTTGGCCACGGTGTGTTGGCGGCGGAAGCGGCGCGGGAGGCGGAACAGGTTCTGGCCCGAACCCAAGTCGATTCGCCGCAGGACATTCTGCAGGACATCCATGGCGCGCTGAAAAAGACCAGGGGCGCTGCCGTTGCTGTGGCTAAAATTCAACCCGAGAAAGGTCTGCTCACTTTTGTCGGGGTGGGCAATATCTCAGCGTCTATCGTCTCGGCCGGATCGAGCAGGAGCATGGCTTCGCACAACGGGACGGTTGGCCACCAGATGGCGAGAGTTCAGGAGTTCACTTGTCCCTGGAACCCGGAAAGCCATTTAGTGATGCACTCTGACGGGCTTGGATCGCGCTGGGATTTGGAACGTTATCCGGGCATCTGGAGCAAGCACCCCAGCCTTATCGCGACGATTTTGCATCGCGATTTTTCCCGCGGCCGGGATGATGTAACGGTTTTAGTGGCAAAGGCTTTGTAGCGCGGTTCGTTTCCATGGCCCTGAATCTTTTTACGATCGATATCCGGCTGGAAAACGATGTCGTACTTGCGCGGCAAAAGGCGCGCACCATCGCCGCTGCCTTGAACTTCGAACCCCAGGACCAGACCCGCATCGCCACGGCTGTCTCCGAAATTGCGCGCAATACCTTTCAATATGGCGGTGGAGGCCGGGCCGAATTCAGCCTGCAAGAAAATCCCGAGAAAATGTTGTTGATCGCTCTTCGCGATAAAGGCAAGGGCATCCCGCAATCTCGATGAGATTATGGGCGGCAAATACGTTTCTCAAACCGGAATGGGGCTGGGCATGCTCGGCGCCAAGCGCCTGATGGACCACTTCAAGATTGAAACCAATTCTCGCCAGGGAACTACCGTAGTCCTCGGCAAGAAAGTTCCCCGCCGCTTCCAACGCTTCAAACCCGGCGAACTGGATAAAGTACTCTCCAACATCGAACGCGCCTCGCAGGATCCTTACGAAGAACTCAAGCAGCAAAACAAAGAACTGCTCAATACCTTGCAGGAACTGCGTGCTCGCCAGGAAGAACTGGCCCAACTCAACCGCGAACTGGATGAAACCAATCGTGGCGTGGTCGCTCTGTATGCTGAGCTGAATGATCAAGCGCCGACTTTCTGCAGCGCGCCTCGGAATTGAAAAGCCATTTTTTATCCAACATGAGCCACGAATTCAGGACGCCCCTGAATTCCATCGCCGCTCTCAGTCAGATTCTGCTCGATCGGCTCGACGGCGAGCTCATCCGCGAGCAGGAAAGGCAGGTTAAGTTCATCCGCGGCTCTGCGCAGGACCTAACCGATCTGGTCAACGACTTGCTTGATCTCGCCAAAGTTGAGGCCGGCAAGGTGAGCATTCGCGCCGCCAACTTCAAGGCCGATGGAGTCTTCGCGGCGTTGCGCGGCATGTTGCGGCCTTTGCTGAGCCAGAACTCTTCCGTGAATCTGGTTTTCGACGATCCCACCGATTTGCCGGAGCTCTTCACCGACGAAGCGAAAGTCTCGCAGATTCTCAGAAATTTCATCTCCAACGCTTTGAAGTTCACCGAGCGCGGCGAAGTCCGTGTCTCGGCGTATGCGCGGCCATGATGAGACTGTGGTTTTCGCCGTCGCCGATACCGGAATCGGAATCGCGGAAGAAGATCAGGAGCGGATTTTTCAGGAGTGGGTGCAGGTCGAAGGCAACCGGCAGAAAGCGGTGAAGGGAACTGGGCTGGGGCTGCCTTTGTCGCAAAAAGTTCGCGCAGTTGCTGGGCGGGAATGTTTACGTCAAGAGCCAGGTGGGATTGGGCTCGACTTTTTTTGTCGTCGATTCCCATTCACTTCAAAGGCGAAACCGAAGTTGCCTACGTTCCCGATGTGAAGCGCGAATTGGACGCCGACAAGCTTCCGGTGCTCGTTGTAGAAGACAATCGCGAAGCGCTGTTCATCTACGAGAAGTATTTGAAGAGCACTCAGTTCCAGGTGATCCCGGCGCAGAATCTCAAAGAAGCCCGCGCAGGCGCTGCGCGATTTCCGGCCGGTGGCCGTCGTCTTAGACGTGTTGCTGCAAGGCGAACACTCCTGGGAACTTCTGCAGGAGCTCAAGCAAAATCCTGCCACCGCAAATATTCCGGTATTCGTCGTCACCGTCGTCGACAATCAGGACAAGGCGCTGGCGCTGGGCGCCGACGGATTTCATGCCAAGCCAGTAGAACGCGCCTGGCTCATCCAGCAGCTGGATAAAATCGCGAAACGCTTATCAGAGCGCCAAGTACTGATCATCGACGACGATGAAGTGTCTCGTTACTTGCTGAAAACTGTATTGGGGCAAGCGGAATTCCGCTTTTTCGAAGCCGCCGGTGGCAACGAGGGACTGCGGCGTGCAAGCGAGGGCAAGCCGGACCTGGTGATTCTGGATTTGGCGATGCCCGACTTGTCAGGATTTGAAGTGTTGCATAAGCTGAAAGAAAATCCGCGGACCGCTGATATCCCAGTCATCATCCACACTTCGAAAGTGTTGAACTCTCAGGAACGGTCGCTGCTGAGCAGCGCCGTAGCCGTTGTCCCCAAAGAGTCCCGGTCGCGGGAACTTTCCCTGGCTCATTTCGCAGACGCATTCAGTAGAGCAGGTTTCTCCCTCAACTTCCGGCGAAAGAGGCGGGCCATGTCTAATCCGATTGAGAGAAAGGAATCGGCCCGATGGGAGGCCATCAGCGCCGACTCTTCCGGTAACAGTGCAATCAAAATTCTTACGGTCGACGACAATGAGGCGCTGCGCTATACGCTAGTCCGTTCGCTGCGCGATGCCGGTTACCAGGTTATCGAAGCCAGAACCGGCGCGGAGGCGCTGGCCCGCGCGGCTGAACTTCCCGATCTGATTACGCTCGACGTTAACCTTCCCGACATGAACGGCTTTCAGGTTTGCCGGAAAATTAAAGCCGATCCCGCGACCAATCACATTCCAATCCTGCACGTGTCCTCCACGTTCGTCGATCCGCAGTCCCGAGTGCAGGGGCTTGAAGGCGGAGCCGACGCCTATCTGGCGGAGCCGATCGATCGCGGAGAATTGGTTGCTACCGTCGGCGCTCTTCTTCGTCTGAAGAAGGCTGAAACCACCTCCCGCCAACAGGCGCAGGCGGCCGAAAAAGCGAGGAAGGAATTGGCCTTGTTGAATGCCACTTTGGAGATCCGGGTCAGCGCGCGGACCGCCGAACTGCGAACAGCCAACGAGAGCCTCCGCGAATTGTCAGCCCGTCTGCTGAAGATGCAGGATGACGAACGCCGCCGTATTGCGCGCGACCTGCACGATAGCGTTGGCCAACTTCTCGCGGCCATCAGTATGAATATGGCCGTGATCGAGAAGGAAACGGACAACTTAAGCGCCGATGCGAGAAAGCATTTTTAGAAAATCGTTCTTTCGTGCAGCAGGTTTTGCAGGGCATCCGCACCATGTCGCACCTTCTGCATCCTCCGCTGCTTGACGAGTCCGGCCTTCCCTCCGCCTTGCGGTGGTATGTGGAGGAATTCAGCCAGCGCAGCGGCGTCAGTGTGACTCTGGAATTCTCACCCTCGTTCGAACGGCTTTCGTCGGAACTGGAAACCGCGATCTTTCGAATCGTTCAGGAGTGCTTAGGCAACATTCATCGCCACTCAAAAAGTCCCACCGCCGAAATTCGAATCGAAAAAAATGATGGTTCGATAAATCTGGCAGTCCGCGATGTCGGCCGCGGCATCCCCGCGGAGAAGCAAGAGCAGATCAAATATGGCATTCGCACCGGAGTAGGCTTGCGCGGTATGAGGGAACGCGTCGCGCAACTGGGCGGACAGTTGAAAATCGATTCCGATACCGGTGGCACGGCTATCGCTGTAACCCTTCCTTGCACGCCTGCCCCTGCCACCGAAGGCGTCGCCTAGGGCAACAGCTTAGATCGAATCAGCTTAGATCGAACGGCTCGGATTGCCCTTCGTGTACCTTCATGCCCTTCGTGGTTGATGAATTTAGGACTCCATCCAAACAACTCACGATTGGGATTTCGCCCGCTTCTTGACAATAGTAAATTTCTCGGACGAAAGCAGCCCAAGATTCAGAGCGTAGCGAACGATCTGAGCCCGCGACTTCAATCCTAATTTCTCCGCAAATCGCGCCCGATAAGTCTCAACTGTCTTCGTGCTCACGTAAATCTGTTCTGAGATTTCGCGGCTGCTGAAACCTTCCGCGACCAGCTTCAACACCTGCATCTCACGATCGCTAAGCACATTCTGCCCCGTCGAGTCTGCCCGATCGTTTCCGTCCCGGTGGAACGCATCGCGAACCAGGACTTCGGCGAGTTCGGAATCCACATAAGTGCGTCCTTTGTAAACCGCCCGAATTGCGGAGAGCAGATCCGCATCCACGCTCTTCTTGAGCACATAGCCCGCCGCTCCCGCTGCCAAAGCAGTGCGCAAGTAGGCCGGCTCTTCGTGCATGGTCAGCAAAAGAACGCGGGTGGAATGATTCCGGGATACGATCTCTTTAATAGCGTCCAGACCTCCGGATCTCGGCATGGTGACATCGAGGATCGCGACATCAGGATTCATATTGTGAATCGCCTGCACCGCCTCAATTCCATCCTGCGCTTCTGCGACCACAGTCATATCGGGCTGAGCGTTAATCAGCATTCGCAGGCCGGCCCGCAGAATGGCATGATCATCCGCCACCACCAGCCGAATTTTCGTATTCTTTGACATGAATGAAATCGTTAATCGCCGTTCTCAGTTCTCAACGCGACCTTCTTGAGTGTTCGGCAGGCTCAGCCGTACCTCAATCGAAGTCCCTTTATCCGGCTCGGAGTTAACGTGCAACGTCCCTCCCAGCATGGACGCACGTTGCCGCATCCCTTCAATCCCAAGATGGCTCGAAGGCTGCTCACTCAGGTTACGCGACTGGAAGCCCTGCCCATCGTCCTGAATCACCAATCGCAAGCGAGGATCATCCCAGTCGAAGATCACCGAAACTGTTTTTGCCTGGGCATGGCGCGCCACATTGGTTAAAGCTTCCTGAATGATCCGGTAAAGGCCGATCTGCATCGGAGTATCCAGCCGCAAGAACGGTGTTTCGCCGAAGTTCAGCTTGACGCGGATGTGGTGCACGGAAGCGTACTCATCCGTGAATCGATGCAATGCGTCTTTGAGTCCCAGCTCATCCAGGACACTCGAGTGCAAGCCTCGCGCCAGACGCCCCACTTCGCCAATGGCCTTCGATGCAATCTTGCGCAACTCTTTCGCCTGGGTCTTCGCCACCTTCAATTGCCGCGCATCGCTTACACTTCTCAACCCAACCAACAGGGAGGTCATGAGCTGACCAGCCTCGTCATGTAACTCTCGCGCGATGCGCCGCCTTTCTTCTTCCTGCGCTTGTAAAACATGCTCCAGGAGCAGCCGCCGCATCTCTTCCCGCCGCTGCTCCTCCGCACGCTGCAACTTTTCGGATACGTTTTGCACAATCGCCAGCCGCGCGTCACTGCCGCTGAGGTGCAGAGGTGCCCAAACTTCCTCCACATCGAGCACTTCGCCATTTTTCGTTTTGTGCTTCAGCGTGCTGTCCGATGAAAACGCGAGTGCGGAGGAGTCCATCCCTGCGAGCAATTCTTTGTCCGAGACAATGTCGCGCAGCGTGAGCCGCATAAACTCTTCGCGCGAGTAGCCATATTGTTTTACCGCGGCCTCGTTCACAGCGAGAATCCTGAGGTCCGCGGTGCTGAACACCCAGCACGCCAGAGGGTTTGCTTCAAAAAAAAGCCGATATTGTTGTTCCGACTTCCATAAGGCTTCTTCAGCCTTTCTCACGCGCAAAAGTGCGCGAACCGTTGCCACAAGCTCTTCCGGTTCGACCGGCTGGACCAGGTATCCGTCCGCTCCGCCATCCAGGCCTGCTACCCGCGCATCGGTTGACACCATCGTCGCGGAAAGATGCAGAACCGGAATGCGCGCGGTAGTTTCATTGGCTTTGATTTGTTTGCAGACCACAAATCCAGAAATATCGGGCAGATTTACATCCAGAATCACGAGATCAGGAAGCCGTTGGACGATGTCCAGGGCTTGCCCGCCCGTACGCGCTTCCAGAACTTCAAACCCGGCGTGACGCAATATGCGCGAAACCGCATATCGCTGTGCTTCGGTATCGTCAACGTGAAGGATCGTCAGCCCTGCCGGATTTTTATCAGCGTGGGGATCAGCTTCGTTCGGCATAGGGAAAATGACATTGGTGATGCGCGCCTGCCATTATGCGCTTTCCACTGGCTGGCTCGCATCTTCTCCAGATTCAGGGTTCAGGCGCATTTCTGTATGTCAGGGTTTTCCCTATACACCGGGCGCTATTTAGCAGGTAACCCCACTTGTGATCATGTCCCCACCCTGCAACACTGGTTACCCATCAGGAGTAGGAATCCGAATTAAAAACTCGGATCGATCAAGCGTCACGAATATGATGACTCAATTCAATTGGACAAGGTTCTACGAAGCGGCCATTTTGGAAACTGATCGCTCCAGGCTCACTGCACGCATCCAGGCTGCGGAGGCGGCGATCAAGGTTCGTGCGCAAGAACTCAACAGTCACCACGAAGGAACCGAAGAAGAGCGCATCGCCATTAACGATGCTCTTTCCGGCTTGAGGATTTTGCGCCAGGAACTGAATGGGGTGATTTCCGAGGCAGGCTCTGCAACTTCTCAACGCTTTACCAGGAATTGCACGAGTTCACAGAACACCCAGGATGCCTAAAACCGGAGATTCGCCAAACTTTCCAAAATGTCGAACGTCTGCCCCATTCTAATTTGCGGGCTCAAGTAGTCCCTGAATCGTGTTAATCAAATTGTGAATTGATTCTGACTTTGAGAGTATCGAGCTGACTCCGGCTTCCGCCGCTTCGCGCTTGAGATGCGCAGTCTCAAAGCTGGTAAACATCACCAAAGGTAGGTAAGGATACAAACGCTTCAGTTCACGAGACGCCTGCAGACCATTCATCACCGGCATCGATAAATCCAGCACCACGAGGTTAGGATGTAGCTGCTGCGCCTTTTCGATGGCATCCTTGCCATTCACCGCCTCTCCGCATCGCCAATCGGTCCCAGCTTCCAACACTTGCCGCAGAGTTTTGCGGATGACCGGATTGTCATCGACAATAAGAATGTTCTTAAGCAAGCGATTGTTTTTAACCTCCTAACGACTTTGTAGTCCCTCTTCACCCCAGGCGCTATGGGGTAAACAGTGTACTTTCAAAGGGTTGATGCTCCATGCACTTATACGGAGATGTCCGTTGCGCGCCGAGAGCAGTTGATCTGGGCCTGCGCTCTCAGCGTAAGAGCAAACCCTCCCAACAACAGCCCCGCTCCTGGATATTCTGATCACGCTCTTAGCTCTGTATCTGGCTTCGTTTTAACAGGCTTCGTTCTTCATACGTTGTAGAGCTTCCGTGAACAGCGTCTGCACATCGGCGAATCGCGTCGCCGGATCATTGTTGTAATCCATCAGGCGATGTTTATAGGGCTTCCCGGCGGACCTCTCTTCGACAATTTTTCGCACCACCTGAAGCGCCAGCCTTCGATGATGGAAACCGCCGGCTACCTCGACTGTGGCTTTTTCCATCGCACAGTAGATGCTCCACTTGGTATCCGCCGGACTGCATTCTCGGGTGTCTGCGCGGTTCCACACCCTTTCCGACGATAGAATTACCGCAGCACGCTTCACGATTTCGCGATCCAGATCGGAGGGCGCGATTTCGTCGAAATCAACCTCGAACTCCATCGCCTTGCCAGAGGCTGTCGAATGCATGATCGGAAACCATCCGTCGGCGCTCCTTAGAACGCCTTTGCCATCCGAATCCACTTCAATCTCAATCGGAACCGGGCTGTCGGAATACACCATATTTCCCGCCCACACCGCGCTCGGCTCGTAGTCTTTGCGCCACTTTCCCGTGGTGACCCGACTTCGCGGTGCTGACAATTATTGGGGGATTCTCATCGTCCAGTCGGCCACATGAGCCTTTCCATTCCCCTCCGTCTGGTTCGAATCTGCAAAACGTGTACCTTGGCAGACGAAGCAGGTGTTGTTGCCGGCGACGTTACCTGAAGGAGCGCAAACAGCATTAATGGAGCTAGAATCTGCATACGGTCTCGCTTTCAGCCCCTCCGGGTATTCGGGCGAGGGCCCCCGTTCGTAATTGCTAGTTGAAGCACGCTGGCATTCATCTTATGCCACACTCCGCCCCCAGGCGGCAATCTCCCGGTGCGCTGAAGACTTTCATCTATGGTCCGCCCGCCCCTTCTAAAACTGTCCAGGGCATACCCGCGGACGAGATAGCACTTCGCCACCGGGCGTATAATGTGCCGTTTGGCTTGTTAGGAGCATTCATCTTCATGGCACAAACTACGCAGCGCGAATTGCAATTGGCCCGCCGCATGTCGCGCCTCGGCACTGAAACCGCATTCGAAGTTCTGAACAAGGCGCGGGCGCTGGAGCGCCAGGGCAAAAGCATTATTCACCTGGAGATCGGTGAGCCAGATTTCGATACTCCCGCCAACGTGATCGAGGCCGGGGTCGACGCCCTGCACCATGGCTGGACCCACTACGGTCCCTCCGCGGGCCTGCCCGAGCTGCGCCAGACAATTGCTGATTACGTTAGCCGCACCCGTGGGGTTAAGGTTTCTCCCGAAGAAGTAGTTGTTGTGCCGGGAGGTAAGCCAATCATTTTCTTCACCATACTTGCGTTAATTGATGAAGGGGATGAGGTCGTCTATCCGAATCCGGGCTTTCCGATTTATGAGTCGATGATTCACTACGTGGGCGGCCGGGCAGTGCCTATTCATCTACGCGAGGAGCGCGATTTCTCCCTCGATGTAGACAAACTTGCGGCTCTCATCACTGATCGGACCAAGCTCATCATTCTCAATTCGCCGCAAAACCCTACCGGCGGCGTGATGCAGCGCAGAGATGTTGAGCAGGTCGCGCAGATTATTGGTGACCGCAACATCCTTGTGCTATCGGACGAGATTTATAGCCGCCTGCTTTTCGAAGGCGAGCATTTCTCCATCATGTCCGTGCCCGGGATGCAGGAGCGCACCATCCTCCTCGATGGCTTCTCGAAAACATATGCGATGACCGGGTGGCGCATGGGCTACGGCGTGATGCGCCCTGATCTGGCTGCGCAGATCACCCGCCTGATGACGAATTCCAACTCATGCACTGCCAGCTTTACGCAGATGGCGGGAATCGAAGCTCTGCGCGGCGACCAGAGTTCCGTGGATCACATGTGCGCTGAGTTCAAGCAGCGGCGCGATGTGTTTGTCGCTGGGTTGAATAAGATCAAAGGATTTTCCTGCTGCCTGCCCAAAGGCGCGTTCTATGTTTTCCCCAACATCAAGAAAACGAACTGGAAGTCGAAGCCACTCGCGGATGCACTTCTTGAGCAGGCTGGAGTGGCTGCGCTTTCCGGGACCGCATTTGGCGAGTTTGGCGAAGGCTACCTGCGCTTCAGCGTGGCCAATTCGCTGGAGAACTTGCAGCAGGCGCTCGACCGCATCGACCAATGGATTAAGCAAAATCTGTGAAATCCCAAGCGCGATCGCACAGGTTATTGCATGGCACAGAAAAAGATTCCAACGCAAACTCGTAAGCCCCAAGCAAGTCGCCCGTACGCACCCGGCTACGGTTTCCCTGAAGGCAACAAAGGCGTCCTTCCGTGGAGTTGGGCCGAACAGTGGCTGAAGAAATCGCATAATTACTGGATCACGACCGTCAAGCCCGGCGGTTCGCCTCGCAACATTTCTCCGCACAACGTTTCCCCGCACACGATGGTCGTGTGGGGATTGTGGCAGGATGGGCGATTCCTGTTCAGCACCGGCAGCAAGTCCCGCAAGGCGCACAACCTTGCGGCAAATCCTAACTGCATAGTTTGCACTGAAGACGCGCACGAAGCGGTGATCGTCGAAGGCGTCGCCGAAATTGCTGACGTGCCGGCGCGGCGCAAGTTTCTGCCCAAGTACGAACGCAAATATAAGTTCGACATGAAAGCAATGAAGCAGGACATTCTCTCGATGAAAGAGCCGGTTTTCGCCGTGCGTCCGCGCGTTGTCTTCGGACTATGGGAGAAGCATTTCGTTGGGAAGTCCACACGCTGGACGTTTGATAGGCAATAGCCACACGCGTGAGTCAGAACGATCGTTGGGAATGATCATTTGGAACTCCTCTTACAACGAGCGCAGGAAATTCAGAAGGTCTTGCATATCTGCTGCGCTAAGCGCGCTGAATTTGCGGATCACCACGTTGGCCTCGGATCCACTGCTGCTGTGCGATTGAATGGCCTGGATCAGATTGGTAGTGCGGCCATCGTGAAGAAAGAACAGGCGCTGGCCAAGCCCCCAGAGCGGTGCCGTGCGGAATTGGTAGGGACCGGCCGCGCCCTGATGGACGCCGTCCGCCAGACCAATACCCATGGTGTGCAGAGCGAAGTCGGAATAAGGGTTGTAGGTGACATTGGACATGCCGGTGAAGATCGAAGGGCCGGTAGTAAGAGTCGGAGAGTGGCAGAGATTGCAGCCGATGGAGCTGAACAAAGCTGCTCCGTTTTGAGTGGACGAAGTGGGAGCAGCGGGCGTCGCCGGCGCTGAGAGGCGAATGTAGGCGGCAAAGTTCACCACGTCCGAGGACATTTGCGATTCGGTGCCAAACTTGGTGCCAAAGTTGGGGCTGCTTACGTCGGGGTTCAGCAGGTTAGTGGAGTCTTCCGGAGATCCATTAAAAACGCATCCCGGCACTGCGCTGCGCTCATTGGGAAAATTTTCGTTCGATACTCCTTGCTCTACGTTATAAGCCTCTCCCGAAAAAATCAGCAGCGACTTGATCTGTGCCTTCCAGCCGAAGCGCGTAATGGTGCCGTCGTCGGCGTTGGTGTTGAAGACGCCGCCAATTTTCGCTGCAGCCCGCGCCGATGCCGTCGCCGCCAGGTTGGCTTGTAGATTGGCGTCGGGCGTAGCCTCAACCAGACCCAGACCAAACAGCGGCGTGGGTGTGCGGAAAACTACATTGTTGGTGGAAAGCGCGGTGGCAAAGTCAGGCTGCGCCAAGGTGCAGCCCGGGGCGTCGGAACGCCCGGCTATGGTGTAGAGATCATGGACTCCGCCGTCAAGTGCTCCGGTAGAAGTCTTGACAAAGCGGGCTTCGAGCACCGGGCCATTCGCAGTAATAAATGAAGGTATCGAGTTAGACGCACCATCGAGCGTGGTGAGTGCTACTTGCGGATTCTGAATCGGGTTCTGCGGGCTGATGAGGCCGGGGCTGGCGCCTCCGATTGTGGGCTGGGCATGGCACTGTGCACAGCTATTGCCGTTGAAGGTTGGGCCAAGACCCGATCCGGTTTCGCCGGTGATGGCTCCGGAAACCGAGTTTACTTTCTGAAAACGAAGAAGTGCCTGGCTGAAAAAGGCACGCTCATTTGCGTTGAGTGTTGGATAGGATCCTCCGGCTGCCGCAGGGCCGGGACGAGGCCCGGGATCGGTCTGTGCGTGAAGAGGCCAGATGGCGACGGCCGCCAACGCGAGACAAAGCACTGTTACGATCAGATTTCGGCGCATCATTTTTGCACCTCTGTGCAGGGTGACAAATGGACTTGCGGTGGAAGTCTACTCTTAGACGACAGGCAGCGCTAGTTTTGCCTTCGCTGTTCAGCTTCAAGCTACGGGACCTGCCGCGAACGGAACAGCGCTGTGGGAGCGGGATCCCGATGGGGACCTTTCCTCAGGCGAGGGAGGGAGGATCGAACGTTGATGCGACTTTAGCGGATCAGGATCTCTACGTCGCGTATGATATCGATGATCCGCACAGGTCAGGTGGTTGCGGGAAGGCATTCCGGTTCAACCTCAGTTGTTCCGAAGGAAGCTCATGAATAAAAAACTTCGCGTCTTTGCCACGTGCGACATCGGAGAAGCTCTTGAACTGCTACGCAACCGCGGGTACGAAGTCGAGGTTTATCCTCAACCGCAGGCTCCGCCGAAAAAGGTGATTCTCGAAAAGGTAAGCTCCGGTATCGACGGATTGATCACCACCCTGCGCGATCCAATTGATGCTGAAGTTTTTGAAGCCGGCAAGAATACTTTAAAAGTTGTCGCACAGTATGCCGTAGGCTTCGACAATATCAACCGCGCTGACGCCAACCGTTACAAGATTCCTTTCACCAATACTGCCGACGTCCTCACGGAAGCAACCGCCGAATTCGCGTTTTTTATGCTGGGCATGCTGGCGCGAAAGATGTGGCCGGCCGAGCATCTCACGCGTGAAAACCAATGGGGATACTGGCATCCCTACCTGCCGTTTCTCGGCGACGAGGTGACTGGGAAAACCATTACGATCATCGGCACCGGGCGCATCGGGCTGGCCATGATCAAGAAGTGCGCCGGCTTCGACATGAACATGTTGTGCTATGACCCGGCTTATGAGAACCACGATTACATCGGGGCGATTCAGGAGAACATGGACTTGCGCCACGCGCGAGGGATTTCCCGAGAAAAAAATTGGATCAAGTATGTGCCGTTCGAAGATGCGCTGCGTCAAGCCGATTTTGTGAGCGTGCATGTACCGCTGCTGCGTCGGGGAGAAAGCGCAACGCCCACCTACCATCTATTCAACGAGCAGACCTTGCGCATGATGAAACCGACAGCCTTTCTGGTGAATGACTCGCGTGGGCCGGTGATCGATGAGGCCGCGCTTGTAAAGGCTTTGCGGGAGAACTGGATCGCGGGCGCTGCGCTTGATGTGTACGAAAAAGAGCCGCTGCCTGCTGATTCGCCGCTGCGCGATCCCACGATCGCTGACCGCTGCCGCCTGTTTCCACACTTCGCTAGCGCCGCACGGATCACGCGGCTCTCTACCGATCCCGACAGAGGTATGGCAGGACGTTGCGTGAAGGGTTTGATCGACGTGCTCGAAGCCAACTATAGCGGCGATGTTACGAAGATGCCCTATGTGGTGAACAAAGAGGCGTTCACAAAATCATAGGCTCTTCAGTTCGAGAGCGCCAGTTTGACAGCGCGATGCTCAATTTTTCCCGCTACAATGGGGCTGCTCGTTTCTCCCCAAGGACCCTGATGAAAAAGAGACACGCTTTTTTTCTTCCGTTGTTTCTGCTGTTTTTGATTCCTTTGGCGTCCGCTGAAACTCCTGCGCCGAAGGACCCGCTGAAATTGATCCCCACGCCCAAGGAAGTGCAAATAGGCGCTGGCGGCTTCTTTCGCGTCCGCACGACCACCAAAATCCTGGTGGAGTTCGGGCACCAGTCCGAAGACCGCATTGCCGCGGAAACGCTGGCCGAAGAGATTCGCGACCAATCCGGGATGAACGTAGAGATCATCGGCTCGAAGGAAAAGACAAAACAAGTGCGGAGCACCATTGTGCTGGCGCGGTTGCAGGATCGCAGCATCAAAAACTTTCTGCAATTGAGGGGACTGAAGGCGGATACGATTGGCGACCAGGGTTACTTGCTTTTCGCAGACAAGTCCCATTTGATCGTCGCGGCGAATACGGGGCAGGGCTTGTTCTATGGCGTGCAGACGCTGCGGCAGTTGCTTCATGAAGACGGCGGACAGCTAGTTTGCCCGGCGGTTGGAATTCGCGATTGGCCAAGCATGGAGTGGCGAGGGGTGCAGGACGACATCAGCCGTGGTCCCATTCCGACGGAAGAATTCATGAGACGCCAGATCCGCACCTTGGCGGCCTACAAGGTGAACATGTTCGCTCTCTACATGGAGCACGTGTTCGATTTTGCCAGCCAGCCTTTGGTTGCGCCCAAGGAAGCCGCGCTCACACCGCAGGAAGTGAAGGCGCTGGTGAATTATGCCCAGCAACGGTACGTCACGATTCTTCCCGAGCAGCAAACCTTCGGGCATCTTCACAATATGTTGAAGTACGACATCTACTCGGATGTAGCGGAGCGGCCGCATGGCCACGTGCTTACGCCGACCAAGCAGCAGTCTTACGACATCATCAAGGCTATGTATGCGGATATGGTCCCGCTCTTCCCTGGACCTTTCCTGCACGTTGGCGGCGACGAGACTGATGAACTGGGGCGCGGACAGACTGCAGCGCGGGCCCATGAAGTCGGCTTAGGAAGAGTTTATCTCGAGCACATGCAGAAGGTGAGCGGCATGCTTCAGCCCTATCATAAGCAGCTTATGTTCTGGGGCGACATCGCGGTCACGTATCCGCAACTGCTCGGCATTCTGCCCAAGGACATGATCGCCGTGCCCTGGGATTACGATCCGCGGCCGAGCTATGACAACATCATTAAGCCATATCGTGATGCCGGCCTGCGTGTGATTGTCGCTCCGGGCGCGAACAACTGGAATCAGCTCTGGCCAAACCTGGATGCGAGTTATGTGAACATCCGCAACTTTGTGCGGGATGGACAGAAGCTGGGTGCCATGGGCATGCTCAATACCACATGGAACGACGATGGTGAGTCGCTCTATGGAATGGCGTGGCCCGCGCTCATCTTTGGGGCGGCGGCGGGATGGCAAGCGGACGAATCGAACATCGAGCAGTTTAAAAACGCCTACGATTGGGCCTTTTACCGCAACGCCGACGCCACTTTTCGCGATGCTCTGGAGAATCTGGATCGCGGGCACCAGGCACTGGCTAACATCAAGGTCGATACCGAGACGGACGATTTATTCTGGATCGATCCTTTCACGCCCGAGGGAGCGAAGATGATGCAGAAGCTCGCACCCGCAGCCGTTGAGATGCGTTTGGGTGCTGAACACGCTTTGGAATCTCTTTACCGCGCTGGCGCTAAAGCTCACGCGAATGGTGACACCCTAGCCGAGATGATCCTGGGCGCCTGGCGCTGGGATGCGCTGGGCATGAAGATAGAGTTTACCGGTGAGATAAGCAAATTCTACTGGGACGCTTTTCAGAACCAGACCGACGCGAGCCGCGTCGATGGTGATCTGGCAGAAATCTCGGACATCAACGCGCGGCTGGAAGATTTGCGCGATGCAACTACGCGCGTGAGCCAGATGTACCGCGAAGCTTGGCTGCGGGAATACAGGCCATTCTGGCTCGATAATGTTTTGGTGCGCTATGACGGGCTGGCGCGCGAGTTGCAGAAAAAGATCGTCGCAGTACGCCAGGCACATCGCCAGTACGATGCGACCAAGACCCTGACAGCGCCGCAGGAGATGGGCTTCTACTTGCAGCCTGTGGAAACAGTGGTCAGTGGTCAGTGATCAGTGGCCAGTGGCTCGTTAAGATTGAGACAACCGATATTCAAGGTGCTTTTACTGATCACTGCCACGATCACTGGCCACTGCCATGTTTTCTAACCGAACCAACTGGAAACTCACGCGGAACCGTTTGACCGAGGCGCTCGACGAGGCGCGATCAAGCGGCGCACGCGTGCTTGATCTGACAATTTCGAATCCTACACGTGCGGGCTTGCGCTACGACGAGCCACTCATTCTTCAATCGCTGGCGTCTCCGCATGCGCTGGACTACGATCCGCAACCGCGAGGCTTGCCCAACGCGCTGGCAGCGGTTGCATCGTATTACCAGAATCAGCATGGGATTCGCGGCTTCGACCCGGAACAGCTCATTCTCACCACCAGCACCAGTGAAGGGTATTCCTTCGTCCTCCGCTTGCTGTGCAATCCGGGCGA
Organism: uncultured Acidobacteriaceae bacterium; assembly: GCA_963789625.1. Lineage (GTDB taxonomy): Bacteria > Acidobacteriota > Terriglobia > Terriglobales > Acidobacteriaceae > Sulfotelmatobacter. The sequence goes on along the minus strand of CAWBLK010000011.1, from coordinate 17,585 downwards.
CGAGTTGCTCGTGCCCAAGCCGAGCTATCCACTATTTGAATTTTTGGCCGACTTGCAAGATGTCAAACTCGTTCCTTATCCCTTGATCTACGATCACGGCTGGCAAATGGATTTTCCTTCGCTGGAGAAGGCAGTTACGGAGCGCACGCGTGGTGTGGTGGTGGTTCATCCCAACAACCCTACAGGCTCGTATGTGCATTCGGAGGAGAAGAAGTCACTCAATCGTTTTTGCCGCAAACACGAGCTCGCGTTGATTGCTGACGAAGTGTTTCTCGATTACGCGCATGATCGAGTGCCTCAACCAAGCTTTGTTGCGAATGAGGACGTACTCACTTTAACGCTGAGCGGAGTTTCGAAGATCTCGGCGCTGCCGCAGATGAAAGTGGCGTGGATCGCCACCAGCGGTCCAGCGCGGGAAGTCAAGGACGCACTGGCTCGTCTGGAGGTGATCGCCGATACTTTTCTCTCCATGAATGCACCGATCCAGTGGGCGGTGCCAGCGCTGCTGGAGCAGCGAAAAAGCATTCAGCAGCAATTGCTCGACCGCGTGCTGGGCAATCTAGCCGAGCTCGATCGCCAGCTTGCGACTCAGAAGACATGTGAGCGCTTGAGCGTGGAAGGTGGATGGTACGCGGTGTTGCGTGTTCCGGTAACGCAGACTGACGAGGAGTTAGCGGTCGATCTGCTGCGTCGGAAATCTGTGCTGGTGCATCCCGGGCATTTCTATGATTTTCTGAGCGATGGATATCTGGTGCTGAGCTTGATTGCGCCAGAAGAGGAATTTACGGACGGGATTGGGCGCCTTCTGGAATTGCCTGATTGTCGATTAATGATTGCTGATTGAAGGCCGATCTGTATTGCATGAATCAGCAATCAAAAATCAACAATCATCAATTCCGTTTCACCAGGAACGGATTGCTCTCCCGCTCTTCTCCGATGGTAGTGGAGGGTCCGTGGCCGGGAACTACCACGGTGTCGTCGGGCAAAGCCAGCACGGTGCCGCGCAGGGACTGCATTATCTTCTGCATCGATCCGCCGGGCAAATCGGTGCGGCCGATGGAGCCGGCGAAGAGCGTATCGCCGGCTATTAAAGTTTTTTCGGCAGGGAAGTAGAGGCAGATGCTGCCTTCTGTGTGTCCCGGCGTGTGGAGTACGCTGGCCGTGTGTGTGCCGGCTTTCACCGTATCTCCAGTGCTCACACTCTGGTCGATCTCGACCGGCCCTGGCGCTGCCACGCCAATCCAGGTGGCCTGCACGTCAAGCATTTTGAGCAATGCATAGTCATTTTGATTGAGCAGGATCGGCGCTCCAGTGGCCGCACGCAGCTTCATTGCGCCGCCTACGTGATCGATGTGAGCATGGGTGATGACGATTTGCTTGACTTGCAGGTTATGCTTGCGGATAAGCGCGAGCACGTCCTCAATGTCATCGCCAGGGTCGATGACCATGGCTTCGCGTGTAGTCTCGTCGCCGATGATCGAGCAGTTGCACTGCAGCGGTCCGACGGGAAAGATTTCGTGGATCATGCTTTCATTGTAACGAGTACGAGTTGCGCGTACCGAGTACGAACCAGACAAAATCAGTTCAGGCTTGCTGTAAAGCACGGCTGGCGAGACAATACGCCAACGTGCTTGGGGAGGTTCAGTGGCCAAATACCGTCAGCATGGATATCAGGACCGCGAGAGGATAAGCCGCGCAAGGAGTCTGTAAAAGAAAAGCCGGCGCCGGTTCCTCCAGCAAGACGCGACTACAGCATGGGTCCCAAGCCGGTCAATATGCCGGGCACTCGCGCGGTTTCACGCTGTGCGCAATGTGGCACGGTGCTGCAGGAGATTCCGCCGACAGGGCTTTGTCCCAAGTGCGGCTTCGAACTGCACTCCTGCAAGCAGTGCATGTATTTCGATCCTGGAAGCCGCTTCGAGTGCATGCAACCGGTCAAGGATCGAGTGGCCAAGAAGGATGCATGCAACAATTGCACGTTCTACGAGATTCGCGTAACTCGGGAAAAAGAAACGTCAACCCCCGCCAGCCTGCGCCCCAACGACGCGCGGCAGGCGTTTGAAAATTTGTTCAAGAAGTGAAAGGATGGGCGCAGAATGCGCCGCAGCAAGTCAAGTCTACCCGCGACCCTGAGGACTTCGCTGCCCGAGATTTCACCGCAATAGTTGAGCACCCGCTCCGGAATATCCCCTTTCCACACTGATCGAGAGTTTCGCAGCGGCAGTTCTTCATCATCCTCTTGATCAAGCGCTGCACTGATTTTATTCCCTCTATCAGGTTGTCTAATTCGGATATCTTTCTCCGTGAAAGTCTTTGCCAGCGCTCCGAGACACGAGTGACATTGCGAAAGCCGAAGAACAGTTGTCGAATTTCGTCTAAGGTAAATCCAAGTTGGCGTGCTCGTTGAATCATGGCAAGCCGATAGAGCACTGTCGTTAGCGCCGCTGCCCGCTGATTCGTTGCGCGACGGGTAATAGTCCAATCCGTTCGTAGTAGCGGATCGCGGAGGAGTTAAGTCCAGCCTGCCGCGCTACCTTGGAGATTGTTAATTGTGACACGGGTTCATTCTAGTACACGGCGTTCCGGCCGCCATTATCTCTATAAGTAATTTGCAAAACAACTCTTGCATTAAAGTCGACTTTAAGTTGTAGCGTGTTTGCAGGCGCAACCGAGCGCCAAATCTATCATGCACGAGGACAAGTCCAATGAAGCAAATGCGCTGGATTCTACTATTCTTATTTTTGATCGTGGGAGCCAGCACCGCGCTGGCACAAGCGGATGAAAACGGAGAGCTTGCAATGCCCTCTGCCGTGACAGGCGGACCTCACCAGCTCGTCGCGAAAGAGCATGCCTCGCTCGACGAACAGAAAGAGAGGCGTGCCTTACAGATATTTCTGCAGTCCATCGAGAAGGAAATCGTGGGCGCCGCTGAAGCTATGCCAGCGGACAAATATGGATTCACGCCGACCGACGGTGAATTCAAGGGTGTTCGTACATTTGGGCAACAGGTAAAGCACCTGGCGGCGACCAACCATATTCTGGCTGCGGCTGCTTTAGGCGAGGACCCACCGTCAGATGCCGGGGACGAACTTGGACCGGAGGCAGTGCGCAACAAGACGGAAATTCTGGATTACCTGCGCGGCTCGTTCACCCATCTAGGCAAAGCGATCGATGCGATCGGCGACAGCGACGTAAAGGTTAAGTCATCTCCGATTTCACCCTTAACGGCTACCCAGGTCATTCGATTGGCACTCATCGTCGAGTCGCTCATGCACTCTCTGAATCACTACGGGCAAATGGTGGTTTACTTGCGCATGAATGGTGTTGTGCCGCCTGCAAGTCGCCCATGACGCCGAAGCTGGGAGCATGTCACCCGTGGTTCACGGTTTCTGGGTAGGCCTTAATAGAATCTCGCTGACAAACGATTGCGGGCTCTGCGTCACCAGCATCGCCACGGCGTGCGCCACATCTTCCGGTTGCAGCATTTTTGCGGGATCCTTCCCCACGTGCGGGCTGAGTTCCGTGTTGGTCGAGCCGGGGCAAATCACCGCCACGCGGATGTTGTGGCCGCGCAACTCTTCCGCGATTGAGTAGCTGAGTCCATTCAAACCCCACTTCGAGGCGGCATAGGCAGCGCCATTCGGCAGGGCATTTTTTCCCGCCAGCGACGAAATGTTGATGACGTGTCCCGACCGCGCTCGAATCATGAGAGGAGCGAACGTTCGCACCGCATAGTAAACGCCGCGCAGGTTCGTATTCAGGATCTCATCCCAGCCGTCAGGCAAAAGCTGGTGCAGCGGGCCGTCCCATCCTCGGATGGCGGCATTGTTCACCAGAATGTCCACGCGTCCAAATGAGCTTTCGACCTGCCTCGCAGCCGCCTCAACCGACGGAAGACTGCTCACGTCACAGGGGATGACCTCGGCCTTCCCGCCTGCCTTAATAATGGCTTGCGCGGTCGATTCCAGGGCGGCCCGCGTGCGCCCGCACAGCACGGCCGTGGCGCCCAAACTTGACAACTTCTGCGCGATGGCAGCACCAATACCGCGGCCCGCGCCGGTCACCACCGCGACTGTCCCAGATAAAGAGTAAACCGTTGAATCCGTATTCATTTAGAAATTCCTTTAAACCTCGAAAACCAAGCGCTTTGTGCCGCCCGAAAAAGGACCATCTGCTCGGCGGTACATCTGCATCTTATACAATAACCTTGAGGGTAACCGGGAACTTGCTTGCCTTCGAGAGAAGAGGTACATATAATCCGGCAACCGGGAATACAGGGCGAGTGTCGTTGTGTCCCGCAGCCGCAAGCATTTCTGTTTCCTGAAATTGTCGATTCCCAAAAGGCCCAAGGAGCCACACTGATGAAAAAAATTCTGGTCACGGTTGTGCTTGGAGTTGCTGCAATGGCAGCGGCTCAGACCCCTGCTCAGCCGCCACAAGGACAACCCGCCGCTTCACCCGCACCATCGTCCTCCACGCAGGCGCCGGTAATCAAGGACCCAGCCGAGTACAACGCTTATGTCGGAGCCATCGGGCAGAAAGACCCAGCAGCGCAGATCAGCGGGTTGGAAGCATTTCGCACGCAGTATCCCAATAGCGTGATGAAGACAGCCGTGCTGCAAACCCTGATGCAGGACTACCAGCAGACGAACAACCAGGCGAAGACCATCGAAACTGCCACCCAGTTGGTGGCGGCTGATCCGACCAACGAACGAGCCATATTCTTGCTCGCCTATATTGATCGCCTGAAGGCCCAGGGTGGGGACACCAATGCCCAGCAGGATCTGGTGGATGCGAAGAAATACGGGCAGATGGGGCTGGATGGTCTGCCAAAGTTTACCAAGCCGGATGGCACGTCGGACGCCGATTTTCAAAAGATGAAGAACCAGATGACCGGAGTTTTTAATGCGGCCATTGGGCTGGCCGACCTGACCGCGAAAGATTATGAAGACGCGAGAAAGTTCCTGCGCGCCGCCGTCGATAGCAACCCTGACTCCCAGAAAGACTTCAGCATAGTTTATCCTCTGGCCCTGTCCTACGCCGGGCCGACCCCGCCGGATCCAAAGCTTACTCCCGATCCGATCAATGCCATTTGGTTCACTGGCCGTGCTTCCGTCCTGGCGCCGAACCCGCAGTATCAGCAGCAGTTCGAGAAGTATGCCAAGAACCAATACGACAGGTACCACGGTGGAGACGACGGCTGGACCGATGTTCTGGCACAAATCAAGGCCAACCCAGCGCCGCCTGCTGGTTTCGCGATTAAGCCCGCACCCACCCCGGCTGAGCAGGTTCACGCCCTGGTAGCCTCAAAGAAGCCAGAGGATATGAACTTTGCCGAGTGGCAGTTCGTATTCACCAACGGTTCGCAAGAAGATCAGGACGCAGTCTGGAACGGTGTCACCGACAAGGACACTGGCAAGGTGACTGTGGAAGGCATCAAGGGCAAGTCTGTGGCAATGAATGGCACGGTCATCAGCGCTACTGCAACGGAATTTCAGATCGCCGGTAGTTCGGACGACATCGATGCCAAGAAAGCTGACATCACGCTCACCTTTGAAGAGAAAGTTCCGCTGAGACTCATCCCGAAAGCAGGGGCGAGTCTGGACTTCCAGGGCGAGCCGGCTTCTTATACTCCGAATCCATTCATGATGACCATGGAGAAAGGCCAGTTGGTGAAACCGAAGACTGCGCCGAAGCCCACCATACATCACAAGACAGCAACTTCGAACTAGAAGCTTGATATATAAGAGTAAAAAGGCAGCCCTCGCGGGCTGCCTTTATTTTTGGGTGGTAAGAAACGGGTAATACGGCGGACTTGGACCTTGCTGTTTAGCGCGCCGCTTTCTTTTCCAGGGTGACTGGTCGTGCGCTGCGTGGGGGACGTTTTGCGCCATCCCGCAGTTGGCGAACATCGATCTTGAGTTCAGTGATGGTCCGGCTCAGAGTGTTGCGGTGCATGTTGAGTTCGCGCGCCGCGCGGCACTGGTTGCCTTTATTCTCTTGCAGGACGGTGAGGATAAACCTCTTCTTGAACTCACGCACGCCCTCGGAATAAAGAATATTGCTTCTGTACATCTGCAGGATGAGCGCTTCCAATTGATCTTTCACGATAGTCTCTCTCTCGTTTGAATGTCTTATTTTTACTTGCCTGCCCCAACGGCATTTATTTCGACCCGGCAGCCGGTGCGCCTGTCAGTTCCTTGGGAGCGCGGTGCAGAAAATCCAATCCTTCATAAAACCTTGCCCGCAACTCCGACGGAGCTACCCAGATCGCAGCCCTTCCAGCCACCAGGAAATACGGCGCCAGTTCCGACTTCTCCAGCATCTTCGAGGTCGGCGTAAAGGCGGTCAATCCCATCAGGACGACGGCCACTACCAGCGCACCTTTCAACACACCCAACAACGCCCCCAGAAAGCGGTCGAAACCGCTTAGGCCAGCTGCCTTCATCAGCTTGCGCGCGATCCTGCCTGCAATACTGAACGCCAGCAAAATCACAAAAAAGATGATAAGGAAACCGAAAATCTGGGCCAGCAATTCCGACTTCAAGAAGGACATGAACCACTCGGCCAGCCTGTGATACTGCCAAGCGGCGACTATGTAACCGACCACCAATCCAGCCATGCTGAAGGCCTCGGCAAAAAAGCCATGCATGGCTGCTAACACCACGTTCAGCAGCACGATAGCAACTATCACCCAGTCTGCCGCGGTCATCGTACTCTCTCGCGGGCTGTTTTCCGGAGGACCGTTCTGCAACCGAGCGTTCTACACACCTCACGTCTACCCATCCAGTTTCTTCCCCGTAATTTGGAGGTAGGCGTCAAGATATTTTTCACTGGTCCGCTGTGCTACCTCGGTAGGCAGCGCTGGCGCGGGTGGCTGCTTGTTCCAGTGAATTTCCTCCAGGTAATCACGCACGTACTGCTTGTCGTAAGACTCCTGCGACCGGCCTGACTCGAATTTATCTGCAGGCCAAAAACGGGAGGAATCCGGAGTAAGCACCTCGTCCGCCAGCGTGATTCCCTGGGCGGTACGTCCGAACTCAAACTTGGTATCGGCGATGATGATGCCACGCTGCCGGGCGTAGTCCGCCGCTTTCTTGTAGACGCGCAGAGTCAAATCCCGCAGGCTGCTCGCCGTCTCGCTGCCCACCAATTCACACATTTTCGCAAAGGAAATATTTTCATCATGCCCGCTCGTTGCCTTGGTGGATGGAGTAAAAATCGGCTCGGGAAAGGCTTCGGACTCACGCAGCCCCGTGGGTAGGTCGACGCCGCAGACTTTGCCCGTGGCCTTGTATTCCTTCCAGGCGGACCCTGAAATATAGCCGCGCACCACGCACTCTACTGGAAACATCTGGGCACGCCGCACCAGCATCGATCGTCCGCGCAACTGATCGGAATATTTCTGCAGCTCGCGGGGATAGCGATCCACGTCTGCCGTAATGACGTGGTTGGCAACGACGTCAGAAAGGAAGTCGAACCAGAACAGCGAGAGCTGGGTCAGGACGCGGCCCTTCTGCGGAATGCCGGTGGCAAGAACATAATCGAAGGCAGAAATTCGGTCGGTGGCGACGAACAGCAGGCGTTCATCATCCAGTTGGTAAATGTCGCGCACCTTGCCGCTGGCATGGAGTTGGAGATCGGGGAAATCAGTTTGTAAGAGGACGGGATCGAGAAGTTTTGAGCTCATGTCGGAATTTTACAGGCAAGCAGCGAGGCCGTATTTTAGACCGTCAGAAATTTTTGTCAACGGCAGAGATCGCTAAGTTTAGGTAGGTCCGTATCCTATTGAGGGGGAATGCATTGGCGGCGTGCGAGCTTATGGAAGCTGGGCGCCGCCGCCATCTTCATATGGAGCCTTGTGGAAAAGCTGAGGATGAGAGTGGATATCGCGGATAGAAGCTTTAGTTAGGGTTAGACTGGCGTGAACAATGTAGTCGGAGAAATCTTTGCCTCGAGAGCCTTCACGATTTCTTCGAGTTCTACTCGCGCCTCAGCCTGTAACCCAAGGCATCGCGCGATTCCATCTGCCCCAGTGCTGAGTCGTGACTGTAGCGTAAGTCGATAGGAATGATCTGGCTGTGCAGCCATGCCATAGGCGTGAAAATGCATCGAGTCACCTATGGCCGGAGGATTGCTTAAATGACCAAAGCTAAACTCTTTAGTCATATAGGCCAGCAACCTATCCTGCGTGACGAGGACCAATTTTCTGTTAACGTGCTCGAAGGTCTGAATTTTGTGATGCATCTGAACAAGAATTGTTTTCGCCGTCATCTTCCAGTTCATCCCGTAAGTCTTCTTCGACCCTTCTGCCTTGTCGTCTCGATGGACACCAAGTTTCTTAAGAAGGCGCTGTCGCTCCGGCCAAACGGTTCCTGTTGTATCTAGCGTTTGAAGCTCAATACCAACGAAATCTCTAACCCGCCTGTCCCTTGCCGACACAAGGAAGTAATCGACGCTACCTCGGGGACAGACACTTCACCCACGATGTGCAGTTCATTACCGGGTTCATGGCTTGTGAGAAGGTGCAGGCAGTCGATAAATATCTGACGGCGCTCAATCAGTCACGTCGGGCATATGATTATCGGTTCGGCTGTTCGGCCGTACAGAACAGTGCAGGTACCAATGGAGATGCTAGGGTCGCTCTTGCGAACCTTGTAACACCGTTTCGCTAGGAACGGGCATTACTGTTGCCGGATGATCGTCTTCCAAACCTGTCCTGGCTCTTCCGCCGAGCGTCCAAATAGCTCGACGACGCCCTTCATAGCAGGCCCGCACACCTTTCCTCAGCGAGTTTGAGATAGTGCCGAGAGATATCAATTCCAACGGATTTGCGACCAAGGCTCAGGGCTGCCAGAAGGGTCGTCCCCGTTCCGCAGAAGGGATCAAGTACGAGTCCGCCTTCGGGACATGTGGCGAGGATGGGAATCCGGCAGAGATCCACAGGGTACGGTGCGAAGTGCGATTCTCGTTTCTGGGTGTCCTCAGGAATGATATCCCAGACATCCGTGGGTTTACTCCCGTTCGGATGATAGCGCAAAAAATAGAATCCTTTCTCGCGAAGCTCCTTAGCGCGGCCGGAGAGCTTCTCGTTATCCGAATGGGTAGCACGTTGCTGGGCACGAATGATCATCCTAAAATCAGAAACCTTGCCAATGGAGATGTCCGCAAGCATATTCTCAAGCTCTTTCAGAGCAGCTGCCTTCTGTTGGGGAGTGAGATCAGTCGATAGCTCAATCTGGCGCCTATAGCGAACTCCCGAAACGCCAGTTGCAGAAATTACTGCGCCCTTGACAACCTTCGCTCGACGCGGCTTTGAGCGGATCGCGTCTGCATTGTAGTAATAACCCTTCGCCTGCTTCACGAAGTGAAAAATGTTCTCGTGAACATTTCCAAGCCGATCTTTGGTATTATCCATCCCGCTCTTGACCTTATTCCATACCACGCTATTCCTGAGCAGCCATCCTTGGCGGTCGGTAAGCTCAAATGCTACCCGCCATGGTACTCCGACGAGGCCTTTGTTTTCGTAGCTGTCCCCTATATTGAGCCAGAACGAACCTTCGGGCCTGAGCACGCGTTTCACTTCAAATGAAATTGCGGCGAAGTGTTTAACAAAATCCCGATAATCGCGCTCCAAACCGATTCCACCGCTCTCGTATTCCCGTTTACCCCAGTACGGGGGAGACGTCATCACACAGTGGACCGATTCGGCAGGAATATCCCTCAGGACCGTAAGGGCGTCGCCCTCGAAAAAGAGAGGCGAAAGAGAGTTCTCGCGCGTGTAGTTGATGAACGGTTGATGGTATGGCGCCGTAACGATTGGGATACTCAGCCTATTGCCGAAGTCAAATCGCATTGGCCGTTGCTCGGTAGCCGCCGCCCGTGTCAGCGGGGGCCCGGGATTGATCGAGCTTACAGAATTAGGATTCTGGTGCATCGGGTTGACGGCTAAGGAGTCAGCCATAGTGGGGAACACCCCTTGTATACCCTCGTTGTTCATAATGGCAACTGCCAATCACTTGCAAAACAGATGCCATCTGTCGACAAGTTGTAGCCCTAGGTGCGAGTGAAACTGCAGATCTCGTACCCGCTACGCTGCTCCGAAGCGCACTGACACCAGTTTCGACACGCCTGGCTCCTGCATGGTCACGCCGTAAAGCACAGGCGCGATGCTCATCGTTTTCTTGCTGTGCGTGATGAGCACAAATTGCGTCTTGATGCTCATCTCCTTTACAAGTTCGGTGAAACGGCCGACGTTGGCCTCGTCGAGCGGTGCATCGACTTCGTCGAGGATACAGAAGGGGCTGGGCGTGTATTGGAAAATGCCGACCAACAGGGCAAGCGCGGTGAGCGCTTTCTCGCCCCCCGAGAGCAGCAGCACGCTTTGCAGGCGCTTGCCGGGAGGAGATGCGACCACGTCGATGCCACTCTCGGTAGTGTTTTCCTCATCGGTAAGCTTCATGAAGGCGTGGCCGCCACCGAAAAGCTTTTTGAAAGTGACACCGAAGTTCTCATTGATCTTGGCGAAAGCTTCCTGGAACTTCTGGCGCGAGACTTCGTCGATCTCGCGGATGGTCGCGGTGGTGTTCTCGATGGAAGAAATTAAATCTTTTCGCTGACCGTCGAGGAAGGTGTGGCGCTCGGCAGTTTCGCGATACTCTTCGAGCGCCATCATGTTCACGGGACCCATGGCTTCGAGCTTGGCGCGCATATCGCGATACGACTGATCGCAGGTCGTAAGTTCGTCGCCGGCGACAATGGCAAGGGTGGTGTCGGCAAGCAGAGCCGGGCGCTCGATGCCAAGTTCGTTCAGGCAAGTGTCTGCCATGTGCATGGAGTCGGCTTCCAGCTTGGCGGCAGCGGCCTGTAATTCGCCTCGGCGGTCGCGGGCCTGGTCGAGAAGTTGACGGGCATTGCGCAGGAGTTCGTCGATTTCGGTGAGGCGCGCGCGGAGCTGATCTTTCTCGAATTGCAGCAACCCCTCGCGAGCCTGGCCCGCGTTGCGCTCGGCTTCAAAGTCGGCGTCTTGCTGTTCGAGTTGGAGATTCTCAGCCTCGCGCTGTAGTTTTTCGGCGTTAGCGGCTTCGATTTGCGATGCGAGCGCGTGCAACCGCTCGCTCATCTCACTGAATAAGGAATCGATGCGCCCAAGTACGGCGGCGGCGGAGCGATGGCGCTCTTCCAACGCTGCGACCCGGGCTACGCGCTGAGAGCTGTTCTGGGCTGCGTCTTCGCGGCGCTGGCGCAGCAGGCCGAGAGATTCTTGTGCAGCAGCAATCTGCTGCTCAAGTTGAACGCGAGTCTGTTCCAGCGCGTTGATCTCCGCTTGCCGTGCCGTGATCGTAGATTCCTGCTCGGCACGCTCCGCGGCGATTCGTTGCAGTTCGGCTTGCGAAATGCTCATGCGCTCAGTAACGCGGGCCAGTTCGGAATCGAGCTGCTGCAGCATATGGCCTGAGGTCATCGACTGATGCTCGGCTTCTCGCCTCTCGCCCTCCAGTCGCTCCAACAGGGCAGAGAACTCTTTAATCTCGCGACCGAGCGTGAGCACGCGCATCTCTTCGTCACGCAGAGCACGCTCCAGATCTTCAAGCTGGCGGAGAACTTCCCGCAGTTCGCGCTTCATCGAGAGCGGGCCTTCGGCGCGCTGTTTGCCGCCGGTGACGGTTACATTGTGGAAGCACTCGCCGGATTGCGAAAGGAAGAACGCATCGGGATTTTCGAGAGCCAGACCCCGCGCAGTGTCGGCGCCGGGAACGATGTAGCCATCGCGAAGTTTGGGAAGAATTACTTCCAGCGATTTTCCGAAGCCATTGAGAACGCGAATGGTGTGTTTCAAAGGCACAATGGAGGCCGTCGGCGGCGCGCAGTGCGCTGCTTCATCGAGGACAAAAGAAAACTTGGCCTGCGCGTCTTCGGGATGCACGAGGAAGGTGGCGCGGCCGTCGACATCGCTGCGCAATAAACGGAGGCCTTCGTCGGCCGCGTCCCAGGACTTGACTACGATGTAATTCAACTCGTCGCGCAGAAAATCCTCGACGACGTGCTCAAATCGCGGCTCGACTTCCAGAAAATCCGCGAGCACTCCCACCGGAGCGAGGCCACTCTGCATTACGCCCGACTGAAAAAGGCGGCGAACCGATTCCGTGGAATATCCATGCTCGGCGATGACCGCCTCAAGCGAGCCCTTCTTTCCCAGCGCCGTGGCAAACTCAGCGCGCAGCACGTCGAGATGAGTCTTTGCCTTGGTTTCATCGAGGCGTTTGGCTTCGATCAAACGGCGAAGTTGGCTGATCTCTTCGCCGATTCCGGCGACGCGCTGCGTAACTGTTTCGAACTCCAGCGCAAGCTGCCCGCGCTGGCCGCCGAAGGTTTCCACCTGAAAGCTGGCGTTGGCGATTTCAGTTCGCAAGCGCGTGGCTTCGCGATCGGCGCCTGCAAGTCGCTCTTCGGCCTGCGCTAGTTGGTTGCGCAGACGCGAGACCGACGACACTGTGTCAAAGATCGCGACGCGCGACTCTTCCTGCTGATGCTCGAGTTCGGCCAAAGCGGTTGCCGCGGCTGCGGCTTCTTGCTGCGATAAGGCGAGTTCGTGCTGTGCTGCGGCCAGATCGGCAGCAGCGGATTCCAGGACTTGCCGGTTGGAATCGCGCTCGGCTTCGAGCGCGGTCACGCGATGGCGAGCCTGGGCGAGTTCAGCCTCGGCCGATGCGGAGCGCACCGCGAGCTCGGCGCAACGTTCTTCGTTATGACGGCGGCGAGCGCGGGCGCGATCGATTTCCAAATCTAGCTGGCTAAGGCGGTCCCGATTCTCGCGCAGTTCGGCCTCGATGGCATAGCTGCGTTCCGTGCCTTCGCTGTGCTCGGCCTCAAGTTGTTGCACGGCTTCGGTGCGGTGCTGCATGTCCTCGGCGAGCGCGTTGAGTTGGGAGTCGAGTTCCGCGCTTTCCTGCTCGATGGCGGCGAACTTGCTGGCCAGCACCACGCGCAGTTGAGCACGCATCTCATCGCGCAGCTTGGCGTAACGTTCGGCCTTCGATGCCTGCCGCTTCAGCGAATTCATCTGGCGCGTCACTTCTTCGAAAATATCATTGATGCGCGCGAGGTTCAGTTTCGCATCTTCCAGGCGCGCTTCGGCAAGGCGCTTCTTGGTTTTGAACTTGGTGATTCCGGCAGCCTCTTCGAGAATCGCCCGGCGGTCGGTGGGCCGGCTGCTGAGAATCTGGCCGATGCGTCCCTGCTCGATCAGCGCATAGGTCTCCGGTCCAAGGCCGGTGCCCATGAAAAGTTCCTGAATGTCGCGCAGGCGGCAGAGCTTTCCGTTCAACAAATATTCGCTATCGCCGGAACGGAACAAGCGGCGCGTCACTACGATTTCGCCTGCATGGAATTGCTGCTGATTGAACTTTCTGCGGCGAATCTTGAGCACCACCTGCGGCGCGCCGCTTACAGCAGCGGAAGTAGCCACGGGAGCAATCGCATGAACTGGCAATGCAAATACTGGTTCGTCGTCGGGGAAGGCGACTGCGAGAGTATCGATCTTCGAGCGCGGAACTTCAACTTCTTCGGTCCTGCCGGGCTGCACATCTTCGACGGCACGCTCGGTTTCCTCGGCAGCGCGCGCGCGAACGGCAACTTCATCCCAATCATCGGCTGGACGCCGCGATGCTTCCGCACTAACTGGCAGCTCATCCTGAATGTCGATTTCGGTGGGCGCATCCGCGTCGGGGCCGGGATACTCCTCGGGATCGATCAGCGTCAGCGAGACCTCAGCCATGCCGGTTGGCTTGCGATCATGCGTACCCGCAAAAATCACATCTTCCATGCGCGAGCCGCGCAAGGTCTTGGCCGATTGCTCACCCAGCACCCAGGAGATGGCGTCGGCAATATTCGATTTGCCGCAGCCGTTCGGGCCGATGATGGCGGCAATACCGTCGCCGTGGAACTTGAGGTCGGTGCGATCGCAAAACGATTTGAAGCCGAGAATCTGTAGCCGCTTCAGTTTAAGCAACGTGAACTCCTTGGAGAAGCAGTGGCCAGTAGCCAGTCGTCAGTGGCCAGTTATTGGTCAAGCTGTGGATGTAATTGGAGGTGGCCGGACCACCACGCATGCGGACCATCGGCATGGCCCAGAAGGCCATCGACATGATGTGCGAACGCGCGCTCAGCCGGGAGACCGCCGGCAGCAAGCTGGCCGACAAGCAATTGTGCAGGGTTACATCGCCGACTCCTACGCCCAGCTGGTGCAGTTCCGGCTCTTCGTCCTGTACACGGCGTGGGAGATCGACAAGTACAACGACTACAAGCGGGTGCGCAAGGACATCGCCACGGCCAAGGTGGTCATGCCCACGGTGCTGCACGACATCGCCTGGCGCGCCATGCAGGTGCACGGCGCACTCGGTACGACGAACGAGATGCCCTTCATGGGCATGGTCACGGCGCCGCCGTGATGGGCCTGGCCGACGGCCCGACCGAGGTGCACAAGGTCACCGTGGCCCGACAGGTGCTGCGCGACTACAAGGAGAGCGACGACATCTGGCCCACCCAGTGGCTGCCCAAACGGCAGGAGGCGGCCAAGGCCAAGTACGGGCAGTACATGGAGCTGGAGGTCGGGAACCTGTGAGTGTGATCGAAGAACCCCTCGGTGACGATCCGGCAATCGCCGACGTCGCCAAGCTGACGGCCTGGCTCGACGCCCAGGGACTCGGGTTGGGGGCGCCGCTCGAGCACCGGTACATCTCCGGGGGAACCCAGAACGAGATCTTCGAGCTGCACCGGGGCGACCTGCACGGCGCCATGCGGATCCCGCCGACGAGCGTGCCGGCGTCACGCGACGACGGCATCGTGCGGGAGTGGCGCATCATCGAGGCGCTGTCGGGACCAAGTGCCCCACACCGAGGCGATCGCCGTCTGCACCGACCAGTCGGTGCTCGGCCGGACCTTCTACATCATGGGCTTCGTCGACGGCTGGTCCCCCATGTCCACGCGACGGCAATGGCCGGCACCATTCGACACCGACCTCGAGGCGAGGCGCGGGCTGGCGTTCCAGCTCGTCGAGGGTATCGCCCTGCTGGGCAACGTCGACTGGCAGGCCAAGGGCCTCGCCGACCTGGGTCGGCCCGAGGGCTTCCACGAGCGCCAGGTGGACCGCTGGACGGCGTTCCTGGAGCGCATCAAGGGCCGCGAGCTTCCCGGCTTCGACGAGGCCGCCGCGTGGCTGCGCGCCCACCGGCCGATCGACTACGTCCCCGGACTGATGCACGGCGACTACCAGTTCGCCAACGTCATGTTCGAGAACGGTGCACCGGCGCAGCTGGCCGCCATCGTCGACTGGGAGATGGGCACCGTGGGCGACCCCAAGCTCGACCTCGGCTGGGTGGTGCAGTCCTGGCCCGACGACACCACCAGCGACGAGGACAGGACGGGCGGCTATGTCGACATGACGGGCATGCCGTCGCGTGAGGAGGTGCTGGCGCACTACGCCAAGACGTCGGGCCGGCAGGTGGACGACATCGACTACTACTGCGTGCTGGCCAAGTGGAAGCTGGCGGTCGTGCTGGAACAGGGCTTCCAGCGGGCGGGAGACGACGAGAAGCTGCAGGCGTTCGGCGCCGTCGTGCTCGACCTCATGCAGTCGGCGGCGGACCTGGCCGAGTCGACCGACTACTCGGTGTCGGCGTAAGGGCCGCCGCATGCGCGCCGCGTTGCGCTCCGCCTACGGCGGGCCCGAGGTCATTGCCGTGACGGACATCGACCCGCCGCCGCTCGGAGCCGGCGAGGTCAGGTCCGGGTCCACATGGGCGCCATCAACTTCCCCGACCTGTTGGTGATCGCCAACACGTACCAGATGTCGGCTCCACTGCCCTTCGTCACCGGCAGCGAGTTCGCCGGCGTGATCGCCGAGGTCGGTGACGGCGTCAAGAACGTTTCCGTCGGCGAGCGCGTCTTCGGCTCCTGCTTCATCGGTGCCTTCGCTGACGAGGTCGTGGTGGGCGCGGGCGCGCTGACGCCGATCCCCGACGCGTGGACGACCGGGTGGCGGCGGCGTTCGGCGTCGCCTACAAGACGTCGTACCACGTGCTGCGCTCGGTGGCGGCGTTGCAGCCGGGTGAAGAGCTCATCGTGCTCGGGGCCGGCGGCGGGGTCGGCAGCGCCGCAGTCCAGCTCGGCGCAGCCATGGGCGCGACGGTGACGGCCGTCGCCTCCTCCCCCGAGAAGCTCGAGGCCGCCCGGGCCTGCGGCGCCACGCGCCTGATCGACCACCGGGCCGGCGACCTGCGCCAGGCCCTGCGCGAGGCGCTGCCGGGCGGCGCCGACGTCGTGGTCGACCCGGTGGGCGGCGACCTGGCCGAGCCGGCCCTGCGCGCGCTGCACTACGGCGGCCGCTTCGTGACGGTGGGCTACGCCGGCGGCGCCATTCCCCGCATCCCGCTCAACCTGGTCCTGCTCAAGGGCATCCACATCCTCGGCTTCCAGTTCCGCGACTTCGCCATGCACCAGCCCGGCGACATGGCCCGTAACGATCGCGAACTCCTGGAGCTCCTGGCCGAGGGCCGCGCCGCCCCCCTCATCGGGGCCGAATTCGACCTGGCCGACGTCGTGGCCGCGCTGCGCCACGTGGCCGACGGCCAGGCGGTCGGCAAGGTGCTGCTGCAGGTCACCTCCCCGGGCTGAGGCCCGGCGGACCCGGGGGGCGGCCCCCCAGGCACAAGGCTATTGTCGACGTCGATGTCAGTTTCAGATTTCGTGACCGGCCAGGCTCGATCCCGAGCCGGGCGGACAGAGGGAGGGTTCCGTTGACCGCAGTGATGGAGGGCGTCCGCGTCCTCGAAGTGGCCGAGCACACCTTCGTGCCGGCGGCCTCGGCGCTCCTGGCCGACTGGGGTGCCGACGTCATCAAGATCGAGCCGATCGAGCGGGGCGACGCCATGCGCGGCCTGGCCGCCACGGGGGTCATCTCCATCGGCGGCGACGTGCACGCGCTGCTCGAGCACTCCAACCGCGGCAAGCGCAGCCTCGCCCTCGACCTGACCACTCCCGAGGGCCTCGACATCCTCTACAAGCTCGTGGCGACGGCGGACGTGTTCCTGATCAACAAGCTGCCCCGGGTGCGCAAGAAGCTCAGCATTGAGCTCGAGGACATCCGGCGCACAACCCGAACATCATCTATGTCGCGGGCACCGGGCAGGGCGAGCGCGGCCCCGACGCCGACAAGGGCTCCTACGACTCCCTGGCCTTCTGGTTCCGCGCCAGCGTCTCTCTCGGGGCGACCCCGGCCGACCAGGACCGGCTCGTCGGCCCTCCCGGGCCCGGCTTCGGCGACTCCATCGGTGCCATGACCATCGCCGGCGGCATCATCGGCCGCGCTGTACCACCGCGAGCGCACCGGCGAGGCCACCACGGTCGACGTCTCGCTGCTCGGCACCGGTATGTGGGCCATGGGCAGGCCTTCGCGCTGTCGCTCGTCAGCGGGACGCCCTGGAGCGGCCCGCCGGCGGGCTCGCCGCGGCTGAACCGTTCGTGCGCAACTAGGAGACCAAGGATGAGCACTCGCTCTCCTTCTGCTGCCTGCAGGCCAGCCGCTA
>CAWBLK010000010.1:0-100785 GCA_963789625.1 uncultured Acidobacteriaceae bacterium | reverse complement strand
GAAGCATTTCACCGAAGATTTCCCGATCTGCCCCAAGTGGCATGTTTCGACACGGCTTTTCACCATGACCTTCCGCGCGTGGCGCAAGTGCTGCCAATCCCTCGTCGTTACGAGGCGCAGGGCGTGCGACGTTACGGCTTTCACGGGCTGTCATACGAATTTCAGATTGAAGAACTGGCCCGGCTGGCTGGACCGGATGCGGCGCAAGGCCGGGTAATCCTCGCCCACTTGGGCAACGGGGCGAGTCTGGCCGCCGTGCGTAACGGCAAATCCGTCGACACCAGCATGAGTTTCACCCCGACCGCCGGCGTGCCGATGAGCACTCGCACCGGTGATCTCGATCCCGGACTGGTTTGGTATCTGGCGCGCACTGAAAAAATGAGCGCCAAGCAATTCAACGATATGGTCAATTTACAGTCAGGGCTGCTCGGCATATCCGAAATCAGTTCCGATATGCGTGACTTACTAAAACACGAGACGCAGGACGTGCGGGCGGCTGAAGCCGTCGCTCTGTTCTGTTACCAGGTCAAGAAGTGGATTGGCTCATTCGCGGCGGCGTTGGGCGGAATCGAGACACTGGTGTTCGCCGGAGGCATCGGAGAGAATGCACCCGCAGTCCGCGCTCGGATTTGCGACGGGTTAGGCTTTCTTGGAATCGAACTCGAAGAAAAGCAAAACGCGGCGAACGAGGGCGTGATTTCCGCAGTGCCCAGCCGAGTTGTGGTCCGCGTCATTCATACGGACGAAGAGCAAATAATAGCCAAGACGGTTTGCCAGGTCCTCGGCCTGACTATAAGGCGATCTCCATAACGAATTATGCCTGCAATTGTCGAAGTCGCATCATCGAATTCTTCCACGAAACCGGTCCAAACCACATCCTCGTCCGGACTCACGAGCGCCGAAGCACGGAGCCGTCTTCAAAAAGATGGGCCCAATGCCACGCCCGATGTGTCCGCCCATCCAATTCGAAACGCATTGGCCAAGTTCTGGGCGCCTGTCCCTTGGTTGCTCGAAGCGTCGATTGTGCTTCAGGTCGTGCTTCATAAGTATGCCGAGGCTGCGGTCATTGCGGGCCTGCTAATCTTCAACGCAGTACTAGCCTATTTTCAGGAGGGTCGGGCCCAGGCTACCTTAAGGGCTTTGAATTCGCGTCTCGCCTTGAATGCCTCGGTTGAGCGCGATGGGGCCTGGAAGACAGTGCCGGCCGCAGAGTTGGTGCGTGGCGATCTTGTGAAATTGTCGCTCGGCGGTGTGGTACCCGCGGATGTACATCTGATCGGGGGATCCATCCTGCTCGATCAATCCATGCTTACCGGAGAATCTCTGCCCATTGAAGCTGGTCCGGACGTTGATACCTATGCGGGAGCACTGGTGCGACGCGGTGAAGCAACCGCAGAAGTTACAGCCACTGGGATTCATACCAAGTTTGGTCGTACGGCAGAACTCGTGCGCACTGCGCACGCCGCAAGTTCGCAGCAGAATGCTGTGCTGCGTATCGTGCGTAATCTGGCTATTTTCAACGGCGTCGTCATCCTTGTTATTGGAGCGCATGCCTATTTTCAAGCGATGCCGTGGAGCGAGATTATCCCTCTGCTCCTCACGTCGGTTCTTGCTGCAATACCCGTGGCATTACCGGCAACATTCACGCTGGCCGCAGCCCTAGGAGCGCGATCTCTGGCGAAGCTCGGCATCCTGCCGACGCGGCTATCGGCGGTGGATGAGGCTGCGACGATTGATGTCTTGTGCTCGGACAAAACGGGAACGCTCACCCGCAATGAACTTTCGGTCACCAGCGTTAAGCCGATGCCTGGGTTTGACGAGGCCCACCTTCTCGGCATGGCAGCCCTCGCAAGTTCTGACGGCGGGGATGACGCGGTGGATGCGGCGATTCGCTCTGCCTCCACCCAAAAGCCGGCATCGGATCTTCCAAAGCTAATCGCGTTTGTACCATTCGACCCTGCCAAGAAAACTTCCGAAGCAACCGCCGCCGATGCAAAGGGTGGCGTAGAGCGCATCGTGAAGGGGGCCTTCACGGTAGTCGCAAGCCTCACCGCCGCATCACCCTCCGCGGCTGGTTTGGCCGACGGACTGGAAAAGCAAGGTTTCAGAGTGTTGGCGGTAGCTGCGGGCACCGCAACAGCTTTGAAGCTTTTGGGCTTAATCGCACTCAGTGACCCGCCCCGTAAGGACTCTATCTCTCTGATCTCGGAGCTCAAGGCCTTGGGCGTGCGCACTGTCATGGTGACGGGTGACGCTCCGGCTACGGCGGCAATCGTTGCTCACGCAGTAGGCTTGGATGGGGCTGTTTGCGCGCCCGGGCCATTACCCGATGGCGTAAAACCGGAGGATTTTGCGGTATTTGCAAGTATTCTTCCCGAAGGAAAATTTGATCTCGTCAAGGCCTTCCAGAAGCACGGGCATACGGTCGGGATGTGCGGCGATGGCGCTAACGATGCACCCGCGCTGCGTCAGGCACAGATGGGGATTGCCGTATCGACCGCAACCGATGTCGCCAAATCGGCAGCAGGTATTGTGCTAACGGAGGCCGGTCTTGGCGGCATCGTCGCCGCCGTAAAAGAAGGAAGGATCACCTTTCAGCGCATTCTTACCTACACGCTGAACTCCGTCCTCAAGAAAATTGTGCAGGTGCTTTTGCTGGCAATTGGCCTGGTCATGACCGGACACGCGGTCTTGACGCCCATGCTGATGGTCATTGTGATGATCACTGGCGACTTCTTGGCCATGGCGTTGACCACTGACAGAGTGCGGCCATCGCCGATGCCAAATTCCTGGCAAGTCGGCAGGATTACGATGGCCGGAGTCACTCTAGGAGGCTGCTTCTTAGCGTTCTGTGTAGCTGTCCTGGCGGTGGGCAAGTTCGAAATGCAATTCGGAATCGAAGCCCTGAGAACACTTTCTGTCGTTGCCATCGTATACGGCAGCCAAGCCACCATCTATGCCCTGCGAGGGCGTCGCCATCTCTGGGGACTGCGCCCCACGGTATGGCTCGTGGCTTCCTCCGTTGCCGACATTCTCATCATCTCGACCTTGGCTATTCGCGGAATTGCGATGGCACCACTGCCCGCTTCAGTTCTGGCCTGTGAGTTTGGAGCGGCCATCATTTTCGGATTGATCTTAGACGGAGTGAAGATACCTGTTTTTGCTCGGCTTGGCATCTGGTGAGCACAGACGGATCGTTGTCAAACATGTCTTAATTAGCGCTGGATGCATTTTGAGTTCACAAATCCATCCGCACTACACCTTTGCTTCCGGGGAGTCTGCGATTCCTTCCGGCGGCAAGACATCCGGCATGTCAAGACGTGCGACACCAATCCGGCTGTCTGCCATCCCATAATAGACATCAAAGCGATTGGGTAATCCGAGATCGTCGCGCCGGTCGATGCCGGTCGGAAAAACGACGTGGGCGACGGTCCCGCTGCATTCCTGTGGCAGCGTCGGCGTCAGCACCGGCTCGACCGAACGATAGTGGATCATTTGCGGATGCTCTTTCGAGAGGACCATCACGCCTGCCGAGTAGCACAAGTTATGTTTGTCCTTGCGCGGATTCTCCAGTTCGCTGACACCGTGGTAAACGATCAGCCAGCCGTGCCGAGTCAGGATTGGCGGAGTGCCGCCGCCGATCTTGAGACGCTCCCAGGGTGACACTGGGGTCGCCAGCCGATGATGAGACATGAACCGACCGAGACGATTTGATTCGCGCGACTCCAACGACATTGCGCAGTAGGAAATCCAGATGCTTTCCCGATCCAGATCAACCTTACGAGCCGCGGGATGGCGAACAGTTTCCTCCGGACGAGTGCCGGGAAAAAGAGGCCGGTGCAGGATGGCCAGCTCCGGGTGCCCGGATGGATTGGGAATCGCAACCGGAAAGAGACTGGCGTCCTTGTCATCCACGTCGCCGCACTCGACGCCGTGGTAAGGACCAAAGGTCGCGAGCCCTAGACGTTTCCAGTGGAACAGATCCTTCGATAAAGCTAGAGCGATTCGCGGGCCTTTGGGCGAAAAAGCCGTGTAAGTCATCATGTAGCTGTGCAGCGGTTCCACGAAGGTAATGCGAGGATCCTCGCAGCCACCACCGCCATCGGGTCGCCGCTCATAATCGGCCTCTGGCTCCAGCGCGATGCCGAGTCGCTCGACTCCTGCGGGATCGCCGGCTTTATTGAATCGCACTCGCGCAATGCCAATGCGCGAGTAATTCCCCCGCGCAACCAGCCGTGGGAACAGATAGAGCTCACCGTCCGGGCCACGAGTAGCAGCCGGATTCAGAACCCCTTCGACCTCCTGCGCGTTCCCCGGTTCCGGCTCCATCAACATTCCTAGCCGTTGCAACTTAAGTCCGCTCATCAAATCCATTTCGGCGATTGCCATAACTTCACGCCGCCTTACTACCGCCTGCTAAACAGGCGATGATGGTTTGAATAACCCGCTTGGTCTCATGGGGATCCTTAACGGGGATGCAATCCACTCCCGCTGTTTCGGCAGGGTAGTCATTGCCGCCCACGTACAAGGCGTCGCCGATATAGATCATTTCTTGTATCGAAATACCGAGCAGGTCTCGCAGTTTTCTGATGCCGTAGGCCTTGTCAATGCCAGGCTTGGTAATGTCAATAGATGTCGAGCCCCCGATTCGGACGGAAAACTCAGGGATGAAAGTGTCAAGAATAGCTTTGATCTTCTTCCGTTTGGCAAAATCGGGGTCCCATTTCTCCTTTTCCTCCAAGGGAGCTTGCTGACCTAAGGCAGAAAATGTTATCTGGCTTCCCCGGTCCTCAATTTGCTCACCCCAGAGCTTTTCGATCTTGAAGTCTGCAACTCCGATCGCCTTCTTGAGGGAATCGAGGATCTTTTCTCTTTGATCTGTAGTGAAATCCTCCGAATAGATCTTTTTCCAATCTGCCGATTCGTATCGGTAAAACTTTGTGCCGCAAGTAGGAAGGAGAGATAGATTAGCCAGGAGTTTGTCGTGTGGGAGATTCGAAACGAATTGTTTTTCAAACTGCGGCCATCCGCCGCCGGAAATCACCGCCACTTTCACAATACCGAGAAGGTCATGCAGCAGTCCCGACATTTCTGGATCAACGGCCGATTTACTGTCGGCAAGTGTGCCATCGAGATCAAACACAATCAGCTTTTTCACTGTGCCTCCACCTTCTAAAGTCTCGCGATCTCAATCCGGAATCGAGATTTCCAGCAAGTTCACTGCACTACGCGGCCGAAAAAGACATTTACCCATCGCCGCAGGTAAGAGGAACACGTCGCCTTTTCCGACGGCGTAAGTGGCCCCGCCATGCGCGACCAGCCCCGCGCCCTCGACGCATACCAGCACGCGCGGCAAATTCGCCGCGCCGACGTTAAACGGAGACCGTCCGCGCAGCCGCCACAACCAGAAATGTTCACAATGAAAGAGTCTCTCGCGTTCCACCGGGGTAGTCGATTCCACCACGGGCGCTGCCAGACTGACCGGACCTTCCGCGAAATCAACGCAGGCCATCGCCTTATCGACTTGGAGTGCTCGCGGCTTTTCTGTCTTCGGATCAATATGGTCCCAGTCGTACAGACGAAACGTCACGTCGCTATTCTGCTGAATCTCGAAGACCACAAGGTCGCCGCCCAGAGAGTGAACCGTGCCTGCGCGGAGGAAAATGGCGTCACCGGGCTTCGGAGTCAAACATGCGAGGTGGTCCGCCACTGTCCCGTTCGTGAGCGCCATCCGCAGATCGGCTTCCGTAGTACCTGTCTTCAGGCCCGCGTAGATGCGGCTTTGTATCCCGGCTTCCAGCACGACCCAAGCTTCGGTCTTCGGGGTCTCGCCCGCAGGCAGCAGGTTCGTATTCGCTTTCGTGGGATGCACCTGGACCGAAAGCATTTCGTGTACGTCGAGGAACTTCAGCAAAAGGGGGAATCGGGGGAAGCGCCCGGCCAGCTTTCCCATTATTTGCTTCGGGAACTGCTGTAGCAATTGACCGATGGTCCGCCCCTTTAAAGGTCCATCAGTGACGCGGCTCTGATGATCATCGCGATCACTGAGCAACCACGCTTCTCCGACGGGACCACTGGGCAGGGGCGCGGTGAGCAAGCTGGCCAAATGCCGGCCACCCCACAACCGATACTGATAGATCGGTTCGAATCGAAGAGGATACAGAAGCGCTTGATCTGATGTTCCTTCTCGGTCGTCGACAGCCATGCTGACGGTGGTGTCGATCATGACTGATCTGAGAATGTCGGCTCGGCAGGAGATGGAGCAGTTCTGTGAGTTCGTTCATCGTGCAATTTGCCGAGGGTATGTTCAATCAATCTGGCTAACTTATCTGCGGCGCCATCGACGGCCAGGTCCACTGTCGCTGCTTCGTCGGTGACCGCGATGGGCTGGCGGCCTTCGAGGCGCGCCTCCATCATGCAACGTTTATTATTCTCGCGGCTCTTGGGGCCGCTCTCGTCGGTCAGGTGGACCTCTACCCGCGTGATGTGATTGCTCATTCGGCTGAGGGCATTCTCCACTACGCCCCTGATCTTATCGGCGAGCGCCTCGTGACCTTCGATTGTGTGGTCTGTATTGACTTGGATCTGCATGCTGATCTCCTGCCTAATTGTTTGATCGAGGATCTTTCTTACGCTGATACATTGCCTCTGCGAAGTTCATCGAACGCGGGTACCAGCCGACATCTGCTTCTGGCGGCGAGAAAGGAGGAAGAGTGACAGTCATGGTGCTTTTTGAGTCGGCGCCACGCCTTGAGACTGTGCTGTTTTCTGGCTCAACTCTTGGCTGAGCCTGTGAACATTCATGGAATGCTCGTACGCCTGTTTGCTGAGCTCCTCAGCAGTGAGGTGATCTTCTTTTCCATGGGCGACAGCTGCTGCCGCGTGCGCGTGGGCCGCAAGGTTGTGGAGTTCTGCGGCTCGCTCATGTGGTCTCTGTGACATGATGGCTCTCCTGGTCAGCTAGGATGTGCTTATCGCACGTGTCGTCCTGCCGCATCCAACCGAGCGGCAGTCTTTATTGTCAGCCGTTAGGCTTGGAGCTCGCCATAGCCCAGCCATCGGTTTGCAAATTGCCTCGATTTGGGCAGCAATGGAGTTCTGCGACCGCTAGTCGCCGTCCCTTAATACTCTGCCGGAATGTCGCCAGACTGCCCGGCCGAGTTCGTTTCACGTTCCTCTTCGTCGCGCTCGTTGTCGCGCCGATGATCTGCAACCATGGTTCTTGCCTCGTTGAGATGAGCTAGCGCATTTCCGTAGCTCTGCTTACTACGCGGCCACAGGTTCCGCGGTATGCAGTGCCGAGTGGGCGGGATTCGTGCTTTCGATGATCTCCTTCGCCTTGGCCACTTCTGCAGCCGTCCCATGGGCGATCAGCAGAAACTGATCTGTGGTGAGGGCAGTTTGGTACTTCACGATGCTGTCCTTAGGGATGCCTATGCTGAAGAGACCGGCTCCCAAAGCGCCCAAAGCTCCTACTTCTACGGCACCTTCCAATCCTGCCACGATCCATGCCACCAGAGGTCCCGCCACTAAAATTGGGCCGAGTCCTGGAATCATGAACAGAGCAGATCCGAACAAAAGGCCCCAGAAGCCTCCCCAGAATGCACCAACCTTGCCCCAATATTTCATGCGGTCGCCGGTATTGTAGTAGCCGACCACTTGCTCATCTGTGTGATATCCCTTTCCAACGATCGACAATTTGTGCATGTCGACTCCGCCACGCTGCAGTTCCTTCACGGCTCGATCCGCATCCGTATGAGTGTGATAGATTGCGACAACTGAGTTTTCTACAGACATTTTCATGTCTCCACGACGCTAGGCCGTCATTCTCAGACCATCAAACTAGGTCTCAAATTGACTATGCCAGTGCTGTGATGAAAAAACTGGTCGCAATTGCTCAGTTTGTGACGCCCCTTCGTCGCTCACTTTTTATTGGATGCTTCAAGAACAATTTCAGGGACCAAAATACGCTTCACTTCTGACAGCTCTTGTGTGCCATTTAGTTTCCCGCCCCGCAAATTCTGAAGAGCCTCTCGAATCGACGCTTAGCCGAGTGTCGAAATCTCAGTTTCTCGTTCGCGCCCTTGTGGTTGGGTGGGGAAGCGTCTTGAGCAACGTCAGGCACCGTCCTGAGGGGCGAATCATCTGCAATCTTTTCAGAGTGTGCAATATTGATCAGCGGCAGCATTGTGACTCCTATAGGTTTGACTCTTCTAAATCCGATGATCGCCGCGAGTCAGGATCGCAAGAGTCGATGCCATGCCGGGTTGCGCGCAACATTTCCGCCAAATATTCCAAGCCGGAAAAATCATTTGTTACACATCGTTTCGGGCCCTAATTGTCTGTTTGGCATACCAATCCAATCAACTTTTCTTTTGTTGATCTCTGTTTTAGTATGCGTTGCCTTTGCTCCCGCCCAGACTAATCCGCCGGCCGCGGAAAAGAGTGTTCAATCCACCAGTGCCATCGCGCCCACTGTGCCTTCCACAGATGTTTCCAAGTATGTGGGAGCGGAGACCTGCAAGACCTGTCACGAGGAAATTTATGACGCTTGGGAGAAGACACCGCACTGGAAAACCACATTGAACACGAAAGGCGGCCCCTCAAAGCAAGGTTGCGAGGGCTGTCATGGTCCGGGAGCCGACCATGTGACGGGCGGCGGAGACAAGACGAAGATATTTGTGTTCGAGGGGAAGTCACGGCAGGAGACGAGCGCTCGCTGTCTGACCTGTCACGGCGAAGCACGCGAGCAATCGCATTTCGCTGAATCCGTTCACTCCACCAGCGATATCGGATGTCTCGATTGCCACTCGCCTCATCACGCCAAGGAAAAAGAGTTCCTGCTAGTCCAAGAACAACCCCAGTTGTGTTATGGATGCCACACTTCCGCGAAGGCAGATTTCGCCAAACCGTATCACCACCGCGTCAATGAGGGTTTGGTGCAATGCACGGACTGCCACAATCCGCACGGAACGGGAACCGTGCGCCAGCTACGAAGCCTGCCGAGTGGCGACGCCATTTGCTACAAGTGCCACGTCGATAAACAGGGCCCTTTTGTCTACGAGCATGTGCCGGTGAAGACCGAAGGCTGCACAAGTTGCCATTCGCCCCATGGTTCCACCAATCCGAAGCTGCTCAATGTGATGCCGGTGAATATGCTTTGTCTGCAATGCCACACGTTCTCGACCACGTTGACGGCCGGAGGGCCAATCGGTCCCGCGCACAACCAATCGGCCAAGTATCAGGCCTGCACCATGTGTCACACACAGATTCATGGCTCCAATTTCAGCGATGTGTTCTTCAAGTAGGAAGTACCGATGGAGCAGACAAGAAAACTCGTCCTGCAATCTTCGCTAGTACAGAGACGGGCATCCCAATGCGCGCAATCGAAGCGCAGTTCGGCAGACGCTAACAGGAAACCTCGGACGGCGATAACTCTCATGGTGCTTTTGTTCGTAATGTTCGTTTGGTCATCAGAAACGCTCTTCGCCCAAACTCCGACCACGAGTCCGACCCCGACCGTAGTTCCTCCTGCCGAGCCTGACGGCATAACCAGCGGCGGGTATCAGATTCATTCCTCCGTCGAGCTGGGCTACCGCTCCAACGACGTGAGCGGAAGCGGCGATATGTACGACACGCTGATAAATCTGCAGTCCGGCCCACGAATACTCGACCAGACCCTTACGATGCAGTCGGTCGATCACCAGGGCCTGTTGTTCGACGATCTTTACCTCAACAGTTTTGGATGGGGAGGCGATCCCGACAACGCCTTGCGCCTGCGGGCAGACAAGAACAAGTGGTACAACCTGCAAAGCAGTTTCCGTCGCGATCAGTATTTTTCTGACTACGACTTGCTGGCGAATCCACTGAATCCGCCTCCCCCACCTGCTCCTGGGGGCTCTACTCCGTCGATCCCGATATTGAACTCCCCTCACGAATTTGCTACCACGCGACGCATGAGCGACTTCGACCTCACGCTGCTCCCGCAGTCCCGAGTGACCTTTCGCTTGGGATATTCGCATAACAACATGACCGGGCCCTCATACAGCAGTATCCACGAGGGTACAGAAGCTTCGCTGCTGCAGGATTGGGACACGACCATGAACTCCTACCGCCTAGGGGTTGACTTTAGAATCGCGCCGCGTACCGTCCTCAGCTACGACCAATTTCTCGACTACTACAAGGGAGATACAGACTACCAACTGAATCCGATTAATGAAGCACTCGTACCTACAACGCCAGTAAGTTCTGTTTCGTTGGGCTTGTCCATGGACACGGTGAACAAGGAACCCTGCGCTGTAGTGCCGCCGGCAACCAGTCTTATTGTCAACGGGACCTTGACCAATGTCACATGCAGCGCCTACTTCAGCTACTCACGTAATCAGCGGATTCGCACTTCCACGCCTACCGAGCGGGTCAGCCTGCGAAGTAACTACTTCCAGCGAGTAGACCTAGTCGCTTCTTTCTCCTACAGCTCTGCGATTTCGAGCACGCCGTTGGACGAATCCTTTGACGGCTTGATCACTCGGACCGGCACCCGTGCGTTTCTCGGCACTGGGGAAGCCGATGCCAATCGAATTTCGAACGTACTCGATCTCGGGGCGACCGCGCATCTCACCACACATCTGCGGCTAATCGAGAAGTTCTATTTTTGGGCCTACCGCATCCCACAGAATGGCAATTTCAACGAAGTCGACAATGACTGTCCAACCACCACGCCGCCGACACCGTGCACACTGCTGACTCCGCTGAGCGCGACCACGCCCACGGCGATCCCCTCCGTTATTCAGTCATCCTTCAACCAGACCTGGACGAGAAATCAGATCGAACTGGCCTGGGATATTTCGAAAAAAGCGGGGGCACGCATCGGTTACCGCTACGGCGACCGGGACTTCAACCACTTCAACGATTTTCTCCCCGGCGACTTGGACCATTTCGTGGGATTGGAGAAAACCGCGCTCCTCGGATTCTGGGCACGGCCCACCCACACTTTACGATTCAATCTCGATCTGGAGCACACAAACTACAATGCCGTGTTCGTCCGCATGTCGCCACGCAAACAAGCGCGCTACCGATTTCAGACGACCTACACACCGCGCTCGTGGGCGACACTGGGCGGATCTATCAACATCCGGCAGGAATCCAACGCCGACGTACAAACCCAGTACGTGGGCCACAACCAAAACTACGGGTTGACCGCGTCCCTCGCGCCGCGCGAACGCTTCGGACTGGATCTGGCGTACAACTTCAACAGTGTGCTTCAGAATGCTCTGATCTGTTTCAACGACACGCCGCCAACCGGGGTGATCCTTCCCTTCGTGGCCAACGCCGACAACAATAATTGTGGAGGAAACGATACTTCGAATAACCTGATGAGCAACTCGTACTATTCCAACCACACTAATTTCGGAATGGCTACCGTCAGATTCAAGCCCGCGAAGCGGTTGCTGGCCAATGTCGGATACAGCATCACCAGTGTTGACGGCAGCGTGCCGCAGTTCAACATTCTGCAGCCGCTTGGCACCTTGCAGTACAAATATCAGCAACCTGTAGCCAACCTGAGCGTGGACATTGGCCATAAGCTGGCTTACAACATGGGCTGGAATTATTACCAGTATGGGGAAGGTTCCTTTGTCGGCCCGACCGCGCCACGCTATTTTCACGCCAACTCCCTAACCGAGTCTCTGAGTTACTCATTCTGATGCTCTCGTTTTCCGGGCTGGCAAAAACAGAGATGTATCGTAAGAACGCTTTCAGAGTTGTTGTAGTTAACAAATTGAAGACGCGAATACAAATGCAGAACTAAATGGAGCTTAAAGATGAAAACAAGCAGAATGCCAGTGTTCGCCACAGTGACTTTGATTTCTCTCGGGTTTGTTCTTTCATTGTCGGCTCAAGCGCAGAGCGCGTCGGAAACGCTCTACAAATCAAAGTGTGCCATGTGCCATGGCGCTGACGGAACCGGCTCGGCGACGGGGAAAAATATGGGTGCACACGATTTCAGCACGGCCGAGGTGCAGGGAATGTCCGATGCGGAACTCTCTACTGTCATTACGAACGGCAAGAATAAGATGCCCGCGTACGGAAAGACTCTGAAAGCGGATGAGATTAAGGGGCTGGTGGTCTATATCCGCACACTGAAAAAGTAGTGGCAATCGTGAAGCCTCGTTCAGGCGAATACGATCCGCCGCGCGGCAGAATCTGTGTGCGCGGCGAGCGCGCATAGAAACTAGTTAAAAGGAGAGGCACGCTTTTAAAGTGAATCTGCGAGACCGCTTCCGAGGCTGGTCGCAGCCCATTTATTTTCTGGGCCAGAATCCCATCTCGCTCACCGGTGCGGTGATCGCGACGAGTGCGGCGCTTACCACGATCGCCTTCTGGTTCTATGAGATTCTCCTGCCGGGACCTCCGCATCCCTATATCGGCATCCTGATTTTTCTCACCCTCCCAGCCATTTTTGTACTAGGCCTTCTGCTGATTCCTCTTGGAATCTGGCTCAAACGGCGAACTCTGCGCGGAAGTGGGCAGTTACCGGCGATCTTCCCCTCAGTTGACTTGCGCTTGCCCGTGGTTCGACGCACCTTGGAGTGGGTGGTTCTGGCCACCGGAATCAATCTCCTTATTATTGGCACCGCATCCTACCGCGGCGTGCAGTACCTGGATTCGACGAATTTCTGCGGAACGACATGTCACGTCATGCTTCCGGAGAATACCGCGTACTACGTTTCCCCACATGCGCACGTGTCTTGCGTGGACTGCCACATTGGCCCTGGGCTGCCTTGGATGGTGCGAGCCAAGCTGACCGGCTTGCGGCAGGTTTATATGGTCGCCACTCATACCTATCCGCGCCCAATCCCTTCGCCGGTAAAGGACCTCCGCCCGGCCAGCCAAACCTGCGAACAATGTCACTGGCCCGGCCGTTTCGCAGGCGACAAATTGCTGGTTCGCACCAGCTACACCGAAGACGAAAAAAACACAGCTCAAACAGACGTTGTGATGCTGAAGGTGGGAGGAAGCAACGGTCAGGGAGTGAGCGGAATCCACGGGCACCACCTAGCTGACGCGGCTCGCATCCGCTACGTTTCAACCGACCCCAAGCGGCAGACTATCCCGGCCGTGTATTACACCGACGATAACGGAAAGACCACCGAATTCCTTTCCAGTGACGCTAAGCCGACCAAAGAACAGCTGGACCGAGGCGAGCATCGCGTGATGGATTGTCTGGATTGTCACAACCGACCTGCGCACGCTTCCGAGATGCCGGAAAACGCTGTGGACAAGCAAATGTCGATTGGGCGCATCAGCCCAGACCTTCCGTACATCAGGAAAAAAGCGGTCGAGGTGCTTAAGGTGAATTACACCACTCGCGAAGTGGCCGAGCAGAGCATCACCAGCGAGATCACCAAGTTTTATCAGAGTAACTATCCTGAAATCGATAGAGTACGCGGGGCAGCAGTGAAGCGGGCTGCCCAAGAAGTGGTGAATATCTACCTGCGAAACATCTTTCCGGACATGCGTGTGACCTGGGGTACACACCCAAATAACCTTGGGCACGTCGATTCGCCGGGCTGCTTCCGCTGCCATGATGGCAGTCATACGAGCGCCGATGGCCAGACCATCACCAACGACTGTTCCGCTTGCCATCAAATTGTCGCATCGGGAGAAAACAATCCTAAGATCCTGACGGATCTAGGAATGAAATAGGAGCGGCAACTGGAGTCTGCCGAGAATGAAGACGCACGCCGTACACTCTGGGGCGGGCGGGAGTGCTCACTCTTCTGCTCAAATCCTGCGGCGGCCAGCTTGGTGCGGTAGTGGTTCTCTTCCAACGATGCCGCTACGCAGCCAATCCAAAGCATAAGGCTCTTCCGAACCTTTTGATCATTAAGTTGTTGTCATGACTACAGTTGTTAATTCTGCAGCCGCATTGGAAACCATAACTCTTAATCAGTAGTCGAGCGAAACTCTAGCAACCACCGCCGCAGTAGCGTGGGTTCGATAAGCGTTTCCGAGGGTCTTTTAGGGGGCTCAGGGAGCCATCCGCGCCTTTTGCGTTCAATTAGTTGTGGACCCCCTGAGTTCACAGTCGCGGCAGAGGTTCATCCGCCGACAAGCGACGCGAACCATACGCGAACATCGAGCAGCCGAAATCAGCCCAAATGATCCCACACCGTACTAACAGAGGCAGGGCGTAAGCTCTGTACGGTCAGTAACATTCGCTGATTCCAGCCACTTGGGCAATTCGGTAGACGGCCCTGAAAAGGCTGGCGTCGGCGGTTCAACTCCGTCCCTGGCCACTATATTCTAAAGGGCTTACCGGAATCGCATCGTGCCCTTCCAGTCCGTTCTCAGCCTGCTATTCTTCGGCGAGAGCCGGTTCGGTTCTCGGCCGCGATGATGGTGAAGGACTTAAACTCGAATTGCATCTCGCTCAGTCCGCTTTCAGTCCGCTTCTGTCTGCGGCGTGGCTGAAAATCGCAGTCAGCATTGTGCCTGGCGCAGCCATGCGGTTCTCGCTGACAACCTCTGGTAGTGAAGAGGCCTCTGCCGTGTGAAGGCCGAGTGCCGCCGTGAGGGGTTTTGTTGAATCTGCCATAAGGCTCGAAGCCATCGAGTTGCAGGCGCCTTGCTTTCGCGACGTAAGCAGCTCTACGTTTGTAAGTCCAACAACAGTCCATTTATCTTCCAAATGTGAGGAAGAACGAATCGACCTGGGCCCTTAGGGCGGAGACAATTTGGCGATGGCCACGTACCCGTCGCCCCGAGAGTGCCGGAGTAAATATTATGATCGTCTCGGGCTCAACGGTGTTTTGAACGAAGGGAGCCGGCCATCTGGGCGCTTCGTACATTAGAGCTCAAAATCATGAATCCGATGGGCGTCCCGCCACATCTGTAATGACTGTTACACATATACCAGAGGGAGCAAATTATGGGAAAGCTTGAGGGTAAGGTTGCAGTCATCACGGGTGGGTCGAGCGGCATGGCGCTGGCGACTGCCAAGCGGTTCGTTGAAGAGGGCGCCTACGTTTTCATCACGGGCCGGAGGCAGGAGGCGCTTGATGAGGCCGTCAAGCTGATTGGCCGGAACGTGACCGGCGTGCGCGGCGACGCGGCCAATCACGACGACCTGAACCGTCTGTTCGACACAGTCAAGCGGGAAAAGGGCAAGATCGACGTCCTGTTTGCCAGCGCCGGCACGGGCGAAGGCGTCAAACTGGGGGAGATTACCGAGCAGCACTTCGATGCAGCCTTCGGGCTGAATACGCGCGGCACCCTGTTTACGTTTCAGAAGGCGTAGCCGCTGTTCAACGATGGCGGATCGATCTTCATGACCGGGTCAGTTGCTTCGGTGAAAGGTTTTCCTGGTTACGGCGTGTATGCGGCGAGCAAGGCGGCGTTGCGCTCATTCGCACGCACTTGGCTCAACGAACTGAAGGGCAGGAATATCCGGGTAAATGTGCTGAGCCCGGGGCCGATCGCCACACCGATGCAGGACCAGGTTCTGGACGAGGAGGCGAAGCGGATGTTCGAATCCCTGATCCCGCGGGGAAAGATGGGTCGTCCTGAGGAAATTGCGACGGTCGCGCTGTTTCTTGCTTCAGACGATTCGAGCTTCGTGAATGGGGTGGAGTTGTCTGTCGACGGCGGCTTCTCGGCCATCTGAAATCGGCGGATCTCGGAAGGCCTTTCCGCCAATGCCCTATAGCCGGGCCGATGTCTTCATGGAATGCCGCTGGGGTGAGCTTCGCAATATGGGCCATTGCTCCGGATCAGCCAGTTTCCGGTGGGGTGCCCAGATGTTTTTCGCCTTTGACACGGCGGATTCCCAGCGGCGAGTTCCGGGCTAAGCAAGCCGGAATCTGCAGCTTCGTACGCCAGCCGCCTGACTCCCGCAAGGCGCTGATTAACCGTTCCGGCTGTCAAGCCGAGGGACTCCAGGTGAAATCGAAGGACGGGGGTGTGCGGCAAAGCAAGCGCGCGGCCGCAGCAAGGCTCAGTAGCCAAGATGGCGAAGGGCCATCTTGGCGGTTCGCTTGAGTTCTGCCTTAGTCGAACCATTTGCTGCCTGAATGGAGAGACCGGCGATGATCGTCGACAGATACCTTGTGTAATCATCCACGTTGATACCCTTCGGCAACTCTCCGCTCTTCCGCGCTTTAATAAAGCGTTTCCTCATAACGGCTTCATTCTGTTTACGTATTTCGGTCATGATATCCCTCGCCGGCGTAGCGTCTACGCTGCAGCCCACGGCCCCCGACAGCGTCATACACCTGGCCGGATGGCCGGGCGTGGTGAGAAACGCAACCGTGTTGTCGAAGAGTGCGCGCACAACCTTTTCGAGAGTCGGTTCCTCGAGGGCCTTACCTGCGTATTGCGCTCGCATTTCCATATATCGCTTTACCGCGAGCTGAAACAGCGCGTGCTTGTCACCGAAAGCCGCATAGATGCTCGAGGGGTTGAGACCCATCGCGTGAGTAAGATCGGCCATGGATGTTCCTTCGTACCCGCGTTGCCAAAAAAGCAGCATCGCAGCCTCCAGGACTGCATCTTTATCAAAGCCGATCGGTCGTCCTGTTTTTCCATTTCCTGTGTTCATGCTTTTTCTTTTCAACTTCATATTAGAGCGCAAAATTGTGAATCCGATGCACCTCGCTCTACATCTGTAATGAGTGTTCCATAATAACATAGAACAGATATTCGGAGGAAATCAAAATGGGCGCACTTGAAGGCAAGGTAGCCGTAATTACAGGAGGCAATAGCGGGATCGGCCTCGCTACCGCCAAGCGATTTGTGAAAGAAGGTGCCTACGTTTTTATTACGGGGCGGCGGCAAGCAGAATTGGATAAGGCGGTCTCGCTCATCGGGAAGAATGTAACCGCCGTTCAGGGCGATGTCTCGAAACTCGAGGATCTTGACCATCTCTACGAAGTGGTGCGAAAGGAGAAGGGACGCGTTGACATCGTCTTCGCAAATGCCGGCGTAGTAGATCCTGTTTCCCTCGCAGCGTCGACGCCAGAAAAGTTTGACGAGCACTTCAACCTGAACGCGCGCGGGGTGTACTTTACGGTGCAGAAAGCGCTTCCGCTAGTGACCGACAACGGATCGATCATTCTCTCCGGATCGGCGGCATGGCAGATGGGTATTCCGAACTATGGAGCGTATTCGGCGACGAAAGCAGCTTTGGTTTCCTTCGTCCGGAGTTGGACCGCTGAGCTGGCCAGCCGTGGCATCCGAGCGAACGTGATCAGCCCTGGACCGACGGAGACGCCCATGATCCATGTCGGCTCTAAAGGATCTCCGAAGGGTACAAGCGAGTACTTCCGGAAGATGATTCCGATGGGGCGACTTGGAACCGCAGACGAGCTTGCATCGGCAGCAGTGTTCCTCGCTTCCAACGAGAGCAGCTTCATCACTGGCATCGACCTGCCGGTCGATGGTGGCACAGCCTCCAGATAACCCACGATTCAGGGAGACGATATATGAAGCATTTCACCAGCAGCGTCCTCGTTGCTCTCGCGATTCTTATTAGCGCGGCGAGCTTTGCTCAAAGCCCATCATCTGCTGAGAGCAACAAGACTGTTCCCGCCAGCGCCGCTTCAGATACCGTCGACGTTCAGCATGTGATCGATGCCTACCATGAAGCCGTTCTCACTCACGACGGATCTCGACTTGCGAATCTGTTTATTCCGCAAGGCAGTATGTGGCTCAACGTGCTCTCTGATGAGGCCTACGCTCGTGCGAAAGCAAAATCGCCCGCTGCCGTGAAGGTTCGTGTTGGAAGCTACGCAGATTTTGCGAAGCTGGTTTCAACCTCAAAGGCGAGCTTCAATCCAACACACACACATCTACAGCAGAACAGCGACGGGACGATCGCATCGGTATACTTCGACTTCGTATTCCTCGTAGACGGAAAGGAAACAAATCGCGGGAGCGAGTCTTGGGTCTTAGTTAAAGGAACCGATGGTTGGAGGATTGCCGCAATAACCTATTCGTCAAATCCGCCCATGCCGTGAGTGGTTGGAGAAGTCATGCTCTTTGGCAATTCCAACCGATGAAAGGAGATTGGTCATGAAGATAGGATTTATAGGAGCCGGGAATGTAACTCGTACGTTCGGCCATCACTTGATAAACGCTGGTCACACTATAGTTGTGTCCAATTCCAGAGGTCCAGAGACCCTGGCTCATTTTGTCGCTGATCTTGGTCCAGGCGCCATCGCGGGGACTCGAGAGGAGGCGGCCGAGTGTTACGTCGTTATTCTCGCTGTACATCGGGTGAACGCGCGCGAAGCGCTGAAAGGTATCGATTGGCGTGGCCGAATCCTGATCGATGCGACTAACGCGCATATGGATCCTCAACCCGATATCAGTCTGGCGGGAGTCACCCGGTCGCGGGCCGCCTTGAAGGGGCGCACATCGAGTGAGATAGTCGCTGAGATGGCGGTTGGCGCCCGGCTTGTAAAATCGATCAGCAACATGCCGATGGCATGGATACAGGACTTCTCACCGAACAAACCCCATACCGTCATTTTTACATCCGGCAACGACACCGAAGCGAAACAGCTAGTAATTGATTTGGTCAACAGCACTGGATTAGTTGCGATTGATCTCGGATCACTGGCAATAGGCGGCGCCATGCACGAGGTTGGTGCTCCTTTATCGGGGCTCGATCTCCACTTCGTCCGCCGGCTTCGTTGAGAGTACTCGGATGCCGACTGATAATTCCTTGCAAGCGCCAAAAGTTGAAGGAGAAATCAATGCAATCCGAAATCCGCGAAAACACAGCAATCAAGGAGCCTTGATCCGTAACCCATCCCCTCAGCCCAAAAGATTCACTAATTGTTTGCCTACCGATGCTCTCGGAGATGAACCAAAGGCAAACGGCAGACTCGCCTGGAGCGTGCTCACCCACCGTCTTCCGAACTTGAGAACACCGTGCGGAGACTTAATACCAGCGGCACGATGACTGCCGCCGTACCGGCCGCCGCGAGAATACCTATCATTCGACTAGAGTGGTCAGCGATTGCGCCGTAAGCGATTGGGGCGAGACCGCCGGCGCCGATGACCCCCGAATAGAACAACGCGAACGCCCGGCCTGTATTTCCGTTCGGGGCGAGTTCAGGCACCGTGCCATACAGAACTGACGACGTGCCGTTCAGCACCATGCCGAGAAACGGCAGAAATATCAGCATCGTGGTGATGGGCTTGAAACATGTTGCTACGATCAGCGCTGCGGTCGCGATTTCGGTTGCCACAACGCTCCAGACTACTCCGACGCGCTGACCGAGCCAGCCACAGGCCGCCTTACCAAAGGCTCCGCCAACGAACACGAATGCCAATCCGAGACCGACCGTTGCCGACGATCCTCCTCGCGCATGGATGAGAAATGGAAGAAACAGAAGGTAGCCCATGCGCGTTGCGGTATCGAGAACGCCGATAGAGAGAAGGACGCCGAAACCACCACGACTCGCGCGCTCACGCTTGAACTCTTGGGGGATCGAAGCAGCGCCAGGCTCATTCGGCAAAAGCGCGAGAAGAGCGGATGCGACGAGAATCCCAAGCAGACCCATAAGCCCAACGACAGTTCGCCAAGGCAACACAGGCAGCAGAAGAGCGACGATTGCAGGAAGGGTAGCTTTTCCCAGGTCGCCGGCAAAATTGTAGATTCCAAGTGCCCCGCGCAATTCTGAGCCGTAAGTATGAGTCACCAGATCTGAGGCGCGTGGATGTTGCACGCTTGATCCGGCCCCGGCAAGAACGAGTCCGACGCATAGACCCGCAAATCCGGTGGGCAGCGCCATTGCCACAAACCCGAGCGCGGCAACGAAAGTGGATAACGCAAGGGCCGACCGTGGCTTTAACCAACTGGTAGCGCGATTGGCTGGAACCTGAAGTCCGCCCATCGTACCGTAGTAGAGCGCCCGAACCACGGCGAGTCCCATGTAGGACAAGCCGAACTGTGCCTGCCACGTCGGCAAGAGCGCGTACAGTTGATCGGTGTAACCATCATGCAGGACGTGGCTAAGACAAGCGCCAAAGAGGTTACGGCGCTTGCTGTCTGTAGGCCGCTTGGTCGGAAGGTTTTGTCGATTAAACATCAAGGGCTCCAAGATACA
Organism: uncultured Acidobacteriaceae bacterium; assembly: GCA_963789625.1. GTDB lineage: Bacteria > Acidobacteriota > Terriglobia > Terriglobales > Acidobacteriaceae > Sulfotelmatobacter. Next base: position 80,671 of record CAWBLK010000010.1, on the reverse strand, counting down.
CAAAGTCTATTTCGACTTTGCCCTCTGGGATTTTTGCCCTTGGGTGCGGACCACACGGCCCTCTGTGGCGCTCGGACCGATCTGGGGATCGGAACCCTAGCCACCAAATTCCGTCGATAGAAATATCCTAATAAATAATTCCAAGCGAGACAAGATTGTGAACTGACGCTCGTTTTCGTTCGTGATTTCCAATATACCGTTCTACTTGATTAGGATGATTTATGCATGAGTGCTGATTTAGAGCTTCGGCACCTTCGATATTTCGTTGCAGATCGCCGCATGGTGGCGTGCTTCAGCCTCCCTTGCAGTCCCGATCGGCTCGTACTTCTTCTGAAAGCTTTCGAGCACATCTGCCGGCGCGCTCTCGGGAGTTCCGCTGTGAAAGATAGGGTTCGGTGCATACTCAATGGCAAGCTGGATCTCCTGAGCAGCCGCATCTCCGCGCAGAAGAGAGACCAGCACGAGAGCGGCATCCAGCCCAGCCGTCACGCCGGCGCCGCTGATGATGTTGCCGTCCACTACCACCCTTGCATCCACAAGAACCGCTCCGTAATACCGCATCAGATCCCGAGTATTCCAATGCGTGGTCACCTGCCTCCCCGTGAGGACACCTGCCGCACCACAAATCAGGGCTCCGGTGCAGACCGAAAACAGGAGCTTTCCCCCCTGAACGTGCTTGCGGATGAGCCCGAGCACTTCTTCGTCGTGCATCAGCGCCTGCTGTCCATAGCCACCGGGTACGAGTAGGACATCAAATAGAACTGTTTCCGCAATCTTTATATCCGGCGAAAGCCGAAGCCCCTGCACATCGCGAATCGGAGAAAGTTCTTTCCCGATGACCTGGACTGTGGTGTCGGGCATGCGCGAGAGAATTTCAAACGGTCCCGTGAAGTCGATTTGATCCATCCGTTCAAAGATGAGGCAGCCCACAGAAAGCGGTCGCGTTGTCAACTCCGGCTTCGATCTCTCACTCACAAACAAAGGACCGCTCATAAAGCCCATCTCTCCTTGACGTCAGTGGAAAACACGCACTCCACGTGCAGTTCCAGCGCGGTGATGCCAGCGTTCTTTACGCAACCTCGGCCGTCAGGCGATCTTGGGCGGTGCGAATTGGCGCTGCAGGCACGACAACCTCAACAAGCCCAGTAGCGACGTCATAGACGAGGCCGGAGATGAGCCACTCATCAGGCAATGCCGGAATCGCCCTGAGCGCAGCAACGTCGACAGCCACTGACTTGCGTGGATCGCGGACTGACTTGGTCTCAACTTCTCTTTCCGGTATCTGAAAGTAGTGCGCCAGCATGGCTGGATCTCCCACCAGACGCGTACTGCCGCAATCCGTATGATGAAGTACGATCAGGTGAAACTCACCGCCGCCTCCCGGAATCGTTTTGGCAACCTCTCCGATTCGTCCGAGCAGACCGAACTCCTCCAGCAGACCGGGCGTGACTCGACCGCCGATGTTTCTCATTACGACGGCCTCACCGGGCTTGATCCCAAGCACTTGAGTAGGATCGACGCGCATATCGGCGCAACCGATGATGACTGCCTTCAAAGTTTTTAAGGATTGTGGAAGCGACGGCATAGGGGCAGCGGACTCTTTGTTGTGTTTTAACATGAGGTCGAGGTTATTCATTACGATTCTCCTGAAGAAATGATCTTGGCGGTCACGCCAGCATATTCATATGTCACTTTGGATGCAGGCATAGATTCGAGAGGACCAAGCGATTAAGGACAAAGAAACAACCATTCCTGCCAATCGGCAGGCCAGAGGATTACCGCACCCGAGTGCGCCCAAAAGAGGCCCTGTACTGGCGAGGCGTAACACCCAGCCGACGCTCGAATGCGCGGCGAAGTATCTCAGAAGAAGTGAAGCCACAAGAAACCGCTACTTCCTCAAAACTCATTGCTGCCGATTCGATTTGACGGCGCGCAGCTTCAAGGCGGAGGTCCTCTATATACCTTGCCGGCGTCCTACCCACCTCCTGCTGAAACAGGCGAGCAAAGTTCCGGGGACTCATAGCTGCGTGTTGGGCGAGACTTTTGACGGGGAGATTGCGCTGGATGTTGTCAGGAAGCCACGCGAGCAAATCGTTGAGGGGTGATTTCGCAGAAATCTGGGCCATGAGAGTGGTGCTGAACTGCGATTGGCCGCCGGGGCGTCGCAGAAACACTACCATCATTTGAGCAGCCTTAAGTGCGACTGACCTGCCCAGATCCTCCTCCACTAAGGCGAGTGCGAGATCGATTCCGGCCGTCACGCCTGCTGACGTATAGCAGTTTCCATCTCGAACATAGATGGGGTTGGGGTCCACGGTTACACGCGGGTAGTCCCGCGCAAGCTCTTCGCACCAGTTCCAGTGGGTAGTCGCGCGACGCCCATCGAGCAGGCCGGCCTCTGCCAAAACGAGCGCGCCGGTGCAGACCGAGCCAAACCGTCGACTGCTGCCGCATCGATCTTTCAGCCAACTTAGAAACTTCGATTCGTATCGGACCTTCGAAACGCCGTCGAACCCAGCGACAAGAAGTGTATCGACCGGACCACGATACTCGCCATAGGTTCGATCCGTTCGCAGCGTCGTACCGAGATGAGTCAGAACATCCCGATCCGTTCCGCCCGAGATGATATTGATTTCGTAAATCGGTCCGCGGCTCTGGGAGCGATTGGCATCTCCGAACACCTCCATCGGGCCGAACACATCCAGTGTCCTCACCGGAGGCACAGCGACAATCAGGACGCGCCGTGTGCTTCGAACTGGCGAGCGGTTGCGCTCATCGCCGCGTTGCGTGGAAAGACTAGTATGTCTTGATTTACTCATGGACTGCCTCCTCGTCCGCCTTCCCTATGCACGGAATTTAAGTGGACAGTCAGACGTTTGGCCTAATGGTAATTGTGCGCGCGCGAAAATAGCGCAAGATGACGTACCTCGCCATTGTGAATGAATAGTAAATCGCCAATCCATACCGACATCTAGCTCATAAATATTGTCTCTTTCTCCCTGCGCGGCTCGATGCGCGACGATCCCCTTAGAGCATAGCGAGTCGTTGGCTGTGGGATTTCCTATTTTGGGAAATTTTCCCGCCGTAGATTCCAGCCCAGCACGGATGCACACGTGTTGAACGTTCGTGCGTGGAACCTCCGACGAATTCCAGATTAAATCATCGGTAGAGGCCACGGACACGGCAGAATTTGCCGCCGGGAATTTGGTCGGACTATCGCTTGGATGAGAGAACCAATACGCAACCGACTTCGCATGATCCACGCATCCGTGCTGTGGCGGCAGTGCAGGAAAGGAGCGCAAGTGCAGGATCGGCCATGTTGAATCAGCTGGTAGCGTTCACCATCGGTGAGCAGCAGTATGCTCTCGCGTTGACCGCTGTTCAGCGAGTCGTGCGCATGGTAGAGGTCACGCCCCTGCCGAGCGCGCCCGAGGTTGTACTTGGCGTGATCGACTTGCAAGGAAACATTATTCCCGTCATGAGCATGCGCAAGCGGTTCGGCATGACCGAACCCGAAACCAGTTTAAGCGATCAACTCATCGTGGCAGAAGCTAGTGCGCGAAATGTTGCTTTGGTGGTGAATTCAGTCATCGGAGTTGTAGAACGCATGGCAGAAGAGGTTACGGAGGCAGAGAAGATCATGCACGGCACGCATTACGTGGAGGGCATTACCAGGCTGGAAGGTGGCATCTTGTTCATTCATGACCTTGATCGTTTTCTTTCGAAGACCGAGGAGCGGCAACTGGACGGTCTCCTAGATCACGCGGCGGAAACAGAATGATGGAAAGGATCTCGGACGTGCAGCTTCAGCAGCTCAGTGACTCTGTCGCTCGTCATCTCGGACTCCACTTTCCGAGTGAGCGCTGGTCCGATCTGCAACGCGGGGTATCCGCCGCTGCCCAGGAATTCGGTTATCAACACGATTTGGACCGCTATGTCGAGCAGTTGTTGCTACCGACTTTGATCCAAGGACGGTTGGAGAACTTGGCCCGTCATCTAACTGTCGGAGAGACCTATTTCTTTCGGGAGAAGCGGAGTCTGGAAGTTTTTGAACGCAACATAGTGCCGGAATTGATTCAGGCCCGGAGGGGTTCAAGCAAGGCTATCAGAATCTGGAGTGCAGGTTGCGCTACAGGGGAAGAACCCTATTCGATCGCGATCATGGTTAATAAGTTGATGGCGGGCTTGGAGAAGTGGAATGTCGAAATTCTGGCGACCGACCTGAATTCCGGGTCTCTGCAAAAAGCAGCCGAAGGAATTTATGGAGAGTGGTCCTTTCGCGGGATTCCGCCGTCGGTTCGGAGTGCATATTTTGAGCCGGTCGTAGAAAGCCGCTGGGCCATTAGCTCCGCCATCACAAAGATGGTGAGATTTGCCCAGCTTAATCTGATGGATGACTCTTTTCCTCCGCACTCGAGCTTCATCGCCGGCCTCGATGTCATCTTCTGCCGGAATGTACTTATGTACTTCACTCCGGAAGGGATGAGGAAGGTTGTGCGGCGTCTCTACCGCTCTTTAGCGAGTGATGGATGGTTGATCGTGAGCCCAACGGAAACGTCTCACGAGCTTTTCACCGAGTTCGCCACGGTAAATTTTGGCGACGTCATCCTCTATCGTAAGTCGGCCGCCCACTCCCAGAAGACGGTGACCTTGCCTTCCGTCGTGTACGACAAGAGCGGTTCCAGCTCTCACTTGCCTGAGCAGGGATTTGATAATTCAGAACTGGCCATAGCGTCAGTATGCAGCACAGTGGGGAAGAATCAGGATCACGGGATCCATGTGGAGAACGCGGTGCCCCTCGTGCCTTCCCTTGGACAACCGGCAATTCATGGACCAGAGCGCGACGAGGATGTTCCGCAAATCATTGAGACGTTTCCATCGCAGAACAGCAACGACGTGCAAGGCATGCTTCTGCTGGCGCGTGCCGGCGCCAATCAAGGGAACCTGGCTGCAGCGCTTATCTGGTGTGACAAGGCAATTGCTGCCGACAAGATGTCTGCTCGCGCCTACTATCTGCGGGCAACAATCTTGCAGGAACAAGGCTCCCTGCCAGAGGCGCTTTTCGCACTGAAGCAAACCGTGTACGTGGAACCGAGGTTTGTGCTGGGGCACTTCTCGCTGGGTAATTTGGCCTTGAAACAGGGCGAGTTAAAGGAATCCGGGAAGCACTTCGAGAATGTCCTCCTGCTGTTGGCGCAACATGAGCCAGAAGACATTGTGCCGGAATCCGAAGGGCTCTCGGCCGGCAGATTGAGAGAAATGATCGTTTCGCGGCTTGGTGGTGCGGTCGCAGCTGCCACCGGAGCTGAGTTGTCCCGGCGCACATTCCGGCGGGCGGATCAACCTAATGTGAAGCAGGTGGTGAGCCGATGAGCGCAGAAAGCATCACAAAGAAATTACCGACTGCTGGCGCTTTGAACGGGAGTGACAAGACAGAGTTCGACTGGGCTGGCCTGCACAGCCGGCTGCATGCCTCTCATGAGGCTCTGAAGCGGAAACTCACGCCCAGCGCGGGGGAAAGACAGAAGATTCTGCACTCACGTGCCCGGTCGCTCGCGGCAACCGGCAAAGCAAAAGCATCTGCACACTTCGTTTTGGAAATCGTGGAGTTTGTTCTGGGATCTGAGCGTTACGGTATTGAATCGAGTCATATTCGCGAAATCCATCCGCTCAACGAATTCACTCCGTTGCCATGTACGCCGGCGTTTGTTCTCGGTCTGATCAATGTGCGGGGACAAATTCTTTCCATCATCAATATCAAGAAACTTTTCGATCTGCCGGAAAAAGGTCTGACCGACCTGAACAAAGTCATTATCGTCCACGACGATCATATGGAACTCGGCATTCTCGCCGATGCCATTCTGGGCACGCGGTCTATCGCCCGGGAAGAACTGCACCCCGTTCTTCCGACCCTGACAGGGATACGAAGGGAGTATCTGAAGGGGATTACGAAAGGTCCGTTGGTGGTGCTTGATGTGGAAAAAATCCTAGCTGACGAGAAGATCCTAGTGAACGATGTAGTGGACACCGGAACTTGAGCGCCAAGGTTGCGCAAGGGAGAACTGCAATGAGGTGGTCGATTGGGAAAAAAATTGGGAGCGGCTTTGGACTCGCGCTGATTGCGCTAACGCTGGTCGGCGCCGTCTCCTATGACAGCACGAGCAAGCTCATCGATTCTGCGCAATGGGTCCGCCACACCAACGATGTGCTTAAGGGGCTCGACGAACTGCTGTCAGGGATGAAGGATGCCGAGACTGGGCAGCGTGGCTACGTCATTACCGGCGAAGCCCGCTATCTGGAGCCGTACCAGGGAGCGCGTGAAGAAGTCGATCAGAAACAAAGAGCCTTGCGCGAACTCACCATCGACAGTCCTGTCCAGCAACAACGGCTTTCTGCCATCGAGCCCCTCGTTGTTAGCAAGTTCGCAGAACTACAGCGAAACCATCGACCTGCGCAGGACAAAAGGATTCGAAGCAGCAGCGCATGAGGTCCTCACTGATAAAGGCAAGAATGCAATGGACTCGATCCGGAAACTCGTCGGCGAAATGCAGGAAGAAGAAGCCGGGTTGCTGGCGAAGCGCTCGACAGAGGAAAAAGAGAGAGCACACCGGACTGAGATAACCATCATTTTTGGAAGCTTGAGCGCGTTTGTGTTCCTGAGTCTGGCTGGCGTATTCCTGACGAGAAATATCGCCGGACCTCTCGGCGAAGTCTCGGCCGCGGCGCAGAAAATCGCCTCCGGGGATTTATCGGTCAAAGTGATTTCCAACGGCCGCCGGGACGAAGTCGGGATATTGGCTGAGAGTTTCACGGAGATGACGGCATCGCTGGGACAAATGGCGGAAATGGCCAAACAGATCTCCGACGGCGATCTCACAGTCGAGGTGAAACCAAAGTCAGACAAGGACGTGCTGGGAAAGGCTTTTGCCGTCATGGTGGATAAACTCCGGAGGATCATCGGAGAGATGCAGGAATCGATCGGCGTTCTCTCGTCCTCCGCTCAGCAGATTGTGGCCACCACCACCCAGGTAGCCTCTGCCGCTACCGAGACCGCGGCCGCCGTCACCGAAACGACAACCACCGTCGAAGAGGTAAAACAAACCGCGCAGCTCGCCACCCAGAAAGCGAAGTTTGTGTCGGAAAGCGCTCAAAGGGCCACGAAGGTGTCTGAGAGTGGGAAGAAATCATCTTCGGACTCAATCGAGGCAATGAAACAGATTAAAGAGCAAATGGAATCGATTGCGGAGAGCATCGTTCGCCTGAGCGAACAGGGCCAAACCATCGGGGAAATCATGCTCTCCGTGAACGACCTGGCGGAACAGTCGAACCTGTTGGCGGTGAATGCCTCGATTGAAGCGGCGAAGGCAGGGGAGCAGGGCAAAGGCTTCGCCGTGGTGGCGCAGGAAGTGAGAAATCTTGCGGAGCAATCGAAGCAAGCGACGAATCAAGTACGAAGCATTCTGAACGACATTCAAAAAGCGACCAATGCCGCTGTGATGGTGACCGAGCAAGGCAGCAAGGCGGTCGATGCCGGAGTAAGACAGTCAGTGCAGGCCGGAGAGTCGGTACAGAAACTCGGAGAAAACATCGCCGAAGCTGCCCAGGCCGCTACTCTGATTGCCGCTTCCAGCCAGCAGCAGATGGTGGGTATGGATCAGGTGGCGCAGGCGATGGAAAGCATCAAGATGGCAAGCACGCAAAACGTGGCTAGCACCAGACAAACTGAGGCTGCGGCAAAGAACATTCAGGATCTGGGACGAAAGCTCTCAGATCTGATCGCCTTGTACAACGTCAATATCAACGAGCGGAGTATGGCAGCCCGGGCATCTTGAGAATAGAAATGGGACCTAAGGACAAAGAGCTTCTCAAAAAGCTTCTCGCGACGTTTAGTGTAGAAGCAGCGGAACATGTCACTGCCATTTCTTCAGGCTTGGTCGAGCTGGAGAGAGCGCCATCTCCCGAAAAACAGATGGAGATAGTCGAAAGAGTGTTCCGGGAAGCGCACAGCCTGAAGGGTGCTGCACGCGCTGTCAATCTCGTAAGAGTCGAAGGCACCTGCCAGTCCCTGGAAGCCCTGTTGGCGCGACTGAAAGCCCAAGAAATAGCATTCTCAACAGAGCTCTTTGATCAGCTTCATCAGATGCTGGATGCTCTGGGCGCGCAGCTTTCCGCCGAGAGCGATGAAACCGCGCCAGTTGATGAGTCTCTCCCGCCGCAGACGCCGATGCCGCGAAATCCATCCAAATCCATCCTTCCGCATGGGGAGCCACGAGCATTACATTCTGTGGAAGATACCGGTTCCCGCCGCACAACAATTCCCCAGCCGGAAAATACCCCTCAATCGGTACACTTCGAGGACCAGAAACAGGTAGCCTCCGAGACCTTAAGAATACGATCCTCCAAGCTCGATGCGCTTCTTCGCCAAACCGAAGAGTTAATTCCAGTCAAGGCGACCGTAGCCCAGCGAGTAATCGAGTTGCGTGAAATCAGCCACGCGCTGATTTCGTGGGAAGCAGAATGGCGGAAAATCCGGCCGCTGGCGCATGCCTTGCCCTCATTGGTGAACGCGGAATCTCGACCGTCCACACGAGCGCGCTACGAAGATATCCGCCTTTTTGGACCGAGATGAAAATGCACTGAATTCCATCAAACAAAAACTGACTGCTCTGGGCAAACGGCTCGAATACGACCGCCATGCATTCGAGCGGAGAGTGGATGATCTCGTGGAAGATATGAAACGGGTGTCGATGCTTCCATTTTCCACCTTGCTCGAATCTTTCCCCAAGCTTGTTCGCGATCTTAGCCGGGATTGCGGTAAGGACGTGGAACTGGCCATTGTTGGAGGCGAGATCGAAACCGACCGGCGAATCCTGGAGGAGATGAAAGATCCCCTCATTCACCTGGTACGAAATTGCATCGATCACGGCATTGAAACTCCGAAGCAACGGGAAGAAAGCGGGAAACCGCTGCGGGCAGCCATCCGCGTCGCCATCATTACCAAGAGTGCGGACAAGGTTGAAATCGTTGTTTCGGACGATGGAGCGGGCATTGATATCCAGAAGGTGCAGGCGGCGGCCATCAAGCTTGGGCTTGTGTCTTGCGATGATGCGCTGAAAATGAATGAGCAGCAAAGAGCATCCCTCATCTTCAAGTCCGGCGTCTCCACCAGTCCGATGATTACCGAAATCTCAGGGCGGGGGCTAGGCCTTGCCATTGTGCGGGAAAAAGCCGAAAGGGTTAGCGGGACGGTATCCGTTGAAACCCAGCCGGGAACCGGGACGACTTTCCGGCTCATTTTGCCGCTTACTCTCGCCAGATTCCGGGGCATCCTGATTCGTGTGGGGGAGAGCCTGTTTGTAGTTCCGACTCGATACGTACAAAGAGTCCTCCGGGTGGGTCGGGAAGAAATCAAGAGCGCGGAAAACCGGGAGACCATTCAGATCGATGGCCGCACCACTTCGGCGGTTCGTCTTAGCGGTGTGCTCGAGATTCGTCAGCGAAACGCGAACCCTGATGCAAGAGGCAAAATGCCGCTTCTTGTACTTGCCTGGGCGGGCGAACAAATTGGATTCCTGGTTGATGAAGTTCTCGACGAGCAGGAAGTTTTGGTGAAGAGCCTGGGGAAGCAGCTTCCGCGGGTGCGTAATGTTGCCGGCGCCACCATCCTCGGAAACGGCAAAGTGTTGCCTGTACTCAACGTCGCGGACTTAATGAAGTCCGCGATCAAAACGGCCGCTGCCAGCGCGGTCCCGGAAACTGAAGAGGCATCCAAGTCCATCCTGGTCGCGGAAGATTCGATCACCTCACGGACACTGCTGAAGAATATCCTCGAATTTGCCGGGTACACGGTGAAAACCGCCATTGACGGCGCGGAGGCTTTGACCGTGCTCGCGACCGAGGCTTTCGATTTAGTGGTTTCAGATGTAGAGATGCCCAGAATGAGCGGTTTTGATCTGACTGCAAGAATCAGATCTGATAAAAGGCTGGCGCAGTTGCCCGTGGTGCTTGTAACCGCACTGGACTCCAGGGAAGACAGGGAGCGCGGAGTTGATGTCGGGGCCAGTGCGTACCTCGTGAAGAGCAGCTTTGACCAGGGCAATCTGCTGGAAGTCGTCCGCAGATTGATCTGAAACAGCGGTTAGGAGTTGTGGATGATTCGAGTTCTGGTCGTCGAGGACTCACCGACGGTGCGGGAATTTCTGCTTCAAGTTCTCTGCTCCGATCCTGCGATCGAAGTGGTTGGAACAGCGGAGACGGGAGAAGAAGCGTTGCGAGCGGTGGTACGCACCCGGCCTGACATCATCACCATGGATGTCCACATGCCACGAATGAACGGTTTCGATGCCACCCGGCGGATCATGGAGACTTACCCCACGCCGATTGTAATTGTGAGTGGAACAATGGATTTTACTGACACCGCTAAAGCCTTCCGCGCGATCGAATGCGGCGCTCTAGCTGTGTTGCGCAAACCTTTGGGCATTGGCCATCCCGACCATGAACAGACCATCTCGGAGTTAATTCGCTCTGTAAAGATGATGTCGGAAGTAAAAGTAGTGAGAAGATGGCCACGCACTCGATCGGCAGAACTAGCCTCGGAAATTCCCCCCTACAAGGAAATCCAGCTCCGAACGGCTCAACCCAGGATCGTAGCCATTGGGGCCTCGACCGGTGGTCCGCCAGTCCTCCAAATGATTTTGGCGGGGTTGCCGAGCAGCTTTCCAGTTCCAGTCTTGATTGTCCAACACATTGCGGCCGGATTTACCCAAGGTTTTGTGGAGTGGCTGGCTCAATCGTCAAGCCTGCCGGTTCATATACCCGCAGACGGTCAATCCCTGCTTCCCGGACAAGCCTATGTGGCTCCCGATGGATTGCACATGGCGGTGAGTACGGATGGCCGTGTCCAACTCAGATCGGACAAGCCCGAGGCCGGGCTCCGGCCATCGGTTGCGTGTCTGTTTCGTTCTGTCGCAAAAGTGTATGGCTCGAGCGCTGTCGGCGTGCTGCTCTCCGGAATGGGCAAGGACGGCGCGTGGGAGTTGAAGTTGATGAGGGAACAGGGAGCGGTGACCATTGCTCAAGATCAGGATACGTCGGTGGTGCATGGCATGCCAGGAGAAGCAATAAGGCTGGGAGGAGCGACATACGTACTTCCACCAGAAAAGATTCGCCTGGCGTTGACAAGCCTTGCTAATAGGACTGTGAGCAATAACGAAGAGGCAATGGCCAACAGACCAGAGATCGATGGTCCTTTTCTCGGACGGGATTTTTCTGGTAGCTGAGAAAAAAGTCAGGGGTGCTATGGGCCGAACCAAAGGAAACTTCTTTCACGGGGCCGAGATACTTATTGCCGAAGACAGCCAAACCCAGGCTGAACAGTTGAATCATTACCTAAGCACGCGAGGATTTTCGGTAACGGTGGCCAGAGACGGCAAGCAAGCGTTGGCGGCGGCGCTTCACAACATTCCCGCCATGGTCATTACCGATGTGGTCATGCCAGAGATGGACGGTTACACGCTCTGCAAGGAGATTAAATCATTACCCGCCCTCAAGGACATTCCCGTCGTCCTATTAACATCTCTTTCCGGGCCGCAAGACATTGTTAGGGGGCTGGAATGCGGTGCGGATAGTTTCATCCGGAAGCCCTACGATGACAAATACCTGGTTTCGCGAGTCGAATACATCCTGACGAACGTGGAACTGCGAAAGACTGAACGATTGCAGGTCGGAGTACAACTTCACTTTGGCGGCCAATCGCACTTTATCACCGCCGAGAAACAACAGATTCTGGATTTGCTGATCTCCACCTACGAAGGCGCGGTCCAGATCAACGAAGAACTTGAGATTAAACAGCGAGAATTGCAGCAGGCGAAAGAGAATCTGGAGGTGAGAGTAGCCGAGCGCACGGCCGAACTGGCCCAAGTCAACGAACAACTGCAGATTGAACTGGCAGAGCGCAAACGGGCTGAAGAACATATCAAGAGGCTGAATGAGGACCTGGAACATCGCGTGGTTGAGCGTACGGCACAGCTCGCAGCTGCAAACCACGAATTGGAAGCCTTCTCTTACTCAGTTTCGCACGACCTCCGGACGCCCCTCCGCCATATCAATGGATTTGCCCGCATATTGGCCGAGGAAAATAGCTCTCAATTGGCGCCCCAAGCGCAAATCCAGCTGGAACGCATTCAGGATGGTACGCAGAAGATGGGCCGTATGATCGACGATCTGCTCAATCTGGCCCGGCTGGATCGTCGCAGCATGGCTGTGCAGGTAACGACTTTGGATTCACTGGTTGAGAAAGTTCTGCGCGACCTCGAATCCGAAACCGCTGGCCGGGAGATCGACTGGCGTATAGGATCGCTGCCTTCTGTCAATTGCGATCCCGGATTGATCCAGCAAGTGTTCGCCAATCTTCTGTCCAATGCCGTCAAATATACCCGACGCTGTGATCGAGCCGTCATTGAGGTTGACCAGTCAACGGTCGAAGGCCAACTTGTGCTTTTTGTACGAGACAATGGCGCTGGATTCAATCCGCAATACGCTGACAAGCTGTTTGGAGTGTTTCAGCGGCTTCACAGCGACCAGGAGTTTGAAGGTACCGGTGTGGGACTTGCCACAGTGCAGCGCATCGTCCGAAAGCACGGGGGACGCATTTGGGCCGAAGCCGAGATCGACAAAGGAGCGACGTTTTACTTCACCTTCGATGAAACCATGGTCTTGAGTGGCGCAGTTAATCGGCATGCGTCTGGGAAATGAGTGGGCATCAATCTCGGCTCCTGGTTTAGCGCGACATAAGAAATTGGACTTCCTGCTCGATTTCCGAAATCGCGATCGGAGCAAGACTTCCTTCGCGCAATTTCTGATTTAGCTGGGGCAATTCCGTTTGTTTGAATTTAGTCCATTCCGCGATACCCGTCGTTGATGCGCTGGCTGGACTCCCTGTAGAGAGCAATTGCCTGGGAAGGCACAGCACGATCTCCGCTTTCAACAACCCGCTTAGTGCCGAGGCCAGATCGCTGTAGCCATCTTGCAGTCCTCCGGACTGCTCTTCGCCTGGTTGTTTGTTGGAAACAATCTTTCCGATTTCCGATTGAGCGTTCGCCAGAGCCGACTTGAGAGTTGAATTTTGTTCGCCAAGTTTCTGCTCAATGATCAGCCAGTTGTTTCTGCACCGAACCGATCTCAGCGAGCGCGCGACGTGCTTCGAGAGTTTCCGGCAAATATCTTCTTGGCCGAGTTGCAGCTGCTGCTGAAGTATCTCGCGGAGTCGCAGACGAGCGCGGATCCATGATGACTTTCAGGAGCTGAGTCTGCGGCTGTCCGTCAACCGTGAGTCTGACTGTGTAGATTCCCGGCACACCTTTGGGACCGCTGGGACTGCGGTATTCGGATTCTTCATCCGGACTAGGCTCGCCGGAACTGCCCCAAGTAAGATTCCAGACGAAAGCGATGCATTCCAGGATTTGTCTGCAGGCGATTCCGGCTTGGGGAACCAACGCTCGGCAATGGGAAGTGGCGGATGTTTTTCCCGGATCTAGCTTCGGCTTATCCTCCGAGGAGAATCTTGCGGACGAGTTTCTGTTGCGCATCGAAAATCTCCAGCGTGACACTGTCTGGCCGCGAGACTTCAGGAAATAATCAATCATGGCGCCAGCGGGAGGATTCTCGGCGGTCGGTTCCTCGGGCGGAAGCGGTGTGCCCGGGAAGGAATCGTTATCGATGCGAAACGCCGGCGCGGGATGATACAGCCAGAATGCATCTGCCTTTGCGCGCCTCAGACGCCTGGCGCAGTGGCGTGATGTTGTCGAGAATCCAGAACGAGCGGCCGTGCGTGGCGACTATCAAGATCGTCGCCGTGAATCGCGAGATCGCGAACGATGTGACCGGCAGATTGAGTTGCAACGATTGCCAGTGGTCGCCATCGTCGAATGATACGTAAACGCCGAGTTCAGTTCCGGCAAAAAGCAGCGCCTTATTCTCAGTATCTTGTCTTGCGAATGCCGCGCAGGAAAAGCGTTGGCCGCAATGCCGTTCGTAATCAGTTGCCAGGTAGCACCATAATCGCGGGTTCGATAAAGATACGGGGTCTCGATCGTCAAGCCGGCTGCGATCCACCGCCGCATAAGCAACCGCAGGATCAAAGTGCGAAGCTTCGATGAACGAGATCTTGCTCCACGCCGTCAGGCCCGCGGAGTGACATCCTTCCAGGTTTTTCCCGCCATCGCGAGTGAGGTGAATCAATCCCGTGTCGCTTCCCGCCCAGATCAGATCGCGGTTAAGAGCGGACGGCGCAATGGTGAACACGACGCCGTAGCCGCGCTGTTTCGCATTTCGACCGTGGTGGGCTCCTGCAGATCTTGTCATCTCCCGGCTGTTGCGTCGATCCGGTCAGATCCGGACTGATGATCTGCCAGTGCAGGCCGCCATCGACAGTCTTCATCACATATTGCGTCCCAAGATAAAGCGTTGTGGAGTCGGCGGGAGAAAAGAGCAGGACCGGAGTCCAGGGATCTCGATATTTACGTTGATTGATCTCGGATCCAAATGTCAGCACGGGCCACGGAGTAACATCCTGGCTCAGTCCGGTCCGTTTGTTGATAGCGGTCAACGCTGCCGTACGTTCCGCTCAGATAAATGATGTTCGGATCTTTGGGATCGGGCGCCATGTATCCGCTTTCGCTCTCGCCCGCGGGAAACCAATCGCGTGGAGTGATCTGGCCGTGATCGGTGCGGCTCAGAACCGCTGCACTTCCGCTATCCTGTTGCGCGCCGTACACGACATAGGGAAACTGGTTGTCGGTGATCACATGATAAAGCTGCGCGGTGGGCTGGTTGTACCAAGTACTCCAGGTTTGGCCGCGGTCGAGGCTGACTGGTTGTGCCCTGATCCGTTCCGAGAACCATGCTGGCAGAATTCCTGGGATCGATCCAGATCTGGTGGTAATCGTCGCCGCCGGGCGCGCCCGCGGACGATCGAAATTGTTTTCCCGCCGTCTTCGGATCGGTAGAGAGCGACATTCGGAACATAGATCACATCGGGATTGTGTGGGTCGATGGTGATGCTGTTGAAATACCATGCGCGGCTGGTGAGGCGGGGTCTGCGTTTTCCAGAACCCACGTGTTGCCTCCGTCATCGGAACGATATAGGCCAGCTTTCTTCGCTTGAATGAGCGCGTAGACGCGCTTGCCGTCTGGCGCAACGTCAACGCCAATGCGTCCCCAATCACCTTCAGGCAATCCGCTGCCATTGTTGAGGCGCGACCACGTCTTGCCAGCATCTTGCGATCGGTAGAGCCCGCCGCCTGGTCCGTCGATGGGAGCATACGTGCTCCACGGGGGACGATGCGCATTCCATGTGCCGGCAAATAAAATCTGCGGATTGCCGGAGCAGATCGCCAGATCCGAAACGCCAATGTCGCGTCCCTGCATCGAGAACCTTGCTCCAATGCGCTCCCTCCATCGACAGATTTGTAGACGCCGCGCTCTTCATTTGGACCATAAGCGTGGCCGAGCGCACCGACGTAGACGACGTTGGCATTCTGCGGATCGACGACGATCCGGCTGATCTGGCGCGTGTCCTCCAAGCCGATGTGCGTCCAGGTAGAGCCGCCATCGGTGGATTTATAGACGCCGTTGCCGGAAGACAGATCGGAACGAATATCGGACTCGCCGGTTCCCGGCGTAGATGATCTTGGGGTTGGAAGGAGCCACGGCTATCGCGCCGATTGAGCCGATCGATTGGCTATCAAAAATTGGCGACCAAACCGTTCCAGCGTCGGTAGTCTTCCAAATACCTCCGTTGACCGCGCCAAAATAAAAAGTAGTGGAGTCGCCCGGCACGCCAGCCACGGCAACTACCCGGCCGCCGCGAAATGGGCCGATCAAGCGCCATTTAAGCCCATTTATCGGTTCCGGAGAAGCGGACTGGGCAATCGCTGGCATAGCCAGCAAAAGGAGAAAGAGAGCGCTGATACCAAAGCGGAAGCACGGTCTGAGTTTATGCAAGCGGCAGATCCCTCTTGGAGCCAGTGTACTGGAAGCAGGCAGAGTCTTTGAAGTGTGGATCGTGCGTCGCCGACTGCATCAACAAGAAGAAAGAGGTGATCGGCGAGAGATGTGCTCAGCTTTTCTGCAGTTCGCGTGCGGCGTGCACTGCCTGCACTAGCTCACTAGCCGCTTGCGTGATCATCGCCAGATTCCCATCGCGCAGAGCGGCGGCATTCACTAGATCCCCGCCGATTCCGAGAGCAAACGCCCCAGCGGCAATGTAACCGGCAGCATTGGAGACGTTCACTCCGCCGGTTGGAATCAGGGCAACATTGGGGAAGGGGCCTTTCAAGGACTGCAAATATTTGGGACCGCCAACGTTGCCGCAAGGAAAAATCTTGATCAGCTTGGCGCCATTGTCCTGAGCATGCATAAGTTCTGTGGGCGTGAGCGCACCGGGGATTGCCAGCTTGGCGCAGGACTGCGCCACAGCGAGCACACGGGTCGAAAGTCCCGGACTTACCAGAAACTCCGCGCCGGCGCGAATGCATTGCTCGGCTTGTTCGGCCGTTGTAACCGTGCCTGCCCCGATGAGCGCCTTTCCGCCATGTTCACGCACCACATGGCTGATCACAGAAATTGCGTTGGGAACAGTCATGGTTATTTCGAGAACCGGAATTCCCCCGGCACAGATAGCTTCAACGGCCCGAGTTGCGTCTTCGGCTGTTGCAGCCCGCACCACGGGTACGATGCCAATCTCGCCGATCCTGCGAATTACATCATCGATGGTCATAGGTTTGTCTCGTTCAGCGTGCGATACGCGCGGTTTGCGACTTCATGGCTTGCAGCACTTCTTCCAGAGTGGCCATCGTGGTGTCGCCGGGCGTGGTCATGGCCAGCGCGCCGTGGGCCGCACCACAATCGACCGACCACTGCGGCTCTTTCCCCGACAGAAATCCATAAACCAACCCTGAGGCAAAGGAGTCGCCTCCGCCGACGCGGTCGTAGATCTCCAGATTTTCGCGCACCCGCGCCTGGTAGAAGGCGCCGTCGTAATAACACATTGCGCCCCAGTCGTTCACCGTCGCACTCTTTGCATTTCGCAAAGTCGTGGCGATCACTGAAAGTTGGGGAAAATCCTGTACTACTCTTTCGATCATCTCTTTGAATCCGGCAGGGTCGAGCTTGGAGTGGTGTTCGTCGAGGCCTTTCACTTCGAAGCCCAAAGCTGCGGTGAAATCTTCTTCGTTCCCGAGTATTACATCGACAAGCGGCGTAAGCCGGCGGTTCACTTCCTGGGCTTTGGATTTTCCTCCAATCGATTTCCACAGCGATGCACGGTAGTTCAGATCGTAAGAAATGATCGCGCCTGATCGCTTTGCCGCGTTCATGGCTTCCTCAGCCACCAGCGGTGCGGTCTCGGAGAGCGCGCAAAATATTCCACCGGTGTGAAACCAACGAGCTCCGTCTTTTTGGAAGATCTGATCCCAATCGATTTCGCCGGGCTTTAATTGTGAGACGGCGGTATGCCCGCGATCCGAACATCCCACAGGAGCGCGCAGGCCAAAGCCTCGCTCGGTAAAATTCAGGCCATTACGGGTCGTGCGGCCCACGCCATCAAAGGGCGCCCAGCGTACATATTTTTGACTCACGCCTCCTTGCAGCATCAGGTCTTCGACGAGACGTCCGATTGGATTGTCGGCGAGGGCGGTGACGATCGCCGTGTCCATGCGGAAGCAGCGCCTGAGGCCGCGAGCCACGTTGTATTCGCCTCCACCTTCCCATGCGCGAAAATGGCGCGTGGTAGAGATGCGCTCATCGCCAGGATCGAGGCGGAGCATGACTTCGCCGAGACTCACCATGTCCCACATACAGCCGGTCTTCGCTTTTATGTTCAGCGTCGCCATAATTTTGATTTCACGAACTTGCGCGAACCACATACTGTCTGCAAGTAGGCTGATCGGATATGTGTTTCGCACTTTGCAGTTGCAAGGCGCTAGCATCAGCTGAAGAAACTCTGAGTTGTCGCGATGGATCCACCACCAGCCAGCTCAATGCGCCTACCAGACACAGCGCAGCCGCCACTAGAAATGAAGTCGTCCAGCCAAATCGGGCGGCGATCCAGGGAGTGAGAGAAGCCGTAAGAGCCGCTCCAATCTGGTTTCCCATATTCATGAAGCCGGATACCGAACCAGCAGACGCGCCGGCAATATCGGCGGTCACCGACCAGAAAGAACTCTGAGATAAATACAGCGCACCTGCTCCGCCCGCGAGCACAACGCTGGCCAGCCGCGCGCTCTGAACCTGGGAGCCGAGAGCGATAAATATTCCTGCTATCAAAATCGCAAAAAACGGCAATACCGCAACGCCCTACCCGCGGCCCCAGTCGCTTGCTGAGCCGGTCGTTGATGGCTCCTCCTAAAAGGCAACCCACGAGCATGGCCAGAGAGGGCAGCACGGTGTAGAAAGCGCTCGCCTTCAAATCCAGGCCTCGCACTTTAGCGAGATAGCGATAGAACCAGCTGAAGAAGATCCATGCGACATAGCCATAGCAAAAATAGCTGAGCGTGACGGCCAGGACTTCTTTGCTTTGTATTACCCGCGCCCAGGGCACGAGCGCTTTCGAATCACTCTTCGGCTCTGCTTGCGTAAGCCCGGAACGAATAAAAGCCAGCTCCGAGACAGAAATTTTAGGATGCTCCGCAGGTGTATCGCGAGCGATCACGAACCACACGGCGCCAACCGCGAATCCGATGATGGAGCATACCCAAAACGAAGTCCGCCAGCCGTAATGAACCATGATGTAGGTGACAATCAACGGCGTAAGGCCGGCGCCGGCTCCTACTCCGGCGAAGATCCAGCCATTTGCAATACCGCGTTCGGTGGTTGGAATCCAGCGGGCGATGAATTGATTGGCGGAGGGATAGATCACGGCCTCTCCCGCGCCGAGAAGAAAACGGACTGCGACGAAAATGAAAATTGCACCCGCAATATTTGCGGGGACCATCGCAGTCAGTGCGGTGAAAATTCCCCACCACGCGACGCCCGCGGCAAGCACGCGGCGCGGGCCAAAGCGATCAGCCAGTCTTCCACCGATAGTTTGGAAGATTGCGTACCCGACCAGCATGGCGCTGAATACCTGGCCCAGTTGCACGTCGCTGAGATGATAGGCCTCGGCGATCGATCCGCCGGCGATGGAAATGTTAACGCGGTCGAGATAAGAAACCGCGCTGAGGACAAACAGCCAGAACACCAGCAACCAGCGGACATGGCTCGTTCTCGCGGCGTTCATCGTGAACCCCCAATGTTGCTACGCTGATGGCCATGTGATATTTTCGCGCTCACGATGAAACTCGTTTTCATTCCTGAGATTCTTACCGGAGCCCTATGAACAGAGCACCTCTTCTTGCAGCACTTATAAGTTGCCTCGCGCTGGTTGCGCCGGCCTGTGCGCAACTCGACCTCTTCTCGAAAGACCAGCGCGTTGAATTCACACCAGCATGGCAGGGCGACCGTTTTCCGGATGGACGTCCGAATGTGCCGGATTCGGTGCTCGCGCGGCTGAAAGACGTTACCGCCGATGAGGCGTGGGACGTTCTGCAGGATGCCGGCTACAAGAACCAGTTCGAAAGCGGCTGGAAGGTGATCAATCCGGGACAGCGCCTTGTGGGCCGCGTCGTGACCGCTGTTTTCATGCCGCAACGTCCTGATATGGATTCGGTGATTCGAGCCAACGGCAAGAAAGAAAAACGAATTGGAGACGAGAACTCGTGGATCATTGACATCTTGAAACCGGGTGACGTTCTGGTGGTTGATCTGTTCGGGAAAATCCGCTATGGCACCATTGTCGGAGACAATCTCTCGACCGCCATCTATGCCAAGAGCCACAACGGGTTGATCGTCAACGGAGCGGTGCGCGATGTCACCGGCATTCAGGAAATTCCAGGCTTTCAGGTGTACACGCGCGGTGTCGATCCCTCCGCGCTTGAGAACGTCATGCTGACAGGAATCAATGTTCCCATTCGTATCGGAGATGTAACGGTAATGCCGGGGGATATTGCGATCGGAGATCCTGAGGGGATAACTTTTGTTCCTCCGCAACTCGCGGCGAAAGTTGCCGACGACACCGAAATGGATCACCTGATCGATGAGTGGGGCCACACGATGCTTCGCGAAGGCAAGTACACGCCGGGCCAGATCGATGCCACGTGGACCAGGGAGATGATCGAACAGTTCAACGCCTGGCTGGAGAAAAAAGGATCCAAGCTCCGCATGCCGGTGCGGTAAGTAGTTCGATCGGTCTTGGGCTATGCGTTTGGTACGTCCCAAGTTTCTCCTAATGTATCTTCCGGTGCGGGTCATCTTCGATCAGGCCGCGTGCTCGCGCAGAATTCGCGAAAGTTGCTCGGCGACAATTTTGTCTTCGCCGGGTTGCAACATGAATGAGTTCATGGCCAGCCCTGACCTGCCTTCGCCGGATCCCATCACAATCGACGGACTCGAGCTGCGCAGCAGCTTTGATGCCTGCTGCGGCGTTAATGAAATGCGGCCTGGATCCCACGTGATGCTCATGTGCGGCACATGATTGGCGATGTCCGGAACGAAGTAGGACGTGCTGACGCTGGGAATTTTTGTAATTTCGCGCGAGATTAACTCCAGCCGGGCTTGCCATTCTTTCGCGAGAGCTTCATGATCTTCCGCGAGAAAAAGCTCAAGCGCCTTCACCATGCCGACGATTTCTTCTTTGCCTACTTTCTGACTGCGGCCCAATGTATCTTCGTGCGGGCTGTTGTTGAGCAGAGCGTTGGCTACCAGTTCTTTGCGTCCGATCAACATCCCAGCGCATTGCGGTCCACGAATCGCTTTTCCGCCGCTGAAAGTTACGAGGTCGTAACCCATGTTGGTGTAATCCCAAAGATGAGAGACCGGCGGCGTATCGGCAGCGGCGTCGTTCATGCAGGGAATGTTGTATTGCTTCGCCAGCATCACCCACTCGTCAACCTTGATTTGCCCGGTGGCGTTGGCGAAGTTGGAAAAATGCATCATCGCCGTGCGTTCATTTACGGCAGCTCGCAGCTGATCCGTGGTTTCGATCACAATCAACTTGATTCCCGTCGATCGCAGCTGGTGATCGAACGGATTGCGATGCGATTTCTGAATGATCACTTCCGACTTCATCCCGGTAAGGTCGGGCAATTGCCGGATAAATTCTTCTTTCCCGCCCGTCAGAATGCCCGCCAATCCTGATTGAATCGCCGCCGCCGCACCCGAGGTCACGAGAGCTGTGTAACCGTCGGGAAACTTGAGCATTTCAGCGATGCGCTTGCCTGCGGCCACCTCGAGCTCCGGGATGCTTACAAAGTGGCGCCCGGCCATGGTCATCACTGCTTCGAGTTCAGGGTGGGGAAGGGAACCGCCAAGCATAGTCATGGTTCCCTCACAATTGATCACCGTTGTCACACCCAGTTCTTCGTAGGGATTGCCGGTTTGTCCGAAACCACTTATCGGCGTGCTTGCGCCTGCGGCTCCGCGATTCCGTGAAAACAACTTGCGTGGCGCTAGTAGCGAACTCGCAATTACGCCCATGCCGCCGAGAAAGCTTCGGCGATTCCACTTTGAATTAAATCGCATAAATGAAGCTCCCTTGCCGTTTACTTGCCGGCGACTGCGGCGATGCAATTGATTTCCACCAGCGAATCTCCGGGCAGCGCGGCTACTGCAACGGTGGTGCGGGCTGGGCCGCCATGAGGGAAATATGTCGAGAACACTTTGTGCATTCCGTCCCAGTGTTCAATCTTCACCAGGAAAACATTCAATGTGAGAATGGTGTCCATGGTGCCACCACCAATTTCCACGTGCTTTTTGATCTTGTCCATGACCATGGTGGTGTGAGATTCGATCGTCCATTCTTTTGCATCTCGACTATCGTGAGCACCCTGTCCCGCGACATAAATCAATCCGCGGTGAACGATCACCGGCATGATGGCGTCTTTCTCGCTGCCGGGCTTGCCTTCGCTATTCAGCTTGCGGATTTCACCATCCTGCGCGGCTGCATTTTGGGCCAAGGCACGTTTCGGTAACACGGCGGCGGTAACTCCCACTGCAGAGAGCAGGGAAGCGAAGCGTGTTGTAAAGTTTCTTCGAGTGAAAGCCGAGTTCATATTTGTTCTCCTTTACAATTTGATCTCAAGATCGGCGGTCGAAACTTGACGACCTATCAGGGCAACGCGAAGCTGAAAACGTCACTGCCCGCGGCGATCGCCACATGTTGTTTGCCAGCAACCGCATAGCTCATGGGGGATGCGCTTATGTCCTGCCCCATGTTGAAGTGCCATAGCGCCTTGCCAGTTCGCGCATCTACAGCCTCAAACGAGCCCGAATCATCCCCAAAAAATACCAGTCCGCTCGCGGTTGTCATCGTGCCACCCGAGGAGTGCCCGGTGCCGGCTTGCGGATATTTCCACGCAATCGAATTTGTATCCAGATTGAATGCAACCAGCACCTTCTGCGAAGTTTCACTGGGAATGCGTTTCACTCCAGTCGAGTAAAACTCGCGGCCTTCTTGGAAAGCCTGTGGTTTAAGAAAAAAAGTTTCGCATTCTTCCAGCGCCATGAAGTAAACGGAGTGTGTGGACTCGCTGTACGAAGGTGCGAACCAGTTTGTGGCTCCTGCGTAGCCGGGGCAAACCTGCGTTCCTTCCGCTGTCGGCTCGATATTTGTACGCAGCGGCTTGCCCTGCGCATCGATTCCCTTTGCCCAAGTCAGTTTGTCCACAAATGGCGTTGCCGACAAAAACTTTCCGTTGGTGCGATCGAGTACGTAGATGTAGCCATTGCGGTTTGCCTGTACCAGCAATTGGCGCGCCGTGCCCAGGTAAGTGGCGTCGATCAAAATCGGAGTTTCAACCGCGTCGTAGTCGAAAAGATCATGCGGGGTGAACTGGAAATACCACTTCAATTTTCCAGTATCAGGATCGAGCGCTAACACACAGTCAGTGTAGAGATCGTCTCCCGGGCGCACACCGCCCTCAAAGTCTGGCGCGGGGTTGCTGGTACCCCAATAAATTGTGTTGAGTTGGGGATCGTAGGTGCCAGGCATCCACGTAGTTCCACCGCCATGCAGGTATAGCTTCCCAGGCCAGCTCGCGGAACCAAATTCGCCCGGACCAGGTATGGTCCAGAATCTCCAGGCTAGCTGGCCAGTCAGCGCGTCGTAGGCGGCAACAAAGCCGCGCACGCCATCATCGCCGCCGGAAGTGCCTACCAGAACTTTGTCTTTGACTACGAGAGGTGCGCTGGTTGCGCCGTAATTCTTGTTCCAATTCGCGTATGCCACATCCCAGATGAGATTGCCGGAGCGCACATCCAGGCAGAGGAGATGCGCATTGTCGGTTTCCATGAAAATCCGGTTGTGCCAAACCCCGACTCCGCGGTTGATGTGTCCTGACGCGTCATCGATAAGCCCTTCCGAAATTGGCCACGAATGGCGCCACACCACTCGTCCCGTGCGTGCATCGAGCGCGAAAGCATCATTTGCAGCAGTGACGAACATCATTCCATTCACGACTACTGGAGTGACTTCAAGCCGTCCTGAGTTGCGCGCATGAAAGACCCATTCGGCGCGAAGTTCCGCTAGATTGCTAGGATTAATTTCTGAAAGTCCACTGTAGCGCCGGCCGGTATAGTCCCCGTTGTAGGAAACCCAGTTGGCGTTCGGAGGTTGAACAAGCAGATCCGAAGACTGTACATCGATCACCGTCGATACACTTGCTGGCGCGTCATTTCCAGCCCACGCTGCAAGGCACGTAAAGACCACGGCGCCGAGCGCTACCATCCTCATGCCACGGACCCTTCCGCAGGCCTTTGCAAAGGCGCCCCATAGCTAGTAGTTTGATATCCCAGTTCGCGCGAGATTTGCAATCCGGCGGTCTGAATGAGCGTCGCAAGTTGACGTAATCGTGTGACCGGCATGCGTACCAGCGGAGCAGTGATGCTGAGGCTGGCATTCACCCCGCCGGCATGGTCCCAGATGGGTGCTGCGATGCATCGTATGTGGAGTTCGTGCTCCTCGAGATCACAGGCGTAGCCGTTCTTCCGGACCCGGTAAAGTTCAGCTTCGAGCTCTTGAAGGTTCCCCACCGTGTTGGGTGTTAGACGCTGCAATCCCAGTTGTGGGAGTGCTTGTTTTCGCTCGGTTTCGGGCATGTAGGCCAGCATGATCTTGCCCACAGCGGTGCAATATAAGGGAACGGCTGCGCCGATGCGGGAGAAGATGCGCAACTGTTCGGGCGAATCCAGTTTTTCAACATAAACAGCGGACAGCCCATGCCGCACCGTCAGATGAATGGTTTCGCGCGTCTGCCGGTTTAATTCCTGAAGGTACGGCAGACTGACGCGGCGAATGTCGAGTTGACCCACAGCCGCCTGGCCGATGGCGAAACACGCGATCCCCAGGTGATACACCCCGTCTCCACTGCAATTCAAAAAACCCGCGCCTTCCAGATTCGCGAGAAAACGGTGGACCGTACTTACCGGCAGCCGGGAACGTTGCGCCACATGCTTGGCCGTGAGTCCGTGCGGCGACTCGCTGAAAATGTGAAGAAGACGCAAGCCGCGCTGCAGCGCAGTGATGTTGTAGCTTCGTTTTGGAGTATTAGCCATAAACTGATCGATATCGGGCCGAGCACAAAATGAAAGTGCGAATTATCTGATGAAAGTCGGTTTTGTGCAAGCGGTCTTTTATCCGCTACAGCCTTCCGAACTTCTTTACCGCTTCCACGATCGATTTCATCTGTTCAATCACGGCATACATCGAATGTTCTTTGAAGTCCATTTGTTGAGCTAGAGCCAGGACTTCCTGGGCCTTCGCTCGGGGTACAACCACTATGCCATCACTGTCTGCCGCGATAATGTCGCCCGCATTTACCGTCACGCCGTCGCACTTCACTGGAATCTGGGCACCTCCGAATCGATAGTGATGCACCGACGTAGATGGCACGATGCCGATCGCATACACCGGAAACCCGATCTTGCGCAGATAGGCCACGTCGCGGACTCCGCCATCGATCACGGCTCCGGCATAGCCGCGCGCAGCCATAGCGGTGCCCATCAGTCCGCCCATTCCCGCTATGTCTTCGCCGTCCTCGACCACCATCACGTAAACCGAATCCGTGGAACCCTCGTCAATGGCCGCGAGCATTCCGCTCAAGGCCGCAGGATCGCTGTTGCCTTCGTCTTTCTTGAGCAAAACCGTCCGGGCAAAGCCGGCGAACTTTGTGGTAAAGATGGGATGCATGCGGTGACTCATGTACATTCTCTTGCCGGTCAACTGCTCAAGTGCATCGGAGACGGAAGCTACTTCCACCCTGCGAAAGTCCGCAATCAAGGCAGTGTCGGTCTGCGGTGCAGTGGGGACGGCGACTGATTGTGCCCGCAAGAATCTGGCTCCGCTGGAGATAGCGGCTAAAAGGCCGATGGATAGGAGCGATACTGCGATTCTGTGGGATTTCGCAAAGTCACGAAACTTGTTCATTGCCTCCTCCTGGATGTATATATGTGCGCGGACTCTAACATTGTTTGTCGTTCGATGGGAAGAGCCAATCCATTCATCCGAGGAAATGAAAATGACGATGCTGACCAGAACTACCCGCTTGTTGCTTTGGATTTTCGCGATCGCGCTGGCTGCTGGAGTTTCAGTACAGCAGGGATATAGCCAGGAACATAAAGCCGTGAACCTTTCTACCACCAAGGGACTTCCTTTTAGCGACGGCATTGTGGCGGGTAATACTCTCTACATCGCCGGTCAGGAGGGATCTGATGAGTCCGATAAGTTGGTGGCCGGGGGAATTGGGCCCGAGACAGCCGCGGCTCTTGAAAACATCCAGAAAGTTCTCAAGGCGGCCGGCTTCGAACTCAAAGATGTAGTCAGCGTGACCGTTTACCTGGCCGACATTCATGAGTTCCCCGACATGAACAAGGTGTACAGGAGTGTTATGCCTGACCCCAAGCCAGCCCGCGCAACGATCCAGGCTGCGGCTCTGGTCAACAACGCTCGCATTGAGATCTCGGCCATCGCGGTGAAACAGAAGTAGTTTTGCTGGGTGGCAATGAGGCGTTCCCGGGCGTGTGGCCGCACAAATATGGCGTGCGCGTGGAGTTACGGGTTCGCCCCGATCTTGCCGATATAAAAAAAGAGTTTGACACGGCTACTCCGATTGCGATACACCGTCTCATCCGTCATAAATCGAATTTTCAAAGCGCTGAGATGATTTTCATTAGATGAAAATAACTAAAAAGACAGCGTTGAGCATCGCGCGAGGACGATCTTGTCCCGCAGGGAGACCATCTATGAGCAACCGTCGGTGGGCTGTTGCAGTTGTTGCGTTTGTGCTATTAGCGCTGGCGATTGCGTCGGCGAGTATCACCGGCAGCATCTCCGGCGTTGTAACGGATAAGTCAGGCGCAGTTATTTCCGGGGCTTTGGTGACTGCGACCGAAACACAGACCGGGGTGCAGACGACACAAAAGACCGATGCCAAAGGTTTTTACAATCTTCCGACCTTGGCAGTTGGCACCTATGACCTTGAAATCACGCAGGCCGGGTTCAAGACTTTCCGGCAAACGGCGTTGGTGATCGATGCCAACTCGGCGCTTCGCGTCGATGCCAGTCTGTCCATTGGTTCGATCAACGAAAAGATTGAGGTGAGTACGAACGCCGCTCAAGTGGAGACCCAGAGCACGCAAATGGGCGAGGTGATCGAAGGCACTAAGATGACGTCTGTACCTTTGAATGGCCGCAATTTTATTGATCTGCTGGCTCTGCAGCCGGGTGTTTCGCCTTATCAAGGCACCGATCAGATGACGAATGGAATCGGCATAGATCCAGCAACGCTATCCGGCGATCAAAACAACGGAACTCAGTCTGTAAACGGTGGCCGAACCGGTTCGAACGGTTTCATGGTGAATGGAGCCGACGCTGAAGAAGGTGTCCATAATGGAGCGGCCATTCTTCCGAATCTCGACTCTATCTCTGAATTTCGCATCATCACCAATAATTTCAACGCCGAATATGGAAACTTCAGCGGCGGGCAAATCAATGTCGTCACCAAATCCGGAACCAACCAGTTTCACGGAAACCTTTTTGAATTTCTTCGCAACACCGACTTCGATGCCGCCAATTACGAGAATCAAGGAGCACGCGGAGATTTCAAGCAGAATCAGTTTGGCGGAACCTTTGGCGGACCGATAAAGAAAGACAAAATTTTCTTTTTTGGCGACTATCAGGGAAATAAACAAATCCTGGGCCAGTCACAGAGCTTTAACTGTTCCCTCAGCAAACGATCGTTCGGGGAATCTTGCCGATCTGTATACCCAGCTCTTTAACAGTGGAGGTTCTTCCGGAGTAGTGGGCTCGTCGCCTGGAACTGACCCCAGGTGCAGTTCCTTGGGCCACTACGCTGTCAACGGAACTGGGTTATCCCGTTGTGGCGGGAGAACCCTACTATTCACCGGGATGCATGAGCAACGACCCGACCACGGGGTGCGTCTTTCCGAACGCGGTCATTCCCATGGCTGCCTGGTCTCCGGTCGCAAAGGCAACTCTGAAATACATCCCCCAGCAAACGCAGGGATTCACTCTTGCCGCGGAACCCCTACTTTCGAAACTTCCGCCTATAACCAGAACATAACGGACAACAAGTTGGGGTTTCGGCTGGATACGAACACGCACTTCGGTGCGTTATTCGGATATTATTTTTTCGATCAATTCTCATTGACCACTCCCTACGCCCAGGGCATCAATGTTCCCGGCTTTGATAGTGGAGTTCTAGGTCGTGCGCAGATGATAAATCTCGGCCTGACAACCACCATCAATAATTCCACTATCAATGATGTTCGTCTGGTGTATCTGCGAGACCGTTACTTCGGAGGAGTTCCGGGTGGTGGCACGGGTGTTCCACTGACATCTTTAGGCTTCGTGGCTCCTGCAGGTCAGGTGCCAGCTTTAACGGAGGCATTGCTCCCATCAATCCCGCGCTGGAAGGAGTGCCATCTTTTTTCTTCAATAACTACGAATTTGGGCTTCCGCAAGATGCCCTGCGTCAATTCAACAACACGTTCCAGGTTCTCGATAATTTCACAAAAATTGTAGGTACCCATACACTCCAGTTTGGTGCAGATCTTCACTACGATCAGATTAACGAGCGAAACTACGATGATGCGAATGGGGCATTTGGCTTTAATGGTGCGGAAACGGGCATTGGACTTTGCCGACTTCCTGATCGGTGCTCCAATTAGTTTTACCCAGGCCAGCCAGCAACTTCTTGACTCACGCAATAAATACTTTCGGAGTTTATGCGCAGGATAGTTGGCGCGCAAAGCCAACGCTGACTATCAATTACGGTCTCAGATACGACATTATGATGCCCTGGTATGACACCCAGAACAAACTGGAAACAGTTATCCCCGGCGAACAATCACAAGCTTTCCCGGGGCGCCGGTAGGGTTGGTGGTTCCGGGAGATCCGGGTGTGCCGCGAACCTTGGCCCCCACTCAGTACCACAACTTTGCTCCCAGAATTGGATTCGCATATTCGCCTGATAACGCTGAAGGCTGCTCGGCAAACTTCTCGGCGGACCAGGTAAAACCAGTATTCGTGTCGGGTACGGCATCTTTTTCAGCTCCATTGAGGACGCCACCGGCTTTGTCGAAGTTGGGGATGCGCCGTTTGGCATATATTATGCCGCCCCGCCAAACCACACTGCTGGCAACCCCTTTTTATGATCGTGCTACGGGGGATAACGAAGGACAGAAATTTCCCTTTACTTTTCCTGCGGCAAACGTATCGCCAAAAAATCCCGACACGCACGTTTAATTGGGTGCAAGCCACGCCGATTTCCGGGTCTGACTACCTAAATCCTCACGACAAAATACCGAACGTGCAGGAGTTTGAGTTCTCTCTTCAACGGCAACTGGGATCGCCACGGTATTAGCGCCAGCTATGTGGGATCGGTGGGCCGGCACCTTTTGACCTTTGAAGATGTCGAATCCAGCGAATGCAGCACTCTGTAACTATATCTTGAGCAATCCCACAATCTGGTCCTAATTAACGGCCAGCCTCAAACTCCCTGCGGTCCTTTTGGCGAAGACAACTGTTACATTCTGATAAAAGGGAGTGCCGGTTAACTCGCCAACCGACGTTACTAATCCTGACGGGACGACAACGGTCAATGGTACGCGTCCTACATTTGGAATTAACTTCGGCAGCAATCCGTACATGGCTACAGTCGTCAGCTCAAGTTTAACTCGCTGCAGGTAAGCCTGAAACACAACGAAAAATATGCCAATTTCCTGGTTGCCTACACCTATGAAAAATCCATAGATAATGGCTCCACGTCGTTTGATGCGACGAACGCTTTTAATCTCCAGGGCAAGCCGTGCGTTGTCCATTTTCGATGTCCCGCAAGACTTAACGGTGAGCTATACCGTTCAGTTGCCCTTTGACAAATTGACTGGCGGTTCAGCTTAAGAGGCTCACCTCAGGGTGGGCTCTGTCGGGTATTGCGACATTCGCCAAAGGTGAGCCGTGCAGATTAGTGAACCGAACGATGACAACTCACTCAGTGGGACTTTCGATGACACCATCGATGAGCCTAACTATGCCAGTAATGGATCCTCTGTATGTAAACCGCAATCCTCGCAATCAGCCGGGCCAGTGGGACTCCGCTGCCATATTTCAACCCAAATTTCTTCGCTGCAGAACCGATTGGGCAGGTCGGAGATGCTATGCGGCGTTTCTTTAGCGGGCCGGGTATCTACAACTTTGATATGGCCTTGCTGAAAGATACGCAGATCACAGAAAGTATGCAGGTGCAGTTCCGCGCAGAAGCGTTTAATGTATTCAATCATGCCCAATTCAGAACCCATCGGGAAATTTCAACAACTCAGGCGAGGTTTTGGGTTTGTGAATTCGAGCGCGGGATCCACGCATCATGCAACTCGCTCTAAAGTTTTTTTCTAAGCCGTGTTTCGCAGATGCGTCGAAGCTCCAGATTATGTTGCGTGCTGGCGCCGGTGCTGGCGGTTTTCTTGGCCGCCATCGGCATTGCCGTCTGGTCCCAAGGCCGCAGCAGAATATTCCGCGGGAAAGCGCCAAGTCAGCCTCGACGCGGGGCAAGCAAACTTTCACATCAACCTGCGCGGGATGCCACGGTCTGGACGGAAGAGGTGGAGAACGCGCGCCGAATATCGCGGAAAATCCGAAGGTGCTGCGATTTTCCGATGCGCAGATTTCCCTCATTATTGAGAATGGCGTGCCAGGAACTGGAATGCCGGCTTTCCATTCCCTCGCGCAGGCCTGACGTGCAGGCAGTGGTTGCGTACTTGCGTTCTCTGCAAGGCACGAAGAGAGCACTCAAGCTGCCCGGTGATCCGGAGCGCGGAGAGACGATTTTCTTTGGCAAGGCGGGATGTTCCGGCTGTCACATGGCTGCCGGCAAAGGCGGTTTTATCGCCTCTGATCTGTCAGGTACGCACACAGCCACGCGGTGGAGCAGATTCGCAACGCGATTACCAGCCCCGCAACGAGCGACAATCGACAATCGCGGCTGGTGACGGTGACTACTCATGGCGGCGAAGAATACATTGGACGAATTCGCAACGAAGATAATTTCTCTTTGCAGTTGCAGGCGCTGGATGGGACGTTTTACTTTGTGGACAAGTCCGATCTCGCGGGAGTGGATAGTTCGCGAACTCTGATGCCTTCTGACTACGGTTCGACACTTAGTTCCTGTGAGCTCAATGACATCATCAGCTATCTGATGCGGGTGGCCAATGTCAAAACCGGCGAGGTAGTGAATAAAAGGGAAGAGTTTGAAGACCCGTAGACAGATCTCTTTTCCTTTCGGCCGATGATTCGAAGCAGGTCCAACTTTCATTTCAAGTTTTTTCACGAAAGAGGCATTCTCATGAATCGCAGCATGAAAACCCTGCGTACTTTGATCATCGTGGTTGCCGCGCTGCTTGCGGTTGGAGCGTCAGGTTCTGGAAGTACCCCGCCCGCGCCTCTGGAATTTAAGCTGCAAGCAGAGTCGTTGCAGTTCTGGAATTTGGTGGATCACGATGCCAAACTGAGTGTGGTTGCGACGGGCTTCGGATTTACGGAGGGCCCGGTGTGGGATCAGGCGGGATTCCTCTATGTGAGCGACGAAACGATCAACAAGATTTACCGGCTTCATCCCGATGGCAAGAAAGACGAAGTGATTGCGCTCGGTGACCCCGACGGCAACACTTTCGATCGCCAGCATCGGCTGATCGACTGCGCCAGCGTATTACGCGCCATCATCGCTGTTACTCCCGACGGAAAATATAAAATTCTTGCGGACCATTACGATGGAAAAAAACTGAATAGCCCCAACGACGTAGTTCTCGGGCCAGACGAGGCGCTGTTCTTCACCGATCCAACCCTGGATCTGGTTGCCGGAGAAAAGCAGGAGATTCCATTTCAGGGCGTCTACCGCTTGGACAGCAAAGGCAATGTGAAGCTACTTACCAAAGAGCTGACGCAGCCGAACGGCCTTGCTTTTTCACCGGACGGCAAACATTTTTACATCGATGACAGCGAACAGAGAAACATTCGCGTGTACGATGTCGCGCCGGATGGCAGCCTCGCTAACGGCCGCATCTTTGGGGAAGAACCGGGCGGGAAGGGCGATGGCGTGCCTGACGGAATGAAAGTAGATAAGAACGGCAATATTTTTGTTACTGGACCAAAAGGCATCTGGGTCTGGGATGCCAAAGGCAACCATCTCGGCACCATCGTCATGCCGGAGCAACCGGCAAATCTGAACTGGGGTGATAAGGACGATCGAACGCTCTACATCACGGCCACAACATCGGTGTATCGGCTGGAGATGAAGGTGCAGGGCTTTGTGCCGTATCGATGAAGAGGCGATCGGAGAGCGGTGCCCAGAAAGGCGAGACCATGCGAGGTTATTGATTTACACCGCTGGCAAGAAAGCCGCCATCTACGGCAAGCAGAGTGCCGGTTACAAAGCTGGCAGCGTCTGAGGCGAGAAATATCGCTGCTCCTATCAGTTCCTCCAGTTCGCCGAAGCGCTTCATCGGAGTGCGGATCAGTATTTCCTCTCCTCGCGGTGTGCCCACCACGATCTTCTCACTCAAGGGCGTACGAAAATAGCCAGGTGCAATTGCGTTAACACAGACACCATATCGTGCCCATTCAATAGCCAACGATTTTGTCAAAGAGGCCACGCCCGCCTTGCTCGCGCAGTATGCCGCCACTTCATAGAGTGCGAGAAACGATCCCATGGAAGCGATGTTGATGATGCGACCATAACCGCGCTCAATCATGTGCCGCCCGAAAATCTGGCACGCTCGCAAGGTGCCGGTCAGGTTGGTGTCGAGGAGTCGGTCCCATTCGGCCTGCGGAAAATCCAGGGTCGGAGCGCGCTGGTTGAATCCGGCAGCGTTGACAAGGATATCCGCCTTCCCCAGCGTCTGCACGGAAGCTTGCAGCATTTGTTCCAATGATTGGCGGTCGGCCACGTCGCAGCTTATGCGCAGCGATCGGCGTCCCATGGACTCGATCTCGTCGGCAATTCCGTTCACCAGTTCTATGCGCCGTGCAGTGGGCACGACGTCGGCTCCGGCCTCGGCCAGTCCGCGCGCGAGCGTGCGACCGATTCCAGAAGTACCGCCGATCACCACTGCGACCTTACCGTCGAGTTGCAGAGGTTTATATGCCAACCGTGGCCTGCAATTCTCCGCTCGGTGAATTCTGGTTGAGTGCATTCTGCATGGTTGGACTTAAGAGCGAGGCCGACTGCTTGTCGAGATAGACGGCGGCATTTGGATGCGTGCGCAGAATCGAAGCCGGAGCCATTGGACTGACTGTACCCTCTAAGCAAGCCTTCACTGCCTGAGCCTTGCGCGGACCGGGGACAACCGCCAATATCTCTCTGGCTTTTAGAATCTGCCGGGCTGACATCGAAATTGCCCGCTTCGGTACTTGTGAAATATCGGCGAACCAAGCTTCGCCCACTTGCTGCTGGCGGCAGGCTTCGTCCAGGTTCACGATGATGTAGGGTTCTTCTATTTCAAAATCGGCGGGCGGGTCGTTGAATGCGATGTGTCCGTTCTCGCCAATACCAAGAAATGCGATGTCTACTGGCTGGGATGCCAATTGTTTGCTGGCACGCTGCACCGCTTCCAACGGATCGGCGGCATCACCATCGAGCAAATGGTAGTTGGTAATTCCGGTTTTCTGCACCAACAGCTCCAGCAGCATCTTGCGGAAACTTCCCGGATGAGAAACCGGCAAGTCGATGTATTCGTCGAGATGAAAAGCCTCCACCTTAGACCAGTCGATGCCCGCCGCTTTGGTCAAAGCATCCAGAAATTCGAATTGCGACGCGGCTGTCGCAGCAATAATTCTTGCGTGGCCACGCTCCGCGATGGCGCGCCGAATGGCCGTTGCCGCCTGTTCGGCGGCCGCCTGACCCAGCACGGCGCGATCGTTGAATACTTTGATCAGCACAAGGAATGCTCCGGTTCGACGTAGGATTGTTTCTCTTAGATTCGCCAAATTATACAAAAGAGTTTTGCCAAGCGAACGCAACCTTGGAAACGAGTTTCATTCCGTGAAAGCCGCTGGCTTGCACGGGCAGCTATTGTCCAAATCGTTCGCCACGCCAATCGCCCATCCTAATGAGGAAGCGAAAAGCTAATAACATCTCCTCCGGCGGCGATAGCCACGTACTGAACACCATCGACTGCATAACTCATCGGTGACGCACGAATGTTCTGGCCGGTGGTGAATTGCCAAAGCGGGTGACCGGTACGCGCTTCAACCGCTTCCAGTGCTCCGGTATCGTTTCCGAAGAACACCAACTCTCCTGCCGTTGTCAGCGTTCCCGCCCACGAAGTACCGTGGCCGACTTGAGAATAGCGCCAGACGATCTTTCCTTCGGGCACGGAGTATGCCAGCAGAATCTTTTGTGCATGATCATCGGGCGCAAGCTTTGTGCCCGTAGCGTAGAGCGTCTGGCCTAAGGCAAATTTTTGTGGGTGAGCGAAAAAGACGCTGCAATTTTCGAGCGCAATGAAGTAGAAGAGTTCAGTGTCAGGATTGTAGGAAGGCGAAAACCAATTTGTGGCGCCATCGATGCTGGGGCAAATCTGCGTGCCCTCCACGTTCGGGATTAATCCGGAGAGTATGGGTCGGCCGGAAGCGTCAATTCCTTTGGCCCAGTTCAGCTTGGCAACAAACGGTATCGCCTTGAGGAACTTTCCGTCGGTGCGGTCGAGCACATACAGAAATCCGTTACGGTTGGCTTGCACCAGCAAGTCACGCGTTCGTCCGTTTACTTCCGCAGTCAATAGCACTGGGGTTTCAGTGGCATCGTAGTCGTACAGATCGTGCGGAGTGAATTGGAAATACCATTTCAACGCGCCGGTGGCGGGGTTCAGCGCCAGCACACATGCGGTGTAGAGGTCGTCTCCTGGACGGGAGTCTCCAAGAAAATCAGGCGCTGGGTTGCTGGTTGTCCAATACAAAGTATCCAGCTTTGGATCGTAGGTACCGGGCATCCACGTCGTGCCTCCGCCATGAAGGTAGGCATCGCCGGGCCAACTGGAGGAGCCGAACTCACCC
The DNA here is from genome assembly GCA_963789625.1 of uncultured Acidobacteriaceae bacterium. Lineage (GTDB taxonomy): Bacteria > Acidobacteriota > Terriglobia > Terriglobales > Acidobacteriaceae > Sulfotelmatobacter. The sequence continues at coordinate 46,017 of CAWBLK010000010.1, read as the reverse complement.
GGACCGGGAATCGTCCAGAAACGCCATTTGAGATTGCCAGTAACGGCATCGTAAGCGGCTACGAAGCCGCGCACGCCGGAGTCACCGCCAGATGTGCCTACGATCACTTCGTCTTTCACAATGAGCGGGGCGCTCGTTGCGCCGTATTGTTTCGCTTTGTCCGCGTAAGTCACATCCCATAGCAGATGTCCGGTGCGAGCGTCGAGACAAAGCAAGTGGGCGTCATCGGTTTCCATGTAGACGAAGTTTCGCCAGACTCCGACGCCGCGATTCTTGTGGGCTGCAGCATCATCGATCAATCCGGCGCTTACCGGCCGTTCATGATGCCAAATGACGCGGCCGGTTCGCGCATCGAGCGCGAATGCGTCGTTGGCGGAGGTGACGTACATTACGCCGTTGATGACCACAGGAGTCACTTCGAGGCGCTCGGAATTGGAAGGATGGAAGATCCACGCGGCGTGGAGCTGCGCGACATTTGCAGCGGTGATTTCGTGCAAGGCACTGTAGCGGCGTCCGGTGTAGTCGCCGTTGTAGGAAGTCCAGTTGGCGCCGGGAGGCTGCGTGAGCAAGTCGTCCGCGCGCACATTCACGTCGGCGACAATGGGAGCCTGTCCCTGTTGTCCCGCGGCCGAAAACGAGAGCAGGCCGGCCAGCGCGGCGGCGGTCAAAAGTTTACCGAATGATTTCATGTCAATGGTTCACGGACGGCCGATTGGAACTACTTCGATTTTAACTTCCTGAAGAGAACCACGGTCGAGCCCATTGGCATCTTCAAGATGAAGCGAGATGCGAAAGCTCTTTGCTGGAGGCGTTAACTCTGTATCCAACACGACGAGTTCCGTGGGATCAACCTGGGTCAGAGGTATCGTTCCCATACTGCCACCGTGGTCGTCGTAAAGGTGCGTAATCAAACGTCCCGAGAAAAAAACTCCAAAAGAGCCGGAGAGATGAATGTGGCCATTCGCCAAACTAGTGGCCTGAAGAGGATGTACCACAGTGCCTGCGTCCGCCACGCCGTGGAATTCGCTGCCTGCGCGGGTGGGAAACCACTCCGTATCGAAATCCTTGGTTTCGCCCGGCCGCAATTGAACGAGCGGACTATTGAGCTCGGCTTCCAGATAATAAGGAGAACCATCGCCGCCCGAAGTCATAGAAGGTTCGCCTAGGGAACTCAGTCTCGTCTCCGGTCCATTCATCCAAAAAATAACCGATGCTTTGCCGGGATAGGTTTCATTCTTTTCGTAGCGGAAGCGCTCAACCATCGCATACTTGCTATCGCCATCTACTACCGCCAGCCAGCCGGGAGTCGAGTCCAGCCAGAGTTCGGCGGCAAGGTGCGCATAGTGTAGAGCGAAAAGGCCGTCGTCTCTGACCGCGACCGCTGGGTTTTCCGCGGGACCGAAGCGCACATGGTAGCGATTGAGATAGCTGCTGGATGGATTCGCCGGAGTGAAAGTCCAGAAATTTTGGTTTGCCCGTGGTGAAGTAGCAGAACGATCCAAGGTATCGTATTGCGAAACTGACTGGATGGACCACTCGATGACGTGGCCGGATTTGTTCTGCATGGTGGCGTGAAAACGGATGCGCGAAGAATCGCCGTCCAGCTGAATCGTGCGCCGAATCTGAATTCCAGTCTGCGGATCGGCGGGGCCCGTTAGCTCGATTTCGCATTCCTGTCCTTCCGAAACCTTTCGAAAGGTGTAGGGACCATCGTCGATCAAATCGGAATTGCCCACCCACTCTTGTTCATTGTCATTTCCCTCGGGCAAAAGCCAGAGTTTATCGCCTCCATAGTTGAACCATTTGGATGGATCGGGAGGCAGGTATTTTCCTTCATACTTCGGATTGTTGAAGAGGTAAGAATGTCCGTTGAAAATAACCTGCATCAGGCGCCCGCCATTTTGCGGCACGACGATCAATTGGAGCCAGTGGTTGGAAAGCTGTTCTGCGCTCCAACCCTTGTAATTCGTGGCCTCGATGGTGCACGACGAACTCGGCTGGTTCGGTTCAGCGTTAGCCTGGGCAGATAAAATATTCAGGTTCAACCAACAAATAAGAACGCCTACCAAATAGCGCTGCATCGTGTCCTCTTCCTTGATCGGCGCTGCCCTGATTTTGCTGCCGTGAGCGGTAGGATTTCTAATCCGTACATCTCCGCACAACAGCATTTCTTAGGCAGTCACCTTGTTGGCGACACACTTTCACTGGACGAAACAAAACTCAATGAAACGAAACAATTCGATTTGCGTCAAGCAGATTCTGTGGTATATCAGGTTCACCGTCTGATGTCACCGATTCCTAAGAAACTGTTTTCACGGAGTGGAATACATTGCGACTTTCCCGGTCACGCTCCCGCGCGCGAGTCTAGCTGGGATGTGCGGAACCCGGGAAGCGCGTCGTGATCTCGCGAATCGTTCTCATGTTTTGGTTGGTACTGATTTCTCTCGGCGTGTCTGGCAACATTTTTTGCCAAAGCCCGAACAGCAAAGAATCTGCTCCCGGTCCGAGAGTCGAGCTTACAGGAAAGAGCGCTTTCGAGACAAAGTGCGCGGTTTGCCATGGACTCGACGGACTCGGTGGTGAACATGCACCTGACATTATCCGCCGAGCTGAGGTAAAGACGCTCTCTGACGAGGCATTGCTCGACATCATTCACGATGGAATTCCAGAAGCAGGGATGCCGGGATTTCCAAGTCTTGACAAAGAAGGTTCTAACGCGACCGTTGCTTATATACGTTTCCTGCAAGGCGGGTCCGCTGGGAAGTCCGTACCGGGCGATCCGGTGCGGGGCCACGATGTTTTCTTTGGAAAGGCCGGATGTTCGGTCTGCCATCAGATTGCGGTCCCTGGACAATTCCTCATGGGAGACCTTGCAGGGTTTGCGCGAGATCATTCAGGCGACGAAATTCGCAATGCGATCCTTAAGCCGGCCGGGGAACCGCAAGAAGCAGTCAGCGCGGTGGCGCGGGATGGCCGAAAGTTTTCCGGCATGATTCGAAATGAAGACAACGATTCTCTGCAATTGCAGGATGCCGATGGCCGATTTTATCTGCTCATGAAGTCCAGCCTTGCCTCGGTGCAGCGGAAGAGTGGAGAGCCCATGCCAGTCGATTACGGGAAACGGCTCAGCGGCACCGAGCTCGATGATCTGGTCAGCTACGTTTTGCGAGAGGCCCGCACTCCGGATCCTTCCTCATCGCCTTCTGCGGAGGGTCATGCTCAGGATTGAAGGCCGACTACGCGGTGTGAAAAAAGTTCAGCAATCCCGCCTGAACGAAATCGAATTGAATTGGGAGCGCCGAAGTTGAGAAAACTTCTGCTATTCGCGCTGTTGCTGCCACAAGGCCTTCGAGCACAAGAGCGGCCGGTGGACCCCACGTGGTTGCATCGCTACGTTTCTCAGCTAGTAGAGACGAAGGCCGATCTCGCATCTCAAACCTGCCACTACCGGGCGATCTTCGGAGAGGGTGATAAGGACAATCGATCTCTCCAAACCGTTACTCGCTTCGGCGAACTCACGCTTGATGCGCGCGGAAACTGCCAGACCGTATCGTATGACCGCCAGGAAGAGATTTATTTCGTCGTCGAAGGTACCGGCCTGTTGCACTATGAAGATCAGACGCAAGCGCTGCGCCGGCATGACTTCACCTACTTGCCTCCGAGGGTGAAGCATTCGATCTCTAACGATTCGGGGCAGCCGCTGCGCGTAATTATTATGGGGTTCAAAATTCCGTCGTCAATTTCGATCAATGCTCCGTTGCCGCACCCGAAGATCGCAAATCTCGAAGATGCCAAAGAGGAAACCGTTAGCGGCCACCCCAATTCAGTGTTGTATAAACTTCTCGTCGGCCTGAGCACCGGCAGGCGGGACTTGATTGATGAAGCCTACGTGATGGACAGTTTTTTCTGGATGGATTTTTCACCCGGCGGAACGAATTGGCCTCATCACCACGAATTCGCGGAAGAAATCTATCTTGTAATCGATGGCGAGGGCGAAATGGTTGCCGGCAGTGGAATGGACGGCGTCGAAGGCCGCTATCCGGCCAAGGCTTGGGACGCTTATTATTTTCGCCCTAACTGTACCGTCGGCTTCTACAACCAAAATAAGCCGGGTGCGAAAGCTTTCATTTTGGCAGTTCGAGCGCGCGTTCCACTGCATGAAGATGATGAGTAGGTAATTAATCGTTAGTTAATACCGGAGGTTTTGCCATGCAAGTCCCGAATTCCAGCAGACGGTCGTTCATGAAGTGGGCAGCGGCCGCTCCGCTGCTGAGCCAGATTGCGGTATCCGATCTTTATGCGAAAGCAGCTACTGCCGTGGGCAAAGACCCTCGACAAAATTGTTATACCCGTTTGGGAGTCAAGACCGTCATCAATTGCCGAGGCACATGGACTTACCTAAGCGGGTCTCTCGAGTTTCCTGAAGTGCGCGAAGCACAGATCGAAGCGGCGCAGCATTTTGTCAATGTGCTGGATTTGCAGCGCGCAATTGGGCGGCGGCTGGCGGAACTCACCGGCGCTGAATCTGGAATGATCACGTCAGGCGCGGCAGGTGCCATGGCGGTCTCAACCGCAGGATGCATGGCGGGCACCGATGACCGGCTTATCTGGCAACTCCCCGATACCACCGGTCTGAAGAATGAAGTGATTATGTCGGGCGGACGTAGCGCTTTTGATAGTGCGATTCGATTGACCGGCGCAAAACTCGTGCTTGCCTATTCACCTGAAGAGATCGCCAATGCCATCAACGAAAAAACCGTGATGATCTACACCACGCATCTCGGTGACGAACTGCAGAAGGAACTCGCGATCGCGAAAGGTCACAAGGTGCCGCTGCTGCTCGACGATGCCGCGGGCATTCCTCCTGCGGATAATGCCAAGTTGTACGCCCGCATGGGAATTGACCTTTATACCTTTTCCGGCGGGAAAGGCCTGCGGGGGCCGCAGTGCAGTGGAGTGCTGCTGGGACGAAAGGATCTGATCGAGGCAGCCATCATGAACAATAGCCCGCGAGAGGGAGCCGTGTGCCGTCCCATGAAGGTTGGAAAGGAAGAAATGATCGGCTGTCTTACCGCCCTTGAGACCTGGCTGAGCCTGGATGAAAAGAAACTGTACCGCGAGTGGAACGATCGCGTGGATAGCATTCGGAAGCTGGTGGAGACCGTGCCCGGAGTAACAACGAAGATTTACATTCCCGATGATGGGAACCGCTATCCGACGCTGAATGTTTCATGGGATCAGAAGGCGTGGGGATTCACCATTGCTGACTGCGTGCAGGCTCTGCGGGATGGCGACCCGGTCATCGAAGTGCTTGGTGCGGATAACCCGAGCCTGGTGACGGCGGTTCGGGAGGGCAGACCCAAGACGGCCGGCCCCGTGACCAAGAAAGAGCGGCCGGCAGCCGACCACATCGAACTGGTTTCAATGACCATCCAACCGAACGAAGTGGTCATCGTGGGACAAAGATTGCGCAGCATTCTGGGAGAGGTGCAAAAGAAAAGCCGGGCAGCGTAGTAGCGCCCGACCAAATTCTCTTTTCAATAGCTGAGGGAAAGTTCGAATGAAATTATTCGCCATCGGATTGCTGTTGTGGTCCGCTGTCGGTGCACAAGCGCAGGCAGGCGCGACCGCGCAGTCTAAGGAAGCGTCGTCTCAGAAGTCTTCCACGGATCACCGTGTCGCTCCGTCCAGCGTGGATGCGGGGGACTACATCTATATTTCCGCGCAGGGGTCGCGCGGCGCGGATGGTGCATCACCGGCAACTTTTGCGGCGCAGGCGCGGCAGGCTCTTAATAATTTGAAATCAGTTGTCGAGAGGGCGGGCTTGACGATGGATCACGTAGTGTACACCACGGTTTATCTCACCGACATGAGCCAATATGCGGAAATGAACCGTGCGTTCGGCGAGGCCTTCGGGAAGATTCTGCCGGCGCGCGCTGTGCTGGGTGTTGCCGCGCTTCCTGATTCACCGATTGAGATCAATGCCGTCGCAGTGCGCAATCTCGCAGAGAGGCGGGCCATCTCTCCCTCTGGCTACAAATCGGACGAACCTTTTTCACCGGGCATTCTCACACATGATCGCCTGTTTGTCTCTGCTATGCCCGGTGGCAACGCTTCCGATGATCCTGCCGCGCAGGTGGACTTCGCACTCGATCAAATGAAAGGCGTAGTGGAAGCCGCTGGGCTTACGCTCGCCAACATGGTTTTTGTTAATCCGTATTTGACTGCGCAGTTCTCGATGCGGGTAATGAACAAGCACTATGCGCAACGCTTTGAGTTCGGCAATACGCCGGCGCGGGCCACGATCGAAGTATCGAGTTTGCCCAATGGCGCGCAAATCGAATACACAGGCGTTGCGGTCCGCGACCTGAAGGAACGGCAGGCGGTGCGTCCTAAGAATATGCCGCCCAGTCCTACGGCGAGCCCCTGCGTCTTCGCCGGCGATACGTTGTACTGTTCGGCGAAGAGTGGCTTTATTCCCGGGCCGAATGAAGGAGTTTACACTTCGACCACCGCCCTCCAGCTACGTCAGACGATGCGCAATCAGATGGATAATCTTGAAGAAGCCGGTATGGATTTTTCACAGGTAGTGTCCACGACGGTTTATCTCGATAATTTGGCGGACACGCCTGCGTTTGACGAAGTGTATGGAAAATACTTCGCGGGTACGCTGCCTGCGGAAACCACCCTCCAGCAGATTGCGCCAGCGGACCGCAGCCCCGACAAAGAGGAGCACTATCCTGACCTGGAGCAGGTTTCGCTCATTGCCGTCCGAAAAAGTTCCTCGCGGCAGAGTTGGTAGCGCCACCGTTCTCGGCCCTGCCGGCGAGACGCCGGCGCTACCCAACACCCGCTTAAGCCGTCGGATGCTTCAGAACTTCCGCCAGAGCATGCATCCGATTTGAGTCGGCCGGAGTCTTCGCGGTTGCTGCGTCCTTTTCCAACGAAGATGCCATGCCGTTCAATTTCGCCGTAGTTCTCTTGCTCAGGTGCGAACTCTCTGCGTTCTGAATGGCCTTCTGCAGCTTTATGATTTGGTTTGCGGACAGAGCTTGCGACCGGGACAACTGGTCCACGTAAGCCTTCGCCACTATTAGCGTTGACGGCCACTCGATTTTTTGTTGGTTTTGAACATTCTGGTACGACACCTGAACGCTCTTGGCCGCGTCGATTTCGTTCTGGGTCAGAAACTTCGTCGGCTTCAGTTGAAACACGTCCAAGCCACGCGCAATCTCAGAGCCATAAATGTAGCCGTTGTACCAGTACGCGGACCACTCGCCTCCGAGGATTAGCGTTTTAGGATCAATGGGCCCTCGATCGAAGTAGGCTATCTCGTGGGGGTTCGCCGGATCGGTGAAGTCCATCACGGAAACTCCGCCCTGGTACCACGCCTGCACTTCAATATCTCGGCCGGGAACTGGAATCAGAGAACCATTGTGCGCCACACAGTTTTCCGTGTCGCCCTGCGCGGCCGGCAGCTTGTAGTAGTTCGCGAAGCTCATCTTGTCGTCTTTCAGACGGAAGATGGCGTCCGCGCCCCACTTATTGGGATCGTTCGCACGGCAGCGCGCGCCCAGGCCGCCGCCCCACTCGTCGGTAAATACAACTTTGCTTCCGTCATTCGAGAATGAAGCGGAATGCCAGTAGGAGTAGTTCGGATCATTCACGGCGTCGACTCGCTTGGGATGGACGGGATCCTTAATGTCGAGCAAAATTCCGTTACCGGAGCAAGCGCCCGCCGCCAACCCGATCGCCGAATACACGGTGATGTCGTGGCACTGATCGGTGTCCTCCGGCTTCTCGGCGCCTTTCTTGCCATGGGTGCCACCGTTATTCAGGCCGTTGATCGCACCGGTACGGGGGTCGATAAATACCCGCGGACTGGATACGATCTTTGCCTCCTGGGGCGCAGCCACTGGGACTTTGATCACATCGATGCGAAACAGCGCGGTGTTCGGATCTTTATCCGGTTTTTCTCCGGAGCAGCCGGCAAGTTCTTCCGTCTGACGTACGAATGAAGTTCCTGATACGTAGATGTAGACATTGTCTTTGTCGTTGGGATCGATCACCAGGGTATGCGTGTGCGATCCGCGGCAAGTCTGCACCGCCGCGACCTGCTTTGGATTCTTGACGTCGGAAATATCGAAGATTCTTACGCCGCGAAAACGGTCTTTCTGGGCTGCCGGGATGGGATGCTTCTTCTCCTTCTCTTTATCTGCATCCTTGGCCGCGCCCTTGTCCTCAGTTTTTTCCTCGCTCTTAGCCTGGTCTTTAGTCTCATCTTTATCTTTATCTTCATCTGCGGATGGAGGCTCCGGTGGAAATCCCTCCATTCCGCAATCCAAGCGTCCATTGGGCATCTCTACGGACATGAACAGCAGATTCTTATATACCGACACATCGCCTTGGCCGCCGGGGCAGACGAGCGATGTTAACAAAGTTGTGTTCGCCGGATTGGAGATGTCGTAGATGCTCACGCCATAGAAATTTCCCTGGAACAGGTGGTTGCCCTGGAAGGCGAGATCCGAGTTGGCAAAAGCAAGTTGCGCGATCAGCAAGTGCACTGACTTTGGCATCTTCCGGTTGTGCCCCATACCGAGCTGCCCAAAGATCTTCTCCACCTTCGGATCATCAGGATCGGTGGCTCCGAGTTGAAACGCGTCCGGTTTCTTGAGCAGAAGGAGATGCTCGATGCCCATCGACGCTTCGCCTGCGTCATAGAGTCCTGGTGAGAGCTTGGCGCGCGGATCGTTCACATCCGATCCTGTCATCCCGGGCGGCAGCGGTGGAGCAGGCTCCGGTGCGAATGGATCTTTGGCTTCGTCATCAGCGCCTTTAGCGTCTTTGTCGGAAGGCGGGTTGGCGGGCTTCTGCGCCTGGTCCTGTGCGGGAGCCGCGGTGGGCGCCGCTTGCGCCTGGGTTCGGTTCACAGCAAAACCAGAAATAAGTACGACCAACACCACGCACAGGGAAAGACTGGGCAACCGTTTCATTGTTTCTCCTCTAGTTTGTCTTTCTTCAACATCGTTTCCATGATTCGTATTTCGGCTCGCTGGGTATTGTCGGCATCGGTCGCGAAGTTGAATAACTCGGCGTCCTGTCCGGCGCCCGCAGTGTCGAACAGATTCTTCACCATGGTCAATGCGCCGTTATGATGTTGTATCATCCCGACCAAAAATAACCGATCAAACTCCGCGCCCTTCGCCTTCCGCAGGGCTTCCATCTGCTGCGGCGTAAGCATTCCGGGCATCAGCGCCATAGAGACATCGGGCATGTCCATGCCGGGCATCTTAGCCATCGGCTTCGGGATCGATTCACCTCGGGCGGCCAGCCAGCGGTTCATGAACTTGATTTCGTCAGATTGCGAGCTGCTGATGCGTGCCCCCAAAGAATGCAGATCTTCGTTCTGCGTGTGCGACGGAATCATAGCAGTCATTTCCACCGCTTGTGCATGATGCATGGATCATACCCTGCATGAACTCCACGTCCGCTGCCGACCGTGGCGGGAGGATTGCCCGCGCCGACGGCGAAAGCGTCTTGCTCGGCATGCCCGGCGCACCCGGTTGCACCACCACAGGCTTCGCCGCATCAACTTGCTGAGCGTGCATCGCGACGGAGAAGAGAACTGAGGAAAGGCTTGTGGCAAGCAATACACGTATTACAAACCCGTGTCCAGAGCCGGGTTTGGCCGGGCGGTTGGCGCGGAAATGAATTAGCTCACTGTTGAGTGTGAAGGGAAATATCTTCATTCGGACAAGAACCGGATCTTGTCATCAAATAAGAAACAAAAGTTCGTAAGGCGGGAAAGAATGCCTCTTTGCTTCGTGACTAGTCTGACAGTCGCGCCTCTTCCGGTCAAGCCTTAATGAAGGCCATCCCAATCGCTAATCGATTTCAACCGTACGCGTCACTTCTCCACACTAAGCTAAGTTCCTTTTCCCTTCGCTTTCGCCGGCGTTATACCCAACGCTACTGCGACCTTAGTCCCGATCGGCGATCCAAGCCCAGTGCATGCATTCCATCCCGGACCGGCTTTATAGGCGCCATTATTGCCAGAGGTAATTTCATGGAAATCCGCCGCCGTAGTTGCAGTCTTATAAAGCAGTGGATTAATAAAGCCAGCCGGCTTTCCAATGCTCTGGTTGATTAGGGCGATCAACCCAGCCCAGAGTGGGGCAACAGCACTCGTACCCCCAATCACTTCGGAGTCGCCATCGACAAGCGTTACGTAGCCCGTGGTCGGATCAGCATCGCCGGCCACGTCCGGTACACCTCGACCAGCATTGTGAGTTGAATTGGCAGAAGGCGGGACACCTGCGCCTTTTTGCCAACTGGGAAGCGGAAAGACGTCACTGATGCCGCCTCCGGTTGCGCCTTCGTTATTTGCGAGTTCGTTCCACACAGTTTCGCTGGTAATCGTATTGCCCGAGGCGATCAATTCAGTGCCTCCACATGCGAGCACGTTAGGACTCGACGCAGGGAAATCCACGTGATTCAGGCCATCGTTCACGCCGTCAGTCGAGCCGTCGTCTCCGGCTGCTATGCAAACTGTTACACCCATTGCAGCGGCAGATTGGAATGCCTCATCCATGGACGTCATGGCCTGCTGTGTCCATGAGGATTCGGGGCCACCCCAACTGATGGAAACTACAGACGGATTGTTGGTGCTGTCGTGTACCGCGGTTGTAATCGCATTCAGAAAGCCGGCGTCCGTGTTCTCCGCAAAATAGACAACGATCTTTGCCGCCGGCGCGATCGAACCGGACACTTCGATATCCAACATCACTTCGCCATCCGGGCCGTCCGGGTCTCCCGTGGGCTTGTTGCTGCCGCTTTCAACCGAAATCGCGGACACAGTGGGTTTCTTGGATAGTTTGAGCTCACTCCAGTACTTGCTAAGATCTTTCGGCTTGTAACCGCCGCCTAATTCGATGAGCGCGATACATTCTCCGGCGCCGTTTACCCCAGTGGGAAAGTTGTAAAGCGCAGCGACTTGAATGGGCGTGTAAGACAAGCTCGAGCCAGCGGCACGAACGCCGCCGCGCCCGTGCCGCCTACGAAAATGCGGTTTGGCTTGGGGTCGATTATCCAGACCAAAGACACCCTCGACCACATCGTGCAGTTCCGCAGGGAGGTGGATCGGTCCTGTACGTCCGCGATATCGGCCGCCTGGGTGTTCGTATTCCTTCAGTTCGACGCCAAACGCTTCATTCATAGCAGCAACCGTTCCAGAGAGAATGACGGTCCGGCGCGCGGGACTCTTCTCCTTCACCGAAAGTTTGTATTCACGGGCAAATGACTCGACGCGAGCAATACTCTCGGGGTCTGCACCATGGCGTTGTTCGAATTCTTTGCGACTCAAGATAGTACGTTTCTCAATCGGTTTCGTGAATTCAGAATCACTGACAATCGACTTTTTTCCTGCGCGAGAGCGCACGCGGATTGTCACGTCCACCGTTTCTTCGGGGTTGGATGGGCCTATCTCTCGTGCTCCTTCCAGCGGAACACGCTCACTACCGGCGAGGGGAAGTTGTTTCTTAGGAGTAGACATGAATCTCCTTTCAGTTGGGCTAAGTCGAGGGTTGAAAAGAGCAGGAGAGCGTCACAGCAGGAGTACTTTCGCCGAACTCCACCAAGGAGAAGGTGAATTCCGTAAAATGATCGTCGATAGGGCGTTAAAATTGGTGCGGAAGGGGGGATTTGAACCCCCACGCCTTTCGGCGCCACCCCCTCAAGATGGTGTGTCTGCCAGTTCCACCACTTCCGCTTGAAATCAACAATTTGCTGCAGAACACTACGAATACTGCACACAATATTGCACCTACATTTTGCACTTTATACTTAGGCAGGTCAAATCTACTGGCGAGGCATTTTAAATGAAAGAGCATGATGTCTTTGCTAAGACTGTTAGTGGAACCGCGCGGAAAATGAAATCGGTTGGTCTCTTCCGAGGACAACATTAAGGCCGGAGTACAATCTCGTTTTCTGGATGTCCTAAACTGGTCCGGGTCATGATTTCGAAATACACGCCTCGCTGGTTCGAAGTTGTTCTGCTGGTTGTCCTGGAAGTTGCATCATTCGGACAAGGGCAATTGGGCAAGCACGATTCCGCGAGCCCGAATGCGCAAGTAACTCCGGCGCAGGTGGTGAAGCCGACTGGTTCGAGCCGCTGCCAGTTTTGCCACGCTGCTGAGGTCGAAGGATACGCGCGCTCTGCAATGGCGCATTCTCTGCGCCGCGCCGGCCAGGAGCCTGACGGTACAGTAGAAACGCCCGACGCAAAAATTACGATGCATTCCTCGCCAACCGGCTACTGGCAGCGTTTGCAGAGTGGCGAAGACGTAACCAATTACCGGATCGATTACGTGATCGGCTCCGGCAATCACGCCTCCGGTTATCTGCTCGACCTGGCGGGTCATCTATTCCAATCTCCCGTCGCTTATTACAAGAGCCGGCAAGCCTACGATTTGGCGCCGGGATACGAAGGGCTGCCCAATCCAGATTTCACGCGGCCCGTCGCCGAAGGATGTCTCTTTTGCCACTCGGGAACTGCGTTGCATGTTTCAGGGACGTCGAACCGGTATCACTCTCCGGTGTTCTCGGCAGAAAGCATTACTTGCGAGCGCTGCCATGGCTCGGCCGAAAAGCATCTCAGTGATCCGCGGGCGGGAACGATCATCAATCCTGCGAAGCTTGCGCCTGCAGCTCGCGACAGCATCTGCGAACAATGTCATCTGTTAGGGGTTGGCCGAGTACTCAATCCGGGAAAGAAATTTGAAGACTTTCGGCCGGGGCAGCCGTTGGAAGATGTTTTCACTACCTACGTCAATGTTTCTCCTCCCGGTGGGAGCCGGAAATTCAAAGTCATCAGCCACGTGGAGCAACTCGCGAGGAGTACCTGCGCCCGCAAGAGCAATGGACAACTATGGTGCGGAACCTGCCACGATCCGCACGATAAGCCGCTTGAGCCGGTTCAGTATTACCGATCCAAATGCCTTTCGTGCCACATGGAAAATTTTTCTGCTTCGCATCCTGGCAAGGACAGTAACTGCATCGGCTGCCACATGCCTCGACGGGATGCTAAGGACGGAGGACATACCGCTTTTACCGACCATAGAATCCAGCGGCGTCCTGAATCGCAACAGGCGCTTCCGGAAGATACCGACATCGCCGCGTGGCGTGAGCCTGCACCCGATCTGCAAAAACGAAATCTCGGCATCGCCTATATCAACGCGGGAATGGAACATCACTCGCCGCCATTCGTGGTCCGCGGTTATCGCATGCTGACTGAGGTGCAAAACCAATTCTCCAACGATGGCGATTTTTTCACCTCGTTAGGGAGCGCTCTTCTTCTGGGAAAACAAACATCGGAGGCGGAGTTCGCTTTCGAGCGGGCATTGCAATTGAATCCGGACTCAGCCCCCGCCGAGACTAACGCCGCATCCGCGTATTTGCAGGGTGGAGATATCAACCAGAGCGATCACTCATTTGGAGCGTGCCGTCGCAATCGATCCCTTGCATCTTCCCGCGGACATGCCGCTCATCAACCTTTATAAGGAGCAGGGAAATACGGCGAAGGCCGCTGAGATCTCGGGCCGACTCAGCGCCGCCATGGAGAAGAATTCTGTTACAGATGAGCCTGCAGACAACGAATCTCCCAGTACCGATCAAGCGGCCGAGTCCGTGTTCAAGAACATCCAGGTGCTAAAGGGCGTTCCCTCTGACCAATTAATTCCTTCAATGCGATTCATTACCGCATCGCTCGGAGTGGAATGCAGCTATTGCCATGTGCCCGAGCATTTTGAAAAAGACGACAAGAAGCCGAAACAGATCGCGCGCGACATGATGCGAATGATGTTGACTATCGACAAACGCAGCTTCGATGGGTATCGAGAAGTGACCTGCTACTCCTGCCACAGAGGTTCGCCTAAACCGCAAGGGGACCCGATGATTGCGGGTGAAGCGCAATCGAAACAGCCAACAGCCGCGGACACCGGACCCGAAATGCTTTCAGTCAGCTTGCCGACCTCGGACCAAATCATTGATCGCTATATACAGGCACTTGGCGGAGCTGTAGCGATCGGGAACGTGACGAGCCGCGAGGAGCAGGGAACTTCTACGAGAGGCGGAGAAACCGTCAGCATTGAAGTTCTAGATCAGAATCCGAATAAACAGGTTTTGATTCGACACACGCCGAATGGGGACCAGCATCACCGTGTTCAATGGCCGTGAGGGTTGGTCTCAAATGCCGGGCCGTCCAATCCGTGATATGCATGGAGCAGACCTTGATGCAGCTCGGATCGACGCGGATCTGCATTTCCCGCTGGACCTGAAGCAGATCTTTGCCGAGTTGAGGGTGGAATATCCAGAAAAGGTCGGCGGCCGCGAAGCTTATGTGGTTGCTAGGCACGAATGATGGACAGCCGCCGGTGAAACTTTATTTTGACGAACAGTCGGGATTGCTTCTGCGTCTGGTGCGCTACGCTGATTCGCCGCTTGGCCTTACTCCGACTCAAATCGACTACGGCGACTACCGCGATGTCGAAGGTGTGCGGACTCCTTTCCGCTGGACGATTGCTGAGCCCGATGGGAGCTCGACCATTCAATTGCGAGAGATCCGGCAGAATATTCCGATCGATGATGCCAGGTTCGCCAAGCCCGCATCGTCAGCGGGAGCTGAGTCTCACCAGCCGTGAGCGTGCATCGTAAATCGAAGCTCTTTTAGTAGAATCCACGTTTTCGGGGGAACAAGGAAAGACAAGAGAGTACGGCCGAAGCCAAGATCATTCTTGCAAAAGAATGTTACTGCTCGCTGGAGGCTCGATCATGAACTCGCGCAGACTGCTTCTCCGTCGTGGTTTGGTTCTGCTGCTGACGAAGAATGTGGAGCAAAATTTAATCCTGTTCTTCGTATTGTCTCTTTCTGTTGTCGCCGCTGGAGCACAAGTGAATGCCACGCGCACTGACCCCGCCATGCGGTGCGCCGACACTTCGAAGCGTTCGCAAGGAGATGTTATTGTCGCCAATACCTGCAACTTTAAGATCATGGTTCAGACATCGACGCCCGCAGCAACGCAGTTGGTGAAGAATCTCGATCCCGGTGGCTCGAGCACCATCGAGGGCTCTGCCCTCAGCCCGTGGCGGGTTTTCGCTTGCACTTGGCCGGGAACTCCGGCGGACCAAGCCGGGAAAGAAGTGGCTTACGCCACCGTGAAATACGAATGTGATGTGCAGACGGCATCCACGCAAACGCAGCCCTCCTCATCCCAGCCCGGCGACGAGACCAAAGCGGAACAAGAGAAGCTCTATGCCGGCGCCCATCCCTACATGGACGAACCGTTGTCCGAACTTAAGAAGACAGTGCATGAGTTAGGAGGATTGAAGGCTGTTCCCTTTCAAGAGCCACTGCCAGATCTTCTCGCTAAGGTTGGTGCAAAGGCTGACGAACTGCTCCACAAGGTGCCCGACTTGATTTCCGACGAGGCGGTAAGCCAGACGAGCCGGAGTTTGGGTCAGGGGCTGATTCCAGGCTGTGTCGGCACAGCTTGCTTCAATGTCGGGACGAACTCGGGAAGCGACCGAACATTCAATTATTTAATCCTGACTCATCCCACGCCGGATGGACAGCTCTCGGTTCAAGAGTACCGGACCGGTGGAAACGGCCAGCCAGTTCAGGGAGCGGGCGCACCGAACTTTCAGGGTTTCATTTCGGCCTGGATTGTTTTTTCGTCCGCAAATCAAGTGGAGTCACACTTCCGCTATTTGGGCGAGCAGAAAACGGATGGGCACAATACGCTGGTCATTGGGTTTGCTCAGATTCCTGGCTCGGTCGAGTCCCCGGGGCAGATCATGACTGACAGCCGATCGGTCCCGATGTTCTTGCAAGGGATTGCCTGGATTGATCAATCGGATTTCAGCATTGTCCGCCTGCGCACCGATCTCCTTGCTCCTCAGCCCGAGGTTTTGATTCAAAGGCAGACAGCCAGCATTTTGTTCGGCCCTGTGCACATAGCAACTGCTGATCTGACCTTGTGGTTGCCGCAGGTAGTTCACGTTGAGATGGAGTCCAGAGGACAGCTCTTCCAGGAGCAACACAAATATTCGAAGTACAGGTTGTACCAGGCGAAAAGCAAAATCATCTTGTCCCCGCAATAATCTGCGGTGCGGGTTGCTTTGTCTTTGTGATACCCATTGTCAGATATGGCGAAGCCGGAACTATTGAATAGTTACAGCGTGCGACAAAGTTGTCAGGTGTTGATCTTCTGAATCAATAACTACCTCACGGATTCGATAGTTTCCTGGTTTCAGTTGAAAAGTAAGGCTCACGTCCACACCATTCTTGATGAAGCTAGGCAACTGAGCGTCTAGGACGTTGACCCTGGCACGCCTTTGTTGAGCATTCACCAAAGAATCTTTTTCATCAAAGACGGCAAAGACGAAAGTCACCGTATTTAAATTACGTTCCGCTTCTTTGCGGAAATGAAGAGAAGCGCCATCCAGGTGGGCGGACAAGGAGAGTTCGCGTGTCTCGCCTTGCCCGGCGGCTGGTTTCACCTCGAGCACGACTGGAAGCTCCTGGACTTCTGTTTTGGAAAGAACTGCCTCCCGAATTCGGTCTTGCTCATGAGACTCGGGATCGGTCGCCGCTGCTTTTGTTTCCGCTACTCTGGCCTCGGGGGCTTCTGGTACAGCCTCACCCTCTTTGGGCGCGAAATAACCACGGCGTGCGTGAATGCGAAGACCTTTCTCCTTCTCGGCCAGCGTAACTTTCAACTCATGGAACTTGCCGTCCTGCTTCATATCTGAAGGAGCGAAGGCCAAAATGTAGTAGAGCGGCGACCCCGCGAGCGCACCGAATCCGCCCTTCAGGTCGTTGCTATTGTGGAAGTACTCGCCGCCGGTTGCTTGCGCAATGTCAGCCAATACCGCAGTCGCCACCAATTCGCGCCGCGAATCCATGCGGTGGGCGGCTTGGAGTATGTTTGGATTTGCCGCTGGTATGTAGCTGCGGGATGCGTCAGCCTCGCGCATGAGGACCGCCAGGCCCTTTGGGTCAAGCGAACTGATGACCACCTGCGAACGCAACGCATGGTCGATAAGTTGGTCCAACTGATACTGTTCATTCTGCGGAAGGAAGCCGGGGGAAACCAGAATGATGGTGCGCTGACCGGCCATTTGCGAGGTGCGCTTTACCACTTGCTCCAGTTGTTGCAAGTTGGTACGCGCTTGTATTTCGGATTGATTGACAATATTTTGTGCCAGCGAACGTATCACCAGGGCGGGGATTCCGCCGCCACCACTTGCGCTGCCCCCTGGCCCGGAACTTCCGCCCGACGCCATGCCTCCGGGTGGAACCAGGTCGCCGCCTTCGCAGTGCTTGGCCTCATCGCTCGCGATCGCTAGAGCTTCCAAATTGTTCTCCATGATCTGCAGCGCCTGGTAATCGGACAGGTCCGGACAATAATGGGTTCGGCCCAGGCCGCGCACGCTTGCGTGTAGCTTGAATAGGGCCTCGTGAATCTGTTTCGGATCGGATGTGAAGTCGGACAACACCTGGTCCGAGGTAAAGATGGCTACTCGGTCCTGCGGCTGGAGATTGGCAGCCAGGTAACGATCGACGGCATCGCGCGCCTCGATCATGTCAGCATCGGACGAATTTAAATCGTCGAAGTATAGAGCTAGATATTTTCCGGGGGCAGGCGGTGTAGATACGGGGGCCGTTTGTTCGGGCACTCAAGCAGCAGGGGAATTGGTCGGTGGAACTATCGTAGACACTACATCAAACTGCGTGATTGCTTGTTCTTTGCCTCGATCGAAGAGCTTGAAATCTTCCTTCCGAAGACCTTCGACTGGCTTGCCATCCCCATCACGTACCACGACACGAACCACCACAAGGTTGCTTGTTACTTCAGTTGAAATGGAGTCGCGCTCTGATCTCGGGAAGGCTGGTTGGAGGTCTGGCTTTGTGCCTCGGCGGGGGAGCACAGTAATACGAAAACCAACAGCAGCATACTTGCAACTGTGAGAGAGGGTACCCAGAATCTTGAAAATGGTCATTGGGCTGCCTCCGATGTAGGGAGTCTAGCAAGTTCTGTCTGCGGAAGGGAATTGGACGCGTGGATGCAAGCGAGTGGGACACGTTTCCTTTGCAGTGTTGAGCAAACGATTTCCTCTCCAGGAAGTAATCCTTTTGCTACGATGTGGCAGGGGCGAAATTCCTTTTCCGGTGGAGAGCCGAAATGCTCCTGAACAGCCAGAAGAGCCAAGGAATTCTGTTTGAACTAAAAGCTTAAAGATGTCGGGCAAGAACTTTCCCCATCGAAGAACGCGGCCGAAGAGTTAATGGCAATGTATTCCACTGTGAGGTTTGGTGTTCTGGCTGCTGTGGCTGTCTCCTGCTCTTTTCTCATCGCGCAGACAAATACAACTGGAATCGCGCCCATTACTTCGGCATTGCGGGTGGGGCAATTCGACGAAGCGCTACAACTTTTGCAACCGGAACTGGAGCAAAAGCCCAGGAATCCTCAACTCTGGGCGCTTCGCGGTATAGCTCTTTCCGGCAAGGGGAATAAAAAGGAAGCGCTGGGCGCGTTCCGTCACGCGCTGAGTATCGCGCCGGATTATTTGCCTGCGCTGGAAGGTGGGGCGCAGATTGAATACGACAGCGGTGGCAACGGAGCCGCTCCATTGTTAGAGCACATATTGAAACTGCATCCCGGAGACCCGACCAGCAGCGCCATGCTCGCAGTATTGGATTACCGGCGCGGAGACTGCGCCGCTGCGATCCCACACTTTGAGCAAGGCGGTTCTGTGGTGGACTCCCAGCCGGAAGCGATGCAGGCTTACGGCGATTGCTTGATGAAACTGAAAGAGACTCAAGAAGGCAATTGCGATATTCACTCGTGCGCTGGCGCAGTCGAACACGGATATGCATGCTCGCTATCGCCTGGCAGTCGGCCCAAATGGCGGCGCAAAGTCCCAAAGATGCTATCGTAACTTTGCAGCCGTTGCTGCAACAAAACACGGCGGACGCCGACGTCCTCGCTCTGGCGGCTTCCGCCTACGAAGCCGATGGAAATACTCCAGAGGCGGTACGCGTTCTGTCGCCAGGCAATTCTGTCGGACCCGCATAATGTGAACCTCTACGTGGACTTTGCCAATATTTCTCTCGACCATCAGTCGTTTCAAGTCGGAGTAGATATGATCAACGCCGGACTCGCGGCAGAGCCGAAAGCGGCGGCTCTTTACGTGGCGCGCGGCGTGTTATATGTCCAACTGGCGCAGTATGACAAGGCGGAGGCCGATTTCGAGGAGGCCGATGCCCTTAATCCGCAGCAGTCTGTCGGTTCGGTTGCAGAGGGTCTTGCCGCTGTTCAACAGAATGATCCGGAGCACGCTCTTTCGACCGTGCGAGCGAAGCTGGCCAAGAAACCCAATGACGCGTTTCTTCTTTATCTGCAGGCTCAGATTCTGACCCAGCGCGGTCCTGACCCCGGCAGCGCGGAATTTAAACAAGCCATGGCGTCCGCCAAGAAGCCATTTCACTACGTCCTTCTTTGGCGGCTGCTCGCGATGTTCTGGCGAAACTTTATTTGCAGGCGGGAGAGAACGAAGCGGCCGTGGAGCAGAGCCGCAAGGCTTTGAACAGCGATCCCAAGGATCAGACCGCGCTTTATCACCTGATCCAAGCGCTGCGCAAGAGCGGGCGAACGGAAGACCTTCCCGACCTGCTCAAGCGATTGGCCACCCTCAGGATTGAAGGAACCAAGGATGAGGCCGAGCGCAATCGATATAAGCTAGTGGAAGAAAAATCCCCCTCTATGGAGAAGCCGCAACCTTGACTCTTAGCCGCCGCACATTTGTTCGACTCTCCCTCAGTTCCGCGGCCTTTGCTGCAACTCCGAGACTGTTAGCGCAAGGAGTCGCCGCTCACACGGTGCAGCCGGTTGCCCGACCGGCACCTTCGGGGCGGCCTTTTTATGCGCACTTCGTGGACGTGGCATCTTCTGCCGGGTTGCAGGCTCCGGTGATCTATGGCGGAGTTGAAAGCAAGAAATACATTCTGGAAGCTACAGGTTGTGGATGTGCGTTCATTGATTACGACAATGACGGATGGATGGATATTTTCCTGTTGTCGGGTACACGCTTAACTGGAGATCCGCCAGACGCGACGAATCGCCTTTACAAGAACAATCGCGACGGCACCTTTACGGATGTAACCGAAAAAGCCGGGCTGAAAGATGTGGGCTGGGCCTCCGGGGTTTGCATCGGGGACTACAACAACGACGGGTTTGAGGATATCTTCTGCACCTACTACGGACAAAACCGCCTGTATCGCAATAATGGAGATGGAACGTTTACCGACGTTACCAAAGCCGCCGGGCTGTGGAACGATCAACCGCGGTGGGGGGCGGGATGCAGTTTCCTTGACTACGATAGGGATGGACACCTCGATCTCTTCGTCTCCAACTATGTACGCTTCTCGTTTGAGCATGCGCCGGTGCCCGGGGAGAACGTAAATTGCAATTGGAAGGGCGTACCGGTTGAATGCGGACCGCGCGGACTGCCCACCGGAAAGCACTCGCTATACCACAACAACGGCGACGGAACGTTCACAGACGTGAGCCAGAAGGCGGGGATTGCGAACGCAACCGGCTCCTATGGAATGACGGTAGTGGCTGCTGATCTGGATGAAGACGGCTGGACCGATATTTTTGTTGCCTGCGATTCCACCCCGAGTTTGCTCTTCATGAACAACCACGATGGAACATTCCGCGAAGAAGGTGTGCTGCGCGGAGTGGCGCTCAGCGACGACGGCATGGAGCAGGCGGGAATGGGCGTAGGCGTGGGCGATTACGATCTGGACGGCCATTTAGATCTCTTCAAAACTCACTTTGCCGAAGACGCCAACGGCCTTTATCACAATGACGGGAAGGGCAACTTCGACGATGTGACCCGGTCCTCGCGCCTCGCGGTTGATACGCGCTACATCTGCTGGGGCGCGGGCATCGTTGATTTGGATAACGATGGATACCCGGATCTGTTCATGGTCACGGGCAGCGTGTATCCAGAGGTCGAACGCAAACTGCCGCAGTATGCCAACAAAACACCGCGCGCGGTGTTTCGAAATCTGGGCAACCGAACTTTTGAAGAATTAGGAGAAGAGGCTGGGCCGGGTGTGGCAGAAGCTCATTGCAGCCGCGGTTGCGCATTCGGAGATTTTGACAATGATGGCGACATCGATATTCTCATCGTCAATCTGAATGAGTCTCCTTCGCTTTTGCGAAATGACATCAAGCAAAAACAGAATTGGATCAAGGTGAAGCTGGAGGGAGTCAAATCAAACCGCAGCGCAATCGGAGCGCGTGTTTTGGTGCACTACGGCGGAAAAGTGCAGGCGCAAGCTGTGCTCAGCCAGTCCAGTTTCTACTCGTGCAACGATTCCCGGTTGCACTTCGGTTTAGGCGGCAGCAGCACTGTTGATATTGAGGTCTACTGGCCTAATGGTTTGCACGAGCAATACAAAAATCTCGCAGCGAACCGGCTGATTACTTTGCGCGAGGGAGTGGGAATTTCTTCCAATAAAGGCTGGGCGCGGACCTAGCAGGCTCGCCTGGCAGTTCAAAATCTTTCGTTGACGGGCACGATGCCCAAGGGATCAAAACTTCCCGTTGATATTTTAAGCACACCGATTCCTTAGCCCGCGAAAATGTTCTTGACAGCGTATTAGCCTAATATGTATACATTAGCATTCGTTAGTAAACGTTTTCTCGAAGCGCTCTCTAAGATGAGGCGCCAGCTTGGGAGGAACCATGCCGGGAAGTCGTCGTTCACTTTGTCTAGCTCTGTTAGTTCTTTTTTCTGCCGCCAGCGCCTTCGCCCAGTTCACCAGTAGCGTTCAGGGCACCGTCCAGGACCCTTCAGGCGCCGGCATCGCTAAAGCCACCGTGCATTTGGTGAGCGTGGCCACGAATGTCACGGCAGACGACCACCTCAGATGACGCGGGCAATTTCCGTTTCCTCAGCCTTGCTCCCGGTTCCTATAAAGTTACGGTGGAAGCCTCCGGCTTCGCCAAGTCTGAAGTCGACATTACACTGCTGACTGCGCAAAACTTAAGCGTGCCAGTCACGTTGAAGGTCGGCTCGATTTCCGAGGCGGTCAGCGTCACTACTGAGGCTCCGGTGGTCGACACCGCGGATAGCCGCACGCAACTGACTCTTGAGAATCAGGCGGTTGCGGAGTTGCCCATCGTCGGCCGCAACCTGGTGACGCTGGTCACGATGGCGCCAGGAGTTTCCGGCTTAGGCACGAGCGGGGCGGGAAGTCCCGCGTCAGGTGTCGATAACTTCTCTACCGAAGAGCAGGTTGACGCCAGCGCTAATGGTCAGGGCGGAAACAACAATCAGTATGTGGTGGATGGTCTAGACGTAACCAGCGGAATTCGCCAGGGCGTGCTGAATTTGACTCCGCAGCCGGAGGCGATCCAGGAGACTAGTATTCAGGTGAACACTTTCACCAGCGAGTACAGCCGCGCCGCCGGGCTGCAAACCATGTTTACCACCAAGTCCGGGAGCGACCGTTTCCATGGTTCAGCGTCGGACTATTTCAACTACCAGAAGATGTACGCGAATCAGCACTTCTTCAGTTCTTCGGAGTCACCATACCTGCCCTTCCATTCCAACAATTTTGACTTTGCGATTGGCGGCCCTGTGATTCCGCATCACGGCTTTTACTTCTATTTCGCAGTTGAGCCGCTGCGCTCATCTTCGAGCGCGGGCGGATCAGTGAACTTCGTAGATCCGGCATTTATAGCCTTTGCCCAGGCGAACTACCCGAGTACGGTAGGCACCGGACTGCTCACCACTTACCAGCCTAAGGTGTTCGGCGCCACGGTCACCTCGAACGCACTAGCGGTCTTCGGTAATGCCGCAGGCGGTTGCGGGACCACGCCCGGTCAGAACGGGGTACCTTGTACTTTGAACATGATTGATACGGGCTCGTATAGCGGCACCTCGATACGCAATGGAACGCAATATTTTGGCCGCATTGACAAGGATTTCAAGAACGACCGCATTTACGCCAGCATTTTCCGAACACTTCTGGAAACCGGTGCGCCTTCGGCTATGCCGCAATTCTCCGCCTTGAACCATACTTGGGAAGTTGCTGGGCAGGCGGGTTGGACGCACACTTTCTCGCCCACTCTGTTGAACGAATTCACCATCGGTCAGAGCAGAGTGGAGGGCGATCAGGGCAGCGGTGCGCCGGCCGCGAGTTACTATGTTCCCTCTGTATCTGTGTCGGGCATCAGCATGGATGCGGGTCAGGCCTTCGGAGTGGGCTTTGCGCAGGGCGATTTCATTCAGCACAACTATCACTGGCGCGATGTCCTCACGCATGTAAAGGGTGCTCATACTCTGAAGTTCGGGTATGAAGGCTGGTACGGCGACGATGTCGAGCCCTTTCAGGGACCTTGGTCACAGCCCAAATTCTCTTTTAACAATCTGCTGACCCTGGCGCAGGATAATGCCGCAGTCGAGAACGGAATCTATTACAACCCAGCGACCGGTACGGAGCAATTGTGGAGTTGGGACGCAGCTTCCCGGACGTTTGGACTTTTTGCGGAAGACACCTGGAAAGTCAAAAAGAATCTGACCGTGACTTTGGGTCTGCGCTATGACGACAGCGGCAACCCTTGGTCAAAGAGCCCGTCCACAGTATTCGGAAACTTTTACCTGGGTACGGGTACAACCGAGCAGGAGCAAGTGGCGAATGGCTACGCCAAGGCCACGCCGAAAGCCTTGCTGCACGCGGTTGATGATTTGTTTAGTCCTCGCGTCGGCGTCTCTTGGGATCCCACAGGGAAGGGTGACTGGGTGGTGCGTGGCGGCTTTGGCATCTATAACAACTGGCTGACTCAGGCGAATGTGCAGGAAGAATTCCGCGGCAGCCCTCCGGGAGAGGTTGCGCCAACATTCTTCTCGGGCGGAACAGCGTCGGCGCAAGCCCCAATTTTCGCTCTTGGAAACAGCAACAAGCCTCCATTTGGATTTACGTATCCGACCTTCGGAACAGGGACCGGTCCGACGCCGCAAGCAGGAGGTGGACTTGACGCGCAGGGAGGCATTGTGGGAGCCGGCTTCGCCATCGGCGCTATTAACCCGCTCTTGAAGTCCCCGAAATCGGACGTCTGGTCCATGACCCTGGAGCGGAAACTGGGAAGTAACTTTGCGGCCAGCGTCGGTTACAACGGGTCCCACTCCTACAATATCGTCGGCAACGGCAACTCGATTGGGAACGTCTCCTACGGAGTGGACATCAATGCTTTCCCGGGCGATCTGATGGCCCATGAGAGTACAACTCCCACTCGGTTGAACCCCAGCTTCGGCGAGATTACCTACGCTGACAACGACCGGTATGGCAACTATGACGCCGTGATCTTTGACGTTCGCGGACACTTTTCGCGTGGGTTCATCGATGCTTCTTACACCCATTCCCGCACCCAGGATGACTCGCTCTACTATCCCGACTCCGAGGCGCTGAACCCGAAACAGTATTACGGGCCATCGATCTTCGATGCACCCAACCGCTTCTCTCTGAGCTTTAACTATTCATTGAAAGGCTTGAATGGCGGAAGGGGAGCTGTGGGGTATCTGACTGGCGGGTGGGGAATCAGCGGCACCAGCATCTATCAGTCCGGTTATCCCTTGACCGCTGAGAATGTCAATGGTTACCAGCCCGTTTGCGCAAACGCCGGACCTTGCCCTTCGCCGACAAATCCGGCCATAGGCTACGGGGCGACAAGCGGTGATTATCTGGGTGATGGAGATAATCTGGGTTTCCCAGATGCGGTCAGCTACAGCCAGTCACATTCCAACGGCTCCTGGCTCACGGGCGCCATTCCTAAGAGCGACTTTGCTGCTCCCACTTTCTCTAACAGCGGCGCAAACGGAAATGAGAAGGCCATGCAGTTCCGTGGGCCAAACTTTGTCGAGACGAATATCAACTTCTACAAAGACACGCACATTACAGAGAGAGTCAATTTTCAGTTCCGCTTTGACATATTCAATTTCTTCAACCGGGCAAACTATGTGGACTTCACCGCCTATACAAATAACTTTTTGGGCGGTATCGACACGAATCTCCCAGATGGAAATTTCGGGCAGGCGACTTCATCGCACGAGCCCAGGTTCTGGCAACTGGGAGGCAAGCTTTCGTTCTGAGATTAGTTGAATCAATCACAGGCCGGCCCGCTTCAGCGGGCCGGCTTTGTTTTTCCGGAATATAAAATCGACATAACTTGCCATGAAGTATAAAGATGAATGGGAGCGAGCGACCGGCGATGACGAGAAGTTGTGCAACTCGACGAGGCTGCCTACTGCTTGCTCAAGCTCTTTTTCTCCTTCTTTTCGGGCTTTTATCCGGAGCTGCCCAAAGCGCGGAAGATAGATTTGGACCAATTGCTTCCGCCTTACAGAACCAAGAATTTCAGAAGGCGCTCGAATTGCTTCGCCCAGCGTTGCAAGCGTCTCCGGGCAATGCGCAGTTGTGGGCGATGCAAGGGGCGGCATATGCGGGTGAGGGACATACGAAGGAAGCGCTGGCTTCGTTTCGCAGCGCGCTCAAGCTTTCTCCAGATTATCTTCCAGCGTTGGAAGGGGCGATCCAAATCGAGTACGAGGCTGGGGATGCGGCCGCGATTCCGCTCTTACATCGCGTGCTGCGCTTGCGACCCGCCGATGCCACCAGTCATGGCATGCTCGCGGTACTGGACTATCAACAAGATAACTGTGACGCCGCAACCGCTCATTTTGAGAAGGTTGGTGCGCTTTTTGACTCCAAGGCTAGCGCGCTGCATGCATACGCCGTCTGTCTGGTGAAACTAAAGCGACCCGAGAAGGCCGCCGAAATATTCCAGAGGGTGCTGGCTTTGAATCCGGATGATCGACGGGAGCGCCGGCTGCTGGCATCTGTTCAGCTCATGGCGCACCAGCCGCAGGATGCTTTGGCTACCTTGGGACCGCTGCTGCAAGGCAGCAAAGAAGAAGTTGAAACCCTGGAACTGGCGGCAACTGCGTATGAAGATAATAAGGATACGCCGCAAGCGGTTGCCACTTTGCGGCAAGCAATTTTGCTCGATCCGCAGAACGTTAATCTTTATGTGGATTTCGCCAACCTAAGCTCCGCGCACGATTCCTTTCAGGTGGGCATCGACGTGGTGAGTGACGGCATTAGTCAACTGCCGAAGGCAGTGCCGCTCTACCTGGCGCGCGGCGTTCTTTACGTTCAGTTGGCGCAGTATGACAAGGCGGAGGCGGATTTTGAAACGGCCCACAAGCTGGACCCTCGTCAGTCTTTGAGCTCTGCTGCTCAAGGGCTGCTGGCGGCGCAAGAAGACGATGTGAACCGTGCTCTGGCTACAGTGCAGGCAAAACTTGCGCAGAAGCCGAAGGATGCTCCTTTGCTCTATCTTCAGGCCGACTTTCTTTCGCAAAAAGGAGTGGAGCCGGGCATGCCAGAATTTGAGCTGGCGATGCGCTCGGCGAAAGAAGCTGTTGCCTTACAACCCACGTTGAGTGGCGCCCGGACAGTTTTAGCGAAACTGTATCTTCAGGAAGGGAAATATCCGGAAGCCATCGAACAGTGTCGCAAGGCTCTGGAGCGAGATCCTAAGGATCAAACTGCGCTGTATCATTTGATCCAGGCTCTCCGGAAGACGGGGGAAAACCGTGAGCTTCCCGACTTGCTGAAACAACTGGCACTTCTCCGTAAACAGGCTGCGCACGAAGAAAGCGAACGCAACCAGTACAAGCTGGTCGAAGAGGATGCCCAACCCAAGTGACAGCGGCTTACGCAAACGCCTTCCACTAGCTATTTCTCAGGACTCCTCAAGACTTCAACAACACGTAGGTGCTGTAGCTCTCCTTGTCGATGTTCATGAAGGGACGCATGGTCACGCTGCTTCCGTCGGCCGAATTGGCGATCCAGTCTCCTGCTGCGTTATTCGTGGGCTTTGCCTGCAGCAGAGCGTTCCTATCGAAGCTCGGCTGCGAATCGGCAACTGCGAAGAGTACGAGTGGACCCTGCATTAACGCCACCAGCTTCGGATGATTTACATCCACAGTCTCGAGCCGTAATGGCATGGGAAGTTCGAGTTCGACCCGGTCGCCATCCTTCCAGGTGCGCCGGATGGCCGCGAACGTTCCCGGCTGAACCGGATCCGAAACGCGCGTGCCGTTTACTGAGAGTACGGAGTCCGGAGTGGTCCAGCTGGGGATGCGCAAATAGAGCGTGTATTCCTTGGACTGTGAACCGGACACTTCGATCTGAATCTTGTTGTCGAAGGGATACTTGGTTTCCTGCTTCAGTCTATAGCGAGCTGCGCCGTCATTCCATTGCACACGAGACGGCGTGAAAAGATTCACATACACGCCGTCCGCCGAACGCAAATATGTGCTGATGTGATAGTCGGCCGCGAGTTGCGGGAAGGTTCCCGAACAACACGGCCATTTTTGTCCGTACCAGACTTTCTTGCCAGTGTTGTTATAGTCGGAATAATAAAACGATGTGCCGTCGGCTTGAATCGGCCATGCTCCGAGAATGGTGTTGTAGAGCACTTGCTCCATGCTGTCGCCGTATTGCGGGTTCTTGGTGACTCGGAGTAAGTAGCGGGTGATCTTGAAATGGCCATAGGCGCCGCATGGCGTTTCAAAGCTGGCGTGAGTTAACCCTATACTGTCGCCCAACTGCCCGGTGCCAGGCTCGCCAAACGATTCATTCGGGCCCCAGCCGCCGGTCGCGAAGCTTTGCGTCTTCACCAGCATGTCGAATCCGTTCTGGGCAGCCCGCAAATGCTTCTCGCTTCCCAGCGTGATGTAGGCCTGCATGGCGGAGCTGAAAGCATTCACATGGCTGTACGCGTGTTCGAAAGGCAGTACGTTGTTGCCTTGCGAAAGCGGATTGAAGTAAGTGTCATCCTCGAGATACTTCTTGGCCATGTCGCGATAGAAAGGATCGCCGCTTCGCTGGTATGCGAGGAAGAGATTTTCCGGCAGAGTATAAGTTTCGTCCCAGGTAAAAGAAGTATCTTTGTGCGGACGGGAGCGCTGCTCCTGCCGGTTCAGCGCTTTCTCCGGCAGATACGCTGCGATTGCGTGAGTAAGCTTTTCATGAACCTGCATTGCGATAGGATCGTGAGTAAACTCGTGCGCATCAATCAAGCCGCAGGAGAGCTTGTCGTAGGTATACGCAGGCAGGCGATAGCCCGCGAAGAATTTGGCTTTGGGGTCAAGCGTTTCGGCATATCCCTTGACCAGGCGATTCACCTTTGCCTTGGTCGGTTCCGACCCCGTTACTGCATAGGCTCGAGCCAGGCCAGAAACATATTGCCCAAAAGTATGGCCGGCGATAAATCCGTGAAAGTCGTTATGCTCAAGGCTGAATCCAGTCAGATCGTACCAGCCTCCCATGTCTTCGCCCGGAGCGGGCAATCCGGCCACCTGCCGAAAGACTTTCAACAACCGGTCGTCATCGAGGTTCAGGAAGCGGGCATGATTCTCCTCGAACTGCCGTTTCATGGGACCGTCAAATAACTCCACCTCGGAATAGGAAAAAGTGGTGAGGGGGGTGTTGATGGCGACGGTGCCAGTGTCTGTAGCGGCCCATGTGGGCAGGACACGAGCAGCGTAGGCGGCTGCGGTGGTGGCTGTGGCAGTTTGAAGGAAGGTTCTGCGGCTGAGACTAGGGCTCATAATGGCACGGTCCTGTTGAACTAAATAAAGCAAACGTTTGCTGCAATCAGCTTCGTCCTCGGGGCAAGCTTTTGTCAACCGCTTTCTGACTTGCTTTTGTGACAATGGCCTCAGTGGGCCATCTTTGCTCCCAACGCATCGAGACGGGGAAAGGATTCGGGCGCCACCAGAGTCTGTGCAGGCGCCTGACGCTGGCTCCGTATCGCAGCCACCAAAGCATCAAGCGCATGCCCGGTAATCGGGGGCACAATAATAGTGGCAGTTAGAGTACCCTGAGTGACCCAAGCTTGCCCTGTTTTCGGTAGTCCATCTACTCCGAGAAAAGGGAAGTGCCGCTTGTGATCGCGCGCCGCTGGGGTACTGTGTTCCTCCATGGCGCGCCGAGCTCCGAGGGCGAGGAAGTCGTTTTGAGCCTGCACGGCATCGATTTGTTCTTGATTTGCAGTCGAAAGACGCAACCAGGAGCCAGCGGCACGAAAGCCAGCCTCTTCAGTCCAGTTGATGCTCTTCAAAATTCTAACGTTAATGTTCTCTGGCTTGGTCTCGAGCATGCCCGCCGTACGCTGCTCTGTGACCGCACTCAGAGATGGACCTTGAATGTACAAAACCGAGCCTCCGTGCGGTAGTACAGCTGCCAGTTGACGCCCTTGAATCCGGCCGACTTCATGATTGTCCGCGCTCATTGCAAATGACGGCGCGCTGCTGCCGGAACGAAGTTGTCCTAAGTAGTCGGGTTCGCAATTGAGTACCACCCATGCGATGCCCGCTGCTACTGCGGCTTGCGCAACCTTAGGGAATCCGGTCCGGCTAGCGGGCTCCATAAGAATGCCATCGACGCCCGCGTTGCGATCCTGAATGACGTCGAGAAGTTGTTGACTCTGATAAATAGCGTCGTTCCGGGCAAACAACGTTTGCAAATCTACGCCCAAGCGGGCTGCACTTTCTTGGGCGGCAGAGGCCTGCTGGCGCTGGTAATCGTTATCGTCTGTGATCAGCGAGACAACAAAACGCAGTTTTTTCATGTCCTCCCTCAGGGACTACGAAACTGCTAGAAAAATGAAAAGAGTGAACCAGTGGTGTTCAGTTGGCACGTTCTCGTTTCAATGCATCCTCGATCTCCGCCATCTCAGTTAATGGCAGAACGAACTCGGCGGCGCCAATGATGCCGGAGACCTGTTTTGGACTGCGAAAGCCCACGATTGCCCCGGTAACTGCCGGGTGCTTGAGAGTCCATGCAATCGCCACTTCTCCGGGCGTGCGCTGGTGGCGGTTTCCGATCTCGCGTAGACACTCTACCAGTTTCAGGTTGCGAGACAATAAGGGTTCCTGGAAGTTGGGAAGATTTCTACGCCAGTCTTCGGCGGAAAAATTTGCCACGCGTTCGCGCGTCATCGCTCCGGTGAGCAGTCCGGCCGACATCGGCGAATACACGATGACTCCGATGTTGTTCTGCAAAGCGAAGGGGAGAATTTCTCTCTCAATCTCACGAGTAACTATCGAATAGGGTGGCTGCAGCGAGGTAATCGGCGCGATGCTTTGTGCGCGTTTCATCTGGGAAACATTGAAGTTGGAAACGCCAATATAGCGGACTTTTCCTTCTTGCTTCAGCTTGGCAAGTTCGGTCCAAGCCTCTTCGATATCCTCGTCGGGCTCTGGCCAGTGGATCTGATAAAGATCGATGACGTCGACTTGCAAGCGGCGAAGACTGTCTTCGCATTCTCTCCGAACGGACGCGGCTTTGAGGCATGCCCCGATTGTTCCTCTGGCATCCCATACGCGTTCGCACTTGGTAAAGATGTAGGGGCGTGGCGAGCGGCCTTGCAATGCTCGGGCGATGACTTCTTCCGAGTGACCGAGTCCGTATAGAGCGGCGGTGTCTATCCAGTTGAGGCCGCGATCCAATGCAGCGTGAATAGCAGGGATTGAATCACTTTCATTTTGCGGCCCCATACTGCCATTCCAACCGCTGCCACCGATCGCCCAAGCACCAACTCCAAGGCGAGTGATGTACAGGTCGCTGTTTCCTAGTTGGCGTGTTTCCATTCTTGAGATCCCCTGGCGTCGCTGCCCGACTGCACATCCCAACAAACAAGGAGTACGTGAAAGCGATTGCTCACGACACCAAGAATCGGCCCGTGAAATTTCCAAAGCAGAGTAAGCAGAAACACTATACTCCATACTGCGGTAAATCTCGCGCGCGCGAAAGGAAGAGTCCCACCGATTTGCATGGAACCCATGGATATACCTCTATTCGCGGGACTGCGGGCGCGCCTCGGGCCGGATTATGGTTTTCGGTGGTCGGGCCAGAGGCGGCCTCATCGTCAAGAAAGTTCTTGGCCATAAACAATGCAAACCCTTGATTACATTGAATATTAAGAGCATTAATCGATTGAGGCTGCATTTTATCGGCACAATTTGCCTTCACTAATTATTTTGAGTTGTCTTGAAAACATGGCGTTCATGTTCCATTTCATTGAGGGAAAACCGGCTGGGTGTGCTGGCATCGCGACACTCATTCGTACACGAGGCGAGGGATCGTTAAATACTCCTTGACAGAGCCTATACCATAGAGTTATAACCTGTTTCCATTACCGAGAAATCGTTTACTTGATAGCCTCACACCCCGATGTGGAGGAAGTCAATGATTAAAGCAGAACGGTGCCGCGCCTTGCGCCAGTGTTTCCTTTCGATTCTGTGTCTTTGTTCTCTGCCAGCCTTGGCCCAATACAGCAGCAATATCCAGGGCGTGGTTTCTGATCCTGCCGGCGCCGCAATCAACGGCGCTTCGATTCAATTGGTGAATGTCGATACCGGAGTTACTGCCACCACGACCACTATTGACTCTGGCAACTACCGCTTTAGCAGCCTTCCCGCCGGCAACTATGTGGTTACGGCAGAGGCGAAAGGTTTTCGCAAGGTAGAATCGAAGTTCATGCTCAGCACATCCGAAACCAAGGGAATCAATTTCGCCCTTCCGCTGGGTGGAGCGCAGCAGATGGTTACCGTTGAAGTAGCGCCCCCGGCGGTCGATACCGATGACAGCCGCTTGGAGACGACGCTTTCTTCGAGCACCGTCCGAGATCTCCCAGAGGCCAATCGCAATCTTTGGGACATCTTGGCAGTTGCGCCGGGCGTGGTCGGAACAGGTACGCGCGCGACCGGAGAGTCGCCGGGCGGTTTCGCCGATAACTTTGGGACTCAAACCCCACAAATCAGCGCGAACGGGCGCAGCTATACAGGAAACCTGGTGATGGTTGATGGTTTAAACGTCACCAGCCCCGTCCAAAACGGCAATATCATTCTCGCGCCCATTCCCGAGGCAGTGCAGGAAGTCACAATGCAAACCAACTCCTGGGATGGGGAAGACAATCTGGGCAGCTCAATCCTGGTTCAGGTGACGACAAAATCAGGCACCAACCAATTTCATGGCAGTGGCAGCCTGTTTTTCACTAACCAGGATTTCCAAGCCACTCCGGATTTTGTGACCGCAAACGCGTTTACTCCGTTTGCGCGAAAAGATCTGGTCGGCACTTTCGGCGGCCCCATCAGGAAGAATAAAACGTTTTTCTTTGCTGACTTTGAAAAGCTGTGGGCGACCACTTCGGCGGCGGCTAATACCGGCACGCAGACTTTTGAAGACCCGGCGTTTGTTTCATGGGCGCAAGCGAATTTTCCGAACACTGTAGGAACGTCCGTGCTAACGGGATGGCCAGCCAGCCGTCTGGTTCCAAACGGGAAGGTGGATAATGCACTAACCGTATTCGGCGCAGGCAATTGCGGTGCGGGCTCAGCAACTGGTATTCCCTGTGCCTTGAGTGTGCGCGATTACGGTAACTTTGTAGCCAGTCCTTATTACAACGCGCTGCAGTACAACTTCCGATTGGATCAGTACTTCACTCAGAAAGACCGCCTCTACCTGAGCTACTACAACGATTCTTTTGACCAGCAACAGCCCTCCCCCAGGGCTGGTTTGCAGGCCCTGGACATCATGAGAAACCGGTATGGCCAGATCGACTATACTCACACTATCAACTCCAGCATCCTGTGGGAATCTGCGTTTGCTTTTGCCAGCGTCGGTGGCGCGAACGGGCAGGATGCGAATCTCAAAGTTCCAGCCATCACGGTGAATAGCATCAGTGAAGGCTTCCAGGTCGGCGGAGGATTTGGACCGGGGGCGTACCGCGGTCCGATGTACAACTGGCGTTCAGTTTTGAGTTGGGTCCGCGGCAAACACACTTGGAAGTTCGGTTACGACGGCGCCAGAGGAATTGAGCACGGCGATTTCACTCCCGACTACGTTCGTCCGAGCTTCTCGTTCAACACGCTGCTGGATCTAGTGCAGGACCAAGTTACGGGTAGCGAATCCGCGACCTACAATCCGCTGACCGGCCAGCCCGCCTCGGTGGCTTTCGGTGGCCAGACAAATCCGTTTGGCTTTTTCGTGCAAGATGACTGGAAAGCGAAACCGAATCTCTCCCTAACTCTCTCCCTGCGCTGGGACGATTTCACGAACCATATCCCGTGGGGAAGCAGCGGCTTCCAATTTAGTGCCCTGAGCCTGGGAACGGCGGGGAATTTCAACGAACAAGTTGCGCAGGGAACTGTGGGCGTGGTGCCGCAGGTATTCGCCAATCCCATGAAGAACCTTATCAGCCCCAGGATCGGTTTCGCTTGGGATCCGACTAAGACTGGAAACTGGGCCGTCCGCGGCGGAGTTGGCGTGTACCATGACTGGGTTGTGATGGGCCAGAGCGTCGACCAAACTCGGCTTAACCCCCCCGGCATTATCGGCGCGACCTTCTTCGAAGGCGGCACAGGCATTCAGCCTATTTTTGCGCTTGCGCCTTCGGGTACTTACCCCTTCAATTTTCCCTTGCCAACCATTCCCGCGGGTTCGCTGAACGCGGCGGGAGGGTTGCCGGGCACTCAAGCAAGCGTAGATTCTCTTGACCGGAATATGAAAGCGCCGATGGCTGTGAACTACGTCGTCGGTATCGAGCACCAGCTTCCCTGGAGGCTGGTAGCTGGGGCCAACTACTCCGGTTCGCGCAGCTTCAACGGACTGGACGGTACAGACGTGAATCGGTTCCCAGGCGGAGTTGTAGTCACCCCCGCCACCGGCACAACGGCCGCTAGCGAAGCTCTCACCCGGTTGAATCCGAACTTCGGCGCCATTACCTACGTTAACAACGCCAATCAAGCCACCTACAATGCGGCGATTCTGTTCCTGCGGGGGAGGGCCGGAACCCGCGGCAGCTTCCAGACTTCGTACACGCTGGCGCATGCAAAGGATTATCCCGAGGCGGGCACACGCTTTGACCAGGATGGCGGTTTGAGTATTCCCGACCAGAACGCCTACTTCAGCTACTACGGGGATGCCAATTATGACGTGCGGCAGCGCTTCTCATTTTCTGGGTCGTACACATTACCCGGATATAAGAGTGGAGTCGCGGGAATCCTGACTTCGGGCTGGGAAGCATCCACGATCATCGCCGTACAAACTGGCACGCCCTTCTGGGTCTATAACACCAACCCGGCGGATGCTTCCGTCAACCCCGGTGATTACAACCTTGACGGCAACAACTGGGATATACCCAATAAGCCTACGCAGGACTTTAGTGGGTCGCACAGCCGTTCCGCATATATAAATGGACTCTTCACGGCGGCTGATTTCCCGGCTCCTGCTGTGGGCACGGAAGGCAATGAACCACGCAACATCTACCGCAATCCGGGCATGTTCCAGGCGGATGCCAGTGTGCTGAAAAACAATCACATCCCTTGGATTGGCGAGCAGGGTAACCTGCAGCTACGGTTTGATTTCATCAATGTGTTAAACCATGGAAACTTAGGACCGGTCGATCCGAACATCGCAGATGCGACTTTCGGGAAGTCCATTACCGCGCTCCCCGCGAGAAGCTTACAGTTCGGTCTCCGGGTATCGTTCTAGCTATGTTTAGGATTCCTCCTGGCGGGCCGGAGTTCAGCTTCGGCTCGCTAGTTTTTTGTGGGCGATGTCGATACATTGTTACATGACGACGCAGCATGGCTCTTCGGCGCTGGATTTCTGCATCCGTGCAGTTTTGCCGCGAACATTTGCTGCAGACCACGCATCGCCATAGATTAGAAGAATTAGAAAACTCGCCAGAAAGGGTTGCCGATGCACAAGTTTTCTTCCTCCAGACGCCGGTTCTTGAAGCAGGCTTCAAATGCCGGAGTGGCTTGTTCAGCAACCGCGGTCTTCGGTGGCCTCGCGCACGGATTAGTAGCCAGTAAGCCCGGGCAGACTGCTACGGCAGCCAGCTCGGCAGCCGCTGCACGGGTTTACGTTGATACCCGTCGAACGATCGCGCCGATTTACCGCAATCTGTTTGGTTCTTTCCTCGAACATCTGGGGCGTGCCATCTACGAAGGAATTTATGATCCGGGATCGAAGCTTGCCGATGCGAATGGGTTTCGCAAGGATGTTCTCAACGAAATCCGGCACATGGGAGTGCCGATCATTCGCTATCCGGGAGGCAATTTTGTCTCCGGGTATAACTGGCTCGATGGTGTTGGACCTGTACAAAACCGCCCGCGTACGCTCGACAAAGCCTGGGACACGATCGAATCCAACAAGTTCGGGACCAATGAGTTTATGGCTTGGTGCAAAGCTGTCGGGACCGAGCCATTGATGGGACTGAACCTCGGCACAGGCAGCGCGGAAGAAGCCGCGGCGCTTGTTGAATATTGCAATGTAGAGAAGGGCACGAAGTGGAGCGACCTGCGGCGCCAGCATGGCATTGCAGATCCTTATAAGGTGCAACACTGGTGCCTGGGTAATGAGATGGACGGCCCGTGGCAGATCGGCCACATGTCGGCAACAGAATATGGATTGAAGGCCGCCGATGCTGCCCGGCAGATGCGCTACGTGGATCCTTCTCTGAAGTTGATTGCCTGCGGCTCCAGCGGTCCGTTTATGCCGACCTATCTCGAATGGGATCGGGAAGTTCTGGAACAATGCTACAACTATGTCGACGGGCTCTCGCTCCACCGCTACTTCGGCAACAATGAACGTGATTCGGGCGGCGATACCTCGAAGTATCTCGCTCTGAATCTGAGCATGGAGCGTCAAATTTCCGAGACACTTGCGGTTTGCGATCTGGTGCGCGGACACAAACGGGCGCCGAAAAAATTGTGGCTCTCGTTTGATGAGTGGAATGTTTGGTATCGCACCACCACGGGAGATGCCGTGGACGGCCACCGGCAGGAAGCGCCGCACCTGCTGGAAGAGATCTATAACCTGGAAGATGCCTTGCTGGTCGGAGGATTGGTCAATTCATTGTTGCGCAACGCGGATCGAGTGAAACTCGCCTGCCTCGCCCAGTTGGTGAACGTGATCGCTCCCATCATGACGGATGCAAACGGCTTGTTCCAGCAGACGATCTACTATCCCTACAATTGGGCTCTGCAGCTTGCCAGAGGCGCGGTGCTGAATCTTCTGGTCGAATCTTCCACCTACGAAGTTTCGGGATTGGATTCGGTTGCGTATGTGGATGCTGCAGCTTCCTTTGACAAGGTCGATGGAAAAGTTTCTCTTTTCATCCTGAACCGCGATCTTGCCAAATCCCATGACGTAGAGGTGGTTTGGGAAGACGCTGCTCCGGCCCGTGTGATCTCGGCAAATCTTTTGACGGGGGATGACCTGAAGGCTTCAAACAGCTTTGCAGCGCCGCAACGAGTCGCTCCACAATCATTTACTGTACCGGCCGCTTCTGGAGGCAAAAGCAAGTTTGAAGTGCCGGCGCGCTCCTACACGGTCATTCAATGGTCTTTGTAAATAGTTTGTAGCGCCGGCGTCCCGCCGGCTTTTCATGCGAACACTCCGTCCGCGTAAGTTTTTGAATTCGCTGCCGGCGAGACGCCGGCGCTACTCGTAATGAGGTACGAGGATATGGCTGAAAAGAAAAATATTTCGCGCAGACAATTTGTGGCCTCGGCGGTCTCGGTGGCCGCCGTATCGGCCTTACCCGCTCATCGGGTTTTTGCCGGCAATGCGGCTGATGACAAGGCAGTCACGCAGACTCCCGTTGCGCTTACCGACTCGCCGAGTTGGAAAGATCAGGGCGTCGAAAATCTTGCGAAGTCGCCGCACGCCAAGCTACGCGATATCCCTGTACATGCCGTGACCATCACCACCGGCTTCTGGGCGCCACGCCGCGAAATCAGTGCGACCAAAAGCATCCCCAGCATGCACGATTTGCTGGAAGCCAACGGCCGCATGAACAACTTCCGCCGTCTGGTAGGCAAGAGCACCGCTGCGCAAATCGGACCGGTATTTGCCGATTCCGATATTTACAAGTGGACCGAGGCGGTTGGGTTTGTTCTGCAGTCCGGTGATCGTCCGGAACTTCGGGCGACCGCCGACAAAATGATTGACGAAGTAATCGCCGTGCAGGAACCCAGCGGCTATCTCAATACCTACTATCAGGATGATCGCAAGTCTTTGCGAATGCTTCCGCAAACGCAATCGACGGGGCATGAGTTGTACAACATCGGACACATGCTGCAGGGCGCGATTGCTTACTATCGGGCGACGGGTGATCGCCGGTTGCTCGATGCCGGCATTCGCTTCGTGGATGATTTTCTTATTCCGAATTACGGTCCAGCGCCGAAGAAGCCTATCGTATCTGGCCATCCTGAAATTGAGATGGGGCTGATCGAGCTCTATCGCATCACTGGCGATAAGCGCCAGCTCGACCTTGCCGGCTACATACTGCAGGGAGATCCTCGCATCGAGATGCCCGAGCGCCGGACGATTTATATGTTCAGCGGAACTCCTTTTACGGCACGCACGAAAATGCAGGGACATGCGGTTCGCGCCATGTACGCCTGTTGCGGCGCAACCGACTATTACATGGAGACGGGCGATCCCACCTACTTGCAAACGCTGAACCACCTCTGGGATGACATGACCACCACCAAGATGTACGTCACAGGCGGAGTCGGTTCGCGAGCCGACGGCGAGGCGTTTGGTGATGCCTACGAGTTGCCCAATTTCCGGGCTTACGGCGAAAGCTTGCCGCCATCGGCAACATGATGTGGAACTGGCGCATGTTGGCGGTCACAGGAGACGCAAAGTTTACCGACGTTATCGAACGCGCGCTGTACAACGGAATCAATTCCGGCATGTCGCTCGATGGCACTTTGTATTGTTACCGCAATCCTCTGGCGTTTGATCCCTCTACCGGAGATAAGATCCGCAATCCCTGGTACGACGTGACCTGCTGTCCGCCTAACCTCGAACGCACCTTTGGATCGCTGCCGGGATATTTCTACAGCACGAGTGCGGACGGAATCTACGTACACCTGTACGATAATTCGGAACTCGACTGGCATCTGGAGAACGGAGTCGGCCTAAAGATTACGCAGAAAACAAATTATCCGTGGGATGGCGGGGTTGGGATCACAGTTAATCCTACGGAAGCGTCCGAGTTTACGTTTTATCTGCGCATCCCCGGTTGGGCCGACCAAGCACAGGTCGCGGTGAATGGCAAGAATGTACCTGGTGCGAAGCCTGGAGAATATCTTCCCATCCATCGCCGCTGGTCGCCAGGTGACGTGATTCAGCTGAGCATGGAGATCAAGCCGCAGGTGATTGAAGCCAATCCTCGCGTCGCCGATGATACCGGACGAGTCGCCATACAGCGCGGGCCGCTGATTTATTGTCTGGAAGAGATCGATCAACCCAGCGGTGTATCTCTGAGCGATGTCGCAGTGAATCCCGGACGTCACGTTGCGGAGCAATTTCAGACTGAGTTCAAGAGCGACTTGCTCGGCGGGATGGTTGTGCTTCATCACACCGGCGCAGTCTACGAGCGGGGAACAGCAGAGACGATGCTCTACTCGCAATACAACAGGGAGGCCAGAAGCAGAAAAGTCCCACTCACGTTCATACCTTATTACGCATGGGCGAACCGGCAAGCGACCTCGATGCAAGTTTGGAATTTGCTATTGCAAGCGTAGCCGAAGTTGCAAACTTACCACGAGAGCCGCAAGAGTGAGAGCCCTTGCCGAGGCAGCACAAATTGCAATTTGACGCTGCCTTGTTGCGTCTCTACCCATGCCGGCGAACTTAGAAGTTGAAGTTGGCCCGCACTCTGCAGGCGTTCGGATTCATGCTCGCTAGGTGATTGCGGCGAGCCCATCTCTTTCCACGCGGTGAATGCGTTACTATGGTCGGAATCTACGCGGAAGTGCTCGAGCAGGGCTTGTTTTGCATTTGCAGGCAAGCCGGCAACAGTCAAGTCGATTGGCGCGGCAGGGAAGGGAACGTCATCGTCGTGGTAGTTCCAGACTAGAATCTCGACCTCTCGGTCTTTCCGTGTAGCGATTGCGTTGACATCAGGCTGTGCCCGTACTCCAGCGCTCACAACATCCGCGGTCGCCAACGCTCCTGAGCTGGTTACTTTCACGCGTTCTTCGCCCAACAATCCCAGCATCCGAAAAGCATTTAGGACAGGCTTGTCCATGCCATTTGTTGCCAACTCCCGGAAGCCTGCGAAGGCGGGCTGGTCTTCGAATTCAAAGGCCCAGGTTACAGCTCCCAAAAAATTAATGTGATCTTGACGCGTCAACGCCAGAATATTATTTAGAACCTCGATGGTATAAGCGCCGTACAGAGGACCGTTGCGATATAAGTTCTGCGGATGTTCTTGAGCAGAACAGGCCGCACAACCTTCTGGATCCGATTCTCCCAGAATAATTGGAGTCTGCTTCCACTCCGGAAAAGAACCTGTGATCTTGAATCCATTTTCGATCGCGGCGAGTTGACGGCTAATGCCCATCTGCACGTGGTCGCCTTGCCACGCCGGAGATCCCTTGGGATGAAAGCTGATGAAGTCGAGATGCGAACCAATCTTGCCATTCGCGTAGTTCTTCTGGTGCGCACAGTGTTCAAGAAATGCGCGTAGAAAGTCTGAGGCTTTCGTATTGCCTGGACCTGTGGTGTCAGGCCCTCCGATCCGTGCCTCGGGAAGCGCTCGAAGGACACCATCAACTGCGAAGTCATACAGCTTGAAATATTCTTCGGGCGTTCCCTTCCAATATCCGATGTCAGGTTCGTTCCATACTTCCCATAGCCAGGTCTTCACTTCCGCGTCGCCGTAGCGTTCGCGGAGATGGTGAACGAATTGGAAAACCAGTTCGGACCACTTCTGGTAATCCTTCGGCGGGTAGGCCCATCCCGTGTAAATGTCGCCGACGGGAACCCGTGGAAAGTCATGACGATAAGGTTCGGGGTGCGTAGAAAGCGCTTTCGGCATGAAACCAAGTTCAACCAGAGGCTTGATGCCCGCTGCGCGAAATGTGTCGAAAATCTGATCTAGAATTACCCAGCTATAAACAGGGTTTCCAGTCACATCTTCGGTATAGACGTTAGTAGATCCCCATTTTAGGGAGGCCGTCCCATCGCCGGTCGTTAAGAGGTTGTGAACCCGCACGTACACAGGTTGTGCATCTAACGCGACGAGTTCGCCGAGCAGTTTTTTACCGTTCGGAGCGTAGGTGTAATTGGGCTCGTCGTAGCCGAAATAGTTCCAGACCGGTGAGATCGCCCCTTCGGACTGATCGACCTGCACCTGGATGCTCACACTCTGCGATGCTTGCGGCCAGCACAGTTGACTTATTAAAGGAAGTAGAAACAAAGAAAAGAAAACGATCCGCCACCCACTGTGACGTTGATTGCGCACTTGGATGCGTTGTCCCACTGGCAAATTACGGCTAGTGCGCACAGAAATCTCAGAATGATTACGCTTCGGCATTACTCACCGAACAGAGAAGCTGTACACGGTAACGGTGTGGTAGTGTTCTCCGGGTTTGAGTTCGGTGGAAGGGAAGTCCGGATGGTTGGGAGAGTCGGGAAAGTGTTGGGTTTCGAGGCAAAGGGCGGCGTGGAGTTGATAAGATGTTCCGCCTTTGCCTTTGATGGAGCCGTCGAGGAAGTTGCCGCTATAGAACTGGATACCGGGCTGATCGGTGAGAACTTTTAGCACGCGGCCGCTAGCGGGGTCGTAGACTTCTGCGGCTTCGGCTAGTTTGCCGCCGCCACTGTCGAGCACCCAGTTGTGGTCGTAGCCGTGGCCGAGATGGAGTTGGTCGTCGCCGGCGTTGATACGCTCACCAACTGCGGTAGGTTTACGAAAATCAAAAGGAGTCGCTTCCACAGATTTCAACTCGCCGGTTGGAATCAGTCCGGCATCCACGGGGGTGAAGCGCGAGGCGTGCAGAGTGAGTTGATGGTTGAGGATGTCGCCTTGCCCAGCGAGATTGAAGTAAGAGTGATTAGTCAGGTTTATAACAGTATCTTTGTCGGTGGTGGCGGAATACTCGATGCGCAAATCGCCTTTGATCAAGGTGTAGCGAACTGTGGCCGACAGGTTGCCGGGATATCCGGCCTCGCCATCCTTGCTGAGATAACTTAGCTCCACGCCGTTCGCAATCGATTTGGCTTTCCACACGACATTGTTGAAGCCGTGTGGGCCGCCGTGCAGAGAGTTCGCGCCGTTGTTGAGCGGGAGAGAATATTTCTTGCCGTCGAGGGTGAAGCTACCGTGCGCGATGCGATTGGCGTAGCGGCCGATGAGCGCGCCGAAGAAGGCGTCGGACGGGCCGTTGAAGTTGGCCACGTAGCCGTCGAGATTGTCGAAGCCGAGCACGACGTCGTCCGGACTTGCCGTTGCGGTCGGGAACTTTTAGGGACACCACAACTCCGCCGTAGGTTGCGATGCGAGCTTCGTAGGCGCCGTCGCTCAGGGTGAATATCTCGACCGGAGTTCCATCCGGCGTCTTTCCAAAAGGCTCGCTCGTCACTTTCGTCTTAGCCTCCGTGGTCATGGAAAACAGCGCCAGCCACAACCCGCTGATCGCGATGGTTCGCAGGACTCTCTGAAAATCCATGTTCATTTGCCGCTCCTTAACTCTGTTACTGTTCCGTGCTTCGGTTGGTTGAAGACGCAGCAACTGCAATCAATTTCGGCAGGATGTCTCCGAGCCCATCGCTGCCGCGCTGGCCTAATGTGAAGTATAGCTTGCTATATAAAGGATACAGTTCCCCGTAAATGCGCTGCGCCGATTCGTCGGGCAGGAACGCCCGGTGCGTGGGACAGATTTTGTCCTGCGCTTCCTCGATGGTTTTGAAAGTGCCTGCGGCCATAAACGCAAAGATGGCCGATCCCAGGCTGACCACGCTCTTGGCCGGAACCAGCACGGGACGGCCCAGGACGTTGGCATAGACCTGGTTGAGCGTATCGTTTTTCTGCGGAATGCCGCCGGCGTTGATTACGCGTTTGATGTGCACGCCGTGCCCGGCCATGCGATCGAGAATCACGCGGGTGTGAAATGCTGTGCCTTCGATGGCGGCAAAGAGTTCATCCTGCGCTGTGCTCTGCAGGTTCCAGCCGAGCGTAACGCCGCGCAGGTTGGGGTTCACCAGCACGGTGCGGTCGCCGTTATCCCAGGTCATGCGCAGCAAGCCGGTTTGTCCCGCTCGATAGTTCTCAAGGCCCGCACTCAAGGTTTTTACATCGGTGCCGGCGCGGGACGCGATGGCATTGAATATGTCGCCCACGGCGGAGAGTCCGGCTTCGATTCCGGTGCGCAGGGGATGCACGCTGCCTTGCACGACGCCGCAGACTCCCGGCACCAGGTTCACCGACGGAGTGATGCCGATGATGCAGGTCGAGGTGCCGATGACGTTGACCATGTCGTCGGTGCGGCAACCGGCGCCGATCGCGTCCCAATGCGCGTCGAAGGCGCCGACGGGAATCGGAATGCCGGCCTTGAGACCAAGCTTTTCCGCCCAGAATGGCGAAAGCGTGCCCGCGATCTGATCGGAGGTTGCGTACTCGCCATCGAGTTTGTCGCGAACTCCTTTTAATAAAGGATCGACTTTGACTAAAAAACTTTCCGGAGGCAGGCCGCCCAGTTGCGCATTCCACAGCCACTTGTGGCCCATGGCGCAGATGCTGCGCTTTACTTTTCTGGGATCGGTGATGCCGCCGAGCGTGGCCGCGACCATGTCGCAATGCTCGAATGCGGAAGCGAACTGCGAGCGCTTCTCGGGATTGTGCCGCAGCCAGTGCAGCAGTTTGGAAAATCCCCACTCCGAAGAGTAAACGCCGCCGCACCACTGAATGGCCTCCAAACCCTCACGGTGCGCGGCTTCCGTGATCTCGGCGGCTTCGCCTTTGGCGCGGTGATCGCACCACAAATAATATTCGCCGAGGGGTTGAAGATCTTTATCGACGGGAATCACCGAGGAGCCGGTGGTGTCGAGCGCGATGGCCTCGACCTGATCGCCGGCGATGCCGGTCTTCTTCAGCACCTCGCGCGTGGCTGCGGCCAGCGCGCGCATGTGATCGTCATGCGATTGCGTGGCGTATTCCGGATCTTCGCGCTTGCGGTGCAGCGGATACTCGGCGATGGCGGAGTCCAGCAGGCCGCGTTCGCTATCGACCAGAGAAACGCGAACGCTCAGGGTTCCAAAGTCGACTCCGGCGACGATCGCCATCAGCATTCTCCGTTGTCGCCGGAGTGGTGGTGCATGTCCCAGCCGAGATAGCGGGTGGTGGCTTCGTACACGGCGGCGGCGACGGTGGAGAGATTGGCGGCGACGTGGTGTTCGAAGCCGTGCTCGCAGATGAAGCGCAGCAGTTTCTGCAAATGCTGGATCTCGACCACGCCCGCGCCGCCGAAGGTGTTCAGCGGATCGTCGGTGAAGCGGCCTTCGCCGACGTAGCCGCGCATCTTGCCGGAAGTGTCGTCGGTCGAAAAGCGCGCGAAGCTCATCTGCTCCGGCTTGATCAGCCCAACGCAGGTTCCGAAGGTGTTTTCCTTGCCCACCGTGCCGGCGATGATCTGCTGAAAATCCATCTTCACCGAACGAAAAAAATGTTTGGGCAGGTTCGAGCAGTGGAAGCAGACCGCCTTGTTCGGATCCGATCCGTAGTTGTTGTTCCAGTCGAGCAGCGCGGAAGGCGTGCCGGAGGCGAGTTGCAGCGCGTGCATGCCCAGCACGCCGCAAATATCCACTTCGCAGGCGCTCGACAAAAGTTCGTTGCTCATCATGCTCATGATGGTGCAGGGAACGACGCCGAGATTTTCTTCAATCGAAGTCCAGCACTGCACGGCGCTGATGGTGACTTCGGTCGCCGCCATCCACTGGTCGACCACCGCTCCCAGCTTCGCCATCTTCATTAGAGCGGGAGCCGGAACGCTGCCGGCATCAACATATTTATGGATGGCCGCGAGCTTGGCCTGAGCATGATCGTCGTTGTCCTTCATGCGTTCGATGCGGCCGAGCACTTCGGAAAGATCGAGCGTCTCAATCGAGATGCCGTGCGACTCCAATATCTTTTCGCTATAGCGCACGGTGTTGAAGGCCGCCGGACGCGCGCCGATCGCGCCCACGCGCAGGTTGCGGAATCCCTTCACCACGCGGCATACGGCGGCGAACCACTCCAGGTCATGCACAAACTCAGCCGAGTCGGGACTCTCCGTGTGCAGCGTGGTGATGGAGTAGGGAATGCCGTACTGGCGAAGATTGTTGCAGGCCGACATCTTGCCGCAAAAGCTGTCGCGGCGCGAAGCGATGGTCATCTTCCGCGGATCGTCCGGCGTGGCCTGCATCAGCACGGGCACGTGGAGATCGGCCAGGCGCAGGGTGTCGGCGATGGCGCGCTCTTCGCCGAAGTTCGGCAGGGTGACGATGACGCCGTCGATGCGCTCGCGATGGCGCTTGAACAGTTCGGCGCAGCGCCGCGATTCTTCCCGCGTCTCCACCGCTCCGTACTTGCTCTCTTCCGGAGTGAGCGCGATGGTTTCCATGTTCGCCGCCCCGAGCGCGCGCAGAATCTCTTCCCGCCCCGTCTTGGCCAGATGGTCGGGGAAAAATCCCCGGTTCCCCACGATCACTCCCATTACCATTTTTCTGTGATGCACTGCCATGCCAAACCTCACGCGCGCCTCAGGCCTTACGGTAATCGTTTACTGGAAACAAGCGGAAACTAGACTATTCCCATGGCTGCCCATT
Organism: uncultured Acidobacteriaceae bacterium; assembly: GCA_963789625.1. GTDB lineage: Bacteria > Acidobacteriota > Terriglobia > Terriglobales > Acidobacteriaceae > Sulfotelmatobacter. The sequence continues at coordinate 1,202 of CAWBLK010000010.1, read as the reverse complement.
TGCAACCCTCTCTTTCCTCACCCTCATCTCTGGTCTTGGATTAGTAAAACGCGCAAGCTCATGAAGGCTAGCCAGCCGGCAGCTTGCGCGATCCGCCACCCCGGTTCGCTTTTAGTGGAGCGTTCGCGTGTCCTCCCGCCGGAGCCAGAGCCGTCGAACGCCGCAGCACCAGGCTCGTTACCAGCTCATATTTATTGTGCTGCGGCACAGCCGGATCGCTTTCCACTTCGTTCATCAACGCCCGGAAAGCGATTTTCGCCAGCTCGTGTTGCGACATCTGCACCGTCGTCAGCGGCGGAATCGTAAACTCCGCCATGCGGATATCGTCGAAGCCCACCACCGACAGGTCATCCGGAATCCGAATGTTGTGATCGTAAGCCTCGCGCATCACTCCAATCGCCGTCATGTCATTCGAGCACAACACCGCTGTCGGACGGTGGCTCAGCCGGTTCAGCTCCACCAGTGCCTGCATCCCGCCTTCCATTCGGTGATCGCCCTCTACGATCAGTTCCGCGGAAAGCCCGATCTCCGTCATCGCCAGCTTGAAAGCATCGCGCCGCGCCAGCGCCGACTTCAGATGCAGCGGCCCCGCAATAAACGCGATGCGTGTGTGGCGCAGCGCGGCCAAGTGCTGCACCGCCTGCCGGATTCCGTTCTGATAGTTGATGCGGATGTTGGCAATGCCCGGTACATCCGGCCCCACATCGATGAACACTAGGGGAACCTTGCGGAAACGCAGATGCTCGATCAGCGTTTCTTCCATGCCGAACGTCAGAATCGCAACCCCGTCCACCCGGCGCTCGATCATGCGCCGCACCGATGATTCCATCCGCTTCGGATCATGCACGGTCGAGGTCACCAGAATCTCGTAGTTGTTCTCCACCGCCTGATTCTCAAAGGTCTGCACGATCTCCGGAAAAAACGGATTGGTAATCTCCGAGACGATCAGGCCAAACAACCGGCTCCGCCCCGAAACCAGCGCCCGCGCCTGCGTATTCGGATAATAGCCAAGTTCGTCCACCACCTTCCATACCCGCTTGGCCAGCTGCGGATCTACCGTCGGTACACGATTAATCGCCCGCGACACCGTCGCCGTCGATACCTTCGCCCGCCGTGCGATCTCCCGGATATCCATACCGTCCCACGCTAAATACTACTCCTTGCCAGCTAAAAACCACCCTCACAAACTCCGCATCTTACCA
>CAWBLK010000009.1:0-221064 GCA_963789625.1 uncultured Acidobacteriaceae bacterium | reverse complement strand
CGCCGACCGACACCGCATCTGGATTCCAAGCCGTTGATTTTTGCACCCAGGGTGCGAGAGGGAGCAAAAGAAGCCCATCTCGCCGAGTCCACGGTCGCTACAGCCAGTTCGGCGCCCGCTCCCGCGCCACAACCGTCGGATGCAGCGCCAGCTACGGTACAGGCCACCGCGCAAAACCAGGTTCAAGTTCAGCTTGCACAGAATCAGAGAGAACGATCGCTGAATGGCGGCAACGTTACCGATATGGACACAGTCGCCAAAGCCAAAGATCCTGTGCCCACAGCGATTTCCGCGTCACCGCGCTGGGCCGTCACTTCCGTCGGCACGTTGCAGCGCTCTTTCGACGATGGCAAAACTTGGCAGGATCTAAATCCCGCAGCTTCCATTGCTGCCTCGGGCGCTACGCCAAATGCAGCTTCGGTGTTCCGCGCCGTGGCTGCCACTGGGCTTGAAGTTTGGGCCGGCGCCTCGGTTGGCGCGCTATACCACAGCGTCGACGGGGGCAGCAGCTGGACGCTCGTTCAACCTTCCGCCTCCGGCGCAATTCTCACCGGCGACATTACCAGCATTCAATTCCCCGACTCTCAACACGGAACCGTCGTCACGTCTACCGCCGAAGTCTGGATCACTGCCGACGGCGGCCAAAGCTGGCGCAAGCAACAATAATTCCAGTAGTCCTCTGTCATCCATCGCTGCATTTCCTAATTCAGCAGCATCCACTAGCACAGAAAATTCTCATTACCAAAGTGACGTTTACACTCCATCAGCCGTTCTCTAATATCCATCTCGTGGTTTGGCAGTTCTGGGGGAGGGCTGCCGAGGCGTCTTGGACTGCAAAGTCCGAGGCGCTTTTTTTGCTCGTAACACTTCGACTTGCTTCGGCCTCACTGGAAATGCGGGTGGTTGAAATATAGAACCATGTTCTCTTCATCAACATAGCGCTCGCCAATCTTCAGCGCCCGGCGCTCGCAGCCGTAAGATTCAAATCCCAGCGACCGGTATAAGCTCACTGCGGCATCCTGGGCGGTGACCACCGAGAGCATGATCTGTTCAACCCCATCGATCCTGGCGGCTCGTTCCAACACCGCCTGCAGCAGCTTCCGGCCAACTCCCTGGCTCCGCGCCTCGCGCGCAACATAAACGCCCCAGATGTGTCCCTTATGACGCGCTTTGAGGTTTTTGTCGCGGAAAAAGCCCGCGGTACCAAGTAGGCGTTCGCCAAGAAACGCTCCCACAACGAATTTGTTCGCAGGATCGTACGAGATTCGCGCTGTGACCTCGTCGCCAGTCAGAGCGCGATGTTCTTCTGCCGATGAGCCAAACGCCTCCGGGTCGCATTCCAGCGCTTCCAGCCGGATCTTCCAATACGCGCTCGCATCGTTTGCGTTTAGAACTCGAATTTCCATCGACTCATCCGCCACTATTCACTCTGAATTTTTGCGACTTCTACTTCGCGCCGCGGCACGCCGCGCAATATCCACCAATCTCCAGTCGCGACACCACAATCCGGAACCGGCAGTCTTTTTCCACCTGTCCCTTCAGCGTCTCGAAAACATCGCTGACGAATTCCATAATCTTGCCGCAGCGCAGGCACGCCATGTGAATGTGGTCGCGGTTCAGCCTGCGTTCGTAGTAGTGTCCTTCGCCGTGGATGTGCATCAGATCGAGTTCGTCAATCAGTCCGTGCCGCTTCAGCAGTTTCAGCGTCCGGTATACGGTGCTGCGATCGACACTGGCATCCAGTTTCTGCGCCTTGCGCAAAAGCTGGGCCGCATCCAGATGCTTGGTTGCAGTCTCCATGACTCGAAGGATTGCGCGGCGCTGCTCGGTCATACGAATTCCGCGCTCCGCAAGATGGGACTGCAGGCGGCCCGGTATTTCGGTTTGTGGTAATGGCATGAGAACCCTCCCTGGCGGTCGCAACTGGTCGCAACCGCGCTGCGACGAAATGTTTGGCTCGCGCTTGACGGCATACGGGAATATCCGTCAATATTAAGTCCGGTTCTTAGTTGCGACCGGATTGCAACTAGCAGGCCTAGTTTATCCCTAATATGGAACGGTCAATTCAGTAAGGTTTGATTTTATCTCTAGATGCGACTGGATTGCAACTGGAGATTTAAGAATTATGGGCAACTTCTACAAAATATCGCTACGCCTCCTGTGCGCCATCTTTCTATTGTTAGGGATAGCCTTCGCCGGCGTGGGCGGAAGCATCTCGGGTGCGGTCAAAGACCAGTCGGGCGCAGTGATTGCGAGAGCGTCGGTGACTCTGGTCAGTTCCAATACAGGAGTGAAACAATCCGTTGCCACGGATGACGCAGGCACTTATACGTTTCCGGTGCTCCCTGTGGGCAACTATGTTCTTGAAGTGGGCCACCCAGGCTTCAAACCCTACCGCCGCACCGGAATCGTACTTGATACCAACGGCGCTCTTGTATTGGATGTGGCCCTGGAGGTAGGCGCATGGACGGACCCCGTCACAGTGAGCGACAGCGCGGTTCATCTCGAGACCTCTAGCAGCCAGGTGGGTGAGGTCATTAACAGTGTGCAGATGAGCGCGGTCCCTTTAAACGGCCGAAGCTATACCGATCTGCTCGCGCTGCAACCGGGAGTGGCGCCTGCAACTTCTGTCAACTCGAACACGGTGCAGGACGTGGGCGCAAGCGCGCTCTCGCCTTCTGGTGATCTCAATCCCGGCACGATTTCCATCAACGGCCAGCGCGAATTTGCCAACGCCTTCATCGTGAATGGCAGTGACTCCGAAGAAGATGTGAACATGGGGACGGCGATCATTCCCAACCTTGATTCCATTGAGGAGTTCCGCATTCTCACCAGCAACTTTGATGCGGAGTACGGCGAATTCAGCGGGGGCCAGATTAACGTCATCACCAAGTCCGGCAGCAATGCATTTCACGGCGATCTTTTCGAATTCCTTCGTAACACCGATCTGGACGCGCGCAATTATTTTTCGCCCACGCGAGGCACGTTTATTCAGAATCAATTCGGAGGCACCGTCGGCGGACCCATCCAGAAAAACAAGATTTTCTTCTTTGCTGATTATCAAGGCACGCGCCAACGGCAAGGTGTCGATACGGGATTGATCCCCGTGCCTTCCGCGCAGGACCGCACCGGCAATCTTACCGACGAGGCTGCATCCTTCTACACCACCCAAATCGTGAATGGGCAGTCGGTTATCGTGCCCACGCTGGTGAGTGGTCCGGCCTGGGCCGGCACGCTGTCTCGAAATTTTGGTTATCAGATTTACGCCGGCGAGCCCTATTATTTTCCTGGCTGCACCAGCACTAATTATTCTCCCGGAAGTACCACCGCGTGTGTTCTGCCCACGCTGCAAATCCCGAGCAGCGCCTGGTCTGGACCTGCGCAACATCTATTGCAATACATTCCCGCCCCAAATTCCTCCGATAACCAGTTCGCTACCTCGGCCATCAACCAGGCGCTGCGAGACGATAAAGGCGCAGTGCGCATCGATGCCAACACTGGGTGGGGATTGATCTCCGGCTACTATTTCCTCGATGACTATTCGCTGAACAATCCGTATCCGGTGGCGCAGGGCGGAGCCAGCGTGCCCGGCTTCAATGCGCTGTATCAGGGTCGCGCGCAGCTCTTCAGCCTGGGCGATACAAAAACGTTAAGCGCGACGGCCGTGAATGAACTTCACTTTAGTTTCCTGCGAGCATTCAACGATCTCGGCAAACCGCAGGGCGGACTCGGCGTCAGCCTGGTGTCTCAGGGTTTCGTTACATCCAAGGGCGCGCCCAGCATCGTTGCTCTCGCTCCGCAAAATGAAGGAGTGGAAAATATCGTCTTCAACAACTTCTCCACGGGAACGAATACGAATGAGTTGAAACAAGCCAATAATACTTTTCAATGGCTCGACAACTTTTCAAAGATCGTTGGGCGCCACACCATCAAACTCGGTGGCGAGTTCCACTACGACCAGGTCAACGTGAATCCGATCGCCCAGTTCAACGGCAACTTCTTATTCACCGGAAGCGAGACCGGTCTCGATTTCGCCGACTTCCTGCTCGGAATTCCCAGCCAGTACAACCAAAGCCAGCTCAATCCTTTCTATGGCCGCAATAAATATACCGGCATTTTCGGGCAGGACAGTTGGCATGTAAAGCCGAACTTCACTCTCAATTACGGCGTACGTTGGGATCGCATCGAGTCCTGGTACGAAAAGTACAACCAGATTTCAACCACCGAACCGGGCAAGCAGTCCGTGGTCTTCCCCGGCGCGCCCCCGGGAATCTTATATCCCACCGATCCTGGCGTGCGTCGCACGCTCGCGCCTCCGGGCGATGAATTCTCGCCCCGCGTCGGCCTCGCTTACTCGCCGAATGTATCAGCCGATAGTTTTCTTGGAAAAATTCTAGGCGGCCCCGACAAGACTAGCATTCGCGCTGGCTTCGGAATGTATTACACATCGATCGAAGCTCTGACCATCGGCGTGCTCGCGGCGAACGCGCCGTACGGAACCACGTACAGCAGCCCCGCGCCGCCGCTGTTTTCCAATCCCTTCGTCACCGCTTCTAATGGACAGAACCTCGGCCAATATTTCCCTGTCACATTTGCGCCGTTGAACTCTTCGAGCAGTCATCCCGATTCTTCTCTTGATTGGTCGCAATACATTCCCATCAGCGGCATCCCCGCGTATCCTGTCAGCAACCGCATTCCTTACACCGAGCAATACATGTTTTCCATCGAGCGCCAGCTCGCGAACAATACCGTGGTCAGCGCCAGCTATGTGGGCAATCAGTCCCATCGCCTGCTGGTGCTGGTGGAATCGAATCCCGGCGATCCCGCACTGTGCCTCAGCCTGAGCAAGGTCAGCGAAGTGTTCCCCGGCTCGGCCACCTGCGGCCCGTTTGGAGAAAGCAACGTCTTCACCACCGCCGCGGGCCAAACCGTAAACGGAACCCGCGGGCCTCTGGGCTCGAATTTCGGCAGCGATACCAATCAGTCCACCATCGGCAACTCCAACTACAACGCCCTCGAACTCAGCTTGCGCCACACCAGCAAGCGCCTGCAATTGTTTGCCAGCTACACTTTCAGCAAATCCATCGATCAATCTTCGAATGTCGGCGAGGAGGTCAACCCCATCAATCCCGCGCTCAGCCGCGCTTTGTCCGCGTTCGATGTGAGAAATAATTTTGTGGTGAGCTACGCCTACGAGCTTCCCTTCGACCACCTCTTCCACGCCTCTAATCGCTGGACGAATGGCTGGACGATCTCAGGCATCACTCATTTCAGTAGCGGGTTTCCGGTAACGCTGCTCAACTACGGCGACAATTCCTTGCTCGGAGCCGAGCCCAACGGCATCAACAACTATGGCGTCGACGAACCGCAATACACTCCGGGTCCACTCGAACTGAATCAAAACCCTCGCAACGGGCAATCTTATTTCAATACCGGCCTCTTCGGATGTACTCCTACCGGATGCCCTCTCCAGCCCCTGGGGCAGCCCGGCAACGCCAAGCGCCGGTTCTTCTCCGGTCCCGGCCTCGACAACTATGACATGGCTTTGCTGAAGAGCGTGCCTCTCACCGAATCCAAGTCTCTGCAATTCCGCTTCGAAGGATTCAACGTCTTCAACCACGCGCAGTTCTATGGGCCGACTTCGGTGAACGGCAACATCAACAGCTCATCTTTCGGAGCGGTTGTGAGCGCGGCCCCGCCTCGACTGATGCAGGCCGCGGTCAAATTCATCTTCTAGATTCCCGGCTTGCACTAAAAGTATTGCTCCTCCCGGGTCACCCCCGGGAATCCCTCCCTGCGACTTTCGGGCCATTCCGCGCATCAAAGGCAGTGGTACGATAGAAAGTTGCCCCAAAGCGGGCAAGCAATCATTGATCGCCGGGCCCGGCTACTACCGCTCGTTGTTTTCGAAACATGGTTTCCGAAACATGTAGCGTTTGCCGACAGCGCGACATTTACAACGAGGAGAAACGAAAATGGCAGGCAATGGAATTGTCGAAGTAACAGATGCAAACTTCGACCAGGATGTTTTGAAATCAGATACGCCCGTGCTGGTGGACTTCTGGGCGACATGGTGCGGCCCTTGCCGCGCGATCGCGCCCATTGTTGAGGAGTTGGCCAAGGACTATCAGGGCAAACTCAAAGTCGGAAAGATGGACGTCGACGCCAACAGCTCCACTCCCATGCGCTACAAGGTTACCGGCATCCCCACGCTGCTGGTCTTCAAGGGCGGGCAAGTGGTTGAGCAGATCGTAGGCTACCGTCCCAAGGAAGCCATCGCGCAAGCTATCGACAAGCACGTCGCAGTCAGCGTCAGGTCGTAAGATCGATTCGATACTGGGCAAGGTTCGCGTGAGCCTTGCTCAGTATTTCCGCAGCACTCCAATCACGCGCCCCTGCACTTCCACTGACGCGGCTGGAACGATAATCGGCTTCATGGTTGCATTCGAAGGTTGCAGGCGAATGTTGTCGCCTTCGCGGTAAAACCGCTTTAGCGTGGCATCATCCCGGTTCACCACCGCGACCACAATGTCGCCGTTGTGCGCCGTCTTCAGCTTTTCCACCAGAACGTAGTCACCGTCGAGGATGGCCTCATCCTGCATGGAGTCGCCGCGCACTTCCAGCACGAACACTTCTTTCGAGCGCACGAAATCGGCGAGCGAAATCGTTTCATTAGTCTGCACCGCTTCAATCGGCTGACCGGCGGCAATGCGCCCGAGCAGCGGCAGCACCAGCCCAGTGTTCACGCTCATGGCCTGCTTGAGGCGTCCCTTGGGCGGCAGCAGGTCGATGGAGCGGCTGCGGTTGTAGTTGCGAGTGAGCAGTCCCTTTTTCTCCAGGTTGGTGATGTGCTTGTGCACCGTGGCCAGCGAGTTCAAGTCGAGCCCGTCGCCGATTTCTTCAAACGAAGGAGAGTATCCATGCTCCGCGACGAAGCGGGAGATGAAGTCATAAACTTCGCGCTGCCTGCGTGTAATCGCCATGCCGTTATTGTTGGCGAAGGGAAGGCGAATGTCAAGAGGAATATTATTTCCCACCGCTAAGTGCTGACGATTGAATAACTTAGGCAAGTCCTTTAGTTTTAATGATTTATCTTGCAATTATGGCGTCGTCTGCATATCCTTTCTTCGTGGCGAATCAAAGTTTTAGCCTCTTCCCGAACACAATCACGCAAGTTATCGCAGGTTTGCGCAGTATTGGTTACAACGGCACGCTGCTAGAGGAGGACTACAAATTCCCTGACTGGTTTTCCCGTGGAGATGAACGGCGCGTAGCTGCGGCAGCCTTTGGCCAGACCCCGATCTCATATGACTCTGCATGTATCGGGGTAGTGCAGGCTAACGGACTACGGCAGCAATCACTGATTAACAAGTGCCGGGCTTTGGGAGCGCCGATAGTTTTAGAAGTTGATTCGATGGAGATTCGTGAGTGGGCTGTCTCGCGAAAAGAAAACGGCCATGGATTAGTTGAAACCTACCGTGCGGACCGAGTGAGCGATATGCTCGCATCTCGAGCTACGGAATGGCGACCTCAAAATTTACTGCGTCTTAAGAATATCGGGTCCTATCAGTGGAATCAACAATTGGGACTCTTCGTCGGATTGCTGCCGGAGCTAGAAGAGCACATTCAGAGAAACCTCGATCCACTCTTGCGGGAGACCCTTTCTGAAGTCCGGCGATCATACTTAGACTCCACCGGCCGGGAGCCTAACGCTCGCCAAATATTCAAATTGATTTTTTGGACGCTGACCGCAAAAGTTTTCTACGACCGGCAGATCGGTGGTTTTTCGAAATTATCTGGTGATTCCGACGAGCTTCTAGAGGCCGTCGCCAAACACTACCGCGACGAGACGCCTCGCTTGCTCACCCGCGAGGCTCGTCAAATCGCCGCGAACCGTATATGGAAAGAATTTGACTTTAGAAATCTATCGGTCGAAGTACTTGTGCAGATGTGGTCAAGCACTCTCGTCGATGATGAGACAAAACGCAAACTCAGCATACATCGCACAACTCGCACAATCGTGCGCTATGTCGTGGAAAGGATACCTTTTAGCAGCTCAGGCGATGACAAACGCATCATTCTTGAACCATGCTCTGGTAGCGCCGTGTTTCTATTGGGCGCGATGAATGCGCTTAGGCCGCGCTTATTTGCGATGGATGCATCCGAAAGACACAAATACTTCGTCAATCATTTGGCGGGGATCGAAGCAGATCCCTTTGCGGTAGAAATAAGCCGTCTCGCCCTAACATTGGCGGACTTCCCCAACCCCAACGGTTGGGACATAGCGGAAGGCGATGTGTTTGAAGACGCGATGTCTGAGGAGTACCTGAAGCGCGCAGCTGTCGTACTCTGCAATCCTCCTTACAGCGATTTCGACCGGGATGAACGTGCGCGTCAAGGGTTGCTTTATGTGCAACGGCCTGCAGCCGTCTTGGATCAAGTGCTTAAGCATCTACATCCTGAGGGCGTACTGGGCTTTGTTTTGCCGAGAATTTTTGTGGACGGTCGAGGTGCGTACGCTGAGGTTCGTGAACGAATCGCTAAGCGCTTCGCGTCTGTTGAAATCACTCTACTACCGGATAGGGCTTTTCCCGATGCAGACTCGGAGATTGCCATTTTGATTGCAGTCGATCCAATTCCTCACAAGGGATGTCGCGTCATCAATCGCAAAGTTAACGATTCTGCTTCGTCTTGGGCAGAGTTCGAGGAATCGCACCGGATCTCCACCGAATACGCCGCCGAGTTTTCATCCGAAGCGGCCAAAGGCTCACTACTTCTCCCAGAGCTCCCCGAAGTGTGGGACTTCTTGATTAGCCACCCAACCTTAGAGGACGTAGCAGAAGTACATCGCGGCATCGAGTGGAACATTCCGCTCACTGAGAATGGAGTAGAAACAGGAAACAGGTCCCAACTGGTTAAAAATCGACCAGAACAGGGATATAAGCTGGGCATAGCCCCCAAAACAGAGTTCAAGTTGTTTGAGCAGCCGGCTACAGCCTATCTGAATTTTCTTCCAGAAATGCAAAGGGGCCATCCTTGGCGTCACCCTTGGGATAGACCCAAAGCCATCGTCAACAAGGCTGCGCGCTCGCGTGGTCACTGGAGAATGGCGGCGTTCCCAGACAGCGTTGGTCTTGCGTGCTATCAAACATGTTTCGGTATTTGGCCGAAAACAAATTCTCAGGATGAGTGGTCTCTTGCAGCGATTCTTAATTCTCCGGTGGCGAATGCATTCGTTGCTACCCGAGAGGGCAAGACAGACGTAACAAAAGAAACCCTGATGCTGATCCCAGTACCACAATTCACAGAGGTGCATCGGATCAAACTGCGAGAACTCATTGAGGAATATCAGAAACTCACTTCCGCTGTACCACTTGAAGGCGTGCGGGGTGACGCGGAAGGCCTGTTAAAGCAAATTGACGCTACTGTCTTATCCGCATACCGAATGCCTCCGCGAATCGAGCGGCAACTCCTTGATTTTTTCCGAAATCAGGAGCGCCCGACTAAACACTCCTTCTCTGAGTATTTCCCGAAGGACTTGTCGGTGTATTTTTCTCTCTCTGATTATCTGGCACCCGATTTTGCCTCAGCCACTGTCGGCGAGCTGCTGAAACGAATGAGGGAGACGTCTCACCCGTGAATGGTTATTTGATGGACACAAATCACGTAACAGCGTGGGAAGAAAAAAGTCCAGCCCTCATCGCCAAAATAGAGTCTTTACCCAAAAATACGCTGATATACACTTCCGCTGTAACACTCGGGGAGATCTCGGCGGGCCATGAAATGACTGCGCCCGGAGACGCCCAGCGCCGCCATCTAGTTAAGCAGTTCCTGAATTTGTACATCATCCCTTACGCGGTATCTGTTACTCATGCTACAGAGTCATACTACGGTCAGATCATTGGTAGGATTTGGAAGGGAACGCCACCGCCGAAGGCGACTATTTCAACTGATGCGTACCTAGTCAGCCTTGGCGTCAACATTAACGACGTGTGGATCGTCGCTTGCGCTTGGGAGCACGGTTTGATATTGCTGACCGCCGATAACATGTCGGCTATAAGGAATGTAACGCCAGAGGTTAGTTTCGAGAATTGGTGCTAGGCAGCCCGCGCGGACTCTCGCGACTGAATCAAACTTCTATCCACACGCACCTTGTGACAGCTAACCTTGCCTCCGACGCCAAATCCGCGCATCATAGTCGAGGCGAAGGCAGTATAGAGAAACCTGGCAACAACGGCCCTAACTCTTTTGCTGTCTATATTTTGACCTCTAACTCATTTGTTATTGATATTTTGCTGGCACGTTTTGCAGACTCCGCGCCCAGCAAGCCTTTCAAAGGGCATGGGGGTGGGGGTACCCTCACAATTGATAGTTTCTCCCACTTCGGAAAGCCACCCCGCAGGATAGTTTCGGAAGTTTTTTCCACGCCGGATTCCACAGGCCGGAATTGGCTTATCCCCATGCGAGTAGGGGCTTCTACTCAGGAGGGTTTTGAGGTAGGCTTATGCCGTTTATTTAAGGAGGCATCTATGGCACAGAACAGTTCGATTGATGTGGTGAGGCACGCTTCGACGGTTTCCATCTTGTGGGGCGCGTTGCTGATTGTGTTGGGCGTGATGGCGGTGTGTTCGCCGTTTCTGGCTGCGGTGGCGGTTAGCGTGGTGGTGGCGTGGCTGATTGTTTTGGCGGGCGTCGTCCACTTGATGCTGGCTTTTCGCGCGCATGGCGCGGGGAGCATGATCTGGAAGGCGCTGGTGGGGATCGCTTATCTATGCTTCGGCGGGTACTTGATTCTGCATCCGGTGCTGGGCGTGGCGTCGCTTACGTTGCTGCTGGCCTCGCTGTTTCTGATTGAAGGCATCCTGAACATCGTGCTGTATGTGAAGATGCGTCACTTGCATGGATCGAGCTGGATGCTGGTGGATGGGATTATTACGCTGCTGCTGGGAGCGATGATCTATCTGCAATGGCCGTCGAGTTCGCTCTGGGCGATCGGCACGCTGGTGGGGATCAGCATGATCTTCAGCGGAGTGGCGCGGGTGGGGATGTCGATGGCGGCGCGCAAGGGAGCTGGCGAGATAGCGTCGTCACGGATGGCGGCTTAGGGTGCGAAGGTAGAAGTAAAAAGTCAGAAGGCAGAAGTCAAAACAACGTCAAAGGCAACGGACGGGGGCGTCCGCTCCACACGGTCCGCCGGGCTTCGCCCGGCTGCCGTTTCCTCATTTTGGCGTGACAAACCATCCGAAACTTCTTCTAGACTCGTAACTCTAATAACTGAGAACGGCGGTGGTTTGGGATCGGGAGGGATTATGTCCAGAGTTTCGGTGCGGATGTTTGCGATGATTCTCACGGTGCTGGCGGGCACGTTGGCTTGCCAGGCTGGAAATGGGACGAATGCGGCGGTGCCGGCGCCGGCCGTTGATGAGGCTAAGGCTGCCGCTTCCACGAAGCAGAGCGCGGTGGTGGCGGGCGGATGCTTCTGGGGAATCCAGGCGGTGTTTCAGCATGTGAAGGGCGTGGTCAGCGCTACCTCGGGATATTCGGGCGGAACGGTGAAGAATCCTGATTATGAGACGGTGAGCAGCGGGCAGAGCGGACATGCGGAGTCGGTGCAGATTGTTTACGATCCGTCGCAGGTGACTTATGGAGAGTTGCTGCGGGTGTTCTTCTCGGTGGCGCTGGATCCGACGGAGGTGAACCGGCAGGGTCCGGATTCGGGCACGCAATACCGGTCGGTAATTTTTTATGGCAATGACGAGCAGAAGCGGATTGCCGAGGCTTACATTGCGCAGCTCGACCAGGCGCAAGTTTTTCGGCGGCCGATTGCGACACAAGTGGTGGCGCTGAAGGCGTTTTATCCAGCGGAAGCGTATCACCAGAATTATGCGACGATCCATCCCAACGATACTTACATTATGTTTAACGATGCGCCGAAGGTGGCAAATTTGCGGCGGGAGTTTCCGGAGATGTGGAAGTAAGTTCTCAGTTCTCGGTTCTCAGTTCTCATTTGCGCGGGTGATTTTTACTGAGAATTGGGAACTGAGAACTAGTAAGGAGAGATTTATGTTTGAATCGGATCGCAAGAATGAAGAAGTGAATGTGGGGCGGCGGGTGTTTCTGTGCAGTTTGGGAGCGGCGGCTGGGCGGTGTGGCGCTGTGGTCGCTGCGGAGGCCGCGGGTGATTGAGGCGGCGGCGAAGAACGAGCCGGCGGAAGTGACGATTGTGCAGTTCTCCGATGCGGGGAAGCGGCTGGAGAAGGTGAAGATTGCGCGGGTGGTGAAGTCGGAAGCGGAGTGGAGAAAGCAGCTTCCGCCGGGAGTATTTGAGATTACACGGCATGCGGATACGGAGTTCGCTTACAGCGGGAAACTTTTGAATGAGCATGAGAAGGGAGTGTTCCGCTGCATTTGCTGCGACAATGCGCTGTTCAGTTCGGAGACGAAGTTTGATTCGGGAACGGGCTGGCCGAGTTTTTGGGAGCCGATCGCGAAAGAAAATGTGCGGGAGACTTCGGATTTGAGCATTGGCATGGAGCGCACGGCTGTGTCGTGCACGGAATGCGATGCGCATCTGGGACACGTGTTCAATGATGGTCCGAGGCCGACGGGGTTGCGTTATTGCATGAATTCGGCGTCGCTGCGGTTTGCGAAGGCGGTATAGCGCGGCGGCAGAATGAGGCTGAGTTCGTGCCTCCCGGTTTTTCGTAGCCGACTGCGTTTGAGAAAATTTTCGATCGCATGTGATAGTTTTGCTTTCCGACAAAACTCTTACAGGACATTCTAATTTTTCTTCTTGCACTGAACTTGAAGTTGTGGCATCTTCTAACATCTTCTTACGAAAGGACGCCCGAATTGGCGCATAACAACGACAAATCGCTAAGCGGGCAACGATGGCCAAGCATAGGCCTACGTTGCTTTAGGGCGTCTTCCGAACGCGCCAGTTAGTTCTTCGGCGCCTTTTCACGCAAAGCATCGACAACTCTAACTGCACAGCCGGTTTGATCCGTTTGTGCGAATCGCCATCGCGCGATGGTGCGCCTCCGTGGACTGAAAAGTTTTGTGGAGCGGCATCCTTGCGTTGAAAGCGAACAACTCCGGCTTGATGCCGGTTAGAAAGATTTTATGAGCATCGCATTGAAAATCAAGAACGGAACGCTGGTCGAGGGCGAATCCCTATGCCGCACCTGCCGCTCTGCGCACATCCAAAAAGGATTTCGCGAGAGCGAGGAGGCGATCTTTTGCGGCTTCAGCCATCTGCGCGCCGTGCCCTTCAAGGTTGCGGAGTGCACTGACTACGAGAATCGCAATGTACCTTACCGTTGGGAGCTCGAGAAGACGGCTCTGCTCATCAACGTGGACCCGGCTCGCAAGCGGGCTGGATTCCAGGTTGGTGCGGGATTCGCACGGGGCGACGAAGACGAAGAAGACTCCGTGTGCACCATGGAATAACCGTCAAGAAGGACAACTGAATTTGGGGATATGGCTTGCTGCGTCGCCGATGTCCCGTTCAAGTAAAAAGGAAGGAGGTCGCGATGCCTTGGATTATTTTCTACCATGATCGTGGGGGGAATTGTGCGGGGCCTTGTGCGCGCCTTCCGTCGGGTGCGGGCGCGGCGTCCGCACGGATTGTGTGCGGGTTGCCAGTTCGTGCACATGCAGTACGGAGCCACTGGCCGCAACATGGTGTTCTGCACGTTCGGGGGCGTGGTACGTCAGGTGCGGATTGATGTGCTGTACTGCACGGACTACCGCGACCGCAACGCTCGGGCTCGTCTGGTACGGATCGGGTTCGCGCCAGGAGTTCGCGAAGCCAAAACCAACTAGAAGCTTGTTGGCGCAAACAAAATGGAGAGGCGGACAATGGGCTCGCCTCTCCATTTGTTTGTTGTTCATCTTATGGTGGTTCGACCCGTCCTCAGGGGTGAGTAAGGTTTGTGATGGTTATTTATTGTCGCCGGATGGGCTGGCGCTCGCGGTGCTCTTCAGCGTGACGGTATCAGAAGGTTGTGGAGCACTCTTCTGTTGCGTCGTCTGAGGTTTGGGCGCTGCCGTTTTCGCGGCTTCGTTTTGAGTGGCGTGATTGGTGCTGCTGATTGAATTCACCATATTAGAAAAGATCGGCGGCGTGGCGGAGGACTTTAGGGAATTTTTGTGGGATTGGGATCTTTGGTAATGGTTACCGGGTTGCCCGCAGGGGTTAAAGCCCCATAGATTTTTGGAGATCTGACGCGGCGCTGAAGCGCCGCTTTTCCACTGTGCTGCATGCTTTTGATCACGGAGGCACGAGAAACAACTAAGAAACAGATATTCGGAATAGCTGCGATCTCCATTAGGGCTGAAGCATGTGCGTGAGCACTGCTCTTGCGGTCCTCCGGGGCTTGTTCTTTACCTGCTTCCTTTCCCACGGCTTACGCCGTGGGCTGCATTCTGGCGCCGCTTCGCGGCTAAACCGGTGGTGGAACTCCCATTCCCACTTGCTCCTCTCGCTCTGCACGGAGGTTTAAATGATCATGCTCCGGTTACGGAAAATCTTTCGTCTAGGCTATGAGGATGTCTGGCGGGGGCTGCGTCGGCGGTTACGTCTTGCACGAAGTCCCGGCGGCGTTCCTGGCCTTTGCGTTCAATCACGCGCACGCGGCGGGCGGGGATGTTGCTGGGTTCGAGGGCGACGATGCGTCCGTCGCGGACCTGGATTTGGGAGCGAAACCAGTCGGTACGGAACATTCGTCCTGAGCAGTAGAAGGTCATCGAGGCCGCGATCGGGCCTTCGAATTCTTTTCCGGTGCAGGCGAGGATGCGCTTACCCAGTTCCTGGCTCCAGGTCATGCCGCCGACTAGAGGATCGTTCAGGCGGCAGCGCTCGAACGGCACGGCGTGCGAGAGCTTGCGCAACTGCAGAAGTTGCAGGAGCACGGAACTCTTGGCCAGGTTGGTGACGATGATGTTGGCTTCGGTGCTCGAGACGCGCTCAAGTTTGAGGTGAAGATCGGGCGACCATTCGCGTTCGAATTCTTCGCGGGCCAGCGCCAGTCCCTTGTCGGTGGCTTCCACGTAGCGCAGCGTCGCTCGGGCCAGGATCACGCTGAAGAAGCAGGTCAGCACGGTCGCTACGAGCGGAATGTAATTGACGAAAGTGGCGAACGAGATGCTAAACGAGTTGAGCCATGGCGCGGGCATCGGGAAGAGTGTAGCTAGAGGGATATACCGGCTCCAGATGCGTTTGGTGAGCGGGAGGGAACCTCGCGAGGTCAGCTACTTTGGTAATTACAGGGAGGCTTGTCACCACGGAGGCACGGAGACACGGAGAAAATAATAAAGAAAAAAAGAAAAACGGATAGGTTCTGGTTCTAGAGGTTTTCTCCGTGTCTCTGTGCCTCCGTGGTGAAAGGGTTTTATTCCAGGACGCTGTCGTCGACTCTTTTGCGTCCCCAGTCGGCGGCGGCTTGGACGAAGGCAAGGAGTATGGGATGCGGATTCTTTTCTGTGGAAGAGAGTTGGGGTTGGAATAGCGTGGCGATGAAGAAGCGGTGGGTGGGCGATTCGATGGCGCGGATTTCGCCTTTCGCGCCGCGCGCTACTACCGGGAAGCCTGCCTCCATGGTGGCCCATTCGTATTCGGGATTGACTTCGAAGTTGCAGAAGAATTCTTCGGTCACAATTTCTTTGTCTTTGCCATAGAAGGATTGCAGGTAGGAGCCGGGGCGAAGGCGGATTTCGGGCATCGCGCCGGATAACTTGGGCGCATCGCCTTTGATGCCGGTTACCGCGCAGGCTACAGGATAGATCACGATGTTCTTCGATACTGAGTTATTTTCGGCGCTGTCTGCGTCGGCGATGCGGAGAACGTTGCGGGCGAATTCAATCAGGGCGTACTGAAAACCTCCGCAAGTGCCGAGGAAGGGCCAGTCGCGGCGGCGGGCGAATTCGATGCCTTTGAGCATGCCATCGAAACTTTTATAGGGACTGCCGGGCGAGGCCCAGATGCCGTCGAAGGTCTCGAGAAGTTTTTCCGCGCCGGGGGCGGTCAGGGACGGGGTGGGAATCCATTCGGATTCGACTTTTATGTCCAGTTTGCGGGCAGCGTGCTGCAGGGAATCCGTGGTGGCGGGATGGGAGCGGAATTGGGGATTGAAGTCGCCGAGGATTCCGATGCGAACGGCATTACTCACGGAAGCATTGTACTAGAGCGGCGAATGTGGTTTGCGAGAGTGCGGTTAGATGCGTGGTGCGGGGGCTGAAGCCCGCACTCATTATCGGTGCTTTACGCGGCGCTGAAGCGCCGCTCTTCCACGGTTGTGCAGGCGGTATCGATCACGGGCGGTTTTACAGGAGCTATAGGCAGCAGACAGCAGGTTCCTCGCTTCGCTCGGAATGACAATTAAGAAAATTTTTAGGGTTGCGGCTAAAGGGAGTTTGTTAGTGCTAGCAGGAGATAGAGGCAGAGGAGCGCTAGTACGGGACCGCCCCAGATCATTAGCGTGCATTTCCAGGCGAGGGAGTTGGCGATTTCCCGCTGGCTGCGCCAGGAGATCAGGAAGGTTGGGTTGTTCTTTCCTTTCATCAGGACGATAGGCGGGTGCGGGTCGAAAACGTCGGCTTTTGGGGCGCTGGCGAAGGAATGATTGTTTGGATCAGGGCTGGCCGCGGCCACTGACGATGTGATTCCGGCGATTGCCCAGGCGGCAGGGTTTACTACTCCGGCTTTCTGAAGGGCGGCGGCGATTTTTTGTTGCTGGCTCATGTCCGCGAGTTTGGTTGGAGCTTCAGGCGTGAGCCGGATGACTTGAGTCGATGCGGTTAGGCTCGAATCGGCGTGAGTCGCGCCTCCGGTTACGAATGACAACGCAGTTTTTCCAAGTTCAGATTGTGCGGGATTGAACCAGAGCGCTTTGTCGAAGGTGAGAGTGTGGTGTTCCTCATCGGGAATGGGCTGAGGGGTTAGTTCGAGGCCGGGGTTTTCGTCGAGGGTTCCGAGCAGGAAGAGTGAGTTCTTGGGCTTGATGCAGAACTCTTCAATTTTGATTTTGTTGTTGGTCATGATGCCGTGGCGCGACAGGAAACTGTGCACGTTGGGCGGGGCTTCTGTCTTTCAGGCTGAAGAAGGAATCGCAGAATTCCTGGTGGAAGTCGCAATGCAGGTCGAGTTCGGCGCTGCGTGGGTCGACCATGACCTTGCCGGTGTTGTCGTCAAGAAAAAAAGGTACGTGCATGCACTCGGCGGCTACTTTTACCCACTTACTGCTGCGGCCCTGGCGTTTCCACTCCCAGGCAATGGTGCGGTAGTAGTAGCTGGGACGCTGGGTGATGGGGGCTAATAGGGTGTATGGTCCAACGGCAAGGCCGTTGAGTTCGACCATGCCCATGGATGCGCTGCGAATCTTGGAGATGGGCGTGTTGAGGATGAGCTTCCGGCGTTGCAAGATGCGGAAGCCGTTAAAGAAAATATAAATACCGGCGCACAGACCGATGATGCACCAGGCGACGGGGCGTATGTCCTGCGAGCGGACTAATAGGGCGGAGAGGATAAGTTTGCTTGGGATCAATTTCGTTTTGAACAAGGTTCAGGCCATTGGGTGAAAGTTACAGGCGCACCCGTTACGAGGCTAGTGGAGCGGGTTGCTGGCTGGCAGTAGAAAAGGGTGTGGCTGGCTTACGTTGGTAATCGCGTTTGGTTTGCGTGGTCGAAGGACTCGCTTTGCTCGCCCGGACAGCCGAGGCGGCTGTCCCTACATGAGCATTTACCTGACCCGGCGACTGCGCTTTTGCAGGAAGTAGGCAATGGTTAGTGCTGCTAGAAAAGCTAGTCCGCCGATTGCGTTGATGCTCGTGGAGAACATGGTGTGCAGGACTGTGGCGGAGGCTAGAGCCAAGCCGAAGATCGATCCCCAAATACCTAAGGGAGAACGCATGGGCAGAGCGGTGACTTGTTGCGGAGTAAGTCGTCGGCGGAAGCTTATGTGCGCTGCCAGCGACACAACCCAGGAAAAAATTAGCCCGGAGAATGCGGCTCCCATGATGTAGATGAACGCTTGGTTCGCGGCCCAATTTTCGATGATGAGCGCGGTTACGATGCCATAGGAAGAGACCAGCAAAGCTGCGCGGGGTGAGCCGGAGGCGTTTAGTTTTCCCATGCGCGCGGGGGCCCATCCGGTGCGGCCCATGGAAAAAAGCAGGCGGGAGGAGACGTAGAGTTTGGCGTTGGCTCCGGAGAGCGCTGCAGTTAGCACTACGAAATTCATCAGGAACGCGGCAGCTGGGACCTTGGCCAGGCGAAGCACGCTGACGAAAGGACTTTCGGAGGCGCCGGCGTGGTTCCAGGGCATTACGCCGACTAGGACGGTGATCGCGCCGAGATAGAGAGCGGCGAGAAGAAAAAATGTGAGGTGGGCGGCGCGTGGGATGTCTTTTGCAGAGCGCGATTCGCCGGTGGTGACGGCCAGCATCTCGACTCCGCCGAAAGAGTAGATGGCCCAGAAAACCGCCAGCAGCGGTGCGATTGGACCTTTAGGGAGAAATCCTCCGTGAGCGGCGTATTGGGGAATGACGCGGCCGCTGAAGAGCAGCGCGGCGCCAGCCAGGATGAAGGCCACGATGGTGGAAAACTTGATCATGGCGAACCAGAATTCGAAGCGTCCGACGGTGAGTACGCTGCGCAGGTTTACCAGCACAAGTAATGCCGAGAATAAAAGCACCCAAACTTCTCCGCGAATGGCGGGGAGCCAGTAGCTCATGTAGGTGGCGGAGGCGGTGAGTTCGGCTCCGATGGAAAAGGCGAGGGCGGCCCAGTAGGCGGCGCGGGAGAGAAATCCCAAATATTGGTTGAGATAGAGTTCGCCGTAGATGGCGAAAGATCCGGCGGCGGGGTGGGTGCTGGCGAGTTCGCCGAGAGCCATGGTGACGGTGTAGGCGATGAAGGCGGCGACGATATAGCTGAGAATTACGCCGGGGCCGGCGACTTCGAGAGCCGCGGCGGAGCCGAGAAGAAGTCCGGTGCCGACGGAGCCGCCGACTGCAACCATGGCCATTTGTCCGGCGGTGAGTTGATGGTGGAGACCTTGTTCATGAGCTTGCTCGGAAGCTCGCTCAGGAGCCGGGGTTGGAGGCATGCGGCACGATAGCAAAAGAGGAAGCAAGTGGCCAGTCCATGACCTCTGAGAGTCTGGTCACTCATACTGCCCACTGACCACTAGCACTGACCACTGCTCGCGAGTGACTTTCGTAATGGGGCTGGGGGCTTACGGATTGCTGGGGCTGAGGGGCGGCTCCTAGAATCGAAGCAGCAGCACTCTGCCCAGAACCTCATGCCTGAGATGACAAAGCGCGCGGACCGAGCTGAGTTGGCCAAGCGAATCGAGCGCGCGGAAAAACTTCTGCAAAAAGGAAAGGCCCCCGAAGCGCTGGAAGAATATCTGCTGGCCCTGCGCGACGATCCGGAAAATGACACGGTACGACAGCTGGCGGCGGATTTGTGTTTATCGCAGAACCGCACTCGCGATGCTGTAGCGCTGCTAGGGGAACTGTTTGACCGGCAGGTGAATGCGGGAGACGCCACGCGGGCCAGCCTGACTTATAAGAAGCTGGCGCGGCAGAGCACGCCGACCTGGGAGCAGAAATTTCGCTTTGGGCAGCTTCTCGAGGGCTCGAATAAAAAGTTGGCAGTGGGCACTTATGAATCGGCCTTGAGCGATCTGGCGAAGCTGGGAGATAAAAAAGGTGCGCGGGAAGTGCTGGCGCGCATGGTGGAGTTGGAGCCGACCCCGGCGAATTTTCAACGGGTCGCGGAGTTGTCGTCGGAGTTGGGAGAAAATCGCGCGGCGGCGGCGGCCTTCAAGCATGTGGCGCAGCTCACGTTCGAGGCGGGGGGCGATCCGGCGCAGTGGTATGAGCGCGCGTATCAGGAGGATTCCTCGGACGATGAAATTATCCTGGCCTACGGGAAAAGCTTATTGGGGCAGGGGCAAGTGGGAGCGGCGATTTTTATTCTCGAGTCGCATGTGAACTCGGGGAAGGCCTCGCTGCAGTTGAGGGATATTTACGCCGAGGCTTTGCTAGCGGCGGGACGGTATGCAGACGCGGAGCCGCTGGTGTGGCATTTGTTTGAACAGAATCCGAACCGGATGCAGCAGGTGACGGCGCTGATTGGACAGCTGGTGGATGCGGAGCAGGATGAGGCAGCGGTATCTCTGGCGCGCAAGCTGGGGCAATTTCAGGCGAAGCGCGGAGAGCGGCGGCAATTTGTTGGGGTGATGCAGGAGATTACAGCTGCGCGGCGGGCGTCGCCGGTGATGTTGGAGTTAATGAGCGAGTTGTTCAATGCTTCGAATCGAGAGGGCGATTATTGCCAGACTTTGCTGAAGCTCTTCGACGTGTATTGCAGCACCGGGGACTTTGCGAAAGCCGCGGAATGTCTGGACCGTGCCGCCGAGGTGGACGCTTACGAGGCCGGGCACACCAAGCGGCTGGAGATGTTGAAGGGCAAGATCGACGAGGCTAAGTATCAGGCGATCGCTTCGCGGTTCACTCCGGTGAGCAAGGCCGCGGCCGAGCCGGCGCAGGAGCATGCGTCTACGCTGGGAGCGTCGACGTTGCAGGATCTGATGCTGCAGGCTGAAATCCTGGTGCAGTATGGAATGCGTAATAAAGCGGTGGAGCGGCTGCAGAGAATTCAGGAATTGTTTCCGCGGGAAGAGGAACGCAACGAAGATTTGCAACGGCTTTATCTTTCGGCGGGTGTGACGCCGAGTTATCCAGGATCCGCGCCGCGAGCGGCTGCAGCGGCTGCTTCAGCGGCGGTACCGGCTCCGTCGACTCCAACGCCGGTGGTTGCGGCAGCGCCGCCTGCGGTTGATCCGGCGGCGGAGATGCGCAATGTGACCCGCGTAGCCGAGATTACGCGGAAGTTATATCACCAGACTACGGCGGCCGCGGTGCTGACGACGGCGGTGAATGAGATTGGCGCGCACTGGGAAGTATCGCGCTGCGTGGCATTGATGCGTACTCCGGGTTCGCCGCCAACGGCGGTGCAGGAGTTTTGCAGCAAGGGCGTGAAGGAAGGCAGTTCGGCGGTCCTGAAGGAAGTGATGTGCGCGCTGCAGAATTTGTCTTTATCCCAGTCACAATCGTCGTCATCTTCGTCGGAGGATTCGTTCGCGGGGTCGGGGTCCTCGGGCGAACCGATTCTTATTGCTGATGCGCAGAAGGGCGCGGAATTGCAGGCGGTGAGTAAGGCTGTGGCGGAACTGGGAACGACGGCGGTGCTCGCGCTGCCGTTGAGCAATGGCGAGGACTCCGTTGGAATTCTGGCTTTGCTGCACAACAAGCCGCGAGTTTGGCCGCAGACCGATGCAGTAATTCTCAAAACGCTGGCCGACCAGATGGTGATTGCGCTGAACAATGCGGGGTTGCGGCGGCTGGTGAAGAATTTGTCGGTGACGGAAGAGAAATCGGGATTGTTGAAGCGGAGTTCGTATCTTGATTTGCTGCTGGCGGAGAGCAAGCGCGCGGCGCAAAATGCGTCCCCGCTTTCGGTGTTGCTGTTGCAGTTCGGGCGCGGTGCTGCGCTGGTCAAAGAGTATGGCGAAGCTGCGGTAGAAAATACGATGGAGAAGATTGGGCAACAGTTTGCGGCCAGCATCCGGACGAATGACTTGGCGTTCCGCTACGATACGACGACCATCGCAATCATTCTGGGCGATACGGCAGAGAAAGAAGCGATGTTGGCGATCGAAAAATTGCGCAAGGTGATTGCGGAAGTGCGGCTTGCCGGCAAGGGTGGAGCAGGGCAGGCGCTGGAATTCTCGGCGGGACTGGCGGAAGCGGTGGTGCGGGAGAGCTACGATCCCGCGGATATTGTGACGGAAGTGATTAATCGCGCCGAATTCGCGCTCGCGACTTCGGTGGCGCAGGGGCCGGGGAAAGTTGTGGCGCTGGGTGCTGCGCTCGCGGCGGGGGCTGTGGCGTAGCAGGCTGCTGAAAAAGTATTCATCAGACTGATGCTACTCAGCAGCTAAAGCCGCGATTAAAAAAACAAAGTCAGTTATCGCAGCGCTGAAGCGCTGCGCCACCCAAAATCAAGCGCGTTCGCGAGTTCTTGTCTCAATCCCGCTTGTGCTGCGCGAACCGCGCGTGATAAGCTCGTCGGCGTTTCTCCCCTGTTTTACCGTCGGTTCGCCACTTCCGAATTATTCACCCGTAGGAGTCGTGCGTCTGGTCATCGGTCTACCCTCGGTCCGCCAATTTCGGTTCAGCGCAAGTATGCCGGCGAAATTGGCTGATGGGACCACATCCATTCGGGCATGCAAGGCAGGCACAAAATAAGGAGATCAAGATGAAGGGTAATCAGCTATTAAAGAATCTGGTTATAGTTGCGACGGCCATGACTTTGACGATAACGGCCGCGGCCCAGGCGGGACAATTCAAGGTGCTGCACGAATTCAAAGGAAATTTTGATGGATCGACGCCTGTGGCTGGGTTGATTCAGGACTCGAGCGGCAACCTGTACGGTACGACGCTCGGCGGGGGAAGTAACAACAACAACGTATGTACCTTTGGCTGCGGCACGGTTTTTGAATTGTCGCCGGATGGCAGCGGACTCTGGACCAAGACTGTCCTGCATTATTTCACCGGGAAAACTGACGGAGGGCAGCCATCCGCCAGTTTGGTGATGGATGGAGCTGGGAATGTCTACGGCACCACCGAGAACGGCGGCAGCTTACTGTGCGGCATTCCGGGTTGCGGTACGGTGTTTGAGTTGTCGCCGAACGGCAGCGGAGGCTGGACGGAGTCAACAATTTACAGCTTTACCCATGGCCCCGGGGGATCCAGCCCAATCGGTTTGCTCCTGAATGGCGGCAATCTCTATGGCGTGGCCTTTCTTGGCGGAGCTAATTGGGGGGTTGTGTACGAACTGTCGCCGGGCACGGGAGGAGTTTGGACGGAGACGGTGCTGCACACCTTTGAGAACACCGATGGGGCCGGGCCTGATTCCGCTTTGGATATGGACGGCAGCGGCAACCTGTTTGGCACGACTATGTCGGGCGGCGTGCTGACGGGGAGTTGCAAAACGTTTGACGGTTGTGGAACGGTGTTCGAACTTTCTCCGAAATCGGGTGGCGGCTGGAATTTTAGCGAGTACTCGATTCCGGTTGTCGCTAAGGGGGTCATGCCCTTTGGAGCGGTACGCGAAGACGCTGAAGGGAATTTGTTTGGCACGGCTACGGCAGGAGGCGGTACGGGATTCGAAGGAGTTATGTACAAGCTCACTCCGATTACTGGCGTTTTTTCGGGGTGGGCGGAGTCGGTCCTGCACAGATTCGACATGACCAACGGCAGCGATCCGGTGGGCTTGATTGAGGATGGAAGCGGAGGCTTCTACGGCTCGGCAGAGGGAGGCGGGGAAACCGGTTGCAACGGTGGCTGCGGACTTGTGTTCGATATGAAGCAGACATCCGGCGGCGGCTGGGAAGAGATCGTATTGCATCATTTCAGTGGAGGATTCGATGGCAACCTGCCGAACCCGCTTTATGTGGACGGAAATGGAAACATTTTCGGCACCGCGGAGAGCGGCGGCAGCACGGCTTGTCCCGGCGGGTGCGGAACTGTGTTTGAGATAACGGCACCTGCTCCGGTGCACTGAAGGCTTTGGTTTGGGCTGAGGTTTGGGATTTGCTTTATAGGGCAGTGTTCCGGCGAGTGCCGGGGCACTGCCCGATTTTATTTATCCTTCTTGTGATCGCTGTCCCCATTAACCTCGGTGACCGATGGGAGGGAATTTGCTTCCGGTCGAGTCGTGATTGCCGAGCGGCACGGTTACTACGTCCGAAGCGGTTCTATGCCGTTTCCGGTCGTGACCCCGTCACCGCCGTTCGTAGTCTTTCTGGCCTTCTGGCCCTCGAGCCAAAGAATCGTTGAGGCAATCGCCACTCCAATTAGCAATCCGTTAGCGTAGTAAAACGCGCGAATGTAGGGGGTAAGTTGCCTTAGATCGTAGTGCGTGATCGCCCAGATGTTGAATCCGATGAACATTACGCCGCATATTCTCAGCATGGTCTTAGCTCCGCGGGGCCAGACGAGAGAAGTAAGGGTGGCAACAAATATTCCGGACAAAAGGCTCTTGCCGAAGTAGAAAGCATTCACTGCCGATAGCGACTGGAGCATGCCAAAATGGGAATAGCCATACACGGTCAACCCTATCCACGACAGGCCAAGCAGTCCCGCCAGAGCTGTTCTTCGCCGCTGCCGATCTCGAATATTTCCTTTGGAATTTATCAATAGCAATACACTTCCCAGAAAGAAAACCGACAGATTAATTTTGCTCCGTGTGGTAAAACGAATCTTTCTTGAGCGGAGGGCGAGCCGCGCGTGCTCGTCTCCCTGTTGGGCAGCTTTGCCATACCACAGGGCGGCCTCTTCGTAGTCCTGTGGTACTCCCTTCCCTTCGTGATAGGCGTACCCGAGGAAATCCTGAGCCCTTGCGTCACCTTGGTCGGCGGCCTTGCGGTACCACGCCACAGCCTCCGCGTAATCCTGCGGTACTCCCTTTCCTTGGTAGTAGGCGAAACCGACACTGTCCTGAGCTTGTGCGTCACCTTGGTCGGCGGCTTTGCGGTACCACGCCACAGCCTCCGCGTAGTCCAGCGGTACTCCTGTCCCTTGGGCGTAAGCGTAGCCGAGGCTGTCCTGAGCTCTTGCGTCACCTTGGTTGGCAGCTTTGTGGAACCAGTCAACCGCCTCAGTGTATTCTTGCGCCACTCCCTCACCCCGGTAGTACATGAAACCGAGACCGTATTGAGCCTTCGCGTCACCGTGGTCGGCGGCCTTGCGCCACCAATTGAGGGCCTCTCTGTAATCGCGCGGCACTCCTTTACCGTGGTAATACATGCTGGCAAGGCCGGACTGAGCTTTCGCGTCTCCCTGCTCGGCTCGTATGCGATATGCCTTCGCATTCTCAGCGAGTTTCCGCTCGGCGATCCTGGCTCCGACAAAATGCCAAGTAACCGCAGCCCCACAGATCACGGCCACAAAACTAGCGAGTAATGCAATCTTCCGAAGTGTTTTCATGGCACAACTTCCAGGCACAACATCCGCCGACCGCGATTTTAATCCAGAAATGATCCGGGATTCGCCTTTCGCACCGATTACTGGCAAGCCGCTCGATGGTCAAAGCTGCTCGTACGCTGCTACACTAACCAGTTTTGCTATCGCTTTTGAGCCGCTCTGAAGCGTAAGGCTTTTCAGGAAAAATCATGTTGAAACCTGGGGATATCGCCATTGTCAGTGGGGCGCGCACGCCCTTTGGCCGCTATTGCGGCAAATTGAAAGACTTTACCGCGCAGGAGTTGGGAGCGGTTGCAGCGAAGGGTGCGATTGAGCGGTCAGGGATTGATCCGAAGGAATTCGATCACGCTGTGTTTGGCAACGCGCAGCAGACTTCGGGCGATGCGCTGTATGGGGCGCGGCACGTGGGGTTGCGGGCGGGGCTGCCGATTGAGACTCCGGCGCTGACGGTGAACCGGCTGTGCGGGTCGGGGATGCAGTCGATTGTGAGCGCGGCGCAGATGATCCAGACCGACGAGGCGAAGATTGTGCTGGCGGGCGGGATGGAGGCGATGTCGCAGGCTCCGTTTGTGATTCGCGGGCGCGACGGATTTACGCTGGCTCCGGGCGGCAAGTTGGAAGATTCGCTGATGGTGGCGCTGCTCGACAGCTATTGCGGGCTGTACATGGCGAACACCGCGGAGTTGTACGGCGAGCAGCAGGGCATTACGCGGCAGGCGCAGGATGAATTCGCACTGCGTTCGCAGCAGAAGGCCGATGCAGCCTATAAAGAAGGACGCATTCAGGAAGAGTTGGTTCCGGTGGCGCTGAAAAATCACAAGGGCGAGGCTACCGGGGAATCGCTGACGGAAGATGACCACCGGCGTCCGCAGACCACGATGGAAGGTTTGGCCAAGCTGAAAACTGCGTTCGGAAAAAGCGGGACAGTGACTGCGGGCAACGCGAGCGGCATTGTGGATGGGGCGGCGGCGGTGGTGGTGATGTCGCTGGAAGAAGTTCGCAAGCGGAACATGGAGCCGCTGGGCAGAATTGTGAGTTGGGGGATTGCCGGAGTTGAGCCGAAGGTGATGGGGCGGGGTCCGGTGCCGGCGACGAAGATTGCGCTGCAGAAGGCTGGGCTGTCTTTGGACTACATCGATCTGATTGAAGTGAATGAGGCGTTCGCGGCGCAGTATCTGGCGGTGGAAAAAGAATTGGGACTCGATCGCGAAAAAGTAAATGTGAATGGCGGGGCGATTGCGTTGGGGCATCCCTTGGGCGCGACCGGGACGCGGCTGGTGATTACCTTGCTGTATGAATTGCGGCGGCGTCGAAAGAAATACGGCTTGGCTACGGCTTGCATCGGCGGCGGGCAGGGGATTGCGATGATTGTGGAGAGTATGAACTAGGGCTTTTTCACCACGGAGGCACGGAGACACAGAGAAAACCGGTAATTGTTTTTTCTCTGTGTCTCCGTGCCTCGGTGGTGATCGGTTTGAATCTGCGCAAAGGAATAGTTGAATGGAAATTAAAAAAGTTGGCGTTCTCGGTTGTGGCTTGATGGGTTCTGGCATCGCGCAGGTTTGCGCTACGGCTGGATTCGATGTAACCGTGCTTGAAGTGGAGCAGAAGTTTCTGGACAAGGGTTTTGCCGGGGTCGAGAAATCTTTGGCGAAGTTTGCCGAGCGGCCAGTGGAAAAAGGCGGGATCACGGCACAGCAGAAAGATGCGATCCGCGCGCGGCTCAAGGGTACGACCAACAAATCTGACCTGGCCGATTGCGACATTATTATTGAGGCCATCATTGAGAATGTGGAAGAAAAGAAGAAGATGTATGCGTCGATCGATAGCATTGTGAAAAAAGACGCGATCTTTGCCTCGAATACGTCTTCGATTTCGGTGACTGAGCTTTTGACTTCGGTGAAGCGGCCGGAGCGGTTTATTGGGCTGCACTTTTTTAATCCGGTGCCGCTGATGAAGCTGGTGGAGGTGGTGCGGACGATTGCCACGGCCGATGACGTTTACCAAACCGCCTACGAGTTTGGAAAAAAGCTGGGCAAGGTTCCGGTGCGGACGTCGGACAAGACAGGATTCATCGTCAACCGGCTGCTGGTGCCTTATTTGCTGGATGCGATCCGGGCGTATGAAGAGGGCGTGGGATCGATTGAGGATATTGATAATGCGATGAAGCTGGGCTGCGGCTATCCGATGGGGCCGTTCACGTTGCTGGATTTTGTGGGGCTGGATACCACTTATTACATTACGCATGTGATGTATGACGAGTTCAAGGAGCGGCGGTTTGCATCGCCTCCGCTGCTGAAGCGGCTGGTGATGGCGGGGTGGTACGGTCGCAAGAGTGGTAAAGGGTTCTACGATTATTCGGACCCGGAGAAACCGAAGGCGAATAGACTGTAGGGGCGACTCTTGAACATCGATTCTTAGAACATCGATTCTTAAAACATGGACATTCCCCAGGGACGAAGAAAGACCGATCAGCCGCCGGCGCTCGACGATGTGCAGGAAGTCGAGCGCTATCGCCGTGCATGGAGCAGTTACTTGGTGAGGCGAAATCTGGTGGTCGTTTTGTTTGTGAGTTTTATTGTCGTAGGCGCCCTGACTGCGAAGCTGAAGCTGGGGGAGGGCATTGATTTGGTCATCTTGCTGGGCTGGGTCGGTGTTTACCTGGCGGGCGCATGGTGGCTTACAGAGTGGAAATGCCCGCGCTGCGGGAAGGTCTTCGGGCACAGGCTGTGGACCGAGCGCTGCATCAGTTGCGATTTGGGCAAGGACGAAGTGGAGGCGGTGGCGCGGAGGAAGTGATTTTGCCGCGGATCTGCACGGATCAGAACTCACCACGGAGACACAGAGGCACGGAGAATTTGAGGAAGTGCTCGATGACGTAGCCGGCATTGTGGCGCTTTCAGCGGAATGCATAGGTCCTTCGCTTCGCTCAGGTGACAAGGCTTTTTCAAACACACTGTTTCCAAACACAACCCTATTTTGGTATTGAAATTATGAACTTTGAAAACATTCTCCTTGAAAAGAAAAATTCGATTGCTTACGTCACCGTGAACCGGCCGAAGGTTTTGAATGCCCTCAATATGGCCACGATGGAAGAGCTGCGGGCAGCGTTTCATGACATTAAGAGTGATGCGGCGGTTCGGGTCGTCATATTCACCGGGGCGGGCGAGAAGGCGTTCATTGCCGGCGCGGACATTGCTGAACTGGCCAAGCAGGATGCGGTTACGGGCAAGGAGTACACGCATCGCGGGCAGAGCGTTCTTAATTTGATTGAGAACCTGGGCAAGCCGGTGATTGCGTGCATCAATGGATTTGCGCTGGGCGGAGGGTGCGAGATTGCTTTGGCTTGCACGATGCGGCTGGCGAGCGAGAATGCGAAGCTGGGTCAGCCCGAGGTGAAGCTGGGAATTATTCCGGGATATGGTGGGTCGCAACGGCTGCCGCGGCTGGTGGGCAAGGGCATTGCGATGCAGATGGTGCTGGCGGGCGAGATGATTAGTGCTGAAGAGGCGCACCGCATTGGGCTCGTGAATGAAGTTACGGTGGTGGCGGAGTTGATTCCGCGGGCCGAGGCGATTGCGGCGAAAATTATCGCGAACGCGCCGCTGGCCGTGCAGTACGCGATGGAGGCGGTGAACAAAGGTTTGGAGATGACTTTGAGCGAGGGGTTGTATTTGGAGGCGGTGCTGTTCGCTGTCTCCTGCGCGACTGAAGATAAAAAGGAAGGGACTGCAGCGTTTTTGGAGAAGCGGGTAGCTGCGTTTAAAGGGAAGTAAAAGTCAAAGTCTTTACCACAGGGGTCACTGAGTTACACGGGGTAAACCTGACCGCGGAGGCATTGAGTCACGAAGAAGAAGCGCACGAAGGATTTTGTGGTTGAGGCTGCACCTGCATCTGGGCTGGTGGCGCTTGAAGGTTCGTTGACTGCGGCGGGCAGGCGATTCGCCATCGTTGTTTCGCGGTTCAATGCCTTCATCACTGAGAGGCTTTTGCTGAGTGCGGTAGATGGGCTGGTGCGGTCTGGCGTTGAAAAGAAAGACTTTGATCTTGTACGCGTTCCTGGGGCGTTTGAGATTCCGCTGGCGGCACGGAAGTTGGCGGAGACTGGGAAGTACGATGCGATTATCTGTATCGGGTGTTTGCTGCGCGGCGATACGGCGCACTATGACGTGATTGTGAACGAAGTGACGCGCGGGATTGGTCAGTCGGCGCAGGAGACGGGCGTTCCTCACGCTTTCGGCGTGCTTACCTGCGAGACCCTTGAGCAGGCTATCGACCGCGCTGGGTTGAAGATGGGCAACAAAGGGCTCGAGGCGGCGCTGGCGGCGGTGGAGATGGCGTCGTTGAAGCAAGCTATCAGCCGTAAGCCCGGAGCCACCGGCAAGGTGTCGGTTGGCCGCAAGGTCTCGTCTGCCCGCGTAAACAAAACCAAAGGGAAGCGCCGTCGCTAAAAGGCGCGCAGAATTTTCGCCCTTGTGCGAACAAAGCGGCGGTGTTAAGCTGAGCGCGTTTTTCTCCCCCTCCAGCTGTCCTTTCGAACCCCGGGGTTTTCCGCGGCCTCAAAACCGCTCTCACAAATTCTCCAGGAGAAGTCATCTATGAGTACCGAAAAATCTTTGTACGGGAAGGGCCGCGCTGCGGTAATGTGCGTGGCGCTTGCCATTGTGTCCGTGGTTTCGATACGGTCGGCGATGGCGCAAACCGAGGCGGCGATTTTCAAACTTACAGATGCCGATGGTGCGGAGCCGTTGGGCGGGTTGATTGCGGATAGCGCCGGCAATCTTTACGGGGCCACTAGCGCGGGTGGTCCGGGCAGGGTATGGTACGGTATTCGAGCTTTCGCCGTCCGGGTCCGGAGCCGGATGGACCATCACTATTTTGTATGCGTTCCAGGGCGGGGAGTATTCCATTGGTCCACTGGCGATGGACAAATCGGGGAATCTTTACGGCACGACGACTTATGGAAATGACGGAACTGTGTATAAGGTTTCGCCGCCGGCGCTTGCAGGCGGCCCGTGGACCAAAAAAACTCTCTACAGCTTCAAAGGTCGTCCTGACGCGGCTATTCCAGGTGGTGGACTGGTGATCGACAACGCGCGCAATTTGTACGGAACCACTTGGGGCGGCGGCGCATACGGGGGCGGAACAGCGTTTGAAGTGTCACCACCGGCAACTTCCGGAGCGGCTTGGACCGAGAAGGTGATCTACAGCTTCACAGACCCCAATGGCAGGAATCCGGGAGCGGGCATGGCGATGGAAAAGAACGGCGAGCTGTATGGAAGCACCGTCTACGGCGGCACAACGGACGAGGGGACGGTATACAAGCTTACGCCGCCTGCTGGCGATCACCCGGACTGGACGGAGAAAGTTCTCTACAACTTCACGGGCAGCACCAGCGACGGGTCTAATCCGTCCGGTGGCATGGTCCTGTACCGTGGCAATTTGTACGGTACGGCGTTGGATGGCGCAAGCCCTGGTTGCCTCCAGTATCAGCTTCCTGGGTGCGGCACGATTTTCGAATTGTCTCCGCCAAGCACCGCCGGGGGCACCTGGAGCGAGACGAGCCTCTATGATTTTGACGGCGGGGCCGATGGCGGCAACCCGCTATGGAATGTCTTGTTCGATAAGGACGGAAATCTTTACACGACCGCGAGCGACGGCGGGAATGCCGGGTGCGGCTCCGACTGGGGGTGTGGTGCGGTCATCAAGCTTGCGCCACCGGCCGCTGCGGGCGATCCCTGGACGGAGATCACGCTTTATGATTTCAGCACTGATGGCGACGGCGGCGTAAATCCCTCGGGGCTGGTTTTCGGGAAGTTTGGTCGCATCTATGGAACCACCTTTTCGGGAGGTGATCCCGACTGTAAGGTCAACGGAATCCATTGCGGCGTGGTGTTCAGAATTATTCCGTAAATTGGGTTGGAGTTCTTCGCACTCGTGAGGGCGCGGCAAAGGCCGCGCCTTTTTACGTTTCTGCTGATGCTGTTTTTCAACGAGTCTTTTTCAAACAATCTTTGTGGGCACAAACCGCACGTTTCCCTCTGCACTTCTTGTAGACTGAAACTTCCGAACTCACACTGACAGCTTGATATGGGTACTCGCCGAAAATCTCGCGAACTTGTCTTGCAAATGCTGTTTCAGGCGGACATGGGCAAGCAGACGGTGGACCATGTGCAGCGCACGTTTTGGGCGGAACATGATGGGACCAGCGCCGAGGTGCGCGGGTTTGCGGAAGATCTGTTTCGCGTGGCGACGGAGCGCGGGCCCGAGATTGATAAGCTGATCGAGCGGCATGCGGAACATTGGCGGATGGAGCGCATGGCTGCGGTGGATCGCAATCTGTTGCGGGCGGGAGTGGCGGAGTTTCTCGCTTATCCCGATACGCCGCGCGCGGTGGTGATAAATGAATCGTTGGAGATCGCGCGAAAATTTTCCAGCCTGGAGTCGGTGCAGTTCGTCAATGGCGTGCTCGATAGCGTGGCGAAAGAATTGGGCAAGACAGCTTAGAGCATTTTGTAATTTGGTAATCAACCACTGGAGCTGAAGCCCATATCGATTGGGGATGCTCTACGCGGCGCTGAAGCGCCGCTCTTCCACGTCACTGCTTGCCGCATCGCCACCTTCTACCATTATTACCTTCCATATTCCGGTAGCTCCTACGGTTGCATGATTACCATGTTCAGCGCGCAGGTGAATGAGGTGTAGCAGAAGTTGTTGGAGGAGTTGGGGAGCTCGCTAAAGGGAATTTCCATCACGTCCTGGAACTGGTTGGTGTTCAGTTCGTGCAGCACGTTGTCGGTTCCGGCCACATAAAGGAACACGCCATCGACGGTCATATCGGCGGCTACGGGTGCGGCGCCTCCGTTCAGCGGGATCGCAGCAGTCACGGATTGAGTGTTGAAGCTGTAGACCAGGACTCCCAAATCGCTGGTGACGATGAAGACCTGAGTGGCATCGGGCGAGACGAAGAAGTTGATGGGGTGGAATGTGCCCTGCCCAATATCGATGTGGACCGGTTCAAAGGGCACGTTCAGTGCGGTGTGGCCGATGACGACAGGTTGCGGACAAATCGTGCTGAAGGGCGCGTTGGACGGTCCCTGGGAGGCAGTAGTGGCGATGATATCGATGCCAGTGTTATCGACGCCGAAGAAAAAGTCGAGGCCTTGCGTTTCCAGAACTTGCGGAATGGCTGCGTTGCCCATGGTGACGTTGCCCGGCGGGATCATCTTTAAGAATGTGGGTGTGACGGGCAGTCCGGCGCCGGTGAAGGGCAAGGTGACAGCGGAATTGTCGCAGGTGTTGTAGATAGCGAGGTTGGACGGGGCAGCTCCTCCAGATAGCAAGGCGAACGAACCGCTGGAGGAAAATGCTATGGCGTCGGCGGGTGCGGTCAGCGGGAAAGCTTTGCAGCGCTTGCAGGGGTGAATAGATATATAGCGTATTACCACCATCGCCAAGGATGAAGACTTTCAAACCATCGGGCGAGAACGCGGCCGCGATCGCATTATTGATGTTTAGAGGCGTAGTTCCCGACGCGCTAGAAGTTGTTGTCGAAGTGCCAGAAGTTGCCGTCGACGTGGTAGTAGAGGTATTGACGACGTAGACCTGATTGGGCGTGGAGACATTGTCGGCGAACACGGCCTGGTTGCCGGTAGGAGCGACCGCCAGCACTTTGCCGGTAACCACCCCCAGAGTTGTGCTTGAAGCGGGTAAAGGTGTGTAGGGGCTGGTGGAGGAAGACCCGAGGTTGGAAGCAGTAATCAGGAAGGCACCGAATTCACTGCCCATATAGGCCTTGTCGCCCGCGGGGTCGAATATCAGCGAATTGGGCGGAGTGGGCAGAGTGCTGGGGCTGGCGGCAATATTCTTGGCAGTTGAGATGTCATAAAGAGCGACACCGCAGAGAGCGTTGGTGGAACAATCCTGACTGGTAGCGAGAACGCTGGTTGCGGACGTGGCGCCGGTTACTAATCCGGAAATAGCGGTCACGGGATAAACCGGCTGGGGGATGTAGATAGAGCCTGCGGGGAATCCGGAGGGATTCAGCGGGAAGCCAATGTTGCAGGTCGGTGGTGTGCAGGATGCAGTGACGACCGCAGCGCCGGGTTGTTTCAGGGTAAGGCTGCAGGTGGTGCCGGCGCTGCAGCCGGTGGAACTGCTTCCGGCTGCAACCGAGGCGGGCTGGGAGGAAGTCCAAGTCAAGGGAGGTTTGGGCACGATGCAACCCTGGACATCGACTGCGGTTGCGGTGATCGTCTCTGTCCCTCCTTTTGCGTTGGCGACAAAACTTGTCTGGCCGGTGAACTCCCCGCTGGCGCTAACGTTCAGGTTGATGCACTGCACCGGGCAGGTTTCAAAATAATAAGGCTGGCCGGAGACGCCTGCGGCGGAGGCGATGACTGATGTTTGCCCTGGAGTACCGGGTGCCGCGGTCGCTTGATTGGTGGGCACGTTGAGGGTGTTATTGGTCACGATCGGAGTGATGGTGGAAACACCGAAGCTGCCCTGCGACCAGGTAAATGGCCCGATCAATGCCGTAATGTCGTTTCCATAAGCGTCAAAGGCGCTGGCTTGCAAGGTCACGAGCTGGTTCTGCGAAAGGCAGGAATTGGTGGGCGTGAAAGACTGTTGGCAAGCGGCGGGAAGAGCGATCTGGGTGGGGCAGGCCGCAGGCGGAGTTGTCACGGGCGGGACTACGCTGATCTGAATGCTGGCGACGGGTGGATGCACGAAGACATAGGTAGGCGGGCTGGTCGAGCCGAGGGCCGAGGCCACGACCTGAACTACGCCGGAGGCTCCCGGGGTACACACGTTGTAATACGGTGCATTCCAGGTGCCTCCGCAGGCAAAGCCGGCGGGCGATACGTCGAGAATTCCGGGGACGCTGTTGGGAGTTAAACTGTAAGTGAACGTTGGCGAGACACTCTGATTGGCGCCGTTCACTGCGCTCGCGATGAATTGCTGCGTGGCTCCCATCTGCAGCGAAAGGCTGAGGGCGGGGGTCAGGGTTATTTTTGCCGCGAAGGGCGAGGTCCCTGGGGGTTTGTGGCCGCCACAGGCTGCGACTGACAATAATGACGAGACTGCGATGATGACCTGCACCCACTGACTGCGACGCAACCTTCCCATGCACCCTCTCCTCGCGCGCGATATCGACCGCAGGCGAGCCTTCATCAGGAATTGGAACGGAAAACTTGTAGTGTAGAGGCTGGAGCCGGATTCAGCAAGCCGACAAGACAAATGGCAGGAGACAGCTTTATAAGGATGCGAGCCAAACGCGCGATTATTGTGCCGCAAAGAACGCGACACGACGCGGGGCTCGCCCAGATCCCTCGCTGCGCAAAAAACGCTTGTTTGAGATGACAATCAAACTGCGCCACAACCAGAAACCTCCAAATTGCCAGTCGATGCCGAATGACGCCGGAAATTTTGTGACAGCTTTGCTTCCCGGTAGCTGGGATGCAAAAACATGAGTTGACGATGTTTCGCCCGAGTTGCTATAGTAGTTTGGTTCCGCGAGTTCATCCAAGCTTGCTGTATCCCGTGAGTTTCCCGCAATAGTGTGGAGCTTGCCGGTTGGGCTTTTGAGAAATCCGTTTTCGGATTGCAAGTGATTCCGAAAACTTCCTCGCTGAAATATTCCTGCGCTGCCTTTCGCCCTCGGGCTTCTGGCGCGCCTTTTGTAAGGCGCACTGGTGGTCTGCGAGAGGATATGCAGGATAGAGCTGGCGATACGGAGCACCCCCGGAGTTTTGGCCGGGTGCCACCGTCGACAGCGTAAATCTAGATCGGGAACCCAGAATCTCTCACCGTGATTTGGTGCGCGGCGAGAAGCATGGCGGATGAGTTAAGTCTGCCAGCCCCGGATCGTGTGATTGCGGCCGGGAAAAGCGGATGATGCTGCGCGCTGCCCGCCTGCGAGGGCGGTTATGGTGCGTCAGCAAGGAGCGGCGAAGAGTGCCTACTTTTAATCAGCTGGTGGCGAAGGGCCGAAAGCGGCCGCGATATAAGACGGCGAGTCCGGCGCTGCAGGGGTGCCCGCAGAAGCGCGGTGTTTGCACGCGCGTATACACGCAGACGCCGAAGAAGCCGAACTCAGCGCTGCGGAAAGTGGCGCGCGTGCGGCTGACGAATGGAATTGAAGTTACGACGTACATCCCTGGCGTTGGCCACAATCTGCAGGAGCACTCGATTGTGCTGATCCGCGGGGGCCGCGTGAAGGACTTGCCGGGCGTGCGCTATCACGTGATTCGCGGCACGCTGGACGCGGTGGGCGTAGCCGGCCGCCAGCAGGGACGATCGAAATACGGCGCCAAGCGCGCCAAAAAGGGCGGAGATAAGAAGTAGCCGGTAGTCAGAGTTCTAGCTAAAAGCTAAGAGCTAGGAGTTAAAAGCTTAAATGCCTCGTAAAGGACATACATCCAAGCGGACCGTGCCAGCCGATGCCGTCTACGGCTCGAACCTGGTGACGAAGTTCATCAACTCGATGATGTGGCAGGGCAAACGCTCGACCGCCGAGGGCATCTTTTATGAAGCTCTCACCAAGGTGCAGGAAAAGGGCGGCGATGAAGCTTTGAAGCTGTTCACCAAGGCCGTGGAGAATGCGAAGCCGCTGCTCGAAGTGAAGACGCGACGCGTGGGTGGCGCGAACTATCAGGTTCCGGTGGAAGTGAACGCCGACCGGAGAACCTCGCTGGCGATCCGCTGGCTGCTGACGTATGCGCGTGGGCGCGCCGAGCGCGGCATGGTCGACAAGTTGAGTAATGAATTGCTGGACGCCGCCAACGGTAAAGGCGCGGCCATCAAGAAGAAAGAAGATGTACATCGTATGGCGGAGGCTAATAAGGCTTTTGCGCATTATAGATGGTAGAGAAGCGGCTGCTAGCTTCTAGCGACTAGCTAGGAGCCAGTAGCTAGAAGCTGAATTTTCGGAGCCCAGAAAGAGTTAGAACGTCGTGCCTAGAACAGTCCCATTAGAACGTTGCAGGAACATCGGCATCATGGCCCACATTGATGCCGGTAAGACCACTACGACGGAGCGCATCCTGTTTTATACGGGAAAGACGCACCGCATCGGAGAGGTGCACGAAGGCACTGCGACCATGGACTGGATGGAGCAGGAGCAGGAGCGCGGGATTACGATTACGTCCGCGGCGACGACCTGCACCTGGCGCGATATTCGCATCAATATTATTGATACGCCCGGCCACGTGGATTTCACGGCGGAAGTGGAGCGCTCGCTGCGCGTGCTCGATGGCGCAGTCGCGGTGTTCGACGCGGTGCACGGAGTGCAGCCGCAATCGGAAAAAGTCTGGCGCCAGGCCGATAAGTACGGCGTGCCTAGAATTTGTTTCATCAACAAGATCGACAAGATGGGCGCGGATTTCGAGCATGCCGTCGATACCATCCGCAAGCGGTTGAGTGCCAAGCCCGTCGCAATTCAGATTCCCATCGGACAGGAAGCGAAGTTCGTAGGTGTGGTCGACCTGATCGCCATGAAGGCGATTGTGTGGAACGACGAAACCATGGGCGCGGAGTATGAGGTCCAGGAGATTCCGGAAAACCTGAAGAAGAAAGCGGAAGCGTTCCATGCGCAACTGGTTGAGACGGTTGCCGAGAACGACGACGAGATTCTGCACAAGTTTCTTGAGGGCGAGGAGATTACAGCCGCCGAGTTGAAGCAGTCGCTGCGCAAGTCGACGATAGGTCTGAAGGTATTTCCGGTGGTCGTGGGCACGTCGTTCAAGAACAAGGGAGTGCAGCCGCTGCTCGACGCGGTAGTGGATTATCTGCCGTCGCCGCTCGATGTGCCGGAAACTCATGGAACGAATCCGGATAACGGCGAAACCATTTACCGCAAAGCCGACGACAAAGAGCCGTTCTCGGCGCTGGCCTTCAAGATTATGGCTGACCCCTTTGTCGGACAGCTTACGTTTATCCGCGTCTATTCCGGAGTTCTGAAGACCGGCGATTCAGTTCTGAATGTTCGCACCACGAAAACCGAGCGCATTGGGCGTCTGCTGAAGATGCACGCCAACAAGCGCGAAGAGATCACTGAAATTCTCGCAGGTGACATTTGCGCGGCTGTCGGATTAAAGAACGTGGGCACAGGCGACACGATTTGCAGCGATGAACACCCGATTGCGCTCGAATCGATTACCTTTGCGGTTCCCGTGATTTCGGTTGCGGTCGAACCGAAGACCAAGGCTGATCAGGAAAAGATGGGCATGGCGCTCGGCCGCCTGGCTCAGGAAGATCCCACCTTCAAAGTTCACACCGATCCCGACAGTGGTCAGACCATCATCAGTGGTATGGGCGAGTTGCATCTGGAAATCATCGTCGACCGCATGATGCGCGAGTATAAGGTCGAGGCCAATGTCGGCAAGCCGCAGGTCGCTTATCGCGAGACTATCCGTAAGCACGCCGAAGCGGAAGGCAAATACATTCGGCAGACGGGTGGCAAGGGTCAGTACGGGCACGCCAAGATCAAGCTGGATCCGCAACCGCCGGGTCTCGGCTATGAGTTCGTCAATGACATTACGGGCGGCTCGGTGCCGAAAGAATTCATCAAGCCGATCGATCAGGGAATTCGCGAGGCGCTGGAAGGCGGAATTCTTGCGGGCTACCCGATGGTCGATGTGAAGGCCACGCTCTACGACGGCAGCTATCACGACGTCGATTCGAACGAAATGGCGTTTAAGATCGCCGGTTCGATGGCGTTCAAGGAAGCTGCGCGTAAGGCGTCTCCGGTGCTGCTCGAGCCAGTGATGGCGGTGGAAGTGGTTACTCCGGAGGATTATGCGGGCGTGATCATGGGCGACCTGAGTTCGCGCCGTGGACGCATTGAAGGCATGGAGCATCGCGCGGGTTCGCAGGTGATCAAGGCGATCGTTCCTCTGGCGGAGATGTTTGGTTACGCGACCCACATGCGTTCGTCGACGCAGGGGCGCGCTGAGTACTCGATGCATTTTGCGCGTTATGAGGAGGCTCCGCGGTCGGTAGCGGAGGAAATCATCGCCAAGGTGCAGGGGACGGCGAAGTAGCGCCGGCGTCTCGCCGGCGGGCAGCGAATTTAGAGCTTACACGGGCGATATGCCCTACGAAAGCCGGCGAGACGCCGGCGCTACAAAGGAAAGAATATGGCGAAAGAGAAATTTGACCGAACTAAGCCGCACTGCAACGTAGGGACGATTGGTCACATTGACCATGGCAAGACGACGTTGACGGCGGCGATCACGAAGGTTTTGTCGAAGCACAATCCGAAGATTGTGTTCCGGTCGTTTGATTCGATCGATAACGCGCCGGAAGAGAAGGCGCGCGGAATCACGATCGCGACGGCGCACGTGGAGTATGAGACGGCGAACCGGCACTACGCGCACGTCGATTGTCCGGGCCACGCCGACTACATCAAGAACATGATCACGGGCGCGGCGCAGATGGATGGCGGGATTCTGGTGGTGGCGGCCACGGACGGTCCGATGCCGCAGACGCGCGAGCACGTGCTGCTGGCGCGGCAGGTGGGCGTGCCGTATCTGGTGGTGGCGTTGAACAAGGTCGACGCAGTGGACGATCCCGAACTGCTCGAGCTGGTCGAACTGGAAGTGCGCGAGCTTGCTGAAGAGCTACAAGTTTCCGGGCGACGACGTGCCGGTGGTGCGGGTTTCGGCACTGGGCGCGCTGAACGGGGAAGCGAAGGCGGAGGCGCAGGTCGACGAGTTGATGGCGGCGGTGGATAAGTACATTCCGCAGCCGGCGCGCGAGCTGGACAAGCCGTTCCTGATGCCGATTGAAGATATTTTCTCGATTCAGGGCCGCGGCACGGTGGTGACGGGAAGAATCGAGCGCGGCAAGGTGAAGGTCGGGCGAGGAAGTTGAAATCGTCGGCTTCCGCGACACGCGCAAGACGGTTGTGACGGGCGTGGAGATGTTCAAGAAGCAATTGGACGAAGGCATGGCGGGCGACAATGCTGGCCTGTTGCTGCGCGGCATTGCGAAAGAGGATGTGGAGCGCGGCATGGTGCTGGCGAAGACGGGATCGATCACCCCGCACACCAAGTTCAAGGCGGAAGTCTACATTCTGACCAAAGAAGAAGGCGGGCGGCATACGCCGTTCTTCAAGGGATACCGTCCGCAGTTTTATTTGCGAACGACGGATGTGACGGGCGTGGCCGAGTTGCCGGCGGGCACGGAGATGGTGATGCCTGGCGACAACGTTTCGCTGGTGATTGAGCTGATCACGCCGGTGGCGATGGAGAAGGGCTTACGCTTCGCGATTCGTGAAGGCGGACACACGGTGGGCGCCGGAACGATTTCGGAGATTGTGCAGTAAGGAAGCGCGCCGAACGCGCGCAGGTCCTTCGCGAGACAAAAAGCGTCTCGCTCAGGATGACAACTTCAAAACGCGGCTTGCATCCTGCCGCTGGTTCTTTCCTTCCGGAGACGCCGGGAGGGGTTAGAGAGAGTGAAAAGTGATTGGAAAAGAAAGAATTCGCATCCGGTTGAAGGCTTACGACTACCGCATTCTGGATCAGTCGACCGGCGAAATCGTGGAGACGGCGCGGCGCACTGGAGCGCAGATCGCGGGGCCGATTCCATTGCCCACGATGAAGAACAAGTACTGCGTGCTGCGTTCGCCGCACGTGGATAAGAAGTCGCGGGAGCAGTTCGAGATCCGCACCCACAAGCGCCTGCTCGATATTCTCGAGCCGACGCAGCAGACGGTGGACGCGCTGATGAAGCTCGATCTGCCGGCGGGCGTGGATGTGGAGATCAAAGCGTTCGGCAAGGAACATAAGTAGCCGGCTGTGCCCGCGGAACAGCCGAGGGCGGCTGTTCCCACATGATGCAAGATGTTTCCCAGCCAATAGCCGGAGTCGAGAGACTGCGAACCATGCTGGACGGAGAAAGAAATGGCAACTCGAGTTACGGGCATTCTGGGCAAGAAGGTCGGCATGACGCAACTGTTTGACTCGAAGGGCGACGTGCGTCCTGTCACGGTGCTGCAGGCTGGTCCTTGCGTGGTGACGCAGCAC
Source organism: uncultured Acidobacteriaceae bacterium (assembly GCA_963789625.1). Lineage (GTDB taxonomy): Bacteria > Acidobacteriota > Terriglobia > Terriglobales > Acidobacteriaceae > Sulfotelmatobacter. The sequence goes on along the minus strand of CAWBLK010000009.1, from coordinate 180,976 downwards.
AAACTGGCGATCAAAGACGGTTACGAAGCAGCCCAGATCGGGTTGGTGGAGTTCGTTAAGCAATCGAAGCTGACCAAGCCCGCGCAAGGTCATCTGGCGAAGAATAATCTTCCGCCGGTGAAGTTCATGCGCGAAGTGCCGCTCGAGACCGATGGTGATGGCGACGGAGCAGTCAAGGTTGGCGACCGGGTGCTGGTCGAGATTTTTGAAGGTGAAAAATTTGTCGACATCGTGGGAGTGAGCAAGGGCAAAGGCTTTCAGGGCGTGGTGAAGCGGCATCATTTTGGCGGCGGTCCCAAATCACACGGTTCGATGTTTCAGATCACGGGTTCGATTGGCTCATCGGCGTTTCCGTCGCGCGTGTTCAAGGGGATGCGCATGTCGGGACACATGGGCCATGCCCGGGTGACGCAGCGCAACCTGCGGGTTTTAGGTGTGGATAAGGACGAAAATCTGCTGGTGGTGGAAGGCAGCGTGCCGGGGCCGCAGGGCGGATACATTGTGATTACGAAATCGAAGAAGCCGCCCAGAGAGCGCCGTGGATTTGCGGGTTCGGCTACGGTCGATCCGTTGAAGGCGGCGAAGCGAGCGGCGAAGAAGGCGTAAGGAGTGCCGGCGAGACGCCGGCGCTACAGAGAGCAATATGGCAACTATAGATATTCACGATTTGAGCGGAAAGAAGGTTGGAACCTTCGATCTCGCCGATGAGATTTTCGGCGCGGTGAATGAGGACCTGCTCTGGGAGGCGGTGAAGCACTACCGCGCCGGGCAGCACCGCGGCACGCACGCCACCAAGGCCCGCTGGCAGGTTTCCGGTTCGGGCAAGAAGCTATGGAAGCAGAAGGGCACGGGGCGGGCGCGTATCGGCTCAATCCGTTCGCCACTGTGGCGGCATGGCGGCACGGTGCATGGGCCGGTTCCACGCTCCTATGACTATGCGTTCCCGCGTAAAAAGCTTTTGGGTGCGCTGCGCTCGGCGCTGGCGGCGAAGTTCGCCGATGGCAAGCTGACCGTGGTGAATGCGTTCGACCTGAAGGATGCAAAAACGAAGGCGTTCAAGGCCGTGCTCGACGCGCTCAAGGTGGAAAAGACGGTGCTGATTGTGGAAGCGCCGAATGCCGCGAACCGCAACCTGGAATTGAGCGCGCGCAATATTAAAGGGCTCGAGCTGGTTCCGGGTAATGAGGTTCATCCTTATCACTTGCTGCGATATGATCGCGTGATTTTTTCGCATCCGGCGATCGAAAAGCTGCAGCTTACGCTGAAGAATTCGGTCTCCAAGCGGCAGCACCAGGCGGCGGAAGAAAAAGAGGAAGGCGCGAAGAAGGCGTCGGCGGCTCCGCGCAAGCGTACGCGGCATGAAAAAGCGGCGGAGGTGGCGTAAGCCGAATCAATATGAAATCCGCATATCAGATTATTCGACGGCCGGTGATCACCGAAAAAGGTTTGGCGATCAAGGAGCTGCAGAACACACTGGTGTTCCAGGTGGCTCCGGGTGCGACCAAGACGGAAGTGAAGCAGGCGGTACAGACGATTTTCAAAGTTAAAGTTCTGTCTGTGCGTACGGCGATGTATCCGGGAAAAGAGCGGCGGCGCGGGAAGTTTGCCGGCTACCGTCCGGACTGGAAGAAGGCGTACGTGCGGCTGCGGGCCGGCGAGAAGATGCCGGAGTACGCGCAGAATTTGTAAAGCGAGAAAGAAGCAGGTTCCTCACCGGGCCTTCGGCCCGGTTCGGAATGACAAAGGTTTTAGGATTTGGGCTAAAGGCTTATAGCTAAGAGCTGATTATGGCAATCAAGACTTATCGACCGACAACACAGACGTTGCGCTACCGCACGACGATCGTCAACGACGACATCACGACGCGGCATCCGCATAAGCCGCTGCTCGAGAAAAAGAATCGCACCGGCGGCCGCCGCAACTCCGGCGACATGACCATGCGCTTTATCGGCGGCGGGCACAAGCGCAAGCTACGCATCGTTGATTTCAAGCGCGACAAGACGGGGATTCCGGCGACCGTGGTCAGCATCGAATACGATCCCAACCGTTCGCCGCGCATCGCCCTGCTGGCTTATGCCGATGGTGAGAAGCGTTACATCCTTCAGCCGGAAGGGCTGAAGGTGGGGCAGAAGGTGGTCAGCGGTCCTGACGCCGACATTCTGGTGGGCAACGCGCTGCCGCTGCGAAATATTCCGCCTGGCACGCAGATTCACAATCTAGAGTTGAAGCCGGGCAAGGGCGGACAGATGGTGCGCTCGGCCGGCGGAGCGGCGCAGTTGGTCGCGAAAGAAGAAGAGTATGCGCTGGTGAAATTGCCTTCGGGCGAGACGCGCAAGATTTCGCAGGACTGCATGGCCACGATTGGGCAGGTGGGAAATCTCGATCACGAGAACATCACCATCGGCAAGGCAGGACGGTCGCGCTGGTTGGGAAAGCGTCCGCACAACCGTGGTGTTTCGATGAATCCGGTCGACCATCCGCATGGCGGTGGTGAAGGCAAGACTTCGGGCGGACGGCATCCGGTGACGCCGTGGGGACAGCCGACGCGCGGGTACAAGACGCGGAACAACAAGCGGACGGATAAGTTTATTGTGAACCGGCGAGGTAAGTAGCGGCGCCGGCGACAGCAGATTCCTCTGGTCGCTTCGCGACCTTCGGAATGACAAAGTTTGGTTTGAGGTCGAGACAAATTTATGGCACGTTCAACCAAAAAAGGCGCGTTCGTGGATGGCTTCCTGATGTCGCGGGTGGAGGGCATGAATTCGCGCAACGAAAAGAAGGTTTTGCGCACCTGGTCGCGGCGGTCCACCGTGGTTCCGGAGATGGTGGGACACACCATCGCGGTGCACAACGGCAAAAAGTTTATTCCGGTGTACGTCACCGAGAACATGGTGGGACACAAGCTGGGCGAGTTCAGCTTCACGCGCAACTTCAAGGGCCACTCCATGCGGGCGGCGACGGAAGTGGCGGCGAAGCCGGCGGGTATTCCGGGAGGTCCGGGAGCGATTACTTCCGCGCCAGCGGCACCGAAGGCGTAAGAGCGGCTGCTAGCTATTAGCTCTTAAGCTTTTAGCTGAGACAGAAGAACCGAGACAAGAATATGGAATTTCGAGCGGAAATGCGTTATTTGCGAGTGTCGCCGCAGAAGGCGCGCCTGGTGCTGGAGTTGATTAAAGGGCGCAAGGTGGAAGAGGCGCGCAACACGCTGTTGTTCACCAAGAAGCGGGTGGCGGCGCATGTGGGCAAGCTGCTGCAGTCGGCGCTGGACAACGCGAATTTTCTCAGCACCGAAAAAGGGCTGGATGTTGAGCTGGACAATTTGTATGTGAAGAGCGCCATCGCCAACGACGGTCCGCGCATGAAGCGCATCCGTCCGGCACCGCAGGGACGGGCGTTTAGATATCAGCGGCGCATTGCGCATATCACCTTGGTGCTGGCCGAGCGTGGAAATGGTGCGGCTCACCACGCGGCTGGTGGTGACCATCCGAAGCATGCGGCTGCGGCTCCGGCGAAGCGGCGGGCTCCGGTGGCGAAGAAGGCTGCGGGTAAGACTGGCAAGAAGAAGGCGGCTGCGAAGTAGGGATAGAGTCCCATTTCTCGCGCCAAGAACGCGCGAGAAATGGGGCACCCGGCCGGCGGGACGCCGGCGCTACATAACGCGGCGTTGCGATTGGAAATGACGGTTGTTCGCTAGGGTTTGATTAGGAGAAGCAATGGGACAAAAAGTCCATCCTTATGGTTTTCGCCTCGGCTACACCAAGCCGTGGAAGTCGCGCTGGTTTGTGGAGCGCGACTACGACAAGCTGCTGCTGGAAGACGTCAAGCTGAAGAACGAGCTGAAGGAAAAGCTCAAGTCGGCGGGCGTGAGCTCGATTGAGATTGAGCGGCCGGGCAACAAGCTGCGCATTATCATCAAGACGGCGCGCCCCGGAATCATCATTGGACGCAAGGGCGCGGAGATCGACAAGCTGAAGGCCGACCTGCAGAAGCGCACCTCGCGCGAGATGTTTGTCGATATTCAGGAAGTGCACAAGCCCGAGCTTGATGCGCAACTGGTGTCGGAGGCAATCGCGCTGCAGCTGGAAAAGCGAGTTGGATTCCGGCGCGCGATGCGCAAGGCGGTGGATTCGGCGCTGCGCTTCGGTTGTAAAGGCATCAAGGTTCGGGTGAGCGGACGGTTGAATGGAAACGAAATCGCGCGCTCAGAGTGGTATCTGCAGGGGCGTTTGCCGCTGCACACGTTGCGCGCCGATATCGAATACGGATTCTCCGAAGCGAGGACCACTTACGGCGTGATCGGCGTGAAGGTTTGGGTTTACAAGGGCGAAATTCTCCCGACCAAGAAGAAGGAACAGCAGACGGGCGTGGGAGCGTTTTAGGAAGTTTCGATCGGGCGGGTTCCGAGGAGTCCGAGATCCTTCGCGGCAAAGAACGCCGCTCAGGATGACAAAGCGAGCGGATGACGGCAAAGAGAGCTGACTTATGTTGATGCCAAAGAAAGTGAAGTACCGCAAGCAGCAGCGCGGGCGCATGACTGGGAAGGCCTGGCGCGGCAGCACGCTGGCGTTTGGCGACTTCGGGTTGAAGGTGCTGGAGCCGGGCTGGATTACTGATCGTCAGATCGAAGCCAGCCGCGTGGCCATGACTCGCTTCGTGAAGCGCGGCGGCAAGATCTGGATCCGCGTGTTTCCCGATAAGCCGGTGACCAAGAAGCCGGCTGAAACCCGTATGGGTAAGGGTAAGGGAGCTCCGGATCACTGGGTCGCGGTGGTGCGGCCGGGAAAGATTTTGTTTGAGATGGAAGGCGTCGCGCTGGCGGATGCGTCCGAGGCCATGCGGCTGGCGTCGCACAAGCTGCCGCTGCGCACGACTTTGGTCAAGCGCGAAACGGCGCACTAGAAAAGGGAATTTTATGAAAGCAGACAAAGCCAGAAACTTAACCGACGCCGAGCTGCAGCAGCAGGGGCAGGATCTCTCTGACCAGTTGTTCAAGCTGAGGTTTCAGCTGAACATGGGGCAGACCGAGAGCCTGAAGAAGATTCGCGGCCTGCGCAAAGACATTGCGCGCGTCAAGACAATTTTAGGCGAGCGCTCGCGCTCGGCCGCAACGGAGAAACGCTAATGGCGGAAACCGCAACCGGAAAATCTGCGACGCCGAAGAGCGAGCAGGTGCAGGGCCGGCGCAAGGAAGTGGTTGGAGAAGTCGTCGCCAACCGCATGCAGAAGACGATCGTGGTCAAGGTGACGCGCAAGAAGGCGCATCCGTTCTACGGACGCGTGGTGGCGCGCAACAAAAAGTTCTATGCGCACGACGAGAAAAACGAAGCGCATGTGGGCGATGTGGTGCGGATCGAAGAGACGCGTCCGCTCTCGAAGTTGAAGCGCTGGAAGCTGAAGGACATTGTGCGCAAGACGGCGCTGGTGCCGGAAGTGGTGCTGGAGCACGACGCGAAATAAGGAAGCGCGCCGAACGCGCCCTTCAAGGGGATGGGTTCGGTGAGTCCGAGATCCTTCGCGAGACAAAAGACGTCTCGCTCAGGATGACAAGGCGAGATAAAAAATTCTCGCTTCGGATGGTGACGCAAACATAGCGTCTCGCTCGGATGACAGAGTGAAGGGAGATTGAAGCTATGGCTGTGATGATGAGATGCATGCTGGAGGTCGCCGACAACTCCGGCGCCCGCAAGCTGCAGATGATTCTGCCGCTCGGCGGTTCGACCGGGCTGAATGCCGGCCTCGGCGACATAATCACCGCGGCCGTGAAGGAAGCGTCGCCGGACGGACAGGTGCAGAAAGGGCAAAGTGGTGAAGGCGGTGATTGTGCGCACGCGCAAAGAACATCGCCGGCGTGACGGCACCTACATCCGCTTCGACCAGAATGCCGCGGTGCTGATCAATGACGCGGGCGAGCCGGTGGGCACGCGCGTGTTTGGTCCGGTGGCGCGCGAGTTGCGCGAGAAGAAGTTTTTGAAGATCGTTTCATTGGCGCCGGAAGTAATTTAGTACCTGGTACCTAGTACCCAGAAGCAAGACATACGAATCAGGAATTGAGAACTGGAATGCGAACCGTTAGCACAGAACAAAAGCGAGTGGATATCCGCCGCAACGACACCGTGAAGGTCATCACGGGGCGGGACAAGGGCAAGGAAGGGCGCGTGCTGCGCGTGTTTCCCAACGATGCGAAGCTTCTGGTCGAGCACGTGATGATGGTGAAAAAACACGTGCGCCCGAACCCGCAGCGCAACATCGCCGGCGGCATTGCCGAGCAGGAAAGCCGGATTGCGATTTCCAACGTGCAACTGGTCTGCGGAACCTGCGGCCCGGTGCGCATCGGACACGAAGTGCGCGGCGACCGCAAAGTTCGGGTGTGCAAGAAGTGCGGCACGACGCTGGATAAATAGCTGTCAGCTTTCAGCCATCAGCTTTTAGCTTGTGGCGAATGATGCGGCCAGTGAATAGGAAATTGGTCTCACGCAGCGGTACACGTAAGAAGCTAACCGCTTCTTACAGTCCGAAAATCGTGAGAGGAAGTTGAAGAAGATCATGGCAAAAGATAAAGAGAAGAAGGCTTCGAAAGATTCGGCGCAGGAGCAGAAGGCTCCGGCGCAGGCGCACCATAGCGCCAAGGAGCGGCCGCGGCTGCGCGCCAAGTTTGAGAAGGAAGTGGCGCCGGCGCTGTTGAAAGAACTCGAACTGAAGAACACGATGGCGGTGCCCCGGCTCAACAAGATCGTGGTGAACATGGGCATGGGCGAGGCTACGCAGAACTCGAAGATCCTCGATCCGGCGGTGAATGAGCTGGGCCAGATCACGGGGCAGAAGCCGATCATCACGAAATCCAAGAAATCGATTGCGGCCTTCAAGGTGCGCGAGGGGCAGGCGATTGGGACCATGGTTACGCTGCGCGGCGACCGCATGTATGAATTTCTGGACCGGCTGGTGAATATCGTTCTGCCGCGCGTGCGCGACTTCAAGGGAGTTTCCACGAAGTCGTTCGACGGGCGCGGCAACTATACGATCGGCCTGCACGATCAGTTGATCTTCCCGGAGATTTCTTACGAGAAGGTCGACAAGCTGAAGGGAATGAACGTCACGATTGTGACCACGGCGGCGAATGACAATCAGGCGCGGTCGCTGTTGAAGCATCTGGGCATGCCGTTCCGGGCGCAGTAGCAAAGTTTCAAGATTTCAGAGTTTCAAGGTTTCGAAATACGGAGTTGCAGGTTTACAACGAAGAATTTTAAGGATTGCATGACTACAGCGAAACGAGTTAAAGACGCGAAGATCGAAAAGAAGTTTGAAGTGGCGCGCGAGAAGAAAGAGAAGACTCCGAAGTTTTCTTCGCGCCGGCACAACCGCTGCAAGATTTGCGGACGGCCGCGGGCTTACCTGCGCAAGTTTGGCCTGTGCCGCTTGTGCTTCCGCGGGCTGGCGCTGCGTGGGGAGATTCCGGGCGTGGCGAAGTCGTCCTGGTAGTGGGCTTCCGCGCGGGGTTCGTGGAGCAGGAGATCCTTCGCTACGCCTGAGAAACGGCTACGCTCAGGATGACAAAACTAGGGATGACAAACTGAAGAATGAACGGCATCAGTAAGTGGTAGGGAAGCCGCCGCAGGTTCTCCGCTGACGCGGAGCGAACGGGTGGCGAGAGGAGAAGCAAACGATGAGGTTGACCGATCCGGTCGCAGATATGCTGACGAGGGTGCGCAACGCGCTACAGGCACGGCACCAGAAGGTGGATATCCCGGCTTCGCGGCTGAAGGTGGAGATTGCCCGCATTCTGAAGGAAGAGGGCTACATCTCGAACTTCAAGGCCACGGAAGAAGAAGGGCACAAGGTCATCCGGATTTATTTGAAATACGGCGCGCACAATGAAGCCGCGATTTCGAAGGCGGAACGCGTGTCGCGTCCGGGCTGCCGCGTGTATGTGCGACGCAGCGAGATTCCCCGCGTGCTGGGAGGGATGGGGATCAACATTCTGACCACACCGCGCGGGGTGATGACCGGCAGGCAGGCGCGCAAAGAAGGCGTGGGCGGCGAGTTGTTGTGCGAGATTTGGTAGAGGACCGCTCTCAGCTATCAGCCGTCAGCTATTAGGAAAGCGACGGATGTGTAACTGAGAGCTGACAGCTGAGGGCTGAGAGCTTACATGTCACGAATTGGAAAAAAGCCGATCCCGATCCCCAAAGGGGTGACGGTCAAAATCGAAGGCAACACGGTATTGGTGCAGGGGCCGAAGGGCAAGCTGGATACGGCTCTTCCCGTAGGTGTCAAGGTTGAGCAAAAGGACGGAAACCTCGTCGCCATCCGCGAAAACGATTCGCAGGCCGCGGTGCACGGACTGGCGCGCGCGCTGGTGAATAACGCCGTCGAAGGCGTCACCAAGGGCTGGACGCGCGAACTGGAAATCGTGGGCATTGGCTACCGCGCCGAGATGAAGGGCAAGGGGATGGTCGTGTTTAACCTCGGTTACTCACATCCCATCGAATACCCGTTGCCGACGGGAGTTGAGGCGAGCGTCGATCCCAAGCAGACCAAGATCGCGCTTACCGGAATCGACCGGCAGCAGGTAGGCCAGGTCGCGGCGGAAATGCGCTCGCTGCGTCCGCCCGATCCGTACAAGAACAAGGGTGTGCGCTATGCGGGCGAGAAGTTGAAGAAGAAGGTCGGTAAGACCGGAGCGAAGTAGGGCTTAGGGTTCAGGGCTTAGGTGCCAGGAAGTCCAAGACCCAATCACCTGAGACCTACCGCCTAAGACCGGTGTTCAGGAACGAAGGACAGATTTTATGCTTACTCGAATCTCGAAGAATCAGAAGCGCGATCACATTCATGACCGCATCCGCAAAAAGTTGTCGGGCACGCCGGAGCGTCCGCGGTTGAATGTGTACCGCTCGTTGAATCATATTTATGCGCAGGTCATCGACGATTTGCATGGCACCACGCTGGTTTCGGCGAGTTCTGCCGAAGGAAAAAAAGAAGACCGGAAGACCGGCGGCAACGTGGCGGCCGCGAAGGCTCTGGGTAAGGCCATCGCGGAACGTGCCAAGGCCAAGGGTGTGAGCAAAGTGGTGTTTGACCGCGGCGGCTATATTTATCACGGACGCGTGAAAGCGCTGGCCGATGCCGCTCGCGAAGCGGGATTGCAATTTTGAAGAACAGCTTCTAGCTTCTAGCTGCTAGCTAACCTTCGACTGGTAGCTAGCAGCCAGAAGCCAGGAGCTAGAAGCTAGGACAAGAATGCCAACAGTGATTAAGAAGCTTGATGCAAATTCGTTTCAGTTGAAGGACCAGGTGGTAGCCATCAACCGCGTCACCAAAGTGGTGAAGGGCGGCAAGAACCTTTCGTTCGCCGCGCTGGTGGTGGTGGGCGATCCTTCCGCGGCGGTGGTGGGCCACGGAGCCGGCAAGGCCAAGGAAGTTCCGCAAGCCATTCGGAAGGCGATCGAGTCGGCGAAGAAGAACCTGATCAAGGTTAATTTGACGCAGACCTCGATTCCGCACCTGGTGCTGGGACGCTACGGCGCCGGCAAAGTGTTGCTCAAGCCCGCTCCGGAAGGCACGGGCGTGATTGCGGGCGGCGCAGTTCGGGCGGTGATGACATCGGTTGGAATTCAGAATGTATTGACCAAATCGATCGGCACGACCAATCCGCATAATGTGATCAAGGCGACTTTCGATGCGCTGCGGCACCTGAAAAGCAGGGAGAGCGTTGCGGCCATGCGGGGCAAGACGGTGCAGGAGATTTAGTGCCCAGTATCCAGTAACTAGTAACGGCATCGAGATTGAGGAATTGATGATGACTACGAAGAAACCGAAGGCGGCCGACGGAAAGATTCATCTGAAGTGGGTGATTTCCGCCATTTGTGCCCCGGTGAAGCAGAAGCGGGTGATCAAGGGATTGGGCTTCACGCGTTTGAACCAGGTGATTGAGCGTCCGGACAATGCGGCGATTCGCGGCATGGTGGCCAAGGTGCCGCATCTGGTTGTGATTTTGCAGTAGACGCTATCAGCTATCAGCTTTCAGTCCTAAGCGTAACCCGCTCCTGGGGCTGAAAGCTGATAGCTGACGGCTGAGAGCTTATTATGAATTTATCCAACATTCGAGCACCGAAGAAGGCGTCGGAAAAGCGCAAGCGCGTGGGGCGCGGGATGGGCTCCGGCATGGGCAAGACGTCCACTCGCGGACACAAGGGCCAGCGTTCGCGCACCGGTATGCGCCTGATCCGCGGCTTTGAAGGCGGCCAGATGCCGCTGCACCGCCGCATGCCGAAGCGCGGCTTCACCAACATCTTCCGCAAGGAATTTAACATCGTCAGCCTGGAGCGGCTGGTTGAGCTGGGCGAGGAACTGCACGCCGCGGCCATCACGCCCGAAGTGCTGCGCAAGGCGGGAGTGATCAAGACCAAGCATCCGGTAAAAGTTCTGGGCGATGGCGAACTGACCATTGCGATCACCGTGCACGCGCACAAGTTTTCCAAGACGGCGCAGGAAAAAATCACCAAGGCAGGCGGCAAGGTTGAGGTCTTAGCAGTGAAGGCGGGGCAGTAATGTTCGAAAAGCTGGCTAACATCTTTCGCATTCCAGACCTGCGCAAGCGCGTTCTGTTTACGCTGGCCATGCTCTTCATCTACCGGTTGGGCGGACATCTGCCCACGCCGGGAGTGAACTTCCTCAAGCTGGAACAGTACTTCAATCAAAATGCGGGATCGTTTCTCGGCTTCGTAGATCTGTTTTCCGGTGGCGGCCTGCGCCGCTTGACCATTTTCGCCCTCGGCATCATGCCGTACATCACGGCATCGATCATTCTCCAACTTCTCACCGTGGTGTATGAGCCGCTCGCCAAGCTGCAAAAAGAAGGCGAGATGGGCCGCAAGAAAATTACCGAGTGGACCCGGTACATCACGATCATGTTGAGCGCGGTGCAATCCTTCGGTATCGCCATCGGCCTGGAGAAAGGTGGAGACTTCGTTCTTCACCCCGGCCCGGCGTTCATCCTGATGACCATGCTGACGCTCACTGCGGGCAGCACATTCATCATGTGGCTGGGCGAGCAGATCACCGACCGCGGAATTGGCAACGGCATGTCATTGCTGATTTTTGCCGGCATTGTGGTGGGCTTGCCGCGCGGCGTTCAGGAATTGATACAGAAGGCGATGAACAGCCAATGGGGAGCGATTACCCCGGTGCTGATGGCCTTCCTGTTGGTGTTCATGATTGCGGTGGTGGCGTTCATCGTCTACGTGGAGCGCTGCGAACGGCGCATTCCGGTGCAATACGCCAAGCGGGTGGTGGGACGCAAAGTGATGGGTGGCCAGTCCACGCACCTTCCGTTGCGCGTGAACGCAGGCGGCGTAATGCCGGTCATCTTCGCGTCTTCGATTCTCACTCTGCCGCAGACTATCGGCTATGGCGCCCGGAACAGCCGGTATTTTGGCGACTTGTTTCGCGCACTGGGTTGGGGCGAGCCGCTCTATACGCTGTTATACGCGGTCGGCATTATTTTCTTCGCGTATTTTTACGTGTCGATTGTTTTCAATCCCAGTGAAGTGGCCGACAATATGCGGAAGTACGGCGGATTTATCCCCGGCATCCGTCCCGGCAAGCGCACCGCGGATTACATCAATGAAGTGTTGACCCGCATCACGCTGGTGGGCGCTCTTTACCTGATCATCATCTCGTTTATTCCCGAGTGGCTGATCACCGGCATTCACCTGAACCACCTGCCGTTCTGGCTGGGAGGAAGGCTGTTTGAGTCGCTTCCGGTGTGGGTCACGAACGGGTTGGGCGTGAACTTTTATTTCGGTGGAACCTCGCTACTGATTGTGGTGGGCGTGGCCATGGATACAGTCACACAGATCGAGGCACAGCTCATCATGCGCCACTACGATGGCTTCACGCCGCGCAGCGGACGCATTCGCGGTCGGCGGAACTGGTCGTAGGTTCGGTCTTGGGTTTTAGGGGATCGGTCTCAGGTGGTCCGGTCTAAGCTGCTTCGGCGGATTTTCGTAAGACCTGGCACCTGAGATCTTGAGAAGTGCTGAGGGGTGCTGCACCTGGGGAGCCTTACTATAGGTTGGCCAGGAAAACTGTTCGGGAGGCTTTGGCCAACTCGATGGCGCAGGAAACCCCACGCGACATAGGTCCGGTGGTTCTGCTCGGCCCGCCGGGTGCGGGTAAAGGAACCCAGGCGAAGCGGATCATGGAAAAGTACATGATTCCGCAGATTTCCACGGGCGACTTGCTGCGGTAGAACATAGCCCAGGGTACGGAGCTTGGGTTTGTTGCCAAAGCGGTGATGGCTCGAGGAGAGCTGGTCTCCGACGATCTGGTTTGCGAAATGGTCCGGCAGAGGTTGATACAGCCGGATTGCAAACTTGGTTATATTTTGGACGGGTTTCCCCGGACGGCGGCTCAGGCCGGATGGCTGGATGCGTTGCTCGACGACAAGTTCTTTGAAAACTCGCGCCCGACTCGTGCTTGGCCAATTGTGATCCGTCTGGACGTGGACTATAATCAACTGTTGCTCCGGATTACTGGACGCCGTTCTTGTCCCACCTGTGGACGGATCTATAACGTCCACTTCCAGCCGCCCCGAGTCGATGAGCTTTGCGATTGCGATGGCAGCGAGCTGGTGACCCGTAATGACGACCGGTTGGAAGTGATTCAGCCCCGTATTGCGGCCTACCAGGAGCAGACTACTCCGGTTGCAGATTATTACCGGCGCACGGGAAGGCTGATCTCGGTAAACGGCGATCTGCCGATGGACGAGGTTACGGAACAGATTTTCAGGATTATTGAGGATCATCAGGCGTAGTTTTTTCGAACGCAGCTTTATCGAACAACGAATGGCGATTGTTTGCAAGTCAGCGGCGGAGATTGAACAGATGCGGCAGAGCGGTCGCATCGTACGCCAGGTTCTTGACCATGTGCGCACGCTGGTGGCGCCCGGCGTCACCACGATGGACCTAGAGCGGGCTGCCGAAAAGAAGATTGCGGAATTCGGGGCCAAGCCGGCTTTCAAGGGATACTACGATTATCCCTGCGTGTTGTGCACGTCGGTGAATGAAGAGATTGTGCATGGTATTCCTTCGGAGAAGCGCGAGCTTAAGGAAGGCGATATTGTTTCGATTGATTGCGGCGTGGTGCTGGACGGTTATTACGGCGACGCTGCGATTACGGTCCCAGTCAGCGATACGGTTAAACCGGAGTTGCGCAAGCTGTTGACGGTGACCGAAGAATCGCTTTACCGCGGCATCGAACAGGCGCGCATCGGCAACTCGGTGGGCGATGTGGGAGCGGCGGTGCAGGAGCACGTGGAGGCTGCGGGCTTCAGCGTAGTCCGCGAGTTCGTGGGGCATGGCATTGGGACGCACTTGCACGAAGAGCCGCAGGTGCCGAACTACGGGGCGCGCGGCCACGGCGCCAAGTTGCGCGAGGGAATGGTAATCGCCATCGAGCCCATGGTGAATTTTGGGAAGCCGGAAACGCGAGTGCTTGGTGATAAGTGGACGGCGGTTACTGTGGACGGAAGTTTTAGCGCGCATTTCGAGCATTGCGTGGCCGTCACGAAAGATGGTCCGGTGATTTTGACGAAGTAGAGGCGTTTAGCGGGCGTGAGCGGAGCGGAAGCCCGCTGCCGAAATCCCGAGTGTTGTGTGCGAGGGATCTCTAAAGCATAGGAGCGAATGAGTAAAGAAGACGCGATTGAAGTGATGGCAGTGGTTCTGGAACCGCTGCCCAACGCCATGTTCAAGGTGGAACTGGAGAACAAGCACCAAGTGCTGGCGCATGTTTCCGGCAAGATGCGTAAGAATTTTATCCGCATCCTGCCCGGCGACAAAGTTGCGGTCGAGCTCTCGCCCTACGATTTGAATCGCGGAAGAATTGTTTACCGCTATAAATGAGATTGTGAGGATGATGTTCTCAACCTGGGTTCGGTCGGAGATAGGTTTTTCGACTGAGAACTGAGAACTGAGAACTGAGAACTAATATGAAAGTACGAGCATCGGTAAAGAAAATTTGCGACAAGTGCAAGGTCATCCACCGCAAGGGTGTAGTGCGGGTGATCTGCGTCATCGCGAAACACAAACAGCGCCAGGGATAGTTTGGGAAGGGCATGACTTTAGTCGTGCCGCTGGAGCAAGTTTTCACGCGGCCTTTAGCCGCTGAGGTCAGGAAAATATGGCACGTATTGCAGGCGTCGATTTACCGCGCCAGAAGCACATTAACATCGCGCTGACTTACATCTACGGCATCGGGCATCCCCGCGCCGGCACGATTCTCAATGAGGCGAACGTGGATCCGATGAAGAAGGTCCAAGACCTCAGCGAAGAGGAAGTCAACCGCATCCGCACGGTCATTGAGCAGCAGGGGTTGGTGGAGGGCGATCTGCGCAAGGAAGTTTCGATGAACATCAAGCGGCTCATCGAAATCGGCTCCTATCGCGGCTTCCGTCACCGCCGCAACCTGCCGGTTCGCGGACAGCGTACGCACACCAACGCGCGCACCCGCAAAGGCCCGCGCAAGGGAACGGTCTCGACCAAGAAGAAGGCAACGTCGAAAACGTAAGAAACCAGTTCTCAGTTCTCAGTTCCCGGTTCTCAGTTGCGAACCGGGTTTTTCTGAGAACCGGGAACTGAGAACTGAGAACTGATTCATGGCCAAACCAGCAGCAGCGGGCGGCGCAGCCGCACCGGAGAAAAAAGGCAAGAAGAAGACGTTCAAGAAAAAGGAGCGCAAGCACGTTCCGCATGGACTGTGCTATGTGCAGGCGTCTTTCAACAACACCATCGTCACGATCACGGACATGAACGGCAACACGTTGTCGTGGAAGAGTTCGGGATCGCTCGGCTTTCGCGGATCGCGCAAGGGCACGCCGTTCGCGGCGCAGCAGGCGGCTTCGAATGCGGCCAGTCTGGCGCGCGACCACGGCGTGCGCAGCGTGGATGTACGCGTGAGCGGCCCCGGTTCCGGCCGCGAGTCGGCGGTGCGCGCGCTGGCATCGTCCGGCATTGAAGTGCGCTCCATCCGCGATGTCACGCCGATTCCGCATAATGGATGCCGTCCGCCGAAGAGGCGTAGAGTTTAAACAAGGGATTAGAGGCCAGGGAATAGGATTGGCAAATTTAGCTAATCCCTAATCCCGAGCCCCAAAGCACTGATTTTCGTCCGGGACGAAGGGTGAAGCCAAACCTGTAAACCGGTCATCTAAAAGGAGAACAACTTGGCCCGTTATACCGATCCAGTCTGCCGTCTATGCCGCCGCGAGGGAATGAAGCTGTTCCTCAAAGGCTCAAAGTGTTTTAGCGATAAGTGCCCCATCGAGAAGCGCAACTTCGCTCCCGGACAACATGGGAAAGACCGCAAAGCCAAAATCGTTGGCTACGGCCTGCAGTTGCGTGAGAAGCAGAAGGCCAAGCGTATCTACTTCACGCTGGAAGGCCAGTTCCGCAATTACTTCGAGAAGGCTGCGCGCGCGCAGGGCGTGACCGGCGAACTGCTGCTGCAACAGTTGGAGCGGCGTCTGGACAACGTGGTATTTCGTCTGGGCTTCGCGCAGTCGCGGCGCCAGGCGCGACAGTTGGTGCGCCATGGCCATGTTGCGGTCAACAATCGCAAGGTCAACATTCCTTCTTATGAAGTGACTGCGGGCGAGGAAATTTCCATTCGCGAGAACAGCAAGAAGCTCGTCATATTGGAAATGGCGAAGGAATTTGCCAGCCACGGTACGCTGCCCAACTGGCTGGAAGTGAACCGCGATGCGTATACGGCGCGCGTGCTTTCGTTGCCCAAGCGCGAAGATATTCAACTGCCAGTGAATGAGCAGTTGATCGTTGAACTTTATAGTAAATAAGTTTCAAAGTTTCGCAGGTTTCCAAGGTTTCAAAGACAAAACCTTGAAACTCTGAAACCTTACAAATTTTGAACCTTGGTCTTTTTTCGAGCCAGATCAGCCTTTTCCGGCTTTGACCTGAGTTGGACCACTCAGTGAGCTGGGATTGAGCCAAACGGCCGAAGGAGAAACAAATGCTTTGGAAAGGTTTTCAGAAACCGAAACGTCTCGCAGTTGACACCTCCACCCTCACCGACAAGTACGGAATTTTCTGGGCGCAGCCATTTGAGCGCGGCTTTGGCACCACCGTGGGCAACGCCCTGCGGCGCGTGCTGCTGAGCTCCATTGAAGGCGCTGCGGTTACCGCGGTGAAGATGGAAGGCGTGCTGCACGAATTCCAGTCGATCCCCGGTGTGGTGGAAGACGCGACCGACATCATCCTCAACCTGAAGCAGATTCCGTTCAAGCTGGCAGGCGATGCGCCGAAGGCGATCTATCTGCGCGCCGATCAGCCGGGCGTGGTCACCAGCGGCATGATCGAAGCCGATGGCGACGTCGAGGTTCTGGATAAAGACGTTTACATCGCGACCGTCAGTGAAGGCGGCAAGCTCGATATGGAAATGCGCCTGAAGCGCGGGCGTGGCTACACTTCGGCCGATAAAAATTTCGATGAGGATCTCGGGATCGGATTCATTCCCATCGATTCCGTGCACTCGCCGGTGCGCAAGTGCAACTATACCGTCGAAGCCGCGCGTCTCGGACAGATCACCGACTACGACAAGCTCACGCTCGAAGTTTGGACCAACGGATCCATTACTCCGGCGGATGCGATCGGCCTCTCCGCGAAATTGATGAAGGATCACATGAACATCTTCATCAACTTCGAAGAAGAAATCGAAACCGGCACGTCATCTTCGGACGATCGCAAGCCGGAGATTCATAACGAGAACCTGAACCGTTCGGTTGAGGAACTCGAACTTTCTGTGCGCAGCTACAACTGCCTGAAGAACGCGAACATTCAGTCGATCGGCGAGCTGGTGCAGAAGACGGAATCGGAAATGCTCAAGACCAAGAATTTCGGCCGTAAGTCGCTGAATGAGATCAAGGAAATTCTTTCCTCGATGGGCTTGAGCCTGGGCATGAAGATCGACGAGCATGGCAATGCCGTACCCGGACCGACTTCAAATCTGGTGCTGCCGGCTTCGGCTTACGGACCGGACGACGGGCTATAGAAGTAGCGCCGGCGTCTCGCCGGCTGATTCAAGTGGTCAGTGGCTAGTGGGCAGTGGTCAGAAAAGCAAACCACTAGCCACTGACTGTCATGTATAGACAACGAACTACTGGCCACTGACCACTGGCCACTGACCACTGAGGTTCACAATGCGTCACAAAGTAGCAGGCTACAAACTCGGACGGAACACATCGCACCGGCGCTCGCTGCTGCGCAACCTGGTCACGTCGGTGATCGTGGAAGAGCGCGTCGAGACGACCGTTCCCAAGGCCAAGGCGGCGAAGCCGATCGTCGAGAAGATGATTACGCTCGGCAAGCGCGGAGATCTGGCGGCGCGCCGCCTGGCGGCTTCTTATCTCATGACCAACGCAGCCGTCGTAAAGCTTTTGACACCGTCGGCCCGCGTTTCGGCGACCGCAACGGCGGCTACACGCGCCTCATCCGCACCGGATGGAATAAGGGCGACGGCGCCGACAAAGCTTTCCTCGAACTGCTGGGCAGCGAAAAAGTGCTGGACGAAAAGCGCGAGAAGCGCGCCGAAGCCCGCGCCAAGAAAAACGCCGAAGCCAAGAAGGCGATGGAAGATGCCGAAGCGCAGGCACAGCATGATGGCGGCATTGAGCCGGTCAAGGAAGAAGCCGAAGGCAAGAAAGAGTAATTTCAAGACTCCTCACTCTCACGAAGCAAAGGCACGGCTTGCGCCGTGCCTTTGCTGTTTCGGCGCGCGGTTCCATTGACTTGCCTTATCCGCCCACGTAAGATTTGCCACGGATGATCGGCCGAACTATCTCGCACTACCGCATTCTGGAAAAACTTGGCGGCGGCGGCATGGGCGTGGTGTTCAAGGCTGAGGACACCGAACTCGGCCGTTTCGTCGCTTTGAAATTCCTGCCGGACGAAATGGCGCACGACGAGCCTATGCTCGAGCGATTCCGCCGTGAAGCCCGCGCTGCTTCCGCCCTGAACCATCCCAACATCTGCACGATTTATGAGATCGGCAAGCAGGACGGCCAGTCCTTCATCGCCATGGAGTATCTGGATGGCACGACTCTAAAGCACCAGATCGGCACGCGCCCCATGGAGATGGAGCGTCTGCTGGGAATCGGCATCGAGGTTGCCGACGCGCTGGATTCGGCGCACAGCAAGGGAATCGTTCACCGCGATATCAAGCCCGCGAACATATTCATCTCGAAACGCGGCCACGCCAAGATTCTGGATTTTGGTCTGGCAAAGATGGGCGTGCGGTCTAATACCGCCAGCGGCGATTCGCAGACTATGGCTGATGCAGCGCGCCTGGATCTGACCAGTCCTGGGACGGCGCTCGGTACGGTGGCCTACATGTCTCCCGAGCAAGTTCGCGGGAAAGATCTCGATGGGCGGACCGATTTGTTTTCGTTCGGTGTTGTCCTTTATGAAATGTCGACCGGAATTCTGCCATTTCGCGGAGACACGCAGGGCGTGATTACCGAAGCGATTTTGAATCGCGCGCCATCCCAGGCGATGCGTCTGAATCCAGATATTCCACCCGAGCTCGAGCACATCATCAGCAAGTTGCTCGAAAAAGATATTGAGCTACGCTACCAGAGCGCGGCTGAAGTGCGAGCCGATCTGAAGCGACTGAAGCGGCAGCAGGATTCGTCGCGCATTTCCTCGCAGGTCACGACTGAAACCCCGAGTGGATCCGTGGCGACGGTAGTTTCTGGACCGTCGGGACAGAGCGTCAGTTCCTCCGGAGCAGGCTCGTCCGGGATCAAGGCAATTCCCGAATCGCAGCCGCGCAAAACTGTTTATCGCCCTGGCAGCCTCGCTGGTGGCGGCGTTGGTCGTGATCGCATTCCTCCTGCTTCGGCACGGCGCAGCTGTCGTGTCTCCCGCCTACCATTTGCTGACGTACCGCCGGGGAACGATTCGCATGGCTCGATTTGCTCCCGACGGCCAGACCGTTATATACAGCGCGGCATGGGAAGGTGGGCCAGTTGAAATTTTCAGCACCCGCTTCGGCACGCCGGAATCGCGACCGGTGGGAGTTCCCGGCGCGGAGATCCTTGCTATTTCATCCACGGGAGAGATGGCGGTTTTGCTGAGGAGCCAGCAGACGAAGTCCCAGGTTTACACCGGCACACTGGCTCGGATGGCGTTCGGCGGCGGAGCGCCTCGCGAAATATTGGAAAACGTTCAGTGGGCCGATTGGTCGCCGGATGGCTCGCAGTTGGCGATTGTTCGCGACTTGAATGGACGGAACCGGCTCGAGTATCCGCCGGGCAAGGTGTTGTACGAAACTGGCGGATGGATCAGCCATCCGCGGGTATCGCGCAAGGGCGACATGATTGCGTTTATCGATCATCCTATCCAGGGCGACTCGATTGGAGGCGTCGCCGTCGTCGACACTAACGGCAATAAGCGGTCTTTGAGTCAGAGTTACGGAGGCGGCGCGGTTGGCTTGGCTTGGTCTCCAAAGGGCGATGAGGTATGGGTGACCGCGACACTGATTGGAATCGACCGCTCAGTGTTTGCGGTGTCGCTAGCGGGCAAGGAGCGCCTGGTTGCGCGTGTTCCCGCCGATCTTACGCTGCAGGATGTAATGCCCGACGGCCGGGTTTTGCTGGCGCGCGACAGTTGGAGGCGCGGACTGATCGTTCACCGCAACGAAGACGCGACCGAGCGTGATTTCACCTGGCTTGACTGGTCGTATCCGGTCACACTCTCGAATGACGGCCAAACGCTTTTGTTCCGAGAAGAAGGCGAAGCGGGCGGTCCAACTTATGCAGTCTATCTTCGCAAGACTGACGGGTCGCCGGCCGTGCGTCTCGGCGACGGACAGTCGCTTGCGCTCTCGCCGGATGGGAACTGGGCGCTGGCGTGCCGCGGCGATAAGCAGACTGATTTATTCCTGCTCCCGACCGGACCCGGCGAGCCGCGCACTTTGAAGGGGCACGACGTCATTCACAACGCGGCGCGCTGGTTTCCTGACGGCAAGCGGCTCCTGATTGCGGGCATTGAGCCGAATCATGGCTTGCGGCTTTACGTGCAGGATATCGATTCCGACAAGTTTGAAGCGATCAGTCCGGAAGGAACCGATGCATCTGCATACGCGCTGTCTCCTGACGGCAGCACAGTTGCTGCCGTGGGTCCCGATGGGAAGGCATATTTGTTTCCCATCCCTGCAGGAGATCCGAGGCCCATCAAAGGATTGCTGCCGGGAGAAGTGCCGGTAGCCTGGACTGCTGATGGCCGGTCTTTATACATATACAAGGGCGGGGAATTGCCTGCGAAGGTTTACCGGCTGGAAGTTACAAGCGGCAACCGGATTTTATGGAAACAACTCATGCCGCCCGACCCCGCTGGCGTCGAATTCGTCGGCCCAGTCTTGCCCACGTCGGATGGCAAATCGTATGTGTACGGCTACAGACGTTTGTTGTCGGACTTGTATCTGGTGGAAGGGTTGCAGTAGTCATTCCGGAATTAAGCCTGCGCTCCGCACATTGGAAGAAAGTTAGCCGCCTGTACATGTCCTTCCGCGGCTCCCGCTGGTAACCTTGCAGGAAGTTATGATCCCGATAAACTTCCTCTTAGCATGGGCTTTACCCGCACACAGATCGCGATTGCCGTCAGTGCTGGAGCGCTGCTGGTCTTTGGATTTCTTGGCTACATCTGGTGGCTGAGCAATCAGGGGCCGGTGCTGGCGCGCTCCGAAGACCGCGATCCGCTTAGCGGTTTGCCGGTCAGTATCCGGATGAATCCGTTGCGCGACCGCACCATTGAGCACAGCGCCAACTTATTTCTGCGCCAGTTGCGCGATGGCCACTGCGACGAACTGCTCTCCGCATGGGAGCACGACTACCGCAAGAAATACGCCCACTTCATCTGCAACTCAGAGGCGCAGCACCCGCTGCTCTCCTGGGAGTTGGCGGAGTGGGAGAGCGCGCCGCCTTTGACCATACTTCACTACCGTGGCAAGCGGCTTAATGGACCAGGCCAAACGGGCACTTACAAGGAACTTCTTACCGTTACAACTGAGAACAAGGATGGCCAGTGGGTCGTGACTAAGTACGACCCGACCGACTGAAGGCAAGTCCCCTTCTGTTTTTCCCGCCGTGGTAAAACCTATGCATGCCCGAACGTCCCGCAGAGCATGAGCCTTCCGCTGCGCGCAACATCTATGCGTTCGGCATTACGTCTTTTTTAAACGACACCGCAACCGAGATGGCGTACTGGGTGTTGCCAGCGTTTCTGGCGTCGCTGGGCGCGGGGCCGGCGCAGTTGGGTTTGATTGAGGGCGTGGCCGAAAGCGTGGCGTCGTTTGCCAAGCTTTTCTCCGGATACCTCACTGACAACATCCATCGCCGCAAGCCGGTTGTGGTCGCGGGATATGCCGTCGCGAATGCGGTTAAGCCGCTGCTGGCGATTGTTACAGCTTGGCCGCAAATTTTGCTGATTCGTTTTACCGACCGGCTCGCTAAAGGTGTGCGGGGCGCGCCACGCGACGTGATGGTCGCGGAATCGGTGCCGAAGAACCGGCTGGGCTCGGCTTACGGGCTGATTCAGTCGATGGACTCCGCAGGCGCGATTGCCGGACCTCTGGCTGCACTGGTTCTGCTGGCGCGTTTCGGAATTCGCAGTATGTTCTGGGCTGCGGCGGTTCCGGGAGCGTTGTGCGTGCTCGTTGCTCTGATCGGGATTCGGGAAAAGCGCCAGGCTGCGCCCGGCGGACAGCCCCCTCGACTTCGCTCAGGGCAGGCGGCTGTCCCCACACCAGCTTCGCCTTCGGAAGAACGGATCAGCTTGCCCGCATCTTTCTACTTCGTTCTTGTCGCTGTGACGATTTTTTCTTTGGGGAACTCGAGTGATATGTTTCTGGTTTTGCGGGCGCAGAATGTCGGCATCGCAGTGGCGCTTGCGCCTCTACTCGGTCTTGTCTTCAACATTACTTATACGTTTGCATCGTGGCCGGCGGGATGGTTCAGTGATCACATTTCGCGGCAGCTGGTGGGTTCTGTGGGCTATGTGATTTTCGCCGCAGTCTATTTTGTTTTTGGGCGCGCGCCTTCGACTCTGGCGATCTGGTTGGCGATGGCGGTGTACGGTTTCTACTACGCTCTGACGCAACCGGTGCTGAAGGCTCTAGTGGTTGAGAGCGTTGGAGAGCAGGTGCGCGGGCGCGCTCTGGGCATTTATTTTTTTGTGACCAGCGTGGCTACTCTAGCCGCCAGTTTGATTACTGGCGAGTTGTGGAAGCATTATGGCGCGGCGATTCCGTTTTATTTCTCGGCGGCGATGGCGCTGGTCGCGGCGGGAATGTTGCAAGTCGTGAGACGCGACTCAGACGGCTAACGTGAAACGGAATGAATCGATCTCCGATCGACATCAGTTTTTCGTCGCCATATCCACCACAGGAAAATCAAAAATTGCGCGGCTGCGCCTGCGCATGTGTCCAAAACTACATCCTGCCAGCGCCCCGTGCGCGTAGGGATGAAGCTTTGGTGCCACTCATCCAGGCTGGCGACGAACGCGGTGCCTAGGATCGCGACGGTTGCCCAACGCAGCGTCCACTTCGCATCGGACATGGCAGGCCATGTGGCGCGCCAGGCGCGGAATAGCAGAATGCTTAGGATGCCGTAGCCTACGACGTGGCCTCCCTTGCGAATGAAGAAGTGCCAGTCTTCAAAGTGGTCCCAGTCGAGGCCGAAGAGGTAATGCAAAATCGGATAGAGAATGCGGCCCGTGTTATTGGCAGAGAGCATCGCAGTGGATTCAATGGCAATCACGATGAGCCAGAGAATCGCGGCGATCCACGCCTTCAGAAGATTGTGGCGGTCGGAGTTCAATCGGCTAGGCTACTCGACACCATAGTTGGGAGCCTCGCGGGTGATCATTACATCGTGGACGTGGCTCTCGCGGAGCCCGGCGCCGCTGATGCGGACGAAACGAGTTTTTTGCAGCAAGTCGCCGATGGTGGCGCAACCGCAGTAGCCCATGCCTGATTTCAACCCACCAACCATCTGGTGAACGATCATCGCGACCGAGCCGCGATAGGGCACGCGCCCTTCAATGCCTTCGGGAACAAGTTTGCCGAGGCGGTTGGAGTCGCCATCACCAGAAGCTGCTGCGGAAGATTCTCCTTCCGTGCTTTGAAAGTAGCGTTCGCTGGAACCTTGAGCCATGGCGCCGATCGAGCCCATGCCGCGATAGGATTTGTAGGAGCGGCCTTGATACAGGATCAACTCGCCCGGACTTTCATCGGTGCCGGCGAAGAGCGAGCCGATCATCACGGCGCTTGCACCCGCTGCCAAGGCCTTGGTTACGTCGCCAGAATACTTGATGCCACCATCGGCGATGATGGGGATGCCGGCATCCTTGGTGGCGCGGTACGCCTCGGCGATGGCGGTGATCTGCGGAACACCCGCACCGGTGACCACGCGCGTGGTGCAGATGGAGCCAGGACCGATGCCGACCTTGATGCCGTCTGCGCCGGCGCGGGACAACTCGCATGCACCATCGAAAGTTGCTACGTTGCCCGCGAGCAGTTGCATCTCGGGCAATTTCGACTTCACCATTCGTACCGCGTCGAGCACTTTCGTGGAATGGCCGTGAGCGCTATCGATGGCGAGCACGTCTACTTTGGCCTCGGCCAATTCCTGCGCGCGCTCGAGAAAATCTCCCGTGGCGCCGATGGCCGCGCCCACGCGCAGGCGTCCCTGAGAGTCTTTGGCAGCGTTGGGATACTTCAGCTTTTTCTGGATGTCTTTTACAGTGATCAGTCCCTTGAGGTTGTACTTGTCGTCGACGACCAGAAGTTTTTCGACGCGATGCTCGTGGAGAATTTGTTCGGCGTCTTCGAGCGTGGTGCCGACGGGGACAGTGATGAGATTTTTCTTGGTCATCACACGGTCGATGGGAATGTCGAAGCGGCTCTCGAAGCGCAGGTCGCGGTTGGTTAGAATGCCGACGAGTTTGCCGTGCTGAGTGATGGGCACGCCGGAAATTTTGTATTTGCGCATGACTTCGAGCGCGTCACTGACTTTATCGGTGGGCGCCATCGTGACCGGATCGACGATCATGCCACTTTCCGAGCGCTTCACCTTGTCGACTTCGTTGGCCTGCTGCTCGATGGTTAGATTGCGATGGATGATGCCGATGCCGCCCTGCTGCGCGAGCGCGATGGCCATGTGCGATTCGGTGACCGTATCCATGGCGGCGCTAACGATGGGAATGTTCAGGCTGATGTTGCGGGTGAGCTGGGTCTGGGTGCTGGCAGTCGCGGGGATTACGTCGGAGCGTGCAGGTAGAAGGAGAACGTCGTCGAAGGTGAGAGCTTCGGGTACGGGAAAATAAATCATAGGCTTCTCGGAGATTCTCCCAGCTTGGGGGTGAATCTTTATTCTAGAGAGGGCGTGGGGATTCAGGCAAATGGATGGGTAGCGCCGCCGTCTCGGCGGCTACAATTGACCATGCGCAAACGGATTCTCTTCTTCTGGCTTCTGGTTTTTTCAACCACCATCGTCACCGCGCAGCAATACGATCTTGTGCTCGAAGGCGGTCGAGTGATGGACCCCGAGACCGGGCTGGATGGCGTACGCAACGTCGGCATCCGCGATGGAAAGATTGTTCGTATTTCGGCGGAGGTTTTGAGTGGAAAGCGCGTGGTCAACGCTGCGGGGCTGGTGGTCGCTCCCGGATTTATTGATCTGCATCAGCACGCACAGGATATGGCAAGCCAGCGCTTGAAGGCGATGGACGGGGTAACCGCGGCGCTTGAATTGGAGATTGGTGCGCCCGATGTTGCTCAGTTCTTGAAATCGAAAGAGAGTCGCTCCCTAATCCACTACGGCACGTCGGCCAGTTATGTGGCGGCGCGGGCAGCGGTGTTTGGCGCGCCATTGCCGCCTGAAATTGTTGGAGATCACAGTGGCTCGCCTGAGATTTTGCCTAAGAGCGGGCCGGCGACCGATCAGCCGGCCACGTCAGAACAGATCGAAGCAATAAAACAACGCTTACGCTCGGAGCTTGATGCTGGCGGCCTGGCGATTGGGATGGGCATTCAATACACGCCCGGAGCCACCCGCCTAGAAGTGATCGATATGTTCCGGCTGGCTGCGGAGCGGAGGCTGCCGGTCTATACCCACATGCGCAGCGCGGGGCGCATCGAACCCGGTTCTTCGATTGAGTCGGTCAGCGAAGTGATTGGAGCGGCGGCCATCACCGGCGCGTCGCTGCACATTGTGCACATCAACAGCACTTGCCTGCGCGATTCGCTGGAGTGTCTCTCGATGGTGGAAGGAGCGCGTGCCCGCGGGCTGGATGTTACGACAGAAGCTTACCCCTACATCGCGGGCATGACCGCGGTGAACTCGGCGGTATTTAATCCGGGATGGCGCGAGAAAATGGGAATCGATTATGGAGACTTGGTGCTGCCGGATACTGGCGAGCACCTCACCAAGCAACGCTTCGACGAACTGCATAATTCCAGCACCACACATTGGGTGCTGGTTTTCGGCAATACGCAGGAAATTGTAGACAAAGTGATTCCTCATCCTCTAGTAATGATTGCGAGCGACGGAATCGAAAGTCATCCGCGGAACGCCGGAACTTATTCGCGAGTGCTGGCGCAATATGTGCGCGAGAAGGGAACAGTCACGCTGATGGATGCGATCCGCAAGATGAGTTTCATGCCGGCGGAGATGCTGGAGCGGTCAACGCCTGCGGCGCGACACAAGGGCAGATTGCAGGAGGGCGCGGACGCTGACATTGTGGTGTTCGATGCGGCGACGATCAGCGATCGATCCACTTTCCAGAAGCCGATGGAGCCGAGCGTGGGTGTGCGGTATTTGGTAGTGGGTGGAACGGTAGTGGTGGATGAAGGCAAGATTGTGCCCGATTTTTTTCCCGGACGCGCTCTACTTGGGCCCGGAAAGTTGGCTCCGGCAGTAATACGCGGAGCAAGGGCGCCTGCGGCCGTGCCAGCTTATGAGCCAAATTGAATCTTGCTGAATCACTTGGTGAGGCGACTACTGACTCTGCGGTTCCTCGTGTTGCGCACCTCTGGCTGTCGCTGACTTCTGTTCTGAATTGACAGAGAACAGCATGTAATGGTCAAAACTATGCCGGCGATAATAGCGATGCCTATTAATCTCGAGGAAGAGATCGACACTCTGCGGCAACCAAAGTTGAACGTTCTTCTTTTGGAATTGGACCGGACCGTACTCGGTAATTTGATGCTGGACGGTAAGTCGCTGAACGGGATTCACTAGTTCCGATTCGAGGCGCACGACCTGAAAATTGTCGGAATTGATCCAGGCCCGTCCCTTCTGGCTCACACCGTACGTTTTGTCTACCTCGATGTAATCTTCCAGCCGTTTGGGCTTGTCGTCCCGCTGGCGGAAATGCACCATCCAAGTTGCGTTTCCACGCCACTGGCCCAGACCTTCACAAGTCAAATCGAAATTTTCCTGCATGTCAGGATGGAAGATAAGCGCCGCGGCCATAAATCCCTGAGTGGAGATGTGATCGGGAAGATCAGGGAGTGCGTCCCGGTTGTTGCGATATTCGTCAACTGCTAAAAACCCAGGGCTCTCCTCGGTGATTGAAGCCACGTAGTTGAACTTGCGAGTCTGCTTGGTGAGGGGATTGCCAGCCGGATCGAGCTGCTCATGGAGCAGGTCTTCGATGGCGCTGAATTGTGACATGGAATCGACCAGTTCTTTCACCCTCTTACCGGCCATCTCTAACACTTGCTTGGAGGGGCAGCTTACGCCCGGCGCAACCAATGGCTTTACCTCATCCACTCCGGGAGGGCCCCAAGCGCTCGGTGGCAGGCTGGGGCTGGAGGATGCCAGCACCAGATCATTTTTCGGCTCTTCGCCGCCAGGTGCCGCATTGCCGACATCACGGGCTTCGATTTGCGCAATCAGTTCCTTTACCTGGGGAACGTTTGGACTATTGGCATTTGTTTGCAGGAACGAGTTCAAAGCGGCAATGCTTTCCTGGGTACGCCCAAGGTGAGCCAGGGCTTGCCCTAAAGCCAACTGGGCGGCGCTTGCGGAGCCTTTTCCCGTTTCGATTGCTATTTGAGCTTGTTGCCGAGCTTCTTCGAACTCCTTCTGCTGCAAGTAAGCATCCGCGAGAAGGGTGTGCGCCATCCAGTCCGCGGAATTAGCGATCACGGCCTGTTCCAGCGTCCTACGCGCGTCTTCACTCTGTCCCTGCTGCAACTGCTCACGCCCCAGCAGAACAAGAGCCTGGACATTCCGCGGATTCAAAGCTACGGCGCGCTTCAGGTAGGTCCCCGACTTCTCCATGTCTTTCAACTGCAAGAACAGATATCCATATAAAAAGTTCACCTGGGCGCTGGATGGAACGGCTGTGTAAACTTTACCGAGGTCTTTCTGCGCCTTTGTGAAATTTCCCGACTTGAGTTCGTCAACCGCCCGCTTCGCATCCTTGCGCAACTTGGGCGGGATTGCGTCGTCGCTGGCACTCAATTCAATCGCGGATGGGTCGCTTTGCAGGATTATCTCCACTTTAAGAGTGCGCGTGCGGGCGGCTTGTACTTCTACGTCCTTGTGCTCAGTCAGGTATCCGACTGCGCTGACTTCAAGGTCGTAATCTCCAAGGTCGACGCAAAACGTTGCCTCGGATTCCTTCGAGGTACTTTGCCAAAGCGTGACATCCTTCTTTTGTTCATGCAGTTTGGCAACCGCCTGGCGATCGAGAAGAGCGTTCTTCTCAGTTCGAACCGCCAGCTGAAGAGTTTCCCGGTCGCAGTAAGCTTTTTCTAGCTCATGCATGCGGAGGTCATCGATTGCGGGGTTTCCTGAAGGCAGGGAGCCTGGCGATGTCACGGGGCCTGCCGATGGCGGGGAACTGGGCGCGCGCTGGGCAGGCGCTGAAGGAGGACACAGGAAAATTTGGAAAAGCAGCAGTCCTGCCCATAACGGGGAGGAAGAATGGGGATTTCCTTTTCTAAGGGAACACGCCGAAATCATCAGGATCCCCGTGCGGAGGCGGAACCACTTCGCATCGCCATCATACGCCGAGTTGGTTCTTTTTCGAGGTTTTTGCATTGAGAATAAGAACTATTCGGCTGTGGTACTAACACCCTAATTTACCGGTGAGCGCCGGGGTAACGCTGCCGATTTTTCCTGTGACATTGGAGGGGACGACTACGCGCACGGAATAGCCGCCGGGAGCGAGACTAATCTTGTTCGTCCGGTTCGTTCCGTAATCTTTAGGTTCTGGAAACGTTGGAACTCTGGAACTTGGGGATTTGTCTTTTTCCGCCCTTGGGGCGTATATTAGAAAACTGAGAACTGTTGTGTAGTACCGGCGTTTGGCGAAGCACACCAGTGGGCGCAAGCCCACTTTTTGTTGCGGAAGAATCCGCTTGGTGGGCTAGGCTGCAAGTTATTGGATGCATGGCACTTGAGCTTGATCGAGTACGGGAGATAGCGGAGCGGGTAGCCGCCTCCAGCGGGCTTGAGGTGGTCGAAGTCGAGTTTCGCGGGAGTGGCCAGGCCCGCATGCTGCGCGTGTTTTTGGACAAGCCCGGAGCGGCGAGTGGCGACCCGCTGGCGGGAGTGACGCACGGAGACTGCGCCAACTTCAGCCGCGAGTTCGGCACCATCCTCGATGTGGAGGATGCGATAGCGGGCAGCTACACGCTGGAAGTTTCGTCCCCAGGGTTGGACCGAAAGCTGACCAAGGCGAAGGATTTTGAACGCTTCGTCGGCAGCCGGATGAAATTGATGACGAGGCAGCCGGTGAACAACAACCGGTACTTCGAGGGCCGGCTGGAAAGTTTTCACAAAGGCTTGCTGACGCTGGACTTGAGCGTGGCCAGTCATAAGTCGCGCAGAAAAATGAGCGCGGCGGGTGTGGAGCAAGGACAGAAGATTGGAATTGAATTCGCCAATGTGGAGAAGGCGAATCTGGTGCCGGAGATCTGAAGGTGGGCTTCGGGCTTCAGCTTTTGGGCTTCGGCGCAGCTGAGCACCAGGCGAGAATCAGTTTGGCTGAAGCCCGATAGCCGAAGCCCGGAGCCCAAGAACGACGGCAACAGTTGTAACGAAAGAATTCAGATATGGCGAGTGAGCTTTACAACACGATCGACGCGTTGAGCCGCGAGAAGGGGATTGATCCGCGGATTGTGGTAAGTGCGGTGGAAGACGCCATTGTGATGGCGACGCGCAAATACTACAAGACGCAGGAAAACCTGCGCGCCGAACTGGACAAAGAGACCGGCAAGATCAATGCCTATGCGGTGAAGACCGTGGTGGAGACGCCGGAGCAGGTGGAAGATCCGCTGTTGCAGATCACGCTGGAAGATGCGCGCAAGGCCGATCCCGCGCTGGAAATTGGCGGAGAGTTGCGCATTCCGAAAGTTACGGAAGGGATCCTAGGGCGCATTGCGGCACAACTGGCTAAGCAGGTGATTTTCCAGAAGGTGCGCGAGGCCGAGCGCGACACGGTTTACAACGAGTACATCGGACGCGTGAGCGAAGTGGTGAACGCTACTGTGAAGCGGGTGGAAGGTCCGGATGTGATCTTCGACATCGGCAAGGCGGAAGCGCGCATGCCGCGCAAGGAGCAGTCGCGGCTGGAGTCGTTTGCGATTGGCGAGCGAGTGCGGGTGGTGATTGCGCGTGTGGAAAAAGCTTCGAAAGGGCCGGCGGTTGTGGTATCTCGCGCCGTGCCGGACCTGGTGCAGCATTTGTTCCAGACCGAAGTGCCAGAAATTTATGACGGCACGGTCGTGATCCGCGCGATTGCGCGTGAGGCCGGTGAGCGCACGAAGATTGCCGTCATGTCCAAGGACAAGGACGTGGATGCGGTGGGCGCTTGCGTAGGCATGAAGGGAATGCGGGTGCAATCGATCATCCGCGAATTGCACGGCGAAAAGATTGACATCATCGAGTATCACGAAGATGCGGTGACCTTCGCTGAGAAAGCTTTGCAGCCGGCGAAGGTGAGCAAGGTCACCGTGGTCGATTCTGGCGGCAAACATTTGGAAGTAGTTGTGGACGACAGCCAGCTCTCGCTTGCCATCGGCAAGAAGGGGCAGAACGTACGGCTGGCGGCGAAGCTGCTGGGCTGGAAGATCGACATCAAGAGCGAGGAAGAGAAGCGGCAGGAAGTGGAACAGCAGATGGCGGACATGGTGCCGCAGACTGTTACGCCGCTGGATAAAGTGCCGGGCTTGGGCGACGGCTTGGTGGAGAAGCTGGGCGCTGCCGGTGTAACTACGGTGGAAGCGCTGGCCGATATGACTCCGGAGCAACTCGAGGCGATTGAAGGCATCGGGCCGAAGACGGTGGAAAAAATCAGTCTTGCGGTGAATAATTACTTTGCCAGCCTTGAGGGTGCGGCGGTCGAAGGCGCGGTCGAAGGTGAAGTGGCAGCCGAAGGCGAGGTTGCTGTGGAGCCCGCGGAAGCAGAATCTTCGGAAGCGAGTTCGGAAGATATTACCGCTGAAGTTCCTGCGGCGACCGAAGAAGGCACCGATGAAGCAGATGCGCTTGCCGCAGGTGAGAACGACGAGAACGAAGGACAGGCGGAGCCTTCCGGGGAGCAGACCGCTCCGGAAGAAGAATCCGCTTCCGAGACCAGAGAATAATTATGGCCCGCTGGTATAAGTTCAACGGCGTGGGACCGAAGAAAGTGACTCCGCGAGGTCGATGATGACCTAACTAAAACGCGGAGAAACGAAAGGCCGGATGAGTAAGGTTCGAATCAACGATCTAGCCCGAGAGCTGGAAGTCAAGAGCAAAGCCATTCTGGACACGCTAGCGGTGGTCGGAGTGACAGAGAAGAAGACGCACTCCAGTTCTCTGGAAGAGTATGAAGCGGAGAAGGTGCGCGCCTATATCCGCTCCAACGGTGAAGGCTCTTCACAAAGCAAATCCAGTTCACGCCCGGTTCGCGGCGAAGAAGAAATCAAAACCAAAATTGATCTGTCGAACATTTCCCGCCCCGGGGATGTGCTCAAGGCGATTACGCAACGGAAGGAAGCAGGTGCTCCGCCGGTTGCGCCGCGTCCAGTAGCGCCGCCAGTTACGCAGGCTCCAGCGGCCGCAGCGCCGCCCGCACCCAAGCCGGTGGCTGCGCCGCCTGCGCCTGCAGCCCCGGTTGTTCTGGCGCCGCGCTTGATCATGCCGCCATCCGTTGCCGATAGGCCGGTCGCGGTTGTGCCTCCTGCGCCCGTCGCAGCGCCGCCAGCTTCCTCGTCGCCAATTGCAGCGCCTCCGCCGCGTCCCGTAGTTCCGCCGCCTGCGGCACAGGTTCCGCCTGTTGCAGCGCCTCCTGTGGTCTCGGCGAGCGCGCCGCCATCGGCTCCTGTTTCAGCGCGTCCGGCTGCTCCGCCGCCTCCAGCTCCGCGCATGATTGTTCCACAGACTGGCCCGCGCCCAGTGTACAAAGCGCCAGTGCGGCCAGCTCCACCCCCGGTGCAGCCTGGAGTTCCAATCGGCGGAACTTTCCGTCCCGCGCCTGGGCGTCCAGTACCTGGCCAGCCAATTTTTCAACGACGGCCTCCCGCTGCCGCTGGCGGCGGAGGTATCGGTGCGCCTCGTCCGCCGCTGCGTCCGGGTGAGCGCAGGCCGATGCATCCCACGCGCTCAGCGCCTGCGGGCGCGCGTCCGCTGGGTGTGGGTCCGGCGCTTCCACCGCCGGGAACCACGCGCCCGGGCAGCCGCCCGGGTGGTCCGGCGCGACGCCCCGGTCAACGCTATGTTCCGCGCGGCGTGAAGGAAGGCCCGATGAAAGGCTATACGCCGCCGCCGCGCATGGTGGTGTCGAACGAGCCTCAGCCGATCACGCGCAGCATCACGATTACGGAAGGCATCAGCGTAAAAGATCTCGCGGAGAAGTTGGAGATTCGCGCCAAGGATCTGATTTCGCGGCTGCTCTCGAAAGGCGTGTTCGCCACCATCAATCAGACTCTGGATGCGGAGCTGGCCAGCGAAATGGCGCGCTTCTTCGGCGCAGACACAAATGTGATCACGTTTGAAGAGCAGACGGCAAAAGAGATCGACGCGGCCGCCGCCAGCGAAGAGTTGGTTCCGGAAACCGGCATACGTCCGCCCGTGGTCACGATCATGGGCCACGTCGACCACGGCAAGACCACGCTGCTCGATGCCATCCGCCTGACCAATGTGGCGGAAGGCGAAGCTGGAGGCATTACCCAGCACATCGGCGCCTATAAAGTTCGGATCACCGATAAGGAATCGCCGGCCTACGGACGCGAGATTGTTTTTCTCGATACGCCGGGTCACGAAGCGTTTACGCGGATGCGGTCGCGCGGCGCGAAGGCGACTGACATTGTGGTGCTTGTGGTTGCCGCCGATGACGGCGTGATGCCGCAGACGATTGAAGCCATTGACCACGCGCACGCCGCTGAAGTTCCCATCATCGTCGCGGTGAACAAGATCGACAAGCCGGACGCTTTGCCGGATCGAGTGAAGAAGCAGCTTGCCGATCGGGGACTGATGCCGGAAGAGTGGGGCGGCAAAACTGTGTTCGTGGATGTTTCGGCGAAGAAGAAAACGAATCTGAATCTGCTGATGGAAATGATTTGCCTGGTGGCCGACCTCGGCGAATTGAAGGCAACCCCGGAGCGCGCTGCGACCGGCGTCGTGTTGGAAGCGAAGCTGGATCGCGGGCGCGGTCCCGTGGCTACAGTGCTGGTGCAGAACGGAACGCTGAACGCTGGCGATAATTTTGTGGTGGGGAACGTATACGGGAAAGTGCGCGCTATGTTTGACGACCGCGGCGCACAGTTGCAGACCGCTCCTCCCTCCACTCCAGTGGAAATTATCGGCATGGAAGCGCTGCCGCAGGCTGGAGATCAGTTTGTGGTGGTTGCTGATCGCGACAAGGCGCGTGGCATTTCGGAATACCGCGAGCAGAAAGCCCGCGAAGCCGCGCTGGCCAAGAGTTCTCGCGTGTCTCTGGAAGGGCTTGCGGAGCAAATTAAAGCCGCCGGCACCAAGGAACTGAATGTGATTCTGAAGGGCGATGTGCAGGGGTCGGTGGAAGTAATCACCGATCTGCTGACGAAGCTCTCGAACGAGAAGGTGCGCCTGAAGTTGTTGCGCTCGGGTGTCGGCGCGATTACCGAGACCGATGTGCTGCTGGCCTCGGCCTCGAATGCGATCATCATCGGCTTCAACGTGCGGCCAGAGCGCAAGGCGCAGGAAATTGCCGAGCAGGAAAAAGTCGATATCCGCCTGCACTCGATCATTTACGAACTGCAGGATGAGATCAAGCGCGCGATGAGCGGCTTGCTCGAACCTACGATCAAGGAACACTACCAGGGCCGCGCCGAAGTGCTGAATGTCTTCCGCATCCCGAAAGTTGGGACGGTGGCCGGTTGCCGCGTGAGCGATGGCTTGCTCAAGCGCGACTCCGAAGTGCGCTTGCTGCGCGACAACGTGCAAGTATTCAAAGGCAAAGTGGGATCGCTGCGCCGCTTCAAGGACGATGCCAAAGAGGTTACGAACGGCATGGAGTGCGGCATTTCGATCGCGAACTACGGCGACATCAAAGTCGGCGACACGATCGAGGCCTTTGTTACGGAGCGTATTGCTGCGGAAGTAATTGCTTAGAAACAGTTCTCGGTTCTCAGTTCTCAGCGTTACCAACGACGTAGTTGCTGAGAACTGAGTACTGGAACTGAGAGTTGAATGCCTATCGCCTTCCTTACCCTCGAACTTCACATCGAAGCGGCGCAGTCTCTCAAGGACAAACGACAGGTGGTGCGCAGCTTGAAAGACCGGCTGCGCGCCAGCTTCAACGTTTCCGTCGCCGAGCTTGAGGCCAGCCCGGTTTGGAATCGCGCTACGATTGGCGTGGTCAGCATCTCCGATTCGCGTGATTATCTCGATGGCTTGATGAAGAATGTGGAGCGCACGGCCACGCGCATCGCCAACAATCATGGGGCTGACATCACGGATTCGTTTGTGGAATTCATCTAATATCCGCAGCGTGGGTAGGCAATCCGCCTATCGGTTCCTGTTGCTCACCTTCATCAATTGAATAATCACGGCCACGAACGCAGCAAGTAATCCGATCCCGAAACTGGGAAAGACTACTAGGAGTATTGCCTGCGCCTCGCCCGTTTGTAGCGTTTTACTTGCCCACCTGTACGTGAAGGGCAGAGAGAGAAAGAACCCTGGAAAAAAGCAAAGAGCTCCGACGACTGCGCCTCTAACATATTGCTCAAACAACGAACGGGGCTTAGCTATCGTTCCAGGCATTAAGTTGTGTCTTCGTGGCTGCTTCCAAATGGAGTCCAAGCATTAGGAAGAGTCTACGTCCTGTATATAATAATGTACAATGTACCAGATAAGGTGCAAGGGTGACCGAGGACCCGCCAGCCGCGAAAATCCCGCTGATTTTCTTACGCACTTCGGCCGGCAGGGAACCTGTGCGGGAGTGGCTGAAGGAATTGCCAGTGGTTGAGCGCCACGCTATCGGCATGGACCTGTTACGGGCCCAATGGCGTTGGCCGATAGACATGCCCCTCTGCCGTCCTATGGGAGGTGGGTTGTGGGAAATCCGAACCGACCTGCCCACAAGGCGAACAGCGCGCGTGCTGCTCTGTCTTTACCAGGAGCACCTCGTTGCATTGCACGGTTTTATCAAGAAGACTCGCACGACTCCGGATGAGGATTTGGCGCTGGCGCGCAAACGCAAGAAGGAGTTAGAGCAATGAGCAGGAAACATATGGGGTCGAGCATTGATGACTTTCTCAAAGACGAGGGCATCTTCGATGAGGCGGAAGCTCAGGCTGTCAAAGAGGTCGTTGCCTGGCAGCTTGGAAAAGCCATGAAGAAAAAGAAAATCTCAAAGAATAAAATGGCGACGCTACTCAGGACGAGCCGGACGCAAGTTGACCGGCTCCTCGACGGAAAGGACGACATCACGCTCTCCAGTCTCCAGCGGGCGGCCGCCGCGGTCGGCCGTCGTGTCTCGATCAAATTGGTCTGACGTTCTCTCTTAGCGAGCCGCCATCCCCTTGTTACCTCTGTACTTACCGCGACTGCTCTTTTGTGCGCGACAATGGCACCTGCGGGCCAACACGCGGGCCCGATTTTCTGATATTCTCATGCGTTTTACTTCGAGGTGAATGGTGGAGAAGCGCGCGGTAAAGTACCATCGCGGGCGGCTGGGTGAGGCCTTGCGCGAGGAGATTGAAACCCTGGTGGAGGGAGAGCTGGCCGATCCGCGCATCGGGCTGGTGAGTGTGACCGCCGTGCACGTGGCCGACGATGGCCGCTCGGCGCAGGTTCTGGTGGATGTGGATGGTGATGACAAGGAAGCGGATCGCAGTCTCGAGGGCTTGCTTGCTGCCAAAGAATATATACGGCATGAACTGGCGGAGCGTTTGCGGCTGAGACGTGCGCCGGAATTGCACTTCCGGCTGGACCGTTCGGAGCGTGAGAAGGCGCGAGTGGAAGAACTTTTGGCGCGGGCAAAGAAAAGAATGAAGCCGCGCACAAAATCGAATCAAGAAAAGGCATAGCAATGTTGCGGGATGTTCTCCGGCAAATCGAGCAGCGCGACCGGTTCGTGCTCACTTCGCACGCCCGGCCCGATGGCGATGCCATCGGATCGGCGCTGGCGTGCTGCCAGGTTTTGCGCGCGATGGGGAAGCAGGCCGACGTTGTGTTGCACGATGGCGTGCCGCGCGTTTATCGATCGCTGCCGTACGCGGATCAGGTGCTGCAGGCAAATCGCGTTACTGGGAATTACGAAGCTGCGATCATTCTGGAATGTGACAGCATTCACCGCACGCGGCTGGAGGGTCTGGAAAACCGCTTCCTGATCAGCATCGATCATCATGTCAGTGGACGGCCATTCGCGAACGTGAATTGGATTGATCCGCATGCCGTGGCGACAGGAGAAATGGTCTTCCGGCTGGCGCGCGAGGCGGCAACGCCATTTTCTCCCGAGATTGCGACCTGCCTCTACACCGCGCTCATGACCGATACCGGATCGTTCATGTTTCAGGGGACGAACGAGCGTACATTCGCACTGGCCCGCGAACTGGTTCTTGCCGGAGCCGATCCTTCGCATTGCGCGCGCAGTATTTATTTTGCGCATTCAGTGGCCAAGATGCGGCTGCTCGGCGAAGCTTTGCGCAACCTCAATACCGAAGGCAATGTCGGATGGACCTGGGTTACGCTGGAACAAATGAAACGTTGGGAAGCGAAGGAAGAAGATTGCGAAGGTCTGGTGAATTACATACTTTCGATCGGTGAAATCGAAGTCGCCGCATTCTTTCGCGAGATGCCTGACGGGCGCTTTCGTGTTAGCCTGCGCAGCAAAGGCCAACTTAACGTAGCCCAGGTGGCTGAAGGTTTTGGCGGCGGTGGTCACGAGTGCGCAAGCGGCTGCTCGGTGGATGGCCCACTCGACCGCGCAGTACGCCAGGTTCTGGAGCCGCTGCGCCGCGGTCCTTCGGTGCAATAATCTCGGTGCGATAATCTGCGTACAATCATCTGCATTAACAATTCATTCCCATGACGAATCGCACGCGCACCGACTCGCTGTTGCTTGCGGGCTTCTGCGCTTTCTTATTTTTGTACGGGCTGGGACAGTTCGGGCTGATCGGAGCCGATGAGCCGCGTTACGCGCAGGTGGCGCGCGAAATGCTTGAGCGCCATGATTGGGTCACGCCCGTGCTGAGCGGCCAGCCATGGCTGGAGAAGCCGCCGCTGTATTACTGGCAAGCCATGCTTACCTACCGGATCTTTGGCGTGAGCGATTGGGCTGCGCGACTGCCCTCTGCGTTCGATGCCAGCTTTCTTGTGCTGGCGGTGTACTTTTTTCTGCGGTGCTTTCGGCCAGGATCTGAAGTTGACGGCGCACTGATTACGGCCTCTTCCGCAGGGATTGTCGGCTATGCCCACGCGGCGTCGATGGACATGGCGCTGGCCGCGGCTTTCACGATTGGAATACTCGGTTGGTGGGCCTGGCGGCAGAGTGGAGAACGAGTTTACCTCGCCTTCTTCTATGGCTTCATGGCGTTAGGGACGCTGGCAAAGGGACCGATTGCGCCGTTTCTCGCTCTCCTGGTGATCATTCTCTATGCCGCTGCAGTTCAAGAATTACGCCTGGTTCTGAAAACGTTGTGGGTACCTGGAATTCTCTTGTTTTGTGCAATCGCTCTGCCTTGGTATTTCGCGGTGCAGGTACGCAACCCAAACTTCTTTCGTGAATTTATTCTCGAGCATAATCTGGGGCGCTTCTCGAAAAATATTTATCACCATACTGAACCCTTCTGGTATTACCTGCCCGTAACCGCACTGGCCATTCTTCCTTGGACTGTGTTTGTGATCGCGGCTTTCGTTCAGCCGATCCGTTTGTGGTGGGCCCGGCGAACCGCGATGGGCGCGGCCAAAGACGATCTCGAATTTCAATTCAGCATATTCGCATGCTGCTGGCTGATTGTGCCGGTCGTGTTTTTTTCCATCTCGCAGTCGAAGCTGCCCGGGTATGTTCTGCCCGCAATTCCAGCGGGCGGGTTGCTGCTGGTGGAATATCTGCGGCGGCGTCTGATGCAAAGAAACGCGTCCGTTTCAAAATGGCTGGCTGTGTTGCATGCGTTGCTGGCATCGGCTCCGATTGTTCCGGCGCTGCTGATCGCCAACCTGGTTACACAGCACCGTCTTCCGGCCGGGCGGCCGATGCTGGCGGCGATCGCTATAGCATTTGTATTGTGCGCCGGGATTGCGCTCACTTTAGTGCGCCGGACGGGGCTGCGCATGTTGCGCTTCGTTACTTTGATTCCGGTGGTGCTTACTGTGGGCGCCGTGCTGAAACTGGGGTCTGCGGCGCTCGACCAGACACTCTCGGCGCGTCCGTTCGCGCAGGAGATCGCAGGCATCGAGACTCGTCCGCTGCCGTTGGCCATTTACCACGTTCGGCGCGAACTGGAATATGGCCTGACTTTTTATCGTAATCAGTTAACCATCAATTACGCTTGGGGTAGCGTTCCGCAAGAAGAGCATTTGCTGGTGGCGCCGGAGAATTCACAGGCCGAGATTATGCAACTTCTGCCGGGCCGCCGTGTTTCGTATCTGGGACACTATGCGGCACAGCATGTGGATTATTATTGGATTGCCGCGGCGAAGGCTGCTTCCGCGCGCTAAGCGCGATTGCTGTTGCCGCCCCGTGTTCCGCCGGTTTGCCTCGCGTGCGCGAACGCACTAAACTCGGAGTTCTGCCGCCGCAAACCGGCCAGGTTTTTCGCTGACTTTGCAGGAGCCCCTTGGAGATTCTCGACCT
Organism: uncultured Acidobacteriaceae bacterium; assembly: GCA_963789625.1. Classification (GTDB taxonomy): domain Bacteria; phylum Acidobacteriota; class Terriglobia; order Terriglobales; family Acidobacteriaceae; genus Sulfotelmatobacter. Next base: position 142,631 of record CAWBLK010000009.1, on the reverse strand, counting down.
CAGGCATTTCTCTTCGGTTGATTTGCGTCCGCTGCTCGATGATGAGACGCGAGTCTGGGCGAGTCTGCTCTCCTGGGACTACAACGGATCGGCAGAGATGATTCTGCGCTACGTCGACGCGAAAATTCTTCCCGGATATGCAGCCATCGAACGCGGCAAAATTTTCGGCTACAGCTTCTTCGTATACGAAGGCAGCAAGGGAGTCGTTGGCGATCTATTCGTAGCCAATGGCGGGCGCCTTCCGAATGCGCGCGAAGTCGAACTCAAGCTGTTGACTCACGTGATCGAAACTTTGCAGCAATCTCCGGGGATTCATCGCGTGGAAGCGCAGTTGCTGGCGCACGAAGCGGGGAGCGTTGCCAGGCCATTTCTCGATCAGGGATTTCAGCGTCATCCGCGGCTGTTCATGGTTCTTCCGCTGAGCAATGCCACGCCGCAGGCGCGCGCGGTGCATCCGGATGTCGAAATCCGGCGTTGGACGGAAGCGGATTACCAGCCTGCCGCCGCCGTGATTACGGCAGCATATCGTGGCCACGTCGATGCTCAGATCAACGATCAGTACCACACGCTGAGTGGATCGCTGCGCTTTCTGAACAACATCGTGCGCTTTCCGGGATGCGGGCTGTTCGACTCGGAAGCGTCCTATGCCGCTGTGGATCGCAAGGCGAAGAATCTAATTGGGCTGATCTTGTGCTCGCGAGTGCGCGGCGATGTGGGCCACGTCACCCAAGTGTGCGTGCTTCCCGAATATCGATCGCGAGGGATTGGCGAGTCTCTGCTGGGGGCGACGTCTACGAATCTGCGCAAACGCGGGTTCACAATGCTCTCGCTAACTGTGACCGAAGCTAACGCCGGTGCCGTCGCGCTTTACCGCCGCCTGAATTTCGAATCGAAACGTGTGTTCGATGCGTTTGTGTGGCAAGGGTGAACAAACCGTTAGTGTCTAGCTCTTGGTCCTGGCTCAGCTGTGAGATGGAAAGCCGCCGGCTATCGCCGTATCAGCCACATCGCCCAGCCCGCCAACAGAACGCCTCCCATGAACATGGCAAAACAATACAAGCCGTAGCGGATCATGTCGCGCGTGGTTTCGCAATGCGTGATGCCGAAGACGATGGAAGCGAAGAGTGCGAAGACAAACGCCGCGCTGAAATGGGTGAGATGCACGGTCATTGTTTTTTCCCGATGGCGATGTGGTAGGCGTCAGCCACGGCAATAAAATTCAGCAGTCCGGCGACGATCATGAATTTGGTTCCGTAATCGGCGATGGCGAAAGCGATCGCGCCCTGTCCCCAATTCATGGCCAGAGTCGTAATGTACAATCCGCCGGCACCCAAGTCGCCGATGAATCCCAGAATGTCAAGAATGTCGCCGCCGTTCGCCTTGTAGATGTGGCCCTGCATCATCAGGCCGAGCACGAACAAAGTTCCGATGGAGATGAGCAGCAACACGCCGCGAATCCAGCGCTTCTGGATCATGTGGCCGGCACCCGGAATCAGCCAGCCTAGGGCAGGTGCAATTACGGACATCGTGCTGACGGGCTGCACCGGTTCGGCCGCCTTACTCTTAGCTGTCGTTTGATTGGCCATCAGATGGTTACGATCTCGCGTTGAATATTGCCGGTGACTTCCGCCGACTTGGGCCGCACCAGCATGTTCACTTCGCTGCGCACGCCGAACTCCGGCAGATAAATGCCGGGCTCAATGGAAAAACATGAGTTGGGAAGAATCTGGCGCTCGTCGTGAATTTCCAGGTCATCCATGTTGGCTCCGTTGGAATGGACATCGGTGCCGATGGAATGTCCGGTGCGGTGAATGAAATAATCGCCGAAGCCCTTCTGCTTGATGTGGCCTCGAGTGGCGCGATCGACTTCCCATCCCGCAATCGGTCGCTCGGCATTGATCGCATCGGTTACGGTCTTGACGCCGGCATCGCGTGCGTCGCGCACAATCTCGAACACTTCGCGAATGCGGTCCGAGGGAGACTTGCCGACAAAACCCATCCACGTAATGTCGTAGTACACCGCGCCGGGAATATCTTTCTTTCCCCACACATCGAGCAGGATCAGATCGCCCTCACGAATGGGAACGGGGCGATCGGCGCGCGGCTCGTAATGCGGGTTTCCGGCGTTGGAGTTGACGGCCACGATCGGCGGATCGTCAGCGAGCAAGTTCTCGCGGCGGAACGCCTCCACGAACCACTGCTGGATTTCGTGTTCGGTGGTTCCACCGTTGCGGGTGCGCTTCCCGATTTCCTTGAAGGACGCCGCCACAATTGAGTCGATACTGTCGCGCGCGGCAAAGTGCGTCTTGATCTGCTCTTCGCTCCAGGTGGATTCGAACTGTGCAATCAGATCGGCGGAGCTCACCACATTCTTTCCCAGGCCGCGCAGCAACTCGATGGTGCCGCCATCGACCAAGGAGATAGTGAAGACAATGTTGTTAGGCGAATATTGCATGGCGATGTCGCGGTAAGGTGCGAGCATCGGCTTCAGAGTGTCGAACAATTCCTGCCATCCGGAATACTGGCGCTTGCTGCCGGGCAAAGAGTCGAGGTGGCCGGCTTCGATTTTGTGAACCAGCTTTACCGGCTCGCCCTGCGCCGGTATCAGGTAAAACCAGCGGCGCGTGACCATCAAACTTGCCGGCAAGCCGAGAACTCGATAAGCAATGGGATCGCGATGATGGTGGTCATAGAACAGCCACGCGTCAATGTTGCGTTCGCGCAGCGCAGATTGAATGGCAGCGAGGTCCATGGGCCAACGTCTATTGTAAACAAAGGGAACGATTTGGGCGAATCGGGCGTAAGAATCGCATTCAAAAATCGATTCGTTCGATCGGCCTCCTTGTTACACTAGGCCCGAAATGCCTGCGACAACGGAACCCGCCGGTGAGGCCGCGGTTACGAAGCGCGTCCGCATCGAATCGATCGACGTGGTGCGCGGCGTCATCATGATTCTGATGGCGCTCGACCATACGCGGGATTTCTTTGGCAGGTCCGGCTTGAACCCCACCGACCCAGCCACCACGACGATCCCGCTATTCTTTACGCGTTGGATTACCCATTTCTGTGCGCCGGTTTTCTTTCTGCTCACCGGCACCGGCGCGTATCTCTCGGTGCGCAAGAAATCCAAAGGCCAGCTATCGCGATTCCTGTTTACCCGCGGTCTCTGGTTAATTTTTCTGGATGCGGTGGTGGTGCGCTGTTTCGGTTTGCAGTTCAATTTCGACTATCACGTGACGATCCTCAACGTTTTATGGGCGCTGGGCTGGGCGATGATCACGCTCTCGGTTCTGGTCTACCTGCCGGCTTCGGTCGTGACGGGGTTCGGCGTCGTGATGATCGCAGCTCACAATCTGTCCGATTCCGTCGATTTCTCCAACCCGATTTGGACGATCCTACATGCCGCGCCGGGCTTCATCGTAAACCAGCCAGGGCGCATCCTCTTCGTTGCCTACGCGCTCATTCCCTGGGTTGGCGTTACGGCAGTAGGCTACGGCCTGGGGCAGATTTATCGCTGGACCGCGGAACGCCGCACGGCGCTTCTGCAGCCTCTTGGCATCGGGCTGACCGCCGCTTTCGTCATTTTGCGCGCCATCAATATCTACGGGGATCCGGTCCGTTGGACGACGCAAAGATCCGCAACCTTTACCGTGCTCTCATTCCTGAATACGAATAAATATCCGCCATCGCTGCTGTTCCTGCTGATGACGCTGGGCCCGGCGCTGATTTTCCTGCGGGTGGTGGACTCTGGAACGCCGCGATGGTTGCAGCCTGCTCTCACCGTGGGCAAGGTGCCCATGTTTTATTTCCTCCTGCACATACCGCTGATTCACCTGCTTGCGGTTGCCGTGTGTTATGCGCGTTACGGGCACGTTTACTGGATGTTTGAGTCGCCAGGGCTGGGCCAGTTCCCGTTTACTCCGCCGCCGGGATGGGGATATGCTTTGCCGATTGTTTATCTGTTCTGTGGGCTGGTGGTGGTTACTCTTTTTCCGCTGTGCCGCTGGTTTGCAGATTTGAAGCGGCGTCGCAACGATGCATGGCTAAGTTATTTCTGAGTGGGAGACTTCGCGGCCTGCGGAGTCAGAATCCGCTTCTTGATTTCCGCCGGCAGAGTTTCGCAGGCCGTGCGTAGTACCAAACGCGGGGAACTCCCCCGAATCTTCATCAGATACGGAACTGTCCTCTTCGCGTCATACTTCGCGGTCTCGCGCAGCAGCCAGCCGAACCCCTTCTGCACCATGTCATCTTCGTCAGCGAGAAGCGAATCGGAAAGCTTCTTAATTTCAGGAAAAAACATTCTGGCGCGTGTGCCGCGAATCAGCGCCACGCAGGCGGCACGCCGATGCCAGCGCTTTGGCGATTTCGCCCAGCGAAAGACCACTTTCGCACGTGCGGGTTGGGCGGCAATCATCGGAGCGATCAGATCGTGGACGAGCGCGTCGTGGTCTGCCCAACTGCTAATGCGGTCAAGCCAGGTTTCGAACAGCTCGAATTCGCTGTTACCGAATTCGCCGTCAAGTTTTTCCAGCAAGAACACGGCGGCGATTTTTTCTTCGAGTACCGAGCCGGCAAAAAGCTGATCGGCAACTTCGACAGAAAATCGAGCCCGCGTTCTTTCCTCACTTCCCGGCGAAAACGCACGGCGGCACGACGCAGATCTGCCGTATACCATCCATGCGATTTGATTTCGTCTTTGAAGAACCACTGCACTCCCGCGGAATGCTCAGCGGAGCCACCGTGTTTCAACGCGCGCCGAATTTGAGCCGCTACTTCGGCAGGCGTGGTCGTGGGTTGAGGCATGGTTTCCCTGAACTGAACTTCTCTAGCGAGAAAAGGCGGCCCGTCTGGACCGCCATCCTTATTTCTGGTAATCCGAGCTTACGCGGCGCGCCCCTTGACTACGGCCGGACGATAGCCGCACTCCCCGGCTTTCTTGAGGGCTCGTAAAGCTTCTTCCGGCGACATGAGCGGCGTGGTTTGCACAGCTTTGCACGCGCCACCGCCGGCAAAGGCGATGGAAATTGCCGCCGCGCTTACATTGTCAGGCAGTTCGGTGATAACGACTACGTCGTACTCTCCAAAGACGAACCAAGCGGCCTCGATCTTGCCTCCCAACTTCTCGATCGCGGGCCTGACCGCCTCGATGCGGTTCTGGGGATGCGCCAGGAGCGCCTCCCATCCCTCGCGGGAATACGCGACTTGGTGAAGATAATGTGGCATAGACCTCCTTCGATTCACTTGCGGAGCGAATGATCCCAGAGGCGGGACGCGAAGTCAAGCGACGGATGGGTTCATTCCTCGCGTATGATCCGGTCGTAAATCCATAGCAAAACCGTCGTGGCAATCCCCACGGCGACCACCGACCACCACACGAATTCCGGTCGGTGCATCTCCTCACCGAAGTGATGCATAGCCCATCCGCTGAATTTGCCGGCGACAAATGATCCGATGCCGAGCGGAAGAAACGCGAAACCCATGTATGTTCCCTGCTGCCCCTCGGGAGCGAGGCGCGAGATGTAATCGTAATAGCGGGGTTGTTGCACGATTTCTCCGATTGCCACTACAACCAGCGTGGCCACTGCCATCCACACCGAGGGATGGACGATCAGCAGAATCCACGCCAGGCTCGTGATCAGCGTGCCCAGAATTACGGCGTGAAACGCCTGCATGCGCTTCGTCAGGAAACCGATAACCATCGTGAACAAGATGACCACGATTGGATCGGTCGCGAGGATTCGCGCCGTGTCCGCTTTCGGGTCGATGTATGCGGAAATATATAAAGGCAGCGCGATGAATTCCTGCCAGAAGACAACCCAGTATCCTGTGAAGATTAGTAGAAACAACATGAATCGTGGATTCGAAAGCACAGTAAGAAAATTCTTTGACACCTGGCCAAGAGTTGCGGTCTCGCCTTCTTCGATGCGGCGCGGCTCTTTGAAGAAGAGCAGCACAAAGAAGAGCATAAGGAAGACACTCAGCGCGGCGATGCGAAAAACATTTTCCACAGGGCCGTGCTTTTGGGCGTATGAGGCGAGCAGCGGTCCCAGCTGTGCTGCCCACATTTACCAGCGTGTAGTAAATCGAATATCCCACCGAGCGAACATTCTCTTTGGAGGCGCTGAGCCGTAGTCCCGACCACGCACGGCTTCACCAGAGCCACGCCCAGGGCAGGAAGGATCAAGAACAAATGCCACCAGCCTGACCAGCGGCACGCTATTGCGCAACGGAGCGAGCCATGGGGCCCAACGACCCCATCAGAAAATAAGAGAAGCTAAGGATCAGATAGGCAATCGAAAGCGCCCGCCGGAAGCCGAGACGGTCGGCGAGCGCGCCGCCGATGATGGCAAGAAACCAGACCCAGCCGCCAAACATTCCGGTGAGGCTGCTGGCACGCTCGACATCGAAATGCAGACCGTCGCGCAGGTAGACTGCCAGCACAGCAAAAACGGCGTAGTAAGAAAGCCGTTCAAAAAGCTCGCTGATGTTGGCGACCCAGAAGGGACGCTCGAACCCGGTGCGAATTTCCTCGAAGCGTTCGGAAAAGCTCAAGAGTGGCTCCCTGACAACTCGATTCACTGATAGCGGGACGTGCGAAAGCCGCCGAGACGGCGGCGCTACCCGTTCACATACTTCTTCCGCCGAAAGCGCGGCCACGCGAATAACTTTATTGTGGCTGCCCTGGCCGGAGGCAATGGTAACGGAAGATTGAGGCACCTTCAAAAGATTTGCAAAGAATTCAATGCGGGCTTCTATTCGAGAGACTTCGTGGTCTCTGTGTTCCCCTGCGCCCTCTGTGTTTAAGCTTTGGATCTTGACCCGAAGATCGCCATACCCACGCGCACGCAAGTCGATCCCTCTTCGATGGCCACTTCAAAATCATGTGACATGCCCATGGATAGCTGGTCCATCGCGATGGCGGGCAACTTTCGCGCGGCGACGCTATCGCGTAATTCGCGCAGCTTGCGGAAGTACGGGCGAGCCCCTTGAGGATCGTCGGTGAAGGGAGGCACGGTCATTAGTCCACGGAACACCAACGCCTCCAGCCGCGGCGCAGCGATCAGCAACTCTTCGAGCGCGGGAGAGTCCGACGCAATCCCGCTCTTTGCGGCTTCGCCACCGACATTGACCTCAATAAGTACGTCTAGCTTCTTCCCAAGCGTGCGAGCTACCGCATCCAGTTTTTCCGCCAACTTCAGTGAATCGACCGAATCGACGGCACGAAATAGTTCCACGGCTTTGCTAGCTTTGTTCGTCTGTAGGTGTCCGATCAGGTGCCATTCGGCGTCGCGCAAATCGGCGAGCGCTTCAGACTTTCCAGAAAACTCCTGCACCCGGTTCTCGCCGAATCGTCGCTGCCCCGCGTCGTAAGCCTCGCGAATGCGCTCGGGAGGATGTGTCTTGCTGACGGCCATCAAAGTGACGTCGTCGGGAGTACGTCCAGTGCGTCGCGCGGCGCTGGCCATCCGCTCGCGCACCGCGGCAATATTTTCAGAGATCGACATAGAAACGACCGACTAGAACTACATGATGGCGGTCGGAGGAGCCGGTTCGTTTGGATCTCCCGCACTGGAGAGCGGCAACCAAATCATCAGGGCAGCCAGCAGAGCCATCACTACCATTCCGACAAGATACAGCGGATGTTCAAAGATTTGAGCGGAGGTGATCCGCGAGGCCCAAGCCGCTGCTGACGCGAGCCATGACTGATGGGCAAATGATAATGCGATGAAGCCTGCCCACAGTAGTCCAAACACTGATTCGCCGGCGATCAAGCCTGAGGCGGTGAGAACGCCGGCATTCTCCACTCGCGCCCGCTGCGCTTCATTAAATCCGCGGCGCTTGGCCATCCAATCACCGAGCGCGCGAAAAACGCCGCCGAGAAAAATTGCGAACGTGGTCTCAAAGGGCAAATACATGCCAACTGCGACCAGCATGGGGCTCTTCACCTGCATCATAATCATCGCGATCCCCATAAAAATTCCTACTACCACCAGCGACCAGGGCATATCGCCACCCACGATGCCGATGGCGAGCGTGGCCATCAATCCGGCTTGCGGCGCTGAAAGCTGACGGCTGCCGAAACCGAACGCCGTATCCAGCAGATAGAGAGGCCAGTACATCGCCAGGCTTGCGACGACTACGGCGATCAATTCCGCCATCTGAATTTTGCGCGGCGTACCACCCAGGATGTAACCGACTTTGAAATCCTGCAGCAGTTCGCCTGCCACCGACGATGAAACGCAAACTACCGCGGCCACGCCCAACACCACCGCCACGCCTTTAATTCCAGAGGCGCCGAGCGAGACCATCAGAAGCGCTGCAATCAGCAAAGTTGAGAGCGTCAAACCAGAAACTGGATTGTTGGAAGAACCGATAAATCCGACCAGACTGCCCGATACTGTGGCCATGAAGAAACCGACAACCAGCATGACCACGGCGGCCAATATCGCCGGCCAAATCAAACCTGAGATGCGGATATAGAGAACGCACATGAGCAGGAACATCAAAGCGATCAAACCGAAGACGGCTTTCGAGCTCATGTATTGTTCGGTGCGCGAGAGTTTGGCGCGCTGGGCGGCGGTCTGGCGCAGATCCGATAACGCTCTGCCGATGCCTGCCGTCAGGCTTCTACCCATCTTGAAGAGAGTGTAAGCAGCACCTACCAGCATTCCGCCGACGGCAATGGGGCGCACGATAAATCTCCACACGCCGATCGCCATTGCGGCCCAATTATCTGGCGTATCCGCCGGAAGATAATGTTTGAGATTCGGTCCAAGAAAAAAGATCAGGAGCGGAACCATCAACCCCCAGGCCAACACGCCGCCGGCAAACTGAATCGATGCCAGCCGCAACCCGATGATGTAACCGACTCCCAGGTAGGCCGGACTAACGCTGGGCGCCGCGAACGTGCTCGTCCCGCCCGCGGCCACGATCGTTGCGCTGTCGGTTGTGCCCAGACGCACTTGACTACGGCCCAGACTGCCCACGGCAAAATGAATGTCCTTATCGGCGGCGAAAAGTCCGAAGCGCCCGAGGAGGTACACCACGCCACCGACGCCAATGTTCCAGAAAAGATATTTCGCGGCGTCCGCGCCCCGCCGTCCAGCCTTGTGAATTTCTGCTGCTGCAACCGACTCCGGGAAGGGCAATTCCGGATCTTCCACCATCACCCGGCGCACCAGTGAAATGAAGAGCACTCCCAGAATGCTGCCTACCATCATCAGTGCGGTCGATTTCCAGTATGCGTCGGCTGGGCGGAAGGAAGGCCACGCTTTGGCGATGACAAATGCGGGAATGGTAAAAATTGCGCCGGCGGCCAGGCCTTCTCCGATTGTGCCCGCGGTGCGCGCAATGTTCTCTTCGAGCAACGAGCCTTTCCATGCCCGCATGGCCGCCATGGCAATGACCGCCGCGGGATAGGTTGCCGCGATCGTGATACCGGCGCGCAGGCCGAGGTAAGCATTGGCCGCGCCCAGCACAACCGTTAGAAAAAGTCCCAACAGCACCGCGCGCAGAGTGAACTCCTTCATCTCCATGTGCTCGGGAACGAAGGGAACGTGTTTCTTGACGCCAGTTCCAGCATCGGGGACTGGACTGCTCATAAGTGGAATCCTCGTAGGGCGTGAAATGAAAGTAATGTAGCGAACTTATTGAAAAGACTAAACGGCGCACGTTAGCACGCGGGTGGGCTGTATTACAAGTGTTACGGGCTGATTGTCTTCCGGGTTGGCTTGTTCTTCGGCAAGGGATTAGAATAGTGCCAATCTGTTCTTGCCCCTTCGTAGGTTCGTATTTCGAGGTGCACCGTGGTAAAGAACTCTCCCGACCAGATCTGGTTCCAGAAATATTTTGAATTCCACTGTGAGGATTGCGGCAGCGAAATAGCTTTTCGTTCGCGGCGCCGAACATTTTCCGAACGCTATCTGCTCCCGGTTTTTCTGTTGCAGCCGGTACGCTGCTCGGAATGCTTTCGGAGAAGCTATCGATTGATTTTTATGCCGGTGCGAGAGCGGCTGTCGGACGTGATGAGCAAGCCGCCGGTTTCCGCGATTCGACCCGGCGACACTCGTAACGTTGCCTAGCGGGCCCGGCCGCCGTTATACTGTTCTTAAGCAGGCAGAATCGCCCGCCCAGGATTTTTTCGCGGGCATCAGGGGAGGCCGTCTTCAGCAGTAGTGGGGACGCAATTCGGGCTGCCCAGGCCAACACCGCAGTGGCAGGGCCTTCTATTGCCCGGCGGAAGAGCCAACCTTGGGTGAGCCGGGTTTCCCGCCAGATTGCCGAGAGCCTCTTCGCGGTTCTGTTTCCTTCCGATTGCCGCATCTGCGGCACAGCCCTGGTAAAGATTTCCCGTTTACCGATTTGCCAGGAGTGCCTTGATGCCATGCGCCCCGTTGGTGGCGGCCTCTGCGCGATTTGCGGAGAGCGGCTGTTTTCTTCCTACGCATCATCCGCGCTTGAGAGCGAACCCCGCTGCGGGTTGTGCAGACGCATTCAGCCAACCTTCGCGCGCGCGGTAGCTTATGGAAGTTATGAGGGCGGGCTGCGCGAACTGATTCATCTGTTGAAATATGGAGGTGTGCGTCCGGCTACAAATGTTTTAGGACGCATGCTGGCGGACGCGATCGCAGAACTTAAATTCGATTCCTCCGCTGAGCCAATCGCTGTAATCCCCGTGCCTTTGTACCACGCTAGGCTGCGCGACCGCGAGTTCAACCAGGCGGAGACGATTGCGCGGGCCGCGATGAAATTTATTCCTGCATCGAGCGGACTGCGTTTGTGTCCGGGAGTCCTCAGGAGAAAGCGCGAAACTGCCTCGCAGACCGGCCTGACCCGCCACCAGCGGCGCGAAAACGTGCGGGGTGCATTCGTAGTAACACAGCCGGAAATTATCAAAGGCCGACAGGTGCTCGTGGTGGATGATGTGTACACCACTGGCGCGACGGTTTCGGAGTGTGCGCGAGTTCTGCGTCGCGCGGGAGCAACCAAAGTTTGGGTCGCGACCGTTGCCCGCACGATGAAGGCTTCAGGGCAGATCGAGGTTCGGCTTTCCGGCGAAGCGGACGTGGGAGAAATTTCTGAAGGAGAATTTCCGCTGGCGCAGGCGGTGGGCAGTTAAGCCAAGAGCGAGTTGTATTTAGAAGTCGAGCGTGTGAGCTAGAGTCGAGACGCGGTTCGAGGAGACGAGCGAGCACCATGTCAGCCAGAATCGAAGCCGAAGCAGGACCACCGGGACACCACGCCGCCGGTCTGTTCGCAGCGGCGGCCATGCATCGCGATAGCAACGGCAACGCCCTGCACGCGCCGGTGCTCGTCTTGAACGCGTCCTACGAACCCATCAACGTTTGCGCCGCCCGCCGCGCCCTGGTGCTGGTGCTCAAAGGCGTGGCCATGACCGAAGAAGAGAATGGACACTTCCTGCACGCCGCGCGCATCGCCATGCGCGTCCCCTCGGTGATTCGTTTGCTGGAGTATCGCCGCATCCCGCACCAGAGCCGCGCGCTGTCGCGAAAAAATATTCTGCTGCGCGACCGCAACACCTGCCAATATTGCGCCACCGTCCTGCCTTCGGGCGAGTTGACGCTCGACCACGTAATCCCCCGCTCCCGCGGAGGTTCATCTACGTGGGAGAATCTTGTGGCCTGCTGCCACACCTGCAATCGCCGCAAGGGCAACCAGTTTCCGCTCGAAGCCGGCATGAAGCTGATGCGCGAACCCCGCGCCTTTAACCTCCATACCAGTCGCCATATCATGCGCTTGATGGGCCGGTCGGACGATAAGTGGAGAAAGTATCTGTTCTATTAAGCTGCTGGTTGACGCCGGTCCCGAAGGGACCGCTGAGAATAGACCGCCAGTTCACTGGCGAGTCACGTCCGATAATTACACCGCGGTGCCGTAGGCACGATTGAACCCGCATCACACAACACTTCAGGCGTCCCTACGGGACGCGATCTAATGCTGGCCCTTACCCGGCGTTGAAACGCCGGGCTATTTTCGGACGTCCCTTCGGGACGGGCTCCGTACCGTGATCACGGCTACTTCTGCAGTGGTTGCGGATTTGGAGTTGCATCCGGCTTCTGCTGATCTGGCGCAGGAGTTTGAGCCGGCGGCGTCTTCTGATCGTTGGGCGCCTTCTCAACTTCTTTACCTTGATACAGAATCCTCACATTCGATCCGAACCGCTTGTAGTCTTCATACTTCACGATCTCGCGGATGTGAATGTCGCCGGTGTTGAAGGTCAGCGTGTCGTCGGCGCGAGTGTAAGTGGGGAACCAGTATTTGTTATCGATCTGCTGCCGCCAGGTGGTGAACTTCGGGTAAAGGTGTTCTTCTTTGCCCTTTTTCTTTGTGTCGCGAATCTCAGGAACGGCTTTGCCGTAAGTCTTCACGATCTGAAAATCGTGATCGTCCACCCAGATGCGTCCCTGGAAATAGCGCTTCTTACCGACAATCTGTTTGGGAGCAATATCGAAAACGTAACAGTGCAACGCGTCTTCCTGCTGCTGCCCAACATAGAGAATGTTGTACTCCGGGATTTCATCGGTAGTGAGCACGAAGGGCAAACGGTTGCGGAAATCCTGCACGTCGCCTTCGTCGAGCGATAAACCACCCTGATCGAGCGACGACTGGGGCGCAAACACGACATTCTCGATACGATGGCCCTTGTCGTCGTAAAGCACGTCGAATACTTCGTGGTACTCGCCGGTAACCGTATCACCGTCGCGGGTTTGCACCTTGATGTCCTGCCGGTAGGTGTACTGCTCGCGCGCTTCCTTGAACAGTTTTTCCTGCGCGGCGAAGCGGGGGATGATTTCCTCAGGTTTGATGCCTGTTGGCAGCGAATTGTCGAGCGGGCCTTCCTGCGCTACGGCATTAGGAGAAATTACGAATGCAAAGGCAGCCAAGGCCACGAGAAACAAAATAATGCGGGGCGACCGTTTCATAACTCTATTTTATCGAATACTGCGAGATGGCGGGGCAGTTACGCACTTTTGCCGCCAAAGAAGGGAATATTAGACAACGAAACCGCGGCGACCCTCCCCCGACCCCTCTCCGCTCAGTGAGGCCGGGGGCAGGGCGCTGCAGTTCTGCCACTCACTTGGAGTCCTGGATCGAGTGAGAGGTTGCCGTTGGAAAAACGGCCTTAGGATTTTTGATTGCGATTTCTCGGGAATTTCAAACGGCCGATTTCGGCGATCGTTATTGCGGCGCTCCGAGAGAGATGCCGGGAGAAGGGCTAATTGCAGGCCTATGCAATCAGTGCAATCAATGCTATCATTGATGCCATGGCCAGTATTACCATCCGCAAACTGCCCGAGAATACCAAGCGCCGCCTGCGTTTGCGCGCCGCCCGCAATGGACGATCGATGGAGCAGGAGGCGCGCGAGATCCTCGATTTTGCCCTTCAACAGCCGGAATCCCAGCCAGAAAATCTGGCCGCGTCGATTCGCAGGATATTCGCACCCTTAGGCGGGGTTGAGCTTCAGATTCCGAGGCGCGAGCAGATCCCTGAAGATAGAATTCGGAAGTTATTCCGGTGATTGTGCTGGACACCAACGTCTTGTCGGAAATTATGTCGGCGACAACCCATCCTTCTGTCTATCAATGGACGTCGCAACAACCGAACGAATTGCTTTACACCACAACCATCAGCATGGCCGAGATTTTTCAAGGAATCGAGCTGCTGCCTGCCGGGAAACGGCGCACTGGATTGCTGAGCGCTGCGGAATCGATGTTCACCGCACTTTTTCCGGGACGCATTCTTTCCTTCGACGAAGGAGCGGCGCGTGCCTTCGCCCCAATCGCGATCGACCGGCGAAAGCGCGGAAGGCCGATCAGCCTCTTCGATGCGCAGATCGCCGCTATCGCGAAAGCCCGCGACGCAACCCTCGCAACTCGCGACACGCGCGATTTCGAAGGCTGCGGCTTGACCCTGATCAATCCCTGGCAGCTTTAACCGCTCGAGTTTTGCTACACTCATCGGTTTGCTTAGGAGACACGTCATGCGCCGTCTTTTTTTCGCCGTGCTTGCATTCTGCTTTCTGACTTTTGACTTCTCGTTCGCCCAAGCCAAGCATCCTTTCACCTTCGAAGACATGATGAAGCTCAAGCGGGTCGGCGAGCCCGAGGTTTCGCCCGATGGCAAGTGGGTGATCTTCAGCGTGGTCGATGTGGATCTCGCGGCGAATACGAAGACGCCGCACATCTGGATCGTGTCTACGGCGGGAGGCGGGTCGAATGAGAAAGAGCGCGAGATCATCGCCGATCAGGATGCCGACCGGCCGCGCTGGGCGCCGGATGGCAAGCGGTTTGCGTTTATCTCGACGAAAGAAGGCGGCTCGCAGGTTTGGATTGCGGACTTCGACGGCGCAGCGGGGACAATCGCGCAAAAGTATAAGCTGACCTCCATTGCAACCGAAGCTGGTGGTGAACTCTGGTCGCCCGACGGAAAGAATATCCTCTTCACTTCAGATGTTTATCCGGAGTGCGACGGTGCCCCCGAAGCGGAAGCAGCATGCAATTCGAGAAAGCTTAAGGAAGTTGAGCGATCGAAGGTCAAGGCACTAATTTTCGAGCACCTGCTCTATCGCCACTGGAATGCGTACAAGGAGGGGAAGCGCAGCCACATTTTTGTGACCCCATCGTATGCGGAGGTTACCTTGGGATGTGTACGCGACCCCGCCGATCCTCACGGATTCGGTTGTATCAGAGACCGGTACCGCGACCTTACCCCCGGCGACTACGATGCCCCGGTCTTCTCGCTCGGCGGGCAGGATGACTATGCCTTCTCGCCCGACGGGCAGGAGATTTGCTACACCTCGAATCACGATAAGAACCCGGCCGCTTCCACCAATAATGATCTGTGGATCGTACCGGTCAGCGGTGGGCCCGCAAAGAACATCACCGCCGACAATCCTGCCAGCGACTCGACGCCGCTCTACTCGCCCGATGGCCGCTACATCGCCTACCGCGCCCAGCTGCGTCCGGGATACGAGAGCGATAGATTCCGGCTGATGTTGTACGACCGAAAGACGGGTGAGAAGAAGAGCCTGACAGACAACCTTGATGCATGGGTTGGAACATTTATCTGGTCCCCTGATCCCAGACACCTCTACTTCAGCTACGAGCTAGCGGGATATCAATCCGGGGTGTCTATTTCAATCGATCAGCCTCTTAAACTTCCTTCAGCATGGGAGCGGGGCGAACTCGACCTTACCGGCTATCCGCCGACCTCTAAGCCATTCGATGACGATCTCGCCATCTCGCCGGATGGGAGGACACTCTTCTTCACGCGCATGTCGCTTCGGCATCCTTCCGAGATCTTTAGCGAGTCACTTGTTCCTTCAGACTCCGGGTCCGAAGACAAGCAGCTGACGCATTTCAATGATGAAGTACTCGCTCGAGTATCCATGTCCTCACTCGAACCCTTCTGGTTCACCGGCGCCCACAGTGACAAGGTCGAAGGCTTCCTGGTCAAGCCGCCGAACTTCGATGCCAGCAAGAAATATCCCGTGAAGTTCCTCATCCACGGCGGCCCCGAAGGCGCATGGGGAGACGACTGGAGCTTCCGCTGGAATCGCCGAACTCTTCGCGTCACCAACTCCATCGACGAGCAGCGGTTACGTCGTCATCATGATCAACTTCCACGGCTCGACCGGCTACGGGCAGAAATTTATCGATGCTATTAATGGCGACTGGGGCGGCGCTCCGTTTGAAGACCTGATGAAGGGCCTCGACTACGCGGAGAAGACCTACCCGTTCATCGATAAAGACCGCGAGTGCGCGCTGGGCGCGAGCTACGGCGGATATATGATCAACTGGATCGCCGGACACACCGACCGTTTCAAGTGCCTGGTCTCGCATGACGGCATGTTCAATCCGTTTTCAGCCTGGGGTACGACCGAAGAGTTGTGGTTCAACGATTGGGAGTTCGGCGGCACTCCCTACACTGCACACGACATCTACAACAAGTGGTCTCCCCGCAACGCGGCGGCCAACATCAAGACGCCAATGCTGGTCATCCACGGCCAGCGCGACTACCGCCTCGATGTGAGCGAAGGCTTGCAGCTTTTCACCACGTTGCAAATGGAAGGCGTGCCCTCAAAGATGCTGTATTTCCCCGACGAAGGCCACTGGGTGTTGAAGCCGCAGAATTCGCAGCTTTGGTACAAGACCGTGAACGACTGGGTGGACCAATGGACGAAGAAATAAATCGGGCTTCGGGCTCCGGCTTTCGGGCTTCAGCACGACACATGTGGGGACAGCCGCCTCGGCTGTCCCGCGAGCGAAGTGAGCGGCAGGGCAGCGCCTCTCGAAGCAAGTCCCGTTAGGGACTGCTGAAATCATCGATTGAGTTTCAGCCGTGCCTCCGGCACGGGGCCACGTTAAAGTGCTGAGCCCGCCAGTAAACTGGCGGGCTATCTTCAATGGTCCCTCCGGGACCTAGTTTCAAAAATTATCCTCGCGAAGCAGTTGCGGTGGTCTGGTAAACGTGGGAATCTTGCACGCTTCGGGCTGCCTGTTGGTGGTGGCGTGTTCTCGTTCCCGCTGGGGATACTCTCCATCGCATCCTGCAGCGCGGCTGTGGTTCCCGCTGAAACCTGGATCTCAATCTCCAATGGGCCGGTGAATGATCCGGCCGATGGGACGAAGCTGGCCAAACCGTTGGTGTTACTTAGCACAGCGCTCTGACTCTCACTGAGGATGACTAGCGTGTCTGTTTGCGTAGCCGCAAGGTCGCCGGGCGTGAGCACGGGATTGTCCCCGGTCGCGCGTAACACGGTGGATTGAAAGAACACGCTTGCCGCGAGGACGGGATTTGGTGGCGACGAGGAGTCCGTAACTCGCACTGTCAGCGGCTGAAACGGATTTCCACTGACAACCTGGCCCGCTCCAGATACAGCTTGCAAGTTCAGTTGCGCGGGAGCAACCGCATTCCCATAGACAGTCGCACAAGGACTGCCTCCGGCGACACAAGCGGTGAGTTGTACATTGGCGGTGAAGTTCGTCAATGTGAGTGTGACCGAAGCGTACCCAGCGCTGTTGGTTACCGCGCTTCCGGCACTAAGGGAACCTGAACCCTGCGCGATGGTGAAGTCCACAGTTTTGCCGCTCTCGGGTGCGCCTGTGCTCAACACCCGCGCCGTAACTGGCACGCTAACAGTCGCACCTTGGGCTACCCAAAGATAGGGCGTGGTTACGCCGATGGCCGTGGGCGAAGATGTTGCGAGCAGTGTAGCGGCAACTGACTGTGCCGGGTTATACACGCCGGGCGCGAGAGTTGCGGTTATGGATGCGACTCCTACAGCCCCGGGCGTCACCCAAGTAGAAGCCATTCCGCTTTCGTCGCTGGTCACGGAACAACTGGAAATGCCGCCGCAGACCGAAAGCGTGGCGCCGTTTGTGGTTGTCCATCCCACGGTTGCCCCAGCTACCGGCGTAACGCCATCGGAAGCAACCACCCGCACGCTGACCGGATTAGTAGCCTGCGCCCCGACCGGCGTTGGAGGATTGGCCCCCTGCAACACGATGATCTTGTCGGTGGAAGCGGCCCCGAAGGTGAGCGCATTGGTCATAACGGAGGATGCGCCACTGACTGGATCAGCAACCGTGATGGTTTGCGGTCCATCGCTTTGTCCGGGAGCGGTGACCAGCATTTGGCTGGCGTTGGTAGCCAGTAGGGGTACGCTGGCGCTACCGACTGCCACGGTGAGTCCCGGTGCAAAGCCAGTGCCCTGCAAAGTGATTGCGCCACCGCTAACCGGCAGCCGCGGCGGGTTCACCGAATCTCCATAGAGCACGTGCGCGTGGTAGTGATAATCGGGACGGCCGTCGCCACGCACATCAGCGATACCAAGGATGAAGCTGTTGGAATTCAGAATTTGCGCATCGAGCAAGCTCATGGCGAAATTGCCTGAATTGAACGGGGCTGGCGTAAAAGAAGGCGGAGGAATGCCTTGCGGATCGCCGAGAGTCCAGATGCCAACCACCGGCTGGAGCTTGGACTCACTCGGCGCGCCTGTTTCATCGAGCGCGGTCACCGCAATTGATAAGGTACGGTTTGCTTGAGCACTGATCAGGAAATAAGCTGAATCGCCGTAGCCGCTCAACGAGCCGACCCAGTCTCCCGGCGAAGGAACCGTTGCGGGAGCGGTCCAGCTTTCGGACGCGGCCCATTGCGGTACGGGCTGTGCACTGCCTGCCATGAGCAGGTCCTGCTCAAACTCCCCGCCCGCGCTTACCGTTACTACGATGGGCTGTGAAACTCCGGAGGGTGCAACCTGAAAATCGTCGTAGGGGCACACACCCTCCGACCAAACCGGATCCAAAGCCTCTACTGTCAATTGATATTGCGCCGTGCTTGCGCCGTTCGGAATGGGTAGTCCGCCCAGATCGAAGAATCCCTCCACTTCCTGATTGGTCGATCCAAATTGGCTGTAGGGATTCCCCAACGGATCAGTTAAGCCTGTGATGGAATTGCCGGCGTTGCCGGTGAAGAGAAAACCGGAAACTGAGGAGGCCGCATACTGGTCGGAGGGTAGGTTAGTGGAAGGATCGATCCAGCGTGCGACCACGTTCACTCCCTGCATGGGCTGAGCTTCGCCGCCGGTGTGGTCCACAAAATAAACCGAGCCGTAAACGCGGGCGGTGGCCGGGCTGGGTGTTCCCGAGGGATACAGACGGGAAAGCGCGGCTATGTCGTCTGGTGCGAGTTGATAGGGGTTGGCGTAGCAACGGGTGATCGGGACGCAGGTCACCGGGTCCATATAATGCATAACGGGAAAGCCGGCGAAGGCAGCGGGCGTGGGTGGAGGGTTGCCGGTGATCACGTTTAGATTCATCTGCGACCAGCCCATGCCGAGCACGCTGCCCAGCACGCGCACTAGCCGGTATTCCACATCCGTAAGTTGCGAGGATTGCAGCGCGCACTGGCCATTGATGACGACGAGAGCATGAAGGAAATTTGCTGTTGCTCCGAAGTTATCTGTACCGCCATACACCGCATTCCAGAAACATTGCGACGAATCGCCCGCGCCTGAGCCGAGCAAAGCATCAGTGACCGTGCCGTCGTAGTCGTAGACAATGCCTACGGGCGTTTGCGTCGCTGAAGGCGTAATATCGGCGGGGGAAGTGACAATTCCGCTCGAGCTGACCTCAATATTGCTGCCGTTGACGTCTTCGGCAAGCTGGCCGGCGACGGTCACCGTGAGGGCCGCTGTGGAAACGCCAGTCCACTGGCTGAAGGCGTTAGCCACAAAAGAATTCGCGGCCGTGTTCGCCAGAATCGGGCTCAGGTCGCCCTGATCCGTGTAGTAATTCACCTGTCCTAACGACCAAGTGACAGGCTGGCCCATCGTCGAGGAGTTGAAGTAGCTGGGGCCCGCTACATACTCGGGGCCGCCTGCGCGGGCAAGGATGACAAAGAAAAGCACGACAGCCAGGGCAGTGGCCAGCCGTAGGAAGAATGAGCGCGCAGTCTGATTCGTTTTCATAGCTGGCTCATTCTTCCTGGCTCGAGCGAAGCAGGGCCTTAGCAAACTCGGCTGAAGAGATAACGGTTTTTCCGCCAAGAATAGGATCCTTCGCGAAATTAACGACATGCTGTGGGCTCATCACGATGTTCCCCTCGGAATTCATCGCAAAACGGCCCATGCCTCCGGCTACCGGACTGGTGAGCCCTAACTTGCCCGGGGAATACAGGAAGAGGAACACACGCTCGCCGATGTAGTAACGCTCTCCTCTGTTCCGAAGGCCGGCCCACTCGCGGATCGTCAAACTCTGACCGGGTGAGGCGCCGCGCACGGCTTGTTCCACCCGGAATGTAACGGTGCTGGATGCGGGATACTGTGCGGATGCCGTGACCGCACTTCCTACAAAGGTGACCCTGCCGGAGAAAATAATCCCTGCGCTGCGGACAAGTTGCTGGAACACAGAAGGAGCAACCGGATAATGCGGGGGCAGGTTAGGAGGCGGAATCCAGATGGGAGTTGAGACCGGGCCGCGCACCGGTCCTAATATCGGAGCGAGCACCGGCGCAACCACCAAGGGACGATCTGCCGGGGAATGATCTGCGGGGAAGCGATCCGCGACAGCATCCTGCCCGCGCAGAAATCCTGGCACCGAGAGCATCAACGAGAACATCAACAAAAAAGCGGCGAGCAGACGCCAGCAACTTCTGGCCATAGCCAATCACCTGGAATCGATTGTCTGCTCAGAGGGATCCGGGAAACCGAGGCCATCCTAGTCGGCGGTCGAGACCTGCGCTGTGACGGATGTCACCAAGCCCCTGTGGATTTCTAAGACTTGATTTCCAGGACTTGCCGATCGTCGCAACAAAAATGCCTAGAGCCGATACCCGCTAATCCACTTGCCGTTGATGCTCTTCTCTCTGGTGCTCTTCGGCGCTCAGGTTCGCCCCGGCCAGCAGCAGCAATCCAGATAGAAACGCCCAGAACATCATGCTGACTGAAAGCGCAAACGGACCGTACACTTCGGCGAAGTTCAGCCACGGCAACGCTAGAATATAGCCGTACTTCAGAGCCTCGGAAAGTAATCCCATGATGATCGCAGTCGGTAATACAGCGCGCGCCGGAACTTTGCCGTTCGGCAACACCCAGTAAATCAGAAAGAAGATGGCGATGCTCGCGACAAGAGCCGACACCTTCATCACTACAAATCCCACTAGCGTAACGAACCCAGCGCCGTGGCCGCGCAGTAGAGATCCCATCAGCGACACATTGCCCGCAGTCAGCGCCACCGAAAGCAGCGCCAGCACTCCGCAACCGAAGGCCAGCCCCAGCGAGATCAGCTGATTGCCAAAGTATGAGCGGTTGCTGGGAAATCTCCAGATGCGATTCAGTGCCACTTCCAGCGGCATGAATATTCCGGAAGAAGTTACCAATAGAATGATCAGCGAAACCACCTGCACGCGCTGCCGCGCATTCACCATCGCGGTCAGGTTGCGAATCACAAAATCCTGCCCGGCGGGAAGATAATCGCGCAGCAGCTCCACCACCACGTCATACATCACGCGCGAATGAAACACGCGCCGAATCAGCGTCATCAGCAGCACTACGAAGGGGAAGAACGAGAGAATCGCATTGGCCGCCACCGAAAATGCAAAAGTGTGCACGTCGGTGCGCAGCAGATACCGCACAGTGGAAATGGCCATTCCCGAGGACCGCGCCCGGTACGGACGCCGCGGGCGCGTGGGCGGGTCCTTCGGCTGGAGTGGAACGGTGACTATGGTTGGCTCAGGCACGGTGGTTTGCCTAATCCTATCAAAGGCTTGCGGCCAGTTCAGACTTCTTCCGCGAACCAAAGTTCCATCCCCGATGACCATCGTTTCTTATACCTTGTTAAAGGATTCCACATGACCTGCGGTTACATTTCGATTCATTTCATCTAATTTCACTTGCGAATCGATTTAATACTGCTTATTATTCGTTGCTCATTCCCGGCGCATGCCGGGCAATGAGTTCGTAAGGCAGGTTGACGTCTTGAGTACCGCCGTAGAAATCAGCGTCGAGGGTCCAAGGCTCCGAAAGTTCGCGCCGCATTTTCTTTATGCGGTGGCGTACCGAGGAGTCTTTTGCTTTGGGGCAATTTCTTCGTCACTGAAAGGCGCAACCGAGTTCCACTGTTTTTCCTGAGGGGGCGTCCCGGTTCAACGGGACAACGATACAGGATATTCGGGGAACTTAATTCTTCGCGATTAAGTCGAAAGGAGTTTTTCCGTGAGAGAGAAGGGAACAGTAAAGTGGTTCAACGGGGCGAAGGGATATGGATTTATCCAGCGCTCCACGGGGGAAGACGTTTTCGTACATTTCTCCGCCATTCAGGAGAACGGCTACCGCTCACTCAACGAGGGTGAGACCGTGGAGTTCGATCTGCTGAAAGGCCCCAAAGGCTTTCAGGCGGGCAATGTCGTTCGTGCCTAGCCTGCAGTTACCGCGATTTCCACCCTCCCGTTCCCAGCGGGAGGGTTTTTCATTTGCCTGCAAACTGCTCCTGATTACTTGATCTGAAAATTCGCGGGATCAAGGCCAATGTTGGTGAAGACCTTATCCGCCGTCATATCCCAATCATAGGAGCGGGTCGGGCTGTTCTGCGGTTCCTGGGTATAGCGAAGATCATAATGCCGGGGGAGTGTTATCCCGCTGTCGGTCTGGAAATCGCTGAAGCGCTCCTCGATGGTATAGCGGATCTGCCGCTGATTCGGGCCGCTTCTGGCATCACGGCCCACGCCCGGTTCCCAGACCATCGAATAGATTGTCATCACATGACGATGGGTGTCAGGATCGAAATACAGTTTGATCATCATGTCGGTGTTGGCCTTCGGGGAATACTCGATGCATTGCAGATCGTGGTCATCGACTTTCTTGAGGCCAACGTAGTTGAGCTAACCCCGGCTGGCTCAAGGTTCTCAAGAGCCCAGCCCGTGGAAAGTTCTCCACCCAGCCAGCCTTCTTTGAGAATAAAGTCCTGCGTGCGCACGAAATTCCCGAACGGGCTCGGCTGGTGCGACGAAGTAAAAACGGCAAAGGAAGTTTTATCTCCGTCGAATACAAATCGTTCCCCGTGCCATGGGCCGCCACCGAACTTCATCACGAAATTTGACTCCCGCTGCTGGGATACATAGCCCCAATTGCCGGTGACGTCTCCCATCCCGCCGACCAGCTCTCTGAAGTGCAGCGTGCCTTGTATGCCGCGGGACTTGACGGCCACACGCGCCTCGGCCGTTCCGATTGAATCCAGATGCTTGGCAATGACGTCTTCTGGCTTCGTGTCGTTGCTCGCAGCGAAGCCCGAAAGCGAAGTGAGCAGGATGCAAGCCATAGCGATATTTCGCATCGCGAACGTCTCCTGGTAGCGGATTTGCCCAAGGTCGTCAGTCGTCTCAATCCAACCGACGCTGGCGGTTGCCAATTCTACTATCAACTTGCTTCCTCAGGATGACAAAGGGTCGCAAAAGCCGTGAGCTTCACCGCACCTCGACCGACACCAGGTCTCCATCCGCCACGCCGCCGGGGCGGTAGTTCACCGAGACGGCGCGGTTGTTCCACTCGCACGAGAAGCTGTCAGCGCCGATGAGCAGCAGAGATTTGTAGTCGGCGGTGCGCAGTTTCAGAACGGTTCCGCCAGCGGCTACAGTAAGAACCGCCGACGGGGATTGAGAGCAGTCCACGCCCACCAGCCGTCCCTGGACGAACTTGGCTGGCCGCTTGTCCGCGGTTTGCGCGGACTGTTGCGCGGCGCGCTTGGCGGCATCCTGCTCCAGCACGTCAAACGGAGAAGGTTGCGCAGAAAGTTTTTGCGCCGCCGTTGCCGTAGCGGGAGAAAGACCGTACTTCCGCTCGGCAGGAATCCGCTCCAGCTCGGCGCGAGCCAGAGCGGCGACTTCCGCATCATTACCGCTCTTCAGGCGTTCCAGCACGCCCTTCGCCGCATCCCATTTTTTATCGGCGATGTAGATTTCCGCGAGATGGTAAACGTACTGCTGATTGCGCGGACTGAGCTGCATGGCCGCATGTTCGGCCTGCATGGCCGCGATCGGACCGCCGCCTTCGAGGCGCGCCATGGCCATCAGGTCATCAGCGTTGGCGAATTCGGGATACCACTCGAGCACGGCGCGGAGATCCTGCATCATGTTGGGCAAGCCCTGGATATCAGCATGCTTGGCCTGCGCCATGCGGTACTTCAGCTCCGAAAGGTAGTAACGGATCCACATATCGCGCCGGTCGAGCGCCGCAGCGTCGCCGAGTTCTTCCACGGCTTCATCGAACTCGCCGCGTTGTATGTGATCCCAGGCAAGCGCACGGTGCGCGATCTCGTTGCCCTGGGTCGTGACGAGAGTATCCGTTTCGTTGCCCTTGTCTATCTCCTTATCATTCTTAGTCGGAGCTTTCGTGGTGGCCGGATCGGGAGTTGTGGCCAGCGTCTTCAATTCCTGCAGTGCGGCGTCGCGGCGTTCGGGAATTCTGACCTTCATCTCGGCGATCGAGGCACGAGCATCGACCTCGCGCATCGGCTTGGCGATGATTGCACTGTCGCTCGGAGCTACTGGCGATGGAAACGTGTAGACCTGCGGTACATTCGCCGGCGCACTCGATTGCTTGGAGGCATCCATCGCGACGAACAGCGGCGTGAGTGAGTGGAAATAATCTTTCACCGCCTGGTCGAATTGCGCTGCGGTTACTCCGTAAGCTTTTTGGATGGCTTCTTCCACCGGCACATGCTGGTTCTCGACCAGATCGAAATATGTTCCGGTCTCCGGCAGCTTCTGCGCGTGGAGCAGGTAATGCACCACCATCCACGACTGCGCGTAGAACAGCGTGTGATGCGTGCCTTCGGTGTAGGTGGAAGTGTCGTGCTTCATGGTGAGCAAGTCCGGCAATGTGAGCCAGACCTGGCCGCTGAGGAGTTCGGTAAGAGATTTCGGCGGATTCCGCACGTCGCGCTGATTGCCGAGCAAATCCATAGTGGAGGATGAGCTCAGCTCAGGATCGCCGCCGATTTCGTACTTCTTATCGTCGACGCGGATGGAGCCGAAGTATTCGGCGAAGCCTTCGTCGAACCATCCCTGCACCGGAGGATAGTTGTAGTTCAGGAGCAGATGAGCGAAGTCGTGAGCGACGGCGCGCCAGGATTCTTCCTCGAACAAATTCAGCACGATAAAATCCTGGTCTTCATTCCGGCCTTGCCCCGGAAGAAAAAAGCCGGGGACGCCGATGGGCTGGGCTTGATTGTCTCGCCCCGGCCGCAGTGGCGCGCTCTGGTAGTAGGTTTTATCGTTCTTGAAGGCAAGAATGGTGAGCGGCACCGGCTGATTAAGGCGTTCTTTCATGAGCAGAATGGCGAAGACGGCGCGCATCTGCTCGAAGCGCAGCGCAACTTCTTTTCCTTTTTTATCGCCGGCGTCGGTGATGACGGTGAAGTGGGTGGAGTGAATTTCAAGCCAGGGAGTGGGCTCGGCGGCAGGAGCAGGAGAAACTAAGATGGTTCCCAGAAGCATTACAGCGAGCAAAGTCGAGATGGGACGACAGGCCATGCGCGTTCCGCCGCAGGGAGCAACTACCGAAATGCTAACACGGGCTTGAACCCTGGGCGGGAGATTCCGGCTTGTCTGCTGACATCAGCCCATCACCACGCTATTCTTCCACTATGTACAAGTCGAACTTGAGTATTGCCCTGTTCTGCGCGGTTGCGCTGGCTCCCTTTGCGCTTTATGCGCAGCAAGCGGCAACCACTCCTGTGACGATCCGCGTGAGCGATCAAACCGGAGCCGTCATCGCGCACGCACAGATTAAACTCGCGCCTTCGTCCGAACAGAGTTTAGCGAAGCTTGAGACTGATGATCATGGTCAGCTTGCGCTCAACCTGAAAGCTGGCGCTATGCTCTGTCAGTTTCTGCCCCGGGATTCAAGACCTGGTCTGAACGTCTCTTTGTCAGTTCGCCTCAGGTCAGTTCGCCTCAAGTCAGCTCGCCGAGGTAAAGGACGCGAGCCAGATCTTCCCGGTAGTTCTGCAGGTCGGCGAAGTGAGCTCGCCCCATGCGATTTATGCGGCCGACACACTGGTGCTTAGCGACGATTCCGGTCAAGCTCCTGTCGCTCTGTTACTCAACCGATTTTCACCTGCTGTCGCACATTACGATCACCGTACACAACAGTCACACAAACGCGACCGAAGCTTATTCCGGAGTTCCGCTGGCGACTCTGCTAGCCAAAGTGAACGCACCTCTCGGAAAAGAGCTTCGCGGCGAGGCAATGACCAGCTATGTGACCGCAACTGGTTCAGACGGGTATTCAGTCGTGCTTTCTCTGGCTGAAGTTGATCCCAGCTTTCACGAAGGTCAGGTGATCGTCGCCGATACTCGCGATGGCCAGCCGCTGGGGAAGAACGGCCCGTTCCAACTGATCGTGACGGATGATAAGCGGCCAGCGCGCTGGGTCCACAATTTGGAGACCATCACGTTGAAATCAGGCCGCTGAGGATGTTGGAAAAACCAGAGATTTCAGCGGCACGACTAAAGTCGTGCCCTTCCCCAACGGGCTTATGGGATAGGTTCTTAGTCCCCACTGGCGTGGTTCTGCGTAGGGACGAGAACCAGCCGCGGTCTTGCGGGCTGTTGCTGCGAGGCGCGGCCACATAGATCAAGGATGCTGATTACGGTCACATAGGCGGCGAGGACGCCGAGGCCGACGGATACTACCACGGTCACGCAGAGAATCAGAGGCATGAAGAGCGAAATCACGGTCAACCACCCTTATTAAGTTGCAGTATTCTGATGCCGAAAGCCTAACTTCCGTCTACACGGCTTCTTCAATCTACCTGCCTTGCCGCCCGCCGCTAGTGACGACCCGGATGCCGCCGCCAAGGTGCGCCGTATTGGGCCAGCATAGTAAGATACGAAGTAGAGCTGTGCACTCCTACTGTCGGACACGCCTGCAAACCTGTCGACATTACGTAAGGGCAGTCCAGCCTGAATTTTGGACATTACTCTAAATGGCGATTACTAAAATCTCGGTGCGGGGGGCGCGCCAGCATAATCTCAAGAATATAGACGTTGAGATTCCCCGGAATACGCTCACAGTGGTGACCGGGCTGAGCGGGTCGGGCAAGTCGTCGCTTGCCTTTGACACCATTTATGCCGAAGGGCAGCGCCGTTACGTGGAGACTTTATCGACCTACGCGCGGCAGTTCTTGGACCAGATGGAGCGCCCGGATGTTGATGCAATTGATGGACTTAGTCCATCCATCTCAATCGAGCAAAAGACCACCAGCCGCAGCCCGCGCTCAACCGTGGGAACCATCACCGAAATTTACGATTATCTTCGCCTGCTATTCGCTTCTATCGGGGTGCCGCATTGCCCTAAGTGCGGGCAGGCCATCAGCCGGCAATCGGCCGAGCAGATTGTGCAGCGGGTGATGGCGCTGACGCCTGAGGACCGTGTAATGGTGCTGGCGCCGATTGTGCGCGGGCGCAAGGGCGAGTTCAAAAAAGAGATGGAGACGCTGCTCAAGCACGGCTACACCCGAGCCCGCGTTGATGGCGAACTGGTAAACCTGGATGACGACCTCAATCTGGACAAGCGCAAGAACCACACGATTGAGGTCATGATCGACCGCTTGCTGGTGAAGCCGGGCATTGAGCATCGGCTAGAAATGTCGGTGGGGCTGGCGATGAAGCTGGCTGGCGGATTGGTGCAGGTTTCAGTCGTTGGCGGCGAGGAGCAGCTTTATTCCGAGAAGCTGGCTTGCCCGGATTGCGGCATCAGCGTGCCGCAGCTGGAGCCGCGGTCGTTCTCCTTCAACAGCATGTATGGAGCGTGTCCCGAGTGCCACGGCTTGGGCAATCGCTACGATTTTGATCCCGCGAAGGTGATCACTGATTGGTCGAAGCCGCTGCTCGATGGCGGGTTGGGGCCAGGCTCGGCGTCGCAGGGGCTGATTCATGCGCTGCAGATCATGGCGGCGGCGCACGGCATCAATTTGAATACGCCATTTGAAAAGTTTCCCGACAAGATTCAGGACCTGCTGCTTGAACGGCGAATCAGGCCATGGCAAGACTGGGTTTCGTGGAATCTTCGGATACCTAAAACAGAATCTCGAAGAATCCACTTCGGAAGGCTATCGCGACTGGCTGATGGATCACATGTCGGCGACGGCGTGTCCGGCATGCCAGGGCAAGCGGCTGCGGCCGGAAAGCCTGGCAGTGAAAGTAAACGGCATGTCGATTGCCGACTTCACGGCGCTGCCGATTTCGAAGGCGCTGGAAGTGGCGCAACGCATCAAGCTGGCCGGCCGCGAAGAAAAAATTGCTGGCCGCGTGATGCACGAAGTGGTGGAGCGCCTGCAATTTCTGAATGCGGTGGGGTTGAACTACATTTCGCTCGACCGCTCGGCGGCAACTTTATCGGGCGGTGAGGGCCAACGCATTCGTCTGGCCACGCAGATTGGTTCGAAGCTGCGCGGAGTGCTCTACGTGCTGGATGAGCCTTCCATCGGCCTGCATCATCGCGACAATGGCCGACTGCTGACGGCGCTCGAAAATCTGCGTGACCTGGGTAACACCGTACTCGTGGTCGAGCACGACGAAGAAACCATTCGCCGAGCGGATTATGTGATCGACCTCGGCCCCGGCGCTGGACGGCACGGCGGAGGGCTCGTCGCGCACGGCACTCCGGCGGAGATCATGCGTGAGCCGAACTCGCTTACGGGCGCGTACATCTCCGGCAAGGTGCAGATCGAGATGCGTCCGGAGCGGCGGCAGAAGAATGGCGCTGCGCTGACGATTCTGGGCGCGAAGGAAAACAATCTCAAGAATCTCGACGTCACGTTTCCTCTCGGCGTGATGACGGTCGTCACGGGAGTTTCCGGCTCCGGCAAGTCCACGCTGGTTAACGATATTCTTTATCGCGCGCTGGCGCGGCAGCTTTACCGCTCGCGGGAGAAATCCGGCGAGCACAAGGCGATCATGGGTGCGGAGAACATCGATAAGGTCATTCGCATCGACCAATCGCCGATCGGGCGGACGCCGCGCTCGAATCCCGCAACTTATACCGGAGTGTTTACGGCGATTCGCGATATCTATGCCATGCTGCCCGAGGCGCGCGAGCGGGGCTACAAGGCCGGACGATTTTCGTTCAACGTTTCCGGAGGACGCTGCGAGGCATGCCAGGGCGAAGGCCAACGCCGCATCGAAATGAATTTTCTGCCCGATGTCTACGTGCTATGCGAGGTCTGCGGCGGACGGCGCTACAATCACGAGACGCTGGCCGTGAAATACAACGGCAACTCCATCGCCGACTTGCTGGAGATGCCGGTCTCCGACGCGCTGCCGATTCTCGAAAATATTCCGCAGGTGAAGCAGAAGCTGCAGACGCTGGTCGATGTCGGCCTCGGGTATATTCATCTCGGTCAATCTGCGGTCACGCTCTCCGGTGGCGAGGCGCAGCGCATCAAGCTGGCGCGCGAGTTGAGCAAGCGCCAGACCGGGAAGACACTTTATCTACTGGACGAGCCCACCACCGGCCTGCACTTCGATGACGTAAAGAAACTGCTCGACGTGCTGCACCGGTTGACCGACCTGGGCAATTCGATCATCATCATCGAGCACAACTTGGACGTGATTCGCAACGCTGATTGGCTCGTCGACCTCGGCCCCGAAGGCGGCGAAGAAGGCGGCCGCATCGTAGCGCAGGGCACGCCCGAGCAGGTGGCGCGGGTGAAGAAGTCGTACACAGGGCAGGCGCTTACCGGATATTTTGCGGGGAATGGGAAGCGCAGCGCGTAGCGAGGTTCTGCTAAAACAAAGGCCGCCAGCCTTACAGCTGACGGCGTTTATTTATTCCGCTAACTGACCCATACCGGGCCGCGTTATGGACAGGTAGTGATACCTGTCGGCACCTGAAAGGCAAAGGTATGGAACTCTGTGTCCTCATAGATGTTGACGTTTTCCACGCAGTCGGCATTCGATGTTTTTAGGGTGACGAACATGGAGTTCGATGCGCCGTTTATCTTTCCCCAGGACTCACCATCCGTCCACGTCCATGTGTCCTTGGTCACCAAAGAGGCGACAAGAACCCCCCCACCGAAACTGAGGCCCACGCTGTGAGTGTCGATGTGGCCAGTTGCTGTTGTTGTACTAGTTGTGTCGGTCACCGTTTGGGTAGGATAGGTGTCGCCGCTAAGGGGTAAAAATAGCGGCGTAGTGCTTCCGGTTGCGGTTGGAACGATCTGGTAGCGGCAACTGGCGGTCGCAGGGTTGGCGATTGGATTTGCCCCGCAAATAGTGACGCCGGAAGGGTCTAGCGTCAAGGGGTCCACAGTGCCGGCATACGGACTTGCAGTGAGCGTAGTGCCGTTGTAATTCAGAAGGGGGTCCGTCTGTAGGATTGCGACAAAATCGCCGGGGACGCACCCGCACTGATTCGTCTGCGTGCACGCAGTTGGCGTTGCGGGGTCGGCGCTGGCAAGTTGCTCTTGATAGAGGGTTTGGTTCTTGCAGATTGCCCCGAGGCCGGGCATGTACGAATTCGTGCCGTCCTCCCCTGCAATTGCCTGCGGTATGAGATACCCCACCGGCACAGTGGTGACACCTTTGCTGCCCGCAGGCGTCGCCTCCATGGCGATCGCGGGGAGGGTGACGACATCGGCCACTATTGCTGATACGCCGGCAGTGGCCTGAGAGTGCGTGGTATAACTCACTGGAGTCGTTCCGGAGGCAAAAACCGTTACTTGCGGATTGAGCCAGATGGCGAATTCGTCAAGGTTATGATTGATCGCGTCTGATTTGGTGGGGTTATAAGTGAGGTTGCTATTGTCATCGCTCGTAATGGTGGTGGCGTCGGTCCAGGTCTGTGTAAACGCGCTGCTGTTGTTCGATGTGGTTGCATATCCAACACTCGCGCTGCCCCCCAGCACGTCTTTAATTCCCGAGCTAAAAGTGAGGTCAGAGGAAAACGTGAAGCTACTGGTGATCGTCGTTACGGTGCCGTTTGTCGTGGAGGTACCGTATCCTTGGCCACTCTGATTACCGGGCGGCGAGTAGAGAATGGAGACTACCTTATAGTAGGGATCAAATTCGCTTGCGGTAGTCGCGGTTGCGGTACCGGAGCCTCCCGTTGCTTGCAAGTAGTATAGGTTGTCCGTCGAAACGGCGGCTAGCGAGGTATCCTCACCTGCTTGGCAAACACACGTGTGAGACCCATCGCCACATGTGTACGTAACTCTTTCGATAAACAGAGTATCGCCTGGAAACTGGTGTGTCACACTGGATGAATCTTTGTACTGCCAGTTACTGTATTGATCCTCATAATAGTTTATGGGAGCGGCGTTACATTCATGCAAAGTACTGGTTTCGGTACTGGTCAACTGGGCGGATGCGAGCGTCGTTAGAACGACCGCTGCCAACAATGCACACGAAATCTTGCTCGTGCAGTCACGGGCCAATGCTGAGAAGCGCTTTGTGTTCATCGATATCTCCTTGCAAACCTAGGGGCTTGCCGTTTGAAGGTGATTGGCTAACAACGAATGGGCTGCGTGTAATCGTCGATGTGGTGGGAACTGCGAGGTGCGCTGGGCTCACCACAAGCATGGCTAACAATGGTGAATGATTACGTCCGAAGCGGACGCAGCCCATTTTGGAGGAAGGAGCCGCTGAGAACTCTTATCCGGTCCCTCTGTCGGATAAGCTCCTGAAGATTACGAGGGACGTTACAAGACGGAGTAAAGTACTGTCAAGGGGCTGACAAGCTTTTCCTGGGATTAACGCTAACTTGTCCGATTCCGACTACAGTCGACAACTATCGTAGAATTCTCATTGCACCACAGCCCAAGCTGGCAGTCATGAGCTAAGCTCTGGTAGCCAGTCGAGGCGGAAAGAGATTCTCTGTCATCCCCCGAAAACCCGCAGTTAGATCCGCAGCCTCTGAGCGGCGAAGCACGGCTGTCCGCACCGCCGATTACCTATTCTCTTCCGCCGGTTGAGACGCGACTACCTGGCCTGCCCAAAGCTGGTGAGGATCCCGTCTGGAGTGGGTGGGATGTGCTGCTGATTGCCGCGCTCACGCTAGGCATGATTTTTCTGGTGCAACTCATTCTTATCCTGGTGGGCGTCCGGTTCATTTATCGCCACGAGAGCTGGATCGATGTGGCGCAGAAACCTGTGTTGGCGCTGCTCTCCGAACTGCTGGCTTATGGCATCGTCGCGGTCTTCATGGTCCTTCTGGTCGAGGGAAAATATCATGCGCGCTTCTGGCCGGCTCTACGCTGGAATTGGCCGGGACCCGGCGGAGTGAGCTTGGTGGGCGTGGGTGTTCTCATGCTCGGCTTTGACTTGTTAGGACGATTTCTGCCCATGCCCAAGACCACGCCCTTCGATCAATTTTTTGACCGGCCCCTGGATGCTTATCTCACCGTGGCGTTCGCTATCACGCTCGGGCCTCTGATGGAAGAACTCTTCTTTCGCGGATTTCTTTATCCGGTGGTGGCGCGGCGGCTGGGAGCGTTCTGGGGAATCCTTCTCACCGCGCTGCCCTTTGGTCTGATGCACTACTTGCAGTACCGATCGTGGTCGGCGGTGCTGATCATCGTTCTGGTGGGCGTAGTGCTTACTACGGTGCGCGCGGTGACCAAGTCTGTAGCGTCAAGTTTTCTGGCGCATGTGGGTTACAACGGAACGCTCATGGTTATCGCCGCAGTAGCCACGGATGGCTTCCGGCACATGGAGAAGGCGGGAGTGCTGTTGTTTTGATTTGCAAACGCTGAGGCTTTCAAATTGTCATCCCGAGCGGAGCGAGGGATCTTGGTTCTTGCATACACCATCGGTGCCACAGAGGACACCAAGGTCCCTCGCTTTGCTCGGGATGACAAGCACCTCGGTTTCTTTCTACTTCACCGTAACCGTCAGCAGCTGCGCGCCCGATACGACATAATCCAGCGGAGCTGTTGCTGTTTCATCCACGCTTGATTCGCCGCTCACGACCATCTCCTGATTGCCGCGCATGCCATCCATCACATTCATGATCGAGATGGGCAGTGTGGGCATCACTTTGTCGGCGACGCGGGCTTCGGGATCGGCTTCCAGCAGAGAGACATAGACGCGGTTGTTCGAGTGCTCTTTATTCAGCACCGCGATGGTAGATGCGAGATCAAGTTTGCGACCGAAGGCAGGGTTGCTGTGACCAATGCGATCGAGGGTATCGCCGTCGCTGACTAGGATGCGCAACGTGCCTTTACTCGCCGAGGTTGGAATCTTTACCGGAATTTGCTGCACGATGCGCTCTCCGCGGTAGGGAGCGAGCACAGTCTCCAGCATGATTTCCTCGCCGGGACGGGCTTCCGTAACATCGGTTCGCGCACTCTCCAGGCGTGCCCAGCGGCGTTCGCGGACCAAGTCAAAGTCGAGGTTCACGCCCGCGATGGCCGGAGCGTTATAAGGATTGTCATAGATACGGCCAAAGCGCTCGCCCAGCGCGATTGCGGCTTGCATCGCCGCCGGTTGCGAATTTTCTCCCGGAGCGAACATGTTGCGCATGGTGACGTCCGGAAATCCCTTCACGCCGATGCTGCCCGCCAGCCGGTAGGTAATCTCTTCGCCGAATTCGTTCACGCCGTGCAGCGCGTTAAACACCGTCACCATCAGTGCAACCGGCGTCAGCTTGGGATTGTTCAGTACTTCGTAATGGAATTGCTTCACTCCGGTATTGCTATGGATGCTCAGCGTGACCGGAATCATTTCCGGTTGCCGGTCGAAGACGCCCATGATGCCGGTGTGGCGATCCTGAACGAATGTTCCCACGGGTTCCGTCGTGTTCACAATCTTGAATGCGTTGAGCGGCGAAGCCAGTGTGGCTAAAACCTCGGCCTTGTTCATGGGCAGATCGACCGAGCCGAACTGCAGCAATGGATGTCCGCAGGCCAGCAGCCGTTGCGGATCGACATAAGTCACAGTACAGGTGGCCTCGATATCCATGTCGCCGCGCACCAGGATCGCGCTCACGGCGGAGCCTGCAACCAACGGCTCCGGCTGTTTGTCATCACTCGTCGAGCCGGCGCCCATCACCGGAACTATTCCAGCGGAGGCAAACTGTCCGGCGAAAAGCTGAATCGCCTGTTCGGAGAATCCGTTGAAGACCAGCGGCGTCTCGATGGGCTTCAGGTAATTCGCGAAATCTTTTCCTGTTGAACTTTGATCCGCACTCCTCTGAGCCGCATCCTGAGCGAGTCCCGGCAGTGCAGGGACTGCGCCTGGTCCAGAAGTTTTACCGGCGACTGTGTTTACTGCGGGTCTGGCGGCGGAAGTCTCTTCTGCGGGCGAGCGATCCAGCGCGCTGATCTCGAGCATGTCGGCGATCGGCGTAACTCCGGCGATCGGTTCTTTGGAAAATTCTCCAATGCGAAAGGCGAGAGCTCCGGCGAGTTTGCCATCGAAATAAACCGGGCTCCCGCTCATGCCCGCCACAACGCCCGTGTACTCTACCTTTTGCCCGTGCAGCCGGACGAGAATAATATCTCCCTTGGGGCCGTTCACGTTATGCAGCACGCCGAGCACTTCCACTTCCATGGCCTCGGGCTTCACGCCCTCAAACACGGTATAGGCCACGCCCCGCATGCCGGCGTGAATCTCGCTTACTGCAATTGTTTTAGGATTTTGCGCCGGTGCGGAAGCGGAAGTCTGCGCAGATGTAAGAGAGGAAAAAGACAGGCAAACCACGAAGAACGCGAAAGCTAATTTTTTCATGAACTACGCCCGGCAGGACGTGAGCCCCGCCTTTACTCGATTAGACTCCGCCAGATTGTAAGTCGTTGCCAGGAGGGGGAACACCGGGAGCCGGGCAAACATCCCAATCGCGAATCCCTGCGTCTATACTAGCACAGGGTATTTTTGCTCCCAAGAGTCTTTATTCCACAGAGGTACGCCATGTTTTCTAATATTCTCGCCGGTAGATTTGCTGATTCGCCCACTCAGCGGAGGCTCCAAAATCAGCGCTCACGCTTCCAGAATTTCACTATGTGGCTGCTGGCGATAACGGTCGCTCTCGTCCTACTGGTCGAAGTCGTTCCCGCGTCCGCCCAGGATCAGTCGCAGACTCCAGCACAGGATAACGGCAAGCCCAAGCAGGATGCACCGCCAGAGGCCGGCGGTCCGGGCGGCGATATAGGCCCATACGCTATCCCGAAGAAAACGAATAATGAAGAGCCGCCACCGCCTCCGCCGCCCACTTCGCCCAAGAAAATCGAGGGCATGCCCGATTATTCCATCAAGGTGAACGTGCCTCTGGTGAATGTGGATGTGCTAGTCACCACCAAGGCTGGTGGCTATGTTGCGGGCCTGAAAAAAGATAACTTCCGAATCTTCGAAGACGGAGAAGCGCAGCAAATCTCTAACTTCAACGTAACGCAGGCTCCGATCACTGCCGTGCTGCTGGTAGAATTCGCTGCCACCCGGTATTCGTTCATGCTGGACGCGCTTCGGGCTTCTTATGCTTTTGCCAACACGCTCAGAAAAGACGACTGGGTCGCGGTCAGCTACTACGATATGCAACCGCACATTCTCGTCGATTTCACCCAGGACAAGAAAGCCATCTATGGTGCACTGAACCAGTTGCGTATTCCCGGATTTTCCGAGACTAACCTGTTCGATGCTCTTTATGACACGCTCGATCGCCTGGATCGGGTGGAAGGCAAGAAGTACATCATCCTAATCACTACCGGTTATGACAGCTTCAGCAAACTCACGCTCGATAAGATCATGAAGAAGGTAAAAGACACAAAAGATGTGACCATCTTCCCGATCAGCGTGGGACAGATTCTCCGGATAATGGGCGGCGGTGGGAACCGTGGCGCGGGCATTCATGCCAGCGAAATGGACTACCTGCAGGCTGACAATGAAATGCGAACCTTCGCCGCGATGACTGGCGGTCGCGCCTACTTCCCGCGCTTCCAGGCGGAGTACGGTGAAGACTTTCAGGAGATCGGCAGCGACATCCGCAATCAATATTCGCTGTCGTATCACCCCACCAACACCAAGCTGGACGGCACCTACCGCAAGCTCAAAGTGCAGGTCGTAGGCCCTGACGGTAGCCCGCTCAAGGTGAAGGACCAGAAAGGCAAAGAAAAACCGGCTGAGGTTGTGGCCCGCGACGGCTACACGGCTAAGCACACTGTGGACTAGCTGATTCCGGGAGTCTGTAGAGATCGGGAAGGGCACGGCTTTAGTCGTGCCAAGAAAGCTACGACGCGACGCGGCTTTAGCCGCTGCGGTGAACTGCGTTAGTGTCCATGATGAAAATTCACATTCCGCGAAATAGAGCCGCCAGCAAGAGCACAACTCCGGCTCCAACGAAAACCAGCAAGGCCATTCTCGGTCCCGGTT
The DNA here is from genome assembly GCA_963789625.1 of uncultured Acidobacteriaceae bacterium. Taxonomy (GTDB): domain Bacteria; phylum Acidobacteriota; class Terriglobia; order Terriglobales; family Acidobacteriaceae; genus Sulfotelmatobacter. The sequence goes on along the minus strand of CAWBLK010000009.1, from coordinate 106,747 downwards.
CCTTGTTTACCTCAGGAACCAGATCTGAAGCCGCCACGTAGATTGTGACCCCTGCCGCCAACGGCAGTCCGGCATCGACGTGCTGACGAAAGATTGCCATGGTCAGAACGCCCGCCAGTGTGGCTCCGCCCAGAATCACTGATGCACCCCAGGCCGTACCTCGGCTGCGTCCGCTGGCCAACATTACCGAACTCACGGTGAATCCTTCAGGAATTTTATGCAGGAAGATAGCGAAGAAAATGATCCAGCCCAGAACATTTGAAACCAGAAATCCGGATGCGATGGCGATGCCGTCAAAGAAGGTGTGAATGATCAGACCGAGCAGCACGGAGTATCCCTTGTGGGCGTGGATGAACTCGTCGTGGTGCGTCTCTTCGCCGAAGTGGAAGTGCGGCGTGACCGTGTGCTCAAAGAAATGAACGACCAGATAACCCAGCAGAATTAAATACGCAGCTGACTTGCCGCGCAGCTCCAGGCTCTCCGGAACCATCTCAACCAAAGCCGTGGCCAGCATGAATCCCGCGCCCAGCGCGACGAAGTAGCGCAGGTAACGCCGCTCCCAATGGCGCTGCACGATAATCGCTCCGCCAAAAACGTTAGCGGCGGCGGCAGTAAGGCCGAGCAGAATGCTGATGAGAATCGCGCTCATGGGCAGGCGAGGATGATATCAGTTCAATCGATAAAATCACCACGGAGACACGGAGTCACGGAGAAAAATCAAGAATTGGCTTTTCTCCGTGACTCCGTGTCTCCGTGGTGGGTTTAAGTTTTATCCCGAATGCCGAATGTGCATCACATCCCCATCCTGCACAATGTAATCTTTGCCTTCCAGTCGAAGTGTGCCTTTGGCACGGGCGTTTGCTTCTGATCCCGCTTCCAGCAGCTGATCCCATCGAATAGTTTCGGCGCGGATGAAATGTTTTTCCAGGTCGGAGTGAATCGCCCCTGCGGCTTCCTGAGCGCGCGAGTTCGCGGGAACCTGCCAGGCGCGGCATTCATCTTCGCCCGCTGTGAAGAATGAGATCACGCCGAGCAATTTGTAAGTGGTGCGAATCAGCCGCGTTAGTCCACTCTCGGTGAGTTCGTAGCTGGAAAGAAATTCGGCCGCATCGGCATCGCTCATCTCGGCGAGTTCGGCTTCGACCTTGCCGCAGATCGCGGTAGCCGCGGCATTCGGGCGCGCGGCGATTTCGGTGAGCTTATATTTGTTCACCGCTTCTTCCAATTCCTTGCCCAGCTCGGTTGATTCGCCGATGTTGAGCACATAGAAAATCGGCTTCTCGCTGAGGAACATGAAACCTTTGATGCGCTTCTTGTCCTCAGCGGTCATCGTCATCTCACGCAGCGGCTTGTCGGATTCCACCTGCACCTTGGCTCGCTTCAGCAACTCGAATTCTTTTTCGAGCTCCGGCGTCTTCATTTTCTTGAGATCTTTTTCCAGCCGCTCCAGCCGCTTTTCGATTTGCCCGAGATCGCTAACCAGCAGATCGAACTCCACATTCTTGATGTCGCGCAGCGGATCGATCTCTCCAGTATGCGGCACCGAGGGATCGTCGAACACACGTACCACATGGGCGAGCGCATCCACGTTGCGCAGATGCGCGGCGTAGGCGCTGTCTTTCAAGGCTTCCTGACCGATCGCGCCCACATCTACATATTCCACCGAGGTATGCGTGAGCTTCTTCGGGTTGTAAAGCGCGGCCAAACGGTCGAGCCGGTCGTCCGGAACTTTGGCCACGCCGATGTGCGCCTCGCGCGGATTGGCCCGCGCCTGATCGGAAAGATGCGCCTTGGTGAGGATACGAAACAACGATGTCTTGCCCACCTGAGGCAGGCCAATGATTCCAGTTTTCATAAGAAAAGCTTCTAGCTTTTAGCTCCCGGCTTCTAGCGAATTCGACGCTGAACGCACTCAGAGTGGAGGCGCACAGTGGCTTCAGCGACCTTTGAACAACACTTCAGGATAAATGAAGAAAACGATATTGCCCAATGTGTCCGGCGCGCGCGGCCGGCGTATCGGTTCAATTACGGCTGGATAGATTCCAGCTAAGCGATGAGAGGGTGGCCAATTTCCCAGTGAAGGCCAAAGGGATCAACCAGTCGCCCCAGCCGCCAGCCGTGCTCCTCGCGAACCGGAAATATCTCCGACGCGCCAGCGGCCAGTGCCTGTACGAAAACTTTATTCGGGTCCGCAACGGTCAGGATCATTCGGACTGAGCCACCACCAACAGACTCCGGTTCTGATTCGCCTGTCTGTTCGTCACCCAGCCAGAACTCTGCACCCTCCACGGAGAGCCGAGCAACCACTCCCGCATCGGGATCTTCTAGCCGGTACACCACTACGGCTCCGAATGCCTCGCGGTAGAAGCGGAGAGCTTTCTCACCGTCGCGAACCGTCAGCCAGGGAGCGATGGTGCAGCGGATTGGAACTTGTGAGGAGCTCATTGATTCTGTCCTATCGTGTGCCCAGTTGCTGCGCCGTGAGATACACCACCACCAACCCCAGCAGCAACACCGCACCTTCCACTCGCGTTGACCACGCATGCAACGCATCGAAATGAATACGATCAGGATTGTCGAGTGGCGCGGAAGCCACGTCACCGAGCGAAGCCCGTAACACATCCATGCGCGGAATGATGCCGAATTGCGAGATCAAAGTGAGCGCGAGCATGAGGCAGAGAAGAATATGCCGCGCGGCGAAGACGTGCGCAGTACCGTCGGTGAGTCGACTGTAGAGGAGGGAACTAATAAGGAAGACGATTCCGGAGACGATGGCGATCCAGTGCAGCTTGCCAAGAGCTCGCCCGACCACGTTGCCGGCCAGATGAGTGTTCGGCAGCACGGCAGGAATATTGAATGCCGTGGGCGCTAGGACGAAAGCAAAGAAGATCAGCCCGCCGATCCAGACGACGAGCGAAAGCAGCATGAGAAAACGCAGAAAGGTCATGGCGAGAGGAATTATAGCTGTGTTTATGCGTTGCCGGGGCTATGCCCACGCGCAATGCCCCTGTCCTCTCGGCTCCGAGAGCAGTCATGAAATTCGACGAGATTGCAGGCCGTCGATTTCCGCTTCAATCAGAATCCGAACCATGGTATTGTTGTCAACCGACTCCCCCGCTGTTCCACGGCCCAGGACAAAACTCAAGGAGCACAACTTCTATGAAGCCGGTACATCTTCTCGTTCGTCGCTGCACGACTCTTATCGTTTCTCTTCTCGCTGCAAGCCTGTCGCTGGCCGCCCAAGCCGAATATACGATTCACCGTTTCACGCCGAGCGATGGCGCTAACCCTCTCGCTGGCTTGGTGGCGGATTCAGCGGGAAACCTCTATGGCACCGCATCTGTTAGCACCGGAGGCGGGGGAGCCATTTTCGAAATGTCTCCGCCTGCTTCCGGCGAGCCGTGGAGCTATACCGCCCTCTACACGTTTAATGGCACGACTGACGGGGACTACCCATGGGCGGCGCTATTGCGCGACTCTGCGGGAAACCTTTACGGCACTACGGTTGCCTCGGGCTCATCTTGCGGTACGGTCTTCGAACTTGCGCCGCCAGTTTCAGGAGGGGCTTGGAGCTACAATGTTCTCTACTCGTTCCTTGGCAACCCGGACGGATGTTTCTCGGCCGCGTCGCTAATCATGGACACCGCCGGCAACCTTTACGGTACGACAGAGAGCGGAGGAATCGACAATCTCGGCACTGTGTTTGAGCTGAGCCCTCCATCCGTCGCGGGCGGCGCCTGGATCGAGTCAATCCTTTACCGGTTCGGGACGCGCGGTCACGATGGTTCCACGCCTGCGGCCGCAGTGACCCTTGGCCCCGGCGGGGTGCTTTACGGAACAACATTTTATGGCGGAGCCAATAATGCCGGGACGGTATTCGGGTTGCACCCGCCCTCTGTGTCCGGCGGAGCATGGACTGAACGCATCCTCTACAGCTTTGCCGGCGGCACGGGAGGAAGGAATCCGGGTTCCAGCGTGGTTTTCCACTCCAATGGACACCTTTATGGCACGACGGCCGATTCCGTGGAGAACGTTAACTGCGGCGGCGTTCCTCCTTGCGGACGAGTGTACGAGCTCAGCCCGCCGGCGGTGAGCGGCGGTGCGTGGACTTATTCCACACTCTGGGCATTTACTGGCGGAAGCGATGGAGCGAATCCCTATGATTCGGTGACCTTCGACCAGCGTGGAAATCTCTACGGCACGACCGCGTTTGGGGGTGTGGGCGGGGGAACTGTGTTTGAACTCAGCCCTCCGGCAACTGTGGGCGATCCCTGGACAGAAACGACGCTCTACCAATTTACTTTTGGAGGCGATGGTACACGCCCCTGGGGAGATGTGATTTTCGGCAAAGGTGGACTTCTCTACGGGACTACTTTTACCGACGGGAGCAAGAAGGGGTGCTCTACCACTTTTGGAGATGGGGGGTGCGGGACCATTTTCGAACTCAAGCCTTAATCTGACGCCCGTCCCCGAAAAACGAGGGAGTGGGTTAATGCTATCGCTTTAGCCCACTATCCCTCCCTACACCGGTATAGCCACATTCTCCACAATTTCGCGCAGAACCTGATCGGCCTGCTCGGATTTCTTGAGCGTCGAAGCGTAGCTTCCGTTGACCACTACGCGGTGGGCGAAGACGGGAACGGCCAGCGGTTTGAAATCTTCCGGAGTGCAGAAGCTGCGGCCTTCGAGGAATGCCATCGCCTGCGCGGCGCGATAGAGCGCCTGTGCTCCGCGCGGCGAAACGCCAAGCGACAAATATTCTGACTGCCGCGTGCGGCGGACGATTTCAAGAGCGTAGGTCACTAGCGATTCGTCCACGCGTATGTTCTTAACGGCTTCCTGCATTTCGAGCACGTCAGCGCCGGTAAGTACAGGGCGGAGATCCTGCAGTTTCGCGGCGCCAGCTTCTGAACGCAGAATATCCCGCTCTGCGGCGGCCTCGGGATACCCCATGCGCACGCGCATTAGAAAACGGTCCATCTGCGATTCCGGTAGAGGATAAGTTCCGTGATGCTCCACGGGATTTTGCGTGGCAATCACCAGAAACGGCCGCGGCAGTTCGTAAGAGTGCGCATCCACGGTGACCTGGTTTTCGTTCATCGCCTCGAGCAGCGCGGATTGCGTCTTCGGAGTGGTGCGGTTGATTTCGTCGGCCAGCAAAACATTGGTGAAGACCGGACCGCGCTTGAACTCAAATTCCTGCTCCAGTGCCGAATACACCGAGATGCCGAGCACGTCGGAAGGCAGCATGTCACTAGTGAACTGCACGCGCTGAAAGGTGCAATCGATGGCACGAGCTAGGGCCTGTCCCAGCGTAGTTTTGCCGACTCCGGGAACGCCTTCAATCAGAAGATGTCCACGGGCGAAGATGCTGACCAGCGCAAGGCGCACTACGTCGTCTTTTCCGCGAATCACGCGTCGCAGCGTTTTTTCTAGTTCGGCGGCTTTGTGGGATACGGCGATTGCAGTTTCTGGGGACATTGGATGGATTTTACTATCTGGCGCTGGGGCGGCGGAGTTACCGATGTCACTGGGCTGGCTGTTCAGATATCAGCCGTCAGCTTTCAGTTAAACCGCTTCAAACCGAGAAGGATTCGCTGCCCTTGCATAGATGCTGAACGCAATCGCCGAGCAATCTTGCACCGACTCAAGCTGATAGCTGAGAGCTGAAAGCGCTATTGCATAAACTCTGCCGGGCGTCCGGTCAGCCGTTCGATGCGCTTGGCGATCGGCGGATGGGTCGAGAACAGGTTGCCGAAGTTCATGCCTAGCAGCGGCTGGATGATAAACAAATGTGCCGTCGATGGACTGGCCGCCATTGGCACGCGGCGCGAGTAGGCGTCGAGCTTTTGCAATGCGCTGGCCAGTGCGTAGGGATTGCCGGTGTAGTGCGCACCGGTCGCGTCCGCCTGATACTCGCGTGAGCGGGAGACGGCTAACTGAATCAGGGTTGCGGCAATTGGGGCGACAATTAACATGAACAGCCCCGCCAGTCCGCCGCGGCGGTCGTCGCGGTCACCGCCTCCCATGCCGCCGAAGAGCATGGCGAAGCGTCCCATGCTGGCCAGCATGGTGATGGCGCCGGCAATCGTGGCCGCCACCGAACTAATAAGGATGTCGCGGTTGCCCACGTGCCCGAGTTCGTGTGCCAGCACGCCTTCGAGTTCTTCGTCATTGAGTAAACCCAAAATCCCGTGCGTCACGGCGACTGATGCGTGTTTCGGATTGCGCCCCGTGGCAAAGGCGTTTGGAGATTCGGTAGGGATCACATAGATCTTCGGCATGGGCAGGCCAATCTTCTGCGTCAGCCGCTCCACGATGTCATAAGCGCGCGGCAGTTGCTCGCGCGTAACCGGTTGGGCGCGGTACATGGCCAACGCGATCTTGTCGGAGAAAAAATAGGAGACGAAGTTCATCACGGCGGCAAAAACCAGCGCCAACAGCATGCCATTCTCCCCGCCAAAGTAGCGGCCAAAGAACATCAGCAACAGCGTGAGCGCGGTCAGCAGGAACGCGGTCTTGAATGTGTTTCCCATTTTCTATCTCACCAGGTTTGATCTCGCTTATTGGATGTCACGCCGGGTAAGGGGATGCATGGGGGCGTAACCACTCGTTTTAAGCTGTCGCGGGCACCAGCTCTAAGTGCTTCGGATCCTGTCGCTTGGGAGTGCTACTCTCTCTTTTCGTTGCTGGATTCTTAAACACCCGGCTATGGGCGAAATCTTCGTGGACGTGGGACAATTAGCAGGTTCATTCGAAACCATCAAAAATGGAGATGCTCTCCCACTAATGTCCCACCTATTGCGAACGCCCTTCTCCCGACAACTTGGCTGCCCGATTGGATTGCCGCTTGCTCTAGCTATGGTCGTCGGCTTGGCCACGTTGCTGCACGGTCAAACTTTGCCGAAGGCTCCCGGAGCGGAAGTGTTTTCCCTGACTGCAACACCTGGGCCTTTTACGGAACCATCGGTTGCGATTAATCCCAAGAATCCGCAGCAAGTAGTTGCGGTTTTTCAGGACAACGTTCATGCCTCCTATTCTCAGGACGCGGGGCACACATGGCATGCAGCGGAACACGTGGCGCCGGAGAATTATCGAGTGTCCGGCGACGTGTCTGCGGCCTACGACAACAAAGGCCATGCCTTTGTGTGCTACATCGCGTTCGACAAACTTGGAACGTTCAACTACTGGGGGCATGGCGCGACACGCAACGGTATATTCGTGCGCCGCTCACTTGATGGCGGCAAGACGTGGGAGGCGAAGCATATAGCGGTGAGCGAGCTCGCCAGCAATCCCGGAATTCCGTTTGAAGACAAGCCTTACATTGTGGCTGACACCGCGGGGGACATACACGCGCTGGGCGCTCATAAAGACCCTTATGCCGGGAATCTTTACGTGGGTTGGACGCGCTGGACGATGACGGATTCCGAAATACTTTTATCGCGTTCGACGGATGACGGCCAAACGTGGTCGAAGCCGGTCGAAATCGACCGCCATCCCGGGCTGCCGCGCGACGATAACGGGGCCGCCGAAGGATTCGCGGGTGCGGTGGGTCCGGATGGGCGGCTGTATGCGGTCTGGAGCCAGGAGGACGACATTTTTTTTACTACCTCGCGGGATGGCGGGAAGACGTTCTCGAAGGCGCATTCCGTTCTCCACACCGCTCCCATTATGTTTGCGGTGGACACGCTGGATCGTGCGAACGGGTTTCCGCAGATTGCCATCAATCTGCACAGCCGCCGCCTTTATGTAACTTGGACCGACTACCGCAACGGTGACCTCGATGTTTTCAGCGCGACTTCCATCGACGGCGGTAAAAAATGGAGCGCGCCGGTGCGCGTGAATAATGATCCAGTTCACAATGGGGCGGATCAGTTTTTTCAGTGGCTCGCAGTTGATCCGATCGATGGCTCCGCGAACGTTGTGTTTTATGATCGGCGAGGAGATCCGAAGAACCGGATGCAGACTGTTGTGTTGGCGCGGTCGACGGATGGCGGAAATAGCTTTCAGAATTATGCCTGGACTACCGAGCCTTTCGAAGTGCGTGAAGTTTTCTTTGGTGACTACTCGGGAATTGCGGCGTCCGGCGGTCGCGTCTATGGAGTTTGGACGGAGCAGCCGGTAGCTCCTTCTGCGGCTAAAGATAAAGATAAAGATCAAAGTAAAGATGAAAAAGATAAAGAGAAAGACAAGCCCGAGGCTAAGCCCACCGCCGAACCGGTCAAGCGCGGCACAGTGGTGAAGGTTGGGGTCGCGGATTTCGGAACCGCGGCGACTGGAAGCTCGCGGTGATGCGGCTACAGTTTTTTCTTGTTCTTGCCGCGTGATTGAAACAGCGGAAGGCCCCATGCGCTCATTGAGAGTAGTGCGCCGAAGAGAATAACGGCATCGATACTGGTGCGACCCTGGGGCGACCAGTAAACATCTTCCAGATTCAGCCAGAGAGCGAATTCATCGAGTGTGAGTGCGGCACCCACGCCGTAGAGGATCGCCATCAGGCGGCTGAGAATAATCGAGGAGTTGTCTTCGCCGGTGCCGATGTCAGCCAGCCAGCCGTATCCCACTGCGAGCAGGATGATGATCCCGATGACCAGGTGATGAATGTGCCGTCCGTCGTGCTCGATGAAATGGAAGGGCGGAATCTTGTGGAGAACGGCGAAGACCACGGCGCGCACTCCGGCGAAGGTCAGAAAAAAACTTACAGAAGCTACGAAGAGACGGCGTCGTGGGCGGTCGGGAATCCGTTCATGAATTGCCTTGCCGAAGGGCGTGCCTTGCAGCAGGAGAAACATGAGCGCGGTCCCTGCGATTGCGAGCAGGAGTATGAACCAGGTATAGGCCATGGGACATTAGAGCACTTAAAGAGCTGGCGGCTGGAGGCGACAGCAGATTCCTCCGCTCCGCTCCGCATTCCTTTTCCTTCGGAAAGGAAATGCTCCGGTCGGAATGACAATCTATAAATGATAACGCGTGCGGCAGCCTCAGGCTTTCTGAGCTTCTCGCTTCAGCGCACGCTCGAGGGTTTGGTCGAGAGCGGACTTGGCTTTCTCATATTCCGATTGCGAGATTAAGCCCTGCTTGCGCTCGACTTCGAGTTGGAAGAGTTCTTCCTTGAGTCCTTCGAGCAGCATGGAACTGGGACGTGCCGTGCGGACTGTTCGGCTGCTGGATTTGACGAAAGCTTCGGCTGGCTCATAGTCGTCCTCTTCCTGCAGGGTGCTCTGCCCAGATGGGTGAGCCACAGAACGTGCAGTGGATTGCTGCCGCCACGCTACATAAACTCCGCCGAGCACCAAAGCTGCGGCGATGCCGCCGAGAATCTGCCAACGGTATTTCTGCAACGGGTCGGGAGCGTCGATGGGCGGGCCAAGTCCGCCGCCGGGACGGGCTTGTGGGGGGGCGTTTTGGCTTGGGCCTTGAGCGGATTGGCCTTGGGAGCCATCGCCTTCCTGACGGCTTTCGAGCACGCCCTCGCCTGAAATCTTGAAAGCAAGATTCTCGCCGAGCTGGGTGTTCGATGCCACCTGCACGATGGAATCAGGTTGGTTGGGATCGTCCATGGACTTGAAACCGGCGGCGGGAGCAGCGGAGGCGAACTGCATCGTCTTGGGCACGATGGCGACGAAGTGCTCGAGCGGATACACCGACTTGGGATCAAGATTGGCGCTGCCGCTATAAGGCATTTGGTAAGCCACCTGGAATTGTGTGATCCCTGGCCGTAGAGGAAAAATGAACGCGTAGCGATTTTTTTCGCCTTCGGGCACTGGAGACGAAGTGATGGGCTGACCGCCGGCGGTCATGGCCGAGCCGTCAATCACTTTCGCGCCCTCGGGAACATAGAATTCGAGGTTGCGTTCGTTCATCTGAGTGCGCGGCGGGTTCGATTTATTCTGCACCGCGAAGGCGCGCATGACTTCGAGTTGTCCCTGCTCGACCTGGCAACGCATGATGTCGGCCACCACAGAGATGCCGTCAATTTTCTTGCCGACGTCATACACGTCGAGCTCTACCGATGTGGTTCCCGGAGGCGCCATGCGATGGTAAGTGACATCCTGATGGATGGCGCGGACCAGATGCGGAGACTGCGCATCGTCGAGCTTGAAACTGAATTGTCCCTTGGCATCGGCTTTGGTGCGGCCGGCCTCTTCCATGCCCTGGCCGAGCTTGAGCAGGACGATTTCATCTCCGGCGGCGGGCTTACCGGTGGTGGCATTCTTTACCGTGCCGGTGAGAGTTTGAGCGGCGGCGAAAGAGGCGAGGAGGAGAATGGCCAGCGTGCTGACGAACAGCCTATTAGGATGGCGGGGTGAATACTGGTAGGGATCCTTCGACTGCGTGAGTGCTTCGCTTTGCGAAGCACTCACTGCGCTCAGGATGACAGTTCTGTGGGGTTTCAAAATTCCAATTTCTTTCAAGATCTGGGTCCTCTTTGTGCTGCGGGATTCTTTTCCAGGCGCGCAATCTCGGCCAGGAGGGTAGCGGCTTCATCCTGCAGGGAAGATTTTAGCGAGGCGAAGTCGGCGTCGGGAACTTTGCCGGCTTTGTACTCGAAGTTGAGATCGCGCAGGTTTTCGTAGACGGCGTCTTTGCGCTCGCGCAGATAACCGGCGCGAGTTTTCTCCGGACCGAGGAAGAGCCTTCCCGGCAGATAGAAAACGTAGACCAAAGTGGCGAGGGTCAGCGCGCCGCAGATAATCCAGATCATAAATCGGTGTCCTTACTGGCTTGATCGCGGAATTGTTCGAGTTCGGCGCCACGAACCGAAGGCAGGCCATCGGCAAATGCCGGAGCTGGACGGTTCTTCCATCCGCGCACGATCAATACAACCAGGCCGAAGCCGAAGAATAGCGCGACGAACGGAACGATGTAGGCCGCGCGGTCGAATCCTTTTGCGGTGGGAGCGGCGAGAACCGTTGGTCCGTACTTCTGCACGAAGGATTGCTCGACCAGGCTGTCGCTATCTCCACGGGAGACCGCAGCCATGAGCTCGTTGCGCATTCCGTCGGAATCGGGGCAGCCGACGTGATTGCATTCCAGAAGAATCTGGTTGCACCCGCAGATGCACATCATCTGGTGGCCGATGTCGTTGAAGCGCGTGGCGGGATCTCCGGCGCCGACGAAGGCGAAGACAGCGAGGCAGAGCAGGAGGGTCTGGGCTAGTTTGCGGCGTTGGTTGGCCAGCTTCGGTTTCGGATTCGAGTTTTTCATCAAGCCTTTGCTTGGGACATGTTCGCGAATGCTGCCGGCAAAAAGCGCCGGGCTTTGCCCGGCGGACAGCCGAGGGCGGCCGTCCCCACATTTCACACTCACACATTCAACAACTAGACTTCTAAAATCAATCTCCCGTAGCCACGGGAGCGGGTTTCTGCTGCCCGAGTCGTGCTGGCACGGGAACGCGCACTGGCGCTGGCGCGTTCGGCACCAGAGCCAGGACCGTTCCGATCAGCATGACCCACACACCCATCCAGACCCACATAACCAGCGCATTCAGATGTGCCCGCAAAATCGGGCGCCCATTATCCTGATTCACTCCCTCGAACACAACGTAAAGATCCTCGTTGAGCGAGGAGCGAATGTCGGGCATGGTCGAGGTCTGCTGGCTCGCGTGATAGAAGCGGCGCTCGGGGGTCATGGTATCGATCTGCTTGCCGCCCTTGTAAACGTCGAGCATCGCCCATTGGCTGTAATGGTCGGCATTGTCGTCTTCAGTCGAGGAGCGGCAGATGAGGGTGTAGGCGCCGATGGTCATCTTGTCGCCATTCTTCATCTCCATCTCTTTATCCTGATTGAAAGCGGCTCCGGCGAAGCCGATGATGACCACCACCACGCCGAAGTGGACGATGTATCCACCGTAACGGCGGGTGTTGCGGTGGGTGAGTTGCACCATGGAGGCGAACATGCCCTGGCCTGTGTGTTTCGAGATGACTCGGCCACCGCGGTAGAACTCGCTGGCAACTGTGAAGGCGACGAGTGCTGCGAGTGAAATCGCCATCAGCGAATAGAAGTAAGAGATATTCTGCCAGGGTTTCAGACCAAAAGCCCCGCCCCAACTCTGCGGCGTGATCATCAGAAAGACTGCGACCACGATGGCCCCGATGGCCGGCCACATGAAATTGCGTTTGAGGCTTTCGAGCGAAGTCTTGCGCCACGCCAGCAGCGGGCCTACCGCAGTGAGGATCAACAGCAGCAGAGCTACAGGGATGGCGACGCGGTTGTAAAACGGAGCCCCAACCGTGACTTTATTGCCTTGCACGAGTTCGGAAATTTTTGGGAACCACGTTCCCCAGAGCACCGTAAAGCAGAGCAGAACGAAGAGCAAGTTATTAAACAGGAAACTCGACTCGCGCGACACCAACGATTCGAGCTTGTGCTCGCTCTTTAGATGAGACTTGTTCTTAAAGAAGAAAAAGAGGAACACGGCCAAAGTGATCGCAAGGAACCAGGCAAACCAGTCGCCGATCGACGATTGCGCGAAGGCATGCACGGAGGCGATGATCCCGCTGCGGGTCAGGAAAGTCCCTAGAATGGCAAGCCAGAATGTAGCAAAGACAAGCCACATGTTCCACATTTTCAGCATGCCGCGCTTTTCCTGCATCATCACCGAGTGCAGAAAAGCGGTACCCACCAGCCATGGCATCAGCGACGCGTTCTCGACCGGATCCCATCCCCAATAGCCGCCCCAGCCCAGCACGGAGTAAGCCCAGTGCGCGCCAAGAAAAACTCCGCAGGTAAGAAAGGCCCAGGTGACCATGGTCCAGCGCCGTGTGATGTTGATCCACTTCTCGCCGGGATACTTCATGATCAGCGCGCCCAGCGCAAAGGCGAAGGGCACGGTGAACCCAACGTAGCCGAGATACAGCATGGGCGGATGAATTACCATCTCGGGATACTGCAGCAAGGGATTCAGGCCGTTGCCGTCGGCGGGGATTGTGCCCTGAACAATGGCGAAGGGATGAGCTGCGAAATTTAGCAGCAGCAAAAAGAAAATCTGCACGCCTGCAAGAACCACCGACGCATAGGCGAAGAGGCGTGGATCGGTCTTGTAGCGCAGACGCAACACGAATCCGTAGGCAGCCAGCAGCAGCGACCAGAACAGCAGCGAACCTTCCTGACCGGACCACAGCACGGCGAACTTATAAGGACCGGGAAGATCGCGGTTGCTGTGGTGGAGGATATAAGCGATGGAGAAATCGTCACGAAAGGCGCAGATGACGAGGACGATCGCGGCCAGCAAGACCGCGCCAAAGATGGCGACGCCGGCGCGGCGGGCAGTCTCGCCGATACGCTCCGAATCCCGGCGATTCTGAAATGCCAGTGCGACGATGCCGGCAATGAACGAATAAACGCTCAACGCCAAAGCGAGGAGAAGTGCGAAACTACCTATTTCCGCCATGTGGGGGAACCCCAGCCTATTTTTTCAGAAATACACCTGTGAGACAAACGCGACTGTGACAAATGACGACTGGCGAAGCGTGCCCAATAGTATATCGGCGAAGCCCTTCGGGATGGGGAAAATTCGGAGCTCTGCGGACAATCTAAAGAGGACGGCGACCGGGATTCGGCCGCCGCATTGGTTGATTAAGACAGCGTGTACTTGAGATGACGGACTACGCACTCTGCTGATGATAACGCTGCCGCACTTCGCGTTCGGCCGTCAGCCAGTCTTCGGCCTCGCTGCCAGATGCCGTCCCACGCTGCTGGTAAAGCTCGTAGGCGCGGCGCCGGATTTCGTCTTCCAGGTTAATGGGAACAACATTCTTGCGAGCCTCGGACTTGCGCGGCTCGGACTTTTTGATTTCGAACTTCCTGGTTTCGGACGCGATTGTGGTTTCGGGCCCGCTGGCGCTGGGCGCCGTTTCGGCCTCGACTGCTTTCATGTCGGGCACGTTGACTGGACTCGTAGGAGTGGTTTGCTCTTTGCTGATAGAACCAGCATTTACAGATTCATTGTTTGGACGATTTGTCTTGCCGCCTGAGGTAGATTTTGATCTGGCCATTTTTGGATACTCCTTACATATGCCTAAGTTTAAGAATGAGTTGAGTTGTTCAGTAATGAACGACATACACTTCGCCCCGCAATTTTCGAAAGAATTTCTAGGATTTTGCCAGCGGAGTTATCTATATTATAGACCGCAAGAAGGCTGTGGAAACTTGATTTCTCGTGGAAACGGCAAGGAATGGCTTTGCTATAATCGAAGCTCTCCGGATGGCGCTATCGTCTAGGGGTTAGGACGGAAGATTCTCAATCTTCAAACCCGGGTTCGATTCCCGGTAGCGCTACCAAACAGTCTCCTCTGCAGAGAAGTGTCACGGGTGGTTAAGGAATCAAGCGAAAATTGCCCGGATGTTGAAGCGAAGCCGGCTTGATGCGAATCAGTACATAATGGTGCGCGTCAGATGATGCGGCCACGTTGTGGTGTGATAGTGCGTCCATAAGCGCGCATCAATTTGCGGAATGATAATTTGATTGTCTGCTGGCCGCAGCTTATTGATTTCGTCCGTCAGCAAAGCCGTTGCATAAATGCAATGGGCGCGGATTTCAATCTCCTGTGAGCTGTCGCGCGGAACTATCTGATAAGTGTTGATGGCGTGGTCCAGTTCGCTTGAGTAGCTGGTCATGCTCATGAGCCGCAAAGCTACGGGAACAATGTAGTCTGCGAAGGCGGTCATCTTTTGAATATCTTCGACCTTGAAAGCCTCGCGCGGGAGGCCTGAATAAATCTGCCAGTACCCCAGCTGTGTCAGTTTGTAAAATTTGATCTCGTGCTTGTTGTATTCGCTGACGTCGCTGTAGCGGGGGAACTCCGCAGCAAGCCGCTCTACGAGGCCATTGCCATTATCGTAAAGGCGAGGCGAGCAGGCGCGAATGAAGTTGTAATAACGGCCACCGTATTTTGAAGCGAGGATCGCGCCGGCCTGGCGAAAGAGCATCATCTTTTCTTCGAGCATCGGCATTTCAATATTTCCGGCAAAAATCTTCTCCATGTCCGCGCGCGTCAGATTTGCCAGAAACTTGCCATCGAGCACCGGGATGCCGTTATCCATTGCGCGCTTCACGCAGGCAAACATCGCCTCGGAGTCGGATAGGTGCTCGCCGTTGTAATCAATTCGGAACTTCACGTGGGTCTTAAAGTCTGTAAATGCCGTATCGATAGTGTTGCAAACCATGATGAAGTCCATGGCTACGTCAGACGTCTTGTGCAATCCGTAGGGCACGGTGAGATTCGGCATGGGCAATTCTTCGTAAGCCATCCATGCCGCCGTCTCGACGATCTTGTCGTAGTGGGTATGTACGTCGCGAGAGTTTTCGATAACCGGCCGCAGGCTGTCAATGACGGGGCTGCCCACCGTCTTCGGCCATGGCAGCGGATTTCCGTGCCGATCGGACCTGCCTGGGATGGAAGCAAAGGAGGCTGGAATCAGACCGCCTACTGCTGCGGTTGTAGAAATTCCTTTCAACATCTGACGGCGGGTAAGATTCATTTGCGATTCTGGAAAACCCCTTCTACCGCGCAGGATGGTAACAGAAGACCAATAAAGTTAACAAAGCGGAACTGGAATTAGGTTTCCCTCGCTTCGCGCCCGATCGTGAGAACAATGGACCCTTAATAAACCGATGTAGACTAATCATGGAGGTCGTGCTCTAGTATTTTTCAGGGGGAAGTTGTCTTCTCGATGAAACCGAAGCAAATCAGGCGATGGGTTCTGATAGGCGGCGCTATGGCTGCTGTCGCGCTGGGCTTCCCGGCGGTCGCGTCCAAGGCCAACGCCCCTGTGCCCACCTTCAGCAAGGAAGTGGCGCCGATTCTATTTAAGCACTGTGCGAGTTGTCATCGTCAGGGTGAGATAGCGGCCGCTATGCCGCTGGTGTCGTACGACAGCGCACGCTCCTTGGCCGAGTCGATTAAAGAAAAGGTCGTGCAGCGCGAAATGCCCCCGTGGCCGGCAGATCCCAAGGCCAGTATGAAGTTCCGCAATGATCCCCGGCTGAGCCAGGAGGAGATCGATACGCTGGTCGCATGGGTTGACGGGGGCACCCCCAAAGGGAACGATGCCGATCTACCGCCCCTGCCAAGTGTTTCGCAAGGCTGGCTGCACCCAAAAGGTATAGCGCCGGACAAGGTCATCGAATTGCCGCTCTTTCATTTGCCGGCCTCGGGTGAAATTCCGTATGTTCGATATTTATCCAAAGTCCCGTTCTCCGAAGACAAGTGGGTGGTCGCGCTCCAGGTACTGCCTAGCAATCGTGCGGTTGTTCATCACATGGCGATCACCGAGGTTGCATTGGACCCCGGCTTGACGCCCGCTGACCTCGATAAGCGCGCGATGATCGCCCAGAAGCTAGGTCTTCCGAGCCCTTCCGGCGGGATCCGATCCGCGGTGGTAGATCCAAAGAACGACAACGAGCCGGATATGTTGGGGGTGTATACCCCAGGCACGACGTTTGAGGCTTACGGAGACGGAAGCGCCAAGCTGTTAAAGGGTGGCGCGAACATGTATCTCAACTTCAACATTCACTACCAGACCACCGGCAAGCCAGAGACGGACCGGCCCTCGCTTGCCTTGTGGTTCCGGCCTAATCCACCGAAACATCAGACCTTTCGGGTTCCCGCCTCAGGAGAAACCATCATCGCCGAAGGCAAGGAATTACTGACCGACGCTCCAGGCGAGAAGGCCGAGGGCACGAGTGTGGCGATCCCGCCGATCCCGCCGTACGCGGAGAACTATGAAGTCATTGGGATCACGGCTTATACGGAGCCCGTAACGATTTATCAGCTCCAGCCGCATGCGCACTTGCGCGGCAAGGACTTCAAATATGTCGTGGTTTATCCGGATGGCCGCGAGGTCACCGTGCTCAGCGTGCCGCAATACAATTTCCACTGGCAGATGGCGTATGAGCTCGATCGACCGCTCGAGCTGCCGGCAGGCAGCAAGCTAATGGTCACCGCTCACTACGATAATTCGCTGAAGAATGAACATCTGCAGCATCACCATGGCGCTTCCGATGTTGAACACAGGTTTGGGCCTGATAAGGAAGTATATTTTCGCGCCGCGAATCAGAGCTGGGATGAAATGTTCACTCCCTTCATCCAGTACTCGACTCCTACTCCGAATCGTGCCGTAGCGGTGGAGCAGGTCAGTGCAACGCAGCCGCAGGGAAAGCGAGAATCAACCCCCCTCCCCATCGTCGAGGTCGTAGGTTGTTTGGAGCAAGCCCCCTCCGGAATATGGATGCTGACCAACGCCGGTGAGCCTGCGATATCGCAGACTCAGCCGACATCGCAGGCGGCCTTAACGGCAGCGGCGGCCAAACCACTGGGGCATCAACGGGAGCAACTGCTGGGTGTAGATGCCTTCAACCCCTCGAGTCATAAAGCACAGAAAGTGGTAGTCAAAGGCGTTCTGATCAAAGAGGCTAACGAGAGTCGCCTCAACGTTACGTCGTTGCAGACAGTCGCGGAGAAATGCTTCTAGCCTCGGTTCTAACGACTCGCGAACCGCAACGGTTCGCGAGTTGCGTTTGCCATCGTTCTAAGGCAGAAGGCCGAAGAAGTCCAATTCTGTTTGCGTAGGCACGAAGACCTTGCCATTCATCACGGTCGGCACCGTGAACTTAACTGCCGGGCCAGCGGTGTCACGAGTGGCAATCATTTTGCTGTTGTAGATTTCGTCTCCGAGATTGCCGGCATCGTAGGCGTGAAGAATGGCGGGCTTGTTGTTCGCATAGCCATCCGTCTCTAATATCCACACCACGCCGCTGGTGGAACCGTTTGCGGAAATCGTGGGGGTCGCGCCAGGGTAAAGATACTTTGTAGGGCTCTCCGACAATGGGAAAGTCGAGAGCAAGCCGTTGGACAATGGGAAAGCCATCGCCACGTTTCCGACTGCGGCGAAATAGACCTGACCATTAAAATAGGCAGGCCCACCCCGAATGCCCTCTTGGGCGAGGGGGACACTCAGCACATTTTCTAATTCCTGAACGATGCTATCGGAACCAGGTCCGTAGCCGCCCATATTGTCTCGATCTACGACATAGACGGTGGCAGTCTTGCCGCCTCCAATTAAGAGGTTGGGATACGGCCCCGGCTGGGTAGGCAGGAGCAGCACGCCCCCAGCTCCTAAATCCAGATTGTCGAGACCCATGATCCCTTGATTGTAAGGAGAGAAATAGTCGGCGAGCGTCAACGATCCCCCCGCGGTATTGAGCCGCAGAAAGCTATCGCTATAATCGGTGCCCCCAAGATTTCCATCAAAGGCTCCGTTGCCGGTGGCGATGTAGACGTTACCGTTTGTGTCTGCCGACAGGCCCATTCCTGATTGCCAGACTCCACCGTCATGTGAATTCGGAGTGGTGTTGAAAACGGAGACCTGTTGCAAGGTGTTTTCGTTGTACCCCATGACCCAGCCGTGGAACGGGCTTTCGTCGTTTTGCGATGCCCACCCGATGTAAACCACGCCATCCAGCAGGAGCAGGGCCGGCCGCTGGAGCTCAAGCAGGGCGTTAAATGAAATATTGCCTCCGCTGGCCCCGGAACCTGAACCGGGGACCGACGATTGAATCACAACTGGGCTGTTGGGAAGCTCCGCTCCGGTGGCAATGTCGAGGGCGTGCAGGCGCTGGACCCACTGGTAGGTACCGGATCCGCTTTGGTATTCCTTGGTCGCCGCCACTAAAAACATGGCGCTGAGACTGGAATCGATCACCGGAGTCCCAGTAATGCCGATCTGCGGAATGAGACTGCCGGTAAGCCCTGCTTTTAAATCGGTGGCGGGAATCGGCGTGACATTCGGTGGATTAAGGAAGTTGGTTTGCCACAAAACAGTTTCCGTGTCGGCGTCGATGGCGTAAACACTGTCGTTCTCGGTCGCCACATATACCGTGTTGTGAATTCCCTGGCTCGGAGTGTTCAGACCCTCAACATACAGGGGTTGAGCATACACAAATCCGTCAACGGGGAAACTGCCTAGTTTTCCGAACTGATTCTTGTTTACGTTGGCGGGGCTCAAAACTGTTTCGTCGAGATTCTGGCCGGTTCGCCCGTTGTCATTGTGTTGCGTAACAATACCGGAATTGTTGGTCACAAAGACAGGAACACTCGCGCTCTTGCTCGTATTGGCTGTGCTGGTTGCCGTGACGGTGTGCGAGCCGACCACCCCGGGAGGAGTGTACACTCCGCTGGTTGAGATCGTCCCAACCGTGCTGTTGCCCCCAACAATTCCGTCCACTGACCAGGTCACACTCGTGCTTGCTACCCCGCCAATCGTTGCCTGATACTGCTCCGTCTGCGTTGGCGTAAGCGAGAACTGTCTGGGGCTGATCGCAACCGTAGTCGCGGGCAACTGCCCAGTTCCAGAGAGTGAGATTACCTCCAGCATAGGCGGATCGGTAAAGTTCACAACCACTTCACCAGTACGGGCACCGCTCCAGGAAGGAGTGAACGTAACATTGATGGTGCAGCTTGTAGTAAGGACGGGACCGCAGGTGTTGGTTTGGGCGAAATCTCCACTCGCATAAATACTCTGGATTGCGGCCGGGGCGCTTCCCGCATTGGTAAGCGTAACGTTTTGGGATGAGCTGGGGCTGCCCGTGATCCGGGTGGCGAAGGTGAGCGTATTGCTGGACACGCTGATATTCCCACCGCTGGAGCCCATGCCCGACAAAAACAATGGCGGCGAGACGGCATTGCCCGTGGCCACGAGCGTACCCATCCGCGCCCAGGTGGCCGAGGGCGTGAATGTCACGGTTACGGTGCAACTGCTATTCGGTAAGACGGAACCGTTGCAATTATTGGTTTGCGAGTAATCGCTGCTGCTGGCCACGATGTTGCTGAGGATGAGAGTGCCAGTGCCTGTGTTGCTGAGTGTAACTGTCTGCGGCGAGCTATTCGCGCCAATTGTCTGGGATCCGAAACTCAGATCGGAGACAGACCAGCTTGCGACGGGCAACGTACCAGTTCCACTCAAAGATATTACCTGGGGACTGCCGGAGGCGTTGTCCGTGATTTGTATCGTCGCGGATCTGGCGCCCACTACCTTGGGCGAAAACGCCGCCGAAATTTTACAACTACCTCCCGCCACCAAACTCTTGCCACAATTATTCGACACAAGCGGAGCAAAATCCAGGCGTTCGGCTCCGGCGACCAAGACACTGGTGAAAGTCAGCGTTGCCGTGCCTTTGTTGGTCAAGGTCACAGTTTGGGCTGTACCGGTAGTATTGACCGTCTGATTCCCAAAGCTGAGGCTGGTGGATGAAAGGCTCACCGTCTGACTTGCTGCAGAAATTGAGACAGCAAGCGTTAGACAGGCTTGGAGAGTCACGACGACGAATGATTTGCGCATGAATTGAGGGCCCATAATGAAATTAAAGGTTCCAGGTTTCAACGAAGGGGCGGATGAGCGCGCTGCCTAGTGGCGCTAGGGGAGGATTAAGCGTACAGCCATTCCCACTATGGGTCAAGAGTCGAAAGACTCTAGGAATCTTCCGATGGCTACTTTTGCCTCTTGGTTCGAAGTACTCTTAACTTATTGATAAGACGCTTTCATTTCTTGTTATTCCGCCTTATGGCAAAAGGCCGTAGAAGTCCAATTCGGTTTGCGTAGGTACAAAAACCTTGCCGTTGACTATAGTCGGAACTGTGAACTTTACAGCTGCTCCAGCCGTGTCGCGAGAACCAGCCATCGTGCTGTTGTAGAGTTCGTCGCCTAGATTTAGGGCATCGTAGGCGTGAAGAATGGCTGGGGTATTCTTCACGAAGCCATCGGTTTCCAATGTCCAGACAATCCCGTTGGCAGAACCGTTAGATGAGACTGACGGAGTCGTGCCGGGATAACCGTTTTTGGTGGAGCTTTGCGAAAGTGGAAAGGTGGAGAGTAAGCCCTCGGATAGTTCGAAAGCCTTCACCGTGTCTGCGACGCCGGAGACATAGACCTGACCATTCCAATAGGCAGGCCCGCCCCGGAGGCCTACTGTAGCGCTACCGGAAACAGTCAACACATTTTCCAGTTCCTGAACGATGCTATCCGAACCAGGTCCATAGCCTCCCAGATCATTTCGATTAACCAGATAGAGCGCACCCGTCTTGCCGCCTCCGATTAGAAGATTGGGAATCGGTCCGGGCTGGGACGGCAGCAGCAGCACGCCTCCAGATCCCAAATCCAAGTCGTCGTCGCCCATAATACCTTGGTTGTAGGGGGAGAAGTAATCGGCGACAGCGATTCCGCTTGAAGTAGTGAGCCTCAGGAAACAATCGCCGTAATCGGTCCCCCCCAGGTTGGCATCGAAAGTTCCGTTGCCGGTGGCCACGTAAATATTGCCCTGGGCATCCGCCGCAGTACCAATTCCCGATTGCCAGACTCCACCTTCTCGAGCATTCGGAGTGGTATTGAAAACTGCGACCTGTTGCATGGTGGTTTCGCTATAGCCCATCACCCATCCGTGGAAGGGGTTTTGATCATTAAATGCCGCCCACGAAATGTAAATCACGCCGTCCAGCAGCAGCAGGCCTGGACGCTGGTTTTCAAGCAGGGCATTGAAAGAAATAGTACCAGCGCTGGCCCCCTCGCCGGAACCGGGAACCGACGCTTCAATCACGACCGGACTGTTCGACAGCTCGGCGCCCGTGCTAAGGCTGAGCGCGTGCAGGCGCTGGACCCACTGATAGGTGCCCGATCCGCTCTGATATTCCTTGGTCGCCGCAACTACAAAAATCGCGCCGAGGCTGGAATCTATCACTGGAGTCGAAGTAATGCCGATCTGAGGAATGAGATTGCCAGCATTGCCTTGTATTAAATCTGTGGCAGGAATCGTCGTGACATTCGGAGGGTTGATGAAGCTGGTTTTCCAGAGCTGAGTTTCTGAGTCAGCGTCGATGGCAAAAACACTATCGTTCTCGGTGGCTACGTAGACGGTGTTGTGAGTTCCCTGGCTGGGTATGCTCACACCTTCAACGTATAGAGGTTGGGCATAAACGAATCCATCCACCGTAAAATGGCCGAGTTTTCCGAATTGAGTTTCGTTTACGTTGGCAGGGCTAAGCACTGTTTCGGTGAGATTCCGGCCGGTTCGCGCATTGTCGTTGTGTTGGGTAAATACACCACCGTCGTTTATCACAAAGCCCAGGACCTTCGCACTCTCCGTCGGTGTGGCTATGCTGGTTGCCATGACGGTGTGCGTGCCCGCATGTTTCGGAGAGATGTACAAGCCGGTCGTTGAAATCGTCCCCACAGTGGCATTGCCGCCGATAATTCCGTCCACCGACCACGTTACATTCGAACTCGCGATTCCGCTGATCGTCGCCTGAAACTGTTCTTTCTGATTTGATGTGAGCGAGAACTGATTCGGGGTGACGGCAACGGTCGTGCTTGGCGGCTGCCCCGTTCCCTTCAGCGTGATTACCTCCAGCATGGGCGGATCGGTAAAGTTCACGACCACCTCGCCGGCACGGCTCCCGCTCCAGGAAGGAGTGAACGTGATATCGATCGAGCAGTTTGTATTCAGGATGGGACCGCAGGTGTTGGTTTGGGCGAAGTCTCCACTAGCATAAATACTCTCGATGGTGGCTGGCGCACTCCCGGCGTTGGTGAGGGTAACGGCCCGAGCTCCACTGCTGCTACCGATTAGTTGGCTGGCAAAGGTGAGCGCCTTGGTGGACAGGTTGATACTTCCTCCACTTGCGCCCATGCCCGATAAAAACACCGGAGGTGTGACGATGTTGCTTGCCACAACAATCGTTCCCATCCGCGCCCAGGTAGCAGAAGGCGTAAACGTCACCGTCACGCTGCAGCTGCCTTTCGGAGCGATGGAACCGATGCAATTGCTGGTCTGCGAGTAATCGCCGCTGGCCGTGATGCTGCTGATGATCAGACTGCCGTTGCCTGTGTTGGTAAGCTTCACTGCCTGCGTGGGGCTGTTCGCGCCAATCGTCTGCGAGCCAAAACTCAAGTTGGGAACGGACCAGCTTGCTATCGGCGCCGTGCCGGTTCCACTCAAAGTTACCACCTGGGGGCTGCCGGGGGCATTGTCCGTAATCTGTATCGTCGCTGTTCTAACCCCTACTGCCAGCGGAGTAAATACGGGGCCGAGCACGCAACTTCCGCCCGCGGGCAAAGTCTTGCTGCATGGATTGGACGGGGTCGAAAGAGGGGAAAAATCCAGACGGTCGGCCCCGGCGACCACAATACTTGTGAAAGTCAGAGTCGCCGAACCCGTATTGGTCACGGTCACGGCTTTCGCAGCGCTGCTGGTACCGACCGTCTGCTTCCCAAAGCTCACGCTCGTGGTTGAAAGAGTTACCGTCTGGCCTGCTGCGGAAATTGAGACAGCCAGCGCCAGAAGGGCTTGGCAAGTCGCCACTATGAATGATTGACGCATAGAGTGAGAGCGCATATTAGCAACGATGTATTAACCGCGCATTAAAAGATACGATTCGGAGGAAAGGCTAAACGAGCGAAGCTACCGCACAGGTTGTCTCGCTAGGGGAGCAGTAATGAGTTTCAAGTTTCTTCGATTCTGCATCATAGGTCAAGAGTCGAAAGGCTCCAAAAAACCTTTCCGATTGCACTCGTCGCTTGTCGCAGGCGTGAGAATAGTGCGGTGGACATCACACTCGGAACCCGACCTTTTTACTTCATTGCGGAAGAAATGAACCGTGGCCAGAGGGTAGTGGGCCAAGACATGAGTTGGGGTTCCCGAAACAGGCGAGAATCTACTGGTGGTTATTCTTTTGTTGGGCTAGGTACTGTTTAACGCTCTGGATCTCACGATCTAGTTGGTTCGAGTCGGTGCCGACCGGCTCGGCTCGCTGTGCCTTCTCCAGGGAATCGAGCACGGATTGAAAATCGTTCACGTGAGCGTAGAGGGACGCGAGTGCCTTGTAGGCGAGACCCGAGCTGTAGCCCGGTGCGTCAATATTCAGCGTCAGCGCTTTATGCAACGCTCCCTCTCCCAGGGCGAACTGCTCGCGCTTCTCCTCAGGAGATCGGGCGATGCCAGTGAGCCGTTCGTAGCAAAGTCCCTCGTATAACAGTGGGCGGGGATCATCAGGAAGGAGTTCTGCAGCCTCTTTATAGCGAACCAACGCCCGATGGTAGTAGCCGATCTTCTCTTCATCGGACGCACCAACTTCACGACCAAAAATAATGTTGCCCTGGCCAAGCACTACCGTTCGGTAGTTGGGATCTGTCGATGTGACATTGCCAGTGGTCAGAACTTCGCGGGCGTGTCGCATTGATTCTTCGGATTGGCTGCGCAGTTCATCTCGTTCACGAATCAGGGGCGGTCGCTGCTCCTGCGGAGCGACAACAAGCTCCTGCGCATCCATCTGTGCCTGACCTTCGGCCGCTTCGGCGAATCTGCTGAGTACTCTCGCATCGGATGATGCAAAGCCAGACGGCTCCTTGGATGCCAACTCGAAGTACTTGACCGCTAAGGCATATGCCCCTTTCTTATTTTGCCAACCCCGGGACCCGACCTTGTCAGTATTGATTTGCGAGGCCTGAGTGAGATAGCCATCGCCTAAGTTTTCATATATTGGAGTAAGGATAAGGCGCTGATCTCCTGCAATCCTAGATTGGCCGCTTTCTCCAGTCTGCAACGCCCGATTTAAATACACGAGTGCCTCGTCCGTCTCGGGCGGACTCAAGCGGAGATATGCCAACCCCAACGAACTTAACGCGAATGTATCTTCAGGATTGTTTTCTACGGCGGCTGTCCACAGGCTCAAATCGGGTTGAGGACGACCATTCCACTCGGTCGTCTTGCCACACCAGACTTCGGTGCGCTTATAAGACCAAGCGGTATAGAGAATTATTACCAATATAAGTATGCAGTAGAGTGCTAGTTGTCGGCGCCGTAGTTTAGGAAACAATGCAGCCATCGCCAGGAGACTCAAGATAGCGCCGATTGAGGGTATAAACAGGTAGCGATCGGCCATCTTTGTGCTTGTAGGAACGAGATTCGATACCGGAATTAAGGCGATCAGATACCAGAAGATTCCAAAAGCAACGAGCCGGCAATTCCGGTCGCGCGAACCGGCCAGGCGCATACCAATACCCACTACTATGCAAACCAAAGCTGCCCCGAACAGACCTTTCAAGCTGAGATAGGGATA
Organism: uncultured Acidobacteriaceae bacterium; assembly: GCA_963789625.1. Taxonomy (GTDB): domain Bacteria; phylum Acidobacteriota; class Terriglobia; order Terriglobales; family Acidobacteriaceae; genus Sulfotelmatobacter. The sequence goes on along the minus strand of CAWBLK010000009.1, from coordinate 81,638 downwards.
TTCACTCCAGGTATAGGACACAGTCATGTAGGCGGGTATGAATGCCTTACCAGCATAGGCAAGCATGGCCTCGAACGTGAGGTTAAGCGTCGGCAGGAGAGTCAACCCACCCTTGATCGCTCCGACCTGCTGTTGTGCCCAGAAAGTCCATGCGGAACCTGCGCCGAACACCACGCTGAGAATCACGAATGGCGAGCCCAACACGCGGATACCCGCAGAGCTTCCATCCCGGAATGTTGCCAACTCGTTCGCCGACGGCGCGTACGCGAGCAAGAGCAATAGGCCCAGAGGTACAAAAATTAACCAGCCTCCATGCATTGGGTCTCTTGCGAGCAGTGTGCGGAAGATTGTCATGGAAACGCTCCCGACACTTACGAAGATCGCTGTCAGAGCGAGAACGCGGGTCAGAAGCGGATGACGATGCCTCTCAGCCCAGCGCCAGTTTGTGATGGAGGCGTGCGGGGCGGAGCAGAATTCGTACGCCACGAATAGCGCTGGAAGGATCACGGCAATCGGTTTGGAGAGGACGGCGAGCAGAGCCAGGAGCACGGTGAGCCCATGACGAAGCCTCCACTCGCGCGCGGTTGACGCCTCGGCTGCCCACAGCCATGCGAGAGACGACAAAGCAATAAAAATCAGGGACATCAGATCCTTGCGCGCCGAGAGCCAGGCAACAACCTCGGTATGAGCCGGATGGGTCGCAAACAAAAGAGCACCGAGGGCAGCGAGACTCGCCGGAAGACCGAGACGGTGATACAACGGCATCAGTAACGACGCACCGAGGACGGCATAAAGCAGATGTGTGATACGAAAAGGTAGGCTATCGAAGGGTTCGCCCTTGTCGGACAACTCTCGGTCGATGAGCCAGGTCGTGGTAGTAACCGGGTGAAAGTTTGCGAAGTAAGGTTCGGTCCAAACGGCGGAGAGGCGGGAGAATGGATCGTTCACGCGGACGTACGGACTGTGTACAAGATAGAACGGATCTTCATAATCGATGGCAGGAACTCTGACTGTTTGCACATTGATAATCGCCGTGCAGAGTGCAATGAGGATGATGCCTGCGATGGTAATGTAGCGGAATTGTTCACCCGGCCAACTTTGTGCACTCTTCTTCGCAAGGTTCTCTGAAAGTCCGGCGAAATGAACGGATCCTTCTTTCTGGAGTTTGCGCCTGTGCTTTCGCGTCATGGAGAAAGATGCGATCCTAGATGTCCTGTTGGGTCACGGCAAACGACAGCATACCATTTGAGTGTGAACTGATCGAGGTTACTCCGCTTCTGTGAACGGCGCCTACCGGCGTTCTTTCTCCGTCAACCAACTACTTAGTCCGGGCGGTCCACAGCAAAAGCTATTTCTTGTTGCAAATCGAAGGGTGCCTCACCCAGGGCGTTGCTCCATATTCAATGACCTGGTATTTGTGCTGGATTCATGGTTCTGGTGATTGGACTTACTGACGTTTGCGCGTCTATCGCGAATCTCAGATATTTCATTAGGGTGATGCAATGGAGATGCGAGACACACCTGATAATAGGGAGTCAGATCACCACGACTTGCTCACTTAGACACATCTGCCTGCCGCGACAGTATACCGACTAATAATATTTGTAACTTGTGCATTTTTAAGTTGCCAAAACATGGATCGTGGTATTAGTGTGCTCACCACCTGCGCAATCAACCTAGGGGGCTCTTGCTGCGGGCGATTTACTCGGGTCTTCGTTCGGTTTTGGAGGGGCGTTCATGGCGCGTCTGATTTCGTCCTGGTCGTTTTCCATCCTCGCGACACAAGAATCGCATGTCTATCATTCATTGAGGCGCTGCTTGGCTTTCGATGAGTTATGCGTAGGTGCCTCACCGTCTTTTCATTGCGTAGTCAACAACAGGTTCGGTTCTTACTGATTAGTGCACCTCAACTTTCTTTGTCTAGTTTCCCTGGCTCGGTCAAATTCCTGTGCAACTGCCGGACTGCAGAAGTAATTGAAGTAATTAAGGAGCATATCGTGACGCGAATAGCTTGGTGCCTCGTCGGGTGCGTTCTTCTATGTGCAGTTCTGTCTGGAGCAGCATTTGCCGCCCCGAGCATCACGAGCTTATCTCCGACGACAGGGGCGGTGGGTGCGTCGGTGACGATCACAGGAACAAGCTTCGGATCGACGCAGGGCACAAGTACGGTGAAGTTCAATGGGACGACAGCAACGACGATCGGGAGTTGGAGTGCGACTTCGATTGTAGCGACGGTACCCACGGGAGCGACCACGGGCAATGTCGTCGTAACGGTGAGTGGATCAGCCAGCAATGGATCGTCGTTCACGGTGGTGACCGCTCCGAGCATCACGAGTTTATCGCCAACATCAGGAGCCGTCGGTGCGGCGGTGACGGTCACCGGGACGAACTTCGGCTCGACCCAGGGCTCCAGCACGGTGCAATTCAACGGGACGACGGCGACTATAACGAGCTGGAGCGCAACATCGATAAAGACCACAGTTCCGACGGGAGCGACCACGGGCAACGTGGTCGTTCATGCGAGTGGGGTGAACAGCAACGGATCGTCTTTCACCGTGCTGCCAACGCCGAGTATCACGAGCTTATCGCCGACCTCAGGAGCCATTGGTGCGTCGGTAACGATCACCGGAACGAACTTCGGCTCGACGCAAGGATCGAGTACGGTGAAATTCAACGGGACGACGGCAACAACGATTGGGAGCTGGAGTGCGACTTCGATCGTGGCCACGGTTCCGACGGGAGCCACCACGGGCAATGTGGTAGTGACAGTGAGCAGTGTGGCGAGTAATGGGTCGTCGTTCACGGTAGTGTCTGCTCCGAGCATCACGAGTCTGTCGCCGACGTCAGGAGCAGTCGGGGCGTCGGTGACGATCACAGGAACAAACTTTGGCTCGACACAAGGCACGAGCACGGTAGCGTTCAACGGGACGACAGCGACGACGATTGGGAGCTGGAGTGCGACTTCGATTGTGGCCACGGTGCCCACAGGAGCGACGACAGGCAACGTCGTGGTTCATGCCAGTGGAGTGAATAGTAATGGGTCGTCGTTCACGGTAGTGTCTGCTCCGAGCATCACGAGTCTGTCGCCGACGTCAGGAGCAGTCGGGGCGTCGGTGACGATCACCGGGACAAACTTTGGCTCGACCCAAGGCACCAGCACGGTGCGTTCAACGGGACGACGGCGACGACGATGAGTTGGAGTGCGACTTCGATTGTGGCCACGGTTCCGACGGGAGCGACGACGGGCAACGTCGTGGTTCATGCGAGTGGAGTGAACAGCAACGGGTCTGCATTTACCGTGTTGCCAACGCCGAGTATCACGAGCTTATCGCCGACCTCAGGAGCGGTAGGTGCGTCGGTAACGATCACCGGGACAAACTTCGGCTCGACACAAGGCACGAGTACGGTAAAGTTCAACGGGACGACGGCGACGACGATTGGGAGTTGGAGTGCGACTTCGATTGTGGCGACGGTGCCGACGGGAGCCACCACGGGCAATGTGGTAGTGACCGTGAGCAGTGTGGCGAGTAATGGGTCGTCGTTCACGGTAGTGTCGGCTCCGAGCATCACGAGTCTGTCGCCGACGTCAGGAGCCAGTGGTGCATCGGTGACGATCACCGGAACAAACTTTGGCTCGACGCAGGGCACGAGCACGGTGCAGTTCAACGGGACGACGGCGACGACGATCGGGAGTTGGAGTGCGACTTCGATTGTGGCCACGGTTCCGACGGGAGCGACGACGGGCAACGTGGTGGTTCATGCGAGTGGGGTGAACAGCAACGGGTCGTGCATTTACCGTGCTGCCAACGCCGAGTATCACGAGCTTATCGCCGACGTCAGGAGCGGTAGGCGCGTCGGTAACGATCACCGGGACGAACTTCGGCTCGACACAAGGCACGAGTACGGTAAAGTTCAACGGGACGACGGCGACGACGATCGGGAGTTGGAGTGCGACTTCGATCGTGGCCACGGTGCCGACGGGAGCCACCACGGGCAATGTGGTAGTGACCGTGAGCAGTATAGCCAGCAACGGGTCGTCGTTCACGGTAGTGGCGGCGCCGAGCATCACGAGTCTGTCGCCGACGTCAGGAGCAGTCGGTGCGTCGGTGACGATCACCGGGACGAACTTTGGCTCGACGCAAGGTACTAGCACGGTGCGTTCAACGGGACGACGGCAACGACGATCGGGAGTTGGAGTGCGACCTCGATTGTGGCCACGGTGCCGACAGGCGCGACCACGGGCAACGTAGTAGTTCATGCGAGTGGGGTGAACAGCAACGGGTCTGCATTTACCGTGTTGCCAACGCCGAGCATCACGAGCTTATCGCCGACGTCAGGAGCCATTGGTGCGTCGGTGACGATCACCGGGACGAACTTCGGCTCGACGCAAGGCACGAGCACGGTAAAGTTCAACGGAACGACGGCGACAACGATCGGGAGTTGGAGTGCGACTTCGATCGTGGCCACGGTGCCGACGGGAGCCACCACGGGCAATGTGGTAGTGACCGTGAGCAGTGTGGCCAGTAACGGGTCGTCGTTCACGGTAGTGTCTGCTCCGAGCATCACGAGTCTGTCACCGACGTCAGGAGCCGTCGGGGCGTCGGTAACGATCACCGGGACAAACTTTGGCTCGACGCAGGGTACGAGTACGGTAGCGTTCAACGGGACGACGGCGACGACGATTGGGAGTTGGAGTGCGACTTCGATTGTGGCGACGGTGCCGACGGGAGCCACCACGGGCAACGTCGTGGTCACAGTCGGCGGATTGGCAAGCAACGGCTCCTCGTTCACGGTAGCGCCGAGTATTGCCAGCCTGTGGCCACCATCGGGTGTGGTGGGAGAGTCGGTAACGATCACCGGAACGAACTTTGGCTCGACGCAAGGCACGAGTACGGTGAAGTTCAACGGGACGACGGCGACGACGATCGGGAGTTGGAGTGCGACTTCGATCGTGGCGACGGTGCCGACGGGAGCCACCACGGGCAATGTGGTAGTAGCGGTCAGCGGGACGTCAAGCAATGGTGTAACTTTCACGCTCAGCGGCACCTACGGTAACGGCTACCAGTACCGCCAAGCGATCGTCCTCAGCCACGCAAATGTTCCTAACACGGACCAGACCAATTTCCCCGTGCTGATCTCCGGGGCTTACTCGTTCCTGGCTAATGTGGCGAACGGTGGTTTTGTGCAAAGCCCGAATGGGTACGACATTGTTTTCAGTACGGATCCAGAAGGCGCAACGAAACTGAATCACGAAATCGATAATTACTCCTCCACCGGTACGGCGAGTTTCTGGGTCGGAATTCCGACTCTGTCACACACAGTCGATACGGTCATCTACCTCTTCTACGGAAACCCGAACGTCACATCGTCGCAAGAGAACAAAGCCGGCGTCTGGCAAAACAACTACTTGTCTGTCTATCACCTCGGCAACGGGACAACTGTTGGGCTTTCGGATTCGGGCAGCGCGGGATACACATTGACCGGATCAGCGCCGGCGAGCGCAGGGAAGATCGGCGGCGGTGTCGTATTCAACGGTAATAGCAGCACCTATCTCTACTACGACTCTGTGGGTGCGTATCCCAGCGGGTCGTCTCCTGTCACGTTGGAGTCCTGGGTGCAACCGGTGCAGTACGGCGGCGGAGAAATTTTCGGATACGGCGACACTACTGCGGTTGGTTCTCGTGATGGCCTGTATTGGGATGGAAATAACGCATGGATGGACTTTGGTGAAATGGAGTTGACGGGCCCGATGCCGTTCGATGGGAAATGGCATCACCTGGTGAGCGTGTATGGAGGTGGGTACCTGAACACCTCCACCGACCAGCTATATCTTGATGGCGTTTTGCTTTCAACCAATCTGACAAATGCGGGAATGCCTGCGATCACAACTACTGAGCTCAAGATTGGTGGGATACCAGCGTGTTCTTATTGCGCCACCCTGACCGGCACCGTGGATGAAGTGCGAGTGTCATCGGGAATTCGCTCCGCGGACTGGATTGCTACAGAGTTTGCGAATCAATCGTCGCCATCCACGTTTTACACCGTGGAAAGCCAAGCGACCGCCAATAGCTCACCAACGATTGTTTTATTGTCGCCAGCAGCGGCTGCAATCGGAATGCCTATAACCATCCAAGGCTATGGTTTTAAGACCACACAGGGCGGGAGCACAGTGACGTTTAACGGCGTCCCGGCTACGCCGACGAGTTGGACCGATGCCACGATTGTCGTGCCGGTGCCTGCGGGAGCGACGAGTGGGAATGCAGTAGTGACTGTAGCCGGAGTAGCCAGCAACGGTGCGTCCTTCACCGTGCTACCGACGACGATCCAGCTCTTGTTGCCAAACGTGGGCGCGATCGGGGAAACAATCGCGATCCAGGGATATGGTTTTCAAACAGTGCAGGGCACCAGTACTGTGACATTCAACGGGACCGCGGCCACGTCGATTACGAGTTGGAGTTCGACGTCAATTGTCGTCACCGTCCCGTCCGGCGCATCCACGGGCAACGTTGTTGTGACGATCGGCGGAGTGGCCAGCAACGCAGTTGCATTCACGGTCAGCCCACCCTACCCGAACGGTTACCAGTGTCGGCGGACAATCGATATTGGCCACGCCAACGTTCCCAACACTGACCAGACTGACTTCCCTGTGCTGATCTCTGGAGCTTATTCATTCCTGGCTAATGTCAGCAATGGCGGGGTGGTACAGAATCCGAACGGCTACGACATATTCTTCAGTCAGGATCCAGAAGGAGCAACCAAGCTGGATCATGAAATCGACAGCTACAATCCAGTCACAGGCACCGCGAGTTTCTGGGTCAGAATTCCAACGTTGTCGCACAGCACCGACACCATCATCTACATGTTCTACGGGAACCCGGCTGTGACCGTCTCGCAAGAGAACAAGCCCGGCGTATGGAGGAACAACTATTTATCGGTGTATCACTTCGGCAATGGAACCACGCTCGGACTCGCAGATTCGGGCAGCGCAGGATACACGCTCGCCGGGCCGGCGGCGGCAGGATCGGGAAAGATTGGAGGTGCCGCCGCGTTCGATGGCGTTCCGGGAGGCTACCTTTACTACAATTCAGTGGGAGCATATCCGAGCGGCGCATCGCCGGTCACGTTGGAATCATGGGTGCAATTCGCGGCCAATTCTGACAACTGGGGGATCGTTGGCTATGGCGATAGCTCTGCCGACGGCTCTTGGGCTGCCCTGACCTCGAGCAGCGGTGCATCTCTTAACTTTTATGATATGTGGATCGACGGCACTCTGCCGTTCGACACTAACTGGCATCATCTGGTGGGCGTCTACGATGGAGGCGCGATCAGTGCGGCAACTGTTCAACTGTATATCGACGGTATTCCCTCTTCACAGACTCCCTATGGCGGAACACCCGCAATCACGACTACGCAGTTGACCATCGGCGGGCTTCCCACGGAGACATCGTGTTGCACATTGGATGGCTCGGTGGATGAAGTGCGAGTGTCTTCCGGCGTCCGCTCCGCGGACTGGGTCGCAGCAGAGTTTGCGAATCAATCGTCACCGTCCACGTTTTACGCCATGGAAGGTCAGGCGATCGCCAGTGGTGCACCGACGATTCAATTCTTGTCGCCAGTTGCGGCGCCGATTGGTACATCGGTGGCAATCGAAGGATACGCATTCCAGGCGACACAGGGTACGAGCACGGTGACATTCAATGGTGTGGCAGCTACTCCAACCAGTTGGAACGATGCCAGCATCGTGGCGCCTGTACCCGCAGGGGCAGCGACGGGCAGTGTGATCGTCACGGTCGGCGGAGTGGCCAGCAACGCGGCTACCTTCACAGTACTGCCGGTGCCGAACATTACCAGCTTGTCTCCGTCGTCAGGTGGAACGGGCGTATCCGTGACCATCACGGGAACAAACTTCGGGTCAACCCAGGGCACGAGCACAGTTGCCTTCAACGGAGCGACAACTACCACAATCGCAAGTTGGAGCGCGACGTCGATTGTGGCTGAGGTGCCGGCGGCTGCAACAACGGGGAATGTAGTGGTAACAGTCAGTGGAGTGCCGAGCAATAGCGTCCCCTTTACGGTTCCTCCTCAGATTTCCAGCTTGTCGCAGACGTCAGGGGCGGTAGGTGTGCCGGTGACGATCTCGGGGACAAACTTCGGAACGACGCAAGGGACCAGCACCGTGGCATTCAACGGGACAATAGCAACATCCATCGCGAGTTGGAGCCCCGGCTCGATTACAGCGACGGTGCCGACCGGTGCAACCACAGGAAATCTGGTAGTGACAGTGGGAGGAGTAAGTAGTAACTCCGTACCCTTCACCGTATACGTGGGCTATGGCGACAGTTACCAATATCGGCGAACCATCGTGCTAAGTCACGCCAACGTTCCCAACACCGATCAGACTAACTTCCCAGTACTTATCTCTGGGGTCTATCCATATCTGGCCACGGTTGGCTACGGCGGTTTGGTACAGAACTTAAGTGGGTACGACATCATCTTCAGTTCGGATCCAGAAGGGGCGACCAAACTTAATCATGAAATCGACAGCTATGATCCGACGACGGGCACGGTGAGTTTCTGGGTCGGAATTCCAACGCTGTCGCACACAGTCGATACCGTCATCTATCTCTTCTACGGCAACCCGAGTATCACAACCTCGCAGGAAAACATACCCGGCGTGTGGCAAAACAATTACTTGTCCGTCTATCACCTCGGCAACGGGACTACGGTCGGGCTCTCGGATTCGGGCAGCGCGGGATACACACTGGCGGGGTCGGCCACGGCCGGAGCGGGGAAAATCGGTGGCGGCGCCGTGTTCAACGGCACCAGCACCTATCTCTACTACGACTCAGTGACTGCATATCCGAATATCGAAGCCCCAAGCACGCTCGAAACCTGGTTCCAATTGACAGCGAGCGGTTATCAGGAAATTGTCGGCTATGGCGGCAATGGCTGGGACGGTGCTCGCGATGCGCTGCTCTGGGATGGAAGTAATTTGTGGTTGGACTTTAACAATATCGGCGTAAGCGGGCCGATGGCATTTAACACCAACTGGCATCACCTCGTCGGCATTTATAGCGGCGGGGACCTTAGCACTACCACAGGACAGTTGTATCTCGACGGGGTTTTGATCTCGAATGCCATGCCTCTTCCTGGCACTCCAGCAATCAGCACGGCAGAATTCAAAATTGGCGGCATTCCAACCGTAACGTCCTGCTGCGCCTTTACTGGATCGATCGACGAGGTCCGAGTTTCTTCCAGTGCGCGTTCCTCCGACTGGATTGCGACTGAGTATGCAAACCAATCGTCACCGTCCACGTTCTATTCCATCGAGAGTCAAACCACGACTGGCAGTGCACCCTCAATTCAACTGTTGTCCCCAACCGCCGCCGCGATAGGGGCGATGGTAACGATTCAGGGAGCGGGCTTCCAGGCGGCGCAGGGCACGAGCACGATAACCTTCAACGGTGTCTCAGCCTCGCCGTCGAGTTGGACAGACGCCGCGATTACAGTGCCGGTGCCAGCGGGAGCGACGACTGGAAATGTCGTAGTAACTGTAAGTGGAGTGGCCAGCAATGCGGTCAGCTTTACAGTGCTGGCGACGCCGAACATTACCAGTCTGAATCCGTCCTCCGGAACGATTGGAACCCCCGTCACGATTACAGGCACGGGTTTCGGAACGACGCAGGGCACGAGCGCCGTCACTTTCAACGGGACCACCGCAAGTAGCATCACTAGTTGGTCGGCGACGTCAATTGTGGCGCCAGTACCACCTGGAGCGACGACCGGCTACGTAGTTGTGACGGTTGGCGGAGCGGCAAGTAATAGTCAGAGCTTCACCGTAACGTCGGCATTAAACATCACCGGTATTTCGCCGGCCTCTGGAAACATCGGGACATTTGTAACCATCTCGGGATCTGGTTTTGGTGCGACACAAGGCGCGAGTACCGTGGCACTCTCCGGCACCACTGTGCCGGTTGCATCCTGGAGCAATACCAGCATCGTTTCGAGCGTGCCTTCGGGCTCGGTCTCAGGACCTTTCTCCGTAACTGTGAACGGACAGACTGTCACCAGCAGTACGTTCACGGTGACGACGCAGGCGCTTCCAGGTTCTTGGTTGAATCAAGATGTGGGACAGGTATATGGCCTGACCGGAAGTGCAGCATATTCAAATGGGGAATTCACGGTTACGGGCTCGGGAACGGGCTATACCTCGACCGACGGCTTCCATTTTGCCTATCAGCCGCTGTCCGGAAATGGATCGATCACCGCGCGAGTGGTGAATGTGCAGGGCAACGGCTACCCGCAGCCTGCGCTTATGATCCGGCAGAGTCTGAACCCAGGGGATGTTGCAGCCGCGGTTTCAGAGTACCCGAACGAGTCCTATTTCACGGACCGTCTCACGACGGGTGGGAGTTCGAGTTCGCAGTATGGAAGCTTCTCTCCGTATCCAAACTGGATGCAGCTTACGCGCGTGGGCAACACGTTCACCGGCTACACTTCACCCGATGGAGTGAACTGGACACCAATCGGAACGCCAGTGACGATCACGATGGCGACGAATGCCTACATCGGAATCGCCATGAGCGAGCCTGATGGATATCTGGATACCGCCACGTTTGACAACGTGTCGATCAGTTCGAGCACAGCTCCTGCTCCGGCAATTCTGAATCTGTCGGCTACGACAGCGACAATAGGAAGCCAGATAACCATCACCGGCTCTAACTTCGGCGCGACACAGGGCGGAAGTCTCGTACTGCTGAACAGCGCTCCGGTCACAATCAACTCCTGGAGCAACACGTCGATCGTGTTTACGATTCCGGGGGTTTCTGCTTCGGGCCCGGTTGTGGTGTTAGTGGCGCCAAACATGAATGCCAGCAATGTGGTGAAGCTCACAATCACAACGCAGCCGCTTCCAACCTCCTGGCTGGATGCGGATGTGGGGCAGATTTATGGGCTACCGGGAAGTGCGACTTATTCGGAGGGGGTATTCACGATAAACAGCTCGGGAACGGGCTATACCTCGACCGACGGCTTCCATTTTGCCTATCAGCCGCTGTCCGGAAATGGATCGATCACCGCGCGAGTGGTGAATGTGCAGGGCAACGGCTACCCGCAGCCTGCGCTTATGATCCGGCAGAGTCTGAACCCAGGGGATGTTGCAGCCGCGGTTTCAGAGTACCCGAACGAGTCCTATTTCACGGACCGTCTCACGACGGGTGGGAGTTCGAGTTCGCAGTATGGAAGCTTCTCTCCGTATCCAAACTGGATGCAGCTTACGCGCGTGGGCAACACGTTCACCGGCTACACTTCACCCGATGGAGTGAACTGGACACCAATCGGAACGCCGGTGACGATCACGATGGCAACGAATGCCTACATCGGAATCGCCATGAGCGAGCCTGATGGATACCTGGATACCGCCACGTTCGACAACGTATCGATCACTTCAAGCACGGACACGGCTCCTGTAATCCTAAGTTTGTCGGCCACGTCGGCAACCATAGGAAGCCAGATAACCATCGCCGGTTCCAACTTCGGTGCGACGCAAGGTGGAAGCGCCGTACTGCTGAACGATGCGCCCGTCACGGTCACCTCGTGGAGCAACACATCCATTGTGTTCACCATCCCGGCGAGTGCGACATCTGGTGCAGTGGTTGTTTCTCTTGCTCCGGGCGGGAACGACAGCAATTCAGTAAATCTCGAAATCACTACAGAACCACTTCCAACCTCTTTGTCGAACCAGGATGTAGGTGGAGTGGGTACCCCAGGAAGCTCAACCTATTCCAATGGAGTGTATTCGGTCTCGGGTGGCGGATCAGGTCTCAGCGGCACTGCGGATGCGATGCAATTTGCCTATCAGACCCTTTCAGGAAACGGGTCGATTGTGGCGCGGCTAACGAGTCTGCAGGGTGGGGAAGCCGGAGTCATAATCCGGGAAACACTCGACTCCGGTGCTACGGATGCATCCGTCTTTTATAACGGCTATACCTACATGCAGGATCGTCCTTCGACCGGCGCAAGTGTCGCATACCCAACCCAAAGCTCGTATCACTATGCCCTTCCACAATGGCTGCAATTGGTCCGGTCCGGAAATACCTTTACGGGATTTATTTCGTTGGATGGCGTCAACTGGACACAAATCGCAAGCACAACTCTCACAATGGCGCAGAATGTTTACATCGGCCTGGTGGTAAGTGGAGAGGGATCCCTTCAAACCGCCACGTTCGACAATGTGTCAATCAATTCGACTGCCACTCCAGCACCGCTGATTACGGCTGTATCGGCTTCAACCGCCGCAGTCGGTGGTCAAGTGGCAATCATTGGCAATAACTTTGGCGCTACGCAGGGCGGAAGCCTCGTACTGCTGAACGGTACCCCGATGACAATCAGCCTGTGGACCAGCACAGGAATTGTCTTCACAATTCCCGCAAGAGCGACGTCAGGGCCGCTGGTGGTATCGGTAGCTCCGAGCATGAATGACAGCAACGCCATGCCTTTGCAAGTCACTTCGCAACCGCTGCCAAATCCATGGCTGAACCAGGATGTCGCGACTCTAAGCGCTCAGGTGGGAACTTCTACCTACTCGAACGGTACGTATACGGTGACGGGCGGCGGGGTGGGTATTCAAAACGCAGGCTATGCGGATGGGGTGCAATTTGCTTATCAAACGCTGTCAGGCGATGGGTCGATCGTGGCACGGATCGATAGCCTGAAGAATTACGGTTCGGGTATCTTCGCAGAAGGCGGAGTAATGATTCGCCAGGCGTTGACACCTAATTCTGCCGCTGCCGCAGTCTTTTACTACAACAATGCGGTGTGGATGGAGGATCGCCCAACCACGGGCACCTATAACTCGTACCAGTCAAGCTTGGCTGGAACTGTTCCCATGTGGCTCAAACTAATTCGCACCGGGAGCACCTTCACAGGGTATGGTTCGCCCGACGGAAACAACTGGACGCAGCTGGGAACAGCGACGATTACTATGCCGACGACGGTGTACATCGGCCTGGCAGTCAGTGGATCTGGATATCTCGAACCGGCCACGTTTGACAGCGTAACGGTCACTCCGACGCCGTCCGTTTCAAGTGTGTCACCCACCATCGGACCAATTGGTACCTCTGTAACCGTCACAGGAACAAATTTCGGAGCAACGCAAGGCACAAGCAACGTATGGTTCAACGGCGTTCCGGCGACGTCCATCAATAGCTGGAGCAGCGGCCAGATTGTCGCACTTGTACCGAGTGCGGCTACGTCCGGAACGGCGACGGTAATCGTCACCGTGAACAACATTCCAAGCGAGGGAAGTCAGACATTTACGGTAATCAATCCAATCATCACCAGCCTGGTCCCGCCCGCCGGTGAGGTAGGTGGGACGATTTCGGTCAACGGCTCCGGTTTTGGTGGGACTCAGAATGGCGTCGTTTCCATAAACGGCGTCACTGCCAGCGTCCAAAGTTGGAGTGATGCGCTGGTTGAAGTAACTGTTCCCTCTACCACTAGTGGTCCACTCACGGTCAGCAATGATGGAGTCATAAGCAATTCGATGACTTTCACTGTCTCCTCGGCAGTTGCAATTACTAGCATTTCGCCGAGTTCCGGGGTGGTCGGTACGCCAGTAACGATCAATGGCAGTGGCTTTGGCGCAACCCAGAGCAACAGCGTCGTCGAGTTTGGCGGTATGCCTGCGACAGCCAGCAGTTGGACCAACTCACAAATTGTCGCCGTCGTGCCTCCGAACGCAGTCACGGGTGCGGTCACCGTCACCGTCGCCGGAATTACCGCGACGGGACCTACCTTCACGGTCTCGTTCGGCATGACGTTGACATCTTCTGCAAACCCATCAACGGTCAATATTCCACTAACGTTCACAGCAAACGTCACCCCATTGGCGGCGACAGGAACGGTGAAATTCAAAGATGGAAGCACGACGCTGGGAACCAGCACGATCAGCAACGGCGTAGCGACTTATACCATCTCTACTCTCGCGTCCGGCTCACATTCCATTACAGGGGTTTATAGCGGCAATAGCAGCTACCCAAGCAGCACATCTCCCACTCTGACAGAATCGGTGTTGACGGTTTCCTCGATTACCGTCAGCCCAGCGACTCTTTCCTTGCCGCTCAGTAGCGTGGAGCAATACGTTGCCACTGCGGTTCACCCTGACAACAGTACGCAGGTAATTCCAGGAATTGCAACCTGGACTTCCACCAACACCGCGACAGCAACTATCAGTGCAACCGGCCTGCTGACGGCCGTGGGACAAGGTCAAACCACGATTCAGGCTACGTTCAATTCTGTAACTGGTTCGAGCAGCTTGACAGTTGGAGTGCCGAGTTTCAGATCCGTCGGAAGCTTGAATATGTCTCGCACGGGACACACGGCGACGCTTTTGCAAAATGGTCAGGTATTGATCGTGGGCGGCAACAACGACCCAGCCGGTGGCAATGACGCCACACTTGCGAGCGCTGAGCTCTATGATCCGGTCAGCCAAACCTTCAGCTATACCGGCTCTCTGACTACGCCCCGGTATCTGCACACCGCGACGCTGTTGCCCAACGGGAAGGTTTTGATCGTGGGAGGAGAGCAGACTCTTGATTCGTATGGCGACATGGGCGGAGTGTTTACGCTTGAGGAGTACGATCCCACGTCCGGCACTTTCAGTTTGGTGCCCGGAAGTCTCAATGATGCGGCGCCTGCGACAACACTTTTGAGTAACGGGATGGTCTTGCTCCAGGCTTGGGATGGGTCATACCCAATTCAGCTTTACGACCCAAGTACTGGAATCTTGAGCAACGCTGGATCCAGCCTGGGGCTTCCCCTCGGCCAGACTTTCACGGCGACATTGCTAAACGACGGCACCGTCCTCGACGCCGGGGGATTACTTTATGGCGGCGGAAACGAGGTCGTTACCAATATCGCACAACTGTTCAATCCTGCCACGGAGACGTTTTCCGCCACGGGCAACCTCACCACACCCACCGAGTACCAAACTGCGACGCTGCTGAACACCGGCTCGGTTCTGCTTGCAGGCGGGCAAGGCACCTCTAGCTACGTAAGTGGCGCAGAATTGTACAATCCAACCGCCAAGACGTTTACCGCCACCGCAAACCTCGCTCTTCCTCGAACTGGTCACACTGCCACGCTCTTGAGCGATGGCACCGTCCTTGTCATAGGAGGCCAGTATCTGGTTTCTCAAAATCAGGCGGCTGTTACGGGAACCGCAGAACTGTACTCGCCCACGAATCAGACCTTCACCGGCGACGGCTCTCTGGCAACCCCGCGCATTCAGCACACGGCGACGCTGCTCAATGATGGGACCGTCCTGGTTGTCGGGGGGATCAACAGCTTATCGTTGGCGAGCGCGGAACTCTACGCTCCTCCGCTTCCTGTGCCAACTTCCGTAACGATTACGCCCGCGCTGACCAGCATGGTGGTCGGTCAAACCCAACAATTCAAAGCTCTGGATCAGACGGGTGCTCAGCGCTTCGACGTGACCTGGAGCGTCAACAATCCCAGCCTCGCATCGTTTACGTCCGGGAGTCCGATGATTCTTACCGCAACCAGCGAGGGAGTGGTAACTCTTACGGCCACGGTAGAAGGCGTTGCCGCGCAGCTGCAAATCACCATCTCGCCATCGTGGCTGCAGGTGACGCCCACGACGGTCAACATGTTTGTTACCGGCACACAGCAATTCACCGCAGTCGACAATCTAGGCAACCCTGCCGGCGAAGTTACATGGGCGGTCAGCAATCCCAGCTTGGCTACGATCACCACTTCCAATCCGACCGTTCTCACCGCAGTAGAGACCGGGACTGTGACGCTTACCGCGACTGTGGAGGGCGTCTCTGCGCAGGCGCAAATCACAATATCGCCGGCGAACACGGTCCTGCCGGCCGGCAGCGTTATCTGGTCTGACCCTCCCGCACCCGGATTCACCACGATGCAGATCGCCCAGGCGGTGCCGACCGCCACGGGTCCAGATCTTTATTCCGTCCAACTGAGCGCTGACGGCACACAATCCGTGGTGCAGGCTCTCCAAGCCGATGGCGAACAGATGTGGCAAGCACAAATGCCTGCCGCAGTTGGCAACAGCGTTCCCGATGGTTCTGGCGGACTGATTGTAACCAGCTGCCCTTCGGGCAACCCCATGACTGTCTCCGATTTTGGCCCAACCGGACAGCCGTTATGGCAAGAGTTCGCAGCTGGAGTGAACACTGGTAACGGCACCATCACGTATCTTTGCAATGCTCCCCAGATTGCTGTGCGCGGAGACGGCGCGGTGGTCGTCACCGAGGCGACCAACGTCGGACTCCCATCGGTGACATTGAATGGGCAGATGTATTCCATTCCTCCGTCCACTGTTACGAGTTATGGCAACACCATCGACGTGCTGTGCTGCGTGGGACCGCCGATGGTGAATATAGACAGCACGGCGTACCTGGAATATGAGGTGCGCAACGTTGTGAACGATGTGGTCACGTCGGACACGCTGTATCTGATGCAGATCAATCCGGATAATTCTTCCAGTTCCACGATATTGAGTGCGACCACGCAGAACGAAACCCAGTATCCTGGAAACATCATTCCCGACGGCAACGGCGGAGTGTTGGCCACGTGGTCAGTCTCGGTGGTGCAAGGGACGCAACCGACGTATCCCTACCAGGCCGTGGACGTGAGTGGTGGGGTAGTAGGCACACCGTACAACTTGCCATTCAGTCCGCAGTCGGTGAACATTGCGCAGCAACCGGGCCTTGTGCTCGGCGAGAACGGTGTGGCGTTCGCGAGCGGGACGACGACGGCCACCCTCAACGGTACGCCCACCCAGGTCAGTCAGATCGCTTCGTTCAACATCAGCTCGGGAGTCCCGAATTGGACCTATCAGGCAGCACCAAGCAGCACATTGTCAATTTTGGCGGTTATCTCCGACGATAGTCTAGCGGTCAACGACTCTCAGAATGGCGTAATCCAAATCGCCACCGCGGGAACTCCGACACCGGTAACGGGACCATTAGGGGGCGTTCCAGGGCTCTCCTGGGAGGGCGGATGGTATCTTCCAACAGGACAAGGATCTTCCGCAATCAGCCTGCCACTACAGATTGACGACGCAGACGTTTGGCCTACACCCGGCGGAAATCCCGGACATAGTGGTTTGCCGAATGCATCTTGCGGCTGTTTGGCCCAGGCCGTGGAGACATCGAACGCTGATCAGGATGCTAGAGCTGCCGTCCTTGGTTCGATTGAAGAGCATCCTAAACCCGAGGCAACCGGTCCAGTGCCACCAAGCTGCCCCATTTGTGCTCTCCAATCTCCACAGTGCGCCACGCAGGGCACGGGGCCAACTTATTTGATCCTAGTTGGGGATGAAGGCCTAAACAATCCGAATGGAAATAGCTACGATGTGAACTATGGGTTCGGGCTGGTTGCGCAACAAAAAGCAAATGATCTGCAGGCCCAAGGTAACAGTGCCATCGCATGCAGGGTCTCAACCGTCCAACAGTTCAGCAACGCCTTGACGCAGAACGGAGTAATCAATGGCGACGTAATCTATTACGGCCACAGCGGGCTTATGGGCGTTGGCAATCCAGCCACGGCCTGGGCGAGTGAGCTTTTTGTGGGCCAGGGAAAGGGGGATGACACGAACGTGGCAGCGTACAACATCACCGTGGTCTGCGATCAAACCTTGACGCCGGCCTGCAACATAAACAACTACCTCAGCAAGAACACGGCGATAAGGCTTAATGGATGTGACGGCGCGTTAGCCACCGGCGAAAACGATTATTACGCACACACGCCGACGACCATTGCGCAGCTTTTGTCCAAACAGTTGACGAGGGGTGCTTACGCTTATGATGTAGGAATGTATTTCAGTAATCTAGATGCCAATCACGATCCATACGTTAATGGCAGTGGCCGAAACGGGCCGAACACGCTCCCTGATTACTTGATCCCAGAGGGCGCGCCCGGCAACAAGCCGAACCCACTCGCATGCACACCACAGGCGTGTGTGAAACAGTGACCCGGTATGAAACGACTGTTTATCGTAGTAGTTACCTTGTCCGTAATCGGGTTGAGCGCGCAATCCCCCGTGGGGAGCGGGCTTTCTCCCAGGGATGTTGTAGACCGTCTATGGAAGGAGGCGACCGAAGGTGAACTCTTGGCCCCCGAAGGATGGAATCGCACCTCTCGATTCTTCGCTCAGCATGACGCATTCCCCGAAAACAGCGCAGTGCGAATTGTCTCAAATAGCTGGGGATTAGGGCAGTCTTCGGTAAACAACGACACTGCCCAAGTCGTGATGGAATATGGAGATGCTGGGACAGTGGATGCGTCGCTGCGGTACACGCCTCCGCCCAAAACAGCGTTCTACAAGAATGCCAAGGTATTTCACCTAGTTCTTGCTCCCACCCACTGGACGATGTTCAAGTCCGATGGAAAAACACTTACCGGCGCGGAGGAGAGAACGGGGCCAACGGAATGGCAGATACAGGAGCGAATTGGATTGCCGTGGACAACCGTGAATACTGCCATCCGCTATGTGCTCGAAAAGCGGGGAAAGGCTGCCGATCCTGCGATAAAAAAGAACGCCGATGAAACCATAGGCAAGCTTCTGAAATTGCAATGATGTATCGAGATCTTCGACGTCACGATACTGAGCTCGACCATGCAGAACCAAGCCCAGGTCCCCGGACGGATCGTCTCCGACGGCACTCATCGCACCTTCTTCCTCCAAAATGCCCAGCTCTGCCAGGGCATCCGCAATCCGATGGTGTGATACTCTGCCTCGAAACGAGGGGTGAATATGCGAGGTTGCGTTCTTATCTTCAGGCTTGCGGTTGTCATCTGCCTATTCTTCATTGCGGCAGCTATGCCGGCACAGGCGCAAAACCAATTACCAGCGCCCACGGAAGGTGACTACGTTTCTCATGATTTCCATTTCAAATCGGGCGAGACTTTGCCCGATTTGCGAATCCACTACGCAACTTTTGGAGCGCCTGTGCGTGACGCGAAGGGCCGGGTTACAAATGCTGTCATGCTTTTACACGGCACCACAGGATCGGGCCGTCAATTTCTGGTGCCGCAGTTTGCGGGCGCGCTGTTTGGGCCGGGTCAGCTTCTCGACGTGACGCGCTATTACATCATTCTGGTGGATAACATTGGCCACGGAAAATCCAGCAAGCCCAGCGACGGCATGCACGCGCATTTTCCGCGGTATGACTACGACGATATGGTTCTGGCGCAGCATGAGATGCTCGAAAAAGGATTAAACGTAGACCACCTGCGGCTGATTTTGGGCACTTCGATGGGCTGCATGCACGCGTGGGTCTGGGGAGAAACCTATCCCAACTTTATGGATGCGCTTATGCCGCTGGCTTGCCAGCCCGTTGCGATTGCGGGGCGGAATCGAATGTGGCGAAAGATGGCGATGGATGCCGTTCGCGACGATCCCGACTGGAAGAACGGCGAATATACTTCTCAGCCCTCGGGTGCGCTGAAAATCGATGCGGAGATGTTTTATATGGCCGCAGGGTCAGCTTTGCAGATGCAGAAGAGCTTTCCTACGCGTGACGCGACCGACGCGGCTACTCGCGACTATGTGAAGCGATTCAGCGCAGAGCACGATGCCAATGATCTTCTTTACGCGCTGGATGCCTCACGGAATTACGATCCCTCGCCGGATCTTGAGAAAATTACGGTGCCAGTGATGTTTGTAAATTCCGCTGACGACTTCATCAATCCGCCGGAACTTGGAATTGCCGAGCGGGATATTAAGCGGGTGAAGAAAGGCAAGTTCGTGCTTCTTCCTATCTCAGAGCAAACTCGTGGTCACGGTACTCACACCTCGGCGGCGGTGTGGCAGCAGTATCTGAAGGAGTTGCTGGAAATTTCCCAACACTGAGGGTCGCGAAGCGGAATTTGCGCAACGAAATAATCCCAGCAAACAATCGAAGAAGGGAAAGTAAAGAGGCGGGAGACTTGCTCTCCCGCCTCTTCTTGCTCAGCGACGTTTGGGGATATCCGCGGTTACATCTTTCTTTCCACTGTTTTCTTCTGAGTTTTCTGATGCGAAGTGCCGGGTGTAAGTGCCTGAGTTGACGAAGTTGTCGTTTGTGCCATCGGAGCTATAGAGGTACCAGTTTCCCTTTCCATTGTGTGGCTGAGTGAAGAACCAGGTGAAGAGGACGGAGCCGTCGTTGGTGTCGGCAGTAAGGTAATAGAACGTACCGGTCACATGGGAAAGTGCGCCACCGTCGATGACGGTATAGCCACAGCCGGCCCGAGTTCCAGCGATGGACCAAGCTCCATAGTTCAAAGCAAACGTGTTGCAAAAACCATCCAGGGAAATATTGAAAGTGGTAGCCCCAGCCGTCGCTGCGAACGACAGGAAGAGAACGGAAGAGAGAGCGAGTTTCTTTATCATCTTTTGTCTCCTGAGTTTTTGGTGCCCCAAGACTGTTAGTCGGCGGATCATGACGAAAGCGGCTTCCGCTTGCAATAGCGGATGCCTGTTGCCATATTATTTTTCGTGTCGCGCTAACCGATTGAAAAGACAGTGAATGGTGCGAAATCGCTGGGCCGGGGTAGAATGCTCCACGTTGCTTGGGGAGGCAACCTTGGGCCCGCAATCCGTCCGAATTCCGGGCTCGATCAGATTTGGTGAGGATTTCGAGTTTGATCTGCACGCTTACCGGCTGCGGCGCTCCGGTCGTGTGCTCAAGCTCGAACGAATCCCAGCCGAAGTTTTGGCGGTTCTGGTTGAGCGGAAGGGAGAGGTGGTGACCCGGGAGAACCTCGTCGAACGGGTCTGGGGTAAGGGCGCATTTCTCGACACGGACAATAGCATCAACGGCGCTATTCGCAAAATCCGGCAGGCCCTGAAGGACGATCCCGAAGAACCACGTTTTATACAGACCATTACCGGCAAGGGATATCGTTTCATCGCGCTGGTAGCCGATTCTGAGCCGCCGGGACCGGTCGCAGTTCCGGACCCGGCTCCTTCTCCTCCGCAACCTGATCCGGTTGCGGCCGACGAACCGATCCGCTGGCGCTGGCTGCTCTCGCTGGGCATTTTGATCCTGTTGATCGCAGCTTGGGGCGTTTATTCACCCCGGTATCGCGCCAGGGTGCATCTGGCCGCGCCGAGCGGACGGGCCATGCTCGCCGTTCTTCCCTTCGAAAATCTAACCGGCGACTCCAGCCAGGATTACTTCAGCGACGGCCTTACCGAAGAAATGATTGCGCAATTGGGTGATCTCGATCTTCAGCACCTGGGAGTGATTGCGCGCACTTCGGTGATGCAATACAAACACAGCAACAAAGCTCTGGATCAGATCGGCCATGAACTGGGAGTTCAGTATGCGCTGGAGGGAAGCGTACGGAGCGATTCAGGCAAACTGCGAATCAACGCGCAGCTGATCCAGCTAAAAGACCAGACGCACCTCTGGACGCGGCAATACGACCGGGAACCGGGCAGCTTATTGGAGTTACAGGGCGAGATTGCGAAGGAAATCGCCGAAGAGATTCAGCTTAAAATCGGAGTCCATGAACCGATCAACTCTGGCCAGGAGCCTTTGCTCTCCAGCAGGGCGTCTGAAGCGTACGTGCTCTATCTCAAAGGTCTCTACTTCTGCAACAAAAGAACTGTGCTGGGGCTACAGCAGGCAATCAGGTATTTCCAACAGGCCATTGATAAAGATCCTGCCGACGCGAAGGCGTATGCCGGCTTGGCACAGGCTTATGCCCTGATGGGTGGTTACAATGTGATGCCGCCAACCGAGTCCATGCCAAAAGCGCGCGCCGCCGCGTTGCGCGCTCTGAAGCTGGACGAACGGCTTCCAGAAGCGCACGCGGCCCTGGCAGTGATCGCCCAGAACTATGATTGGGATTGGGCAACCGCCAATAAGGAATATAGGCGAGCCATTCAGTTGAACCCGAATTACGCTACCGGCCACCACTGGTATGCCGAGTGTCTTGCCTTGCAGGGGCACTTCGACCAGGCTTTCCCGGAGATCGAGAGCGCCCGCCAACTCGATCCCCTTTCGCTGAGCATCGGCGCCGACTACGGAGCGATTCTCTATTTCTCGCGCCAGTATGATCGCGCCATCGAACAATTCCGTGCCGTGCTTGAGATGGAGCCCAACTTTCCGCGTGCTCGCATGGTGGTGTGGGCCCACGTTCAAAAGGGGCAATTCGACGACGCGCTGACCAACGCTGAGGCTTGGCGTACCGGGGACGGCTCCCCGTGGGGCTGGGCTATCACGGCATATGTAGCTGGACGGTCGGGTGATGAGGCTAAGGCGAAAGCTGCGCTGGAGCAGATGCGACGAATCGAAGGCCACAACGGATTTGATTCCTTGTCACTTGCGGTCGCCTACATCGGCGTGGGTGACAATGACAACGCTTTGATCTGGCTGGAAAAAGCTCATCGAGAGCATTCCGGCAGCCTCTCGGCCCTCAAGGTGGATCCCACGTACGATCCGCTCCGGGGCGATCCGCGTTTCCAGCAATTGCTGCGCCGCATTGGGTTGGACAACCCGCCAGCCTCCTGAGTTTGTGCTGGCTTCTTGAAGTCAGAGCAAGTTCGAACTCAGTTGGTTTTAGGCAGTGGATCTGATTTTGTAATCCTGTAATCTCGATACTCGATGGAAAGCGTGGCTTGACCCCCAAGCCGGATGACGCTCTCCGTGTGGTCTTCAGCCGGAAGCCAGAAATCATTCACCTTGACGTATCGGTGCGTGATCGCAGTCTTCTTGATCCAGAAGGAAGGATTTTTCCCAGGCTCTCCTTCGAGGCGTACAACGGCGAAGTCCTTGGCATCAACCCAGATTTTTCCGCGACAGAGAAACTTGTTCCTGGTTTTTGGCTGCAGGTCGAGAATGTACCGCCCGCCTTCGGGAGAGTTCTCATACCCGGCGAACGAGAAATCATAGTTCTCGGTGCTTAGCTCAGTTCGACGCCGGTTCTCGACGCTCGCGGCTTCCTGCTCTCCCTCCAGCAACTTTTTGAAAACGTGGTCGATCACGAACTGCGAACCCTTCTGCGAAACTACGACGAACTGCTTGTTCGGGGAACGGTAGGTCACGGTGACCACCATTTCGGCGTCGCGGTCGCTGGGAAACCCGCGATACTGCATTCGATAAACGCGCGTGCCCACAAATCCATCGAGTGCCGCTGCACGTTGAGCATTTCTTTCCCGCAGATTTTTTACGATCCTATCCAGAGGCATGGGAATGCGTTCGATCGAGGAAATAGCTGGCTCGTAAGGCACCGCCTGTGCCACGGCGTTCGTGCACAGGAGTCCACATAAGAACATCGTCAGTTGAATTGCAGCGCGAAGTTGAAAATGCCTGCCCATGGCCTTTTCTACGATGCTACACCCGGCGCGAAGAAGAGTTGTAAAGTTGAGAGGAGTCGAAAGGTCATACTAAGACGGCGGTTGCGGCTAGCGGATGTTCAAGTCAACATAGTGGCCGAACGTGGAAAGCGCAACCTGGTCATTACCGGGAAGGTAGAAGCCAAACTTGCCGAGAGTTAAGTTACCGCCCGGCTGGGTCCACCGATCGAGAATCACCCAACTGTCTCCTTGCCGGATCTGGTGGACTATTTCATTCGGTCCAACGCGGATCTGAAGAACGCGAAAACTTTTCTTGTCGCCTTTATGGGGGATCTTGGTTTCGTCTCCCTTCTGGCCGTTGCGTATGACTGTGCGGTAGAAGTTGTTGTCATCCATCTGGAAGAGAACGTAGTTGTTGGCGTCAGTGCAGTTGATTACCCACTGCAAGCGGTGGCCCTTGGTGAGCATGGCGGAAAAAACAAACGTGCCCGCAGTCGGAGAGACGCTATACATCACGAAGTCGCCGCCCTTGTGAGCGAACGAACCTTTTTCCTGCTTCCAGCCGGAAGGATCGTCCCACTTCGACATGCCGCTCGGAGCGAGAGGTAAATCCAGACTCCTGGATTGACCGGCGACCACCTCAATCGTGGACGCGCGGGCGAAGTTGTCGGCAGTCTTCGCGGTAAGAGTGTAGGTGCCGGCGGAAAGACTCAATGCAGCGCCGCTCGTTATTTTTGTGGGAGTCTCGCCTGCTTTTGAGAGAGTCACCTGCGCATCAGCTGGCGTAAACGTGATCTTCAGCTCGCCCGGGGCGGCGTCCAGTACGGCATCCGCCGCTGCCAAAGATACTGCTTGGCCGACGACAAAGTGTTTTTTGATTTGCTTCGGCTTGAAACGATCTTTACGTAGTTCGACAACGTGATCTCCGGGATTGATCGTAGACACGTTCAGCGTTCCATCAGATTGAACCGTTCCTACCGCACTTTGATCGATGAGAACGATGGTTCCCGGAACTCCGCCTTGAATCGACAGCGAAGCCAGATGCGGGATGGGCTGAAGATTAAAAACCACCTTGCCCTCGCCTTTGCGTACGCGGATCTTTTGTTCCGGCAGATCCTGAAATCCATTCTTAGAAACTCGAACCATGTAATCTTTGAGTTCGAGATTCGGGATGCGCAACTGGCCACCTTCTGTCAGTTGATGCTGAAGTTTTCCATTGAGAAAAACTTTCGTCTTGTCCTGGCCGGTGACAACAACCAGCGAGCCCAGGTTTTGTCCCGATTCGAGGAATGTGGTCAGGGCCGGGGTCGTTTCTGCGTCAACATCGAGTTTGTATTGATCGCTGCTCCGGGTCACAACCAGTTCGTGCGCGCCGGAAGAAATGGAAGGCAGGTCGAGACCGTCTTGCGGCACGTCGAGCGGGGCGTGGCCATCGATGCTCACCTTGGCAGAAGAGTCGCTCGAATAAACATGCAGATGATCCACGATGCTGCCGACAACTACGGCCAGCACCGCGCTGGAGGTGATCGGGCCCTTAACTACGGGCATTGCTCCCGCACTGACCGCGAACGCGAACGATGTGCCGCCTTGGGGTCCGTCGATTTGTAACTTGTGCTCTCCCGGCGCGATCTGGTCGAGAGCCCACTGTCCATCTTGAAATTCGGCGGCCGGTTGGTCGTCGTAGGTGACTTTTCCAGTGCCGGTGTCAGAAGACAGTTTTAAGGCAGGGAGTGTTGGAGGCGGCGTTACCGGGGCAGCAACGGCAGGCGCTGCTTCCGGGGCCTGAGTAGTTGCCTGCGTGTGATGCCTTCTAACAAATAATAAGATCGCTACGATCAGCATCACCGCAGCGGCTGCGACGAAGATAACCGTCGTGTGGCTCTGCTGTGATTTTGCCGGCTGCTTGCGATTGGCAGGCGGAGCGATCGCTTTAGGTGCGGGCGTAAGAGGCTTCACCGGAGAAGTGGCGACCGGGGTGGGCGGAAGTGGTGGTGTTGGGGGAAGTGGTGGCGCTGGCGGCGCAGATTGTGTCACGGGCTTTGCGGGCGCAGCGTTTACCACCGGAGGGTCAACAGCAACATTACTTGTCGCCTCCAATGCAGACGCCGGCGAACTGGCCGGCGGAGTGCGGTACGTAAGCGTGGCGCTGTCGCTTTCGGGCGAACCGGTTGGACTTTTTTGACCTACTTCGAGCACGCCCAGGCGATGCAGAAGCCCATTTGCAACTGAAAGAATTTCTCCGTCTTTCGAATATTTTTCCGCCACGGCGCGCACTCGTGCTGCGATGGCCTCCTTCGACTCGGCGTCCGTGGCAGCATCAATTTCATTCTCCATGCAGCGCAATTCTTCCAGATCGCGGCGCCGCACCTGGCGACGCTGGGCCTGGAGGTCGCGCTGCACCGTCTCCTGAATCTGAATCAACCTAGGCTCGCGCGGATAGATCGACAATCCTTCCTCGATGCGCGATAAAGCCCCGGCCAGATCGGCGGAAGTTTGCAGTTTGCGCGCCTGCGAAACACAATCCTCGACGAAAGTCTCTCGCTTTTGATCGAGGATCAGAGTCCGGATGGTCTTCGCCATCGGATGCCCCGGATTCAAGTCGAGCGCTTCCCGGGCCAGCTTCTCAGCTTCCCGCCAATCGCTTTCGACCGTGGCGTGAGCCTGTTCAACCAGAGCATTAGCTAAGACGGCTCGGGCCAAAGAATTATTTTCGTCGAGCTCATAAGCTTCACGCAGCAGCCTGATCCCGTCGGACTTGCTATGCGCGAACAGGTCCTGGCCCTCGGTCATCAGGCGGTGGGCCTCGGTCTTGCGCTTCACGCCATCCTGAGCGAGTTTCTCGAGTTCGCTCAGTTCCGCATCGTTGGGGAATTCGGTAGCTGCGCTTTGCAGCAGATCGAGGGCGCGGGCGTAGTCGCTGGAATGCAGGCAGGTATCGACCTGTTCGACCAGACGAGTTTTGGATTCAATTCGAGTCTGCTGGTCACGCCGCTTCTGCAAACGTTCCACTTCAAAAGTCAAACCCGGATACTGGCTGTAAATCGTGCGCAGAATCTCCCAATCATTCAGCGCATCGCCGTACGAGCCCTGTTCTTCGTGAAGGTGGGCCCGCGCGACGATGGAGTTCACCAGATCGCGCTTATCCTGAACCAGCCGCAGCGCGCGTTCGAAATGCGACTCTCCGGGATGAAGATCGAGAGCCTCGCGCAAAATATTCACGCGCTTGTCGAGATCAGGCTCCGCCTCGACCTGGCGATCGACCGTCGCGATAAAGGCTGAGAGTTCCTGACGCTGTTGTTCCTCGATGTCGTACTTAAGAGCCTGAAAAATTGCGTTGCTCGGATACTTGGCCAGGTAGGTCTGGCACGCGTCCATGGCTTTGCGGAAGTTGTGCTCGGTCAGATTTCTCCGCGCCTCGGCATACGCGGTGTTCATCGCATCGTGTTCGGAGCGCACTTCGTTGTAGAAGCTCTGATAAGTAGCGCCGCTCTCGCGATTGATGGAATCAGGGGCGCGCCGATCGAGATCGAGCACTACGCCTAATTTTGCAAGCGCGTTGCTTACATCGCCTTTGTGCCACGCGTCCATCGCGGCGCGATGGAGCTGTTCTTTTTCCTGGCGAAGTTTCTTGTACTCCTGCTCCTGGCGGTCAACTTCGGCGAGCAACTGCAGCGCGCGCGCTTCCTGCGGCCGAAGCTGAAGAACATTCTGCAAAGCCTCGCGTGCGTGCGCGTAGGCGTGGTTGTCGATGTGCTGCCTGGCCAGGCGATACCAGTTGTCGATCTGGCGCTCGCTGCGCCGGTTTTCGATTCTGCTCTTAAGAGTCAACGCGGTGGCGTTGTCAGGCTCGATCTGCAGGGCTTCCTGCAACTTCTGCAGCGCGAGCGGATCTTCTTCTTCTTCAAACCGCGCCCGCGCAGCATCGAGCAACTGAGAAAGCGTTTTGCGCCGGACCGCGCCATCGAGCCGGCGGCGCAGCGAACCGATGGCTTCATCCATGTGGCCCTCGGCTTCGAGTTCGCCCAGAATTTCTCCGGCAAACTGAAAATCACCTTCTTCCAGCGCTTTGGTGGCGCGCAGCAGGCGCGGCCGAGTGCGCTCGGGATCGAAGATATCAATAGCTTCGTTGCGCAACGCTTTGTTGAGCGTATCCCCAAAATCTCGCGCGCTCGCGAAACGATGCCACGACTGTTTCGCCATCGCCTTATGCAGTACGCGGCTGACAGGCTGGCTGACTGTGGAATTTAGTTCCGCCGCCAGCGGCGGAATATGGTGGAGTATGGCGTCGACCACCTCATCTGCGCGGGCGCGCTGAAACGGGTTCCGGCCGGTCATCGCTTCGTAGCAGACGACACTGAGAGAAAAAATATCCGAGGCCGGCGACAGCGCTTTCAATTCAATCTGCTCAGGAGACATGTAGAGCAGCGTTCCTTTTTGCGCGCGCGTGGTATGCGCGTCGGCCATATGAGCGACACCGAAGTCGATGATCTTCACCGAGTCATCTTCCATCACAAAAATGTTGCTCGGCTTTAAATCACGATGGATTAAGTTGCGTTCGTGCGCCGCCTGCAGTCCGCGGCAGGCCTGAGAAATAATGTCGATGGTGCGCTCGACGGTGAGACGATGACTGGCCTTGCGGATGAACGATTCCAGCGTGGTGCCGGGCAACAATGGCATCACGAAGTAGGGCTTTTTCTTGCCGTCTTCTTCGAATTCTCCAATGTCGAAGATCTCAACGATGTTGGGGTG
The DNA here is from genome assembly GCA_963789625.1 of uncultured Acidobacteriaceae bacterium. GTDB lineage: Bacteria > Acidobacteriota > Terriglobia > Terriglobales > Acidobacteriaceae > Sulfotelmatobacter. The sequence goes on along the minus strand of CAWBLK010000009.1, from coordinate 53,557 downwards.
GCTCATGGAGGCGAGCACGTCGCACTCTTTGTAGAACAACTGAAGCGAGGCCGGGTCGGGAATATCGAGAATTGTTTTAACCGCAACTTCACGGCGCACAACGGTATCGTAGGCGCGGTAAACCAGGCCCATGCCGCCCTGGCCGAGGATTTGCCGGACCTCGTAGCGGCCTGCCAGTTTTCTGGGTGAAGAGGGATTCTCCATGGCGCACCCCGGTTTCGTGGGCCTTAGCATCTTAATGGATTCGGGCGAAAAATGTAGGAGAGGAAAGGCTCATTGCCGAAAGCATCTGGGCGGCCATTCAATATCTGCAATTTCTACGCCCGCAACAGATTGCGCGCAATGAACAGGACATTGGCCGGACGCTCGCCCAGTCGCCGCATGAAGTAGGGATACCACTCACTGCCGAAAGGAATATAGATGCGTACGCGCCAGCCTGCGCGCACCAGACTTTGCTGCAGGTCGCGGCGAATGCCGTAGAGCATCTGGAACTCGAACGAGTCGCGGGAAAGTTTTTCCTGAGTGGCGAAAGCCTGCGCTTGCTGGATGATTTTCTCATCATGCGTCGCCAACCCGTGATAGATGCCGCTTTTCATGAGGGTCTTCATCAGCTTGACGTAGTTGGCATCCACGTCAGACTTGGCGGCAAAGGCAATTTCCTCATTTTCCTTGTATGCGCCTTTGCACAGGCGAATACGGATACCTTCGCTCAGAAGATTTTCGACGTCGCTTTTAGAACGCTTCAGATACGACTGGATTACCGTTCCCACGGAGTTGGCGTTTCCCGGCATGCGATGGAGTTCGCGGACGAAATCGAGGGTGCGCTGGGTGTAGGGTGAGCCTTCCATATCGACGCGGACAAAGCCGGGCGGGTCCATGGATGCGGCTTTGGCGACCAGTCCGCTGACAATTTCACGGGCAAGTTTCTCATCCACATCAAGCCCCATGTGAGTGAGCTTGAGGCTAATATTCGCGTGAAGTTGGTTGGCCGCGATGGCATCGAGGATTTGGTAATAGAGCTGAGCACTGTGGCGCGCTTCGTCTGGATTGGTGACATTTTCGCCGAGGTTATCGATGCTCACGCTCATGCCGCTGTGGTTGATGGCCTGCGTGGCGCGGACGGCATCGGCGATCTCCGTGCCGGCAACGAAGCGGCCGGAGACTCGCCTACCCAGCGTGGAGCGTTCAGCAAAGCTGCGTAAGGATGGGTTTTCGGAAAGACGGACGAAGAACGTTCTCAGCATGCCTCACCCGGAAATGCATCGGCGGAAGCGATGGAATAGTAACTGAAGAGCACAGAAAGTTGTATCACAAAGGATGCCTGCTGCAGCTTGTGGGGCGCGAGCCTGTAATTTTCAGGCTGGATGCTCTTCCAGAAATTTCTCCACTTCGATCGCCGCCATGCAGCCGCTGCCTGCGGCGGTGATAGCTTGGCGGTAACGCCTGTCCTGTACGTCGCCGCAGGCGAATACACCGTGGACTTTGGTCCGCACATAGCTGTGCGTTTTGAGATAGCCGTCCTCGTCGGTATCGAGTTGGCCTTCGAACATCTTCGCGTTGGGATCGTGTCCGATGCCGAGAAATAGCGCGCTGGTGGGAAAATCCCAAACTTTGCCGGTCTTTACATTTTTTAGTTTGAGGCCGGTGACTTCCTGCTTGTCGTGACCGTAAACGTCTTCGACGACGGTATCAGTAAGGAACTGAATCTTGGGGTTGCTCCTGGCGCGATCAAGCATGATTTTCGAGGCCCGAAAACTGTCGCGGCGGTGAATGATCGTGACCTTGGTGGCAAAGCGGGTCAGGAACGTGGCTTCTTCCATGGCAGAGTCTCCACCGCCGATCACCACGATTTCTTTTCCCGTGAAGAAGAAACCGTCACAGGTGGCGCAGGAAGATACACCGTGTCCTATTAGTTTCTGTTCGTTCGGAAGGCCCAACCATCGTGCGGAAGCGCCGCTCGCGATAATCAGAGCCTGCGCGTGCACTTGATGCTTGCCTAAATGAAGTAGGAACGGACGCTGGCTTAGATCCGCGCTGGTGAGATGCGCCATGCGATATTCGGCGCCGAAGCGTTCTGCCTGCTTACGCATGTTCTCGACTAGTTGCGGGCCCATGATTCCTTCGGGGAAGCCGGGGAAATTCTCCACCAGTGTGGTGAGAGAGAGCTGGCCGCCAGGTTCGTGGCCCTCGACCACAAGAGGTTTTAGATTGGCGCGCGCGGTGTACAGCGCGGCAGTGTGTCCGGCGCAGCCGGAACCGATGATGACGACGTTGCGGGTTTCACTCATGATTTGCTAGCCATTGGATTGCGAATTTCAGATTTCGATGCACAGTGTGATTGACTGGGTACAAACAAAATCTTAAACACAGAGGGCACAGGGGTTCACGGGGTACTTCTTCATCACTTGTTCGCTTCTGTCGATTTCGAACCTTTAGTGGATTTCGGTTTTGCCGGTGCTTTCGCGCTCGCGGTCGGGATCTGCGCGAGTTCCGCAGGCACCATGTGCCGCACGCCCAGCAGGCTGCGATAGTTGGCCAGCACCTCGGAGCCGCTTCGGAATAGTGGTTCATACGCACTTTGATCAGGCGGAGGACCATTCTCAGAACCGCCGCAGCGCGCCAACGCTATCGACGATTTTCCGAAACGCTCAAGCCGGATGCGGCTGGCGGGAGTGTTCGCTGAGAGCATCGTCGCTACGCTGCCGATCGAGGATGCGCTGTCTTCGATTGAGACCTGAATCAAGTCCTTAGGATCGCGCACGTGCAGCACCAGAGTCTCGACCATGTTGTGTCCGTCGTCGCTGAAAGAGTATTGAATGCTGGAAAATAGGGCCTGCACGGAAAATTCGCGGCGAACACGTACATAGCGGGCGACCGATGGCTCGTCAGAAACTTGTGTGCTCTGCCCAGATTGAATCGCAGGTTGAAGAAAGTTCGGAGCGTCCGTCAGCGTGGAGACGCCGTGAGAAATCTCGAAGTCGGAACCGAACAGGGGCTGCTTGGGGATGCGGGCCAAGGCGGCAGAGATTTCTTTCTGTTCCTCCGCAGATGGCGTACACACGTTCAGCACATTGACTTTCACCTGTGGTTGGGCTGAGTTGGGTTCGGTGGCCTGCTGCGATACGGCGGGCAGGGCCAGAAAAACACCCGCGAGGATCAGAATTGTTTTTCGGAGCACTGCGGAATTCTAAATGATGACCAGCAAAACCTTAAACTCTAAAGGCGACGCAAAGGGTTTCGCCCTGGCCACTAAGACGATTAGAATTCAGGGCATGGCGAATCTTACCCTGGTTTATGGCATGCGGCTGCTGCCTTCGGAAGATGTGGCTGAAGTGGGAAGCGCTCCAGTAAAGCTCAGCAACGGACGAGAGGCGCACGTCACCATGCACGTGCTCGAAGGCAGCAAGGAAGAGATCGAGAAGCAGTTGCGCACCAGCCTGGAGGCGTTCTTCGATTTGTATCCCGAGATCTAGCAGCGCCGGCGAAGCGAATTCATGACGGAGTCTTACTCGAAGTTGCGCGCACGCATGCAGGCGGCCGGTTTGTGGCCGCAGGGATGGATCGCGCGCGGAGCCTGGTATTCCCTGAGTTGCGCGATCGGACTGTTTGCCCTGGAGATGCTGCTGAAATTGCTGGCGCCGGCGTGGGGCGACAGCATCGGCGGCTGGGTTAAGTTTCTGGTCTTCGACGCCGCGTTGTTGTTTTCCATTCTTGCTTTCCGTTGGGTTAAGCGAAAAGCTCTGTGGCGTCTGCGCAACCGGCTGATCGTCACTTATGTCTTCATCGGCGTGATTCCGGCCGTTCTGCTGGTGGCGATGGCGCTGATCACGCTCTACGGGTTCGCAGGACAGTTCGCCATCTTCGTGGTGACTTCCGACATCAATTCCCAATTGCACCGCATGGAAGCGGTGAACGCCGCGGTGGGCAACGAACTGGTGGCACACCTGGAGCGGGGAGACAATGCCGCAGTCGAGTCCCTCGCCGGACTCAGAAAGCGCGATGTTGCCTGGCGCCGGCGGCGGATGTGCGCCTGGTATGGGGATAAATTCCTCCCTCTGGGAGACGAATCCAAAGAGCCGCCGTTCTCCTTGCCCACCTTTGCAAATGTAGATGGAGTGGCGGACATCACGCGCGACAGCGATGGACTGCATCTGCGTGTGGCCACGCTGCTTCCCGTGGGATCGAAAACGCTCACAATAGTGAGCAGCGAGCCGTTTGATAAGGAGTTAGTTGGGAAGATCGCAGCGGACATGGGCGAGATCACGATTTTTGTCTCGGACCAGCCACAAAACGACCAGCCGCAGGGAAACAAGAGCGGAGCGCAGAAAGCCGCAGCGCAAGCCGGCGCTTCCACAAATCCAGCATCGAGCCACGGAATCCAGATCAACGAAGGCGGCGGCGCTTCGGTGCATCTGCGGCAAGCGTTTGCGGTCGGCACGGTACCGGCGGCAGTCGGCAACACCGACCGCGAGGTTACGTTTCCGGCTCCACTCCCTGTGTTGGATTGGAAAACTGGGGTGCGTGCGCGGGTCGGGGCTCTGGTGCAGGTACGAACCCGTCCTTCGGTGCTTTACGCGCATCTGTTTGCGGCGCTGGGAGATTTTGTCCGCGGCGTGGAATACATCCTGCTCGGAATTTTTATTTTCTTTGCGGTCATTGAATTGGTTGCGCTGATCATCGGCACCCGCATGACGCGGACGATGACGGCCTCCGTGGCGCAGCTCTATGACGCGACCAAGCATGTGGACCGCGGCGATTTCAGCCATCGCATTCCAGTGAAATCTTCAGACCAGTTGGCGCAGCTTTCGCTCTCGTTTAACTCGATGACGGAATCCATCGAGAAGCTGATTCAGGAGCAGAAGGAAAAGCAGCGGCTGGAGGGGGAACTAGCCATTGCGCAGGAGGTGCAGGCGCAATTGTTTCCGCGGCAGGTTACGGAACTGGAGTCGCTCGAGGTCCATGGCTTCTGCCGACCAGCGCGCACAGTGAGCGGTGACTACTACGACTTCCTCACCGCCAGCTCTCACAAGCTGATTCTGGCCGTCGGCGATATCAGCGGGAAGGGAATCTCGGCTGCGCTTCTGATGGCGACTATTCACTCGGCAGTGCGTGCCTACAGTGTGGAAAGTTTGCCGCAGATGCGCGAGCCTGTGGGAGTGGGCGCCGTTGCGGGCGCGGGCAGAATTATGGCGGCGTGGCCCGAGGGAGTCGAAGTTTCTCCGGGAGCGTTGCTCGCGCTGCTCAACCACCAGCTCTACGAGAGCACTCCGCCGGAGAAATATGCCACGCTGTTTCTGGGTATCTACGATGGCCGATCTCACCGCCTGACCTACAGCAACGGCGGGCACCTGCCGCCGATTCTTATCGGTGCGGACGGCACGGTGCGGAGACTCGAAGCCGGGGGCACAGTGATCGGGCTCTTCGACGACATGACTTACGACGAAGGCGCAGTGGAAATGCATCCGGGAGAAATCTTTCTGGCTTACAGCGACGGCGTCACCGAGCCGGAGAATGAGTTCGGCGAGTTCGGCGAGGAACGGCTGATTGACATCGTAGGTACGAACCGTCACTTGCCTCTGTTGCAGATCAGCCAGACGGTCACATCAGCGGTGGATGACTGGATAGGCGACAACGAGCAACCGGATGACATTACACTGGTGCTGGCGCGGGCGAGGTAGATTCCGGTTGCAAATCTTAGATCGCGGAAGAATTACCGGACAAGCCACTCAGTGACTTCATGAGTGAGCGTCAGCACTGGGCTGTACGCGATGGACACAAGCAACGAAGTGGCAACCGCAAATGGAACTACGTACCAGCCGCGAATTCGCAAGCGCCGTGCTTTGCTCGCTTCATCCCAGGCGAGAAGACGCTCGACACGCTCACTGAGGGAACCGGCCACGAAGCCCATGCTGCAGACCGGAGCAACTTCGACAGGAGCCAGGCGAGAAAGCTTGACCAATGCCGCGGCCAGGTCAACGGCATCCCGCTGATTTGAGACGGCAGCGTCATCGGCGGCGAGTTCCGCTGCCTGCGACCATGCGCTCTCCAGTTTCGCCATGCCGGGAAATGGGCAAAAACGGATGATGAGCTTCTTCAGGTTATCGTGAGATTTCTTGTGTTCAAGTTCATGCTTGAACGCGACGCGAAGTTCGTCCTGGCTTAGCAGTGCAACCGTTGATTCTGAAACCAATACTCGCGGATTGTAGACGCCCACAAGAGTGAGCGGGGGAGTCTCCCGTCGAGACTGGAAAGCCACAGTGGAGTCGGCATGGCCCTGCAGAGGGCACGCGCCTTCCAGCCAGCGAGACACCAACTGTGTAGTCCTGGTTTGAGCTGCGATTACGCGGAAGCAGCCATAGGCAATCAATAGAAGAGCGCTAATATCGAGCACGAGCGGCATCACGTCCATGCTCTCAACCATCGATCGCGGTTCCAGCAGCCGAAACGAGGGAACGACCAAAGCGAATGTAATTAGCGCGGAAGCGGCTAGTGGGAGAATCCGCAATGCGAAGAGTATGGCGGCCACGCTGTGTTGCGCCACGCGCAAAGATTTCAACGGGCGCCATATAGTTGCTACCAGCGCCGACCATAGACAGTAGAGCACCACGAAACAATTGAGCGAAACAGTAATTCCACGCAGGGCAAACATTAGGGTTGCTCCTGAATTTTTTCCTGGTCCCTCAGTTCACGGCGTTTGCGTTCAATTAGAAGATGCAGCTCATCCAGCAATTGCGCGTCATGTGCGCTAAGCGCTTCCAGCAGATACGAGAGCGGGAGCGAGGAAGAGCCGCCCGATCCCAGCAATTGCCGGATGTTGTCCAGCGCGGTGACCCGTTGCAGTTCTTCGGGGGTGTGGCGCGGACTATAGCGGAATGCCCGGCCTTCGGCGGCGCGATCCAGCAGACCCTTTTTGTAGAGACGATTGACGGTCGTCATCACCGTGGTGTAAGCCTGATCGATATCGCCATCCGCAAGCAGTTCGCGAACCGTGGCGCTGCCATGCGTCCAAACCTTCTGCAGCACCCGCTGCTCGAATGGACCCAGGTGAGGCCTTAACCCGAAAATGGAAGACACTTTCAGCATTCCAAGTGTGGCCAGCTTTTTAGCCGCTAGGAGAATACCATTTTTATAGCGTTGTTTGTAATCCCCAAAATGAAGAGTAGTGGGTCAGTTTGAAAGGTTTGTCATTCCGAAGCGCAGTTTATCGCGCGAGGAATCTGCTTCGATCCGGCCAACAGCAGATTCCTCACCAGCAAAGAACGTCGGTTCGGAATGACAAAATGCGACGGTGTTCAAACTGACCTACTACGAAAATGAAGCAAGTGGAACTACGCTCGGGCTCTTCCGGCCATGTTACTTGGGAGCATCCGATCCCGGGCTCTTCGGCAGCAACGTCACCCCGGCGGTCACAGCCAGATTTTTCGCCAAGCCTCCAAAAACCGCGGGGCCAAGCGATGTCTCCAGAAGGTGGCCATCAACGCGAGGTTCGCTTGTGTTCGTGGTGATCGTGTCCCAGCGGCTGTGATGAAGCTCATACGCAAAAGTAACGGGGGAAGCCTCCGCAGGCTTGCCGTCATAGGGCTCACCCTTGTAGTCGTGCGGCGTAGCTGTGCCGCCGGAAAAGTAAATCTTGTGATCGCGGCCTGCGCCTCCACCCGCGATTCCGAAACGCGCCGAACCGGGATGCGGCGGCAATTTGCTCCATTCAATCTTCATGGGATCTTTTTTATCGATCTTGCCCAGCCAGCACTCATCGGAAGCAACGTAACGCGGGCCACCCTCCGGGCCAGGTTTGGCGCCATCCACGATCACAATCTCTTCGTCATCCACGCCGCCGGCAAGGCCGAAGACCGGAGTGCCGGGGAACGGAGTGGCTTGTGTCCAGGTGTCTTTTTCGATGTCGTAGACCTGCACGTTGTTGACCGGACCACGTGGCGAACGGCCACCGGTCAGATAGACGAAGCGATCGTGCGTTACGCCCACCACCGCGCTATCGACCGCGACGGGTATGTCCTTGCCGCGCGACCAGCGGCGGGCTCCGGGTTCATAGACGTTCACATCCGGGACGGTGATCTCAGCACCCTGATTATCCAAAACATAGCCGCCCATGAGCACGACCAAGCCTTTGGCTCCGGCCGCGGCGGCGTTCAAGCGGCCCGCAACTCCGGGCACGTCGCGGCCCTTGGCCCACTTTCCCGAGCGCGAGAGGGTCATGACGTAAATCTGGCTGGTGACGTCGTCCCAGGTTTTCCGAGGGCCGACTCCCATTAAGGAGAACAGCAAAAACCCACCTTTCACGCTGGCAACCGCATTGCCCGAAACGGCGGCGGGCATCGAGGGGAACTGGGGCTTGTCGTCTACACCCAGAAGGATCGCGGCACACAGCGTCAAGAGAACAAAGGCGGACACTTTTTTCATTGCAGTGATATTACCCCACAAAATCTCTTTGTCAGGTTCGGGAGTCAAAACCAGGTTTTGCGGCGATACTCGCGGTAGGCGTCGCCAAAGGCAGCCTCGAGGACCTTTGCTTCGCGATGAGCTCGCAGCACCTGAAGCACGACCAGGGCTACAAGAAATAGCCAGTAAATGGGCCGGTGCAGAATCAGCAAAAATCCGGCGATCATTACGGCTCCAAATACATAGATAGGGTTGCGTATTTTCGAATAGATCCCGTGCGTGACTAGCTGATGCGCCTCCGCCCTTATAGCGAAAGATCTGCCCAATTGGCAGCGCGCGGTTGCGATACCACCAATGCCTGCGAGCATCAATGCGGCACCCAAGCAGCGCTGCAAATTCCATGTCCCGGGTAGCGAAAATACAAACCAAAGAAGTGCCACAACGGCGACGATTTGCATGGCGGTAAAAACATAAAGGCGGCGACCTTCCATAGATTGCCTCTCCTACTCGATCAATCCAATCGATTAGCCCGTTCAACGCTTATTCAATCAATCCCTGCCGCGCGGCGTGGATGAAGTCGGTATAAGCAGGCTGCTCCCCGGCGGCGCGCATAAGGCTGGCGATCTGCCCGCGATGATACGCCGAGTGCAGCACGACGTGGGTCACAACATCCTCCACGGTGCTGATCCACGGTTCGCCTTTGCTGTTTTGGTAGGCGACCTTTTTCGAAAGCCCGGCAGAAGAAAGCTGGGCAAGATATTCTCGCCATAACTTGGCGAGTTCGGTGATTTGCACCTCACACTTATCGAAGGTGAAATCTGGCCAGACAGGAAGACTTTGCGGCTGTTGCTTCAGGCGCTCCAGCCACAAGCGTTCGGCGGAAAGAATGTGCGCGAGAAGTTGCAGCGGTCGTGTTGGTGATTTGGCGCTCGCCTTTAATCCGGCGAGCACCCCGCGGTTGGCCCATTCATCGTACGTGAACTGACGGCGGAAATGATCGAGGAGTTCCATCGATGTAGAAAATGTAGGAGCCGGAATCCAGCCTGCCGCAACCTCACACTGTAGTCGGCCTGAATAGCGATTCGCAACCGGCATTTACCGTCCTTTCACATTTCTCAGCTAGACTCCAGCTGAGCTATTGGTGAGATACTTTGACTAGAAGTGATCGAGCCGCGATCGTCATGTTGAACATATCTCGTGAAGCTGCCCCTTAATCATGCCTCGTAAAGCTGCAACATCGCGGACCGCAATTGAAGAACCCATCGCACTTGATGCGGCCGAGTCCAAATCCGGTCAAAGTCGTGACGCCGACAAAAAAGCCACCAAAAAAGGCGCCGGATCACTCGACGATCTGGCGCGCACTTCGCTCAAGGCGTTTCTCATTGCGCGCGACGCCGCTTCTAACGTGCCCGATCTGTTGACTCATTCTTCGCGCATGGCGTTCCTGGCCATTAAAGAATGCGAACAGGAACTCGACGTCATCGAACGCTACATCGATGAGCGGCTGCCGGCAGCTATCACGCGGGTAAATGAAGTGCGGGCGCGCCAGCTGTTGACTAGCTTGAAATGCACCACCGATCTGGAACGCATCGGCGACTTGATAATGAGCGTGGCCATGCGGGTGCAATCGCGCACGGCGAAGATACCGGCTTCCGATGTGCGGCAACTGGTGGAGATGTCAACCAGCCTGCGCGAAATGCTTGACTTGGTCTATCGCGGCTTCGTTGATCTCGACCTGGAGTGCGCCCGCAAGGTTCTGCAAATGGATAAGGACATCGACCGTGTCTGCCATGCGATGTTCCAGAAGCACCTCACCGAACACGCGGTGCAGAGCAATCCTTCGAGCTTTGATGTGCTGCTCATGGCGCAGGCGCTGGAGCGTGCCGGTGACCACACCACCAATCTCGCCGAAGATCTCTACAGCCTCATCGAAGGCCGCAGCCTGCGGCACGCGCCCAAGAAACGGGCGGCAACGTAGGAATCAGTTCTCAGTTCTCAGTTCTCAGTTCTCAGTTCTCAGTTCTCAGTTCTCAGTTCTCAGTTCTCAGTTTCACGCGGCGATGCATGCTCATGTATGGGGATTCACAATCCCTTGCTGGACTATGTTCAGATGTCACAGCCAGCGCAGAAGATTGTTGCGAGAATTCTCGTGGAGGACTCACATGGGCGAGTCATACAGGGACTTGATCGCGTGGCGCAAGGCAATGGATCTGGTTACAGATGTCTACCAAGCAACGCGATCCTTTCCGCGGGACGAGCTTTACGGTTTGACGAACCAACTTCGAAGAGCAGCTGTTTCGGTGCCTAGCAACATCGCGGAAGGCCAAGCCCGCTTTTCCTAGAAGGAGTTCCACCACTTTTTGAGTCAAGCGCGAGGTTCGTTAGTCGAAATCGAGACTCAGCTCATGATCGCGCAAAATCTCGGCTATTTGAGTCCGATTCAAATCCAACCGTTGCTGGAGAAGGCGGCAGAGCTAGGCAAGATACTCAACGGCTTAATAGCCTCCATCAAATCTGCGGCTTGAGATTGACAGATGCTTGTTCGAGGGCTTGCCTTTTCTGAGAACTGGAACTGCTTTCGAAATTCATCATTCGTTAACACGCTGGAAACATTCTCGCAACATTCTAAAAATACATTCAAAGCAGAATCCGGCGCCGCTCCAGGCTCCGGCTGGGGCCAATCTGTACCAGGTGACAATGCACTCTCCCACAGGATCTTACGAGCCGCTCGGCGACGCGGGCATTGCGGCGGTGTCTCGCTACCGCGTTTTTGTGGTGGAAGATGAGGAAGACATTGCACGGCTGATTTCTCATAATCTGCAAGCCGCCGGTTTTGACGTGCAAAGCTTTGTGAGCGGTGGGTCAGTCGTCTCGGAAGCCTTGCGAGAGATGCCATCGCTTTTTCTTTTGGACGTGATGCTGCCTGGCACGGACGGCTTTGAACTCTGCCGGCAAATTCGGCAGACTCCGACTCTCTCCTCAACGCCTATCATTTTTCTGACCGCGAAGACGGCCGAGGCCGACCGTGTGAAAGGTCTTGAGTTGGGCGGCGACGATTACATCACCAAGCCTTTCAGCCCCCGCGAGCTGGTTGCCCGTGTGCGCAGTGTATTGCGAGGCGTTCGCCAACCTCCAATAGCGCCGGAAGTGTTGCGCGTCGGCGATCTTGAAATCGATGCTTCTTCCATGACCGTGCAGGTGCAGGGAAGAGCGGTGCTGACCACCGTGCGCGAGTTTCGTCTGCTGGAATATTTGGCCAGCCATCTGGGACGCGTGCTCACGCGCGATCAGTTACTCGATGCGGTGTGGAAAGAAACTCCTTTTGTAACGCCGCGTTCGATTGACGTTTATGTTCGCCGCCTGCGCGAGAAGATAGAGATTGACCCCCGCCATCCGCGGTATCTGAAAACTCTTCGCGGTATCGGCTATCGCTTCGAATCGCCAAAGTAGAAAGGCAGTTCTCAGTTCTCAGTTCTCCGTTCTCAGTTCTCAGTTCTCAGTTCTCAGTTCTCAGTTCTCAGTTCTCAGTTCTCATTGATCCAACACTGTGCTTGACTTTAAGTTCCTCTGCTTTTAGGGATGATCGTGGTTTTACTGATAACTGGCAACTGAGAACTGATAACTGCCTTTTGATTTATCCTGTCTCCTACTCGCTTCTCAACATGACCCGATCAAAACCACTGTGGAAAGCGGACGATCAAAAGGCCCGCCTGTCCGAGCTCACGGCGTCGTCGCACGATTCCGCGAAAGATAACTCGCTGCGGCGGGATGTGCGCTCGCTGGGTGCGTTGCTTGGGCGCGTGTTGGTGGAGCAGGTTGGGCAGGAGCTATTTGATACCGTCGAAGAGTTGCGGCGGCTGATGATTCAGCATCGCGAACAACGGCGTACTTCTTCCGGCAAAAATCGTGGCGAACTCATGGCACGCGCCCAGGCGATGATTTCACAAATGGATTTGAGCCGCGCGTATCAGGTGAGCAAGGCCTTCGCGATCTATTTCGAGCTTACAAATCTGGCGGAGACGAATCATCGCAAACGCCGCCGCCGCGCCGGCCAGTTGGACCGCAAGCGCGCGCCCGTGCCCGGTTCATTCCACGGGACGTTATTGCGCATGAAGGAGGCGGGAATTTCCGCCAATGTGGTGCTGGCGGCTCTTCGCGAAGTGATGGTGACTCCCGTATTCACCGCCCATCCGACGGAAGTGGCGCGACAGACCGTTCTACTCAAGCGCCGCCGCATTGCCCAACAACTCGAGCACCTGGATAATCTGCCGCTCACGGCAGGCGAAGCTCTGCGCAGCGAACAAATAATCCACGCGGAAATTTCTTCTCTCTGGCAGACCGACGAAGTCCGGCAGAGCAAGCCGACCGTCCACGATGAAATCCGCATGGGGCTGCGCTATTTTCGGCTTTCTCTGTTTGAAACGCTGCCTCGCATCTACGACGAAGTTGCGGAGGCGGTGCGCGACGTTTACGGGTTGGTTCTCGATGCGGAAAGCTTGCCTAACTTATTGAGTTTCGGATCCTGGATCGGCGGCGATCGTGACGGCAATCCTCTGGTAAAACCCGAGTGCGTGAAAGATGCGCTGGAGCTGGCGCGCACTGTGATTCTCGGCGAATACGTCCGGCAGGTGGAATTTCTCAGCGATTGCCTGAGTTCGTCGTCGCAACAGGTGCGCGCGTCGGCGGAGATAGTTTCGCGGCTGGCGCAGTATAAGGGATCGATGCCTGCGGCTACGATGCTTTGGGGCGCGGGCAATACTGTAGAGCTTTACCGCCGCTTTCTTTCCTATGTGCTTCACCGCTTGCGGCGCAGCCGCGAAGGGCCGAGCGTGCGGGATGCGTATAAGAGCGTAACCGAGTTTGAATCAGACTTGACGATTGTACGGTCCAGCCTGCTAACGAACCGAGGGCAGCGGCTGGTCGAAGCCTTTGTCGATCCATTGCTGCGTCAACTCCGCACTTTCGGTTTCCATCTGCAGGTTCTCGATATCCGCCAGCACGCCCGTATGCACGCGGAAGTTCTGCAGGAGATCGGCGCGGAAAAGATTGAAGTGAACAAGATCGACCCTGGGAATGTCGAACTGAGAAAAACAAAGCTGCGGAGATCTGAATTAAGAAAAACGGGTCCGGATGTAGCCGCGGGCGCCGCGCAACCCGCCAGCAGCGAGACTTCCGCGCAGACCCGTGAACTGATCGAGACTTTTCGCACCATCCAGCGGATGAAGCAAAGCTATCCGGCAAACTCCATCCGTCAATACGTCATCAGCGGCGCCGAGTCCGAAGAAGATGTGCTCAACGTAGTCCGCCTAGCCAAGGCTTGCGGAACGAATCTGGCCGGCTTCGGCGACGATCCATCCCTGCAAGGCGCGGGTCTGGGTGATCCAGGCCTGATGCCGGTGCCGTTGTTCGAGTCGATCGATTCTTTGCGCGGGGCGGGAAATGTGATGCGCCGCCTGTGGCGAAATCCTGAATACGAGCCGCTTCTCGATTCCTGGGGCCGCTGGCAGGAAGTGATGCTGGGCTATTCCGACTCGAATAAAGATGGAGGAATGCTGACCAGCACCTGGGAGCTGCATAAAACGCACCAGGAATTGCATCACGCAGCGCAGGAATGTGAAGTGAAGCTGCGTCTTTTCCATGGCCGTGGAGGTACAGTCGGACGCGGCGGAGGACCGACGCATGCTGCAATTCTGGCTCAACCGCAAGGCTGCTTCTCGGGACGCATCCGCATTACCGAGCAGGGAGAAGTTCTCAATTGGAAGTACGCCGATACCGTGCTCGCGGAATGGAACCTGGAGTTGATGATTGCCGCCAGCCTGGAAGCGCTAACGCGTTCTGGCGTTAAGCCGGCAAAAGATCAGGCGCGCTGGGAAGAAGCGATGGAAGAAATGTCGGCCGAGGCGTACAGCGTTTATCGGCGCGACATCGCAGAGAATGCTGATGTGTTGGAATACTTCGAGCAGGCCACGCCCGTGCAGGAATTGGAAGCAGCCCGTATCGGCTCGCGGCCCTCGCGGCGCACCAAAGGCCGGCGGCTCGAAGATCTGCGTGCCATTCCCTGGGTCTTCGGATGGATGCAGAGCCGCCACGCGGTGCCAGCCTGGTATGGTGTAGGCTGCGGATTGGAAAGCTTTGCCGCGAAGGGAAGAGGCCACGAAAAACTGCTGCGCGAAATGCTGCAACATTTTGCTCTCTTCTCAGATTTGATGCGCAATGTCGAACTCGGCATGGCCAAGGCGGATCTCGATATTGCCCGGGTTTATTCCGGCCTGGTAAAGAATGAGGCATTGCGCTCCCGCGTCTTCGCCATGTTGGAAGATGAGTTTCTACGGTCGCGGCGCATGATTCTGCGAGTCACCGGCCAGCGCGAGTTGCTGGCCGGGAATCGGGTGCTGGCGCGCTCAATTCATCTGCGCAACCCCTATGTGGATCCTATGAGCCTAATCCAGGTCGAACTTTTGCGGCGCAAACAGCAGGGACAAGATTTGGCGAAACTTGAATATCCTCTTGGCGCCACCATCAATGGGATCGCCGCCGGATTGCACAATACAGGATAGAGGTCTCGGCTAACCATCCCACTTGCGGCCCGTCTGTAGTATGTTGTTCTGCGGGAAAGATGCAGAAGTGCGCCGAAACGATCCTGCTCGTGGAACTCGCGCCGGCTCCTGCGCGTACCTGCAATTAGCCCTTGCCATTCTTGCTGCCAACTCGGCCGCTCCCAGAAAGAGGCACCATGTCTATTTCCAGAGTTTTCCTAAGTCTGTTCCTGGCTTTGCCCATCGCGATGCTCGGGCAAAATGCGAGCTTGAATCCTGCCGCCACAACCGCCGCTGCTGACGAATCGAAAGATGCTCCCAAGCTTGAGCACTTCGATCCAAATTCGGTGGACAAGGCGCTGAATCCTTGCGATGACTTCTACAAGTACGCTTGCAGCAAATGGATCGCGGCCAATCCAATCCCAGCCGACCAGGTTTACTGGAGTACTGGAAGCGGCCTGGATATGTGGAACGATACCGTGCTGCGTGAAACTCTGGAAGCAAGCAGCAAGAATGATTCCAGCCGCAGCCCGGTGCAGCAAAAGATCGGAGACTATTGGGCGGCGTGCATGGACGAAAGCGGAATCGAAGCGGCTGGAACGAAGCCGATACAACCCGAACTGGATCGCATCGCCGCCATCAAGTCGAAGCAGGAAATTACTCTCGAAATCGCCCACCTCCATCACCTGTTTCCGGGCGCATGGCAGGCGTCCGACAATCAGACGAATGCGCCCTTTTTTGGTTTTACCGGTGGGCAGGATTATGACGACGCTTCCAAGGTGGTGGCGCAGATCGACCAGGGCGGCTTAAGTTTGCCCAATCGCGACTACTACCTCAATACCGATGATAAGTCGGTCGAGACGCTTAAGAAATTCCGCGCTCATGTGCAGAAGATGTTTGCGCTGACCGGGGAATCGGAAGCACAGGCCAGCAGCGATGCCGCAATCGTGCTTGAACTGGAAACCGCCCTGGCCAAGCCGCAGATGGATAACATCAAGCGCCGCGATCCCAAGAACATCAACAACAAGATGAGCCTTGCACAAATTCGCGAGTTGGCACCGTCTATCGATTGGAGTGCGTACTTGAAAGCGGTGAATGCTCCAGCCAGCGAGCACTACCTCGTCAGCGCCCCCGACTTCTTCCGCGCTGAAAATAAATTGCTGGAGGAACATCCGCTCGAGCATTGGAAGGTCTACATGCGCTGGCAGGTCATTCACCATGCCGCGCCCTATTTGAGCAAGGCCATGGTGGATGAAAACTTCGAATTCTTTGCGCACACGCTGGCCGGCCAGGAAGAGAACCTGCCGCGCTGGCGGCGCTGCGTGCATAACGCCGACCGCGATCTGGGCGAGGCCCTCGGCCAGGCCTACGTCGACCGCGCTTTCCCGCCGGAGAGCCGGGCGCACACGCTTGCAATGGTGCATGCTATCGAGGGCGCCATGCATGATGATATTGAAACTGCAACCTGGATGACGCCCGCCACGAAAGAGCAGGCCATCGTTAAGCTGAAGGGGATCGAAGACAAAATCGGCTATCCTTCACACTGGCGCGATTATTCGAGCGTGAAGATCACGCGAGAAAGTTACGTTGCCAATGTGAACCATGCGTCGTCATTCGAATTCGAGCGCTGGGTCGCCAAGATCGGCAAGCCTGTCGACCGCAGCGAGTGGACGATGACGCCGCCCACCATCAACGCCTACTACGATCCGCAATTGAACACCATCAACTTTCCCGCCGGCATTCTGCAGCCGCCGTTCTTCGAAAAAAATATGGACGATTCGGTAAACTTCGGCGCCATCGGCATGGTCATTGGCCACGAGCTCACGCACGGATTCGACGATCAAGGGCGCAAGTTCGACGCTAAGGGCAACCTGCGTGACTGGTGGACTCCAGAGGACGCCAAGCAATACGACGAGCGCGGCAAATGCATCTCCGATGAATACACGCAGGATGTTCCCGATGCCGGTCCCGGCGTCAAGCAAAACGGATTGCTGACACAGGGTGAAGATACAGCCGACAACGGTGGCATTCATCTCGCGCTGTTTGCGCTCGAAGCCGAACTTAAGAAGGAAGGCAAATCGCTCGATGACAAAGGTCCGGATGGCTGGACCTATCGCCAGCGCTTCTTCCTGGCGAACGCCTATTCGTGGTGCGCGAACGTCAGGCCGGAAGTGGCGCGGCTGATCGTCACCACCGATCCGCACTCGATGCCCGTCTTCCGCATCGACAATGTGGTTTCGAATATGTCCGAATTCGCTCAGGCTTTTGGCTGTAAAGCTGGTCAGAAGATGGTCCGGGCGAACGCTTGCCAGGTGTGGTGAGCGTAATCGATCGTGTTTTACCGAGGAAAGTCTGCAAAAGAATTTGGCCAGCCTTGGGGCTGGCCATTTCTTTGTAAACAACCTTCAGTCTAGCGATTGATGTCGTCCTTGGACTGCAAGCGCTTCACGTAATTTTCTATCCTGGACTTGTTGGCATCATCGGGTACGCCCGGGAGAGCAGCCTGCATCTCCTTGATGGCATTGTCGAAGTCGCCTTGTCCGCTATAAACGCGGGCCAAGCCGACGTGCGTGGTCCAATAGTCGGGGAACTTCTTCGCGGTCGAGCGATAAATTGCGAATGCTTCTTCCTGTTTCTTTTCCCCCTGCAACTGGCGGCCATAAGTATAAAGTTGTACCGCATTGGCTTTGTCCAATGCCTTGTTGCGGAACTCTGTGGCGGCATCCTTGCGGCCCATGGTTTCCAGAATCCGCGACTTGTTGAGCAGATTGTCGAAGCGCTCTTCCGCCTGGATCGATTGATCTTCGTCTTTCAGCGCCTCATCCAGATCGATTTTGTTGGCGAGGAGGTAGCCGGCGGCATCGTCCCAACCTTCCCAATAGTATTGATTAAGCCCGCGAATCTGCCGGCGAAGACTGGTGGTAACGGTGTCGTTGACGTTGACCGCGATCTTGAAGGGCACTGCGACTTTATCCCAGCGCAGCGTAACTACTGCGGAGTCCGGTTTGAGATCGTCGAAATCGTAGGCCAGCGCATCGTGCAATTCCGCAGTCTGCGGCTTCACGTTGACTCGCAGCGCGTCTTCGTCCTGTTTGTAACTGAAGCTTCCCCATGCGGTGGACATCTTCGATAAAATTACCGTCCATTGATTCTCGCCCGGAATCATGTGCAGGCCGTAGGTCCCTTTGTCGAGCGCCTGGCCTTCGACCGTGACCGGATCGCTGAACGTGATCGTGGTATTTTCGTTGGCGCCCGCGCGCCAGACTTGTCCGTAAGGCACAACCTTGCCCCAAATCTGGCGCCCATTGGCCAGCGGCCGGTGATAGTTGATGGTGATATCGGTGATGCCAATACGCTGCGTGATCTGCGCATGCTGGCTCTGCCGGGGCAGATTGAGCATCAGGGTTTCACCGGTGGCGGTTTGAGCGTGGCCAAGGCTCGCTATCGACAGAACGCTGCATAACAAAACAAACAGACGAAATCTGTGCATGGAATACTCCTCTTCCTTTTGGGTAAGACTTGAACAGTCGATTCAGTCGCAAACCTGGGATGAACGTTGAATGGAGACCCCGCGCCTGACCGCTGTGCTGTTGAGCTTAGACGGGTGGCGAGCGTCAGAGTGAGCAATCGGGCGGGCGGCTGAACGCTGGCGCGCCGAACTTAAGAAGAAGTGAGAAGGAAGAGAGAAGCGGTGATGCCGATCAAGGCTGCTCTTCGGGCCGGCCAGTCTCCGGGGCGAGCGGTAGCCGGGTGGCTCCGCGCATGATATCGCGCTCCTCGGGCGAGAAGACGCCTTTGAACCGTTTCGAATCGATGACCTGCTCCCGCTCCTCGGGCGGCATGGCGCGCAAATCGCGGATCGCAGTACCTACCATGCGCCGGCGGTCCGGTGGAAGCTGCTGCATCCGGCCGAACAATGCTCGTGCTTGTAGTTTTTGGCCCGGCGTCAGATGTTCCCAGGTCTCCATGCGGTTCAGCATGCGTTGCTGCTGCTCAGGTGGAAGGCTCGAGAAATGTTCCAACCGCTGCCGCAACAACTGCTGGCGGTCTGGAGGTAAACGCTGGAAGCCGGGGTCATTTTTCAGCGCGCGCTCCCGCTCGCTCGCAGACAGACCTTGATAGCGCCGCAGCCAGTCGCCGGCATGCCCTTGGGGATGAGGGCGATTCTGAATTCGCAGAGGAGCCATCCCGCGCTGCGCCAGACAGGGGGGTGCAGACGCCATAATGGCCGCCAACGACAGCACAACCGTCGCCATCCATCCTAGCCTGGAATTTCCCCGTTGCATTCTCCCCCGGTCGTTCTTCGATCTTGTTCTTCGTTCTTAGGGATTCGCCACCACATCGTGCTGCACTTCCAAGTCATCCAGCAAATCGAAATCGGAATACAAATCGTGATTCTTTTCCAGAGCCTGCAGATCGCTCACTGCCGTGCCCGGCTCCGCGGATTGCACCTGATCGTTTGCCGCAATGATGTTATCTGCCGGCTTGTACCCCCCCTCGTTCTTGTTGAAGAACATTCCTACGCCAACTGCCATGAGCACCGTAAGCGCGGCCGCCAGCACTGGACGCCGAAACCAAGTCAGCCATCCGGCCTGAGGCTTGGCCATTTCTTCCCGCAGACGCGCTTGCAGCCGCACATCAAAATATGGCGACGGCTCCGGCGTCTGCCATTCATCCAGCAACGCCATCGTCTGCCGGAACTCTTCCATTTTGGCTGTGCACACTCCGCACCCCGCCAGATGCGCGCCGATCTCCGGCGTCGTCTCCATCAGTCCGGACGCTAGGTCCGGCATCACTTCTCGAATCTCTTCGCACTTCATAACCATGCTCCCTTTTAATTCTTCGCCGCCTGCCGCCTTGCCCACAATCCTTGATTCCTAGAGGAATTCTTTTAATTGCTCCCGCAATGTTTCATAGGCCCGGAATAAGAGCGATTTCGTCGCCGACTCGCTCAACTTCAACACCTCTGATATCTGCTTGTAATCCAGTTGTTGATACTTATGCATGACGATCGCCAGTCGCTGCCGCTCCGGCAAGGCTTCAACTTTGCTGCGGATCGCGAGCATACGCTCCCGCCGCAGCAGCGACTCTTCGGCGCTGATCTTACTATCGGCCAGGTCCATCGTAGAACCGGTTTCATCATCCGGCTCATCTAGGCTGACCGTTACCTCCGGCCGCTCGTGACGCGTATCGCGCGCGTGGTTTACGGCGAGATTCGTAGCAATGCGGTACAGCCACGTCGTAAACTTCGCACTGGCTTCGTACGTCTGGCGGGATCGATACACCCGCAGAAAAACTTCCTGTGCCAGATCCTCCGCCACGGTCGTATTGCGGGCCATGCGGTACATGAAACTCACCAGCGGCCGGCGATACTTCTGCACCAGATAATCGAATGCCGACTGGTCCCCGGCCTTCACTCGCAGCATGACCTCGGCGTCGGTATAACCCTCGGTGCCAGCCATGGCTGGCTGCAAACCATTGGGGCGAGATCCCATCGTAGCCATCAGGACGCCCCGGTCGATGGCGGCAGTGCTCACACTAGATCGAACCCGGTTGGGAGCAGAAAGTTGTTCTTTTTCCAATTTGGAGAACAGGTCGGAAGTTCCCGCAGATGATGGAGATACGGAGGATCGGCGCGGGGTGGTTGGGTCCGGCATGCAGGTTACTTTGGAGCATGGGGTGCCGACGATTCCGAGCCGCCTCTGCCCCTGCCGCCGATAGGCTACCATGCCAGGGCGCAGCCTCCAAATGCGTGAAAGCCCAGCCTTTCGCGGATCGCGGGCGCCGTTGACGGTTTCGGCGGTATCTGTTTGAATCGTAAAGTTGGGCGCTTAACTCAGCGGTAGAGTGCCATCCTCACACGGTGGAAGTCATAGGTTCGAATCCTATAGCGCCCACCAACATCCTCCTCCTCTCGTTGTTTACCGCCAAAACGTTTACCGCAAAACGCATACCGCGAAAGCCCGCATAGTACTATCTACGCTCGTTTTATCTGGCATCTTTGAAACCGGGTCCTAGAAAAAAAAGTCGAAAGACTCCTCTGGCTTTCGCGAGGGGAGCGCTATGATAGGCAGCGTTTTGGGGCCCTGCTTCCTTGTCTGCACGGAAGAAGAACGTCACCTTCCATCCAGCTAGTCAGTCGCCCGGCCTACCCGAATTTTTCGATCCGAATTCCGAACTCAGGAGAAACATATATGAATGCTGTAGCTTTCCAACGCATGGACGCAGGAAGATTCAAGCAGTGGTTGATTTTACTTTTAGGAGCGGTTGGTTGCGTGACCGCTTCCGGTCAGAGTCAATCCTCCGCAGCCCAGATCCGGCTGGAGCCGCAGGCGGCCTCTCAGATTCAAATGGACGGTATATCGGAGCGCGAACAAAAAATGCTGGCAAGTATGCCGGCAAATTTTCATTTCTTTGGCGTGGCAGGAAATGATCGCGTGCGCCGGATCGATGCGGGCACCGGAAAGTAGACTTTGCTGTTGACGGGAAGTTCCTGGCATCGGCCGCTCTCGATTCAGAAACAGCCTTGGTGAATGCAGGAGCGCTTGCTGCGGGAACGCATCAAGTAGCTGCCACGTACCTGGGAGACAACTACCATCCTGCGAAGAAAATTACCGAGACCATCACGGTCCAGTAGGACGGACTAAAACTGAGCTTGTTGGTAATCAAAAGGCCGCCCAGATTTGGGCGGCCTATTTTTTCAATTCGCTTCGTGTGAGAAAAGCCTCCGCTTACTTCACCTGCACATCCATATTCAGGTTGTAAGCGGCGAAGGACCACTCATCGGCGATTTCGTCGATCTGTTTCGAAATCGGTTTGCCCCCGCCGTGTCCCGCTTTGGTTTCCACGCGAATCAGCACAGGCGCAGGGCCGGCCTGATCGGCTTGCATGGTGGCTGCGAACTTGAAGCTGTGTCCGGGGACGACCCGGTCGTCGTGATCGGCAGTGGTAATGAAGGTTGGAGGATATTTCGTCCCCGGCTTCAGATTGTGCAAAGGCGAGTAAGCGTAGAGAGCCTTGAATTGTTCGGGATCGTCCGAGGAGCCGTAGTCCGAGGTCCAGGCCCAGCCGATGGTGAACTTGTGAAAGCGCAGCATATCCATCACGCCGACCGCGGGCAAAGTGGCACCAAAGAGGTCGGGTCGCTGAGTAAGGCATGCGCCCACCAGCAGACCGCCGTTGCTGCCGCCGCGAATGACCAGGTTCGAAGACGTCGTGTAGTGGTTGGCAATCAGCCACTCCGCTGCGGAGATGAAGTCGTCGAAAACATTCTGCTTATGCAGCTTGGTGCCGGCGAGATGCCAGTCTTCGCCGTATTCGCCGCCGCCGCGTAGATTGGCCTGAGCGTAAATGCCTCCCATCTCAAGCCACACCAGGTTCGGCACCGAGAATGCCGGAGTCATAGAAACATCGAACCCGCCGTAAGCGTAGAGCAGCACCCGGTTCTGGCCGTCAAGCTTTATCCCTTTCTTGTAAGTAAGAAACATCGGGATGCGTGTGCCGTCTTTGCTCTTATAGAAAACCTGCTTAGTCTCGTACCGGCTGGAGTCGAAGTCGACTTTGGGCTCGCGAAACACCGAGCTGGCATCCTTTTCCGGGTCGTAACGATAGATGGCATTGGGCACGGTAAAGCTGGTGAAGACGTAGAAGGTTTCCTTATCCTTCCGCTTGCCGCCAAAGCCCGCAGCAGTGCCGATTCCCGGCAGATCAACCTCACGTAGGAACTTGCCCTGCAGATCGTAAACGCGGACCGCAGTTCGTGCGTCCTTAAGATATTCGACGAGGAATTTATCGTCGACGACGTTGGCGTTGGTCATGGTTTCCGCAGTTTCGGGCACAATCGTCTTCCACTTCGATCGCTCCGGAGTGCGAGTGTCGATCGCGATCAGGCGGCTGCGGGACGCGTCGAGGTCGGTCTTAAACCAGAAGATGGGGCCGTCGTTGTCGATGAATTGATATTGCGCGTCGAAATCGTCAAGCAGTCTGACAACTTGCGAATCCGGTTTGCTGAGATCCTTGTAGTAGACGCGGTTCTTGGGCGATGTGCCTTGCCACACGCTGATGACAAGATAATGACCGTCATCGGTGACATTACCCGCGAATCCTAATTCTTTGTTGTCGGGGCGCTCGTAGATAAGCTGGTCTTCCGACTGAGCCGTGCCCACGCGGTGGTAATAAAGTTTCTGGAAATAGTTGGCATCGCGCAACGGCGCGCCTTCCTTGGGCTCGGCGTAACGGCTGTAGTAGAAGCCTTTGCCGTCCTTGCTCCAGGACGCACCGGAAAACTTCACCCATTTGACGAGGTCGGACAAATCCTTGCCACTGTCGACATCGCGTACGTGCCACTCCATCCAGTCGGAGCCGGAAGCGGCGGTGCCGTAGGCCATCAACTTGCCGTCGTCGGTAATAGCCTGGCCTGACAATGCGACCGTGCCATCGCTGGAAAGCGTATTGGGATCGAGGAGCAACCGCGGTTCTGCATTCAGCGAGTCGGCAACAAACACAACGCTCTGATTCTGCAGACCGGTATTGTGCTGGTAGAAATACCTTCCGCCATGCTGTTCGGGGACGCCGAAGC
Organism: uncultured Acidobacteriaceae bacterium; assembly: GCA_963789625.1. Classification (GTDB taxonomy): domain Bacteria; phylum Acidobacteriota; class Terriglobia; order Terriglobales; family Acidobacteriaceae; genus Sulfotelmatobacter. The sequence goes on along the minus strand of CAWBLK010000009.1, from coordinate 30,046 downwards.
GCTCATAGTTCCAGAGTTTCGTGAGGCGTTCGTGAATTGCGGGACGGTAGGGAATCTGATCGAGGTAGCTGAACGTCAGCTTGTTCTCAGCTTGCACCCAGGCTAGCGTGTCGGCTGAGTCGGTGTCCTCAAGCCAGCGGTAAGGGTCAGCGACCTTGGTGCCGTGATAATCATCGACCTGGTCGACCGTCTTCGCTTTCGGATAATTGAGTTTGGTTAGCGACGGCGAGTTGCCCGCGAGCAGGGCAACCGCGCAGAGCAACATGGAGAGCACAAGGAGAAATGGCAACATATTTCGGTGTAGGAAATTCATGGTGAGTCCTCTGCAATTCGTTTCCGGGTGGAAGTTGAACATTTTACTCCATAGAAAGCGATGCCCGCTGATTTTCCCGGCGTATTGCTAAATGGACTACAATCGTGCTCCACCGTTGTTCCACCGGCCACGGAGGACACAATGATTTTCGGAATGTCGATCGCTACCTATACCTTAATCCACGTGCTGATCAGCTTGGTTGGGCTCGGCTCTGGATTCATCGTGCTCTACGGGCTTCTCAACGGAAAACTTTTCAGCGGCTGGAATGTGCTTTTCTTGGTTACAACTGTGGCGACCAGCGTAACTGGATTCGGTTTCCCCTTCGACCACCTTTTGCCTTCGCACAAGGTGGGCATCGTTTCTCTTGTGACGCTGACGGTTGCGATCCTGGCGCTGTACGCCTTTCATCTCACTGGCGGCTGGCGCCGCACCTTCGTGGTCAGCGCGACTATTTCCCTTTATCTCAATGTTTTCGTTCTGGTCGCGCAGATGTTCATGAAGGTACTCGCCTTGAAAGCCCTGGCTCCCACTCAGAGCGAGCCGCCGTTCCTGGTCGCTCAACTTGTAGTTTTAGCGCTCTTCGTCGTGCTCGCGGTTCTTGCCGTGAAGAAGTTTCGCGAGAAGCCGGCGATTCCATACTCGCGCGCGGCCTGAGCGAATAGAACAAGCCGTGTTTCAATCGTGGACGTCGTTCTCTATCAGGTTCTCATTCAGACGAACGGCGACTGCCATTGTCGCCTTTAGCGCTGACTTTTAGAATAGGCAAGCTCGCTAGAATGCTTGTTCCCGGCGAGTCCGAGCGAACTTCCAGCCGGCCGCCCAATTCCCGCAGCCGCTCTCTCAATCCGACCAGTCCAACCCCTACATAGCTGCTATTGGTTTGAATTCCTTCCAGCACATCGGGAGCCAGGCCCTTGCCTTTATCCCGCACCCACAGTCGAATCTCATCCGCGCGCAACGAAAGGCTGATCTCAGCGCTTGCGCTATGCGAATGGCGGTGAATATTCGTCAGACTTTCCTGCAGCACACGGAACAACGCCAACTCCACGGAACCCGGCAGTCTTTTTAGTTTTTCGGGTAGAACCAGACTTACCTGAATTCCGCTGCGCTGCGAAAACCCTTCGACGTACCACCGGGCCGCGGAAGCAAAGCCGACTTCATCGAGCAGTGGCGGATGCAGGAGATGCGACATGGTTCGCGTCTCGGAAATGGACTCGTCGAGAATGGCGACGCACTCTTTCAGCAGCGCATTCGGCGGGAGCGATTTGCTTACAACTTCGAGATTCATTTTCACCCCCGAAAGATACTGTCCCAGGCTATCGTGCAGCTCTCGCGATATCTTCCGGCGTTCGGCGTCCTGCATCTCCAACAGTCCTGCGTTCAACCGCCTTAGAGATTCTTCCGCCTGCTGCCGCGCCTTCAGCTCCTGGTTCAAAAGATAGTAATGAACGCCCAATAGCAATAACGCAAAAAGGAAGGCCGCCGAGAAGAGCACTACCGCCTGCCGAAACAGCGCTTCAGATCGCGCCTGCCGTTCCGCCAGTAAATTTTCCTCCAGACTCTGCATCTGCCGCACTATGGAATCCATTTCACCGGCAGTGCGGACCACCCCCTGGGTGATTTCAGCCTCATTTTTTAGGTTGGATTCGCCCCGGCGCTTGAGATCAATGGACTGTCTCATCAAGCCGATTCTTTCATTCGTCACAGCCTCCAGGCGGGTGCAATCGTTCTGCTGCGTGTCATTATCCGCAGTCAGATGCCTCACAGTTGTCAGTTCTTGTAGAGTGTCTTTGACGGCTGCCTGAAAGTCTTCGAGATGAGCCGCATCGCCGGTATTGACATACTCCACTCGGTTGCGGCCGGCCCTGGAAATAAGCGTTCCTATGTTGGATAGATCGGACTGCACTTCGTGGGAATGGCTGACCCAACGCTCGGCGTCCAGCAAGCGGATGATCGTCAGATAGATCGACGCAGCGCCGATTGACAGAAGAACCATGGCCGCAGCGAAAACCAATGCATTTCTGGTCTTCGCCGACATCCCGCGAGTCGCGATCCCGGTCTCAGCGTGCAGCGTACGATTCACCGACAAAAGTCTAGCACCTGCTGGGTTAGTAACTATGCTATTGAGCTAGGGACCGCGAACATTAGTGTTCTTTTACTTCCCAACATAGCTCACTCGCCATACCGAGTTCGATCCGTCGTCGCTGACCAGCAACGAACCATCGGGAGCCACCGTCGTGCCCACCGGTCGTCCCCATGCGTTGCCATCCGGCAGCACAAAGCCGGTGAGAAAGTCTTCATACTCGCCGCTGGCGTGGCCGGTCTGGTGCAGCGGCACGCGGATCACTTCGTATCCCACGCGCACGGCTTTATTCCAGGAGCCGTGTTCGGAGGCAAAAATGTCTCCTTTGTACTCAGCGGGGAATTGCTGGCCTTCGTAAAAAGTAAATTCCAGCGATGCATTGTGCGGCGCCAGCAACACATCCGGCACGATCGCCTTATCTTTCAACTCCGGATGCTTGCCCTCATGCCGCGGATCCTGATGCGGCCCCATGTACCACCACGGCCAGCCATAAAATCCGCCTTCCTGCACATGCGTGATGTAGTCAGGAACCAGATTGTCGCCGAGCGCGTCGCGCTCATTCACCGAGCACCACAACTCCCCGGTCTGCGGGCTCACCGCAATTCCGCCGCCTGCATTGCGAATGCCGTAGGCATATACGGAGAGCTGGCAGTTTGCAGGGTCGCACACCAGAATGTCGGCCCTGTCTTTCTCCCGGGGATGGGTATCCGGGTCGTCCACATTCGATCCCGAACCTACGGCGACAAACATCTTCTTGCCGTCCTGCGAGAACTCAACCGCCCGCGTCCAATGTCCGCCGCCAGCCGGAAGATCGGCGATGTGTTGCGGCGAGCCGCTCGCCTTTAAATCTCCATTGTGATAAGGAATGCGAGTTAGTTCACCCTCGCTGCCCACGTATAGCCATTGCGGGTCGGGCCCTGGCGGATAAAATGCCAAGCCATACGGTCGCTTAAAGCCGGTGGCAAAAACGGCGGTCTGTTCCGCCTTGCCGTCGCTGGTCGTTCCGCGAAAAACGAGAATGCGTCCCGGATCGCTCTCCGCTAGAAAAATGTCGCCATTCGGCGCGGTTCGCAGCGTCCGTGGATTTTCGAGTCCGGTAGCGTACAACTCGACTTTGAATCCCGGAAGGGCCACCGGCCAAACATTTTCCGGCCGCGCTACCAGTTCCGGACTGTTATCCGCCGACTTGGTCGCATAGGGCTGAGGCAGGTCTTTCACCGTGATCTTGCGGACCGCACCCGGCTTTTCGTAGCGGAAGTCGGTGAAAGGCGGGATAGGCTTTGGCCCCTTGAATGTCGATGTGCTGGTGTCCGGCGGAGGCGCGCTGGCTTCCTGCGTACTACTCGCAGCTCTCATCGACTTCACATACGTAACAATCTGCCAGCGTTGCTTCACCGGCAAGGCTGCCCAGGAGGGCATCCCGCTATCTTTATCGCCGCGCGTGATAAACCAAAACACTTCTCCCGGCGTAACCGAATCGAGTTTGCCATCCACCAGCGAAGGCACGCTGCCGGTGCCTTTGCCCAGCTTTCCGTGGCAGGACAGGCAGTTGCGCGCATAGAGCTGCTTTCCGGCCTGCGCGGCCGCGTCCTGGCCTTCGTAGGGATTTTTCGTCGCTTGGGCCGAGACCGGCGCGTTGTGAAACTTGGTGTCAACATTGGCAGCGAGCAAGAAAGTTACCGGCAGTAAAACCGCCGCCATAATAAGGAGCTGTGACTTGGCAAACCAGCGCATTGAGTCCTCTCAGAGATATACGACTGGAATTTTACAGCTTGGATGCACTTGAACCGCTTAGAGATTACGAAAAGTATGGCCGATTCAGTTGATCCCGGAGTTCGTCCCGAATGCAATTACCTCTGTACCGCGCGACTATTGCCGCCACGCCGGGTTTGTGACTTTGGTTTTGCAGGTTTTGTAACTTTCTTGGTGCCATACAACCTTATCTTTGGGAATCTTGATCAGACTGCAATAAAGCCGTATAAGTTAGAAACAATTAACTCTCAACCCCGATGTGCAGATGGAGTCCTCAATGCGATCTTGGAAGTTGCTGCTACCGCTACTAGCCTCAACCCTATGCTTCGCCGCCCAGCCAGACCGCATTACCGGAACAATTAACTCCAGCCAGATGGTGGCGCTTCCGAGAAGTGTTAACCCCAAGGCCCAACCGCGGTATGACCAGGGTCCGGTTGAATCTTCCTTGCAGTTTGGTTATGTGACTCTCGTCGTCGGCCCTTCGCCTAGCCAGCAAGCGGCGCTGGAGCAACTTCTGGCCCAGCAGCAGGATCGTTCTTCGCCCTACTACCATAAGTGGCTGACGCCTGAGCAATATGCGGCCCGCTTCGGCATGAACCAAAACGATGTCAGCAAGCTCAGCGCGTGGCTACAGTCGCAGGGATTCGGTATTGTTAGTGTTCCCCGCGGGCGCAACGAAGTGATCTTCAGCGGCACGGCGGCTCAGATCCAAAGCGCTTTTAATACTGAAATTCACCACTACGATATCAACGGCGAAAAGCATGTTGCCAACTCGACTGCGATCTCCGTTCCAGTGGCCCTGAATGGTGTCATTACAGGCATTCGCGGGATCGCCGATTTCCGGCCCAAACCGATGTACGCGCGCCCCATTTCCAGTGGCAAATCTCGCGGCCCCCATCCCAGTTACACAACGACCTTCCAAGGCAACATTGATTATTTCGTGGCCCCCGGCGACATTGCCACCATCTACGACCTCAACCCGCTCTACAACGCACCGACCCCCATTGACGGGACGGGACAGAAACTCGCCATCATCGGACAGACGGATGTTTACCTGGCGGACCTCGCCGATTTCCGTACCGGCTTCGGGTTGAATCCGATCACCGGATGCACGACGAACGCGAGTGGCATTGTCACAGCTTGCAATTCCACTCCCACTAATTATTTTCAATACGTGCTGGTTCCGGGGATTACTGATCCGGGCACGCCGAGCACCTGCGGCGATATCTTCGAGTCCGATCTTGACATCGAGTGGTCGGGAGCCATCGCTCAGAATGCGCAAATTATCTTTGTAAACGCACCCGCTACCTTTAGCTCCGATTGCACCGCGTACACCAACAATGGCGGCGTCGATGTCGCCCTAGCTTATGCCATCCAGAACGTAACCGCGCCGGTGATCAGCATGAGTTATGGAAGCTGCGAAGATGGCAACGATTCGATGGAGACCGAACTCCAGCAAGCCGCCTCGCAAGGCATCACGATCATGAATTCCGCCGGCGATACCGGCTCCGCGGCCTGTGACAACGGTCCGCCGAATAACGCTGTCAATCCTCCGTTCGCCGCTGCGGAATTCGGCCTAGCCGTCAGTTACCCTGCCAGCAGTCCGTGGGTCACCGGCGTCGGCGGCACTTCTATCCCTGCCGCTGACTACACAAGCACGTATTGGGGTCCGAGCAACGGAACCACCGGTGGATCGGCACTCATCGCCCTGGTCGGCCAGGAGGTCGCGTGGAACGACGGCGAAGCCTTTGCCCAGTTCTGCGAAGGCGACCCCAGCAATACCTTCTGTACCGTTGGCGGCTCTCCCGCTGTGAGCGGCTGGGTCGATATCACATCAGCCAAAACTGCGCAGGAAGATGTTTGGATTTCCAGCGGCGGCGGCGGCGTGAGCAATTGTTTCTACTACAACGCAACCACTGGCGTATGCACCGCCGGGCTTCCTAAACCCAGCTGGCAATCGGCAATTACGATCCCCGGCTTGACCAGCCAGCAGAGTACTTACCGCTTCGTCCCGGACGTCTCTCTGCTGGCATCGCCGAATTATCCCGGCTACATCCTTTGTACGCCGCAAGAGGAAGTAGTCCGGAATAGCACGAGCACAACCAGCAGTTGTGTCAATGGCATTGCGACTGCGGTGGATACCTACTCTTCTCTTGTTGGCGGAACCTCGGTCTCTTCTCCGGTCTTCGCTGGCATCATCACTTTGATCAATCAATCCCTGGGGAGCAGCGGCTTGGGATCCATTAATCAGACTCTCTACAGTCTGGCCGCAAATCCCTCCAACGGCGCGTTCCACCAAATCACGAGCGGCGACGACAACGTCTATTGCCAGGAAGGGACGCCTTCCGGATATCCCGCTGACGTAATCTGCCCGTCCACAGGTACGACCCCCGGCGTCATCGGTTTCAGCGCCTCTAACGCAGACACGACGGGTGGTACCGGCTATAACCTTGTTACCGGTCTAGGCTCCGTCGACGCCAGCAATCTTGCCATTGCCTGGTCGGGAACCTCAACGGCACAATTTTCCTTGAGCGCCGGCGCCTTGTCGCCAAGCGCGTCCGTCTCTGCAGGGCAATCCGTTACCACTACCCTGACCATCACCCTCACTGGCACCAGCGGAACCGTCAACTTTAAAAACAATATGGTTTCCGCGACGAGCACGACCACCGGTAGTTGCTCGGGACTGCCCGCGGGCGTGGGATGCACCTTCAATCCCGCTAGCGTCACCCTCAATAGCACTACCAGCCCGGCCACAGTGACTCTTACCCTCACCACACAGGCCAACATGGCGGCGTCAGGCCCGACGGCCATCACTATTACGCCCACCGGGTCAACACAGACTGCCAGCGTCAGCCTGACCGTGACCGCGACCCAGGAGACCTTTACCATCGGGTCCACAAGCTCCACTTTCCAGGTGAATGCTGGGGGCTCCGCTTCGGTTCCAATCAGTGTTACCAGCACCACCGGGTTCGTCGTCAATACCACTTCGCCTGCTACCACTGCTCTGCCGCTCACCTACACTTGTACACAAAGCAGTCTTCCATCTGAGGCGAGTTGCACCTTCAGTCCAACCGGTGGGAATTCGGTTAGTGCGACATCAGTCACGCTCAATATCACGACTTCCGCTCCCACGGGCCGACTGCGTCCGCCGCTGGGCCGCGGCAGTCAGATCTTCTATGCGCTGCTCCTGCCCGGCTTGTTTGGAATGATTTTTGCGGCAGGATCACGCACGCGAGCTGCGCGTCTGCTCAGCTTGATCGTGGTTCTGGGCTTCTCTACGTTGTGGCTCGGAGCTTGCGGCGGCAATACTAATAGCAGCCAGAAAAATCCGGGAACGCCTGCCGGAACCTACTCTGTGGTGGTGAACGCTACCACCGGGGGCGCAGTTCCGATCACCAATTCATTCACCGTCCACCTAACCGTCAATTAAGTCACAGCAAAGGCGCTCCGCATTCGCGGAGCGCCTTTGCTTGCTGAAAACTCGCAGAATTAAAGCGTTCTCATCGCTGCCAGCCAATCGTTACCGTTGTGCTGGAGTCTTTCCCTCCCTTTGCCGATAACTTCGCTGTGCCGAATTCCTCCGCCGCTCCCGGCCCTGCTCCCGACGGCCGCAAGGATCCTAACCTGCGCTATGTAGCCCGCCAGCCGATCTTTGATCGCGACGAAAAGGTCTTTGGCTACGAACTTCTTTTTCGGGACGGCATGGAGAATGCGTTTCATGGCACGGACGCCGACGCCGCATCCCACTCCACCCTCGACAGTTCGCTACTGATGGGCCTTGACGTTCTATGTGATGGGCGCCGCGCCTTTATGAACTGCACCCGCTCTACCCTGACCGGAGGCCTGATTACGCTGTTGCCATCGCAGTCGACTGTAGTTGAGATTCTGGAGTCTGTTGCAATCGATGCCGAGGTGCTGGCCGCTTGCCATCACTTACAGGAAGCCGGATATTTGATCGCGCTCGACGACTACGTCAGTGACGATCCGCGCCAGGGGCTGGCCGAAATCGCCGACATTATCAAAGTCGATCTCAAACTCACCACCATGGAGCAGCGCGCCGCGTTGATGAAACAGCATAGCCCCGGGCGCTGCCGCATGCTGGCGGAAAAGGTTGAGGACCATGCGGACTTCATCGCCGCCCGCGATATGGGATTCGTCTTCTTCCAGGGGTACTTCCTGCGCCGGCCAGAAATAATGACCGCCCATGACGTGCCCGGCAACCGGCTCAATTATTTGAGAATGCTGCAGGCCGTCTCCCAAGCCGAACTAGTAGTTCCCGAGATCGAGAAGTTGATCAAGACCGAAGCTTCCATCTGCTACCGGCTATTGCGCTACATGAATTCCGCCAAGTTCGGGTTCAGCAGCGAAATTCATTCCGTCCGTCACGCCCTCTCGATTCTCGGCGAGCGCGAGGTGCGGCGCTGGGTTCGCCTGATCGCCACCGTGGGCGCCGGACAGGGCAAGACCAGCGATCTCGTACTCTGCGCCCTGGTCCGGGCTCGGTTCGGCGAGTTGCTTTCTCCATTGGTCAATCATGGCGAGTCCGATTTATTTCTGCTGGGCTTGCTCTCACTGCTGGACGTAATGCTGGAGATGTCCATGTCTGAGATTCTGGAAAAGATCCCGCTCGATGCCGAAACCAAAGCCGTTCTCAGAGCACAGCCCAGTTTGCTGCGTCCCATCTACCAGCTGATTCTGGCGCACGAAAGTGGAGAATGGAAAGAGGCGCGCGCGATGTGCGATGAAATGAATCTCGACTACGACATTGTTGCGACCTCTTATTGGCAGGCGCAACAGTGGGCTCGAGAAGTTTCCAGCGGGATGTGAAGAGCGGGCTTCAAAGTCCCGGTAGCCATGTCCTCTTGTGCAAAACCCGCCCGCTTTGCCACTTGCGCGCCTGCGCGGGGACGAGTACCATTAAGTTGTTCTCATTGGCCACGTTCCCGCGTAGGCCTTCCGCGTCCCAGGCCATTCCCGGCGGCGCGATAGATCCGACAACGGATAACCGATACGCAAACATTTAGGGTTTTATCGCCAGTTAAGAAGTTGCTTCACCAGAGTGCGGTTTGATTAAACGAGTGCGCTCCAGCCCAACCCGCAGTTTCGCATGCAGAGTGGACTTGCTCCTCGGATGTGTTGGCGGATATTTGTCGAGCGAAGCGTGTGTCTAACGGTGGAAGAAGATCACACGAGAACTTCACGGGTAAACGCCTTGGCGGGAACCGGCGGTAGCGCGCCAACGTTCATAACGTCTGCCGCAACCAATGGGGAACCTTAAAACTTGGAGAATCTGAAGTAGGGAAATTTGGAACACTGCTACCGGACGCGCAAGCCCGGCCAGGCAGCTTTGAGAGGACTATGAACGCAGGACCAGGAAGACCCTCCGGCGGAGGAGGCAGAAGTCGACGGCGTCGCGGACGTCGTCCCAACAACCCACGCGGACCCCGCCCCGCCGGCCCCAGCCAAGCGCGTCACAATCAAGACGGCATCTACACCGCGCCCATGGATCATAGCTATCGCGCCGCATTGTCCGGCAATGGCAATAATGGGGGATCGCGCCGCGGCCCTCGTCCGGGTTTCGCTGCGCCCTTCGCGCCGGTCGATCCCGAGCCTCTGCCCGCATTGCGTGAAGATTCCACCTCGCGCATCTTTGCTTTCGTCGACGATCTGTTCTTCGCCGCCAAGATTCAGGAGACGGCGCGCAAACTCAACGTGAAAGTCGAGTTCGCCAAGAACGACAAAGACCTCGCTGAGCGCATGCAGCAAAACGGAGAAGAGAAGCCGTCTCTGATCATCTTCGATCTCAACAACGCCAACGCGAAGCCTCTCACCCTGATCCCCAAGCTGAAATCAAAGCTGAAGAAGGGAACCTCGATCATCGGATTCCTCTCGCACGTGCAAGGCGATCTGAAGCAGAAGGCGCACGAAGTGGGCTGCGATATGGTTCTGCCGCGCTCGGCTTTCTCGCAGAATCTTCCCAATTTATTGCGCCGCCACGGAGCGCCGGAAGACGAGAATCCCACGGTTCAGTAGGCCAGTAAAATCAAGTTTCTAGTACCCAGTATCTAGTACTTAGATTTTTCTTGGGTACTGGCAACTGGCTACTGTTCTTAGCGGACGAACATCTCCACCAACACGTCTGCGACCTCCTGCACGGCCCTGGTCGAGACCGTGCCTAGCCTACGGATCAGGCGCTCACGGGCCACGGCACGCAACTGATCCAGAGCGACCTGCCCCGTCTTATTCCGGAAGGCGATGTTCACGCGCGTGGGGTATCTGCGCTGGGTCGTCGTCATGGGAGCGACGAGGACAGTCTGCAGGGTTGTCATTCATGGCGTCAGGGGAGATCTCGAGGCACGGCCGCTCTTTTTGATTTCCGCTCCCCTCGCCGGGTCCAGAGCTATGAGCCATACTTCATCCCGCCTGGGATAGCTCACCAAGTCCATTCCTCATCATCAAACGCATTGGGTGGCACTCCGTCGAGCAACATTTCCCGCTCTATCGGCTGCGCCGCGGCAAAGGCTTCCTTCCAGCCTTGGCGCGGGGCGCGATGAGGCGCGATGACCAAGCCTTCAGGAGTGACGCGGACTTCTACCACATCACCCAAGCCGCATTGCGCGATCAACGGCTTAGGGATGCGGATACCGCGCGAGTTGCCGATCCGGGTGAGTTCTAATCGCATAGGAACTACCTCAGTAATTACATTGTAATTACTTTTAATCCACGAAATCAACCCGACGAATCGAGATCAAACAGACATCTCGAAACCAAACTCCGGGTTTCCGATACTGAGAACTGCTCCTCACCCCGGAGGCCAGCTCAGCGAACGTCCACCCAAGAGGTGCACGTGGAGATGGAACACGGACTGCCCCGCGCCCGGCCCCACATTGAGGACCGTCCGGTATCCGTGCTCGATATTGCGATCACGCGCGATCTGCGCAGCCGCCAGGTGACAGCGGCCGATCAGTTCGGCATCATGCGCCTGCGCTTCCTTTAATCCGGCGAAATGCTTCTTCGGGATGACCAGTACATGCGTCGGAGCCTGCGGATTGATGTCTTCGAAAGCAAATACGTGCTCGTCCTCGTAAATTTTCTTCGCTGGGAATCTCGCCGCTCAGGATGCGGCAGAAAAGGCAGTTGCTGGTTGCGTCAGCTCATGAGGAAGACTCCGGCGTGAGCATAGCATTGACGTTGTCGGGTACGAAAGTGGTTAGAGATCAGTAGCGAAGTGCGCCAGACTCCTATGCCGAGCAACTGGCGCTGGCCCCGATTCCCTGGCCCCGGTGAACCGGCCCTAGTCCAGTCTCACCAGGAAAACCGCCGCCCTCTGTGCGTCTCGGTTTCGTCCGTGAGCTTGCGCGCCCGCTCGCGATCGTCGTTGAGCACCCTTACCCGCACCCACCAATCTCCCGCGGGACTGGCGAAGCACAGCACTTTCGCCGTCTGATAGCGGCGCTTGAGATGGTCGGCCAGCTGGCGGGCTTCTTTTTCGTGCGGGAAGCCGCCAATCTGCACCGCCCACCTACCGCCGGTTTCAAGCGGTGCCGGAGTTTGCATCACTTCCACTTTCACTTCCGCGACTCCCGGCAGGTAAACGTCAAGTTTCCGAGCAGCCGCCAGCGACAAATCCAAAACCCGTCCCGGAATGAATGGGCCACGGTCGGTGATGCGCACCAGCGCCACGTGTCCAGTCTTCAAATTGGTCACGCGCACGATCGAGCCCAGCGGCAGCGTCCGATGCGCCGCAGTCATGGCGTGCATGTTGTAGACCTCGCCATTCGATCCCACGCGATTGTGATACGGCGGACCGTACCAGCTCGCGCGCCCAACTTCTGTCGCCAACGGTCTGGAGCCTTTCGGAATCGTAGGCTCGGCCAAATCGGCATCGCTACTCTCGGCGCTGGGTAAATGATCGCTCTTCGCAGCGCCTTCGGGACGCGGCGCGGCCGGCTCCGCGGTCGAAGCAGGCTCGGACGTGGAAGCAGGAGGTGGTGGCACATCCACGCGTGCCTGCTTGGGATGGCCGCAGCTTGGAAGGAAAGCAAGGAGAATCAGAAATACTGCGCACAGCAAGAGTCCACTGCACCGCTGCCGCTGGCGAAAATATCCGGTTGCATTCAATGAGGCTACTTCGGCGGGTGCGGATTTTTCTCCATGTAGTCGGCGAACTCGGAGAGTTTCTCCGAGGCCACACGCAGCGCCTTGGTCGAGTGCTGGCGCACGGCAGGCACAACTTCGTCGTTCACGTATTTGATGAATTCCGGGATCTCTTTCTCGATTCGTTCCGCCGCATCGGCGACCTTCTTGCTGACGCGCGCCGATGCGTCTTCCACCTTGCGGTTGAAGTCGTCCATGATGCTCCTCGATGCTGGGCGTGAATAAACTCACGCAAACGTTGTTGTGCCAGAACTCAGTTATTATTTCGTGGTTGAGCGCGCGGGGTCAATGGCATGAGAGATCACAGTCAACTATCCCCCAGGAGTAGGTCAATTTGATTTCCACGGTATTTGCCAAATAACACAGCGACAAGGGACTTATCCTGAAAGCACCGCCCAAACCGCAAGCCTTCCCTCATGCTCTGAAACTTAAGTTTCGGCGCAGTTTACTTGCCTGGTATGACCGTCATCGGCGCGAACTCCCTTGGCGCGCGAGCCATGATCCCTATCGCGTATGGCTCTCCGAGATCATGCTGCAGCAGACGCGTGTGGCGGCGGTAATTGAGCACTATCACGAATTCCTGCGCCGCTTTCCCACGGTCGAAAAGCTGGCGGCGGCGCGCGAGGCGAGCGTGCTCGCCGCATGGAGCGGCCTCGGCTATTACCGCCGCGCGCGCATGTTGCATGGAGCGGCAAAAATTATCGCGCGCGAGCATGGCGGAAAGTTTCCAGCGACTGAGCCAGGATTGCGGACCCTGCCCGGCATTGGACGCTACACCGCGGCAGCAATCGCCAGCATCGCATTCGGCGCGCCGGTGGCTGTGGTTGATGGCAACGTCGAGCGCGTTCTACAGCGGATATCAGCGAAGCGGTTGTCTGGCGAGGAATTGTGGACGGCGGCGGAAAATCTTCTCGATGCGAAACGTCCCGGCGATTTCAATCAGGCGATGATGGAGCTCGGCGCGACAGTGTGTACCCCGCGCAGTCCGGCATGTTTGACGTGTCCAGTGACTGCTCTATGTGCGACACGCGGGGAGTTGGCCGTGCTGGCCAAGCCAACGCTACAAAAAAAACGCGAAATCCACTATGGTTTGAGCTACCGCAAGAGAAATGGATGCGACCGCGAAGTGTTCTTGATTCAGCGCTCGCCCACCGCATCTCTGATGGCGGGCATGTGGGAATTACCAGAGATGGTCGGAACAAATGGTTCATCGCAACCCGCCTTCACGCTCCGGCATTCGATCACTGTCACTGACTATGCGGTGAAGGTCTGGAAGACCGAAGACGCGCCCGCCAATGCCGGCAAATGGATTCCAGCAAACAAGCTTTCATCCGTCGCGCTTACTGGCCTGGCACGAAAAATTCTGCGCAAAGCGGAGATGCTTTAAAGGCAGGGGATCGCGCCACTCCCGGCTAACTGCTACGCGACTGGCGCAGGTCATCTTAAAATAAAACCAACTGGAGGGACGCACCGAGTGGCTGCATTAACCGCAGGCACGAAAGCGCCCGACTTTGAACTGAAAGCTTTGGATGGCAAGACTTTCCCGCTGAGCGAGGAGTTGGCTCGCGGGCCAGTTGTGCTGGCTTTTTTCAAGGTTGGATGCCCAACGTGCCATATACGCTTTCCGTTTCTGGAGAGGTTGGAGCGGGCCTATGGACACAAGGGCGTGAGCATCGTCGGGGTTTCACAAAACGATCCGCAAAAGACCGCAGACTTTCACCAAAGAATTTGGCGTCACTTTTCCCGTCTTGCTCGACGATACCGGGACGTATCCTGCGTCGAACGCGTATGGTCTGACCAATGTCCCGTCAATATTTTGGATCGCGCAGGATGGTGAGATCGAAATATCCAGCGTCGGCTGGCTGAAGGCCGACTTCACCGAGATCAACCGAAAAATGGCCGAGTCAGGGAACACGCCGCCAGTGCGCTGTTCAAGCCGGGAGAAGACGTGCGCGACTTCCGCGCCGGTTGAGGGTCGAAGAACTGATCCCGCGGTCGCGGGACTGTATGCAGATTTTGCTGATCGACATTACCGATACGGCGCAACTTCGCGAAAATCATCCGTTCAAAAAACTACCTTCTCAATCGGCCGCCGCGGGCTGGCTCGTAGCCGTCAATGTCGGGTAGCCCATATAGAAGACGAAAGTCGGCTGCCACGCGGCATCACCCAAAATTTCGCCCAGCAGCCCGGCTCGCAGCGCAGGTTTCCCGTTCGCCTTCTCATGGTCGATCATTTCCACCGCCTCATTGCATGGGCGTCCGGCCACGCCACGAGCCGTTGCCAGCAAGTGTGCCCGCTGCCAGATTCGCCCTGCGTGTAGACAATGCTCCTGATCATACCGGTCACGCACCGCGATGATGCCAATCAGAGGCGCACTCAACATCAGCTGGGAATATCTATCCTTCGGTCCTCGCGATGCTGCCCATCGCCGCATCCGCGAGGACATCATTTTGAAAGCCGCAGCCGAGATTGGGGGCAGCCCGAAGGCATCAATCGTAAGCCCATCGCGATATTTCTGGACGTCGCTCCAGTCCAGACGAACCCATCGCCCGCTGCCACGCTCCACCTCGGGGTCGGAATAGACTGCGTCGTTTGCCAGCGAGCTGATTTCCACTAGCTTCTTTCGGTCGGCTTCAGCCGTGAAGAGGAAAATCTTAGCGTCCGCTTCGTCGCCGGGCAGGCGACTCAAGGCGTCGATGAACTCGGGCGGAATCGGTTTCTCAGGGATGTAAGGGCCGCGATTCGTATGACGCCGTGGGATCGCATCGTAGAGCTCGTTCTCCTCTCGCGTGCCCGCCGCCAAATCTACGCGGGCGAGGAGCTTCGGCGCGGGCTTAGCGGTAGCCGGAATCGGTCCAAGTTTTCCCGGAAGCAGCGCTACGCTGGCTTGATAACCATTCGCCGCCGCAGCCAGCATCAGATTCTCGAGAGCGCAGCCCATCCCGATGTGCTCTTCTCGCAAGTAAGGATCGAGCGCTCCGACGTTTCTCCGAGTATCGATGTATAACTCTATCGATGAATTCGTTACCTTGAAGAGCCAGGGCTGCGTGTTGTGCGGGCTGGCGGCAAGAATTGCAGCGCACACCAGCGCGAGGGCCCCCGGGTTCGAATCCTTACGCCAATCTTTCCAGAGTTCGTAGGCAGGCCCTTCGCCGACGCTGAAGACGCCCTGGTCGTATGCGCGCCACACTCCACCGCCTGCAACGACAACGGTAACAACTCCCGCACCCTTCAGGAATGATCTTCGTTTCATAGGTTTCTTTCGCCCACGCTGCAAAGTGGCGAGGGTGCCTGACCTCTCGTGCAGTTTAGCAACATGAAGCCCTCTATAACAGAAACCCATCTGTACATTACAATTCCCTCAGTCTTAATAAGCATTCTTTCTAAGCATTTTTGGCGCCCTTCGTCGGGGGAGAAGACTGTCCTATGCAAGCAAGCGTAAGGAGAAGTGTCTTTGTTGGCGTGATCGCTACTCTGAGCCTTCTGGTGTGGGCCGAAGGAGGAGCGGCTCCCATCCCGCCGGCAGCCACGCGCGAGCCGATCTCAGTCCGGCTGCCCGGCGAGGCATTTGCGGCTATGCAGACCATCAATCCTGAACACATTCGCTGGCATGTGCGCTTTCTAGCGCACGATCTCCTGGAAGGCCGCGGCACCGGCCAGCGCGGTGGCGACATTGCCGCCGAATACATCGCCACGCAGTTTGCCGAATATGGATTGAAGCCTGCCGGCGATAATGGCTCGTATTTGCAAAAGGTGCCGCTGGTAGGCATCACGACGGCCGCAGAGACGCAATTCTCATTAGTGCCGAAGCAAGGCGCGGCAATGACTCTGAAGCCGCTGGATGAGTACGTTGCCTACGATCAGACCCAGCAGGCGCAATCCGATGTCGATGCCGAGATCGTCTACGTCGGCTACGGCATTGAGGCACCAGAATATAACTGGGATGACTACAAAGGCGTGGATGTGCGCGGCAAAGTGCTACTGATGCTGGTGAACGAACCGCCCTTCGACGATCCCAAATTTTTCAAAGGCAAAGCGCTCACCTATTACGGCCGCTGGACTTACAAATACGAAGAAGCCGCGCGCAAGGGTGCGGTCGGCGTGATTCTTATTCACCGGGAAGACATGGCGAGTTATCCGTGGGAAGTGGTGCGGAACTCGAATTCGGGAGAGAAATCATATTTGAAGCTGGAAGGTCCAGCGCTGAAAGTTGCATCGTGGGTTCAGTTGGATGTAGCCAAAAAGCTGGCCGCGGCATCCGGCATGGATTTTGACAAGATGATGGCGGACGCGCGCACCCGCGAATTTCGCCCGGTATCCCTCGGCGCGAAATTGAAAGCGCACATGGTCAGCAATGTGCGCCACTTCGAATCAAATAATGTCGTAGCAATACTGCCCGGCTCTGACCGCCAACTGAAAGACGAAGCCGTTCTCTACACGGCGCACTACGACCATCTCGGCATTCGCCCCGATATGCCGGGCGATAACATCTACAACGGCGCCGCCGATAACGCCACCGGCTGTGGAGTTCTGCTGGAATTGGCGCGCGCATTTAGCGTCGCCAAAGATCGCCCGGGGCGCTCAATTCTTTTCGCCGCGGTTACGGCCGAGGAGCAGGGACTGCTGGGTTCAGAATATCTGGGCAAACATCCGCCAATCCCCGCCGGTAAGATTGCCTTGGATTTGAATTACGACGACCTGCCGCCGATTGGATCGCCGGAAGAAGTAGAAGTTTCAGGCGCCGAGCGGACCACTTTTTATCCATGGGTGCAGGCGATGGCGAAAGAGTTCCGGCTGGCCATCCGTCCTGATGCCCGTCCCGAAGCGGGACACTACTACCGCTCCGATCATTTCAGCCTCGCCCGCGTAGGCATTCCATCGTTCTCCATCAACGAAGGAATGAAATTCAAAGGTCACGATGAGGCCTGGGGTGTGGCGCAGGACAAAGATTACACGGCCAAGCGTTATCACCAGCCGAGCGATGAATATTATCCGGAGATGGATTTTGTGGGCGACGCGGCGATGGCGCGCTTTGGCTTCGCGCTAGGCTGGGAAGCGGCAAGCTTCTCGCGGTTAATCGGCTGGCAGAAGGGCGACGAGTTCGAAGCAGCACGAATCAAGAGCCAATAAAGGCGCCGATGGCTTTGCGGCGACTCATGCAAATCGGTAAGCTGCTCGAATGTCCACTCGCGCCTTCCATCTTTCCGAAACAATACCCGTCCTCGAAACCGAACGGCTTAAACTCCGCGGCCATCGCCTCGACGACTTTGTCCACTGCGCCGCCATGTGGGCGGATTCCGAAGTAACTCGATACATCGGCGGCAAGCCTTTCACGGAAGAAGAGTCCTGGACGAAGTTTCTGCGTTACGCCGGCCACTGGACGTTGCTGGGCTTCGGGTATTGGGTAGCAGAAGAAAAAACAACGGGTACGCCTGTAGGCGAGATTGGTTTCGCCGATTACAAGCGAGACGTGGAGCCGTCGCTGAAGGGTATACCGGAGATCGGCTGGGTCCTCGCTTCGCAAGCGCACGGCAAGGGCTATGCCACCGAAGCCGTACGTGCAGCCGTTGCCTGGGGCGATGCGCATTTCCCGTCGCCGCGCACCGCTTGCATTATCGCCCCCGAGAATGTTGCCTCTATTCGCGTCGCAGTGAAGTGCGGATATCGGGAATTCGCGACCGCATCGTATAAGGGAAAGCAGACGTTGATGTTTGTTCGCGAGCCGCAAATTTCCGCACCCGCCCGCACATAACTAGCGTAACTTTAGCCACCGTGCCCGCCGTGCTAGCCTCGGTATGTACACGTGTAATCAGCGACTTCCAACAGCATAAGACATCAGAAATGCCTCGATTTCCCATCTTCCGTCTGGGCAAGGAGCCAGAAAAACTGGCTCTGCCCGAGTTGGTTGCGGCTGTGCCGTCAATTACGCTCGAAGGCTTGTCCGTCGGCGTCGATAACCTGCGTCACGATGTAGCGTTGAGTTCCCGCTTCGTGGATGCGGCGCGCGCGCAGATCATGCGGTTGATTGTGCGCAACGGCGAGTTGGAAGGTCTTCTGGCGGCCGAGGCTCCAGCGAAAGCGCAGGGACCCTCGTGGTTAAGAAATGCCGCTGCCGGAACAACTGCCGGGGCAAAGCCGAATCCAGTTCGCAACGCCGCCGATCCCTCTGAATGGAAGCCGCTGCTGACTGAATTGCATCTGGCCGCGCTGAATCGAGCGAAGAAAGAAGAAAAAATCTCCGTCGATCTGCTGGCGCGATTGGCTATCACCAAATTCCTTCGCACGGAAATGAATCAGCAGTTCGCGCAGGTTTTAGAGCGCTGCCGCGTCCTGCTCAAGACTTACGAAGGCATACGCCAAGGCAAGGCCGTCGAGTATCGTGAGCGCGTCGCCAGCTTTCAGGTACGCAAAAAAATTATTCTGCGCAAAACCGGACAGGAACTTTTCCAGACGCTGCGCGACATCGAGAAAGAAACTCTCGCCCGCACTCGCCGTTCGTTTTTCGGAGAGACCGGCAATGGTCTAAATAGCTATGCTCTGTTCGTCAACCGCCTAGCGTTTTCCGAGGATGGCCGCGACGATTATCTCTGCGCCGAGCACTACGTCATGCTTGGCAACTGGGATCGCGATAACGATCGCTATCCCCGCCTGCAGGACGTGGTGTGGAATTTCATCCGCTCCCTCTACGGCGACGAGACCACCAGCGAGACCATCGATTCCTGGCTGTGTGCTTCAGAAAATGCCCGCGCGCTGGTTGGCACAGGAACGCCCGACGAATCTACGCCGGAAGGTGTAGCTCAGCAAGACCGCCTCGCCAAGTGGGTGCGCCTGCTCGAAGACGAACAGATCATGGAGAGTGTGATCGCTTCATACAACACTGTGCCTCTGCTCGCCGAGTACGCGCCGCGAATCAATCCGCAACAGCTGAAGAACGCGCTTATCTCGCGTCCTGAATGCGACCGTGTGGAACGCATGATCCAGGAGCACGGCAAACTCTCGCCTGCAAGCTTGTATGCGGCGGTAGCTAAGGTCGCCGGTTGCCGGGGTGCGGAACGCGCGAAGGTTGCAGCCCGTTTTCTGCAGGATTTTTCTCACTATCACCGCGATCTCCGCCGGCTCGAGACGCTCAACGCCGCACTCGACTCAGTAAACCTGGTAGCCACGGAGAAGTTGTTAGAGCTTTCCCGCATGAACGGCACGCTCTACGAATTCCTGCTGTCCGATGAACAACAGCAGCCTGAAGAAGTACGCGTCCTGCGGCACGTGGTTTTGAAAGCCGACGTGCGCGACTCGACGCGGCTCACGCGCACGCTCATGGAAAAGGGACTCAACCCGGCTTCGTACTTCAGCCTGAACTTTTACGACCCGGTCAATAAGCTGCTCGGCAAGTATGGAGCGCAAAAAGTTTTTCTCGAAGGCGATGCCATCATCCTCGCCATCCTCGAGCGCGAAGGCGAGCCTGAACTCGCCGTGAGCCGGACCTGCGTGCTGGCTCGCGAGATTATCGAAATCGTGCGCGGATACAATGAACTCATGCAGCGTTCGGGGATGCCGGGGCTGGAGTTAGGCATCGGCATCACGCTGCAGGAAGCTGCTCCTCTTTATCTGATGGATGGCGAACACCAGATTATGATTTCCGAAGCGCTGAACGAGAGCGACCGCCTTTCTTCCTGCAACAAACGCGCCCGCAAGGTAATGGAATCTCAAGCCGGTCCTTTCCACGTGTATGTATTTCAAGGGGAGGCGGACCCGAACGCCGAGCAAAATGCAAACCCCGAAGATTCCGTTCTCAGCTTCAACCTCGGCGGCATCCGCATGAATCAAGCTGCATTCCGCAAACTCGAACAGGAAATCTCGCTGGTGCCGTTAGTCGTAAAACTGCCGCCGGCGATGGCGTCGGATAAAGGCGAATACCGTCTCTCCATCGCCACCGTTCCCGTCGACCGCGACATCTTCCGCAAAATCG
Source organism: uncultured Acidobacteriaceae bacterium (assembly GCA_963789625.1). Lineage (GTDB taxonomy): Bacteria > Acidobacteriota > Terriglobia > Terriglobales > Acidobacteriaceae > Sulfotelmatobacter. The sequence goes on along the minus strand of CAWBLK010000009.1, from coordinate 9,774 downwards.
TCATCCGCGAAAGTCGCATTCCGCGCATCAACGCCGTAGATTTCTCCGTCCAGGACTGGACCGACCGCACCTACTACGAAGTCTGCACCGATCCCGCCATCTATGCCGCACTGGAAAAGAAAAAAACCGCCAAAGCATAAGCCACTTGACATAGCATAATCTAAGCGAACAAATGGCGAAATGTGGTACCATGTCGCCGTACCGGTCGCCACGCGTGAGCTCTCTCAAAGCCCCAACTCTTCCGCAGCTTCGCCGCTACGCGATCGCGCGTAGCCTTTTCAAGCCCACCACCTTGCCGCGGGCCATCGCGCGCCTGGGCTTTGTCCAGGCCGATCCGATGCGGGCGCCCGCTCGCGCTCAGGATCTGATCCTCGTGCAGCGCGTTAAGAACTATCACGCTGGCGACCTCGAGCGCCGCTACCCGCGCCTGGCCATCGAAGAGGCCTTCTTCATCAACTACGGTTTCCTGCCTCGCGAAACCCTGGCTCTGCTGCATCCGCGTGGGGAGCCGTGCACCTGGCGCGCCTGGGACGCGAGGATGGAAACTCGCGCTCAGGAGGTCCTCACCTTTGTGCACCAGCACGGTCACACTCACCCCAAGGACGTGCAGGCGCATTTCGACCATGGCCGCATCAAGCGCTGGGGCGGCAATCTGAATGTCAGCGCGCATCTGCTCGAGGGCCTGCACTATCGCGGATTGCTGCGCGTGGCTCGACGCGAAGCCGGCACCCGCGTCTACCAAGCGATCGAGTGTCCGCCGCAAGACAGCTTCACCGAAAACAAAGACAACGATGGCCGGCTCGTGCGCGCCGGCCGTTGCTGGACATGGTGGTGCATCTCTACGCGCCGCTGCCTGCGGTTAGCTTCGGTTATCTATGCAGACTTCTGCGCGAAGGAGTGCCATATCTAGCTACCGAACTTCGGCAGATCCAGGAGCAAGCCAAATCCCGCTACGCCCACGTCGAGGTCGACGGCCTGCTGTGGTTCTTGCCGCAGGACGAAAAGCCCGCGTCTGCGCGATACCAAGTCGATGGCAAGCTGCGCTTCCTCGCGCCCTTCGACCCCGTGGTCTGGGACCGTCGGCGCTTCCATTTATTCTGGGGTTGGGAATACAAAATGGAGTCCTATGTCCCGGCCCACAAGCGCCGAATGGGCCACTATGCGATGCCCATGCTATGGGGCGAGCAAATACTGGGCTGGGCCAATCTGAAGGTAGTCGATGGCCGGCTGCAGCACGAGCTGGGCTATGCCGGCCCGCGCCCACGTGGCAAAGCCTTTCAGCGAGCGTTGGACGAGGCATTGCAGCAGATGCAGAAATTTCTGCGACTCTAGCACTCCTGCGGCGAGCACGGCCCCCGACGATCACGACACAACGACGATCGTCACGTCATTAAGGGTATTGCCCACCAACGCCGGTCCAGCTCCGAGCGAGCTCAACTGCGTGCCGGGCAACAAATAAACGTCACTCGCTTTGATGCCGGCGATCTCTGTGTTGAGCTGGGACTGCAATGCAGCCATGCCGCTTTTTATATGCGGCGCGACCATGTTCCAAATCTTCGTGCTCTTGGCGCCGGGGTCAACCGATAGATACCACGCCGCTACAGACGCCTGCAATTGGCCATCCTTAACGAAGAGTTCGACATAGTAATCCATTACCGCGTTGTAGTTGGACCAGTACCAAGGCAACGTAACCAATAACTCCTGCTGTATATGCAGGTAGGTCTGGTCGGATGACAAGTATTGGTCACCGGGCTGATAGTACTGGTCACCAAGGGTTGGTGGGTAAACTGGAAACATCCGCCAGGTCAGGGTTGGTTCTCCTTCGCGGCTCAACTGCGTTCCGTTAAGGCGTTTGTCCAGGAAGGCATCCCACTTGCTCCGAAAGAAACTCGCAAAGCTGATCCGAGTCTCAGTCGTACCTGCCTGATTCGACGCAATGACGAGTGCGCTCCACGCGGAGCTGCCGTTGACCTCGAAGCTTGCAGTATGGTCTTCCCGCCCGACGCTCAACTGAATGAAGTTGCCATCGAAATCCTGCATGTCGCACAACACCAGGTTCAAATTCGATGTACTGCTATCCATCCTGCCTGACCGTAGGCTATAAAAAACACCTCCGGAGAGCAGGTCGCCAAGCGTGACCAGCCCATAGCGCTCCCCCACGCCGAGACCCGTTGTCAACGAGGAGCCCGTTTGTCCTGGACCGCTATCGATTTGAACTACCGCTGCGATTGCCATTAGGAGGCCTTCTTTCGCAGGATCTTCTCAACCAGAGTGCGCACTGCCCGCCTCACCGCAGTCGCGTGGGCCGGATCGCGCGACAGCTCATTGAAAACTGCCTGCACCGTCACGAAGGTCGCTTCGTTTGGGGCGGCGATTGCTCTGCGCATAGTCTCGGCAATCAAATCATCCACAGACGCATTCGAGTCGACGTGCTCGCGCACCCAATCTGGCAGCCACCACTCCGAGGGTTGCGTGATGCGACGAATTCTGGGAGTTGACATCCGCGCTGGCCGCGGCTCTTCGTTCGCGCCGCCACCGTGAGAATGACCCACCACCGGGTGCGATGCCCGCAAGGAAGGACGCTTCTCGATGCGACTATGCAGGGGTTCAGAAACCGTTTCAGCAGGTTGCCCGACGCTCACCGATCCTTGAAATGGCGAACTCATATATGCCACTCCTTAGTTCAATCGAAATATCGTTCTTAGTTCCCCAGCCGCCAGAAGTATCCAGAGAATTCCCGTATCGGCTGTCAATTAGCCCGACACTATATACCCGTTCAGTAACTCGATCGCATAAATATTTCTGCGGCCCGGCGGGTGACCCATCCTTTGCGCATTTTGCAAAGGATGGGATTCCAGACTGTATAGTGACTTAATACTGGAGGGACGATGCGTCACCGAATTCTGCTCCCGATGTGCTTTGTAATGCGTGTTGTAACGTGCCTCGTAATATGTGCCGTAGTCCTTATGACCGGCGCTTATGCCCAGCAAAGCCATTGGGCCACACCCGACGACAAAACCGCGAAGTACATGATCGACATGGAACGTAGGTGGGCCGAAGGCGTTTGCACGAACAATGGAGTCATTGCTGAGTTATTGGCCGACGATTTTCAGGGCACCAACACTGGCGGCGAGCGCTACACCAAAGCTGACGAGCTGCGCGATGAAAAAGGTCCGCACTCGGCGCACGGCTGCGCCATCGACGATGCCAGGGTGCACTTTTTCGGCGAAGGCGTGGCCATCATTTACGGCAGCGAGCACGCCATCGGCAAAGACAAAACGCATCCCGACGCGAAGGTGTGCCAGGTCTGGACCGATACCTGGTTGAAACGCGACGGTAAGTGGCAGATCGCTGCCGCGCAGGACAACAAGGTCGATTGCAAGTAGGTGGGCAGCGTTGCCCTCGCCTCGCATGAATTATGATGAGTGCCACCGAAATCGTCTCTGAGGAGATTTGACCATGCGTATCTCTCACCCTCGATATCTCACAATCTGTGCTGCTCTCATCATCACTATGAGCTTTGCGTCTGCCATGTTCGCGCAAGGAATTCTGATTGGTGATGCGAAATCGCAGCCGGAAAGTTTGACCATGGCGCCGGGCGGTGTGCTGATTGTCGGCAGTGCCAGTTCGCCATACGTCTACAAGGTGCGCTCAGGTTCCACCACCGCCGAGAAATTTATCGACGTCAGCACAGAACCCGCAGGCACATTCTTCCTCGGCATGCTGGCCGACGCCTCCACCAATACGTTGTGGACATGTCAACTGACGCCGGTGCCGAACACCAACCCGCAGCAGCGGCATACTGCGCTGAGAAGTTTTGATCTCACTACTGGCGCGCCGAAGATCCGCTGGAACCTGCCCGGGGACAACAATGTCTGCAACGATTTTACGATCGGACCGGATAAGGCGCTCTATATTACGGACACCATTCCTGGCAGGATCTTCAGGCTGCCGGCCGGGGCGTCCACTGCGGAACTCTACCTCGACCATCGCACGCTGATGGGCGTCGATGGCATCACCTTCCTCGATGGCACGCTCTATGTGAACAACGTGATCTTCAACAAGCTCTATCGCATCCCCGTCGATGCCAACGGCAAGCCGGGCGACCCAGTCGATATCTGGATGGACCAGCCGGTAAAAGGCCCCGATGGCATGCGTGCGGCAAACGGTAAGCTAATCCTCGCAGAGAATGCCAGCGGCAAAATCGCCATCCTCACCGTAAACGGCGACAAGGCAACCGTGACCGTAATCAAGGATGGACTCAACACTCCAACCGGAGTTGAACCCGCAGGCGACACCATCTGGATTTCCGAGCGCGGCGCAGGCAAGGCCGTGTCAGTGCCAATGCCTAAGTAGGTTGCCGAATTACGCGGCGGTTGCTGGCCGATTGAATTACCCCACTCAAGCCACGAAGCGGCGTAAGAATGCAGCCCACGGCGTAAGCCGTGGGTCGAAAGTGGAATGAGAACAAGCCCATGCGGGGCGAAAGAAAGCTTTAAAAAGGAAGATCCGAAAATCACTTTGATCCAGATCAGTCCGCGCAGAGTAAGGAGCGGAAAGGAAACAAGAAGCTTGAGGACGGCCTGAGAAGCCGCACTAACTGAGAACTGGCAACTGAGAACTGAACTCAAAACCCCGAATTCATCTTCGCGGGATGAAACGGAATCCAGAACGTGGCTTCCACCGCAACCGGACTTCCATCTTTCGTAGCAGGCTGGAATTGCCATTTAGCAATGGCTTCGCTGGCGAATCGGTCGAGACGCTCATCGACGCTGCGCAGCACACGCACCTTGCCGACCGTACCATCGGCGAGGATGACGGCATAGAGAATGACGGTTCCGCTTACATTCTGCTTCATCAGCTCCAGCGGATAAGCGGGATCAACCTTGCTGGTCGCCACCGGCGATGCCAGATTGTCGGGAGCTGCGTCGGTAGAAGCAGGTCTGCCGCCGCCCGATTCCGGCTTGATCGGCGCGAAGCGGATGACCCAAAGTATAGGCACAAAAAATTCAGGCACGCACCAGTGATTGGCCGCCGGCCGGCTCCGCATCCGCCTTGACCGCCGCCGCGGCATCGAGAATCACCTGCTCGAGCACCGACACGTAGTCCAGGTAGCGCTTGCGGCCCTTGGCCGTGATGCGGCACATCGTCTGCGGCCGATTGTGTTCGAAGCCCTTGGAGATCTCGACCAGCTTGGCGACCTGCAGCACCTGCAGATGCCGGCTGAGATTGCCATCCGTCAGCGCGCACAGTTGCTTGAGATCGGCAAACCGCAGGCCTTTGGGATTGGCGATCAGCGAACTGAGCAAGCCCAAGCGCGCGCGCTCATGAATGACGCGATCCAGGCCGTCATAGGCGAATCGGCTGCCGCGATGCGGAGATGACTTACGCTCGCTCATCGCCGTCCCAGCAATCGAATTTCAGCACCGCCGCCACGACCAGCTGCCCGACACCAAAGCGGACACCCATCAGCCAGGGCCCGAGCGCATGCGTGCCCGGCCCCGATCGAAAGGCACATCAGGCCGCAGCACAGATACCAGATACCCGCGACGAACATGGCGCGCGGCAGGAAGCGGCAGGAGGCGAATACACCCAGGCTGAATATCACCTGCCACAGGCCCGGCAACATCCACAGGTCCTGCGGGCGCTAGCGCAGCAGCACCACCGTCAGCAACAATCCGGCGACGATGGCAGGCAGAAACTGCTCTGCGGCGGCACTGCATCATCTGCGCGGCGAGGCCGCAGTGCAGCCGCCGCGCACGCGTGATCGTCTCCACGCTGATGATCAGCAGCGACAAGGCCGCGGTGGGAACCCAGATGGCGAGGTACGCGACCACGTCGCGTTGCGGCGCCGGGAGCCAATAGGCCTGCACCAGGGCGGCAGCGAACGCCAACAATCCAGTGGCCGCCAGCGTAATGGGTCCATAGCCTCGAAACACCGCGCCGCGCGCGATGTGGCCGCGAATTGCGCTGATCTCGGACAGAGCTTTGTGCAGATCGGTGGTGGCCATGGTAGCACCGCTTTACGTCGTGCAGCCATGCTAACGCAATCGAGCCACGCTGGGCGGCGACCGGCAACCCGGCCGGCGCCGCCCCAGGCAGAACGCTCAAGCTCAGTTGGTGTCGGCCGCTTCGCCGGCGCCCTTCACCGGCACGGCGCTCGGATTATCCAGCACGATCAGCACCACGCGACGGTTCATCGACCGGCCCTCCGGCGTGGCGTTGGTAGCGATCGGCTGGGTCTTGCCATAGCCCTTGGCGATCAACTCGTCCGCGGGGACCTGCTGGCTGATCAGGTAGTCGCGTACCGACAAGGCACGGCGCTGCGATAGCGTCAGGTTGTACTCGGCCGACCCGATCCATCCGTGTGGCCCTGCACCTCGATCCGCAGCCGCGGATGCTCGCGCAGTCCCTCGGCGGCCTTGTCGAGCACGGGCTTGGAGGCCTGCAGTCAGCGTCGCCGAGTTGTACTCGAATTCGACCCCGGTGAGCGTGATCGTGCGCGGTGCCGGCGGCGGTGGCGGCGGTGCCGGCGGCTCAGGCGGCGGAGGCGGCGGCGGAGGCGGCGGCGGAGGCGGCGGCGGAGGCGGCGCCGCTGCTACGGGCGCTGGCGGATGCGGGCCGCCGAAGCCGAACTGGAATCCCAGCGTAGCCGATGTAGTCGAACAGGCTGCGCGAGTCGTTCGCATCGGCGTCATAGCGCACTTTGAAATCCGGGCGCAGCGCGAAGCTGGCGGTCCCATCGCTGCTCTCCCAGAGCTTGATCAGGAGCCGACGCCGGCCTGCGCCAGAAAGTCGGTGGTATCCGGTGCGGGATTGAAGTTCTGCAGAGCGCCGATGCCGAGCGATACATAGGGCGCGATGACGCGATCGCGGTTCCACACGCGCAGCACATCGAACGACAGCGCGTAGGGGTATTGATGACCCGGCGCATGCTTGTAGTCGAGCCTGGCGTCGTTGTAGTTGACCTCGGCACTCCAGTCCTGCGACAGGTTCATGCCGGCGCCGAGTCCCCACAGCAGCCAGTCGTCCAGGCCGCGCTTGCTGTCCGGGAATGATGCCGCCGATCTGCGGGTTGAAATAGAACTGTCCGACTTCGTCTCCCGCAGCGGCCGCCAGCGGCGCCAGGGCGATCAGACCGATCAGGGCGAGACGTTTCATTGCAGAGCTCCTTAGGCATGCTCGGAGGCGCCTAAGATAGCGGACTTCGCACCGCGTCGCTACTTCGCCACACGCTCAGGCAAAGCCGCTAATTTTGTAAGTTATACCGTGTTCGTTTGCTGCAACATACGGCATGCGTGGTACCACTTTGCGTGCAGGACTCAGAGGTAGGGCGAGATCAGCCAGCAGAGGCTGTCGCGGAGCCGCGCCAGCACCGGGGTCTTTTCAGGTCGGCCAGCGTCAGCTCGGGCGCGCGATCACGGACTGCGGCCACGGCGTCCCCCATGCGCGTGCAAAGTCCGTATCGAAGACCTCCAGCGCGATCTCGAAGTTCAGCCGCAGGCTGCGGGTATCGAGATTGACCGAGCCGATCTGTGCGTAATCGGCATCGACGATGAACAGCTTGGCGTGCGAAAACGGCGGCTCCTGCAGGTGCACCTGCACGCCGCGCTCGACCAGCGCCGGCAGCCAGTGCAGCGTGGCCCAGTCGATGTAGCGCAGGTTGCTATGCCGCGGCAGCACCAGCGACACCTCCACCCCGCGAAGCGCCGCTTCCTGCAGCGCCGCCACCAGTTCGGGCGGCGGAATGAAATACGGCGTCATGATCAGGATCCGCCGCCGCGCCGCGCCGATGGCGCTGATGAGGATGAGCAGCAGCTTGTCGATGTTCTCATCCGGGCCGCCGGTGATGGCGCGGCAGATGGAATGGCCGGCAGGCGTGCGGCGCGGGTGCGGTGCGACCGGCAGCGCTTCGCCGCTGGCAAACTGCCAGTCCGCGGCAAAAACGCCGGTGAGTTGCTCGACCACCGGCCCCTGCAGGCAGAAGTGGATGTCGGTCATGCGTCGTCTGCCGGCCTCGCGGCCGCCGAGATTCATGCCGCCCATGAATCCCACCTTGCCATCAAGCAGCAGCAGCTTGCGGTGATTGCGGCAGTTCAATGAAAGATTGGGCGGCAGCAGCCGCGGCGGCAGGAAGCGCTCGGCCCTGACACCGGCCCGGCGCAGTACCGGCACCACGTGCGGCCAGTCGTACCATTCGCCGATGCCATCCACCAGCACCCGCACACTGACGCCGCGCGCCACTGCCGCGCGCAGCGCGTCGACGAATTGGCCGCCGACAGTATCGGTCTGAAAGATATAGGTCGCCAGGTAGACAGTGCTGCGGGCCTCGGCGATTGCCTGCAGCATGCGGGGAAAAGCGACCTCGCCGTTGTGGAGCGGCTCGATGTGGTTGCCCGCGAGCAGCGGCAGCCCGGTCAGCGTGTCGCCGACGCGACGCAGGCCTGCCAGGTCCGCGCTCGATGGCAACCGAGTCGGAAGGCCGGGGCTGCTGGTTTGCTGAAGCTTCGTGGGATCGTCCGGAGGTGGCCACGCGATTGATGCCGAACAGCCAATAGAGGATCGAGCCGCCCAGCGGGAACAGCCAGCACAGCGCAATCCAGCTGATCACGCTGCGCGGATCGGGCTTGGTGAGCAGCGCGTGCAATGCCGCTGCGGCGGCGCTGACCAGGTAGACCAGAACGAACAGGCCACCGGCCAGCGCGCCGGCCGAGCAGGATTGGACTGCGCATTGGAACACTGGGCGCGATCATAGCCCACTGACCTCCGGTGCGCGGTTGACCTGCGTCCGCTGCGCTTTCAGACTCGATCCTCAGGACAACGGGAGGTGCAGGTGAGCGGCGCAGAGATCATGCTGGTCGGAGATATAGGTGGCACCAATGCCCGCTTTGCCACCGTGGATGTTTCGAGGCCCCTGCCCTGGCGGCTCGAAAACCGGCAGGACTTCGCCGCGGCCATCCCGACTTTCGATGAAGCGCTGCGGCGCTACGTGGAGCAGGCCGGACTTGCGCAGGTGCCGCGCGCAGCGACGATTGCCGTCGCGGGACCGGTCACGAATGGCCAGGCGCGCATGACCAATCGTGACTGGCTCATTTCCGAAGACGCGCTGCGACGATTCGGCTGTGGCGCCGCGCTGCTGATCAATGACTTCATCGCACTCGCCTTTGCGGTCGAGACCCTGGGACCGGCGGATCTGCGCGTGCTCGGACCGGATCTCGCCGGCATCGCTGCCGAGCCGATCACCGTGCTCGGCGCCGGTACCGGCTTTGGCGTCTCCTGCCTGGCGCGCTATCGCAAGCAGACGGTGCCGGTGGCTACCGAAGGCGGCCACATCGGCTTCGCCCCGGGCGATTCACAGGAAGTGGCGGTGCTGCAGCAGATGATGCGGCGCTTCGGGCGGGTTTCGGTCGAGCGCCTGCTGTCGGGTCCCGGACTCGAAAACATCCACCAGGCACTCGACGAAGTCGCGGGTCGACAAGCTGCCAGGCTGACTGCGGCGCAGGTGACCGAGCAGGCGATCGCGGGTGATGCCGCATGCGTGGCGGCACTGTCGATGTTCTGCGCGGTGTACGGTTCGGTGGCGGGAGATTTCGCGCTGGCGCATGGCTCGCGCGGGGGCGTTTACATCGCCGGCGGCATCGCCCTGAAGATCGACGCCTTCCTGGCAAAGAGCGCGTTTCGCAGCCGTTTCGAGAGCAAGGGACGCCTGTCGCCCTTCGTGCAGTCCATTCCCACCAAGATCATCACCAGTGGCGATGCGGCGCTGCTGGGATC
>CAWBLK010000008.1:0-139283 GCA_963789625.1 uncultured Acidobacteriaceae bacterium | reverse complement strand
CCAGCGCTAATAAGCCACCCCGCCCTGAATTTGCCGTGTAGCAGAAATGAATACTCGAAGACCGGGAACAGTTAAGGTAAGCTGTTCCCGGCTTCAATGAACATCGCGGAGTTTATTCCGTCCTGCCTGTTGGTAGTGCTCCTTTGGCTGCTGGTTCGCAGGCGTGTTTATGCTGCTCTTCCGTATTTCTTTACCTATGCCACATTCGCGGTCGGAGCGGATACGGCGCGCTTCGCAGTTCACGGTCATCGGGAAGCTTACTACCTGACTTATTGGATCACTGAGGCCGGCTATGACCTGCTCGGAATCCTCGTGATGTACGAAGTGCTGCAAACGGTTTTCGGAAGTCTTACTCGCGCCTGGTGGACCCGTCTCATTTTTCCCATTGTCCTTACTGCGGGTATAGGTATGAGCGTAGCGCGCGCGAGCGTTGTTCCGTCGCGCCTTAGCGGTATCCTCTTCTACATTGCGGTCGGCGAAATTGCTGTCCGCTTCGTGCAGGTATTCGTGTTCGCTGGATTGGTCACACTGGTCCCAGTTGTGGGTTTGCGCTGGCGACAGTATCCATTTGGCATAGCCACAGGGTTTGGGCTGTATGCCACGGTAATGCTGCTGACTACGACCAAGTTTTCGGATTTTGGAACAAGATTCAAATTCTTGTGGGGGGTGACCTCACTTGTGGCATACTCTGTTGCCGTGTTGATCTGGATATGGTTTTTTAGCGTGCCCCAAAAGAGACAGACTCTGAATTCGGAACTATCGGCCTCTTCCCCCGGTGATCTAGAACAATATAAGGACGCGTTACGGAGGATGCGCTAGGTTATGTTCTCTATTATTTCTACCTGGCTGATCATTGCGTGGGGCGCTCTATCCTGTATCTACATGCTGCGCTGTGCGTGGACACGCTTTCCTAAGCGCGACATTGATGTCGATGACGTCATTCCCTTTCTCTATCCGGTAGACATTTCGCTTGCCGAGTCGCTCCTCGATCCGGCTGCGGAATTTGGATTTCGTTGGAAGCTTGGCCCGCTGCAGTTTCGCGACGCGCAACGGAAGCGCATGCGTTTGTATCTCGAGCTAACTCGCCGTATGGCTCATAACGCAAAAGTTTTGGTTCAGTTCGCCGATGCGGAAAAAAACAGCAGCGACCCTCGCCGCGCTAACCTGGCTTCTATTTTGCAGGAGCGGGCAATTGAAGTCCGCCTTTATTCCACGCTGGCCGGAATCAGGCTTCGCTTTTGGTTGCTGCTTCGGGCGGATATCTTGAACTTTGTGCCTACTCTAGCGAACCTACGGATCGCGGGCGAGATCGACGGTCTACGAACTTACGGCGCGTTAAAAACGGCGGCTGCAGCGGCCTTTGTGCAGTTGCCTTCCGATGAACTGGATTCGCTGACACGAAACCTGTGAGTTGACGTGCGCCCGAATTGCTCTTATTCCCACGGAGTGGCAACTCAATCCGCTTCCTTTCGGTCCTCTTCCTTTCACTCCTCGCCGCATGCACCATACTGCTGATACTCTTTTAAGAACTCTTTTTAAGAATCCATGGCAAATTGCATTCGATGTGGACGACAGCTTCCCGGGCTTACCTTCGGCAAGAAGATCTGCCAGTGGTGCGTGCAGCACGAAGCCGCGCAGCGCGGCGAACTTGCGGACGACGCGCGGCAACCGGTGATGCGTACGCCCTGGGTCGTTCGGCGCAGTGAATCCTCGATCACCCTCACCCAGATATTTTTTGGCATCAACGTAGCGGTATTTCTCGGCATGGTAATCGGCAACGGAGGCAATCCGTTCCAAGATTTCCCTGGGCAGGAGCTGGTGCAGTGGTTCGGCAACGCGGGCGGGCTGACAATCTCTGGCGAATGGTGGCGGCTGCTGACTTGCGTCTTTGTTCATGGCAGCTTCCTACACATTGCCTTCAACATGTGGTGCCTCTGGGACCTGGGCGCACTAAGCGAATCGCTTTACGGCCGCTGGACCTTCGGTGCGCTCTATCTCATTTGTGGCCTGGGCGCCAGCCTCGCCAGCATAATCTGGAATGTGCACGTCCTCAGCGTCGGCGCTTCCGGAGCGATCTTCGGACTCGCGGGTGCCCTCATCGCTGCTTTCAAGCTGGGAGAGTTCTCGGTTCCGCGCTCCGCACTCTCAGGCCCGCTCCGCAGCCTGTTTATATTTGTCGGCTTCAACCTAGCCTGGGGATTCCTCCCCAGTCTCTTCGGATCTGACGGCGTTACCGATAATGCCGCCCACATCGGCGGCCTTATCACCGGCTTGATCCTTGGTGCGCTCATCGCGCTTATCGCTCCGCAGCAAAATCACGCTCCGCGCCGAGTCGCAATTTTTCTTATCGCGATACTGGCCCTGGGTGGTGGTGCGGGCGCGTTGGCACATCATTATGGAGTTCCTCTGCGCTTTGGACACGTGCCAACCTTTGCAGACGATAACCAACCCGGCCACGCTGTTGCCCGGCTTGAAGAGATCGTTAAGCAACGCCCCAACTTCGTCCCGGCACGTTTTGCTCTGGCGCAGGGCTATTTCAACCAAGCTGAGTACAGCCAGGCGGAAGCTGAACTCAAGCGTGTACTTCAGCTTCAGCCGCAACATGCCGGCGCTCGCATGCTATTGGGGATGGTGTACCTGAATGAGAATCGTTCGCAGGACACGAAAGATACTTTCACGCAATTGCTAGCCCAAGCCCCGAATAGCGCTGACGGCCACTACGGCCTTGGGCTCGCCTTAGCCGCCGAACAGAATGATCAGGCCGCCGTCGAAGAATATAAAAGCGCGGCGCGAATCGATCCGCATTTCTCCGGCGTGGACTACAACCTTGGCGTCTCCTATGCCAGACTCAAGCGATACGACGACGCGATCGCTGCATTCCTCAAAGAGCAGCAGCAGAGCGGGGATGATTATGAAATCGAGGTTGCTCTTGCCGACGCATACCAAGTTAAGGGTCTATCCAAGCAGGCTGAAGAAGCGAAGAGTAAGGCGGCGCAACTGAAGGATCACGAAGCGGATCGATGAATACCGGCGGCGCCTCCGATCCGAGGCCTAGAGCATACCGCAGGCGCTAAAGCGCGAGCGCATTTTCACGATTTGACGGCACGAGTAAAATTCGTGCCCTTCCCGATCATCGCGAACCCAGTCGTCGTAAAAATTAGTTTTCTGCGGGCTTCTAAAGCTGTGCCCTTCCCAAAGAAATCTATCAGACAGCTTCTAGCCGTCTGCCTTCTTAACGGCCAGCTCTGCACCCTGGAATCCGATACGGCTGTGGGTGCCGTCGCAGAGGGGCTTGTTCACTGAGCCGCCACAGCGGCAGAGAGAGAATGCAGGCTTGCCGGTGAGGTCGTACGGCGTTCCGTTGGCGTCGACGAGTTCAATCGCACCTTCGGGAGCTTCCACGCGGAATGGGCCATTGGGGCGGATTGTGATTTTTACTTGAGCCATGAGTTTGATTTCTCCAACCTTGTGAGCTTCTAGTAAGGCTAAAAGATATCATTAGGAAAGGGCGGGTGTCGCGTGGCAGTCCTTACCCTTAAGATCGCCAGCTTCATGCTTGGTCGGCCTCGCTCTGCTAGGCAGGATAGCCGAGGCGCTGTCCCCACACGGTCCAGGGTTTAGGCGGCCACGGAATCCGCTGAGAGCAAGCTACGGTAGAGATCGAGGTAGTCGTCAATCATGCGCTTGGCGGTGTAGCGTTCGCGGGCGCGGGTGTAGGCCAGTTCGGCATAGGCGCGGCGCAGGGAGCGGTCGGCCTCAAGGCGGCGAAGAGTTTCGGCGAGGCTGTGGGCGTCGTTGGTGCGGAAGTAGAGGGCAGCGTCCCCCCACACCTCGCGAAAATTGGGGATATCGTTCGCTACGATCGCGCAACGGGAAAAGGCTGCATCCAGAGACGCGATGCCGAGCGGTTCGTAGCGAGCCGTGGCGGCATAGACGGCTGCGCGGCTGTAGAGAGCGCGCAGTTGAGCTTCGGTTTGCGGGCCGCGAATGGCAACGCAGCTCTGGGCGGTGGCGACCTTTACATCGGCGCGAATGGGAATACGCGGCACGGGCACAGTCTGCTCGGCGCCGACGATACACACCGCGAACGGTTGAGTATGTTGTGTCAGGAGGAAGACCTGCTTGCCGGCATCGAGCAGGCGACCGATAGAGAGGACGGAATCGTCTTTGGCGACGTATGGATTGAAGAAAATGGGATTGCGTCCGGGATAAATTATGGTGGCGCGGCGCGGGCGCTCGTAGGTAGAGATCAGAGTGTTAAGCATGCAAGCTGAGGGTGCGACTACGGCGTCGGCAGCGGCAATGCCACGGATGAGAGTTTCGCGATACCACCTGAGCCACGGCGTAGAGCGCGGGGCTCGGCCTTGTACAGCTTCGGTCCAGCTGACGAGGTCGCCATGAGCCATCACTACGCGCGGGATATCGACAGGTAGATCAGCGTGGCAGAACTGATGAAGGTGAAGCAGGTCAGGACGAACTTCACAAGCCAGGCTGGCAAGGAATTCGGAAGATTCGGGCAGGTCGCGAGGCGCATCGTCCATCCATTCGAGACGAAACGCGGTAGGGCGATACTCGAGGCCGTGCAGATGATCCATCCAGGCCGTCTGGTCTGGCAGGGGAATTTCGCCGAAGCTGACCAGCATGACCCGGACGCCGCGCGTGACCAAGCCGGTGACCAGCTCACGGGTGTAGGTCCAAGAGCCGGACATGGTATCGGCGGTGACGAGAACGTGCACAGAACCTCTCCTCGTTGGACATGGAATACCGCTTTGGACGCGGGCCAGGCGCGTCGGCCTATTCTAGGCTAATGGGCCAAAGCATGGAAGTTTTTTTGGGATGAGGCAGTTGCAAAGATTGCACCGGACCCGCTGGGGCGGGGCCGAAGAGACAAGAGAGTGGACGTGGAGCCTTAAAGGTTGCGGATTTTGTAGCTGCGGCGGATCAATTCACGCCCAGCCTCTGGCGCATGTCGCGAGCGAGATTGTCGATGAGGCGTATTTTTTCCGCGGCGGGAGCCGGAACTTCGGGCACGGACATGGCCAACTCGCAGGAGAGAAGCATGGCAGTGAGTGATTCGCACATTTCGCTGCGAAACTGCTGTTCGACCGAACGGCGAGCCTGGACTTCCTCACGCTTACGGCGATGCAGCGCGGAGCGAACTTCGCGGAGCAACCGCTCCATGCCACTGACTGCAAAGTTGAGGTACACGGGAAACGCTGTGCCCAGATGCTCGAGCACCTGATCGCTTTCGCTGGGCTCGTTCTCCAATAGAAATTGATCGAGGACTACCGCGGTGTAAGACTGTTCGCGGAGTTGGGCTACGGCCTGCTGCAGATTTTCCGACCAGTAAGTTTCATAACCGGTCTCGGCTTTCAGGCTGGCGGCACACTCTTGGCCGCGAGCCGATGGTGTGATGAGTAGAATCATAACTCTCTTCATTGCACGCATCGGGCCATAACAGCGGGTTGAAAAGATGAGGCTTAAAGAGCGATGCATGAAAAGCAGTTCCCGTTGTGGAACGGGGAAGATAGTTCTCAGTTCTGAGTTCTCAGTAAGAACTCGATCTTCTTTCGCTCGACTGGGAACTGAGAACTGCATTTTTAGATTTGCGCCGCGTAGTCCTTTAGCTTGCGGTACAGAGTTGTCTTGCCGATGCCGAGCAGGCGAGCGGCCTGCAGCTTATCACCGTGGAGTTCCGCAATAGCGCTGAGAATAGTCTGTTTTTCCAATTCCGCCATAGGGACGATCTTGTTCTGGCTGTGTCCGTTGCCATTGACTGGAATCGTGCCCTGCGCGCCGGCAATGGCGGGAGGCAAGTCGGCTACGTGAATCAGCGGGCCGCTGGTAAAGGCACATGTGCGCTCCAGACAGTTTTCCAGTTCGCGTACATTGCCGGGCCAGTCATAAGCCAGCATGGCTTTGATGGCTTCGTCGGTAAGAGTTTTTTCCTGACCCGAAGCGCGCAAGGAACGCTCCATAAAATGGGCGAGGAGCAGAGGAATATCTTCGCGCCGTTCGCGCAGCGGAGGAATGCGCAGACTCAGGACGTTGAGGCGGAAATAGAGGTCGCGGCGGAAGGCGCCTTCGGTGACGGCCTGTTCCAAATCACGGTTTGTGGCGGCAAGGATCCGGACGTTAATGGGAATGCGGCGGGTGCTGCCGACGGGACGAATCTCCTTCTCCTGAATCGCCCGCAGAAGTTTGGATTGGAGATCGACAGGAAGTTCCCCGACTTCGTCGAGAAAAACAGTTCCCCCATCGGCAATGGCAAGCAGTCCGTCCTTAGCCTGATTGGCGCCGGTGAAGGCTCCCCGGACATAGCCGAAGAGTTCGCTCTCAATCAGCGTGGGCACGAGCGAGCCACAATCGACGGGGATGAATGGCTTATCGCGGAACGGTCCGGAGTAGTGGATGGAGCGCGCGACCATCTCCTTACCGGTACCGCTTTCGCCGAGAATCAACACTGGATGAGAGCTGTTAGCGGCTTTGGCAATGATGCGGTAGAGCTTTTCCATCTCCGGGGCGCGGCCGACCAAGCCACCATAACCCTGCTTGGACTTGAGCTTCTCGCGCAGCATGCGGTTTTCGGTTTTGAGCTTGAGGTGGTTGGAGACGCGCTCCAGCAGCAACCGGAGTTCATCGGCGCTAAAAGGCTTGGTGACGTATTCGTAAGCGCCATGCTTCATGGCCTGCACCGCCGACTGCACGGTGCCGTAGCCGGTGACAACGATTACGAGCGCGTCGGGATGCTGGGCCTTGATGCGGCGGAGAGCCTCCAGACCTCCTGCTCCGGGCAAACGCAGATCGAGCAGGACCGCATCGATGGTTTGAGTTTGCAGGAGGCGATAGGCGTGCTCGGCAGAATCAGCGACGTGGGCCATGAAACCAAGGGACGAAGCGACCTCGCGGCAAGCATCTCGGATGGAGCGTTCATCGTCGACGATGAGGATGTTCAGAAAATTGGCGGCCAGAATTTGAGGAGTGGGCATCGTGGGAGCTACTGCAATTGAAGTCATAAGAGTAATTCCTTCTTTGTTTCTTGGAGTGGCGTTTGCAAAGGTTCCGGATTTTGGCCGGTCGGGTCTAGAAATTCTGGATCGGCGTGCTGAGAGGCACGGGGAAGCAAGATCATGACTCGCGTCCCGCTGCCGGGATCGCTTTCAATGTGGATCAGCCCGCGATTGGTGGTGACGATGCTGCGCACTGTGGTTAATCCCAAACCAGTGCCCTTGCCTGAGCTCTTGGTGGTAAAGAAGGGCTCGAAGAGACGCTGGCGTGTTTTCGCATCCATGCCGTGACCGTTGTCGCTGACTACGAGCAGGACGCAAGGAAAAGCGACACCGCGCTCCCCCGGCATCGATCGGGGGACGGTTTGAAATTCACAGTTTCTAGTCTCGACTATGATGCGACCGCCATTCGGCAGGGCGTCACGGGCGTTAAGGACAAGGTTAAGGAAGATCTGTTGCGCCTGGGCCTGATCAATCTTGACAAGACCCAAATCTGGATCGAGACGTAGATCAAGTGAAATGTTCTCGCCGATGAGGCGGGTCAGCAACTCCTGCATGGCGACAGCTATTCGGTTAAGGCAGAGAGCGCGGGCTTCTGCAGTTTGCGGCCGGGCGAAGACGAGCAACTGCTGTACCAGACCGCCGGCCTGTACAATGGCGGCGCGAATCTCGTCGGCATACCTGCGCCTGCGGTCCCGCAGATCCAAGGCTGAAAGCAGCAGATCGCAGTACAGCATGACTCCAGTGAGCAGATTGTTAAAGTCATGTACCACCCCGCCCGCCAGGCGGCCGACGGCCTCCCATCTCTGAGACTGGATGAGGCTTTCCTCGGCGGGAGCGTTACCCCTGTTGGGCTCCGCTATCAGCAATGCATGGCTCGGTTCTCCGCTGGCTCCGGCAAAGCACCATACGGTCCAATTTGTGTTCGCCAGCCCATGTGCGGCGTTTTTTATCTGAAGACGGATGCTATCCCGCGAAGCATCAAGCAGGTCGCGCATCAGCGGCTCAAGTGCGCTGTAATCTTGAGGAGGGATCAGATCGAACAGTCGCAACAAACGCTTCTCGCCCAGGCGGGCCCGAAGCGCATGCTTGAATGCGGGATTCATCTCGACAATCACGCCTTGCGAGTCACAGCAGGCTGCAGCGATGGGAGCATGTTCGAAGATGGAACGGAACTCCGTTCTTGGGCTGCATACACCTGAGAGCTCTGAAACCGGAAATGGTGTTGCGGCGCTCATATTGATACTGTGCTGTGGGAGGAGTCCCGAAAGGAACACTGGAATGGACCGTCTGATACTTCGGTGTTCCCGAAATGGGAGGAATCCGGATCAACGGTATAAAAACAATCCGCGCTCTTTTCTCGAATCCACAACTCTTGATTTATTGCGGTCCCACTATAGGAGACCCAATCTGAAACTGCGAAGGGCAGATGTCACTCAAGTTGGAAATGGCCCTGTGGAAAACTTGGGAAAAGTCTTGAATTGTTCAATATAGGGACAAACACTAACGTCGAAAAACTCGCGGTACGAAGATTTGAGGAGAGATAGAAGGTGGGTTATTCGTTGGAAAGACTGGGATATTGACGGGCAATTGAGTTCGGATCGGCTAGCATCACTGGAGCGGTCAACCGAAAAGTAAGGCGGCGCCCTTTTTGCACTTGAAAGCCGCTTGCGTAATTTGGCCCGGGGGTCTTCGATGAACCGGTCATCTGTGGTGTTCCCCGGGCAAATAAGCTGGAGGTCTGGAGCGCGAGTGGCTGGCCATCCACCGTAATAGTGTTCAAAGTTAGCCGGACGTACCCTGCGTCGGGGCTCAGGCCAAGCCGATTCGCAGGGGGTTGAGCGGACTCAACGCGCCCGCTGACCGGTGCGCCACGGTCTATCAGGGTATTTCCATCAATCGTAAGGGGGCCAGCCACTGACGCGGTAAATGAATCCCCTGCACTAACTTGTGCGATAGCGAGTGAGCTCTCCATTTGTATGGTGATGAGCGTCCCGGCGGGCAGGCTGCGACCACGCGTCGGGGAGTGGAAGGGCGTGCCGTTGTCCCGCTGGCCATCAGGCGGAACTGCCGGCCGCGCGCCGTCGGCATCCGATGTGTGGTCAGGGTTTTGCTGGAATGGGAGATTCTGATCGGCGTTGACGGGCGGCGGGCCGCCTCCCCGGTCGGCGCCATGAGACGTGTCAGGACGGCCGCACCCCTGGACCAGAGCACCCGCGAAACAGAGCGCCACACAAGCTAGTCCGAGGCCCGTCCTTCGCAGCATTGACATTGTAGGCATGGTCGCCCGATTTTCCGTTAGGAAGTAAGTGGCAAGTGAAGTACCAACAGCCGGGTTAAGGAAATCAAGCACATACGCGCATCATAGCTATCCTCCCCGTGTAGAAGCTGCGCGTTGGCAGGCCAGATTGTTATCAGCCAAAATCCTGGCACCCAAGGGGCTGAAGCCCGCAATGATGGTATGGATCCATCGCAGCGCTGGAAGCACTGCGCCACCCAAAATGAGCCCCGGTCAGAGCTGCGGAAAAGCTAGAAACATCCATCTCAAGCAAAAAACGAAATCGCGGAGAGCGCTGTCGCTCTCCGCGAGGTTTTAATCGATGGAGGGAAACTATTTCGAACCACCGCCAGCATTAGCGCTCTGCGATTCGTTTTCCGGCTGCGCAATTACGCCGTCAAACGGAGTCGCCGCTACGAAATGCCCATGCACGACGCTGATGTGGCGCAGCGGGAAACCGGAGTCCGGACCACGCTGCCAGGTGCTGCCACCATCGGTGCTCTCGAAGACAACGCCGACCTGGCCACTGGTCGCGAGCAGACGTTTGCGGTTCGCGTCATAGGCCACTGAGGTGATGTCTTTATCGGGCAAGCCTGCCACCACATGGCTCCAGCTCTGGCCGGAATCCACACTGCGGAAAGCGCCTTCGCGGGTCGCTACGAAGATGGTGCCTTCAGGCGCGACGGTTACGCTGCGAATATTAATGGGATAGGAAGCCAATGCCGCAGGCTGCCAGACCTTTCCAGCATCCTTAGAAACCAGCACGCCGGAGTGGCTTGCGGCCACCACCAGGCTGCCCTGGGCCTGCACCGCAACAAAGTCCTTCTCGCCAGCTACCGGGCCGCCCATCCAGACTTTGCCTTCATCCTTGCTACTGAACAATCCGGCGGAGGTCGCCGCAAACCAGCGGCTCGATCCGAGGTCGGTGTCGTTGACTTTGCCTTCCAGCACAGAGTGGGTGCTGGCGATGGAGCTGACAACTTTTTTCTTACCGCTCTTCAAGGTCACGGTTTTCGATACTGTCTTCTCCAACACAATGTTATTGATCGGATGCCACGCGGAGCTGCCCTTGGCGAGTTCGAACAGACCGTGGTTGGTTCCCGCGATCAGGGTTCCGTTGCCGGCTTGCTTCAGCGTGAAGACATCTTTCCCGTTCAGGCCCGAGCTCTTCTGCTGCCAAGTTTGTCCCGCGTCGTGGCTCGAGAACACACCGCCAAATTCGCGGTCGTTGACCACGCCGATGTAGAGCGTGCTGGCTTCCGCGTTATCGGCGAGAATGGCGCTAACATAACGATGAGTGTATCCGTGGTTCGAAGCGGTGAAGGTAGCTGCGGCATCGTCGCTTGCGAGTACGCCGCTACGGTCGGTCGCGAGCAGCACGCGTTGCGAGTTGCGCGGATCGATGAGCACATCGTTGACTACAACCTCAGGACTGCTCACGAGCTTCCAGTTCTTGCCTTCGTCGGCGGTCTTCCACAATCCTTCTGTGGTTCCGGCGTAGACAATGGCGGGATTGCTGGGATCCTGCTTGAGCACACGAGTGCGGCGAGCAGTGAATGGAATGCCTTTAACTTTTTCGAAGAGATCGCCGCCGCTAACGCTCTTATAAATGCCCGAACAGGCGCTGGCGAAAACTTCTGAAGGATTGGCAGAGCTGACGATGATCGAGAAGACATCGGAGTCGTCGATCATGCCCTTGTTGATGTGTTGCCAGGTAGCAGCATCGGTGGTCTTCCACGCCAGATGCCAGGTACCCGCATAAATGGTATTCGAATCCTTCGGGTCGACCGCGATGGACTCGATGTTTTTGACGATGCCGTCATTGGGAGAAATCCGCTGCCAGTCATTGCCGCCGTTCGTACTGCGGTAGACGCCATCCAGTGCACCGGCTACTACAACTTTGGAGTCGGAGGCCGAAAGAGCCATGGCGCGAACTGACTTGCCATGCATGGCGGGCAGAACTTCCCAATCTTTACCGCCGTTGTGAGTGCGGAAAATATCTCCAGCACTCTGATCCTGGACGCTCCAGGCGGAAACAAAAATGATCTTCGAATTCTGGGGATCGATGGCGATGTGATCGAGTACATAATCGTCACCGGCGCCGAGTTTGGCAAATCGCGACCAGTTATGGCCGCCATCTTCGGAAACAAAAATCACGCCCGTGCTGGTGCCGAGGAAAACGCGATTTGGATCGTGCGGATCATACGCCAAGCTGCGGACGTCGCCGCCGTCCGGACCCAGCACAACCCACTGGTGTGTTCCAGCAGAAGCGACTGCTGAAGCTAACATCAACATCATCAGTAATTTAACCCAAGCATATTTCATAAGCAGTTTCGTCCCCGAGCGGAGAAAGTTGGATGCGCACCTAGCCTGACAGCGTAACTTAGCGGCAGCAAGTTACTGAAGGACACGCAACAAAAGGGGCCGGTCGACATCGCCGACCGGCCCTTAGACTAGCCGCCGAAGTTAGTTCATTTTCATGGCAGCTTTTTTCTTGGCCGCCGGCTTGGGATGATCCGGAACATTTGGAACTTTGGATTCATCCACAGGCTCAGTACCGGCTGAGTCGAAGGTCGCGCCCGAAGGCACGATCCAGTACTCAGCCGTCTTGGTGCCACCGCTGCCGGTGCGCACTTCGATGCGGCTGGGGTCAATCTGCTGTTGTGCTTCGCCTTGCGTCAGATAGAACTTAGAATTGACAGCACGTTCTGCTGCCAGATTCTTCCGTTTCTCAGCAGGTTCGGCGTTGCCGACGATGACCAGCTTGTTGTCCGGGTTTTGCTGCAGGTTCTTGGCTACATCATCCAAGATGGCCTTGCAGGTGTTGTCGACGCGCCAGGGCTTCTTCTCGTTGGGGAAGTCACACTGGCTCAGCTTGGACGCCTTCGGTGGCGGAGGAGGAGGATTCTCGACCATCACTTGCGTCGTGCCTTGGCCGGTCAGGCCACGCGAATCGGTGCAAGTAGCACCGATGGTAATGGTTCCGGGAGCTACTCCGTTTGTGGTGAGAGTTGCTGTGTTGCCGCTGCCGGAGACCGATCCGCTGCTAGCCGTCCAACTGGCTACGGAAACCGGAACACCATCGGGACTGGTGCAACTGCACGTTACCGTTACACTGGCCCCGGCTTGGATGCTGGAAGGACTGGCCGAGCAACTCATGGTCGGCGGGTTCTTGGGCGGCAACGGCTTCACCGTGTAAGTGGCCGAGCAACTCGCTTCATTGTTGTTCTTTGCTTTTGGATCGGTCACATGGGCGGTAACGGTGTAGCTGCCGGGAGCCGTGTTGGCGGTGTCGATCTGCGCCGTCGTGTCTTTCCCGGTAACCTGACCTCCATTGCCGGTCCAGGCATATGTAACTGTGTGCTTGGGATTGAAGTTGCTGGCGGTGACGGTTGCCGTGATGGGCTCACCCACCATGACTTCCGTGGGCTGCAGGGAGCAGGCCGCAGCCGGAGTAAGCTCAGGCGCTCCACCCCAACTGAAAACGACGCCAGTCCGCAACCGAACCCCTTCAAATTCAGGACGCGTCAAATTGTCCGGGTCCAGTGGAGCCGCAAACTGCGAATAGTTGTGTTTGGCCCAAACATAATCGGCTTCAAAAAGGCGGAACGCGAGCCACTTCTTAATGGGCAAATCCATACCCCCACCTAGGATGGCTCCGATTCCGTTCTGGGCATTGAGACCATTTACCGCCACCCGGTTCAAACTCACCATAGTGTGCAGGAAGTAATTCGCGGTGTCAGTACGCCAAATGAAGCGCGGACCTACAGATCCGGTGGCCTCGTAGTTGCCGTTCCCCCAGTTATGACCAAAGTCCGCTTCCAGCCCCCAGTGCGGATCGAGGTTGTAGGTAAGAGCGCTGCCGAATCCCTTGGACATATCTGGAACATTGTAGCCAACAGGATTGTTGAAATCTCCAAAAGGCGCGGGTACTGTACCACCCGGATGCAGCCACTGATATCCCACAAACAAATCCCACTTTGGGTTCGCGTCACTCTGCGCGAACACAGGGCTCGTAATAAGTGATAGTGCCAGAATTGCTAAGAGGCCAACAGCTAAACGGCCACGGCTAAAACTCGAACTAGGTGACATTCCGTCCTCCAAATAGATACGCGACTACGGCAGCGCTTCCATGCGCCGACGCGTTGCAACCGCTACAGTCCATCTTGAAACTAGGCCCGTTTTGGAACTCGCAATTCTAACCCACAGTATCGGTGAATTCAAAACAATCACAGCGAGTGGAAGATAGTGTTTGAAATTGCATGGATCAAACTCTCGCGTTTCGAGACTCGTGCGCCTGAACTGGTTAATAGGAAAGACGTACAAATACTACAGCGGATGGCCATCTTTCAAGAGCTCTAATGCGATTCTGAGGCGTATATCGCCAATAGTGGTATGCTGCGTCTCAAATTGACATCGCCATCGCTATACTCTGGCCCAGCGCAGAAGTCCAAATCAGCTGCGAATTGGCTTCCTTCGGACTCTTGCCCCGCAGGAAGCTGGCCGCGTATGGTTGTAATCTTGATATTCCGGCAGCGCAACTGCTGGAGCTGACATCGAAAAGGCGGACGACAACCACAGGATGAGCCACGAAAAAGTACTGATTGTTGAGGACGAAGAAAACGAACGCACGGGCCTGGCAGAGTTGGTGTCTTCCTGGGGTTATCGTACTGAAACCGCTCGGGATGGTTACGAGGGTCTGGAAAAAGCGACGCAATGGACGCCCGCGATCGTGATTACTGACCTCAAGATGCCGCGTATGGGAGGCATCGAACTGCTTGAGCGGCTGGCAGAGCAGACGCAAGCCATGGCGGTGATCCTGGTAACGGCGCAAGGCACGATCGATAGCGCGGTGCAGGCTATGCGGATGGGCGCGTACGACTACATCACCAAGCCCATCGACACCCAACGATTGCGGGCCATGCTGCAAAATGCATCCGCACTGCTGGGTACGCGCGTCGAACTGGAAACCACGCGCCGCAGGCTGCGGGATTCCGGTTCTCTGGGCCAGCTTCGCGGGACCTCCCGCAAGATGCAGGAGATTTTCCGGCTCATCGAGTTGGTGGCTCCCAGCACGGCATCGGTGCTGATTACCGGAGCCAGCGGGACGGGCAAGGAGTTGGTGGCTCGTACCATTCATCAACTCAGTCCTCGGCGCGAGCGGCCATTCGTGGCCATCAACTGCGCGGCTATTCCAGAGACGCTGATTGAAAGCGAGATCTTTGGCCATGAAAAAGGCGCCTTTACCGGAGCGCTCGAGCGGCGTACGGGATGTTTCGAATTGGCCGAAGGCGGCACGATTCTGCTCGACGAGATCGGCGAAATGCCGGTGGGAACGCAGGCGAAGCTGCTGCGCGTGCTGGAAGACCACAAGCTACGCCGGCTGGGCAGTAAAGTGGAGACAACGGTGGATGTGCGCGTGCTCGCCGCCACCAACAAAGTTCCGGACGACGCAGTTGCGGCCGGTGAACTGCGCAGCGATCTCTATTACCGGCTCAACGTCTTCAACATACACATGCCTCCGTTGCGCGAGCACAAAGAGGATATTCCGGATCTGGTGGAACTGCTGCTTTCGGAAATGAGTTCGAAGCATAACCGAAAGACTGTTGCCGTAAGCGAAGCGGTGCAGAATTTGTTTAACAACTATACGTGGCCGGGAAATGTACGCGAGTTGCGCAACACAATTGAACGCGCAGTGATCGTGTGCGATGGCGGGATGATTGAGACCAAACATCTGCCTCCCGGATTTGGCCACACCACACTGCGTACGACTGCACATGATCCAGATGCGATTCGTCTCGGGGTGGGCACTACCGTAGGCGAGGCGGAAAAGATGCTAATCCTCAAGACGCTTGAATCTACCAGCAACAACAAAACCCGGGCCGCGGAAATTCTGGGCATCAGCTTGAAGACCCTGCATAATAAACTCAAGGAGTACGGTAGCAGCACGGCGGATGCGGACGCCGTTAAAGAGGAACCGGCGCAGTGATTAGTGGTCAGTGGCCGGTGATCAGTAGTGAAGGGCCCTCCGCTTTGTCGCTTCGTCAGGTTTGACTGGCCACTGCTCACTGGCCACTTATTCTCATGCGACGTAAAACCATCATCGTGCTCGCCATCACCTTCATGGTAACTGTGATGGTTGCTGCCTTCTCGTATCTCTATATCTCGCAGATTCTTCGCCAGCGCATTGACAGCACTTACGAAAGCGCCGACCGCCTGACCAAACAACTAGCCTACTTCGCAGAAAATGACCTGCCGGATTTGACCAGCACTCGCGTCGATACCAACGATCCTGCTGCGGTGAGGCGAGCGCTCGCCGAATATCTTCCGATGGATACGAATCTTTTGAACAATCTCGAATCGGAAGTGGACTTGTGGCCCTATATTTACGACGCCTCGGTGGTAGACGCGAATGGCAAAGCCCTGCTGCATTCGAATACGAAACTCGTCGGCAAACATGCCCCGGAACGGCCGGATTTCCTGGGAGTGAAGAGTTCACGGTTTTTCCGGCAACTCCGTTTGGTGTATAAACCCGCGGCTGTTTATGACGTAAGTTATCCACTGCAGTTAAATGGAGAACCGTTCGGCACCATCCGCATCGGTGTTTCCACCGTTCTTCTGCAGAGCGAAATTACGCCCCGGCTCATGCATGCGCTGTATTTCTCAGTAGCGTCGATTTTTGCTTCTCTGCTGCTCGCGGCAATGGTCTCGAATGTGGCTCTCGGGCCCTTGAGGAAAATCAGCCTCAATCTGGATAGCGTAAGTTCGGGATCGAGCGAGGCGCTCTCCGGTAACGAGTCGGAACACGATGAATTCGGGCTGGTCACGTTGAAGATCGCGAACCTAGGCCGGCAGATGCGTGACACCAAGGAAATATTCTCCGCGTTAAAAGACAACGTGGACCAGTTGATGTCGAAATTGCAGGATGGCTTGATGCTTTTCACGCGCGATTCCAGAGTGGTGCTGGTGAGCGCACCCGTGGAACGCTTTGTCGGCAGGCCCCGGGGAGAGATGCTGGGCAGAACGGCGCGGGAAATATTTTCCCGCGATTCTCATCTGGGGACGATGGTACTGGACGCTTTCGAGCGTAAGCGTCCTCTCTTGCAGCGCGAGTTTGTCGCCGCCGGTGGCAGGCGGGTGCAGGTTTCTCTGGATTTTGTGCAGGAGAAAGGCACGCAGATTGGGGCCCTGCTGATTATGCGCGACGCCGAATCTGTCCAGCGCATTGGAGACGAAATTGAAATGTCGCGGCGTCTCTCGGCCAGCGGACGGGTTACGGGCGGCGTTGCGCATGAGGTCAAGAACCCCATCAACGCGATCGTGCTCCACTTGCAACTTCTGCAGAATAAGCTGGCGCAACTAGACCCCGATACGCGCAGGCACATGGACATTATCGGCAGCGAGATTCAGAGACTCGACCGCGTCGTACAAACCTTGGTGGACTTCATGCGTGCCCGCGAGTTGCACCTTGAAGAAGTAGACATGCGCCGCTTACTCGAGGACGTCGCGCTGCTCGCTTCGCCGGATGCAGAGCGTCACGGCGTGAGAATCAACCTGGCCATGGATGAAGAACGCCTGCCCATCAAAGCCGATCTTGATTTGATGAAACAAGCGCTGCTCAACGTGGTGCTTAACGGAGTACAGGCAATGCCAGATGGAGGTCCGCTTACCATCTCGGCGCATCGTGAAGGCAATGCGGTGGTGGCCGAAGTAAGCGACCGCGGAGTTGGCATCGCGAAAGATTCGCATGAGAAGGTGTTTGAGCTTTACTTTACTACCAAGAAGGATGGCAATGGCATCGGTTTGGCGCAGACTTACCAAATCCTGCAGTGGCATTACGGATCCGTGGAATTTGAATCGGCGGCGGGGGAAGGGACGACGTTTCGTTTTCGAATTCCCCTGGCTACCTCGGCATTGGACGCGGAGCCAGAGACTTCGTCTCACCTCGAAACCTTTATGGCGAAACCCAGAAACTGAAGTTCGCTCCTTAAAGCCGCAAGGCGTAAAATTCAGAACAGTCTTTTCGCGCCCGGATTGAATATGACTCTGGCCTCAGTCCTTGTTTTCTGTCTGAGTTTGGGATGCTCGATGCTCGGAATCGCGGCGCAGCCTGCAGCCTCGCGCCTGCCTGCGGTAACAGCGAGGGCCTCGAACACAATGGCTTTGAGTCAGGAGAGCACGCCACCATCCCAACAAACCCCAGCCCCGCAAAGTTCTGACTCCGCAACACCTCAAACACCCGCGTCCAGCCAGACGCAGAATCCTCCGGCAAAACCGCCTGCAGCTAAACCACGCCAACGTCGCAAGAAGACAAGCACGCCCGATTGCTCAACTGCTCCAACTGGCCTGAATACAAGGACCGGCAATCCCGCTAGTTCGACTGATACGGCGTTAAGCAATGCCGGTTCGAGCGGTACTGTTTCGAGTAATCCCGGCTCACCAGCACAGAAGCCTTGCCCGCCTCCGAAGGTGGTTGTGAAAAACGGAGGATCGGACGAGCCTACCGTGGAATTGAAAGGGGGCAGTGCCGCGGAGACATCGTATGAACGGGCTACGACGAAACAGCTTGTGAAGGAAACCAGCGAGAACCTCAATAAGATCAAAGAACTCCAACTCACGCCGAGCCAGAAGGAGACGGTAACTCAGATCAACCATTTCGTGGAACAATCAAAAGCGGCCGTTGCCGCTGGAAATGTGGAGCGTGGCCGCAATCTGGCGATGAAGGCTCGCTTGCTCTCTGACGAACTGCTTAAACCTTAGCCGAACACGGCCACTCTATCGCGCAAACTTATTTCACCGGCTCGACGAATACTGCGGTGCCGTAGGCCAGCACCTCGGTGACCCCCTGCATCACTTCCGTCGCATCATAACGTGCGCCAACCACCGCGTTGCCGCCAAGTTCAGCGGCATGCTGCAGCATCAGGTCAAAAGATTCTGCGCGCGTCTTCTCGCACAGATTGGTGAGCAGTGTGATGTTGCCGCCGACCAGCGTCTGCAGTCCGGCGCCGATTGTGCCGAAGATGGAGCGTGACCGCACCACAATGCCACGCACAACTCCCAGCGTGCGTGTTACGCGAAAGCCATCGAGTTCGAACTGCGTCGTGACCATGTTGTGTGCCACCATGCGACCGCCGCCGGTGTAAGTGGGTGCCATCGTTGTTCCTTCCCTTCTGAAATCGATTGACTGCTGGACTCCGTGAGACTCCAAACTATAGCGCGAAGGATTGCATTGCAATCAAGAACTGTCGGCACGACAACGCGCCGAACCCCCGAATCATTCCAGCGCAGCGGTTATGAAGAATTCCTGCGACGATGTATCGTACTCAACGTGCAGCACGTTTGGCTTGCAGCAGATCTGGCAGTCTTCGATGTAGCTTTGCCGCCGCCCCGCCGATTCGTCGACGCTGGTGGCGTTCCACTCCCCACAGCCTGCGCAC
Organism: uncultured Acidobacteriaceae bacterium; assembly: GCA_963789625.1. Taxonomy (GTDB): domain Bacteria; phylum Acidobacteriota; class Terriglobia; order Terriglobales; family Acidobacteriaceae; genus Sulfotelmatobacter. The sequence goes on along the minus strand of CAWBLK010000008.1, from coordinate 120,561 downwards.
TGGTAGCCTGCTTCCATACGGCAATTATGCCGTAGCCCTCTCACAACCGACACAGGACAGGCAGGAACTTCTGAAGTTTCAACTGCCCTATATAATGAGCACGCTCTCATTTTAAAAACTGGAGGTTCCATGATTTCGCGACGGCGGTTTCTCGAAGTGAGCAGTGTGGCAGGAGTTGCTGCGGCTTCGCAGCCGCTCGTCGCGGCCTCTACTCCCCAAAAAGGGGACAGCTCTTCCCTGCCGCCATCGCTCGCACAGTTAAAATCGCGAAAGAGTGAGGCCACTCCTATCACACGCGAGGAGCGGCACGAACGACAGGAGCGCGCCCGCAAGCTGATGAGCGAGAACGCGCTCGACGCCATCGTGTTGATGGAAGGCACATCGCTGAGATATTTCACCGGCATTCGCTGGTGGGGCGGCGAGCGCCTGTTCGCGTTAGTGCTGCCGGTAAAAGGAGCGGCGTTTTATGTTTGTCCGGCGTTTGAGGAAGGACGTGCGCACGAACAGATCGCAGGCGCGCCTGACGGCGACCATCCCGATCTGCGCACATGGCAAGAAGACGAGAGCCCGTACCAGCGGGTTGCCGAGGGACTGAAAGAACGCGGCATCAGCAGCGGCAATCTGGGGATTGAAGAAACTGTGCACTTCGTTTTCGCCGACGGAATTACCCATGCTGTTCCACGGGCTACGCTGGTGAGTGCGACGCAAGTTACCGCCGGTTGCCGCATGGTCAAGAGTGCGCACGAGATCGCGCTAATGCACCTGGCTTGTCAGGTAACGCTGACCGCGTATGAGGCCGCGTATCACGCGTTGCGCGAAGGCATGACGCAGGAGCAGGTGGAGGATTTGATTGCCGCAGCTTATGGACAACTCGGTTTCCCGGGCGAGGCTAGTGTGCAGGTTGGTGAATACTCTGCGCTTCCTCACGGATCGAGCACGCCGCAGGTCATTCGCGAGGGCACGATTGTGATGATCGATGACGGCTGCACGGTGGAAGGATATCAATCCGATATCACGCGCACATTTGTGTTGGGCAAAGCATCGAAGGAAACCGGTGCCAAGATGAACAAAGTGTTCGACATCGTGCACCGCGCACAATCGGTGGCGCTGGCCGCGGCGCGACCGGGAGTGGAATGTGGTGCGGTGGACGCTGCAGCGCGCAAAGTGATTACAGACGCCGGATACGGTCCCGATTACAAATATTTTTCGCACCGCCTAGGCCATGGTATGGGCATGGACGAGCACGAGTGGCCCTACCTGGTTCGCGGCAACACCACCAAGCTTGTCCCTAACATCACTACCAGTAACGAGCCCGGCATTTACATTCCGGGCGAATTCGGCATTCGTCTTGAAGATGATATGCACATCACGGAAAACGGCGCAGAGCTATTCACGCCGCAGAGCCCGTCGCTGGAAGATCCGTTCGGTAAAGTGTGAGAATCTACTTCGACGGTACCACCTGCAAATTGTTGGTCACCGCGAAGATGCCGGGGACGCTGTTAGCGCGAAGGCCGGCCACATTCTTATCCGAATCGTTATCCACAACGCCTTCCAGAGTGACGCGGCCATTCTTCACGATGATGCGGATCGGCTTCTGCACGCCCAAGGCGTACTTCTCGAGCGCTGGATACCCGTAGATCTCGCGGTATAAGCGCAGACGCAAGCCATCGTCCATGGGCGAGGGCGGAAGAACCTCAATCTGGTTATCGACTCTCTCGACGCCCTCGATGTGCTTCACCGCGTTTCCCGCATCGGACTTGAGCGAGGGCCGTGTGACTTGCCCGAACAACGCGACGGTATTGCCATCTACTTTAAAGGCAATGTTGTCGAAGACACCGAAATAAGGAAGCATGAGAAGTTCATGGCGAACTTCCTTAATGATGCGCTCCTGCGCTCGGGCCGAGGGCTGATCGCGATCCTGAGCGAAGCTCAGCATCGCGAGCGAAAATAGCGTAACGACAACGAGTGAAAATTTGCGCTTCATAACAATATTCTCCTTACTCAAAGATGCACACTAGAGAACGAGTCAGATTACTCCCGAGGAGCGGTCGCAGGTCCTACAGTGTTTGCGGTAGTCCGCTTTTTGTGGCACAAATGAGACTCTTATAACCACTTCAGAATTAGATGGCGACGGGAAGGTTGCGGGAGATTTATCTTTTCGTCAGCTTTGTGACGAGGTTCGGCCATGCAGCATTTGAGTCCGCACGACGTGATGACAATGTTCATGGCGCTGGCCGTGCTGCTGGGCTGCGCCAAGCTGGCGGCAGAGTTGATGCAGAAAATCGGCCAGCCCTCGATTCTGGGAGAGATCTCGGTGGGGATTTTTCTTGGGCCCACCGTTCTCGGACACTATCGTCCGCATTTGTATCAAACACTTTTTCCCACGACTGGGCCGATGCCGATCGTCCTGGACACAGTAACCACGCTGGGGGTTGTGTTTTTTCTGCTGACGGCCGGGCTGGAGATCGACCTGCGTAGCATCTTCCGACAGGGCAAGAGCGCCTTGCTGGTAAGTTTTTTCGGTGTCGCATTCCCCTTCGTGGCCGGCTTTCTCGCGGGTACGGCTTCTCCTCACTATCTCGGCGCACAAACGGGATCGGATCCGCTGATTTTTCCGTTTTTCGTCGGCACGGCGCTGGCGATTTCGGCACTGCCGGTGATCGCAAAAATTCTGATGGATCTGAATCTTCTGCGTACGGAGGTGGGCACAGTCATTATTTCGTCGGCGATGTTCGACGATCTGGTGGGATGGATTCTGTTTTCGTTCGTGCTGGGGATGATGCATCCGCCGGCGGGCGGCAGCGTTGCCGATGGAGTGAAGCACACCATCATTTTGGTTGTGCTTTTCGTGGGCCTCACACTTTCCGTCGGACGCTGGCTCTTTGACAAGATACTGCCATTTTTGCAGGCACACACTTCGTGGCCGGGCGGTGTGCTGGCCTTCATCTTCACGCTCACGCTGGCGGGAGCCGCATTCACGGAGTATGCCGGGATACACGCTGTGTTCGGCGCGTTTGTAATTGGCATCGCGATTGGAGAGTCGGGACATCTGCGCAAGCGGACCTCGGAACATATTCACGAGATCGTGACCAATGTGTTCGCACCCTTTTTCTTTGCCAGCATTGGCTTGCGGACGGACTTTGCCGCGAATTTTCACCTCGGGCTGACTGCAACCGTGATCGGCGTGGCCTGCGTGGGCAAACTGATTGGAGCTGGCTGGGGCGCGCGCCTGGGTGGCATGGACCGAACATCGTCACTGGTGGTTGGACTGGCAATGAATGCGCGCGGGGCCATGGAAATTATTCTTGGGATTCTCGCGTTGCAAGCGGGGCTGATCCGTGAATCCATGTTTGTGGCGCTGGTGGTGATGGCGCTGTTCACTTCTCTTCTCTCGGCGCCGCTGATTCATTTTCTCGTGCGCCGGAGACGGTCACTGACTTTGAAAGACACCGTCACCGCAAAACTGTTCCTGCCCAGCCTCACGGCAAATACCCGGCTGGGCGCATTGAAGGAAATGTGTGAAGTGGCGGCGGAAGCAGTGGGCAACGCTCCGGAGAGATTGTTCCGTCTGGTGTCGGAGCGGGAGCGCATACTTGCCAGCGGTTGGGAGAATGAATTGGCCGTGCCCTATGCGCGCGTGAACGGATTGGCTAAGCCACTAGTGGTGGTTGCGAAAACAACGGGAATCGATTTTAACGCGCGTGATGGCAAGCCAGCGCGGCTGATTATTATGATCCTCACCGCAGACAATCAGTCGCAACACGATTTGCTGGGAGACGCCAGCGAATTGTTCAGCCGTCGCGAGGCAGTGGATCAGGCCGTGAACGCCAACACTTTTGTCGAGTTAGCAGCGGCGCTGAATGCGCCGGTTCAGTAGGAATTTTCTGGTCTGCGTAAAATCCCAGCGGAGGTTTGGATCAAGGAGGCCGATGCAGGCAGCGCGTGAGGGAGTTACTGCTGCTGCACCAGCCGCCTTGCCGCTTTCAAGCCGTAACGCTAAGGCCGGTGCTCGCGGAAGCATTGCTGGTGGAACCGGTCCCTTCCGAAGACGCGCTTAACAGATTCAGGACAATCTGTTCGTTGCTATTAGGAGCAAGATTGAAGGTAAGCTCCTGCGGCGTAGACCCCTGCTGACCGAAGCTGAGCGCGACTTGATCGCCTCCGCCGCTGGTTTGATTGATGTTGATGGTGATCTGCTCAGGATTCGTAGCGCTGCCCGTGTTGGTGAGGTTGAGCACGATCTCTGGACCCGTAGTGGACGCGGGAGAAGCTGGGGCAGCGGGGTTAGTCGGATCGGTGGGAGTGGCAATCGGATTTTGCACTGACCCACTCTGAAACGTGGCCTTCAGGTTGGCGAAAGCTTGCTGTGCAGCGCCGAGGTCTCCCGATTGCAGGGCCGTCCCGATGGCGGTGAAATCCTGCTCGCGATTATTGAGAGCGAATGGAACGCCCCCAGCGAAGGGGCCAGTTTGGCCGAGCGCTGTAATGTTATTAAATGCAGTCTGAGCGCCGGACAAGTCGCCGGAGCTAAGTGCCTGCCCAAGCTGTCCCAAGTCGCTCTGCCGGCTGTGAAAGTACTCCTGGTTCAACACACTCGTTGAAATAGCTGATGTTGACATAAGTCTCTCCTCAGAATCGAGTCTGCTTGCAAGGAACTCTTGAGAATCCCTTGCTATCAAAGGGCCAGATCGGCGAGGTATGAAGAAACTTTAGAAGTGAAATGTGAGAGATGTAGTTTATTCCCGCATCCGGTCCGCCCTGCTGTTACGAAGGGGCATAGCGCAGCCTTGCGGCAGGTAGTTCGCTAACCTTGCGTGCTGCTTGCCTCCGGCTCGGGGATCGGCTCGATACGTCCGAGTAAGAAAACGTAGCCTACGATTCCTAGCAGCAAGATTATGGTTGCAGTCACGAACGCGGCTGCGAACGAATGCGTTGCGGAGACAATGTAGCCGGTAACAATAGGCGCGGAGATCGCCGCAATCTGGCCGCAAAGATTCACCGCACCTGCGAGCGTACCAACGCTTTCCCGCGGTGCAATGAGAGATGGAACGGTCCAAGCGACTGGTGCGGCCGCGGCCAGTCCGCCGAGCGCAAGGCTGATCCAGACCAGCGCAGCCGCCGAAGTGCGCGCGCCCGCTGCGCCGAAGATCGCCAGGCCGAAGGCCATCCCCGCCACCAGCACGGTTTGGCGAACCCGGTTTGCGTTCCAGCCACGTTGGATCAGCGCGTCCACGAGCCATCCTCCAACCAAGAGATCGGTGAAGGTTGCAAAGAGCCACGGCACACTGGTGTAGAAAATGGAGTGAAACAGATCGACATGCAGGGAAACGGAAAGATAGCTGGGCAGCCACGTCAGCAAAAGAAAAAAAGTGTAGTTGTAGGCGCCCCAGCCCAGCGCGAGCCCGTAGACTTTGCGCTGCCTGAGAAGATAGCCGAGCGAACTGCCGCTTCGCGCTCTTGCTTGATCTTCCGCTTGAGCCCCACCCCGCAGAATAAATTGAAGTTCATCAGCCGACAGTCCTTTGTCTTCGCTGGGATTGCGGTAGATCAGGTAAAACAGGATGAAATAGAGAAAGCTGATCAATCCCGTGGCGGCGAAGCTCCAGCGCCAGCCAAAATACAGGAGCAGCAGACCGATCAACGGCACTCCGATTGCGCTGGATAATTTTGCCGCGGCATCAGTGATCGCCGTCGCCAGGCTTCGCTCTTCTTGCGTAAACCAGTAGCCCAAAGCTTTGGCATTCGCGGGAAACGTCGGCGATTCGCTCACGCCTAAAAGGAAGCGCGCTCCAAAGAACCAGCCGAGGCCAGGCGCAAGTGCAGCTGCGAAAGAAGAAATGCTCCATAGCAATGCGCTGATTCGCCCCACGCGGCGCACTCCCCACCGGTCGAGGAATACTCCACAGGGCATTTGCATGAAGGCATACGTCCAACTGAAGGCGCTGGAAAGATAGCCGAAAGCAACCAGCGATAAGCCAAAGGAATCATGCAGCGCATCGCGCGAGACCGATAGATTGATCCGGTCGAAGAAGTTGACCAGAACTCCCAGAGCAAGGAGGAAGGCAATTCGCCATCGTCTGCGCGGTACGCTCGAACTAGGCGAGAATTCTTGCGGCAAGCGCGCTCCGGAATGAAATTAGATGACTTGCAACCATGACTATTGCACGCCGATGCCGGCGAGCAACCCACCATCCACAATGTAATCGCCGCCGGTGCAGAATCCCGCTTTGTCCGAGGCCAGAAATGCCGCGAGTTCCGCGACCTCCTCAGGTGTGCCGATGCGACCGAGCGGATGTGCCGCACCGAAACGCGCGAATGCATCTTCGACCGGCACATCGGGCGAGAAGTTGCCCGCGGAGCGCGCCAGCATCGGTGTGCGAATCGAGCCCGGGCTGATTGAATTGACGCGAATGTTATCGGCAGCGTGATCGAGCGCCAGGGCGCGAGTCAAGCTGTGAATCGCCCCTTTGGAGGTAGCATACGCGGCCACGCCACGCTGGCATGCGTAACCTTGGACCGACGCGAGATTGAGAATGGATCCGCCTCCGCGCTTCTTCATCTCCGGAATACCCAGGTGCGCGAGAAGATAGATGCTGCCTACGTTCACCATCATGCAGCGATTCCAGGTATCGAGGTCCGTTTGCAATACCGTGCCGAAGGGATGAATCGCGGCTGCGTTGACGATGATATCGATTCCTCCAAACTGGCTGACGGTTTTCGTAACGACCGCGCGAACTTGATCGAGGGAGGTTACGTCGCAGGTTTCCACCTGCAATGTTAGATTAAGTTTTCTCGCTTCGCGCGCCAGCTCTTCATTCCCGGCGGTTTCAATTCCGCACGCCACCACATGGGCTCCGCCCGCGGCAAAGCGCATCGCAATCGCGCGGCCAATTCCCGTAGTGCCTGTAACTAGAGCCACACGTCCGGCGAACTCTTTCATAAGAGTTGGAACCTCAATTCGCAAGTCATGATAATTGCTGTTTAACGAAGATAGCCAGCATTGGCGTTCTATTTCCCTAATTCTGGAAGCGCATGCTTCAAGCCATGAATGACGCCGCGCAGTTCGGCAAGCCCTTTTAATCTGCCTATCAACGAATAGCCGGGATTTACTTTTTTTTCGATGTCGTCGGCGAGCAAGTGGCCGTGATCGGGGCGCATTGGAATCTCATGGTCGGGCCGGCCCGTGTGCCGGCGGTGCGATTCTTCTTCCAGCATGGTGCGGATCACGCCCACCATGTCGGAGCTACCGGCCAGGTGCTCGGCTTCGTGAAACGATCCGTCCGGCTCTTTCGTTACCTGGCGCAGGTGCAGGAAGTGAATGCGCGCCCCGAATTCGCGAGCCATGGCCAGCAGATCGTTATCGGCTCTGGCTCCAAAGGAGCCGACGCAAAAGGTGAGTCCGTTTGCCAGCGTGTCGCAAGCTGCGAGAATTGCCCTCACATCTTCGGCGGTCGAAACGACTCTTGGTAGACCGAACAACGACCACGGTGGATCGTCGGGATGGATGGCAAGGCGAACTCCAATCTGCTGCGCTACCGGGACGACTTCCTGCAGGAATGCGGCGAGGTTGCTTCGCAATTCTGCAGCCGTCACGCCGTGATATTCCGCGATCAAGCCGCGAATCGTCTCGCGATTGTACGACGCTTCGGCTCCCGGGAGTCCCGCGATAATTGTTCGCTCCAGATCATCTCTACGCGGCTGCGGCATGGAATGAAAGCGAGCGTGCGCCGCCCGGGAGCGATCTTCCAAATAGTCAATCTCGGCACCTTTGCGCTCGAGAATAAAGAGGTCGTACGCCGCAAAGTCTACCGCATCAAAACGCAGAGCGTAGCCTGTAGTCGGCAGACGCCATTGCAAGTCCGTCCGCGTCCAGTCCACAACCGGCATGAAGTTATAGCAGACAACTTCCACGCCGGCCTTGGCAACCGCGGCGAGTGTATCCTTCCACGCTCCGATGAAATGAGATTGAGATGCGGACCGAAGTTTGATGGAATTGTGGATCGGAATGCTTTCCACCACCGACCAGACAAATCCCGCCGCGAGAATTTCATCTCTGCGCTTGATCACCTCGTCCAACGGCCACGCTTCGCCACGGTAAAGATGGTGCAGGGCGGAAACGATTCCGGCGGCTCCGGCTTGCTTGATGTGATCAAGAAGAACCGGATCACCCGGCCCAAACCATCGCCAAGTCTCCTTCATGGCTTCGATGTTACCTTTTCGTCTCGCATCTTAATTTGTTACTGGCACTGAAGGACGATGAGTTCGACAGCATCGGGCGCGAGAGGATTCGATAAATTAAAAGTTCTTCCCGCGCCAGGCTTTTCCTCAACCAGTTCCAGATTCTGGGTTTGGCTAATTCGGTAACGCTTGACAGTGAACGCTTTTTTGCCCCATGGCAGATTGTTGATGGTGAGATTGTAACCAGCATTGTCACGGTAAACGACATCCGTACGGCGTGGCAGTGACTTAACTTTGGAGAAATCAGGCATTGGAGGCGAAGCCTTCACCAGGTCGGGCGGCATTTGCATGATGCGCGGTTTGAAACCGGCGGGAATCGCATAATTGCTAATGAATATCTGCACTGTGTTGCCATCTGCCGAACGGCCCGCAAGTGCCGCGAGGCCGAAAGTGTCAGTGCCTGCAACCAGAAGGCGCTGAGGAGTATCGAGCATTTTCCCCATGGCCTGAAACGTGTATGCGGTTTTGAAATACTGCCCATGCAAGTCGAAGAGTCCCATCCACGCCGCGTCGCCGCGATAGAAGTCCGCGTGGTCGATAGGGGCGTCCTGAAAATAGCTGAGCACCGCGCCGATGTAAGCCGCATTCTCCACGCCTTGCAGTCTGGCCTTCTCATTGTCAGTAAAGTCGGGAGTCAGATTCCATTCGGAGAGAATACTTTCAGACTTGGGAAAGCCATGGGTATCCAGAATGCTGCGAATCTGCTTGGCGAGGCGAACCGCGTCATAAGGATCGGCGGAAGAATCCGCATAGGTATGCCACGAGTAGAAATCGAGTGGCACCTTGTGCGCGGCGCAGTAATCGATAAATCCTTCGCGATAACCTCCGTCATCGTAAGGGAACGCTTTGCCGTCGCCGCCAACTTTGAGCGTGGAGTCGACCGACTTCAGAGCGCGTGCCGTTTTCTCGTACAAAGAATAAAACTGCTCAGGCGTACCCGACCAGAAGAGACCGTCGGGCTCGTTCCAGAATTCCCAGTAGCGGATGTTGTAGTGGGAGCCGTTTGCCCATCCTTGGTTGTAGTGCATGGCGATGTGCTTCACCACGTTGGCAAACTTATCGAAATCGGCAGGCGGATTTATGTTGGCACCCCAGCTGCGACCGATGCGGTAATAGATTTCCGCGCCGGTGGCACGAATGGCGGCGAGGACTTTGTCGGTCGGGGCAAAATTGTAGCTCGCCGGTTTTTCGGGATCCGCGCGCTCGTCGGGGAAGATGATGCTCGCATTGCCCGCTTTCACTACGCCAGCGCGCTGTGTGGAATCTGGAATGAGCCAGGCGAGCTCCCCATTAGACTGCTCGAACTTTGAGTCGATCTCGCTAGGACCCATGAGATCGTGAGTGCGGACTTGGCTAACGTGGAGATCTTTGTATTGCTGGAGCAAGCTGGGAAGCCCCGTCATTAGCGGAGTGGGCGGTCCGTTCAATCCCTGGAATGAGCGGATCTCTCCGATTACGTGACCAGCGTCCACTTGCAGGGAGCGGAATTCGGCGTTCGATGGGCTTTGCGCGAATGCGGCGGAGCAGAACAGCATGGTAGAAAGAAAAGTGCGAAATAGAATTTTCATCGGCGAAACTCCTGCCATGCAAATCGTCTTATTATCTTCTGCATTGTTTCTCGAAACTCGCGGCGACACCTACTTTATCTCACAATTAATGAGTTCTCTTCCGTCCATAAGTTTGTGATTTCTTCCAGCGAGCGGCCTTTGGTTTCGGGAATCAGCCAGCCGACCAGAATGATAGTTAACAACGCTCCGGCGCTGAAACACCAGAAAGTTCCGTCCGACCCCAAATGTTTTTGCATGAGGGGGAACATCTGGTTCCCCAGGTACCCAACCAGCCATAGCGCAGTGGTGGCGATCGACATGCCGCGTCCGCGAACTTTGGTTGGGTAAATCTCCGAGATGATGACCCAGCAGGCCACACCATTACCGAAAGCGTGCCCGGCGACGAAGCTCATCACCAGAATCAAAACCGCCAGTCCGCTGCCGTGAATGTGATAGAACCAGCCGACCAGCGCAAACGAAATGAATTGCACGGTGGTTCCAGCGAGGATCAGAGTCTTGCGTCCGGCGCGGTCTACCAGCCAGAGGGCGAAAAGAGTAAATATGAGATTTACCAGGCTCACCAGGACAGACTGAGAAAATGCGCTGCTGGTCGCGGTTCCGGCGCTGCGAAAAATCTCGGGCAAAAAAGAAAAAAGCGGAGTGATACCACTGATCTGCTGTAAACCCGCCAGCATGATTCCCAGCAGCAAAGGCCGCCGGAAGGTGGTGAAAAGTTCCGAGATGTGGCCTTCTTCATGGGCGAGTGAGCTTTCGATTTCCGTCGCTTCGCTTCGCGCCGCATCTGCGCCGTTAATTTTTGCGAGCACGCCGATGGCCTGCTCTCGCCGGCCCACCTTCATTAGCCAGCGCGGGCTCTCAACTGCCGGGAGAATCATTACTCCGAAGAGAATCGCTGGGGCCACGCCGGCGAAGAACATCCAGCGCCAGCCGGTCGAGATGTTCCCGGCTTCGTCGCCCATGCGCTGAATGAGCATGTTGATGAAGACGGCGGCGAGAATTCCAACTACAATGCCGAACTGGTAGAGCGTTACGCAACGTCCGCGTACGCGCGTGGGAGCAATCTCAGCGATATAGTTCGGCGAAATTACCGATGCCGCGCCAATGCCCACTCCGCCGATCAGCCGCCACAAAACAAACTGGTGGAGATTCGCCGCGAAGAGCATGCCAACCGAAGAGAGTGCGAAACATAAAGCGCAGAGCGCCAGACCCTTTTTCTTTCCTAAATAGTCTGCGACGGTGCCCGCCGCGGCGCATCCGGCGATGCAACCAACCAGCGCGCATCCGGCGGCCCAGCCGATTCCGGCTGCGTCCAGATGAAACAACCGACTCAGGAAGCCGATCGCGCCGCTGATGACAATGTTGTCGTATCCGAATAACAGACCGCCAAGAGTGGAGACACTGGCTGCAATAACGAGAGGAGCGCGCGAACGGGTTGCACCTGATGAAGATGAAGGATTCAGTTACTTATCTCCGTGACTGGCCAATAGCTCCGCACCGCACTTCTGAGAAGATTCGAGTACAGCCTTCGCCGCAAGCATAAACCCAAGAGTGTGCGCCATGCCGGCGTGCCAGGGCGCGGAACAGGTCATCTGCGGCGTGTGGTCGGGAACGATCACGCCATCGAAGTGATTGCGATGCAGGATCGCGAGAATGCGAATCATGTCCACGTCGCCCTCGTCAATAAAGGTTTCGCGATAGTGCGGCACTTTGCCGACGACATTGCGGAGATGAATGTAGGCGATCTTTCCCTGCTTGCTGTATTGATCGACCGCCTCGTAAATATTGCCTTCGGTCATCTCGGCCAGGGTTCCCACGCAGAGCTCGAGAGCGTTACTGCGGCTCGGAGCAAGATCAATCAGCGTTTGATACATGTGAGGCTGGTAGACCAGCCGAGGCTGCTGCCGCATCGTGGGCATGGGAGGATCGTCGGGATGAGCCGCGAGCCGCACGCCTGACTGCTCGGCCACGGGTATCACTTCCTCCAGAAATCTTTGCAGGCGGCGCCAGAGTTCTTCATGCGAAATCGATGGCAGAGCGCCAGCGGGTGCGTTGCCATCGTAGACCATATTCCAGATCATGCCATTCGGAATCGGCACATCTTCGGCGGGACCATCCATTCCTACGGTGATGGCATGGCCGCGGCCAAGAGAAGCGGTGACGCGGCCGCAAACGCCGGCCAGACTGAAGTTGTAGCCGAGCACCGGTATACCGGCCTCGCCCATGCGGCGAATAATGGTTTTCACTTTCTCGATCTGTTGCGGACGCTGCACACCATCGAGCAGAACGTCGTGCCAGTGTGCGGGATCAAGGTTCTCGATTGCGGCCAGAACCAGTCCCGCATCTTCAATTTGCGCGCGAAGCGCTTTAAGTTCCGCCACTGTCCAAAGTTGATTCGCATCGCCGGCAACTCCCCAGGGCTCGTATTTTGATCCCGTGGGCTGATTGTTGCGCGGATTCGATGGGCCCTGATTGAAGTAATCAACCAGGTGAACCACGACGTGCGTGCAGCCCGCCTGGCGCGCGAAATCGTAGTAGTCGCGCGTGAGCATGTGGCTATACAGGCCGAGGCCAATCTTCATAGGCGATTCCCAATGCCTGCGCCGTAATCGGGGCTGAGAATTTGTCCGTTGATCTCGGCAGCCAGCGGCGAGCACAGGAAAACAAACGCATCTGCAATCGATTCAGGACTGTTTCTTCTGCCCAGCGAAACTCGCAGGACAAATTCGCGGTAGGCGGGATCTTCTTCGAAAACTTTCAACGAACTGCCGGCGGCTACATTCCCCGGGGAAACTACATTCACTCGAATACCGGTGAGTGCATATTCAAGGGCAAGACTGCGGGCGAAATTCTCAAGCGCTGCTTTGGCCGAAGAATACGCAGGGATTTTCGTGTGCGGCATGCGAGCTACATAAGAAGATGTGAAGATAAGGTGACCGGCAATCTTTCGTTGCATCCATTGCGCGAGCACTGCTCGCGCCAGGTAAGTCTGCGCAAAATAGTTGAAGCGGAAGATGCGCTCATAGTCGGCTTCCGAGGTGCGGCGAAGGGATGCAGCCCGCAGCCGCCGGCATGGCCGAGAACCGTATCCATGCCGGGGAATCTTTCGAAAGCTGCGGTCAATACGCGATCGACCTGTATTGATTCTGTAATATCGGCGGCAAAATAAAGATAGGACGAAGGCGGAATCTGCCAATCGTCAAGCATCCGTCTCGCCGGTTCCTCACCTTTAATGTCGGTGAGCACCAGCGTTGCGCCGCTTGCTACCAGCTTTCGCACTATGTGCTCGGCAATCGCGCCCAAAGCTCCAGTAATGAGAATCGCCTTGCCAGAAAGATCGATGCTGATCACGAGAGCCTGCTCTCTTCGATTCGGGATAACACTTCGTGACCGGATTCCGTGACCAGCACATTGTCCTCGATCCGCGCGCCGCCGCCGCGTTCGGGAACGTAGACTCCCGGCTCAATCGTAATCACCATACCCGGCTCCAGTATCGAGGACTCTCCGGGGAGAATCAGAAATCCCGGATCATGGTAGCGGAAGCCAACATGGTGGCCCGTGTGATGCGTGAAATAGGATGAGAGCCCTGCGGCGGTGATCTTGTCTCTTGCCAATGCATCGATATCGCCCGCGGAGACGCCGGGCCGGACGCCATCGATCGCGGCTTGTTGCGTATTCACAGCGATGGCGAGTATCTCTTCGACTGCTGGCTTTGGAGAACCGATGGCGGCCATACGCGTTAGGTCACTCCAATATCCGTTGACGCAGGTGGCCAGTTCGATCAAAACCAGATCGCCGCTTTCCAGTCGCCGGCCGGTAGAACGATTGAAGCGACCAGCATAGGCACTGTTCGGACCGGACTGCACCATGGCCCAGCCTCGGGAATGAAATATGCCACCGTGGCCGATCTGCCGGTAGATAGCCGATTCCACCCCTGCGGCAACTTCCGCTTCCGAAATTCCCGGCTGCAAATTCTCAAAGAAAGCTTGCAGGCCAATGGTTGCAACTTGGTTTGCCAACCGGATCAAAGCAATTTCTTCCGGAGTTTTTCTTAAATAGAGATCCGCAAAGGCCGCTTGGCACGCGGGGTTTGGCTTTGTGGCGAGCCCCGACAGCAGCCCAGCAAAACCCTCAGGCATGGGAATTTGTTCGGCAGCTTGAATCGGCAGCGAAGTTCGCGCCGCACTGGGATTCATTCCAACGCTTTCTATTTTGATCTTTGCCTTGATCAGTTCACTCTCAACAGCGGACACCAAAACAGAATATGGATCGACACACTTGAGATCGCCCCAAGGATATTCTTTAACCCGCAACCCAGCAGGAATGTGATCTGTGGGTTCAATTTGTGGAATGAAGAGAACCGGCTCGCCATCCGCGAAGTAAATTAACAGCGAAGCTCCCCAAAAAGGAAAATACCCGGAGAGCATCAGAAGTTCGTCGGGCCGCCACGCAATCCAGGCTTGCAAATTATTTTGCTGGAGAAAACTGCGTATCTGTTGCGCGCGAGATAGCGGGTTCACTAGGCTTGGACTCACGATCACGCCCCCATTTTTACATGATTCCGTACTTCTCAAATGCATCCACAGCGCTGCTGCCTTCTTCAATCGCCTTGCGCACCAGCTTTTCGCCGCGAGCCTTTTCGAGAGCGCGTGTGAAGACCTCAGCTTCGGCTTCGACGGGAACCAACAAGACTCCGTCGATGTCGCCGAAAATAATGTCTCTTGGGCGGACGCGCACCGCGCCAATCTCAACCGGAATACGGAAGTCGACCACTTTGTAGCGTGGAGCTGAGTCTTGTCCGTAAGAACCGAAACCGAAGGTTGGGAAACCCATCTGCAGGATGGCCTTGGTATCCCGCACATAGCCATTCAGCACCGCGCCCCGGCTGCCGAGCTTGCGGGCTCGCGTGCTCATGAGCTCTCCCCAGAGGGCGTTTCGCGGCGAAGAGCCGGTATTCATATAGACCTCGTTGGGGTGAAGGTCGTCGAGCGCTTCCAGCATCAAGCCGAATGGCTTGTCCATTAGCTTGTTTGCAGTGCCCGCGATCTTTTCGGCGAACACATCCACGGCGAGCGCCGGCATGGCACGACCAATCACCACCATATCCTGCCGAAGAGGCTGAATCTGCGGCGGCAAGAACTGGTGCTGCAGATCCAGTTTGTCCATGACATCGCCCACCACGCAGGTGAAGAGTTCTCGCTGCACAATGGCGAAAAGTTCGTCGTCAGACTTCCAGAGTTTCGGCTTTGTCATCGGGCTCGTATCTTCTTAATTCCGGGGCGATTATACGCTGTAGGAAGTTCTCTCTGCTCCATGGCCGAAAGATGAAATAGGCCGAACGGCGTGGCCTACGTCAGAATCGTATTCAAAAAATTGATACGCACCATCGAAATCTCGCGGGGTTGGTATGGATACAATCTCTATCACCACTCCGTTGATGGCGAAAAGGTTAACCGCCTGCCTGCCGAGACAAGTTAGACTTGGTACAGCAATCAGCATCAGTCCGAGGACCTGGAGCTATGACGAAAACTGGAGCGCAGATTCTTTGGGAATGCATCGAGCACGAAGGCGTGACCCATGTCTTCGGATATCCCGGCGGCGCCATCCTGCCCGCTTACGATGCCCTGAAGTACAGCAAGATCCATCACGTGTTGGTGCGGCACGAGCAGGGCGCCACGCACATGGCGGACGGATATGCGCGCGCCAGTGGAAGAGTAGGGGTGGCCGTGGCGACCTCCGGACCGGGCGCTACGAATATGGTGACCGGCATCGCGACCGCGATGATGGATTCGTCTCCGATCGTTTGCATTACCGGCCAGGTGGGCAGCAAGTTGATCGGGTCCGATGCCTTTCAGGAAACAGACATCACGGGCATCACTCTGCCTATCACCAAGCATAATTATTTGGTGACGCGGGCCGATGAGCTGGCGCAAACCATGCGCGAAGCGTTTTATGTCGCGCGCTCGGGCCGTCCCGGGCCTGTTCTTGTGGATATTACCAAGGATGCGCAGCAAGCTTCGTGCGAGTTCGACTGGGAGGCAGCGAAGCCGCAACTGCCCGGCTATCGCCCCGATCTTTCTCCCGCTCCAAAAGAATATGAGAAGGCGCTGGAGCTGATTCACAATTCCAAGCGGCCCGTAATCCTGCTGGGACACGGCGCTATCGTTTCTGGAGCAATCCGCGAAGTTCGTGATTTGGCCGAACGTGCGGGCATCCCGGTGGCGCTTACTTTGCTTGGTCTGGGTGCGTTACCGGCTTCGCATCCACTTAACCTCGGCATGATGGGCATGCACGGAGAGGCTTGGGTCAACCACACGATTCAGGAAGCCGACCTACTCATCGCGCTGGGCATGCGCTTTGATGACCGCGTCACGGGCACCCTAAAAACCTACGCGCCCAACGCCAAGAAGATTCATGTGGAGATCGACCCCTGCGAGATCAATAAAAATGTGAAGGTTGATGTCGCGCTGGTGGGCGATCTGCGGGAAGTTCTGCAGGCAATGTTGCCGAAGATCGAATCGCATCGATCGCAGCGAGTGGCTGGATCTCATCGATGGTTTGAAAGGTGATTCCGCAGTTCGCGATATTCAGAACCTGCCGGATAGCGGCCATCTCTATGCGGCGCACGTAATCAATGATCTCTGGCACCAGACGCGAGGCGGCAATGCTGTAGTTGTGACCGATGTTGGCCAGCACCAGATGTGGGAGGCGCAATATTACAAGCACGAGGAACCGCGTTCGCTGATCACCTCTGGGGGTTTGGGGACGATGGGATTCGCCCTGCCTGCGGCGATTGGAGCAAAGGTCGCGCGGCCTGAGGCCGAGGTTTGGGCCATCGTGGGGGACGGTGGTTTTCAGATGACCATGTGCGAACTAGCGACCATCGTGCAAGAGAATTTGAAGATCAACATTGCGATTATCAACAACGGCTTTCTGGGAATGGTGCGGCAGTGGCAGGAATTCTTTTACGAGCGCAATTACCAAGCTACGCCGCTGCTGAATCCAGACTTTGCCAAAGTTGCCGCGGCGTACGGCATTAAAAATGCCACCGTCACTGAACGTTCACAGGTCGTTCCAGCAGTGCAATCGGCGCGCCAGCATGATGGGCCCGTGCTGATTAATTTCCAGGTTGAACAGGAAGATACTGTTTATCCGATGGTTGCGGCCGGCGCGGCATTACATGAGATGATTCGACGTCCGAGCCCGATTGTTGAAACCGCGACCGACGAATAACCTAACAACGAACCCAATATGCTGAATACATTCGTGGTGTACGTCGAAAACAAACCAGGCGTGCTGACCCGCGTGGCGTCGCTGTTTCGCCGCCGCGCCTTCAATATCGATTCGCTCACCGTGGGGCGCACTGAGAAACCGGAAGTATCGCGCATGACCATTACCGTCGATGCCGATCATGACCAGGCGCGCCGCATCGAAGCCAACCTGTACAAGCTGGTGAATGTATTGCTGGTCGAAAACATTACGACCGTGCCGGCGATTGTGCGCGACCTGGCCATGATCAAAGTCTCAGCCACGCATGGAGCGCGCTCCCACGTATTGGAGCTGGCCAGCGTTTTCCGGGCGCGCGTGGTGGATGTCGCTCCCGAGTCTCTGATTATCGAAATCACGGGCGACGAAGACAAGATCGACGGCCTGCTGGAAGTGCTTCGTCCTTATGGAGTCCTCGAAATGGTGCGCACCGGAATCGTCGCGATGCGGCGCGGAAATAAGGCTTTCGCCGCGTTATCCTCGCAGGAAGCGCCGTCGCAGACGGCGGCTGATGACGATCTCTCGCAGTCGGTATAAACATAATCCAGCTCTTATTCGAAAGGAATACTCATGGCAACCATGTATCACGAAGACGCGGCTGATCTGTCACTGATTCGCGCGAAGAAAGTCGCGATTATCGGCTACGGCTCGCAGGGGCACGCGCATGCTCTCAATCTGAAGGATAGCGGTGTGCAAGTGCAGATCGGGCTTCCTCCGACGAGCGAGTCGCGGGCAAAGGCGCAGGCTGCGGGGCTAACGGTTAATTCCGTTGCCGATGCGGCCGCATGGGCCGACGTCATCATGATTCTTGTGCCCGACACGGCGCAGGCTGCCGTCTACAAGCGGGACATTGCGCCCCATTTGTCCGCGGGAAAAACTTTAATGTTTGCCCACGGCTTCAACATTCGATACGGGACGATTACCCCTCCCGCCGACATTGATGTTTCCATGGTTGCGCCGAAGGCGCCCGGACATCGCGTACGCGAGGTGTTCGTCGAAGGCGGTGGCACCCCTGCGCTGCTGGCTGTGCATCAGGATGCCAGCGGAAACGCAAAGAAGCTGGCGCTTTCTTACGCCAAGGCGATTGGCGGGACGCGCGCGGGTGTGATCGAGACCACATTCACCGAGGAAACTGAAACTGATCTTTTCGGCGAACAGGCCGTGTTGTGCGGCGGCACCAGCGCGCTGGTGAAGGCTGGCTTTGAGACGCTAGTGGAAGCGGGCTATCAGCCCGAGATTGCGTATTTCGAATGCCTGCACGAATTAAAACTTATTGTGGACCTGATGTATCGCGGTGGCCTCAACTACATGCGCTATTCCATCAGCGACACCGCGGAACACGGAGACTATACCGGCGGTCCGCGCATCGTCACAGACGAGACTAAGAAGGTGATGCGGCAGATGCTGAAAGAAATCCAGGACGGAACCTACGCCCGAAACTGGATCGCCGAAAACGAGTCGGGGCGCGAATGGTTTGAGTCCACCCGCCAGCGCGAACAGGAACACTCCATCGAACGAGTAGGCGAGCGCCTGCGCAGCATGATGCCTTTCCTCGATCCAGTGAAGGTGAAGCAGGGACGGAACCCCCCCCCGGTGCCGGCTTAGATACCCATAAATTGGTCTTGGGAAGACACGACTTCAGTCATGCCGTCCCGGACCAATGAATACGCGGGCTTTAGCCCCTGAGGGAACCGCGGACCGCTTCTTGTTCATTTACGAAATAGCTTCTAATTCGCGGGAGCCTGCAGCGTTTTCACCAGCCACGGAATAATCACTTCCTTGAAAATCCGCGGATCGGGCCAGACGCCGACCTGCCGGCCAAGGTGCCCGCCATGTGGATTGATCCACGCTTCTTTCGGCACGTCGCCTTTGCTCAGCAACAAATATTCGTCGTCGATGGGAACCTGCGTATCGAGAACTCCCGCAAGAATTAGCATGGGTGCCATGGGCTGGCCAAGCAGACCTTGTTTCACCAGCGAGAGCTTGGGCAGAAAATCGCCCATTTCATCCAGCGTGTGCACGCCATCGAGAATACTCATGAGCGCGGGCACCTGATCGAACAAATATTCGCGATTGCCCATCAGCGAGTTCATCAGAAATTCCCTCTGGAAGAACTTATCGACCGGCGGAGATTGGGCGCTGCAGCCGCGCAGACGCGCATGTTCGACGATAGCCATCTTGGTCGCCCAATACGCGCCCCAGCTTACGCCATGCATCGCGATACGGTTTTTATCGATCTCCGGCCGCGACTGTGCGTAGTCGATCACCTTCGACAACATGCGATCCGCTGTTTCACTCACTTTCACCGGATTCTGCCCGGTGCCGGGACCATCAACGGCGAGAACTGCAATTCCGAAAGGAAGAATTGCACCGAAGCTCTCAGTCAAGTCTTCCTTACGGCTGTCGAGACCGTTCACAGCGATTACCAGCGGCATTGGTCCCTTTGCATTTTTCGGCAGGCGCAGATAGCCGATGATTTCCTTGCCTTCGAAAGGAATGTGCACGACTTCGAGCGGAGGATCGAAGAAGCGCGCATGCGCAAGAAAAGCTTCGATGGCTTTTTCGTAAGAGCGCTGCTTGCCGGGCGACGCCGGAATCGGCCAGCGTCCGAAGGAGTAAAGCCGCCACGCGCGGATGTAATCCGCATTGGCCTTGGTGGGATCGGATTTCTCCAGCGATTTTGCTTCGTTGAAATAGCGGTCGGCCACGTGCATGAATCCGGCGGCCCACTCATCTTTGTCAGCGGTGTGGATGCTCTCGAACGCTTCTTTCACGTCGCCGGGATCAAGACCGATCAACGGATACTGTCCGACTTCTGCGCGGTGAATGGCTTCGACCCTGATTTCGTCGATCGTGCGCTCGCGGCGCGGTTCGTTTTGCGCAAAAGAGTTTGCGGAAATAAGTGCGATGAATAGTAATGGAAGAACTGCTGAATAAAACTGATTTCCTATTTTCATGACTTGGCCCTTTTCTCTTTCACATTTCGAAACGACGCGGACGTCCAACAAACGAAAAGCCGGACGGAATTGCGTCCGGCCCTTTCGTTCAATCCGAACAATATGACTCATATCTAGAATGTAAACTTCGCTCCCAGCTGGACCGAACGTGGGCCGCCTGAGCCCACAGCAGGGTTGGCGGCAGCGATATCCGGCGTAGCGCAACCGCAGCCGAAGCTCGCCGCCGAGGGATCGTTCAGGCCGAACCCGTTTTGCCCGCCATACGGATTGGCAAAGTTTGGGTGGTTGAAGATGTTAAAGAACTCGGCGCGGAACTGAAGACGGAATTGTTCGGCGAAATGAAAGTTCTTCGCCACAGAGAAGTCGAAGTTTTTGAAGGCGGAGTCCGGGAAGGTATTTCGGCGCATCGTGCCGAACTGGCCCAGCGGCGGCGGAGCCATGAAAGAACTGCCTTTGGCGTAGCACCCAAACGAGGCGAGTGAAGACGTCGCCGGGCCGCCGGCTACCCCTCCATCGAGCGCCAACGCTTTGGCGTTGCAACTGGCGTTGCCCGTGGGATCAGCCGGATTTTGACTTCCGGGGAAGAAAGGAAGCGGCGTTGGACCCGACTTGAAATCTGAAGGGTTGCCATAGAAGTCCCACCGGATCGGCGCATTCGCAGGCGGACTTGTCGGCAAGGGTCCCACTCCGGCAGCATCAGTTCCCTCATCGATCGGTCCCCAGTATTGCGGGCTTTGCAACGTGACAATCGAGTTCAGTTCCCAGCCTTCCAGCGCCTGACCATAACCCTTACGCCCGGGAACAGCGTACGTTAGCGAGAGCGTTAGCCGGTGGCGGACGTCAAAGTCGCTGTTGGCGTACTCGGCCGCGACATTATGCGCGTCTTGTGGTAAACCGGAACCGTATCCGAAATCCCAATTCGCGCCCACATCATCCAGTGCATGCGAGTAGGTATAGCCTGCCACCATGCTCAGGCCGTGGTAGTTGCGGGCGTTGAAAGTGACTTGCAGCCCATTGTAATTGGATCTGTAGACGTTCCCCATCTGGAAGATGTTGCTCAGGTAGGGGAACTTGCCGTCGTACGGAAGGCAGAACTGATCCGGGGAGTTAATGGCTGCATCCGCGCAAGCCGGATTGTAGTCGCTGCCAGCCGGCGGCTGGTTGATATCCCGAATTCCCGTCAGGTTCGATCCGTGATTACCCACGTAGGCGGCTTCCACCGACAGATTGGTCGTAAAAGCGTGCTGCAGATTGAAGGTCCAATTCCACACGTAGGGCGTTGTGAGGCCACGGTCCACGGTCATGATCGGGCACGGGCTATTGAAACAGTTAACCGTGTTGCTGCCGTATAGAGGTCCGTTCGCTGCGTCCCAAGTCGCGGGGTAGCTCAGGAAATTCTTTACAGTGACGTTGCCCGTGGTAATCGTTCCGCCGGATGTATCTCCCGCAGCATCGATCGGAGCTCCCGTCGGAACGCTGCCGGGACCGAAAGCGTTGTTGAAGGCGACGAACGACTGCCAGTTCACGGTCTCATAGATCAATCCGCCGCCGCCGCGCAGAACCGTACGCCCGTTGCCCAAAACATCCCACGCAAAGCCAAAGCGGGGGCCGAAATTTTTATGATCCGGGTTGTAGAGGCTGCTGATCTGATGGCCGACCTGCACCAAGCCAACGTTTGGATCGAAGTTGCCCAGCAGATCGTGAGCTTCCTGCGGCACGCTGCTGAACTCGTAGCGAACGCCGAAGTTGATCGTCAGATTCCTGGTGGCCCGCCAGTCATCCTGGAGGAATCCTGCGTAGGCCCAGTTGTGCAACTGGAGGGTCGGATTTCCCACCGTTACTGACGACTTGAAGGGCGCGCCCGCGAAAAAGTCCTCGAGCGGGGTCGAGCCATTGGGACCAGGGTTCGCGCTGGCAACGCCGCCCAGGAATGTGATGCTACCGCGGGCATTGCCATACGCCGCGTTCCTCACATCGTTGTAGTGCAGTTCGCCGCCGAATTTTAGAGCGTGTTTACCCACCGTGTAGTCGATGTGATCCACAAACTGCGTGATCGAATCGGGCCCCTGAAACTTCGGCCACTTGAAACCACCGAGCCCAGGGAAAAAGTAGCCGCCAAAACCGATGCGTGGCAGGCCGCCTGTTTCCGGTCCAGTTACGCCCGTATCCAAACCGTACGCGGATGCGGGTGTGTCGAGATCGCCCGGCAAAGTCGGCTGGTACAACCGGTTATAGCCAAACCGAGCCTCATTCACCACGCGGGCACTGGGAGTCCAAATCCAGCTGCCGCCAATCACCTGTGCTCGCGTATGAATATCGGAGAGCCATTTCTGCTGTAGCTCGGGAAAGTCTTCGACCGTGCCGGAGTTATTTCCGAAGAAGTAAGTCCCGCTGATGCTGTTATTTTCGTTCAACTTGTAGTCCACCTTGGCGACAACGTTGTCGACGTGGACGACGTTATTAAATCCGTTCGTAATGTTGATGCTCTGAGCGTTGTTGGTGGGAAATCCTGTGCCGTTGCAGGTTACTGAGGCACCGGAAGCCGAGCATCCTGCAATGAGCAGGCTCGCCGGGCTGACGATGACCCCAGACGATATTGCCGACGGCTGCGTGATATCGGCGATCACATCGGGAATGCTGTCGGCACAGTCTCCAGCAAAACCGAACGAACAAGTTCCGTTCGGCGCCATGTGCACCATCGAGGGGCTCGTAACCCCTCCGAACGAGTTACCCACGTTATAGCGCTGGCCCTCGTAAGCGCCAAAGAAAAACGCTTTGTCCTTGATGATCGCGCCGCCCAGGCTGCCGCCAAACTGCTCCAGAGTACGCGTCAATTTTGGATTTGGATCGTCGTTGAAATAGTTCCGCGCGTCCATCACTCCATCGCGGCCGAAACCAAATGCGCTCCCGTGGACTTTGTTAGTACCGGATTTCAGTCCGACGTTGACGACCGCTCCGGGTTTCCAGCCGTATTCAGCTGGGGGATTTTGCTGCAGATTGAACTCCTGGATCGCATCGATGGGTAGGATGGTCGCTGAGTCTCCGGCAATTCCTGACCCGTTAATGATCGCCTGTCCGGAATAGGGCTCACTGTTGAACAGGCCTTCCACGAAGTAGGCATTATCTTCCGCGCGCAAGCCATTGGCGCTGGTGGTGGAAAATCCACCACCGGGATATCGCACAACTCCAGGCCGGAGCTGCAACAGATTTTCATAATTCCGGCCGTTCAGCGGCAGGTCGTTGATCTCAGCATTGCTTAGCGTACCTCCCAATGTGGCGGAGGTTGTGTTGATTAAAGGAACCTCTTCGGAGACAGTAACAACTTCGGAAACGTTCCCCGGCTGGAGAGTGAAATCTACGCGAACGTCGGTCGCGACCTCGACGCCAACACTAAGCCTCTCTACGGACTTGAAACCCTTGCCCTCGACGTGAATCTTGTAAATTCCCGGAACCAGGTCGGCGGCCACGTAATCGCCGGAGGCATCGGTGGTTAGGGTTCGCGTAGTACCCCGCTGTGTGTCGGTGACCACTACGGTTGCGCCGGCAACGGAGGCTCCGCTCTGATCGGTGACGCTGCCCAGCACGCGCCCGGCAGTGGACTGGGCCAGCGCCGGCAGAGCGGTAAGACTCAAGGCAATAACAATTATAAGGATGGCTGCCTTCGTCCTGTGACCCGCGGACATGGCGGTTCGGAATGTCATCGAAACTCCTCCGTTTTTCTGGTCCGACAGCCATACCATTGCTGGACGAATGAAGTCAAGTTAATTCTCCGATTTCAGCTTCTTCGAAGGACTGCGAGGGGCTAAGTTGGTAAAGGTCTGCGAGACAAGAATTTGTTAGCAAATACAGGCATGGAGAGTGGTCCCCGGAAGAAGGCTTGCATTCGGCTGGGCGCAGGAGTATCGTCCTAGGTGTCATACCACCATACCAAAAGCCCTAAATGCCTTCCGCGCACACTCAATCCGCAGAACCTCCGACGCAGCTGCTGGGCCTGCGGTATAGTAGCCAGACCATCGTTGGTTCCCCCAAACCAGCGCTTCGTGCGGGAGATAACTCTGTGTACAAAGTAGTGCGAACCTCGCGCTTATACGAGCAGATCGTCCAGCAAATAGAAGATTCTGTCCTCAATGGCTCCCTCAAACCCGGCGATCAGCTTCCCGCCGAAAGAGATTTGGCGCAGCGTCTTGGCGTGAGCCGGACTGCGGTGCGCGAGGCAGTTAAGGCGCTTCGTGAAAAAGGTTTGGTCGAGGCCTACTCGGGCCGCGGCACTTTTATTACGGACGGAACTTCGCAGGCCGCGCGTCAATCATTCGACCTCATGATAAAGATTGGCCAGCAGGAAGGCGCTCCGCATCTGGCGGAGCTGCGCTTGATTCTGGAACCGGGGATTGCTGCGCTGGCCGCGACACGAATTCAAGAACCGGAGCTCGTCGCCATGCGGGAGGCCGTTGCCGTGATGGACCGCGCACAGAAAGATCCCGGCGCCTACATTGAAGCCGATCTCGACTTTCATCTCGCCCTAGCTGAGGCTGTTGCCAATCCGCTGATTCTTTCGCTCATCGATTCCATCGTCGGACTGCTGCGTGAACAACGGATAAAAATTTTTAACGTCGATGGCGGACCGCAGCGCGGACAGATTCATCACAAGCGCATTCTTGAAGCCGTGGAGCGGCACGATCCCGAGATAGCTCAGAGTGCGATGCGTTCTCATCTCGAGCAGGTGCGGCAGGACTCGCAGGCTTCTTCCGGCGGCAAATCTTCCACGAAGCACGCACCGGCCGGTTCCAAGGTTACTGTGTAACGTTCACTGCGTAACAACTTGCTGTAATAAATTTCGGAGGTTTGCGGACGGATGGCAAAACTCGGGTTCATTGGTTTAGGAGTTATGGGCAGCCAGATGGTCAACCGGCTGCTCAGCAAGGGTCACACCGTCACCGGGTATAACCGCACCCGCTCCAAGGCGCAGTGGTTGGTTGAAAAGGGTATGCAGTGGGCCGATTCACCACGCGCGGTCGCCAGCGCTTCCGACTTCACCTTCGCCATGGTTACCAACTCCGCCGCCATTACTTCTATCACCGAAGGTTCCGACGGAATGCTGGCGGGATTGAGCGCGGGCAAGATTTTTATCGACATGAGTACTGTAAGTCCGACCGTGAGCCGAGCGCTGGCCACAAAGGTGCGGGAAAGAGGCGCGGACATGGTCGACTCGCCCGTCTCCGGCAGCGTGATCACGTTACAGGAAGGAAAGTTGTCGGTGATGGTCGGCGGCCGTCGCGAGACATTTGAGAAAGTAAAGCCACTGTTGCTCGATATTGGTCCGAAGGTTACGCATGTTGGCGACAACGGTCTGGCGCTTTCAATGAAAATTGCGATCAACCTCAGTCTCGCGGTGCAGATGTTGGCGTTTTCCGAAGGCGTGCTGCTGGCTGAGAAAAGCGGCATCGCGCGCGAAACCGCAGTCGATGTGCTCACGCACAGCGCTGTCGCATCGCCCATGATTCAGTACCGCGGCCCCTTCGTGCTGCAGCAACCGGAAGAAGCCTGGTTCGACGTCAACATGATGCAGAAGGATATGGTCCTCGCCATGGATTTGGGACGGCAACTCGAAGTACCTCTGCCAACGACCGCGGTGAGCAACGAGATTCTGACGGCCGCACGCGGCATGGGCTGGACAAAATACGATTTCGCCTGCATGTTCGATGTACTGGCCGCGATGTCAGGCGTGAGCACGCCAGTCACTGCGGGAGGTCCAAAGAAATGACGACCGTTACATCCAAAGCAGAAACTGGCCAAGATACCGCCACCGAAAAAGAAAAGTGGCTGCGCGCCTATCGCCAGATGGTAAGCATTCGCCTCTTTGAAGAGCAGGTGAACGAGGTCTACACGCGCGCGCTGATGCCAGGACTTGCCCACTTGTACAGCGGCGAAGAGGCTGTGGCAGTGGGAATCTGTGAAGCCCTCCACATCGACGACTACATTACGAGCACGCACCGCGGCCACGGACATTGCCTTGCGAAGGGCGCATCGCCGGATCGTATGTTTGCGGAGTTATTGGGGAAAGAAGCGGGCTATTGCCGAGGCAAAGGCGGATCAATGCACATCGCCGATCCCGCAACCGGCAACCTCGGCGCCAATGCCATCGTCGGGGGCAGCGTGGGCATCGCTACCGGCGCGGCGTTCTCCTCCAAAGCGCTGGGCACAGATCGCGTGGCAGTCTGCTTTTTCGGAGAGGGCGCGCTCGGCCAGGGATCGCTTTATGAGGTGATGAACCTGGCGCAGTTGTGGAAGCTACCCGTCATCTACGTCTGCGAAAATAATCAATACAATGAATACACGCACTATCAGGAAACCACGGCCGGCACCATTCTCGGCCGCGCCACTGCGTTTGGCTTGGAAGCTGCAAGAGTCGATGGTCAAGATGTCCGCGCAGTGAATGCAATCGCGACACAGTTGGTAAAACGCGCACGCGCTGGTAGCGGCCCTGCATTCTTGCAGTGCGATACCTATCGGTACAGCGGACATCACGTCGGCGATATCAATCGCGAATACTACCGCTCCAAGCAGGAGGAGCAGCTCTGGAAGACGGATCGCGATCCCATCAAAGTCTTGTCGAAGTGGTTGATTGAGCAAGGCCATGGGGATTCCGCTTCTCTCGATCGAACTACCTCGGAAGTTCGCGCCACGATGGAAGCGGCTGTAAAATTCGCCATTGCGGCGCCGTATCCCAGTGTCGATGAAGTGGAGAAGCACGTCTATGCCTGACCGCGAACTCACATTTGCCCAGGCAGTACGTGAAGCGCTGGCCGAAGAGATGCGTCGGGATTCCCATGTCTGCATCTTCGGCGAGGACGTAGCCGAAGCGGGCACGCCGTTCAAAGTCCTCTCAGGATTGGTCGAAGAATTCGGCGCGGGGCGCGTGGTGGATACTCCTATTTCGGAAGCCGGCTTTACTGGCGTAGCCGTGGGCGCAGCGATGACCGGAATGCGGCCCGTAGTCGACATAATGTTTGGTGATTTCATCACGCTGACTATGGACCAGATGGTGAACCAGGCAGCGAAAGTTCATTACATGTCGGGTGGGCACTGGAGAGTACCGATGGTGATGCGCACCACGCTGGGCGCGACACGGCGTTCGGCTGCGCAGCACTCGCAGTCGCTGCATGCGTGGTTCAGCCACGTGCCGGGATTGAAAGTGGTTTTGCCTTCGACGCCTTACGACGCGAAAGGCCTGCTGAAGACGGCCATTCGAGACGAGAATCCGGTTGTCTTTTTCGAAGACAAGATGATGTACAAGTTGAAGGGTCCGGTTCCCGAGGAAGATTACACGATTCCGCTGGGCGTTGCCGATGTGAAGCGAACCGGCGATGATATCACTCTGGTCGCAACCAGCAGCATGGTGCAGGTCGCGTTGGGTGCGGCGATTCTGCTGGAAAAAGAAGGCATCAGCGCAGAGGTGGTCGACCCGCGTACAACGTGGCCGCTGGATGAAAAGACGCTGATCGATTCGGCAAAGAAAACCTCGCGCGTGATTGTGCTGGATGAAGGCTACGGTCGTTACGGAGTCACTGCGGAGCTTGCGGCTGTGATCGCCGAAGGAGCGTTCTATGATTTGGATGCACCGGTGAAACGAATGGGCGCGATGCATGTGCCAATTCCCTTCTCTCCGCCGTTAGAGGACGAAACGGTACCGACAGAACAAACGGTTTTCGAGGCGGCAAGACAGTTGTGCGGTGAAGAGTAGCGCCCGCGTCCCGCCTGCAGAGCCGCCGAGACGGTGGCGCTACGCGAATACTGGAGGTTTTATGGCACTAAAAACTCATGGAACCATGGCGGTCGATTGGGAGCAGCGAATCGACTTTGACCGCCTCCGCCGCGAGCGTTTGCAACGCGCGAAAGATTTACTGGCGAAATCCGAGATGGGCGCGCTGCTTTGTTTCGACATGAACAACGTGCGCTATCTGACTTCGACGCACATCGGCACGTGGGCGCAGGACAAGGCCAATCGCTTCACACTGCTGCCGCAGAATGACGAGCCGATTCTTTGGGACTTCGGATCCGCCGCCAAGCATCATCAGTTGAATTGCCCGTGGCTTGGGGACCGCTCGCGGCCCGGTATTTCAATGCTGCGCGGCACCATGTCGCCGGAGCATGGACGCGCCGAGGACGTCGCTAAGAAAATTCGCATCGAGCTCGAAATGCGCGGCCTGCTCAAAGAGCCAGTGGGCATCGACATCATTGAGCTTCCCGTACTTTTTGCGCTGCAACGCGAGGGCATTAAGGTTGTCGATGGCCAGGAACTCATGTCCAACGCCCGGGTCATTAAAACGCAGGATGAAATTTCGCTGCTGAATACTTCCGCAATGATGGTCGATGCCGCCTATGACGAACTTTATCGCGCCATGAAACCGGGTATGCGCGAGAACGAAGCGGTTGGGTTGGTGAGTAAGGTGCTCTATGATCTCGGCTCGGAGTATGTGGAAGCCGTGAATGCCATCTCCGGAGAACGCTGCAATCCTCATCCTCATGTTTTTTCTGACCGCGTTCTGCGTCCTGGCGATCCGGTTTACTACGACATTCTGCACTCCTACATGGGATATCGCACCTGCTATTACCGCACCTTCACCATCGGCTACGGTTCCCACGCCATGGTGGATGCTTATAAACGCTGCCGCGATTACCTGGATGCCGCCATCGAACTGATTCGTCCTGGACGCAACACAGCGGAAATCGCGGCCGTGTGGCCCAAGGCACAGGATTTTGGTTTTCCGAATGAAGAAGCCGCCTTCGCCCTGCAATATGGCCACGGGATCGGGCTTGCGATTTGGGAGAAGCCTGTAATCTCGCGTCTGGTTTCGCTCGACCATCCGCAGACGCTTGAGCCGGGCATGGTATTCGCGCTGGAAACTTTCTGGCCCTCGACCGATGGCTGGAGCGCGGCGCGCATTGAAGAAGAAATCGTCGTCACGCCAACGGGACACGAGGTGATCACGCGCTTCCCGGCGGAAGAGTTGATGGTAGCGGGTGCGCACTATCACACGGTCAACGGACCGCTGCCCACCACTCGCGAAACTGAAGCTCCACCCAGCGCGCGCGTGCTGGATATGATTGAGGCCAGCGCAAAAACTGAGCGGGTAGGAGTTTCGGACTGAAGGTCATAGCACAGCCCTTCCCCCGATAAAAAGACTATGGCCTTCAGTGTGGTTATGCCCGCCCTCGAGATGGCGCAGGAGACCGGCAAGCTCATCGCCTGGCGAAAGCAGGAAGGCGACCGAGTTACCAAAGGCGAACCGCTTCTCGACATCGAAACGGACAAAGCAGTAATGGAAGTGGAAGCGCCTGCCGACGGCATCCTTGCTGGAATTACCGCCACGGCCGGAGCCGACATTCCTGTGGGACAGACGATTGCGTGGATCGTTGCTCCCGGCGAAAAGCCTCCTACCGAGAATCAATCTACAACCAGCGCGCCAACGGCACGCGCCGGATCGCAGGGAAAAATAGAATCGCACGCTGCATCGATAACGGCGAGCACTACCGAATCCTCCATCGTTTACGTTGCGAGGATTTCTCCGAAGGCGCGCCGTCTCGCAAAGGAATTAGGCATCGATATCAACACTGTGGCCGGCTCTGGACCCAGCGGTGAAATTCTCGCGTCTGACGTGCAAGCCTCGGCTGCCGCGTCAAACGCATCGAGTGCTGCAACTCCAGCGCCGAAGGCCGGCAGCATCGAAGTCCCGACTACTCTCGGCCGCCTTATGGCCGAACGCACCACGCAAAGCTGGACCACAGTTCCCCACTTCTTCGTTACGCGTGAAATCGACGCCAGCGCGCTCAACGAATATCGGGACAAGCTAGTCGGCGAGATCGAGCGTAAGCACAAAATTCGCATCACGCATACGGATTTGCTGGTCGCACTCGTAGCACGGGTTCTGCACAAGCATCCGCGATTGAATTCAAGCTGGACCGCGGAGGGCATTCGTCTCCACGATCGCGTGAACATGGGCGTCGCTATTGCGGTAAACGACGGTGTGGTCGCTGCCGTAATCCCCAACTCGCACACAGCAACGCTCGCGGAAATCGCGCTGCAGCGTCGCGATGTAGCCGAGCGCGCTCGTGCAGGCAAGCTGCGTCCCACCGATATTGCCGATGCCACCTTCACCATCAGCAACCTCGGTATGTATCATGTGGATCATTTCACCGCTATCATCACCCCACCGCAAGCGGCAATTCTCGCAGTAGGAAGCATTAGCGATCGCGTGGTCTCCATTGAAGGCAAACCTGCGGTTCGGCCGATGATGACGCTGACTTTATCTGCGGACCACCGTGCCGCGGACGGCGCCCGCGCCGCCATGTTCATGAACGATCTCGCCGAAGCCATTTCCGGCCCAGGAGAATTCCTGGCATAGTATGCTGCGTACCCTGATTTTGTCCCTCGGCCTCTTATTTATTGCTTCCACTGCATCTGCACAGGGTGGTCCGCCTTATTACACGAACGACCCCGGCACACCGGGCCATCTCAATTGGGAGATCAACGTCGGCTACATGCCATTCTTGTACACCGATCAGTCCGTGTCGCACACTCCCGATGTCGACCTCAATTTTGGCGTGGGTGAACGCATCCAACTCACTTACGAAAATGCCTGGTTGCGCGTGCATAATCCAGGAGCCCCAACTGAGTTCGGCGTCGGCCAATCCAATCCCGGCGTGAAATGGCGCTTCTACGATGCGGGAGAGTCCGGCCTCAACATCTCGGTCTTCCCGCAGCTCTTCGTCAACAATCCCAACGACGCCGTTCACCGCGGGATCACGCCGGCGAGCGATACCTTCCTCCTGCCAGTCGAATTCTCAAAGAAGCTTGGGCCTGTCGATGTGGATTACGAACTCGGTTATGCGTTCGTCCACAAAGGGCCGGACGCCTGGCTCACCGGCCTGGTCGTCGGGCACGATTTCACTCCTAAGCTTGAAGGAGACGTCGAGTTTTATTGCCAGGGAACTTTTCGTCCTTCGGAAGTCCAGCCCACGATAGACTTCGGTGGCCGCTACAAGATCCGCCCGTCCCTTATCCTTCTCGTCATGGCCGGCCGCAGCCTTGAACCTGCGCGAAATAATCAGGCTTATTTTCTTGGTTATTTCGGCATGCAATTCCTCCTGTCGACCAAACACCACAAATCGGACTAACCGCTGCCCAAGCGTGACACGCCACTCAGGCAGATCAACAAACGCAGAACCCGCCCTTATAGCACTCTTGTGCTAACTCCTTCCCAGATCGTGCCATTGTCATCGCGAGCCTATGGCCTCACCCTGTTGGTGCCTGATAATCGGCATCTTTATTAAAGGCTAGTTCGTATGGCGGGAATCGAGAGACGCGAAATGTTGGAGCTGAGTGTGGGGAAGGAATATCCCACGCCTCAGGCTCGCCTCGCGACCAAGCAGGTGTTCCGGCTGCAGATTGCGCTGGTTCTGCTGCTGGTTACACTCGCCGCTCTTTTAATAAAGGATCGCGATTTCTGGTTTGGCTCAGAAGAGGCGGTCGAATCCGACGCTGCGGCTTCGCAAAATGCCGTGAAAGCCTCGGCGGTGCCAGCCAAAACTGGCGTCGTACCGGCATCAAAAGTCGCGGCCGCCAAGAATCACCGCGCTTCGAAGAGTTCCCCCGAATCTGCCGCTGCAGCACCGGCTACGAACAGCGCAGTTCCGCCTACGGTCGTGACGCGGGCCGTCCTACCGCCGATGGATGTTGAAGTGGTGGCAGGCGATACGCACCGCACTCTTTATGCCGGAAGCAACATCGCCAAAGTTCAAATCCCCGGCGATTCGAATCATGCTTCAGAAGTCAATGCATCCGTGGCTAATCTCCCGACGAATGCTGCCGAGCGCGAGCCGGTTTCTCCAAATGTTCCAGAAGCGCACCAGACCCAAACCATCGATGCCAGCTATCCCCTGCTAGGACAGCACATGCGGGTGCAGGGTTCGGTGGTGTTGCAGGCTGTCGTCGGCGCGGACGGCATCATCGAAAATTTGCGCGTGCTGAGTGGACCTGCGGTTCTGACAACTGCGGCGCAGCAAGCGGTGCGTGAGTGGCACTTCAAACCCTACCTACAGAACGGACAGCCGGTCGAGACCAAAGCCAGAATCACCGTCAACTTCTCGATTCGCATCTCCGATCCCAACGCGAAGACCAGCTAATTACCTCAGCCATCAGAAGTTGGGATGCCTAGCCATTCTCCAGGACCACATCAGAAACGACGTTGATGTGAGATCGATCCCGGGTTCGGTAGTGCTATAGGACTGCATATTATCCTTGTAAACCGCTACTTGCGATGCATTGAACGCACCGTCGTTTCCATTGAATTTCTTGAACGTGTCTACCCCGTTCGCTGGACACAGAATCATTCCACCGACCAAGCCTGAACTGGCATAGCCGTCTGGACCCTCGGTAGCGGCGCCCCAAAGCACTGGCGTACCTCCGGAAGTTCCATCGAGCGCGCCCACCAGGTTTGCGACTTGGTGCTGGATACAATTCGGAAATGTGCTTCCATCGCCCACGATAAACGATGACCCCCAGGCATTCGTTCCGAGAATGTTGGCCAGCCATCTCTGCGAATAAGTGTCGTAGTTCTTGGATTGAGTCAGGTAATACGCTTCACTGGCCATCACTGAAAGACCTGCGCCGTGCGAAGTGGTATCGCCATAGCTCCACCCGTAACCGAAACCCCAGGCATCCTCGCTGGCCTGGGTAATCACGTCATCCACTTGCCGCAAGAACTGTTTCCGAATGCCCGCTTTCGACACGGCCAGACCGCTGGGATTTCCCGCCATTTCCAGCGCTCGATACAGTTCGAAGTGAGCGAGACCGCTCACGTCGTAGAGGTTCAGCGTGTCCGCATCTCCTGCGTTGTAGACGTTCGTGATGTAGCCGTTGGCAAACTTCGCCGCCTGTTGCAGGTAATACATCGGATCGGTTTGCGGCAATCCGGATGGCAGGTTAACGCCGTCGCCGCCGGATTGCGTAGCGGTTTGTAGAGCAAAGTATAGTTCTGTTGCGCCGAGTTCCATGTCATCTTCCCATACGTTCTCGGGATAGCCATCAAAAGGAAAAATCGTAAGTAGACAACCGATGCATGAGCCCGAACCTACACCGGGCGCAGGATCCGTATGCGAGGTGTCGGCGAGGGCAAAAATATCTTCGGCATTCTTCAGGCACTGATTCGCTCGAGATGGATCTGTGCTGCGGTTAAGCTGATAACACAATGCGAAATCCGCCACCAAACGGCCCGCGAGATTTGGACTGATCGGCGATCCCGCGGGACCGGCCACGAACACCGGACGATCGCAGATAAAGAACGTTGTGTACGCATCGCAAGGTTCCGGATCTCCAGCTTGGCGGAAAGTATCGGCCGCTTGCGGCAGAGTCCAGATGTCGTATTCGGTGATCAGGCAGTAAGGAGTGGTATAGCTTCCGCCGCAGTTGCCGGTGGCCGAACTGGGATCGCCTTCGCCGTAATAATCCCAGTCCTGGCTGTTATCCACCTGGTAGTACAAGGTTCGCGTCCGATCATCCCACATCTTCATCAGCCAGTTGACTCCGAACTTCGCTTCATCGCGGAAGTCGGATGACTGCGGTGCTCCCGGGCCGCTATTGCCTGCATAAGAAACGGAAGCGGGCGGCGCTGGAGGATACATTCGAGCGCCTGCACCCATCTGGTTGGGAAAATCGCGAATTCCAATTTGCATCAGCGCCGTCGTATAGCTGACTGTTTCGACATATTTCATGTAATCGCCAGCATCCCACCATCCTCCTGATGCGTCGATATTCGGCAGGTTCGCGGACACTAGTGGCGCAGTCGGCGGCTTGTTATCGATAAAGTCGTTACTATCGAGCCGAGGGGTCTCGTAAACCTGAGCATTTTTGTCGTTCAAATGCCCGGGCTTTGTGCGCAGTGCGTTGGCGATGAAGTTCGCCCCGTCGCGTTCCGATTCGTAAAAAAATAAAGTGTTCAGGAGCAGGCCGGAATAAAGCGCATCTGCACTATCCACGGCGAACTGTGGAGACTCTGCTGTCACAGGCCCAGACACTGAAATGGTATAGACATCGCCTTCGGGAACCGTGAAGTCCAGCGGGTAGACGTTGTAGCTTACTTTCGCGCTATGACTCCAGGTACCGAGCAATGCGCCGGCGTGTCCCGAATATGCGGTTGCTCCTTTTGAGCCGACTACCTTGAAACTGGCTCTGCTGCCCGCTGCCCCAGACATTAGATATGCGCGAAAAGGTGTGGCGCCGGCTTCATAGCCAACCTGGCTGACGCGCACATAGGAGGCCTGCGCAATGGCGATCGGCGTCCACGCAAGCAGCGCGAGGAAGATGCCGGCAAATGAAATCAGTAGAGGAGAGCTTGAAAGGCGGAGGCTGGAAGGTAACATGACTTCCTCTTTGCCACTGGGATGGTCTATATTAAATGCGTTTAATACAGGGATAAATACTGCTCCGTCTTGAACTGGCTGTCAAGCCTGGGTTTTTAAGCCTGAGCTGTCAAGCAAAGACCGTCAAGCTGGACCGTCAAATCGGGAGCTGATGAGTGACCCTATGCAGAATAGCTGCTTCATTAAGATGTTCGATCGACTTTGGTTCGGAAAATTGCGGGGCGGGCTTGCTCTTGCGTTCGCAATTTTTGCGATTGTCGTGAACAGCGCCACTGCACCGGCCCAATCGGCGTCCACTGCGGACCCGCATCATGCGACCGTCCACATCGATTCCACGCCCGGGCACGCCATTAACTCCTTCGACCCCGACAGTGCTTTGGGTAGCTCGATCGATGTCCTTTCCCATGACGATATCGATAAGGTTTACACCCCGCACGTTATTCAGGAATCGCTTTCTGCCGGCTGGGGGCCAATCACTTATCGCAACAATTCCGAACTTCGCATGGCCGCCTGGCATTGGACTGAGAACGGAAGCTGGAGCGATCCGGTGCATAAGAGCGGATACTTCACTGGCAGCAGCGATCTTAAAGAACCGCTGCGCTACATTCTTTCCTATGCTCTGCCCCACCGCGGTTTCTCAACCAGCGGAGACCGGCCGCTGCAAGGTCCTAATCCCAGCTATTGGAAGAGCAATCCATATCTCACCAGCAAGTTCACCGGCGAAAGCGACGCCTTGCACCCGCAATGGGTCGTCATGGATCTGAATGCTGAAAAGCCAGTGAACGCGATCCGCATCGCATGGGCGAGCCCGTATGCTACGACCTACCAGGTGGAGTATTGGGTGGGAAAACGCGCCCTCGACTTCGATGCTGGTCCTGATGGTGAATGGAAGACTTTCGCATCCGGCGTGATCAAGAACGCTCAAGGTGGAACGGTAAATCTGAAGCTTGCCGACACGCCTATCGCGACGCAGTACGTGCGTATCCTAATGACGGAATCGTCGAACACCTGCGATCTGCACGGAGCGGACGACGTCCGCAATTGTGTGGGATACGCAATTCAGGAAATTCGCGTCGGCGTCGGCGATTCCACTGGAGCCTTTGCCGAAATCCAAAGAAATCTCGGCGACAAACCAACCACGTATTGCACCTCATCGATTGATCCTTGGCACTCGGCAGCTGATGTAAACGCTACCGGCGGTTATCAGCACAGCGGCTTCGACGTTTTCTTCACCAGCGGAATCACCAACAACCTTCCGGCAATGATTCCCGTCACCATGCTTTACGGCACGCCTGACGATGCGGCCGCCCAAATTGCCTACATTGAGAAGCGCGGCTATCGCATCGGATACATCGAAATGGGCGAGGAACCCGACGGCAAGCATGCCATGCCCGAAGACTACGCAGCCCTCTACATTCAATGGGCCACGGCCATTCACAAGGTCGATCCCAAGCTCAAGCTGGGCGGCCCGGTCTTCGAAGGAGTCAACGAAGATATTCGCATCTGGCCTGATGCAGAGGGACGAGTTTCATGGATGGGGCGTTTTGTAGACTATTTGAAAACGCACGGCCGCGTCTCCGACCTTGCGTTTGTTTCCTTCGAACACTATCCCTTTGAAGCCTGCAACATCACGTGGAAGACTTTGTACTCTGAACCTCAATTGATAAAACACATCCTGCAGGTGTGGAGAGATGATGGCGTTCCGAAAGATGTGCCGCTGATGGTGACGGAGAACCATCTGGCTGCCGAACTCACTGGACCCATGACCACAATCTTTGCAGCGTTGTGGCTGGCCGACAATGTTGGCTCTTTCTTCGAAGGGGGCGGCGCGGCCTTCTATCATTCCCCAATTCAACCGCAGGGCATTCAAAACAGTTGCCTCGGCTGGGCTTCATGGTCGAATTTTGTCTCTGACCAGAACTACGACATCAAGGGCTACACTTCGCCTTACTATGCGGCTCATATGATCAACCTGGAGTGGGCCCAGCACCGCTCCGGCGTGCATCAAATGTTCCCTTCCTCCACTGAGATCAAGGATGCCGAAGGAAACGTACTGGTCACGTCGTATGCGTTGCATCGACCCGATGGGAATTGGTCGATCATGCTGGTCAATCGCGACGAGAACAATTCGCACACCGTGCGCGTGCAATTTGAGGACTCGAAAAACAAACAGAATTCGTCATTTTCCGGGCCGGTCACCTTTGTGACTTTCGGAAGCGAGCAGTATGCCTGGATTAACAACGGTCCAAACAGTCATGCGGATCCGGATCACCCGCCGATCGCGATTACCATAGCTGCAGCCCCGGATACCACGTTCACTTTGCCGAAGGCCTCAATCACTGTCGTGCGGGGAAAGATCGCAGGTCTCAAGGATTGAAGCCGTCGCCGGCAGCATCATTTTGATTTCTGCCCTGCGATCCATTCATTTGTGCGGGCATCGAGAAGATCGAGCGGGAGGGTTCCTCCGTTGAGCATTTCATCGTGGAAGGTGCGAATGTCAAACTTGGGGCCCAGTTCTTTCTGAGCGCGTTCGCGCAATTCGCGGAATTTCAGCTGGCCTAATTTGTAACTCAGGGCTTGCGCGGGCCACGCGATGTAGCGATCGGTTTCGGATTGGATGGTAGGCTCGTCAATCGCGCCCGATTTGCGGAAGAAATCGACCACTTGATCGCGCGTCCATCCCTTCGAGTGGATTCCAGTGTCGACCACCAGACGCACCGCACGAAACAATTCGGAAGAGAGCCGCCCGTAATCCGAAACTGGATCCTGATAGAAGCCAACCTCTTTGCCAAGTTGCTCCGCGTATAAAGCCCAACCTTCTATATACGCATTGAAACCGAGACTATGAAGCCGGAACTTCGGAAGCCCGGTAAGTTGCTGCTGCACAGATAACTGCATGTGATGTCCGGGAATGCCTTCGTGGTATGCGGTCGACTCATCGTCAATCAGCGAACGCTCCGCAAAGTTGGAAGTTGCAACGACGACGCGGCCAGGGCGCTTACCATCCGGCGTACCGGTGACGTAGTGCGTTGCAGCAGCCGACTGGAAGGCAGGTATAGCTTCAACCGTGACCGGCGATTTGGGAAGCAGAGTAAAGAGCTGCGGCAGCTTAGGCTCCATCTGCGCGATGTAGCGCCGGAAGTCATCGAGGATCTGATCGGCGGAAGTCGGAATGTATTTGGGATTCGTTTTGAGCGACGCCCGGAAGGAGGCGAGATCGGCGAATCCTGCCTTCTTGGCGATTGACGTCATCTCAGCCTCAATGCGATCGATCTCGCGCAAGCCGAGTTGATGAATCTCGTCCGGCGTCATGTGCGTGGTGGTGCGCGCGTAGATGTCGTTCTCGTAGCGCTTCTCTCCGTCCGGCAGAGAAGTAATCGAAAGTGTGGTGCGGCCTTGGGGTGCGTATTCCGTGCGCAGGAAAGTGGCTAAGGTCTTGTAGGCCGGAATCACCTCGCTGTTGATCGCGTCAGTGATCTCTCGCGTCAATCGCTTCTGGTCTTCCATGGAAATCTCCGCGGGATACTTTTTTGTCGGGATCAGAAAGGGATCGGCATCGATGATTCCCTGGCATTGCACCGGCAGCTTCTCGATCAGGAAACGGACGGGCATGAGTTTGTCCTTCATGCCCGCGCGAAGCACTTCGGTGGTTTGGCTGAGGACGCGCGGAATCTGATGCAAACGTGCGATGTAGTCTTCGTAGTGCTTGACTGAATCGAGCGGAACTGACAATGGCAGGTCCGCGAGGCTAGTGTGGATGCCATTCTGCTGATTGATCGGCATCTCGTATTCTTTAAGTTCAAAATCGGCGATGCGCTGCTCGAGGACACGCGCAAGAAGATCGTGGGAAAGTTTGTCCTGGTCGGAGAAGCCTGCAGTTGAGATGGCGTGAAGCCCTGCGAGGAAGCTCGCATTCGTTTGGTTGCGCTGCACAATGGCTTCAAGCGAATACTCCGCTAGCCGGTCGTTGTATCGGTAGTCGCCGAAAGCGGTGGCTCGCTCCGGAAAGTTGCGGAGATCGGATTCGTACTGCTCATCGAAAAGAGCATTCTGCGCGGCGATGCGGTCCGCAACGGGCTTGGAGTCCTGGGCGAAGAGCGATGAGGCGATGGCAACGACGAAAAATACGGTTTTGAAGGAGCGCATAATCTAAGCAGCCTACCAGAGGAATAGTGATCGTGTCGCATGTACAAACATATGTCACTAAGCAATAACACACATTTGTATTTTGTTGAGTTTGCGTACGATTTATTGGAGAAGGCTAAACCCATCTACAGGAAACTGTACTGTAAACTTTTCTATACGCTTTAAAACTCCTTCCTAGTCAAGTGATTGCGATGAAACATTGACTGGCAATCCATGTGCATAACCATTGGTCATAACAAAGTGTTCATACGAGTGTTTCAGTAGCGGTCTGATGAACCAATAAATGCTGTTTCGTAGCTACTGAGACCTGTTTGAAACTTCTCGAAGAATTTAACTTTTTCGAGATCAAGAAGCGGAGAAGAATTCTATGCGATTTAGATCTCTACGTATATCGGCCGCAACGCTGTTTGCGGTTGTATTGATTCTCGCCAGCGTTTCGCTGGCCCAGAATATTGTGACGGGCGGAATCTCCGGCACAGTAACCGACCCTACTGGCGCGATCGTGCCCAACGCAAAAGTTAGTCTGAAGAGCAACACGACAGGCGAGACTCAGACCACCGTCACGACCTCGACTGGTCTGTTTAACTTCCCGTTGTTAAAGCCGGGATCCTATTCCGTGACGATCAGCCAAACTGGATTTCGCTCCGTCGATGAGACTGTGGAAGTGCAACTGGGGCAGATTACAACTGCCAACCTGAAGCTCATTGTCGGCAACACTTCAGAGACTGTTGAAGTGTCTGGACAAGCCCCTTTGCTACAGACCGAAGATGCCAATATCAGCACAACCTTTAACCAAGCTCAGATCGCCCAACTGCCCAATCCGGGTGGTGACATCACGACTTACGCCCAGACTGCTCCCGGCGTGCTGATGAATACCGGCGGCACTTACGGCAACTTTAGCGCTTTCGGATTGCCGGCAACTTCGAACCTCTTTACAGAGAATGGCAACGACGAAAACGACCCGTTCTTGAATCTGAACAACTCCGGTTCCAGCAACCTATTGATCGGCCAGAATGAAGTTCAGGAAGTCGCAGTAGTGAGCAATGGTTACACCGCTCAATACGGTCGTCAGGCAGGCGTGCAGGTTGACTACACCACCAAGTCGGGCAGCAATGCCTTCCACGGCAATGCAGGCTTCTGGTACAACAGCAGCGGCTTCAATGCCAACGACTGGTTCCAGAAACAAGCCGAGATCGCGAACGGCACACCCAACCAGCAACCGTTCGCTGTCAACCATATGTGGGCGGGCTCGATTGGCGGACCAATCGTGAAAAACAAGCTGTTCTTCTTCGTGGACCAAGAGGGCTTGTATTATGCGCTACCGAGCGGACAGCATGTGTTTCTGCCGACCCCGGCATTTAGTTCCGCAATCCTATCCAACATCGCAACCGTTTCGCCTGCGCAGTCAGCTTTCTACGCCAACTGGATGAATCTCTATGCGAATTCTCCGGTGGCCGGATCTGCAGTTCCTCTGACTGCAGGCCAGGATCCCAACTTAGGTTGCGGTACGCCGGGTTCTGGCGGCGTAACCACGCTTGGTGGCAGCACATTCGGAGCCGCAGGAGCACCGTGCCTTATGGAAGCAGCCGCCTCTGGTGTAAACCACAATAAAGAGTGGTTGCTGACGGAGCGTATTGACTACAACATCAGCAACGCGGACAAACTCTTTGGGCGCTTCAAGGCGGATCACGGCCAGCAACCGACCTCAACTGATCTTATTGATCGGGCCGCCTTCAGCACTCAAAGCACCCAACCAGAATATGAAGGCCAGATCAACGAAACCCATATCTTCTCGCCGAACATCATCAACAACGCGATTCTGTCCGGCCTGTGGTATACCGCGATCTTCCTTCCGGACAGCGGCCAGGCTGCCGTTCTCGCAGCCACTGGCGGATACAGCACCATCTCGGTCAGTGGTTCAGCGCTGACCAATCTCGGAGGCGGTTCAGGAACCGGTCAAACTCCTGACTATATCTTCCCTCAAGGCCGCAATTCAACAATGGGGCAACTGACGGACGATCTGTCGATCACCCGTGGCGCTCATACCTTCAAGGTAGGAATTAACTTCCGGCGTGACGACCTCACCGACTTCGATGCGCAGAGCAACACCGGAGGTCTTGTCACATTCGGGAGTCTGGCCAGCTATGTCAACGGTATGGTGACGTCTGCCGACGGGGGCAACCTTACTCAGAACTACACCACGAATGGAGACGTTCGAATCGGATTCTACAGTCTTGGTTTGTATTTTCAGGACGAGGTGCGCGTAACACCTAATCTGAAACTGACCCTCGCTGTTCGCGGCGACCGCAACTCCAACCCTATTTGCGGGAGTAATTGCTTCTCGCGTTTAAATACACCATTCACGGGATTGACCCACGACATTAATACCCCCTACAGCGCGATCATTGATGCCGGCACACACAGCGCCTTCCCTGCTGTTGAGAAGGTCGCCTTGCAGCCGCGCTTCGGGTTTACGTGGAGCCCGTTGGGGCACACCAGCACCGTCCTTCGCGGAGGCATCGGCATCTTCTCCGATCTTTATCAGGGCGTCCTGATGGATGAGTTGATCGCAAACGCGCCTTTGACCAATGGTTTCACAGTCTCACCGGCCTCAGGGGCAGCCGTTGCACCCAGCGTGGCCGGCAGCGTGGCCCAGTTGGGTGCGAACTCCAACTCCTCATTCTTGAGCGGGTTTAAGAGCGGCCAGAGCTTGGCCCAGATTCTGGCTGGCAATCAGTTCTTCTCTCCTCCAAACTATACGTCGATTGCTAGCCAGATCAACAACCCGAAGTACTTGGAATGGAATTTCGAGATCCAACAGGCCATCGGCGCAAAGATGTCTCTAAACGTCGATTATGTGGGAACCCATGGCTATAACAACCTGATTCAGAACGCTAACCTGAACGCCTCTTATAACTCCGCCGGCGGTGGAACGCCATTTGGCACGTTGCCAGCTTCGGTCCAGAGTTGCACACTCACGAATAACTGTAGCGCGACGTATAGTGGCGTACCGTTGTCGGGCACGGATGCACGCTTCGGCTTCGTCCGGGAGTTACAAAGTGTTGGCGTCTCAAACTACGACGGACTGGTCACAACTTTCACGCGGAGATTCAGTCACGGCTTTCAGGGCAGCGTGAACTGGACGTATTCACACGCGCTGGACGACCTGACATCGACAAATCCCGGGACGCCTTTCAATGCTTTGTACAGCGTTGTATACCAGATCAATCCTAACTGTTTGCGTTGCGAAAACTATAGCAACTCAGACTCGGATGCGCGCCACAACCTGACCGCAAACTATGTTTGGGAGTTGCCCCTCAAGTCGCAGAACAAACTCTTGAACGAGGCTGCGGGTGGATGGAGCGTGGCTGGCACGTTTTATGCCCACAGCAGCCTGCCATGGACTCCCGAAGTGATTCAGTCCAACGTGCTCTTTCAACCCAACAACCCTATACTTGGAGTGCCGCTTATCCCAGCTGATACCGTCGGTGCCGTAAGTACCAATTGCGCCGTGAGCAGCCCGGGGACTCTCGCCAATCCAACCGGCTGCGTTCAACAAAGCCAGTTCGCTGAAGCGAACGCTTCCGATTGGGGGCCTCGGCGTAACAGTTTCCGTGGTCTTGGCTATTTTGACACGGACCTGAACGTCAACAAGAGATTCGCCGTCACCGAACGCGCGCAGTTCGAGGTTGGTGCGAGTTTCTTCAACATCCTCAACCATCCGAACTTTGCTTTGCCTTTCCCCCTCTCGGGTGTCGGCGGCTTTGGACAAATGACCAGCCTGGCAGTCCAGCCCACTACCCCGTATGGCTCCTTCCAAGGTGCTGGCGTGGAGGGCCGGTTGGTGCAGATTCACGGAAAGATTGTTTTCTAGTGAGCGTGGCGTAGAGCATCTGTCAATAATTTAAAGGGCGACCTCGAAAGAGGTCGCCCTTTTTCTTTCTCGGCGCACTCGCAGAGTTATCCCTAGCTGCATCAAATGCTATTCTGACAAGTTGGAGCAAGACATGACCTTTGCCATTCCTTATACTGCGGCATCTTCGCGCTACGAATCCATGCCTTACCGCCGCTGCGGCCGTTCGGGGCTCAAACTTCCGGCCATTTCGCTCGGCCTGTGGCAGAATTTCGGCGGCGACGACGTTTTTGAAACCGGGCGTTCCATCCTGCATTACGCCTTCGATCACGGTGTCACCCATTTCGATCTCGCCAACAATTACGGGCCTCCGTACGGCTCGGCGGAAGAGAATTTTGGGCGGGTTATGGCGATGGATTTCAAAGCTCACCGGGACGAACTCGTTATCTCGACCAAGGCTGGCTGGGACATGTGGCCGGGTCCCTATGGAGATATCGGCGGTTCGCGCAAATATTTGATCGCGTCGTGCGATCAGAGTTTGAAACGCATGGGACTCGAATACGTAGACATTTTTTATTCGCACCGTGTGGATCCCGAAACGCCGCTGGAAGAAACCATGGGTGCGCTCGCGACCCTGCACCGGCAAGGCAAGGCGCTCTATGTCGGCATTTCGTCCTATTCTCCTCGTCTCACAGTGCGAGCTGCGGAGATACTCAAGTCGTATCAAGTTCCGCTGTTGATCCACCAGCCGGCATATTCCATGCTCAATCGCTGGATCGAGGAGGGCCTGCTTAAAAGCCTCGCCGATCTGGGTGTTGGCTGCATTGCGTTTTCGCCGCTGGCCCAGGGTATGCTGACCAAGAAATATCTGTCCGGCATCCCTGCCGATGCCCGCGCTGTGAAAGCAGATTCTCTGACCAAAGACATGATTACCGAGGAGAATCTCCGCCGCATCCAGGAACTCAATGTCATCGCCGAGAGGCGCGGACAGACCTTGGCGCAAATGGCGATCGCGTGGGTGTTGCGCGACCCGCGCGTGACCTCCGCACTGATCGGAGCGCGCACTGTCGACCAATTGGCGGATTCTCTTAAGAGTCTCGCAAACCTTGCTTTCAGCGCTAACGAACTCCGCGAGATCGACCGGTACGCCACAGAAGGTGGGATTGATATTTGGAAAGAGTCGTCAAGCTTGTGATCTGCTGACGAATTGCAAACTGGTGCGGGAAATTAACGCGAAGTAGCGATTGTCACGCAATCGCGCCCAGCTGATTTTGATTGGTAGAGAGCCTGGTCTGCCATTCTGAGCAGATCATCGGAATTTGCGCCGTGTTCGGGGAAGGTGGCCACCCCGACTGAGAGCGTGACGGCAGCCAGGCTTACACCTCGATGTTGCAACCCGAGTTTCTTGACTTCAGCTCGCAGCGAATTCGCCCGCATCGCGGCATGCTGCGCGAGTGATTCCGGCAGGATGATCGCGAACTCTTCACCTCCACAGCGGCAAGGGACATCGTCTCCGCGGAAAAATCCACGCAGCAGATCCGCAACAGACTCCAGAACGAAGTCACCCGCGTCATGACCGAACGTGTCGTTAAACCGCTTGAAGTGATCGATATCGAGGAAGAGGATTGAAAGAGGATGGCCCTTGCGTTTGGCTCGCACGAGCTCCCTGCTGAGAGACTCCTCCATGAACCGCCGGTTGAATAATCCGGTGAGCGGGTCACGAATCGATTGGTCATGCAGCTTCTCGCGTAACTGGAGGCTGGCAAGTGAAAGAGCGATTTGGCCCGCCACAGTGACTCCCAGCCGCTGCCGAGCATAGCGCAAGTTTGGCGATTCTTCGTTGGTGCAATCAAACTCAAGATGAAGAACACCAAGGGTCTCTCCCTGGCCGACCATCGGAATACACAGGTGCTTGCCCTCTGGCATTTCGCTCAGGTGTGGGCAAACAAGACCACTCTCAGCGTCGCTCCAATGAGGTTGACCGCGGCGCAGAGCCCAGCATGCCTCGGGCTCGAATAGTGGC
Source organism: uncultured Acidobacteriaceae bacterium (assembly GCA_963789625.1). Classification (GTDB taxonomy): domain Bacteria; phylum Acidobacteriota; class Terriglobia; order Terriglobales; family Acidobacteriaceae; genus Sulfotelmatobacter. The sequence continues at coordinate 76,095 of CAWBLK010000008.1, read as the reverse complement.
TGCAACCCACCAGAATTTCCCCATGATGCTGCCGTCTCCACCAGGTTGCGTGAGGCCCGGAATGTGTACAAGTTTCCAGACTTGGCTTCGGGGAAGAGCGCGCGGGCGCTTCGGTCGACTACAGTAAATGCTTCCTTACTTGTCCCGCAACACTCCAGCAAGCCAACCATTTCGTTGAGCAGGGTCATTTGATCGGTCTGGAGCTCCAATTCCTTCACCAGCCGATTAAGCGCCTCAGCGTGTTCACGTTCTGCAACTGACGCCCGGACCTGTTCGGAAATATCTCTGCAAATGGTGTATGCACCTCGTACGCGACCATCGACCACTAAGGGAACAGCCTGCAGTTCCAGGTCAATAGTCTTTCCGTCTCTGCGTTCTCTGCGCATGGTGCGCTGCACGGCCCGCCCGGCAATCACCGGTCCAGACCACGGGATAGCCGCGCCGGAAGAATCGTCGCTTAGCAACAACAGCGAATCCAGATTGCTGCCTACGAGTTCGCTTTGCTCGTACAGAAACAGCTTCGTGAAAGCTGCATTGACTAACTCAACCCGGCCTTCCTGGTCGAGGACGACAATTCCATACGGGCTGTTCTCAATGAGGGAATCCAGGTAAGCAGTTCGTTCGTGAAGATCGACTCCTGTCTGGTGACGTTCTGTAACGGTGGAACCCACAATAAGCCCGGCAGCGGACACTACGAGCATGAGCAGACCGATTTTGGCGAGCAAGGCTGGCGGCGGCGGAAACAGGTGCATGGCGACGACGATGCCAAAGTTGAGTGCAAGAATTCCGGCTACCACTTGCCGAATACCACGCCGCATGGCCATCCAAAGTATGGGGACAAAACTCAAATAAAGCAGTTCAAGATGCACCCAACGAGGTTCAAACATGATCCACAACACGGCGAACACTGAAAGGGCTTGACCAAGTGCCTCCAACAACCCGCCAGTGTTAACCTCAATCTGCATTCGCCTGCGCTTCCCTCTTTGGGGCTGAGATTCACCTCTCGGTTGTGAAATCTTATCTCGTACCCACGGGAACACATGAATGAGCAGAAATGGCGTGAGCCCTACCAATCCAATCTCATCACCAATAAACCAGTTGGGGATTGTGCGCCAGAAGTCATGGCGAACAATTGTGTGATCGGCGATCAGGCACGCCACCCCGGTGACTGTTGACCCCAGGGCGGCCGCAGTAGCGACAAAAACATAGCGGACTACGTCGCGGCCTCGATCCAAGCGCTGGTCAATCGGCAAGATACCCCGCAAGATATAAGCCGCCAGCCCATACCAACCCGCGAGTCCAATCGCACCCACGGTTTCCCCAAAGGATCTGATCGGCTGGTGATAAATCAGGGAACCCGCCAGCGCATCGGAAAAGGCAACAAGCAATGCATACCAGGGGCTGATGCTAAGCATGAGGGCCAAAGCCAGTCCATTTGCCGGGTACCAGGCTGTGGACCCGAGATGGGAAATGAATATTGTCTGAGGCAGGTTGAGTAAGAGGTAGACAAGGAGAAACGAGAGAGAAAGAACGAAATGCCGAATGATCGGTTTCCTATTTTGAATGGGAAAATATCTCAACTGCGCACCGGTCTGCTCAGTCTTCTTCTCTTCGTATTGGCTGAGTTTCACCATGCTTGAAGAAACCATCGTCATACAGAGAATTCCGACTCAGTTGTGCGTGCATACGCTGTCGCATCCGTTAAAAGTGCCAGCACCATCTTCGCCAGTTACTATCTGCATAATGCATCACAGCCGGTTCTGGGCCGCGTCCTCCCTTGCTACTTCAATCTTGATTGGAAGGCGTGACCCAGAACATGATCAAGTGCAACTAGCACTGAAGTCTTACTGAACCGTGAGGGTCACAGGGATGGAGTGCTGCAAACTACCCGAAGTCCCTGTGACAGTGATGGTGTAGCTCCCTGAGGCGGTTCCGCCCTGGTTCACCGGCGCAATGCCAGTTCCGCCGGCGCACCCAGTCATTGAGATCAAGGCGACAATCAAGAAAACCAGCAAAGCGAGTGCACGCATTTTTTTGGTGGAGCGCTTACGCCCTGCCAGAACCAGCCCAAAGAAGCCGATTCCCTGCAACTGAATCCAAACCGCATAAACCGATGCATGGCGCGATTGGCGAGTCGGAAGCGCCTCCGCGGTAGATGCAGTTGTAGTAATCGACAACGTGGAGGATGCCGTACTGCCGCCCGGAGTCACCGTGGCAGGGGAAAACGTACAGGACGCCTCGGCCGGAAGCCCACTGCAAGCTAGTTTGACCGCGTAAGCGAAAGCTCCGCCCAATGGGGTGATGGTCAAGTTGTAGGTCGCTGCCGAGCCAGCCTTAACGGTGTCGCTGCCGGTGGAGCTGGCAAGGCTGAAATCCGATCCGCTACCGGTAAGGCTCACAATTTGCGGGCTGCCTGTTGCGTTATCGCTGATGGTCAATGTTCCGGTGTGGGTGCCTGCAGCTGTCGGGGCGAACGTGAGATTGATAGCGCAAGCGGAGCCGGCCGCTAACGAGGAGGGGCAATTGTTGATTTGTGAATAATTTCCTGTGACAACAATGCCGCTAATAGTCAATCCCGCTGTGCCGCTGTTGGTGAGGGAAACGGACTGCGCCACACCGGAGGTTCCCACTTGTTGAGCAGCGAAGGTTAAGCTGGTGGGGGACAGAGTAGCAATTGGAGCAGAAGTAGCCGAACCAGTTCCGGCTAGGCTGACAGTTTGAGGGCTGCCCGTTGCGTTGCCGGTGATGGTCACAGTCCCGGTGCGGATTCCAGTAGACGTCGGAGTGAAAGTGATGCTGATGCTGCAGGTACCACCATTGGGAGCGATCGTGCTGCAGTTGTTGGTTTGTGTGAAGTCACCTGCTGCGACCACGCCGGAAACCGTTACAGAGCTCGCACTCGCGTTCGTGACGGTCACAGCTTGAGCAGCGCTGGGTGTATTCAGCATTTGGTTGCCGAAGGTCAAGCTCGCAGGCGCTGCCGTTATTGCAGTAACGTAGGCATTTCCTGTCAATGCCACGGTTTGTGGACTGTTGGATAAATTGTCTGAAATGCTGAGCGACCCGCTGCGAGTGCCAGCCACTGTCGGAGTGAACGTAATGTTGAAGGTGCAATTGGAGCCTGCCGACAGCGTAGACGGACAGTTATTGGTCTGCGAATAGTCGCCGGTGGCCTGAATACTGCTGATACTCAGGGCCGCATTACCGCTGTTGGTGAGGGTCACCGTTTGCGCCGCACTTGAAGTTCCCAGCTGCTGCGCGGAGAAGGTGAGGCTTGTGGGAGCCAGAGCAACAACCGCACTGGAACCGATGCCTCTCAAGCTGATGACATGGGGCGATCCCGCAGCATCATCTTGAATCGCAATTTGTCCGGAACGGAGTCCTGAAGCGGTCGGGGTAAAAGTCACTGACAATGTGCAGTTGCTGGCGGCCGCGACACCTGTTCCACAATTATTATTGGCTACCGCGAAGTCCCCGCTGACGGCGATTGAGGAAATCGGAAGCGCCGCGCTGCCCATGTTGCGCAACACAGTGGTCTGCGCAGAGCTGGTCGATCCCACTGACTGCTCGACAAACTGCAGTTGGCTGGGACTCAACGCCACAGCCGGTGCTGAGTTTGGTCCAATTTTGACTACGAAGGCATTTGTACCTCCGCCGAGCACGTTCTGGAAAGATCCCTGGGTAACAGGAAAGTCGGCTGAGTTCGTGGAGCCCACGACATAGATATTCCCGTTTGCATCGAGGGTGATGCCGCTGGCAAAGTCGTTACCACTCCCGCCCAGGTAGGTGGCAAACAGTTCGGTAGTTGCCGAAGCATCAATCTCAACCAATAAAATGTCATTCTCATTCGTATAACCCTCGATGGCGTTGCTGGTTCCAAACGCTGCACTGTCGGTATTTGCCACCACGTATGCATCGTTGCTGGAATCGAGCGCAATCGATTCCGGGCTCGCGTAATTGTTAAGCCCAAGAAAGGTCGAGTACAACAACGTCGCTGCCGTGGGATCGAACTTGCTCACGAATGCATAGCTGCATCCAACTCCGGAAACACTGGGGTTACAGATGCTGGTGGAAGTAGTGGGGAAGGTTGTGTCGCTCGAAACCGTGCCGGTGATATAAGCAGAACCTGATCCATCGACGGCGATCGCTCCGATTCCCACTGGATTCCCGCTGGAGCCGTAGAAGTAGGTGGAATAGTCGAGGGTTCCCGCACTCTCAAACTTACTGACGAATCCGATGGTCGCGTCGGCTACCGGCGAATTGCTGGTGATATATGCGCCCGATGTATATGGGAAGTTCGATGTATTCGTCGTTCCAGCCACGTAAGCATTGTTGTTGGCATCCAGCGCCACGGCGGAAATCGCACTGTATGGGGTGGGATAACAGGAACTCCCACAATTCGAAACATTCGTATTGCCCGCAAAGTACGTAGAGTAATTCAGTGAAGAACCGTTGGCGGTGAACTTAGTGAGGAAACCATAATTCCCATAGGCCCCTTCCTGGTTGGCCAGGGCAGCGGACTGATAGGCACTGGCCACCGGAAAGTCTTGTGACGTGGTCGTGCCCGCGATGTAGGCCTCATCCAAAGTATCCACGGCGATGCTGGCAGGCTCGTCGAAACCGCTTCCTCCAAGATAGGTTGAATAGACCAGAGTAGAGCCGTCGGCCGAAATCTTGCTGACGAAGCCGGTGTACGGTCCTAACGCGGTCGATTGATAGGGATTCACCGTCGGAAAATTTGTCGAGGTTGTACTGCCAGTTACATACACATTGTTTGAGCTGTCCAGCGCAAGCCCAATGGCATAATCATCACTGTTGCCGCCAAGGTAATCGGCGTATACGAGGCTCGATCCTGTCGGATCAAGCTTGGTTACAAAGACGTGATTCGAACTTGCTGCAGGTGAACCAAAGGTTGTGAGCGAAAAGTCAGCTGAGTCGGTGTAGCCTGCAATGTAAACACTGCCTGTGCTATCAACCGCGATTCCGGAGGGTTGATTAGACCCAGTTCCGCCCAGATAGGTTCCATACACCAGCACTGGGTCGATCACGAGCGGCTTATTCACATCATATTGCGCGACGTGAAATGAGATATGTGTCGGATCGTTCACGACATAGGCGCCTGACACGGGCACGTGTGTTCCGCTGGACTCCTGGTAGATCACGGGACTCTGGAAACGAAGTTCTCCACTGACGGTCTGCAAAACCAGGTTGCCTTCCTCGTCCAGATCGATCTGATTCGCGCCCATGATTTCGAATTGGATCTGACTCGGGTCAGCTCCCGGCGAAACTGCAAAGTCGTATTCCAATTGCTGGTGGTTTCCGTAATAAACCAGATCGATTCCCGGGTACACGCTTTTGTAGCGGACCCGGGCATAGGTCGGCACCTTGGTCAGCCATTTTGTCGGATCTTTGCCAATGAAATAATTCACCACGCCTGGCTGCTGGCCCTCTCCGATGACGGCCAGATTCTGAGCTGCTCCCATGAGCTTGAATTGCAGTGTGGTGTTCAAGGGCTGAGATTGGTTCGAAGCAGCGACGTTGCCTGTCTGCTGATTCGAAAGCGGCTGGTTCGGGCGCAGAGAAAGCGTGATCCCGCCCGCAGTCAGAAAAGCTGTGTACCCCTTGCCGCGAGATAGGAATTTGACCTTTGCGCCGGTTTGACCCTGATTGGCCTCAAAAGTTAGGGGCAACTTGCTGTAGTTCGCAGTGGCCTGCATTCCCTGCTGGGTGTTCGCCTGTTGGGGAGTTTGCGCTGCAGCCAACGGCTGCACAGAGGACAACATATTCGCCAAGAGTATCGCAAGAAACGTTCGAGCCAGAGCATCCAATCGCATTTGAAAATCCCTTCTATCGGCGGGTCGAATTGGGGGATTGACCAATAGCCGTCTACACTGAAGAGATAAGCACGGTATGTGCCGAACTAAGTGGCATTGCCATTTCTAGTAAGCGATGTTGAATGAGTTAGTTACAGGAATGGCGATGCAGCATTAGGGGTTCCTCGAGGCTGCCGTCTGTTCGTGTTTCAAACTCTTTGTCCGAGGATTGGACGAGTTATCTACGATTGGATGTCGAGAGTCTCTATTGCTCTACACACAACCGCGTGGAGTGATGTTAGTCATCTCTGTACCAGTGATGCAGATTGTCTTAGACCAACTTTGTTACCCAGGGAGCAAACGCGTGACGGGGTGATCCGCTGTTTTTGAAACTGAATACGGAAGGGATTAACCGATGCGGCCAGTTTGCAGTCGCTCGAAGTTCGGTTCAGCTAGAGGTGCCGCACCAGCCTTTGAGAAAATATGCTCATTCGGAGCTGAGTTGCAGCTAAGCAATTGCTGAGCTGCCTGATGGTTAACAGGCTTGGAGTACAGGTAGCCCTGGGCCAGTTCACAACCAATCTGCTTCAGCATCTCAACTTGTTGTTGGGTTTCGACACCTTCTGCAACAACCTTCAAACCAAGACTATGAGCCAGCATCACGATGATGCGAACGATTTCGTAAGTTTCCAGATCGCTATCCATGCGGGAGATGAAGGCCCGGTCGATCTTCAGGGTATCTACGGGGAATCTCTGCAGGCGGCTTAGGGAAGAATAGCCGGTGCCGAAATCGTCGATGCTAAGACGAGCGCCAAGGGCTTTTAACTGGGCGAGCGCAACCGAAGAATGGCTGACGTCCGCCATCGCGATGGTCTCGGTGATCTCCAGATCGAGGCAGCTGGGATTTATGCCGGTTTGCTGAAGGATCTCTCCGATCTGCGCGGCCAAGTCGGGTTGGGCGAACTGCTTTGGCGTGATATTTACAGCGATGGCCAGCGGCGGATCAGAAGGAAAGAGTTCATGCCATGCGTGCAACTGCTGGCAGGCTTCCTGAAGCAGTTGGCGATTCATGGGCAAAATAATGCCAGTCTCATCCGCCACGGCGATGAACTCACCTGGCATCACGATGCCTGTGGGACGCTGCCAGCGGCTTAACGTTTCGAACCCGACGATCTGGTTATTGCGTAGAGACACGACCGGCTGGTAGTAAACCCGAAATTCCCCCAATTCCAAAGCTTTGCGAAGGTCGGCCTCAAGTTGCAAACGTTTGAGTGCGTCAGCATGCATGCCGTTGTCGAAGACCTCGCATCGAGCTTTACCAGAGTGCTTCGCACGATACATAGCGATCTCAGCATCGCGGAGAACATCTTGAGCTTCTGCGCCCGCACTGCTGCTGAAAGCGATACCTATGCTCGCCATGATGACGATCTCGTGACCATCGAGGTCGAAAGGAATAGCGAGCCGCTTCTGCAGGCGCTCCGCTACCCGCACTGCGTCGCTCGGGTCGTGTAGTTCCTCTATTAGCACGGCAAACTCGTCACCGCCTGGGCGGGCCAGCGTGCTATTCCCCTCAGTGGGCTCCGCGGCCTTCCTTTCTAGTAGTGGGGATAAAACCGTATCGGCCTCGCGGATACAAGCAGTCAAACGTTGCGCGATCTGAATGAGCAAGGCATCGCCGGCGGTATGCCCCAGGCTATCGTTGACCACCTTGAACTCGTCTACATCGATGAACAAGACGGCGAACTTGAAATCGGTGTGGCGTCGCGAGACGGCCAGCGCCCGGTCCAGGCGATCCAGGAAAAGAACGCGGTTGGGAAGGTGCGTCAAGCTGTCGTGGAAGGCGTTATGCGCCAGCATTTCCTCGGCGCGCTTGCGCTCGGTGATGTCGCGGTTGACGATAACTAGACCATCGGTCTCCCCGTCAGCGCCACGAATTGCACTGGCAGTAGATTCCAAAACGCGCCATGAGCCATCTTTGTGGCGGATACGATATTCGAGCCGTTCGCCGCGCCCGGTGAGGCGTGCTTTTTGTGCGGCCTCGAACACACGGGTTCGATCGTCGGGATGGATCTGCTCTACTGGAGATGTGGTGCTTAGCTCGTCCTGGCAATAACCGAGTATCTTCTGATAGGAAGGGCTGTTGTAAAGGCGATGTCCGTCTCTATCGACCACTGCAATCATGTCGGCGGCGTTCTCACTGATGAGTTGAAATAGTCGATCACGCTCCGCCAACTGGCGGCGAATACGTTGGAGTTGCAGGTGTTGATAAACGGTGTATATGTCGAACAACAAGACGAGCGCCGCTAATCCGCGAACCCACTCGCGCAGGCTCAGCCAATATTCCCTGTTGGCACCTAAGTGGAAGCTAGGGAAAGTTAAGGAGAGGATACCAAAGGTTAGAACCAGAGTTACAGCAACGGCGAAGCCCCAAAGCCACCACTCCCGGCCCTCGACCTGTCGCATGCGAAGGAGAGTGGGCTCTGTACTACCCGCGGGTAGAAGCTGTTTACTCAATTAAGCACGGCCTATTCGTATCTTGAAACAATAAGGGGAGAACGACCGAAAGTTTGACCCGGGCGGACTCAAGTCTTGTGGACAGGCCTGCCTCGCTGGTGCTGCGCCTTAAGTCTCGGGTGTGTTTGCTAGTCACAAGTCCTACCCGCACACCTTCTCGACCGAGGCTGCAGTGATGTTACACGCGCTGCAAAACTACACGCTTACTCAGTATTTCACTGCTGATTCACTGTCGTAACCCAGGCCTGCACGGACTGGTATACATCGAGTTCTCCGTTGCCCATGCCGTTGCCGGAGACCGGCTGCGTATTCGCGATCGCCGCCGCCGCACTCTGTTGATTTACATTTGCCGAAACGTTCACCAGCAGCGCCGCCGTGCCGGACACAAATGGTGCGCTGAAAGACGTTCCCCAGCCCGCTGAATAGGTGCCGTAAGGATACGTTGAGACAATACCCTCTCCAGGAGCAGCCACCCAAACGTCCGACCCATAGTTCGAGAAGCTGGATGGAGTGCCATAGTCGGAAACGGAAGCAACTGCCATGACATTCGGCAGAGCGGCTGGATATACCTGCACATCTGCGCCACTGTTTCCCGCCGAAGCAACGCATATCACGCCTTGACTATTGGCATAATTAATCGCCGTTCCCATCTCGTTGGAGGAGGGACTAAAGCTGAAACTCATGCTGAGTACGTTGGCGCCATTTTGAACGGCGTAGTAGGTCGCCCGGATAATGTTCGAAACATAGCCGCTTCCATCGGCAGCGAACGCCTTGAGCGGCATAATTTGTGCCTGAGGTGCGACCAGATGAACGATTCCGGCAGTCATTGTGCCGTGTCCAAAGTCGCCGTTCGGTCCGCCATCCAGCACCGCAGCCGTCGACTCGTTGACGACTGCAATCGTGGACGAATTCACGACGGCTGGAGCAGGGGATCCACCACCATCCAGCACTGCCGCGGTCGATTCATTCACGTCACCCATTTCACTTCCGCTGGGAGTGTTATTGATAAAGTTGTAGCCAGGCACCAAAACCGGAACCAGCGCCGGGTGCTGAGTGTCCACCCCGGTATCGATCATAGCCACCATGCTGCCCGCGCCAGTAACATTGAAGCTGCTCTGCGCAGGAAGTACGCGGACAATCACAGCCGCAGGCTGATTTACATAACCATTCCACACTGGAGCGCCATAATAGGTCAGTGGAGTGCTATCGATCAACGATTCTGGGACTGGTCCGACTGTTCCCTCCACCAAGAAAAGCTGCTGATCCACTTCTGCATCGACAATTCCAACCTGGTTCAACAAACCCGTCAGAAGGGAATTCAGGTTTACAGAAGTGTTTACTGTAATCAGGAAAAGCTGGCCGGCCGGATCGCCAAGATTAGCCCCTACGTTGCAATTCAAAATGGCGCAGGTGATCTTGAGTCCGCTCTGCCCTAAATTATCGCGCACGATCAATCGCAGCTGTGGCAATTGTTGCTGGGGCAATTGCTGCCATGGCAATCGTTGCTGTGCGGACGCCGGCTGCACTGCAGCCACGAGTAGAGTCAAGAACATGATCCAGCGGTAGCACTTCATTGGGGCCCTCCAACGTCGACTTACATCTTCCGGCTCAACTTACCCCACCGGTCTCCTGTTGCTAACGATTCCAACACCACCTAAGTGCCATCTCAAGATTACGAATTTCTAATCCTGGCGGTTACCTAGGTCATGACCAACCAGGTCATGTTTAAACCAGACTCCGCGCGCTTTCGCCGTTGGGAACCGGCACAACAATCGTTCTGCTATCCCCGATTCCAAAGACAAGCTGCAGGTGGTCGAGCGCTGTAATGCCGAAGTCAAACTCACCTACGTCATTAGTTCTCGCTCGGGATACAGTATCCCCCTGACAAAGCAGGCTTACTGGTATCCCACTGACCCCGTGATCAGGCTTGGCGGAGTCGAGAAGTTGTCCCATGATGACCACCGAATCTGAGCCGGGCTTCGGCTGCATGCGCATGTCGATGCAGACGGTGCCGGATTTGTAGAGTAGTTGTCTGACCACAGGGGAGCTACCACGCACTCCCACAATGATAGGCTGCAAAGCGCTATCGAAGAGCAGTTTCGCCAGCTCGAACTTGCCTGCCGGGATTGAAATAACTTTGCGCAGAGCAAAACTGGTGTTTACTGCCTGGACCGCCCACGCTGGGGGTTCGAAAGAATTCTGTAGCTTGGCGATATCCATAACATGCCTCCATGTCTCAACAATTTTCTGACACTTGGAACATCCGTCATTTAAGTGTTGCTGCATTGCTGCCTTTTGAACTGTGCCCTCCACTTGCCGGGCAAAATCAATCCAATCATCTATCGAAAAGTGTTTCATAGCCTCTCACAGTTAAATGGGGGAGTGGTTGCTTCTAGCTAATAAGGGTAGGAGGTTGGCTGAAAAATATAGGACTTCTAATGATAATCGGCAATGGTAACTACCTAGGAGGTTACCTTCCCCAGCAGCACAAAAGGAGCCCAGTAATAAGGATGGGGGTAGATTTCCCGAATGTCCAGGGCAGCTCGTTGTAACGCGGTAGCCTTATCATCGCAATCAGCCAAATGACCGTAAAAAGCGCTCATAAACTGCGCCGTACTGCGGTCTTGGACGTCCCAAAGAGTCAGGAGGGCCGACTGAGCCCCCGCGTAGATAAGCCCTCGAACAAGTCCCAGCAACTCGTCTCCATCGGCCACCACGCTAAGGCCCGTTGCACACCCACTGAGCGTAATGAGTTCAGCCGGGAGGCGCAGTTGATAGAGATCATAAAGACTCAATATGCCGTCGCCCAGGCGGATTCCCGAAAACATCGGGTCGTCCTGTCGAAAGTAGCCGTGTGTGGCGATGTGGATGAACCGGCTCTGTTGCCCTCTCTCCTGTAGCACGCCGGCCGTGGCACACTCACCAAGGAAAAGTTCGGATGCTGGTATAGCAGCCGCAACCGCCTTGGCTTCATCGAGAACGACAGGCGCTGCCGCGTCAGGAACGCCCAAGACAAGCGCAGCCTCTATCCGGTTCGAGAAACGGTCATGACAGAGGCTGAAAATCGTGGCGCTTGGCGCGTACGAAATGCTGAACGAGTCAATTAGGTATCGCTCGCCGTCGAAAAGAGCTTGGAAAGGAAGAGTATGGAGACTGCCATGAGGAACGACGAGCAAATGGTTTCCCGTAAGCTTCTTCTTGACCGGACCAATCAGTTCGTCATAGAGATCCTTCAGATGTCGCCGTGTCGTCTCCAATAAAGAGTCGCCAAAGGCGCTGGTATATTCGGGGGTTAGCCTAAACTTCGAGAATTGAAACTGGAGTCGAGCAAGCAAATCGTTCACTCGAGACACTTCGGCTACCGGCACAACTTCCATCGAGTCGCGCGTTAGCACGACCGCCACAAAACGATCACGAATTTTAAAATACTCCAGAAGAATGGAGTCCGGAGACATCTTGATACGTAGGTCTTCGACGGTAACAGCTTTGGGCGATACCAAGCCCGCAGATTCAGCCATGGAAACTGGCATTTCACGGACAACACTCAGGAGTTCGGCCTCTCGCTTACGTATCTCCGCCTGTATTTGCATCAATTTCTGCGGAGAACTCTTGACGCCGCGGAACTGCTCAGTTTCGTAACTGTGAGAGTACCAATGAATCTCGGCACGGAGGTTTTGCACCTTACGTCGAAGTTCATCATCCAGATTGGAAGCCAGGCGAAACTCGGAGCCGGATTTGAACATCAAGTCCCGCAAACTTCGCGACTTTGATTGCTCGATGTATTCAAACGCTTCCTCCAAACCCCGTTGGCTTGGCCCTCGAGCCAAACATAGCTCAACCAATCCCTCATAGATTTCCAACCTGTTCCTCATGAAGGAAATCTTTAGCTCTTCTCGATTGAGACCGCTGCGCAGCGCTTCCAGAATCTGACGGGCCTGCTGATAGCTGTCGTAGGCTTCTCTCGGGCGGGTGGCTGCCACTTGAATACGGCCCATCAAATGGTGCGCTTCACAACTTAGGGCAGGAACTTCGAAAGCGCGTAGCTGCTTCAGAGCAGCACTACAATGCAGGCGCGCGGAATCCAGTTTACCCGTCCGCAAACACAATTGCGCCAGGAGCAGGCGGCACAGGATCACGTTATGCGGGACTTTTGATGCTTGAAATACCTTCAGAGCCGCGAGGCAGAGTCGCCGCGCTTCGGTATACCGGCCTTGTTTGACGAATATGATCGCCTGATGGAGATCGATCCGGGACGGCCATATACGATTTTCTTCTTTAACGAATGTTGCCCGGGCTTTTGCGAATAGCTCCAAGGCAGGCTCTACTTTGCCTTGCTGCCACATGGCCAGGGCAAGATTCGCCAGAGACTTGCCGGCTTCGAAACCCATCTCCAGCTGCTGAAAATCCTCAGTCGCATGCTGGGCCATCTCTTCGGCCTGTTCACTCCGGTTTACGCCAAGGTAGATTTCTGACAAATCCAGACAGCAGAGGGCAATGTGATATCGGTCATTATCTCGGCGGGAAGTCTCGAGAGTCGCGCGCAATCGATCGACCGCTACGCTGTACTCGCCTCGGAAATAGTAAAGCAATGCAATGTTGTAATCCAGCTGCGCCACCAGAACGTGCATGCCATGTTTCGAAGCGAACTCCCGAGCATCTTCGTAGGTTACAAGAGCGTGAGGAAGGTCATTCAGGCATACCAGACACGTCGCAATATTGTGCAGCGCTACTCCAAGTGCTTCTGGATCTTTCTCCTGGTTGGGCAAGAAATAACGCTGCGCTCGTTGATAGCATTCGAGGGCCTCGGTAAATCGGCCCTGACGCTGAAAAATATTACCGGCGTTCAATTCCAGTCGCGCCAGCCGCCATTCATTGCCTTCGGCCTTGAAAATTTCGCGCGCATGTTTAGCCGCGGAGAAAGCGCGGCGGTACTGTCCAGTAAGAATTAGAGGTTGAATTGAGGCGCTTAAGGTGCGCGCACACTCCGTCTCATTGCCCAGCTTGACGAAGATTTTGCGAGCCCTTTCGTGACTCTTTACTGCAGCTCTGTTCTCACCCGAAAGGTAGAGCGCATTTCCCATGGCTCGCAGACTATGCGCCATCGCACTCTGATCACCCAACTTGCGTGCAATCGTTACACCCAGTTCAGCCAGCGCGATGGCTCGTCCTGCATCGACCTTTGCTTGTTCACGAACCGAATCCGTAAGCCATGAAACTACTTCCGGCTGCACAAGTTCCGGGCGTTCAGCCAAAAATCTTGCTTGCGCACGCTTGTCCTTGAGTTGTGGCAGATGGGCCAGCAACTCATTTCGCGTAGTATCGGTGATTGCGGCGGTGGCTGTCACAGTGCGTGGAAACCTAACTCCTCCAATCGCTGCCGTAACTTATCCAGACAGCGTCTCCGGATAAAACCGATTGATCCGGAGGCAAGACTCAGTTCCTTCGCAACGTCCTCATAAGGGCGCACCGGCGTTTCAAAAAACAACATTTGCACAAGCTGGCGGCAGCGTGGGGATAGAGCCAGAATAGCTTCGCGCAGCACTTGCTCCTCCTCGACTTGCGCAATCATGCCTTCCAGTTCATCCCGCGATGCATAGGAGTTGAGATCGTCAGTTTCCTGCATGGGATGGCGTTGCTGCCCCTGTTTTCGATGGAAGCACTTGTTTCGTGCAACTTGAATCAGCCATCCGGCTAGCGCATTCGGCTCGCGAAGACGGGGCAATTCAGTTAATAGATCCATGCAGACCGCTTGAAAAATGTCGGCGGAATCTTCCTCGGAAAAACCGTACCGTATGGGAATCGAGAAGATCAGATTCTTATATTTATCAATAAGAGTCGCCCACGCCGCTTCGCTCCCTTTAAGACAATCTTGAACAAGGCGAGCATCGGAGAACTGTTTTGCGGACCCAGATCTTGGCTTGCCGAGGGGCCGTCGTCATCGCGCTCCCGCATTCCCGTTTCCACGCAGAAACAACTCTTGAGAATTCCAAAGGGCATGAGGATCGAGAGTTGCAGGTTTGAAATTAGCCACCTGATCTTTCGCTCCCACCAAAACATTGGGGCTTGCGAGACAGACCAAGGGAACATCGTCAGCCAGAATTTCTTGCACGCGGTCATACAGTAACTTGCGGCTACTCGGTTTCATGGTGGAAAGTTGCATTTCCATGAGTTGGTCGATCTCTAATTCCCAACTCGTTGCCGGATGAGGCTCACCAATATCCCACACATGATCATTTCCTGACGATAGCCAGACATTCATCTCTGAGGTCGGATCAACGTCTCCTGCGCCCAAGCCGAGGACAGCCGCTTCATAGTCGTGAGTCTGAAAGATGCGATCCAGGACAGAATGGAAATCGAGTGGTACGACCTGGACTTGGATTCCCAGATCCTTCAGGTCTGCCTGAATCATGGTCGCCATCTGGGTACGCTGTAGATTCGAGGCACTGGTAATGATCGAAAACGCCACAGGGGAACCACTTGCGTCCACTAAGGTGCCATCATCCTTCCAGGAAAATCTTGCTGTCGCGAGTAGTTTCCTGGCGCCCACAACGGATCGTGGAGGATGAGGAATTGCCGCATTCACCCAGAAGCTGCTGGCAGCGGTGACTGGCGTCCACAGAGGAGTTCCGCGTCCTCGATACACAATTCTGGCAATTGCTTCCCGGTCGATGCCCAGTGAGATTGCCTGCCGAAATTTGACGTCCCGAAACCAAACTTGTCTCCGGATAAGTTCGGAAGACTGAGCCGGCACAACCGTGTTCATATTAAAGAAGAGAAAGTTGAATTCGAGGCTGGGGCCAACATCGAACAGATGAAAGGCGCGGGAACCTTGCTCTTTCTCCAAAACCGAGTAATCCTCAGCACTGATTCGATTAATGATGTCTGTATCGCCAGCCTGGAAGCGGATTACTTCCGCGTCTGCATTCGCAACAAACAAGAAAGTAATTTGATCTAGATAAGGAAGCCGCGTCCCATTGCGATCTACTTTCCAATAGTAAGGGTTGCGTTCGAGCGTAATTCGCTGCCCGGCAACGTACTCCTTAAGCCGAAAAGGACCAAGCCCCGCAATTCCTTGGGACGAGGTTCCCAGCCCCCAAGCTTGCGAAAGCTTTCCGCTTTTATAGGCTTCTTCCAGCAAGTGTTTGGGAAGGATAGCGACGCTGTCAAACAATCGCTCAGTTGCCGCGTAGGGCTGCGTCAATGTGAAAACCACGCTATAGGCATCAACGCGTTCGATGCCGATTGGCTTGCCCTTGATGACTAACAAGTCACGCTGTGGAGAATGGACACTCTCGTCCAGATACACCTTGAAGCTGAAGATTACATCATCCGCGTCAACTGGATGACCGTCGGAAAAATGCAGTCCGCGGCGCAATTGCAGAGTATATCGAAGTCCATCGGGAGATACGTGCCATGTTTTCGCCAAGGCAGGCTCGGTCTGTTGAGAAAACCGGTTGATGTGAACCAGATCGCCTATCAGTTGTGCGATAACTTCCCGGGAGGAGATATCAGTAGAGGTGACAGGGTTCAGCGTCTTTGGCTCGGAGCGCAGAGATACAACCAAACGACCGCCTGGATGTCCGATCTGGTTTTCACTGATGGCGACTTCTTCGCTCGGATGTTGCGGGTAAGCTTGGTCGACCGCAATAAATGCGTGGAGGCTAATGACAATAATAAGGGCACGCTTGAGGCTAAGGACTACCATATACACACCCAGACTCTACACGCGATGCAGCCCGCCCTTTGCCTGCAACGCGTTTGCCAGAAGCAGATAACCGAGAAACACCGGGATTACCGCTAATCCCGGAGCCCACATCCACCAATATGAAACCAGCACAGAGTACTGTTGAAGCGATGCAAGCATATTACCCCAACTTGGTGCGGGCTCTCCTATCCCCAGACCCAAGAAAGATAACGTCACCTCGGCGAGAATATATTGGGGAATAAGGAGTGTGGCCTGCGTGAGAAGAATGCTACGAGTTTGCGGTAGGATGTGGCGACGCATCACGTATAAGTCGGATCCTCCGAATAACCGTGCGGCAAGCACATAGTGGCGCTCCTTCCCGCTGAGCACTACCCCCCTAATAAGCCGGGCTGGGCGCGCCCAGCCGACTGTCCCGATAACTGCGATAACCAGCAGAAATGCCTGGCCAGAATTGATGTGGAGCGGGAGGAAAGCCCGGAGCGCGAACAATAAGTACAGCCAAGGCAATGCGAGAAAGAGTTCTCCACAGCGCATAACCACAACATCGATCCATCCGCCGTAGTAACCGGCCATTATCCCCAGCAGTGCGCCGATCCCCAGAGACAAAGCCGTGGCCAGCAGCCCTGCAAGCAACGAGACTTGACTCCCGTACAGAAGACGGGAAAACACATCCCTTCCGTAGTTGTCCGTGCCCATCAGCAATACCCTCGCCGGGGCGCTAACTCCAAACAAATGCCATGCTGACTTGAACACACCCAGAGATTTGTATTTCGAGCCTCGCACTATGAAGTGCAGAGGAAAGCATTTCTGTAAATCTTCGTCATAAACTCCAAAGGCTCCGGGGCGTTCGACAAGAAGGCAGACTGAAGGCCGCCAATGTATTGCGCCTTGGGCATCCCGAAAATGAAGTCGGGAGGGGGGAGCATACGGAATGTCGCGATCTTGCTGTGCAAAGTCATAAGGAGAGAAGAATCCAGCGAAGAATGCCACCAAGTGCAAGGCTCCTAGACAAAACAGCAAGCCAGGAATTGTCTTTGTTCTTCTCACGGCAGCCTTTCCGCGCGAATGCGGGGATCGGCCGCGAAGAGCAGAAGATCACCGATCAGCGTGCCGCACACAACAAACAAAGAGGCGCACATCACTATGCCAATCACCACATATAGGTCGCGCCCGAGAATCGCCTCCAACAACAAAGGTCCGAGTCCAGGCCAGCTCATAACCACTTCCGTTAACAACGATGCGCTCAGAAGCGAGCCCAGAGAGAGTCCAAAGAGGGAGATCAGAGGATTTGCCGCGACCGGCAGCGCATGCCCCAGCACGATCCGCCAACGGGAAATTCCATGTGCCCGCGCCGCATGAATGTAAGGTGAGTCCAATGCCTCGCTCATGGCTGCCCGGATATGCCGAGTTAGCGTTGGCAGGCTTACTAGCACGAGCACGACTACTGGCCCTAGTAAATGGAACCCTATGCTCCTCAAATTTTCCCATTCATTAGGACCTACAGCCTCCTCCATCGATAACATTCCTCCGACTGGAAGCCAATGAGTGCGAAGAGCAAACAACAACACGCCTAGCGCAAGGAGCAAATCCGGAGTAGCTAACAACACCGACGCTAGCAGCCCGCCGAAGCGATCGATCCATCCGCGCCGTTTCTCGGCACTTAGAATTCCCAAAGGCAGAGCCACAAGCCAAGCCAGCAGCGTCGCTGATACTGTTAGCAACAGCGTATTGCCTGCTCTCGACCAAAGAAGAGGTGCCACCGGGGAGTTATAGGCAAATGAGAATCCAAATTCGCCTTTTGCAGCAGAGCTTAACCAGCGAAAATACCGGATGGGCAGCGTTTGCTCCATTCCGTACTGTCTTTGCAGGCTCGCTAACGTCTCACTCGAAATCTGGGGATTCAATCTGATTTCATCGAAGAAACTGCCTGGGGCCAGCTCGACAAAAGCAAACGAAAGTAAGGAGACACCGAAGAGCAGAAAGACACTCTGAAGAATGCGGTGTCCGAGATATCTCATTGCAAATTCCTAAGCCCGGTATGGGCATCCAACGCGAGTTCTTTCCTTAGTGCGGGTGGCCATAGCTCTTGCACATAAAGACTCTCCGTTTGTGCGAGTATTTCTAATGGATTCGCTTGCTCAATTACCCTGCCGTTATTGATAATCGCGACCTCATCCGCGATCCGAAAAACAAGATCACGATTGTGAGAAATAAATATGTAGCTCAACCCTTGGGAGGTCTGCAGGTCCAAAAGGAGATTTGCGATTTGTCCTTGAATGGAAAGATCCAGCCCCGCTAGCGCTTCATCCAATATCAGCAATTTAGGTTTCAGAACCAAGGCTCGAGCAATTGCCACTCTCTGCCTTTGTCCGCCGCTCAACTCATTCGGCCTGCGATTTTTCCAAGAGACTGAGAGCTCCACTTGTTCCATTGCCTCGAAGATGTGCTCGGTGCGCTCTTTGCTGCCCCACTGTGCTCGTATGAGCAAAGGTTCTTCGATGATCTCTGCTACTGACATACGTGGACTCAACGCTCCCGCTGAATCCTGAAAAATAAGTTGGATATCTCGACGAGCGGCAATGCGCTCGGTTCTGCTCATGCCCAGCAAACTCTTTCCCTTAAATCGAATGTCCCCAGCATCGGGCTGCTCAAGCCCAACGATGCACATGGCCAGCGTTGTTTTTCCGGAACCTGATTCGCCGACCAATGCCAATGTGCTGCCAGCCTTCACAACGAGATTTACATGATCGAGCGCACGAACGCAGAACCGGTGTTGCCACCAGCGCGCCTGGGTATGAGTCTTGCACAGGCCTTGAACTTCGAGCAGCGGCGGTGTTGTGAGCAGCATGGTTCTATCCGACCTCGTATTTGAAACAGCGAACGGATCTGCAAGAGGGAGATCTCGATCAGCACCGGCCTTCGCAGGTCGCAAACCTCCATCCGGTCTTTGCATCTGCTCGAGAAAGAACATCCGGGCAGCACTGCCAGCGGATCGGGCGCCTTACCGGGGATGCAAGGCAAGTGGCTTTTTTCTTGGCCGGAATCTTTGGGCATAAATCGCCGCGGCGTGCATTGCAACAAAGCGTCTGTATAAGGATGCAAGGGCTGTGAGTACAAGTCGCCGAGTGGGCCGCTCTCTACAATTTGACCGGCGTACATTACGATGATGCGATCGGCGACTGCAGCGAGAGTGGCTGGATCATGACTGATGAATAAGAAGGACGTGCCGCAGGACTCCTTCATCTGCTTTATGAAATCTAGAATTTCGCGGGCAGTATTTCGATCTACTGACGCGGTGGGCTCGTCGGCTATCACAAGACGAGGCTTGCAAATCAGAGCTTGTGCGATAGCAATCCGTTGACGTTGCCCTCCACTCAACTGGTGCGAGTAGGCATTGTAGATCCGGTCAAAGTCTCGCAGGCCGATCGCGGAAAATATCGCGTGTGCTTCCTCGCGTGCTTGGCGTTTAGTGCACTTGCGGTGAGCGCGCAGTACTTCGCTAACCTGGTTACCGACCCGGATGACCGGGTTTAGCACGCTGGAATCCTGGTAGATGATGGCTACTTCCGCACCCCGAACTTCGCGGAGCTCGGATTCTTCGAGCAAACAGAGATCGCGTCCATGGAAGAAAATAGAATTGCATGATACTCGCGCCGCGTCAGGTAGAAGGCTTAGCAGAGAAAGGGCGATGGTCGTCTTGCCACAGCCGGACTCACCCAGCAAACCGACAATTTCCCCGGAAGCAATATCGAAGCTTACGTGGTTTACGGCGGTGAATTCGTGGCCTTCCTGAGAAAAATGGACAGTTAGATCCCGGACTCGGAGGAGATCTCGGGTCGATGAATAGCAGATCGGATTAACTTCAGCGGTTGCTACATTTGCTACTGGTACTCCCATAGGACACCCGGTCGGTTTCTCTTGCCCGGACTGCTGTAGCCAGCAAACTCAGTTACCGGAACTCTCAACGGTAGCCTTTCGTCTGATAAGGATAGGTGAAAATAGTTAGGCCTCAAGAGTACCAGCGTAATACAGGATTCTACTGATGCCGCGGCAACGCCAGTGTTCAATTTCCAAAATCAGAACACGCCTCCCAGACGCTTGCTTTATCGCACACCCCTAACTACTTGTGAATACTCAGCCCAAGGTCGTGGCTCGCCAATTGCTTATATCAGGACATGCGGAATTCATTACTATCTCCTGAAGTTGATCGTGTTGAGTCGTTACAGGATGCCAGCTATAACCGTTGCGTTCTGGAACTACCCCAGAACTTAGAGAGTCTGCGAGCCCGAGTCGGCTCGATCCTGGTTGGTTGCGGCATTATCTCGTTCCTCGATGCATGCTCCGAACGCAAAAGGGCAACTCATTCGAAGGGCTCAAGCCGGGAATCGGAAGTGAACCCTTTTAACCTTAGCCTGGTTCCACTTCGGCAAGCCAGTCTTTGCCTTGACTGCGAAACGATAACGACCGCGGATACAAATTGCCATGCCTGCGGTTCCCGGGCCCTGCTGAATGTGTCCCAGGTTCTGGACCGACAGCTTCCCTCCGATCTGGCAAGTTCTGGGAGAAAAGCGGGCCGCCAACGAGGCGCCTTTCACCGGAACGCGTCAAAGCTGGGCAGAAGCCGGGGCCGAAGAAATGCCCTTCCCCTTGATTTCAGCATGTCGGAGAATAATGCGTGAACAATCAAAAATGGATTCTACACGCATGGGGTTGGTGGCTCAGGCTGCTGCCTCGACCATTCATAAATCCTTATAGCTGAGATCGGCTTGATCGAGAATACCGCGATCTACTGGCCGGATTGCAGGTTGTTGAGGAGCATTCAAAGCGTGGCCTCACGATGCGATGATTAAATTCGCTCAGTTATCAAAAGGGCCCGGTGGTTACCCTCGTTTCCGCCGGGTCCAAAACTTCTAAAAAGCGCCAGGCCGTCAAAACGGAGGAATATACCGATGTCGTCATTGAAGCTTCTTGTTGTGGAAGATGACTTGCCGAGCCTGGAACTGATGGACGAAGTTTTCACGTCTCTCAAAGCAGACGTTCACCCCATCAGCGACGGGGACAAAGCGGCCGACCTGGTCAACCAGGAAAGATACGACGGGATTTTTCTGGATCTCGAAATGCCCCGCATGCATGGCTTCGACCTCGCACGCCGCATTCGGGAATCCTCCTGGAACAAGTCAACCCCAATTGTGATCGTGACTGGACGCGACGATAGAACCACGATGCAACAGGCATTTGCCAAGGGCGCGACTTTCTTCCTGCAAAAGCCGGTTGACCGGCAAAAGCTTAGCACCTTGTTTCGGACTGTGCATGGATCACTGGCAGAAAACCGGCGGAAGCAAGCGCGTGTCCCCTTGCAGACCGACGTAATCTGCGAAGTAGCCTCCAGAAGCCTCCGGGGTCTGAGTTGGAATCTCAGTAGAGGAGGGATGCAGGTGGACATTGGCAGCCTGAAACCGGGAGACATGGTACGCCTATTATTCCGGCTTCCCACCTCCTCTGCGAAGATTGACGCTTTCGGAGTAGTTGTCTGGGCCACTGAGACCCGGCAAGGAATTCAGTTTACGAAGATGAGTGCGCAAAACGCAGAGTCGATACGACAATTCATCACAGATGTGGAAAAGTCGGACTAACTCGGTAAATAAAACTTGAGATGCGACTAACCCCTGCTCTTCAGGTTTCTGACGCCGTCTCCCCATCGTTCGCGCACTCACGGATCAAGTTGTAATGCGGCGAGCGCTAGTTCGGTTGAGAAGCTTATCGAGTTCCTCGGCCAATAAAGCGGCATTGATTGGTTTCGATAGGTAAGCATCGAACCCTGCGTCCAGAATCTTTTCTCGATCGCCTCTCATCGCGTACGCGGTTACTGCCATCACCGGCAGGTCAACCAATTTTGGGTCTTCACGGATTTTTTGGATCGTGCCGTAACCGTCCAGCTTGGGCATGCCCAGGTCCAGAAGCACAACATTCGGATGTGCACGCTCGATCATTGCCAGCGCCTCCTCGCCATCGCACGCTTCTTCCACCTCATAGCCACGCCCTTCGAGTAGCTCACGCAAAAGCTCTCGATTGACAGGATTATCTTCCGCGATCAGAACTTTTATCATGATCTTCCGGCAGCTTTAGTCAGCCTGCCGCCTCCAACTACTCTTCCCACCTCAGCAATGAGCTGCTGCTGCCACGATCCTTTCTTCTGCAATAGACCCTGAGTTTCGCGACTCAGAAGACCTATTTCTTCCTGGGTCAGGTTCTTGGCAGTCATAACAAGAATGGGCAATTCCTTTAATGTTGGCTCCTGGCGAACATGACGAATCACCTGGAATCCATCCATCCCCGGCATTAACAAATCGAGCAGGACGGCACCCACGAGTTTGGATGACAACACTTCCAGGGCCCTGGCGCCGCTCTCCACGCTCTGCGTCTCGTAGCCCGCTGCGCGAAGAGTCTCCGATACTAATTCGAGGTTGCGGGAATCATCGTCGACGAGAAGGATGGCGGCATCGTCGTCAGTTTGAACGGGAACATATTTACGAATGCTCTCCAGAAGCGCCGGCTTTTGGATCGGCTTGATGAGATAGTCAGTCGCTCCCAATGCAAACCCCACATTTTTCTGGTCTACGATAGAAACAATAATAATTGGGATATTTGCCGTTTCAGCCGTTCGTCTAAGCGCTACGAGAGTCTCGAACCCGCTCCCGCCTGGCATCAGGATGTCGAGAGTGATTGCGTCTGGAAGCAACTGTTGAGCCTTCGCAACAGCTTCCGCCCCTGATTGAGCCAAGGCGATACAATAGTCGGACTCCAGATAACTCGCCATGAGTTCGCGCGCCGGAACTTCGTCATCGACAATTAAGATGAGCGGCTTGCGCGCGGGTTCGACCGTTTTGCCGGCGGCGATCGCGTGGGCAAGACTAGAGTTGGTCTGAGCAGCGGTTGCCCCTTGAGGAAGAGTGAAGCTGAATCGGCTGCCCTTCCCGGGTTCGCTCTCCAACCAGATTCTGCCTCCTTGTTGCTCAACAAGGCGCTTGGTGATTGCGAGTCCCAGCCCCGTTCCTTCGTGTGTCCTCGAAGTTCCTTCAACCTGCCGAAATTCTTCGAAGACCATCGCGTGATCCTCGGGTCGGATGCCGATGCCGGTATCGGTCACGGATAGGCATACTGAGGTCCCATCATCATAAGAACTAAGTTCGATGCTGCCATCCTTCGGTGTGAACTTGACGGCGTTGCTAAGCAGGTTATACAGAACCTGCTTAAAGCGGACCCGATCGGCATAGATCGGCCGTTCGCTTGTCAGTTTTTGCCGTACTTCAATGTTTTTCGTCATCGCAATTGGGCGAATCGTGGAAAGAACTTCCGGTACCGCATCAGCGACAAGAAAGTCCTCGCAGTGAAGTTCCAGTTGGCCGGCCTCGATCTTGGAAAGATCGAGAATATCGTTGATCAGCTGCAGCAAATGAATTGAGCCTTGCTTGATGTGGTTTACAAAACGTTTTTGCTTTACATTCAGATCCCCTGGAGTACCCTCGGCCAGCAAGTCTGAAAAACCGACGATCGCATTCAGTGGCGTCCGTAACTCATGGCTCATGCTGGCGAGGAACTTGCTCTTCATTCGCGTCGCCCGCTCCACCTCGCGGTTCCGGAGTTCAAGCTCTTGGTTTGCAGTCTCCAGGCTCTCAGTAAATTTCTGCCGTTCCTGTTCAGCGTGTAGCCGGTCCGTGACGTCGTCAGCGATCACAAAGTCTGCTGGGCGTCCACCGAACAAGAACGAATAGGAAGTGATCTCAGCGGAGATAATGCCGCCGTCTTTCTTACGGTGCCGCCAAACTCCGTATCGTTGTTGCCCGTCATGGAGAGCCGCTACACTTTTCAAAAGCGCCGGGATTTCTTCCGGCGGCCGGATTTCCTGAATTGTCATCGAAAGAAATTCTTCTTCGGTATAGCCATATTTCTGCAAGGCGGCTTGATTAACAGCTAAGAACTGAAATGTTTCGCGGTCGTAAATCCAGGTTGGTTGCGGATTCAACTCAAATAGCTTCCGGTATCGATCTTCACTTTCCCGCAATTTGGCTTCTGCGTGTTTTCTTTCCGTGATATCGCGAGCGACCGCATAAACGACGTGTTCCCCTGGAGCAGAAACTGCATTCCACAACAGCCACTTGTACGAACCGTCCTTGCAGAGGTAGCGATTTTCAAAAGCCAGGGTGATTTCCCCGTGCTCGAGCCGGGCAATTTCCCGCGCAGTCGCCTCGCGATCTGCAGGATGTACGAATTCCGTGCGGGGCCGCTCAGATAATTCTGCGAGGGTAAAACCAAGCACTCTCTCCCAACTAGGATTGAGGTTCTTGAAGTATCCGTCGAAGCCAAGAATGCAGAACATGTCGACTGAGAGATCGATAAAACGATTGCCGGTTTCAAGCCGGGAATAGAGCGACCCCATGAATGTGCTCAGCCCCAGCCCAACCAGCAGGAATACAAAGCCGAGAAACCACACTCGCCGTTCCACGGTCCAGACGCCTTGTTGCAGCAACACCGAGGGCTGCTCCACCACCACGCCCCAGCCAGACTTTCCTGCCGGTTCGTATCCGGCGAAGATAGCCTCGCTGCCGCGGGCGAAGATTCCGCTTCCGGATTGCTCTGCCTGCAGGCGGCGCACGGGCTCGTAAAGACTTAAGTCAACAGGTATCTGGGGATCGCTGCCTTGGTGAGTGGCCAGGTGCCCACTTTGGTCGACGAGCAGAATTTTCCACCCGCCTTCCAGCTTGGTTCCCAATCGCTGGCTGATCGTGTCCAGCCCATCTGCTCCCATCAGAATGCCAATCGGCTTGCCGTTGGCATCGGTTACTGGAATAGAAATGGCGACAACAAATTCGTGGGGAGGAAGAGCAGTCTTATAGACCTCCGAAATGTGGGATTCCCATCGCTGCGACACCCCTTTGTACCAGTCACGGTACGCGAATTTCTGTCCGATCAATGCTGGTTGCGGTGGATAGATGGCGCGCATGCGGCCGTCAAGATCGTAGAAGCCAACAAAGGAGAAGTCCGGACGTAGCGACTTGGCACTTTGCAGGTGCCATGCAACCAGATCAAGATCTCCTCTCGCACAGGCTGGGGCAAAAGTGCGGCGTGCGGCAATCGATTCAAGGAAGGCCACGCTCTGCCGAAAGTGATCATCCACCAGGTTCGCCGAGACATGCGCAATCTGGGTGCCCTCGGTTGCGGCTTGCACCTCGGCTTGGCGCTTCAGCACCGCGCCCATGGAATACGCGAAAAGAGCGATCGGCACTATCAAGAGCAGTAGGAAAAGAAGATGGAGCCGCCATCGGCCTTTCGATACCCATGTCCCAACTTTGGTTAGTACTTTCACCCATCCCCCTAACCTGCTCGCTTAGTCACATACGCTGCGTGTCCACAGCATAATTTTGTGCCTCGTGAATGTTTACGTGCGAGCGTTCGCTAGTGCGCTGCCACGCCGCGAACTAAACCAGCCGCCCCGCAGTTCGTGATCAACTTCTCAAACTGATTGAAGATGTCCGGATCCCACCAGCCTCTTGCCACTTCTTCCTTCATTGTCTGCAGGGCCTCTATAGAAGAAAAAGCGCGCTTGTAGGGTCTTTCCGTAGTTAGGGCGTCATAGACATCGACAATCTGTAATACTCTGGCCGTTATAGGAATTGACTGGCCACGCAGTCCATCCGGATATCCGGAGCCGTCGTATTTCTCATGGTGATGGCGAATGATCGGAAGCACGGAGCGAAACGACTTCAATGGAGCGCAGATACGTTCACCGACCACAGGATGCTCGCGCATAAGCTTCCATTCTTCTTCTGAAAGTTTGCCGGGCTTCAAAAGAATTGCATCCGGTACCGCGATTTTTCCAATGTCATGCACCACGCCTCCCCGCCGCAGCGCGGTAAGTTGTTCCTCGGGAAGCCCAAGTTGCTCGCCCAAACGGGCGGAGTAATCCGCGAGACGTTCGCAATGGCCGTGGGTGTAGGGATCTTTACCTTCAATGCTGCGTGCAAGGCTGAAAAGAACGAGTTCAGCGCGCTCCAGTTCGTCGGTTCGCAACTTGAGCTTTAACAGTGACCTCACGCGGGCCAGTAGCTCAGTTCGATCCACGGGTCGGGTCAGGAAGTCATCTGCGCCGACTTTGATGCCGCTGATTCGATCCTGCTTGTCAGAAAGCGATGTAACCAAAATAACTGGGATGAGGTACGTCTCTGGACTTGCCTTAATTCTTTCGCAGACTTCAAGCCCGCTCATTCGGGGCATCAGCACGTCCGAGATGACCAGATCAACTTGCACTCTGCTCAATTCCTGCAAAGCAGCCACGCCGTCCGGTACGGTAATCACATCGAAGCCTTCGCCAGACAACAGCTCTTGCATCAGCTCCCGATTGGAAGCTTGATCGTCCGCAACCAGAACAGTTCCGGTTGTGGGCTGGCTTGACTGGTACGACATACTCCACCAACTGTTTATGCGAGATTAAGTGCAAGCGTTACACAAAGCGACACCCAGAGCTAGTTACAGAAGTGAGGATTCCCTAAGATAGGAATTGATTACGTAACAATGCAGAGGCATCTCGATTACTAACGTTATCTGTAACGTAGTTACTATCTAAGTTAGATTTCTCCAAGGATTCACCACGCTTCAATGCATCTGGGCCGCTCGCGTCCTGCGATGGATGGAAGACGCTACTAGTTACGAATACGATCGATCATGGCCAAGAAAAGCATTGTTGTCGGTGAGGATGACCAGGCCATTCGCGGTGCGCTCAGCGAATTTCTCGAGTCGCTCGACTACGAGGTCATTCCAGCCACAAATTGTGCAGGCATCAGAGAAGCCTTCCGAAACTCATCTCCGGACGCCGCCATCCTGGATTACTCATTGCCTGACGGGACTGCAATGGATCTGTTGCCACAGCTAAAACAGTCTCACCCCTCTGTGCCGCTGATTTTGCTCACCGGGAACGGCAGCGTTCCACTTGCTGTCCAAGCAATCAAAGAAGGCGCCGAACAGTTCTTAACCAAGCCGGTGGAAATGGCTGCTATTGCTGTAGTTCTGGAGCGCGCGCTGAAAAATCAACGCAACCTGCAGAAGCAGCTTGCAGGGAAAGCGCGAGATAAAAGGGAGAGCGTTGATCCATTTCTCGGCACGAGCCCCGCTATCAGCGAGGTAGCAGAACAGGCGGATCGAGTGTGTCTGAGCCACTGTCCAGTCTTGATTGCGGGAGAAACCGGTTCTGGCAAAGGTGTATTAGCCAAATGGATACACGATCATAGTCCGAGAGCGGAAGAAGCTTTCGTCGATCTGAACTGCGCCGGCTTCGGGCGGGAACTCCTTGAGACAGAGCTCTTCGGCCACGAAGCGGGAGCGTTTACAGGAGCGGTTCAACGTAAGATGGGCTTGTTGGAGGTTGCGCAGCGGGGAACTGTATTTCTCGATGAAATCGGAGACATGGACCTGCAAATCCAGCCCAAGTTGCTAAAGATCCTCGAAGAGAAACGTTTCCGGCGCTTAGGCGACGTGCAGGAGCGTCAACTGGATGTGCGGTTGATTGCCGCCAGTCACGAGGATTTGGCACATCTCGTACGGCAGAAGAAATTCCGCAGCGATCTGTACTTTCGCGTGAGCACGGTCGTCATTCGTGTGCCTCCGTTACGGGAAAGACTTGAAGATATCCCAATCCTGGCGCGGCACTTCTTTGAGCGTGTCGCCCTCGATCTAGGAAGGCTGCATCTTACTCTCTCCGATCAAACCATCGAAACCATGACCACGTACTCATGGCCCGGCAACATCCGCGAACTGAAGAATGTGATCGAGAGAGCTGTCTTGCTAGCGACCGGCGAAACCATCCGGCCCAAAGATCTTCATTTGGAGTTCAAGAGCGAAATAGCAGTTGATGGAGACGGAGATTCCCAGCTCACCTTCCGCGAAATTCAGCGGTTGCACATCCAAAAAGCGCTCGACGCTGAGCGGGGCAACGTCGCAAGCGCCGCGGTTCGACTGGGGCTGACTCGAAGTACCCTCTACAACAAAATGAAGACTTTCGGAATCACTACCATCCGCGTTCACAACTAGCAGACACTCTTCCTAAGCACCCCCACGAGTTAACGCACCATACGCGGCCACGAACGCGGAGGCTGTCCTATGAATAGAGGGATTGACCTGCCGCTACGCTCACAGTGGCCTCAGGCTGGTCGGGTGGATTTTGCTTTTCTGTTCGTGGTCGGATTGGTGTACCGAAGGCCGGGTCGTCCAGAAAATGGGTCGCCAGCAATTCGTCCAGTGAAATGGCCGGGCACAAAAGGTTCGCTTGCGCAAAATCAACTCCGATCTCTTTTAATTGCAGGAGGTCTTCGTTCGAGGCTACCGCTTCCGCTACGACCGAGCTTTCCAGAGCTTTCGCCAGCGCAACCAGTGACTCCACGACCGCCCGCCGTTTCGGGTCTGTGCTCAAACCTTGCACGAAGTAAGCGTCCAGCTTGAAGTACTCGGGATCGCAATCCAGCATCATGCGATAGTTGGATTGCCCCAATCCCACGTCATCCAGCGCAATACGCACGCCCCAGCTTCGTAACTTCGCAATGTTATTTGTCAGTTCGGGGATGTTACAGGTAGGAGCATGTTCTACGAGTTCCAGTGTGAACCTCTCCGGTGGCAGAGACTGTTTGTCTATCTGCCGTCGAAAAAAATCAGTGAACCCGGAATTGTGGCCGAGCGTCGAGGCATGCACATTCACGTTGATCCGTACCTTGGAAGGCAAGCCTGTGGCCGCATCGCAGATTGCGGCCAGGCAACTTTGATCGACGGCTGCTTCCGCCCTCTTGCGCCGGACATAATCGAACAGAATGTCCGCTCTTTCAAAATTTGTTCCCCGGGGTCCGCGAATTAAGGCTTCAACGCTATCGACGCGCTTGGCTTCACCCTGGATCTGGAAAATGGGCTGGAAGCGAACGGACAACTCATGGGGATCGAGAATAGTTTCGAGAATGGATTTCTTCATGCGCTCGCTCCTGCCAACTCAACGACCGTTTTTCCCAACTCTTTCAAACGCAGCGGCTTTCGAAGGAATACATCTGCTCCCGCAGCCGATGCCTCGGCCTTAAGTTCCGGCCAGCCATAGGCGGTTAGCACGATGATGCGCGTTTGCAGCGAACTTTCGCGGACATGTTTGACCAGATCTAACCCGCCGAATGCGAGTTTGCTGAGCCGGAGATCTGTGATCACAACAGAATATGAGAAATGGGCGAGCAGCGTTTGTGCTTCTTCCAGCTCCTGAGCGCAATCTACCTGATACCCACTTTCCGAGAGATAGTCCCGGTAAGCATCTATTAACTGGTCGTCATCGTCGATAATAAGAACTCGGTCCATGCCTGTATATAGGCACGCTGGCCGCCAAAGCCTG
The DNA here is from genome assembly GCA_963789625.1 of uncultured Acidobacteriaceae bacterium. Lineage (GTDB taxonomy): Bacteria > Acidobacteriota > Terriglobia > Terriglobales > Acidobacteriaceae > Sulfotelmatobacter. The sequence goes on along the minus strand of CAWBLK010000008.1, from coordinate 46,655 downwards.
GAAACTCTAACGCATTGATAACAAGCAGTATCGTTATGGTGGACTCATTGCTGTTCAACAATGAGTTCACAAGTTCCAGAAAATGAACAGAGACGATGGCACCGGGACACGCCTCTGCACGCCGCGCCATCATCGAGCAATGGTTTCCCATCACTTCCTCATCGAATGTGCTCTTCAATTACCCGGGAATCCACCCGTAACTTCTGCGCTCGATTACCTGAGTAATTTGTGAATGCGCTAGCAGACTAAGTATCGTAATGGGAACCGTCCGAAGAATAACCAGAGTGGGAAGTGTGCTCCGATGTCAGACCTCTTGAGCAGCAAACTGAAAAGCAGCTCACCATCCGAGTTACAGGCGGACCTGCGGACTCTCTTGCGTGCGCAGAAGACTGAGCTGATCAGCGAGATTACGCGGGCAACCGCCAACCAATTTAATAACATCATGATGGCGATCACCAGCTATGCTGAGCTGGAGATGAAGCAAGCTTCAGCGTCGCAACGACGGAGCCTCGAGCAAGTCCTGAGCAACGCTAACCGGGCAACCGCTCTAGTCCAAAAGCTTCTGGCAATAAGCCGTACTCAGGCCAGTTCACCTCAACCACTCGATCTGAACATCGTACTAACGGGAATCAGAGAGCTTCTCGAACAATTAGCCGGCGAATCCATTTCAGTTGTGTTCGACTTCGATCCAACCATCCCCAAAATAGATGCTGACTCCGCTGAGATTGAACACATGGTGTTGAGTCTTGTGGTAAATGCGCGCAATGCAATGACCAAGGGTGGAAAGCTCACAATAAGCACCAAGTTGATGGATGTGAACAAGAATTCCATAGGTATCGGCGAGGTCGAGCAGACGGGTGAATATGTGATGCTCTCGATCGATGACACTGGCCATGGCCGCACCGCGGAAGAGCTTGTTGGCAGCCACGATCAGGATACCCGGATCAACTTGTCGCTGGCGGCAGTTCGCGGAATCGTTAAGAATGCCGGCGGATTTGTCAGGCTCAGTAGCGAACCGGGAAAAGGCAACAGCTTCAACATTTATTTTCCGCCCTCGAAACAAGATACACGGGAAGATTCGAAGCGCAGTTCTCCGCGAAATGTGCCTGTCTCCCGGACAATTCTGGTTGTCGAAGATGATGATGCAGTGCGGATACCAACTTCGGAATTTCTGAAAATGGAAGGCTTTAAGGTCTTGCAGGCAAGGACAGGCGATGAAGCTGTTCACGTCGTACAACAGAATCGCTCTAGCCTCGATGTCTTGATCACTGACATCGTGATGCCCAAGATGTCTGGACTCCAAGTTGCCGAGAAGCTGCTCGAGCTCAATCCCGACCTCAAAATCCTCTATATGTCGGGAGATACCGATGAAGCGCACCGCACGCGTGCGAATCGCCCTCCGGGGAACGCCGTGCTGCGCAAGCCTTTCCGCCTGGAGACACTGAAGGATAGGATTCACGAGCTACTTGGGGAGTAGAGACCTGACGGATGAATCGCCGAAAAAGCCGGACAAAGGCTCGCCCTGACCCGCCGACTAATAAGAAGAAGTCGGCTACGAGATCCAAACCAATCTCCGGTGATCTTTTGCGAGCTCAGCAAGCTCTCCATGAGAGTGAGGCTCGCCGGCAGACTCTCCTGGATTTTGCTTTGGATTGCATTATCTGTGCCGATGCAGAGGCTAAGATCACGGATTTCAATCCGGCTGCAGAGCGAACATTTCGCGTCTCCCGATCCGACACTCTAGGCAAGGATGTGATTCAGACGATCGTGCATCCTGCTTTGCGGGATCGTTTGCGCCGCGAATTTTTTGCTCCTGTCGCATCGGGCGACGTTGACATCATCGGCAATCGCCTCGAAACCAGATGCTCGCGGGCCGACGGCAGCGAATTCCCCGCCGAGGTTACAATCACCCAAATCATCCTTGAGAAACAGACCTCTTATACCGTATATGTTCGCGACATTACAGCGCGCCGGCGGGCCGAGGAGATGGTCGTGCGCCTGGCGGCGATTGTCGAATCCTCGCAGGATGCAATCATCGGCAAGGATCTGACTTGCCGGATTACCAGTTGGAACATGGGCGCCGAGCTGATGTATGGCTATTCCGCCCGTGAAGCAGTTGGCCAGGACATCTCTATTCTCGCCCCTGCAGGCCGCTCCCATGAGGTTCGAAGGATTGTCGAAGAGTTGAAGGCCGGACGCCCGATCAGGAATTTCGAGACGGTCTGGATGGCCAAGCATGGCAAGTTGATCCATGTATCCCTGACCGCATCGCCAGTTCTAGATTCCGACGGAGCGATCACCGGCATATCAACGATTGCGCGGGACATCACGGCAGAGAAGCTTGCGGAAGAAGCTCTCCGCAAGGCGAACGAAACCAGCATCTATGCCTCTCCCGTGCCCATCATTGCCGCTGACACCGAGAGCCATGTGACCATGTGGAATCCCGCGGCAGAAGCGCTATTTGGTTGGAGTGAAGAAGAACTCGTCGGCAAACGGAATCCCATTCTTCCTGACGAGGTACGGGCTGAATCTGCCGCACTGCACACTCGATTGCTCTCGGGTGAAACCTTGCGCGGGGTTGAAGTGCTTCGACGAAAACGAGACGGCTCTTTAGTGACGGTCAGTCTGTCGGCGGCACCCATCCGGGACGCAAGCCGCAAGGTCAAAGGAATTATTGGGTTCCTGGCTGATATCACCGAACGAAAATGTTCGGAAGAGGCTTTGAAGCGGGCGGAAGAGAAGTATCGGACGATCTTTGAAAACGCGGTGGAGGGAATCTATCAAACCACACCGGATGGTAGATACCTATCTGCCAATCCGGCTCTCGCCCGCATGCTCGGCTTTGATTCTCCGGAAGAACTCATCGGCCTCCGCACAGACATAGCGACCCAGGAATACGTAAAACCCGAGATGCGCGCCGAATTTACCGAGACCCTGGAAAAGCACGGCCTCGTGCAAAATTTTGAGTACCAAGCCTATCGCAAGGACGGAAAAATTATCTGGGTTTCGGAAAATGCCCGCGTCGTGCGCGACCCGCGGGGCCGGATTCTTCATTACGACGGGACGGTTGAAGACATCACACATCACCGCGAGTTGGAAGAGCAACTGCGCCAGATGCAGAAAATCGAAGCTATCGGCCGGCTTGCCGGCGGCGTAGCGCATGACTTCAATAACATCCTGATGGCAATCAGCAGCTATGCCGAACTGCTCGATAAGAAGCTAACGGATGATTCCACTCGCCGTTATGCTAATGAAATCGTAAAAGCAACAGATCGAGGTTCTTCACTGACGGAGGGCTTGCTGACAGTCAGCCGCAAGCAAGTAGTTTCCCCAAAGGTACTCGACTTAAACACTCTGATTTCCGAACAGATCAAAATGCTGACTCGCTTGATTCCGGAGAATATCGAGCTGCGGTTCGTCGCAGGCGATATTGGCCGCGTGAAAGCAGATCCGAGTCAGGTACAGCAAGTGCTCATGAACTTGATTATCAATGCCCGAGACGCTATGTCGAACGGCGGACAACTTGCAATCGAGACCGGCAATGCTGAGCTTGACGTCGACCATTCCCTTACTGAACAAGTGCAGCCGGGAAAATACGTCATGGTTTCGGTAAGTGACAACGGTTGCGGCATGAGCGCAGAGACTAAGTCTCATATCTTTGAACCCTTCTTCACGACTAAGGAGCAGGGCAAAGGTACCGGACTTGGGCTCGCCATTGTGTTCGGCATCGTAAAGCAAAGCGGAGGCCAGATCTTCGTCCATAGCGAACCTAATATAGGGACAACTTTCAAAATCTATTTTCCCTCTGTCGGGGCGGAGGTGCAGATTCAAGAGGCAGAAGGGCGCCAGCAGCCGATTACTGGGACAGAAACCATTCTTCTCGCCGAAGATGAAGACGGAGTCCGTGACTCTGCGGCCGAATATCTCCGCGAGAACGGTTACACCGTGCTGACGGCCAAGGGAGGACCCGAAGCTCTCCAGATAGCAGAACGATATAACAAGCCTATCCATCTACTACTAACAGACTTAATTATGCCGGTAATGAGCGGGCGCGAACTGTCGGAGAAGATAGCAACGATTCGTCCGGAAGTCCGCGTTTTATTTATGTCGGGGTATTCGAATAACTTGCTTTCGAACCAGCAGGTCCTAGACCCCAAGCACACACTCCTGCAAAAGCCTTTCCGGTTGACCACTCTGGGAAGACGGATACGCGAGGTGCTGGGCCGCAGCTTCGGAGCGGCTGCTGGAAGATAATCAACAAGGCGTACTATACAGATTTCATGCGCTCCTTTATGGCAGGTAACTCGGGGCGTCGGGAAGAGGCTCTTTTATTCTTTAGTTTCCTACCATTTGCGTGTTGTCAGTAGGCATCTCAGCGCTCTCCAATTTGGCCAGTTCGACTGCCAACCAGCGTTCCAGCAAGTTGCGATCTTCCTCGGGCACAAATGAAAAGCGCACTCCAGCCCGCCCTTTGCTATTGGCATTTACCACGCTGCCCGTTGCATGAATCACACTCTTGACACCCGGAAGTGAGAATTGCACCAACACCTCCTGATTGATTGGCAGTAATTGTCCACACTGCAGTGCCAACCCTCCTACACTGAGGTCGCTGATTCTGGCCTGGATCTCTCCAATCCCCACGACTCTCGCCACCAGCGCAACGTCTACAGGCACGCGAGCTGCGCGTCTGCGATTTTGCAACATAGTCCCGTATGCGGCCCGCATGCATCGCCTGGCATCATCCATGCTCGCGGGCTTGTGGATCATGAAGTTGGCTCCGACCATCAGCGCATGCATTTCCGATTGTCCGCTGACCATGGCTACTATGGTCGAATTGCTGTTCGGCGATGACTTGCGCGTGGCTCTCACAATGCGCGTAGGATCAAACGCGCAGTCCCAGTCCACAATTACCGTGTCAAGCCTGCGGTGCGTAACCGCATCCAGAGCAGAGTCCAGTTCGCTGCAGACGTGCGTTTCGATGACAAAGGTCTCCAGAATTTGATTCATGACGTTCAAAACCTGCACGTCGCTGGTGAACAGAAGTCCGTCGAGCTGAACATGTTCTTTCATAACACCATCCTCTGGAAGAAGTACGTCAAACCCAAACGCCATGAGGAGCCTGGAAGTGGTCCGTATCCTTATGGTTATCCGACGCATCCTCCGCCGGCGAGCCATACCCGTACGGATTAGACAGAAGCACGATTATTGCCAGACGCGATGACGCAGATAACTGCAGCAGATTGTGAGCCCTATCGCGGAAGCAGTGGAGGTTAAGGTATGGGCCGTCAAAGAATCGACAAAAATTTTAGAAATAAGACAGTCACTCTCCTTTCCACTTCTTCGTCACCCAATAGGTTTCCGCCAAAACAATCGAACGGAACACCTGTCTCTCCAGCTTTACGTGGAAGACCGAACAGGCATGGCTTTTATAGGCTTATACTGCCATTTAATCTTTTTTACATAACGTGGCTTTTACAAAATCTGGAGACGTTTAATTATGTCAAGACTTTTGCCGCGCCTGCTCCGAACGATTCTGATAATCTCGTTGACCCTCGTTCCTTGCTCTCAGTCGCTGGCGCAGGCACGTCCCCATGGCAAGATCTTCGGCGGCTACTTCGAAGAGTGGGGTATCAATTACGCTGGTTACAACATTGCGGATTTGCAAAAGAATGGTGTAGCCGATGAACTGACACACCTGATCTATGCCTTTGGCAACGTGACTCCGACTTTTCCACCGGCGTGCGCAATTGCGGATCCCGTGGCCGCTTACCAGAACTCGAACGTTCCTAGTGTGAACACCAAGCCCTACACCGCTCCGCTTTATGGAAATTTTGGGGCGATCCAACAACTTAAACAGCTTCATCCCAATCTGAAAGTTTTGATTTCTTTGGGAGGACAGGCCGGCAATGTTGCAGGCTTCGTAACCGGCGCAGCTACTGCATCGGGCCGCGCTGCGCTCGCCTCTTCGTGCATTGACATGTTTGTGAGGGGCAATATCGCACCCGGCGTTACAGCTCGGGGCTTGTTTGATGGCTTCAATATCGATTGGGAATTTCCTGACGCAGCGGACAAACAGAATTTCACCGCCCTGCTGAAAGAGTTCCGCAGGCAACTCAACGCTTTGGCTAAAACCACTGGCAAACAATATGTCTTGACGTTTGATTCGCCGGCGAATCCCAAGAAACATGTCAATATCGATCTCAAGGCCGCTGCTGCGCAGGTGGATTTCCTTACCATCGACGGGTACGACTACGCCAACGCGGACGAGAAGCAAACGAATGAGTCGTCTTCTCTTTATGACACAACCGCCGACCCTGTTTATGCCGACGATCGTTACATTGATGCGACGGTAAAAGCTTATCTCGCGGCTGGTGTGCCGGCAGCGAAGTACACCATGGGTTTGCCGCTCTATGCCGTCGGATGGACGGGCACCCCCAATGCGAACCATGGCTTATACCAGAATGTGACCGCGGCTTCGCCAGTTCTGTTGGCCGACGGATCGGGTCTGTGCGCGAAACCCGACAAAACCAATCCATCACCGGGCTGCGACACCATATTGACTGCGGGGTTCGCTGCTTACTCGACCATCGAGAATCTTACGCATCGGGACGGTTACGTCGCCTGGTACGATTCAGCGAGAGTCGGCGCAACGCTCTACAATTCGGCCTCTGGAACCTTCTATACCTACGACAATCCTGCCGCAGTGGCGGCGAAGACGGCCTACATCAAGAAGCACAAGCTTGGCGGCGCCTATGTTTGGGCGCTGAACGACGATGATGCCAGCGCATCTCTTACTAAAGCATTGCGGCGGGCCTCAAGTAATCGAGACGGGTCGTATCCCTAAGTGTCCCTAGGAAAAAACATCGTTCACCGGGCGACCCGCCATAGTTTCAGCCCGGTCAAGTTCGGCTTTCGTAACAAGATTGTTCCAGAATCGCCCTTTTTCCACACTCCAATAAAACATGCTCAGCCGCCTATACGCCCCACGCCTTCTAGTGGTTAGCGCCTCGCTGAATTAAGTTGCAGTTCGGATTCCGCAAAACGAAAAAAAATCCTTGACCCGACTGCTTAAGCGGAGTAGCCTCCATCGCTATTAGTGCTATAGAGCAGTTTGGAAGCTATGAATCTTCCATGAGTGCTGAATATGACTGCGGAATATAGCTGACTCTCACGACGCGGAGTCCGGTGCGACCGCAGCCGGACTCTTCCCCCAATCACCCAACCGCGGGCGGATCGCTCTGGCATGTCCCCCGAATCAAGGAGCTACAAATGAAGCGAGCTTTACTTTTCCCCCTCCTGCTCTGCGTCTTTGTCTCAGTTTCGCTGTTGGCGCAAGCGACAGTCACTCTAAGCCCATCGAGCTACAACTTTGGCAGCACCCCGGTCGGTACAGGCACCGCGTGGGAAACTTTTACCCTGGCCAACAGCGGCAGCTCTGCCGTGAGCATTAGCAGCGTGACCGTCAGCGGTCCATTCGTCCTATCCAGCAATTGTGGATCCTCGGTGGCCGCCAACGGTTCGTGTCCCATCTATGTGTATTTCGCCCCAACTGCGTCAGGCGCGGCCAGCGGCACATTGACAGTGACCGACAGCGGCACACAGACAGCGGCTCTCAGTGGAACTGGCGGAAGCGGCGCCAGTTGCACGACCACCCCCAGTGCGCCAACTGGATTGTCGGCGTCCGGCACAACCAGCTCCGGCACAAATCTGAGTTGGACCGCCGATACTCCTCCCACGAACTGCACCATTAGCAGCTATACGATATTGAAGAACGGAACCTCGATTGGCACTGCAACCGGCACAACGTTCGCTGTGACCGGTCTTTCCGCGTCTACGGCTTACAGCTTCACAGTTGAGGCGACAGATGCTAATGGCACGTCAGCCGCAAGTTCGGCCGTAAATGTGACCACGCTGGCGAACAGTTGCACAACCAAACCAAGCGCACCAACAGGATTAGCGGCATCAGGCACGACCAGTTCCGGCACGAATCTGAGTTGGACTGCGGACACTGCCCCTGCAAACTGCACGATCAGCAGCTACACGGTATTGCAGAACGGAACCTCGATTGGAACCGCAACCGGCACATCGTTTGCCGTGAGCGGGCTTGCGGCATCGACTTCGTACAGCTTCACGGTTGAAGCAACGGACGCTGCTGGCACTTCTCCAGCGAGCACGGCAGTGAATGTAACAACTCTGGCAGGCGGTGGTGGATCATGCGCCACGGCATGGAGTGCTACTCAGGTTTACACCCAAGGCATGACTGCTAGCCTGAACGGCGAAAATTATGTCGCCAATTTCTGGACACAGAATCAGAGTCCGGCGACCAACAGCGGCGGGGCTGGCAGCGGCGAACCTTGGACCGCGACCGGCGCTTGTTCGACTTGCTCATCCGCACCACCAGTTCCGAGTGGATTGGCGGCCTCGGGCACGACGCAATCCAGCACAAACCTGGCTTGGAACGCGGTTACTCCACCGGCAGGATGCAGCGTCAGCTACAAAGTCCTGCAGAACGGAGCCACGATCGCATCCCCAACCACAACCTCCGATGCCGTAACTGGTCTCACGCCTTCGACAACTTACAGCTTTACTGTTGAGGCGACAGATGCGGCGGGCACATCAGCCGCGAGTTCGGCGGTGAATGTGACCACTCTGGCGAGCTCGTGCACCACCAAACCAAGCGCTCCAACAGGATTGGCGGCCTCAGGCACGACGGATTCCAGCACAAACCTGAGCTGGACTGCGGTCACTCCTCCCAGCGGCTGCACCATCACCAACTACACGGTGCTACAGAATGGGAGTGCGGTCGGAACTACGACCACCACGTCCTACACACCGGCGAACCTTTCACCTTCAACCAGTTACAGCTTTACAGTTGAAGCGAGCGACTATGCTGGCACGTCTGGCGCCAGTTCGGCCGTCAACGTGACGACAACCGCCCTTACCAATTTGTTCATGGGTGGATGGTATGAAGAGTGGGGCACTTACTACGCCAACTACAATGTTGCGCAACTGCAGTCGAATGGCGTAGCCGGCGTCCTCACGCACATCATTTACGCCTTTGCCAAACCGGTCGCGAACGGCAGCAACGTGAATTGCGCGCTCGCCGATACCTATGCCGATTATCAGAAGGTCGTCCCGCAGGTGACTGGCGCTACTCCAGCCACGGCGCCATTGCAGGGCAACTTCGGTGCGCTCGTACAACTCAAGCAGCTCAATCCCAACCTGAAAGTGTTGATCTCGATCGGTGGATGGAATCCCCCCACCTACAACACGCTCTTCGACCAGGCAGCCAGCACGACTGCTCAACGGCAGGCCTTTGTTGGCTCCTGTATCAACATGTTCCTCCAGGGCAATATCGCCTCGGGGGTTTCCACCGGCACTCTCTTCGATGGTATCGATCTCGACTGGGAGTTCCCCAACGCAAACGATACGGCCAACTTCACCGCGTTGTTGACCGAGTTCCGCACCGAAATGAATACGCTGACGCAAACCACCGGCAAAACGTACCAGATATTGGCCGATTTAGCTGCGGGCCCATCAACCCCGGGCGCAGCTGCGGATTCGGGCAACGATGGCGGTTATGACACGATCAACATCTCGGCAGTTGCCGCGGAGTTGAATTACATGAATGTCGACGGCTATAACTACGCCGGAGACTGGTCTAACGCCACGAATGACGCCTCCGCGTTGTACGACGAAACCGCCAATCCGATGTACGGAAAACCGGCTGACGATATCGACGCGACCGTGCAGTACTACATGTCGCAAGGTGCGCCAGCGGCCAAATACACCATGGGATTCCCGCTCTATGGTGCGGGTTGGGCCGGAGGTCTGACCTCAGCGAACGGCGGAATGTACCAAAACGCAACCGGAGTAACGGATCCAACCGGAGCTCTCACTCCGAATGGAACTTCTCCGGTTCCTAATGCTAACGGTGTGGGAAATTGCCCGACGGGTGATAACCAGTCCAGTCCGACTACGGGATGCGACTACCTGTTAACCGATGGCCTGGCCACCTACGGGACCATTGTCAATCTGTTAAGCAACGGATTCACGCCCAGCTACGATTCCACTCGCTGCGCGGCCCGTATGTTCAACGCAACCACGTCCACCGCATTCAGCTACGACAATGCTACGTCGGTGCAATGCAAGGTGAACTTCATCAAGAGTATGGGCTTCGGCGGCGGCTATGTTTGGGCGTTGAAAGACGACGACTCGAATAGTGACCTGACCAAAGCCATCGCTGGCGATCTCAATCCGTAGAGATTGGTGCCAGGAATAACCATAAAGGCAGGCCGGCTTGTAAGTCGGCCTGCCTTTGATTTTTATCGTGCGTTCGTTTTGGTTGAGGGTGCGGTGGGGATGACGGCGAATCGGCAAATATCCAGCCTCAAAAGTGGGGTATTGCATTATTCCGCTATATAGCTCTATACTCCGGCGGTTCGTACTTTACGAATCTCTGGAGGCGTTTGCCATGTCTACCCTTTCCCTACCCCGCTTGCTCCGAGGATTTGTGCTGACTCTGTTGGCCCTCGTCGCATGCATCTCACCCTCATTCGCTCAAAACCATAACCAAGGAAAAATCCTGGGAGGATACTTCGAAGAGTGGAGTATCTACTATGCTGGCTACAACATTGCGAACCTGCAACAAAACGGTGTGGCCGATAAACTCACGCATCTCCTCTACGCCTTTGGCAATATCACGACAACGCCGGCGCCGGCATGCGCTATTGCCGATACCTGGGCCGACTATCAATCCCCATATTTGCCCAGCGTGAACGGTACTGCCTACCCTGGCCCACTCTACGGAAATTTTGCCGCCATCCAACAACTCAAGGGACTTCATCCCCACCTGAAGGTGTTGATGTCGTTGGGTGGAGCATCGGCTACCAACACCGCGGCCTTCGCCACCGCCGCCAGTACCGCTGCCGGACGCCAAGCCCTTGCCGCTTCCTGCATCGACATGTTTGTCAACGGCAACATCGCCGCAGGCGTTACCGCCCCCGGCTTGTTTGACGGTTTCAATATCGATTGGGAATTTCCCACAGCGACCGACACGCAACACTTCACGGCCCTGCTCAAAGAGTTCCGCACCCAGTTGGACGTTTTGAGCAAAACCACGGGGAAAAAATATATCTTGTCGTTCGATGGACCTGCTGGGTCGCAGAATTATGTGAACATCGATCTTGCCAAGGCTGCCGAGCAGGTTGATTTCATCACCATCGATGGCTACAACTATTCAGGCTCATGGGTCACGCAGACCAATGAAGCCTCGCCGCTGTTCGATTCCCGGCAGGACCCACTATATGGCCAAGACCTCGATATCGACGACACGGTAAACGCCTATCTCAAGGCCGGCGTGCCTCCATACAAGTACACGATGGGCTTGCCTTTGTATGCTGCCGGCTGGACAGGCGCTCCCAATGTGAATCACGGCTTGTACCAGAACTCAACTGGTCCCTCTCCTGTTCTGCTGGCTAACGGAACAGGAGTATGTACGGATCTCAGCGGTAATACGCCCGGTTGCGACACACTGCTGACACCCGGACTCTTGACCTATTCGACTCTTATCCACGCTTACATCGAATGGTTACAGCAAGTACTATGATGCACGAAGAATCGCCGTATCGCTCTACGATCCCACAGGTGGAACCTTCTACACCTATGACGATCCCATCACGGCGGCTCTGAAGATGATCTATATAAATTTCAAAGTTCCGGGCGGTCTGGGCGGAGCTTATGTATGGGCCGTGAAAGACGATGATGCCAACGGCACAATGGTAAAAACTATGGCTGCAGGCTTGGGCCGCTAGCGATAGCGAACTGGTAGCTGGAACGAATCACCGCAGCAGGCTGGCTTGAGAAAGTCAGCCTGCTTTATTTTTTTGAGTGGCCGGTGGCTACTTGTTAGTCGCTTCGGGAACTGCATTGATTAGATCGCGCAACGGTTTGATCACTGTGAAGCGAACCAGCGCTTGCGGTTTCTCGGCTTCATCCAGTAAAGCCAGTTGCTGCGCTTTCCAGCGCGGCGGCTGCAGGCAGTCCAGATGAGAGATACGAAACGGCTTGGAGGCCCGTTGTGCCCAAGCACGCTGAGCTGCTGAGCTCGCAACTCTGCCAGCGCGAGTGTTGGCGAGCCAGCCATCAAGCGCAGAATTCCAGGTTCTGCTGCGATCCACGCTTTGAAGTTAGTAGTAAGTTCGGATTCTTCCTGCAATCGGGTTGCGGGATCCTGCAAATAAGCGCGTACGAGCAGCTCAAAATTGTGGCGTGATGGCGGATCAGGACGAAGTGCGTCGATGAGTTGATTCAGTAGGCGTGAGTTGATTCGGGTGTTGCTGATGCGCGCGATCATGGAAAGCCACAGGCTCAAGAACAGAGGCCAGGACATGCAATGGATTAATTTCTTCTGTACCCGCCAACTGGCGCAGACTCACGTCCTCTTGAGAGATGTGCGTGAGACCCAGAGCTTCCAATCGCAGCGACTCGGTGGCAAGCCGGCGGTACATATCGTCGACATCATTTACGTCGCGCGGCGACCACAGCCGCTCGGCGATGACCGCGGTACGCGGCCAAATCCGCGAATCGATATCCTGCGGAGTGGCCTGCTCAGTCCACATGCAGGCTTCTCCGCCCAGAATGCGCGCCTGCTGTTCAGGAGCCAGGCTGTTCGCCTCGGGCAGCGGATCGACCAGATAGTGTTCGGCAGCGGAGCTCATAAGATTTAAGTAATAACCAGCCGAAAGAATGCTGCTGTATCCGTTCTTAGCGGCGGTTGCGAGCGAATCGAAGCCACGCCAGCTCTGAACAACAACATTTTTAGGCAGGTCCGGAGTGAGAATCTCGTCCCAGCCGATCATGTGCTTACCGTGCTTCTCAAGAATTTTAAGCAGACGCTGGTTGAAATAATTTTGCAGCGCGGCTGTGTCTTGCAGATTGTGTTCGCGCATGAACGTCTGGATGCGCGGATTGGCCTTCCACTCCACACCGTTGTTCTCGTCACCTCCGATGTGCATGAAGTGGTCGGGGAAGATGGCCGCCATCTCTGCGATGAAAGTGTCGAGGAATTTATAAGTGCTTTCGCGCGTAGGATCCATCACCGGATCGAAGACGCCGAACTCCCGCTCGATGTGGAAGGGGCCGGGTGCGCTAGCGAGATCGGGATATCCCACGAACCATGCACTGGTGTGGCCCGGCATGTCGAACTCGGGCACAACCCGAATGCCGCGGTCGTGCGCATACGCAACAATTTCGCGAGCTTGCTCCTGCGTGTAGAACAGCCCGTCAGAGCCCAGTTCAGTGAGCTTTGGGAAGGCTCGGCTCTCGATGCGAAAACCCTGGTCTTCACTCAGGTGCCAGTGGAACACGTTCAGCTTAACGGCGGCCATACCATCGAGCGTGCGGAAGAGAATGTCGACCGGCATGAAGTGCCGCCCGCAATCAATCATCAGGCCGCGCCATCGAAAACGGGGGGTATCGTGAATCGATACTGCGGGAAGAAAATATCCCGATGCATCAGACTGCACAAGCTGTTGCAGAGTTTCGAGCCCGTGCATGGCTCCGACCACCGTAGCGGCGTGGAGGTGCGCACCGGAGGGAGTGACGTCCAGCGAGTAAGATTCATCTTCATCGACCGACTGGATGGCTTCTCCGGGTCCATCGACGCTAACAGTCAGTGCCCCGGATGCGCTAGATGCTGGCGAAGACGCTTGAAATGAGATTCCCGTCCGAATTTTAAGACGATCAAAGCTACGCGCGATGGCCGCGTCAAGGCGAGCATCTCGATAGTGATCGGGAATTGCAGCAAAGGAAGATGTGAACCTGAGCCGTCCTTCCTGTGAAGCAAGATGCTCCGGCTGCGGCATCAGGGTGTTGACGAATTGGGGAGGCGGACTTGGAGGCATTTCCCGACCAGATGCACCAGTCAAGGCTACAAGACTTCCAAGAATCATCGCGATGATTCGCTGCATTGGCCTCTTTTCGCGGGCCGCTGGCTTGGCTGCATTAGCGCATGCGCCGGATAAACAGAGTGTGCCGTTCCGAGCGGTAGAAACCAACTCCGTAAATCGTAGCTTTGCCCTTGGTTGAATAGATGATCTGCCGAATACGCAGCACTGAGGCGCCACGAGGGACGCTAAGCAGTTCCGCAATATTGGAATCTGCTGACGTAGCATCGACCTCTTCATCTGCGTACGCCAATTTCGTTGCATAATCATGCTCGAGAATTGCGAACAGAGAATTTCTTCCTAGAGCGGCCGATGCCAGGTCGGGAAAATCGGCAGCGGGCAAGTAAACGGTTTCCAGGGCAAACGGTTCTTCCCCTGTAAGCCGGAGCCGTTCGATTTTTAGCACACGGCTGGCTGCGGGCAGGCCGAGTCTGGCCGCAACTTCCGGTTCGCCGTCAATCGCTTTCGAGAGCAATACTCGCGAGCGCGGAGCCAAACCTCGGCTCGACATTTGCTCGGTGTAGCTCATTAACTTGTTAAAATGAATCTTGGGCACGGCGACAAATGTACCGGCCCCAAGCCGGCGTTCGACGATTCCTTCGTGTTCCAGTCCAGCCAGGGCGTGGCGAGCCGTCATGAGGCTAACCTTATGGGTCTTGGCCAACTCCCGCTCCGACGCAACCGCGTCCCCCGGCTTCAGAGTGGCGGTAGCGATGCGGTCACGGATCTCGCCTTGGATTTTCCTGTAGGCGGGGGTCCTCTTGCGATGATTTCCAGACATAATTTGTTGGCAGACGCTCTGGTACGGCGGTCCCTGCTAAGCAAGACCGCAGGGTACACCAAGCACCGGTACGGCTTCTTGCTCACCGTATGCTATATAGCGTATTGTGAGTTTGATGTAAAGCTCAATTCTCGATAAAGATTGGCGTTGATGGGTCCTTTGCGGTTCCATTCTGGCGGCAAAACGCAGCCGAAAGGCGTGTACCCTATGGGGATCAAGAGGCTGAGCGCCAGATTTTGCAGCCGACTGGCGCATCCATTTCCGCTCCGGGGCTGGTTCTGACTTGCACCTTCGAGTTCCGACCCTTGCTGATGAAGGAGGTTGGAGCCCCGCTGTGTATCGAACAATTTTCTCTGGCCGATTGCTTTTTTCTTCTTGACTACGAACTATCGCGTGCTATATAGCATAGTGCGTTTGAATTAGCAGGGCGTTTGTAATTCCGAGTTTTGGGAGGTCGGTTTGAGGAGGAGCGCGATGACGAAATTAACGTGCGGAAGGCGTAAAAACTCCACCAAGGATAATTCCGGAGTTGTACCGAAGCGCTTTTCATGGCTAGCGGTTTGCATCGTTGTCCTGAGTCTGTCGGCCGCAGGTTTGGGACAGGAGTTGGCCGCGACGCTCACAGGCACGGTCACGGATTCCACTGGTGCCGTTGTGGGGGGCGCGACTGTCGTTGTTCACAACGAAGAAACCGGCGCGGACGTCCGCTCTCTCGACACCAGCAGCACCGGCAGTTTCAATATTACGAACCTCCCGGCCGGGCACTACACGGTTACGGTAAGGAACGGCGGGTTTGATACCTATGTAGCGAAAGATGTCATTCTCAACGTTGCCGAGAAGCACACTCTCGATGTGCAACTGAAGCCCGGCAAGGCGAGCGAAACCGTCGAAGTAACGGCGGAGAACACGCCCATTCAAACCACGACGGCGGAACAATCCGGTACCGTCACCGGCGACCAGGTACGAGGGCTGGCGCTGAACAACCGCAACTTCGAGCAGCTCGTGTTGCTGCAGCCCGGCGTGTCCAATCAACTGGGCGATGAACCTGGATTCGGGTTGTCCAGCAATACCTCAATTTCGGTCAATGGGGCGCGCACTGGTGCCAACAACTGGACGGTGGACGGCGCCGATATCAACGACAGCGGCTCCAACGGGACTTTGCTGAACACGCCCAGCGTCGACGCGATCCAGGAATTCACCCTGGAGCGCAGCAACTATGATGCGTCCTTCGGGCGCAGCGGCGGCGGGCAAGTGGTGGTCGCAACCAGATCCGGCACCAACCAGATCCACGGCACCGGCTACGAGTTCAATCGCAATAATTTTTATAATGCCAACACATTTGAGAACAGGCAAGCGATCGATCAGGCAGGCTACATCTCTGGTGCGGGGGGAAATGGAACTCCGATCGAACGCTACAACGATTTCGGCTTCACGGTCGGCGGCCCGCTTGAAATCCCCAAACTTTACCACCCAGTCAGGAACAAAACCTTTTTCTTCTGGTCGGAAGAGTGGCGTAAGGCGAGTACTCCAGGCAGCACGGAAATTCCTGTGCCCACTAATGGGCAGCTTAATGGCGTATTCACCCCCGCTCAAATTCAAACGGGTCAAACTAGCCCAATTCCCACAGCCCCTGCTGGATGTGTGACCCCGGCCGGCTCGGGTTCGACCGAAACCTGGACAATCAATCAGTCGTGCTATAGCACCAACGCCGCAGCTTACTTAAAAGAGATTATTGCACCGTTTCCGGCTAACTCCGGGAGCAATCAGTTGATCGAGAGTTACAGCCAGTTAAATAATTTCCGTCAGGATATTGTCCGCTTCGACCAAAACATCGGCGACCGGGTGCGCGTGTTTGGCCGCTTCATGCAGGATAGCGTTCCCGAAAACTTCCCCTTCGGACTCTGGGGTACTGCGAATTATCCGGGCGCAGACCCTATCGCGCTTAACGCCCCGGGCCGCAACGTAGTTGGGAATCTCACCGCCAACATCTCCCCGAAAGTGGTCAACGAAGTGGAATACGCCGATTCCTGGGGAGCGATCAACGCAGCGCTGAGTGGCACCGCCGTTTCGCCCGCCTTCACCAGTCAGCTCACCGGCAAAACTGCCTATCAGGATCCTTACGGGCGTGCTCCCAATGTCGTTTTTAACAGCGCGCCTTATACCGGCTTAAACAATGGAAATGGGCCTTATTTTGAGAGGAACATTGACCACAATGTATTCGACAATCTCTCCCTCCAACATGGAAACCACACCATCCGCCTGGGCGCCACCGCGATGTGGATGACAAAGACGGAAAATGGAGACGGCGGTCTGGCTACCTTTGCCTTTGACACTGCGAACGGGAACGATGCGTTTGCGAATTTCCTGCTGGGACAGGCGGCCAATTACGGTCAGGCCGACAAAGACACGATCCCAGATCTCCACTACACCAACTTCGAAGCTTATGTACAGGACGACTGGAAAGTGACGTCGCGCCTGACTTTGAATATTGGCATCCGCTATAGCTACTTCCCGTCACCCAGCGATAGCAACCATCTTCTCGTCAACTTTGATCCTGCCGCTTTCACCCCCGGCGTGATTACGATAGGCGCCTCTGGAAACATGACCCCGGGGCCGGCAGCCAATTCGGCCACGTATGCCAATGGCATGATCTTTCCCACTGGGCAAACCTGTGCCGCAGCGCAGGCAATTTATCCCACGGCGGTTTGCTCACCATACGGCAGCAGGGTCAATGCTGACCAGAACAACAACTGGGGACCAAGGTTCGGCATCGCTTGGGATCCGCAAGGCAACGGCAAGATGGCGGTTCGCGCAGGATATGGCATGTTCTATGACCGCTCGCTTAACGGTATCTGGGAACAGAACGAATTCGGAACCTACCCGTTTAATGCCGACCCTCCATTGGTTCAAACTGCCGCCACTATCAGCCCTGCGGAAAATATCAACCTGTTCGATAATTCGTCTGCCGGAGCAGCGCCCGGGCCAGCTCTCGGTCCCATCAATCCGGTGATGACAGGAACGCCAACGGCAAGTGGAGTGGTTTTCAAAGCTCCAATCTACCAGGACTATAACGTTTCCATACAACGCGAGGTTCTGCCGAGCACGATTTTTGAACTTGGTTTTGTGGGCACGAAAGGAACGCATCTGCTGGGCGATATCGATCTCAATCAGCCCACAGTGGCGGCCCGCTTAGCAAATGAATCGGTGGACGTGAACGCCATACGGCCGTTTGCCGGTTACGGCGCCTTCGGCGATCGCTCTACGGTTTTTACCAGCAACTACAATTCGCTCCAGGCTGCGCTCAATCGACGGGTAAGTCGTGGGCTCACCCTTGGAGTTTCGTACACCTGGTCCAGGCTGCTTACGACTAATCCGGTTGACCGGGCTTGGGGAGCTACGAATACTTATAACTTGAAGCAAGACTACGGGCCATCTACATTAAACACCCCGCAAATATTCGTCTTAAGCTATCTGTACCAAGAGCCCTTCTTCAGGAATCAGCACGGGCTGGGTTCGGTGTTGGGAGGTTGGGAACTTTCCGGTATTGTCAACGTTCAGACCGGGCAGTCAATCACCGTAACGCAGAGTGCTGACCCATTTGCCGTCAACGGAAACCGGGGAATAGGTTTTCTGCAAGGGGACGCTACGAACCTAGCCAATCAAAGCGGCAGCAGCACCAGCGGTCCGAAAACTATCAACGAGTTCTTTAATACCGCCGCGTTTTCACAATCAGTGGGAACGTTCGGCAGTTCGCGTCCAGGAGCGGTAATGGGGCCGGGCTTCCAACGTTGGGACACCTCGCTGTTTAAGAACATACGTTTCGGCGAACGAGCTGCCTTACAACTTCGGTTGGAGACGTTCAACACCTTCAATCACGGCAGCCCCTCCCAGATTTGCAACGACGCTGGTACAACCACCTGCATCGTGGGCACGCCAGCCTTCGGAGAGGTCACGGCGTATCACATTCCACGCGAAATGCAAATCGGGGCAAAGATTAACTTCTAACCAGTGTTAGCCATCGGATGAAGCGCACGCCTTACGGCGTGCGCTTTTTTATTCTTGTGCATTTGAGGTAAGAATCAAGACTTTCCGGTCATCATCTTTACCGGCTCTCGTTCCGTTTAATCGCCGCCTCCCTGCTCTTCTCCTGGATAGCCAGTGCTATCTTTTGTTCGTTCGCGGCTTCGGCGCTCCGGCCTAGCTGCCGCAACACACTGCCGAGAACAAAGTGTGCCTCGAAATAGTCAGGATTGATCTGGATGGCTTTGCGAAGTGGCTCAACCGCCGCCTGAGGATGCTCCAGCGCCAACTCCGCCTTCCCCAGACCAAACAGCGCCTCGGCATAACGAGGATTTGCCGCCAGTGCCGCGCGAAAAAGAGGCTCGGCCTCTGCGGGACGCGATTTATCGACAAGGATTTGGCCGAGAACGCAATTCGAAACCGGGTCGTTCGGAAAGTGCTGCAATTCTGCCCGGTACTCTTTTTCTGCAAGTTCGTTCTCGCCCTCTCGCCAATACTCGAAACCTAGGCCGGAATGCGCGCCCATAAAGTTCGGGTCTGCTGCAATCGCCGCTTGATACTCTTTGATCGCCTCTGGCCGGTTCGACATCTGGTCATAAGCTGTGCCCATCATGATATGAGCGGACGCTGAGTTTGGACTCACCTGCATGATTCGAGCGAAGACGTCAGTCAACGCCTTGTAATCCTTCATCCGCAGGTACGCCTTGCCGAGCATATCGAGCGTCTCCAGATCGGAGGGCTCAGCGTGATTCGCGCGTTCCAGGTACGCGGCTGCCTCCGGATAACGATCAAGAGCAAAGAGCGAAAGACCGGACAGGTCAAGAATCTGAAAATCGTCCGGATATTTTACCGCCATTGGCTGCAGTAAACGCCACGCCGGCGAGTAGTGTTGAGATTTAAAGTAAGCAATCGCCAGATTGCGTTTTGTCGCGAGGTCGTCAGGGCGGACTTTGAGCGCCTCTTCGTACAACGGGATCGCCTCGGCAGGTCGCCCCATCCGGGCCAGCACAATTCCGAGATTATTGAGTGCCGCGATTGAATGCGAATCGATTTTCAATGCGCGCCGAAGATCTTCCGCTGCAGTATCGTTGTCGCCTTTGTGCATTGATTCCGCAGCATGATCAAGGTAGGTATGTAGCTGTATCTCTTCGGCATTCGGCGGCTGGGCGTTGGGCGACACTTGCGTCTGAGCCGCCACACAATGCGCAATCAGTGGCCATATTGCACAGATTCTAGCGATGTGCCGCGCACGCATTCGCACCTGCATAAGTCAAATTTTAACCCACTGCTTGATACGGCTGTAAACGTCCATAGCATTGGCCTATGCACCATTCGAAGGCGCAAACCTGCTTTTTTAAAGCAGCACGTCAATACAGGAAAAACCTTATATCCCAGAATTCGGCTTTGCCGCATTCTTGTTTACGGTCGAAGCTTCGAACGGCTGGCGCTGCCCTTTTGCTCGTGGGTCTTGAGAATGCACAGAGGTGTTCCGGCTGTTAAGGATACTTTTTGATGCAGTGTTTTTCGGCAGAATAATCTGAATGTGGGACATTGAAAATGGCCTTAAGAATCCTCGTCGTTGACGATCATGAACAAGCCCGGCGTGCAATAACCTCGATAATTGCTACGCGGGCTGACTGGCATGTTTGCGGCGAGGCCTCGAATGGAATGGATGCTGTTGCGCAAGCAAAAGAACTCCGTCCCGACGCGATACTAATGGATGTTTCCATGCCCCGGATGGACGGTTTGCAAGCTACGCTTGAAGTGCGGCGGCATCTGCCTACCGCAAAAATTGTGATCGTTAGCCAGAATGATCCCTTGATAGTTCGTCAACAAGCTGAGCAGGCACACGCTGATGCTTATGTTGTAAAAGATGAGCTTGCGCAACAGCTGATTCCTTCGATAGCAGGGCTCTTTCCTGAAGTGATCTTTAAACAGGTTGATCCATCGACCCAAGGGTCAGGCGAAGTATTCGCATGGTTGCAAGGCGGCGGAGAGATGGGCGAGCTCATTCGCAATACGGATTGGGCCCAGACCCCCCTTGGCCCTGCGGCCAATTGGTCACCCGCTCTACGAATGATCGTCAAATTTCTCCTTGCTAATCGATTCCCGCAGCTACTCTGGTGGGGATCCGAATTTTGTTCGGTATACAACGACGCATATATACCCATTCTTGGCACAAAACACCCATGGTCGCTCGGCCGGCCAGTCAGGGAGGTCTGGAACGAAATCTGGAATGTTCTCAAGCCGCTCATTGAAACGCCCTACTCTGGTGGCCCTGCCACTTGGATGGAAGATATCCCTCTTGAAATCAATCGTCGTGGTTTCTTCGAAGAAACACATTTTACGATCGCCTACAGCCCCGTGCCCGACGAATCAGTTCCCGGCGCGATCGGCGGTGTCTTAGCTACCGTACACGAGATTACCGAGAAGGTTGTGGGGGAACGCCGGGTGCGTGCTCTGCGCGATCTGGGCGCGCGTTCCGTAGAGCCAAAGTCGGTGGAAGAAGCCTGCCGCATTGTTCAGGAAACACTCTCACCGCATTCGAAAGACATTCCTTTCCTTCTTCTATATTTGCTGGATGAAAAACGACAGAATGCCCGATTGGCTTGCCGCATTGGCATAGATCAAGAAGATCGAAGTTGCCCCAGCTTGTTGGACCTCAGTTCACCTACGGGAGAAGAAGCGTGGCCGTTGTCCGAGTCGCTGGCAACCGAGGACATTCAGCTGGTAGAAGAGCTCAAGAGCAGGTTCGAGCGGGTTCCTCAGGGTCCGTGGTCGTACGCACCAACCCGCGCGGCTGTCCTGCCAATTCGTTCCAATATTCAGCATCAACTGGCCGGATTTATGGTTGCGGGTTTGAGCTCTCGCCTTGAATTCGACAAGGGCTATCGTGATTTTCTGGAACTGATGTCGACCCAGATTGCGACAACGGTTGCGAATGCACGCGCCTATGAGGAGGATCGCAAGCGCGCCGAAACACTGGCTGAAATCGATCGTGCGAAAACACTTTTTTTCAGCAATGTAAGCCATGAGTTCAGGACGCCACTTACGTTAATGCTTGGTCCCTTGGAGGACACTCTTGCCAGCGGCAGCGATTTAACTGAGGAACACCGAAACAACCTCCAGGTAGCTCACCAGAATTCCTTACGCTTGCTTAAGCTGGTTAACACTCTTCTGGATTTTTCACGAATCGAAGCCGGGCGCGTGCAGGCCTGCTACGAACCTACTGATCTCGCCAGCTTGACCATCGAACTTGCAAGTCTCTTCCGTTCAGCCGTCGAACGGGCAGGAGTGAGATTGCAGGTGAATTGCGACCACAGCGCAGAATTGGTGTACATAGACCGTGAGATGTGGGAGAAGATTGTCTTCAACCTTCTCTCGAACGCATTCAAATTCACATTTAAAGGCGAAATTGAAGTTTCTCTGAAAAAAGTTGGAAACACCGTTGAACTGAGGATACGGGATACCGGTACCGGCATTCCAATCGAAAACCTGCCTCATTTGTTCGAGCGTTTTTACAGAGTGCAAGGTGCGCGTGGCCGCACGTGGGAGGGAAGCGGGATCGGACTCGCGTTGGTTCAGGAACTCGTGAAACTTCATAGCGGGAGCGTGCGAGTAGAAAGCGAACTCGATCGCGGGAGCACTTTCATTGTGACTGTTCCGCTGGGTAAAGATCATCTCCCCCCGGAGCGCATTGGCGCGGCGCGAACTCTCGCCTCTACCGGAATAGGCGCAGAGGCATATGTCCAGGAAGCACTGCGATGGTCCGCTGGTACACAGGACATCTCTGACGATATAGAGATTACGCATTTCATTCCAAAAATCGGGCCTTCCGTATCAGACCGGAACTCCCAAAACGCTTCGCGCATACTGCTAGCCGACGATAATGCGGACATGCGCTCCTATGTTGAAAAGCTCCTGAGCGAGCGTTACCAGGTGGTTGCTTGCCCAGATGGGCAATCTGCATTGGAGTCCGCTCGGCAGGTACGCCCAGATTTGGTGCTCACCGATGTAATGATGCCTCGACTGGACGGCTTCGGGTTGCTGCGCTCTCTCCGGGAAGACAAGGATCTGCGGAACACTCCGGTTATTCTTCTTTCTGCCCGCGCCGGAGAAGAATCGCGAATTGAAGGATTAGATGCCGGAGCTGACGATTATCTTGTAAAGCCCTTCTCTGCTCGTGAATTGCTCGCTCGTGTCGGCTCTCATCTGGCTATGGCCAAAATGCGCCGGCAGGCCGAGCAGGCGCTGCGCGACAGCGAAGAACGATTTCGCGCGCTGGTCAATGCCACTTCGTATGTGGTCTATCGAATGAGCCCAGACTGGAGCGAAATGCGCCAGCTCGAAGGCAGGGGCTTTATCTCCGATACCGGGAAGCCGAGGACGGATTGGCTGGAAGAATACATTCACCCTAGTGACAGGGAATTGGTGTTGCGTACGATCCGTGAGGCTGTGCGGGCCAAAAGCATGTTCCAGCTTGAGCATCGGATTCGCCGGACAGATGGGGATTTGGGATGGACTTACTCGCGAGCGGTCCCGGTATTCGATGACAATGGAGAGATCATCGAATGGTTCGGCGCGGCAAGCGACATAACTGCCCGCAAAGATGCAGAAGAGAAATACCGCGAACTGGCCGAGACGCTCGATGCAGAAGTACGCGCTCGTACCCGGGATTTGGTGGGGCGAAATGCCGAAATCCTGAGGCAGTCGGAACAAGTTCGGGGGCTCTCCTGGCGCTTGCTGCGAGCGCAGGATGAAGAACGCCGGCACATTGCGCGAGAATTGCACGACAGTGCCGGACAGACATTAACGGTGTTGGGTATGAACGTCGCACAATTCGTCCAGAACACCGGACGTACGGCACCCGAACTTGCAACTGAGGCGGAAACGATTCAGGATATGGTTCAGCAACTGCATCGAGACATTCGCACTACTTCCTATCTTTTGCATCCTCCGCTATTGGACGAAAACGGCTTGCACTCTGCACTCAGTTGGTACATACAAGGTCTTGGCGAGCGCAGCAGTTTAGAAATTAAACTGGATATCCCGCAAGAATTCGGTAGACTGCCACGCGAAATGGAATTGGTAGTGTTCCGATTGGTGCAAGAGTGTTTGACTAACATCCATCGCCATTCGGGAAGCAAAACTGCGAATATTAGAATCGCTCGTAAAGACGGCCATCTCGCCGTGGAGATTCAGGATCACGGTCAGGGTATGTCAACTCAACGATTAGCAGAGGTTCAGTCGGATGGTTCAGGCGTTGGCATTCGAGGCATGCGCGAACGTCTCGGTCAATTTAATGGTGAGATGAAAATCGAATCCGATCGTACCGGAACTCGTGTTTTAGTATCGATACCAGTCTCAAAGAATAGGGCGGCGGAAAGCGAGCTCACACCTGAGTCCCTCCCAAGTTCCGTCTAGATTCCCTATAGAGACTCTATCAATGCGTATCTTAGTCGCTGACGATAACGAGTTCGTTCGCCAGGGAATATTGCGCCTTCTGGCAAAGCAGGTTGGCTACGAGGTCTGCGCGGAAGCTGCGGATTCTGCGGATGCGATTCGAAAAGCGTGTGAGCTCCACCCCGATCTGATTCTTCTGGATGTGAGTATGCCGGGAACAAACGGCCTCGAGACCGCGCGTATTTTGAAACAGGAATTGCCGCAAACCAGAATTCTCATTATCAGCCAGCATGATCCCAAACAGATGCTTCTACGCTCTCAGGAAGCAGGTGCTGACGGTTCTGTGGACAAGGCACGACTTGGTAGTGATCTCTTGCCGGCCATCCGAGAACTTGAAGGCACATCCTCTGGACGGTAGATTCGTTTTTAGGGTCATCGCGTTCTGAGCGCATACGTGATCCCCCGTCGATTTCTAGAGCTCATGCCGGATAGCCGTAAACTCAAAATTCGCCTACATTAACGGCAAGGCAGTGCAAATCAGCCAGATTCAACGGGCAATCTCACGAACCTATGCGGACATAGCGCGGCATCATACCTTGCAGGTGGCGGCTGCCCTTTCCTACTACTTTGCTCTATCGGCCTTCCCTGCTCTTATTCTTCTTTCGGCAATCATAGGTTTTATTCCCCTTCCTGAACTGTTTAATCACGTTTTGAGCCTCATGGCGCGCCTGCTCCCTCCGGATACGATGCGGTCCGTTAATTCCGTATTGCAGGATGTGCTTTCTGCGCATCGTGTGAGATGGCTTTCGTTAGGCATGATCGGCACTGTATGGATGGGATCCTCTGCATTTGACGCCATCATCGAGGCTCTGGACATTGTTTATGATGCCAACGACGACCGGCCATACTGGAAGACACGCCTTCTGGCTGTCGGCCTAGCTGCTATGAGCGGGGGCCTACTTCTAATGGCGTTGGCGGTTATGATGCTTGGGCCGCGTTTCGGAGACTGGCTCGCCGCGCATCTGGCAGTTTCGAGCACATTCGCCATGATCTGGCCGGTTGTTCATTGGACGATTGCGATCAGCTTCACCGTGCTCGCTGTCGAATTGATTTATTTTGTTGCCCCGAACGTGAAGCAGAGATTTGCTGCGACGCTCCCTGGCGCAATTCTCTCTGTCGGGGTGTGGATCGGTCTTTCTTACTTGCTGGGAATTTATTTCCGGCATTTTGCGAATTACAACCGCACCTATGGAACCCTGGGTGGATTCATCGCACTCTTGACTTGGCTTTGCTGGACGTCTTTTGTTCTGTTGGTGGGCGCTGAACTGAATGCCGAGCTCACGAGAGAATCTGCAAAGAGCTCTATCGAGCCAGTGCCTCCGCACTCATCGCCTCGAAAGATTATCCCCAGTGAAATTGACCATGCGGCTTAAAACGAAGTTCCGAAGCTTCATCGCCCGTTCAAAATCGCTTGTGATAGCGCCCATCGAGCGAAAACCCACCCAGTTGGTCGCGCTCTGCACTCACGGACCATCGTTTATTAACTTGGTATTCGCCCTGAATGATTTCGCTGCCGGGCTGCGACACATCGGTCGAGAATGTAAACAGCAGGTTCTTCGTTACCCGCTGTTGAATCGCAATTTGCGTCGAGGGGCTTTGGCCGTTCCCTCCGATTGTCGGGTCAATCTGCAAACTTGAAATACCAGCGAGTTTTTGCAATCCCCCACTTACTTGACTTGCAGCCTGCGACGCGATCATGGAATCCGTGCTCTGGCTTTGCGCGGCAGACTCTTGCGTGGTTTTACCGCGCGCGACGAGGTTGATGATATCGGCTGTGGCCAGCGGAGGATCGGAAGTGTAGGAAGTGGTGAGCTTGTCGAGAGGACCGCGGAGACTTAGCGTCAGATTGTATTGTTCGATGATGGTTGTGGCGGAAACATTCATCACCGGATGCGTCTCAGTTGGATTATCAAATGTAATCGCTCCGTTTTGTAACTGGTAGCGAACGTTGCGATAGAAGAGTTCCCCCGAAGTCAACGTCGTACGGCCCGTGATCACAGGATTGGCCGCGGTTCCACCAACTCGGAGCAAAGCGCTGCCGGCAAGGCTGATTTGTGAGCTGTTCGCGTTAAGATCTTGGGACTGCACAGCGATTGCAAGCTTAACCGTATCCGCAAATCCAGGCTGCGAAATTGCGCTGCTAATGCTGAATTCATTGGCAAACTTTGACAAATCGAAATCTGGAGTGAATGAGATCCGGCTGACAACAAGATTCCCGTCCAACGTCGAATTCTGCGGCGTGCCGCCGTAGGCGAGATTTGCTTCCAGCGACGAGCGTAACCCGTCCGGATAGAGCAGTCTCACCGATTTAGCCTGCAGCGCCAGATTAAATTGCACGCTGGGTTGATATGCAATGGACCCGCCGATGGAGAACTCCCCCCCACCAAGCTGTCCAGTCATCGTCGTAAAGTGCAAACGGTTGTTATCCACATCGAGCGTGCCATTTAATTTCGCGATGCTCACCGGTAAACTTTCACTACTTAGTGCGGCAGCTTTGAGCCGTACCTGGCCTTGGACCGCCGGGTGCGCGGCTGAGCCTATGGCATGAAGATCGATCTCCAGTGCACCAGAGCTATTTATGTCTGGAGCAATAATTTTAAGTACGCGCAGATCAATCGATCCCTGCGCAATAAACGTCGGCGAACTCGCACCGCTAAGTGGTATCCGGCCTTGTACACGCAAAGACGAATCTGTTCCTTTCAGTTCGGCCGGCTGCAGGGTCACAACAGAATTTGCGTAATCCAAGCGTATGGGTTGTTCGATTCCAATCTCCAGCGACTGATAGCTGGCTTTGAGCGCTGGAATTGAAACATGCGCCTCAATCTTCGACTTGTCCTTTAGTGGGCCTTTGAGTGTGGCGTGTAGTTCCGCCTGCCCTTGAAAGCCTTGAGGCACCGCCGAAAGGTAAGTCGCGGCCAGAACGTCAAGTGGCATAGTCCCAGTATCAATCGCCGCATCAGTGTCGTAGTTGCCATTGAGTGCCATACATCCGTGGGCATGAATTGGGACCTGAGCAACCACGGAATCAAACTTTAGATCGGCGGCGTGCTGATGCACGTGCAATTCTGCTTTCACGTCTCCAATTGAATTCTGTCGCATCTGAAGATTAGGAAGTTGGATAGTCGCATCCAATTGAGGATCATCGAGTGTGCCTGCGCCGCTGACCGAAGCTGCTACCGTGCCAGAGAGATCTATGTTTCTTTCTTGAACCGTTTTCAATTTCTGCAAAATTATCGAGGGTGCGTTGAGCCGAACGTTGTAGCTTTTTGTTTTCGGAATATAGGATAAGTTAACGTCAATTGCCCCCGCTTTGGCGGTTGTATTCAGCGTCGAATCGATTGCGCCATTGTGCGTCTGAAAGCTGGCAGTCAGATTCTCGATCGGCTCACCGTAGGCTTGTGCATTTGCAATCTGCGCTGATCCCGAACCATTCGGATTCAATTGCGAACCGTCGAAATGCAACTTTGCGGATAAGTCTCCAGCCACCGGGTAGGACTGACTTGCCAATTGCAGGAGCTCGGCAATTCTCATGTGTTGCACGTCAAGATTTGCTTTGATCGAATCCTCTGGATCGTAAACCCAATCCCGCAAAACAACACTGCCGTTGAAATTCACCTGCCCGTGCTGCGCATCGAAAAGCGATCCACGTTGAACCGTGATTTGTGACGGATTTGCGAGCAATGAAAGCTGGACACTTGGCCATTCGCTACCTTCAACGTGAAGATTCTGTCCTTTCAACTGGGCACTGATCGTAGGTTTTTTAAGCGATCCATGGATCTCGGCGCTTACAGATGCCGAACCGGAAATTGCAGGAATAGCGCGCGGCGGTCCGAACAATGACGCCAGTGAAGCGACTTGATGCACGTCGTTCGCGACGATCTTAATTTGGAGATTTGATTTTTGGCTCACTGTCCCCTGCGCCGTCATCGAGACTGAGGGAATCGTCACGGAGGTGTTGCGCAATCCGATGGTCTGGTTCCGCGCGTCATAAGACGCGTGAATCGCTCCATTGACGGGAATTTCCGTCCCCGCGGGATTTGATCTGCTGGCCGCGCGGGCCTGTAAATTTAAATCAGAGTAGGCCTGAAGATTGTCGATGCTGCCCTTCCATGAGATTATCGCCCGCCCACCAATCGTGCCGGCAACCGTTGCTCCTCCGGATTGCTGTGCGCCCAACACTTGTTGCAGGGATTTAAGCGAAATGTTTGATAGCGATGCCTTGATATCGGCATCGGGCATCGCATCGAGATGAGCGATTAGAGCATCCGCGGCAATGTGCCCGCCCAGTGTTTCGAGTTTCAAATCAGTAAGGCGCAAGTTACCGCCGGCAAGCTGGTACGCACCCTCCAGTTTCTGTAGTGCCACGCGATGTCCCTCAGCAATCGCGCTAAGCATTTCACTCGCAACGCGGCCATTTACCGAAATGCCACGAACGAAAGGTTCATTGGCAACGAACTGATAGTGCAGCTTACCGGTAAGAGAAATCTGTCCAGCAGCGACCGTTGCGGGCGATAGCTGATTCAAATCCTGGGCTTCAATTCGAATCGCGTACGTCCCGTCCGCCACGAGATTTGCATAATTACTCACTTGGCCCTGAAGTGTGACATTGGACAGTCCCACATTCATTGCGGCCGATTGCAGATCAAACCGGTCGGGAGTCGCACTGAACTTTAGACTGAGATTGTGCGCCATGGGCTTGTATTCCGCATACCGCACGTGGCCGTCCTGGTACGAAATATTGCCGTCATAGCGGCGCGAAAGCATTGCAAAACGAATATCGGCCGCTAGGTCATGCAGATCAGCTTCGAGAGGTGTCTTTCGGTCGTTATAGGTGATTTCACCTTGTGTGATCTGCGCATGCCGGACGGCGAGATCGAAAACATTCGTGTGGTTGCTACTCTGGCTAGCCGGAGGCGCGGGCAGATTATTTTTCCCATTCCTGGAGACTTGCAGATAAATAACCGGATGATCGATCAGAAGTTCGCTCAAAGAAACCTGTCGCCGCAGTGCGGATACGATCTTTACACTTATCGTGAGTTTATCGGCATGCAGCAACGGCGGTTGATTGGGGCCTTCAGTCCCGTGCATTGTGATGCCGTATAAATGCGCGGTAAGCGTCGAGAGATTGAAATCCAATCCGCAAATTTCAGTTTTGGCGCCGGTCGCCAGTTGAGCTTCAGTGACGATCTTGCGGATCGCGTATTGCCGGAAACCATTACTTTTCAGAACGAAGTATCCGGCGGGAATAGCAATCAGCAACAGCACCAGCAAACTTGCCAGTACCCAACCGATTGTTCGCGTCCATTTCGTCATACGCTAAAACGCCTGTCCAATTGTGATGTAGTATTGCGTCGGATTGATGCCGGGCACCGGATTTAAATTTCGCCCAACATCAATGCGGACTGGCCCAATCGGTGTGGCATAACGCAGGCCTATACCTACCGTGTTGGTATAGTTATTGACGAAGTTGTGCAGGTTGATCGCACTGTCGACATTGCCTCCATCGTAAAAAATCACGCCGCCTAGAGCCTTCATTATGCCGAGAGGAAAACGTGCCTCCGAATTAAGAATGAAGAGCTGCTTGCCGCCGACTGGAACGATAACATCGACGCATCCGCTTTGCCCTTGCAACACATTGCAGAAAGGCACAAGACGCTGCGGACCGGCTTCGTCGATGGGAAATCCGCGCAGCGACGTGCCCCCTCCGGAAAAAAACAACTGGCTTGTAGGCACGAAGCTTCCTACGAAGGGCGAGGCCAGGCCGATGCGGAGGCTGTTGGCGAACACTACAGAATGAAACGGTTTGTAAAATGCATATTGCCCGAAGAGCTTGGCGAAATTGGCGCTCGATCCCAGAGCCGTTGGCGTGATGCCCAGATTCACGGTAGCAAAACTGCCGCGATGAGCATCCAGCGGTTTATCGCGCGTGTCGTGAATGAGTGTTCCAGAAAAAGTGGACAGGCGTACGTTCATGTCTTGCGGGAGGACCAGTTCTGGGACGATCACGTGCGACAGAACCGTTTTGTTGAAGTCGTAACGGAGTTGTAGGCGCGTATTGCTCTTGTGACTGAGAAGTTTTTCCAGCTGAAAGGCGAGGTCGCCGAGGCTGGCCGTAAACAGCGGATTTTCGCTGGTGCGTTCCAACGAAAAGCTGCTGAGGGATTGCCACTGGGTGCCTGCAAAATGAGGCTGGCCGTAGGTGGACAGAAATTTCTGATCGAGCCGCGACAGAAGCAATGAAGTGCCGATGGTTTCGCCCAAACCACGCATATTGCGCCTTGTGAATTCGACCACGCCTCGTGGGCTGGCGAATGTTTCCTGGCTTGGTGCGATCTGGTATCCATTCAATCCGATGCTTCCACCGCCTCCGGGCAATGCGACTGTACCCGTAGGGATGCTGCCGCCGCGGTGCGACACTTCGAATCCGAATCCATAAGTCACTTCGTTACGTTTCGCTTCGTGAACTTTCACTAAAGCCATTTCTTCGGTCTGATCGGTTATCGGCTTGCGTGGACCTACGCTCGACCAGTCGAAAATGTTGAGTTCATACAGTCGGCTTTCAGCCTCTAGCAGTTGCTGGCGCTGCATTGGCGTTTCTGCCTTAATTTTCGCTGTTTTCGTTATCAGCGACGTTCGCGTGCGTTGTTGGCCGAGATAAACCACTTCACTCATTCTCACTATCTGGTGCTCGGTGATGGCATACGCAACATTAACGCCATGCGGATTGTTAGCGCTTTTCGTCGCCGTGGCTTTCACTTCGACGTTCAGATACCCACGATTGAGGTAGTTCGCCGAAATGCGATTGCGATCATCCGTCATCTTTCGCGGCGAAAAAGGTTTGCCAGCGGCTAATCCAAAGCCTTTGGGCGCAGCGAGCTGATCGTGAGCTACGTTCTCGTTTCCAGTCACATTGACATTTTCGACGATGCTCTGAGGTCCCTCCGCAATCTCGAACATGACATCCACTTTGGGTTCCCGATCGGTCTCATGAGAAGTCACTTTTACATCCTCATAGCCTTGATCGCGGTATAAAGCTTCGATGTTGTCTGCGCTTTGCTTCAGAAGCTTCTGGCTTACATCGCCATGCGTCCAGATGTGCGATCGTTTTACCAGCACGTGATCCAGCAATTCCTTCGCGGGGATAGCCCGATTTCCCCGAAACGCGATGTGGTCGACTTTGTGCTTTTTGCCGCGATCGATCGTGTAAACAACGAGAATTTGGTCCGGCTGGTTCTGATAATTTATAGTGACCCTGACGTCGTAATATCCCTTTTTTTGGAAATAGTCGCTGAGATTGCGCTGCCCCTCGTTAACAAGTTCCTGATCGACTGTCCCTTCCGAATAGATCGGAATCAACTGCTTCATCACCCTTCCCTTCAAAAAGGGAATGACGGTCAGTTTGGCGCCGACGGTACGAATGTTGACGAGTGGTCCTACTTTCACACTGAACGAAACGCTGACACGATTGGTCTGAGCGTCATATTCAGGAGGGTTCTCGTGAACGCTGCTCGCAAGGTAATGTTGCTTGGTGAGTGCGGCCTTGATGAGAGCCGTTGCATGCTCGATGCGCTCATGGGAGTAGGGTTTACCGGGCTTCATCAGGCCGCCAGAAAACCTTGCTCGGAGCGACTTGACCGCATGCATCAATCGTGCGCTCTCGGCATTACCCGATCCATCAATCTTAATTGCCGAGATTCGAGCTCGTTCACCCATCTCCACAGCTAAGGTTACGTTTACCAATTGTCGTGCGTCGTCAATCGCCAACGCACTATGAACGCTGGCCTGAAAGAAGCCATTGTTTTGCAAGAACTTCTTCAATTCGTTTTCTGCCTCGGGAATACGTGACGCATCATAGGGATCCTCGTCGGAAAGACTCACTACTGCTAGCAAGCGTGTGTATGAAAAATACTTTGTCGCATTTGTAAATTCCACAACGCCAACGTAGTAGGCCGGTTCTAAAAGAAAATTCAGGCGCAGGCCTTTGACCTCGGGCACGACGGTAACGTGAACCTGCTCGAAGCCGCCTGCTTTCTGCAGGGCTTGCGCGCTGGTTTCGATTTTTTGCTGCGAGTAAGGCGAGCCGGCTTTTTGTTCGACTAGAGGATAAAGTGAAGCCAAATTTCGGTGCGGATTTGCGATGAGTGAAACAGAGCTTACGTTTTGACCTTCATAAGCACCCTGCATTTCCTGAGGAGCAACCTGGGCCGGAGCTGCTGCGCTGATACACGAAAATACTGCAAGGATGAACAGCCGCATAGAAGAATCCCGAACTGAATCCTTGCCGACGGGCCTCACGGGAGCGCTTCTCACAAGCAAAACGGGAGATAGTAAGATGCGATTGATTTCAGAGCAGTTGTCGGCTAATACATCTGATGTCCCGGGACGACTCTCCGATCGGCTTCTCAAACAATTTGCGCCCGCTGCTCACCGTAGGGGGTCAACAGGTGACGGCGCGAGACAAAATCAAACGGATTGCCATCTGTCGCCTCAAGGTCGATTTTTAAAATGAAAGAGATCGAATTCACGCCGCCTTGGCCGTAATTTTTCGCAGACGAGGCAGGACTTCCTTGCCATAGAACTCGATCACTCTTCTCTGATCGTGCTGGCCGGAATGTATGTGGACTCCGGTCGCGCCACTGTTGAACAGATCAGAAAGTACCTTCACGTGGACTTCCGGATCGGTTCCCACCGCCCATCCTTCGGTCACTTTGTCTAAAGGAATTTCCGCATTGGCTAGCTGCTGGATGGTTTTCGGGTCGCGAATATTAAAATAGGGCTTCCATGCCTTCGGGCCGAAGCGCCAGAGTTCCGCGGCTTCGCCTAGCTCTTTCTTGTCTCCCACGACGACGTACTGCTCGATAAAAACCGGCATCCGAGCCAGATCTTTACCGGCGTCAGCCGCTCCCTTTTGGAATTCTGACTTGTGTTCCTTCCAGGTTTTGGGATCGGTGATAAGCCCATCGGCATACTGCCCGCAACGATGCATCGCCTTTGGACCATTTCCCGCCATCATGAGAGGAATAGGCTTCGACGGCGGATCGTAGAGCCGGGCGTTGACCTTGTAGTACTTGCCAGAGTGATCGATCTGTTGGCCGCCCCAAAGTTTGCGAATGATCTCCGCAGCTTCCACCAGACGTTCGGAACGCTCCGGCCACTTCGGCCACGAGCCAATCGCAGCCTCTTCATTCAATGCTTCGCCTGAACCAATACCAAGAAAAATACGGCCGGGATAAAGAAGACTCAGTGATGCGAACCCCTCGGCGACAACGCCTGGGTTATAACGAAACGTCGGACAGGTAACCGTGGTTCCCATGCGAATGCGTTTTGTGCGCTGCCCAATGGCACTCATCGTGACCCAGGCCTGACCAGAATGTCCTTCATTTGCTTGCCACGGCTGAAAGTGATCACTGACCGCGAGAAGATCAAATCCGGTCTGATCTGCAGCAACGCCGAGTTCGACGAGTTCTGGCACCGGAAATTGTTCGTGCGCAAGCTGAAAACCAACCTGCCGGGCGAGCCAAGAATACCCGATTCGATCCTGTGTGTTCATATTTCCTTGAGCCTCCTGCGCTCGCGTCTGTTGAGATTTTTCCTCGATCCTTGTGGTTATAGCCGCCTGCAGGATGCCTTCAAGACCCGTCACTCCAAGAAGAGAGATTGCCACCTTCAACAAACTACGACGATTGACACAACCCGAGTGGAATTCCTGCTTCATGGGCCCGGCAAACCTTTCATGACGCCATTAGAGCTTAGAGGACATGGAAGGGAGGAAATGTTGGCTCAAACAGTTCTATGCCAAAGATAAACGGCATCGAGAAAGATATTCGGGTTTATTCGACGCATTAGGCGTCCGGCGATAACTTTCTTGCCGCGCGCGGCATCATTCTTTGGATTGCAAGAGCTTGTTTGATTCGGGAGGACACACCATGAAGCAAGTGCTCGCCATTGCAGTATTACTCGTTCTCTTTTCGATCGGGATCGTCCTGGCCTCTAAGGCATCGGCTTCCCCTCAAACTGTCGCGCACGAGGGCAAAGGTTGTAGTGCGCCCAAGGAATGGGGCCAACTCAAAGGCGTTGCAGACAGGTCCGTTGCCTTCGAGGATCCGGCGGGAAACATACGGATACTGGACCTCGGTCCTTGCATGAGAGGCGAGACCCAGCTCATTGTGAAGATAACTCGGCCCTTGCCGCAGACATTTAACGTATGAATTCCAGCTTTCGGATCTCGGAGTGAGCACTTAACCCCTGAACGGCACTGGGAAGAGTAGTGTCTTCGTGTTTGCCTTTCCATTCGAGCTTCCATGCGTAAACCTTGTCTGTACCCGGTGAATTCTCAAGGGAGAGCGCGGGTTCGCTGACCGAAAGACCGTCACGTGTAAGTAGCGCGGCGATTTCACCTTGGGTTGGACCGTTCGGTGAGACATACACCCGAAGCATTCCGCTGTGCCGACGCGGGATTCGAATTTCAATCTTCTTTAGTCCTGTAAGGACCAGGAAGCCCGCGGCAAAACCCTCCAAACCAAGTCCAAGCTGCCCGCCTCCAAAACAGAGGCCCATGACCGTAACGAACCAGATAGTAGCCGCAGTTGTGACTCCTACTGCCAATTCGCCTCGCTTCACGATTGCGCCGGCTCCGATGAATCCAATGCCCGAAAGAATTCCGAGTGGAAGGCGCATGATATCCATCACCACAAATGAATCTTCAGGCTTTCCGTTTGAATTGATCAGCCAGTTCGTTTGAATCATGGCAAGACAAGCGGCAAGGCCGACGAGCAGATTGGTGCGGAGACCTGCCGGCCGGCCTCGTTCGTCACGATCAAAGCCAAGTATTCCGGCGCACACAACGGTGAGGATCAGACGCAAGGTAATTGCCTGCCAGGTCAGAGTGATGGGCATAATTCCTCTCCCAGCCAGGACTTTGCGGCGTATACGAGGAAAACTGAAAGGAGGAAAAATGAAAATAAAACTTGCTTCCAGAATTTCACGCAAAGATTCAAAGCCAGGTTGCGACCGGAATCAAAGCAGCTGTCACGGCTCATACTGGGCATTCCTGGCACTAACTCGCCCGTTTAAGCCGCGGTTTTTCCTCCAACTTCTTCGCCAGCTTGTCCACGGCCACTACAGCCATACCTTTGACATAAACCATTTCGCCGCCAAGCCAGCCGCCAATACCAATTCCTACTACGCCAACCACAGACAGGACTAGCGGCACAACGCTCGTAGGCGGCAACGCGAAACGGCTCCAGAGATTGACGGCAAACACTACGAGCGCACCAACATTCATAAACAGATGCAGGTTTGCGATCCGCCTCATCGCCGCTTCGTCGATGGAAAAATAGTCGATCAAGCCCGGTATAGCAGCGATCACCGCACCCACTATGCCTCCGGCGACGCAGTAGAGTGCTACCGTGCTCCATGCACCGGTCCCACCGGCTGCCGCTACAATATCGCATACTAATGCGAATACCCACAATCCAATGGGTACCGCAACCAACGCCGGATGCAAGGGATGCTTCTTGACGCTTGCCGGGCTTGCCATTGTTATCTCCTGAGGAAACCGGTTTAGGCTGCTCTGCTCCAGATTTTGCGCGGGCTTTCTGTTGCCTGGTATTCCTCCTATGAACAGTTCTCGGCTTGCCGCATACTTCTGGGGATTAGTTGCGTTCTTTCGGTCGCCGGTTGGATGACGCCTGAAATAGCTTCTTCGATATCCTTCATCCGCATTTCAAGATAAGGTACAAAATCGCGGGCTTCGCTACCTGCGCTTGATGATGAATACCGTCTTGTCGTCAATGACGCCGTCTTCACCGATGTGTTGTAAGCGTTCGTCGCGCTTCACGGCATAGTCCAGCAACGCGTTACACACTTCGCGGGCTGGCTGGTCTTTATGGCTGCGCATTACGCGCTCGAGCTGGGATCGTTCCTCGTCGTCGGTGCCGTCGTAGACACCGTCGGTATAAAGGAAGAGTATGTCGCCAGGGCTCATTAGCGTGATCTCCGCCACATCGGAGGAGTTCACCTGCCGTTTTCGCAGGCTCATCGAGAAATATTTGTTCCGGTCGGGATGATCTTCGGGAATTTCCAGGCCTAGCGGCGGAAACTGCACCATTCGCGCCTGGCCGATCTCCATAAACCTGCCAAATTCGTTTGAGAAAACCAGCGGCGGCGGATGACCAAAATTTACAAAACGAAAAAGTCCTTCGGGCCGCATTTCGCCGTAGAGCATGGTGGCAATTTCTCGCGCACTGTCGTTTGGATTGCGTCCGAGCGCGTTGCGCGCCGTGACCGATTGTGCCAGCCGCAGATTGATTTTTTCAAAAAGCCCCGGCGTAGTCTTTCCATAGCGATCCAGTTCCACCAGCATTAATGCATGAAAGGTATCGTGGACGGTGGATGCAATTTTGGCCGAGATGAGGCCGTGCCCTTGCGCATCCACCAGCAGCACGCCGGCCGTGGTCCTCAACTCCGGCAGATCTTCCGCGATGCGCAACTGCTCGGAGCTTTTCGCTTTTCTGTACTCAAGGACCATCGACGGTTCATAGTCTGGCCGATTTTCCAGCCAGCACACATGGTCATCGACCATATTGCGCGCCGGTTGCCCAGCCGGCAAAGGCTCGAGATAGAGCTTCGCAAGTTTGAGCGCGCGGGCGATGCGGCCGTCGATGTCATAACGCTGCTGAAAGTTGATGTACTCGAAGAGGTCGCCGCCGACCGTGCCCGCGGGAATGGAGTCGCCATACATATCGATGCCCGCCAGTTGCGGGATCGCGCCTTCGACCGGCATCAGTCGCTTGCGAAGATATTCGTCGATTGTGGGGCTGAATGATGATTGATTCATGGCCAAACTTTCTGTCACCTACGATAATGATTATCGGTGGTAGCCTTGTCTTGTGGCAAAGGAATCAAACAATAAAGTGCTCTCGATCGGCGGGCGTGAAGTCCAGATCTCGAACCCGGAGAAGTTGTACTTTTCCGCGCAGGTAAAAGTCACCAAGCTCGAACTGGTTCAATACTATCTTTCCGTCGCACCAGGCGCGCTAGATGGAATTCGCGATCGGCCAATTGTCCTCAAGCGATTCGTCAACGGTGCTGAGGCCGAGGCGTTTTATCAAAAGCGCGCGCCAGAGAAGCGGCCGGCCTGGTTGCGTACGGTCACGCTATCATTCCCTTCTGGCCGAACTGCCGAAGAAATCGTAGTCGATGATGCAGCCGGGCTTGCCTGGATCGTGAATCTGGGCTGCATCGAATTGCACCCGCATCCGGTGCGCTCCGGTGATCTCGATCATCCCGACGAGCTGCGCATCGATCTGGATCCAATTCCCGGCGTCAGTTGGGATGATGTTCGCCGGGTCGCCCTCGAAGTTCAAAGGTTTCTCGATGAGATGGGCCTGCGTGGCTGGCCGAAAACCAGCGGTTCGCGCGGCATGCACGTGAATGTGCGCATCAAACCGTGTTGGACGTTCACGCAAGTTCGCCGCGCGGCGGTTGCCTTATCGCGAGCGGTCGAGCGCCGCGCGCCGACACTGGCCAGTTCGAAATGGTGGAAGGAAGAGCGGCATGGCGTCTTCCTTGACTACAACCAGAATGCGAAGGATCGCACGACGTGCTCCGCCTATTCCGTGCGTCCGCTCCCCGATGCTCGCGTTTCGACTCCTCTTGATTGGAAAGAAGTCCCCGATTGCGACTCCGGCGGACTTTACGATCTTCACGGTGCCTGAGCGCTTCGCGAAAATCGGCAATCCGCATGCGGGGATGGACGCATCCCCTGGCTCGCTGGAACAATTGCTGGAATTGGCCGATAAAGATGAAGCTGCCGGTATCGCTGACGCGCCCTGGCCTCCGCACTTCCGCAAGATGGAAGGCGAGGCTGCGCGCGTAATGCCCTCCCGCGCGAAATCTGCCGCGAAGAAGACAACAATAAAGAAC
The DNA here is from genome assembly GCA_963789625.1 of uncultured Acidobacteriaceae bacterium. GTDB lineage: Bacteria > Acidobacteriota > Terriglobia > Terriglobales > Acidobacteriaceae > Sulfotelmatobacter. The sequence goes on along the minus strand of CAWBLK010000008.1, from coordinate 8,519 downwards.
CCGCGTGTAAAGATGCCATTGATTACGGTCGCGAATTCGCCCGATAAAGCGGCCGCGCTGGCGGGCCTTGAACGATGGAAGGCCAAACATGCGGATGTCGCAAGTTTGCTTGCCGTGGACGATGTGCTGGTCGACTCGATGCGCGGGAGATCATCCACATGGACCCGCATCCGCATCAACCTGCGTCACGTCCCTGAAGAACAACGGCCGCCACAGGAAACTCCAGACCCGGATGACGATCCCACACGCGAATGGCGTGAGCGCCGGAAGAAGAAAAAGGCAAACGAGTAAGACTCACCTTCCTCGCGGAAAGATTGCCGCCAGTTCCTGCGGGGGAATAACCTCAAGTTGCTCATAGGTGCAATCGCTGGGCTTTTTGTCCATTCGCCATCTGCGGAATTGCGCCGTGTGCCGGAAGCGATCTCTCTGCATGTGATCGTAAGCAACTTCTACAATTAATTCAGGCCGCAACGGCTCCCACGACAAATCTTTGCCTTGGCTCCAGCGACTCTGTCCGCCGGGCACTCGCTTGACACCTTCATCATTCTCGGCCGTGGACTCAGCCCAAGCCTTCCATGGATGGTTCACTAGAGCGTCTTTTCGATAAGGCGCGATAAATTCAACCAGCTCTTTTCGTTTCGCGGTGCTGAAACTCGCGCAGACTCCGACGTGTTGCAAGGCGCCGGCATCGTCGAACAAACCGAGCAGCAGCGAGCCGACCATCGTGCGCTCTCCTTTTTTGTGCCAACGAAATCCAGCCACTACGCAATCGCAGTCACGTTCGTGTTTCACTTTAAGCATCACGCGCTTGTTCGGCTCGTAAGCACCCGCGGGATCTTTGGCCATCACACCATCCAGGCCTGCGCCTTCAAATCGACGAAACCAATCGGCGGCAATACTCCGATCTCTGGTTGCAGGTGTTAGATGAATCGGCGGCTTCGCCGAAGATAACAGCAATTCCAGTTCGCTCCGCCGCTTCTGAAACGCCTCACCGCGGAGATCGCGATCTCCAACGCAAAGCAGGTCAAAGAATACAAATGACGCGGGAATCTGACCGGATAAAAGTTTTACGCGCGACGCAGCGGGGTGCAAACGCAATTGCAGCGCATCAAAATCAAGACCATCATTTTTGACGATGACCATCTCTCCATCAAGCACACAACGCGCGGGCAGCGCCGCGCGCAAAGGATCCAGCAACTCAGGAAAGTAACGATTGAGTGGTTTTTCGTCGCGGCTCTGGATAAAAATCTCATCCCTATCGCGAAACACCAGGGTGCGAAAGCCGTCCCACTTGGGCTCGAAAATCCAATCGCCCTCTGCAGGCAATTCATCCACTCGCTTGGCGAGCATCGGCAGGATCGGCGGATTTACTGGAAGGTCCACACCCCATGGTATAACGCGCCTCCACTTTTTGATTGCGGCTCGTTGGCCGGGCGTTGGAATTTACGACGGTTGGTGCGCAGAAAGAAGATATAAATATTAAGAGGTGTAGCGATGAATCTTACCGATGCAGAATTTTGGAGCCGGTTGCAGTTCGGCTTCACGCTCACCTATCACTACCTGTTTCCTCAACTCACCATGGGGTTGGGCTGGTTCCTGGTGTATTGGAAATGGCGCGCCCTGAAGACGGGAGATGAAAAATACAATCGAGCGGCCCGGTTTTGGGCCAAGATTTTTGGACTCAATTTTGCCGTTGGTGTTGTTACCGGCATTCCCATGGAATTTCAGTTTGGAACGAACTGGGCCGGCTTCTCCCGATATGCCGGTGGCACGATCGGACAGACATTGGCGATGGAAGGGATGTTCGCATTCTTTCTGGAAAGCGCTTTTGTCGGCGCGCTTATCTGGGGCGAAAAGAGATTGGGTCCGCGGTACCACTTTCTGGCGGCCGTGGCGGTTGCGCTCGGAAGCTGGCTTTCCGGCTACTTCATTTTGGTCACGAACGCCTTCATGCAGCATCCGGTCGGCTACCAAGTCGATTCACGAGGATTACTTGGCATCGGAAGCATTAGTGCCTATCTGCTGAATCCTTGGGCCTTGATCCAGTTCTCGCACAATCAAATCGCTGCTCTCGTAACGGGCTCCTTCGTCGTTTCATCGATCGGGGCATACTATGCGCTGCGGCAAGTTCACCCGATCCAGGCGCAGCTCTATTTGCGCGCCGGGACGTTCACCGGGCTCATTGCGTCCCTTCTTGTTGCCTTTCCAACGGGCGACCAGCAGGCCAAGATGGTCGGCAGGCACCAACCGGTAACGCTCGCTGCAATGGAAGGTAAATTCGTGGGTGGACCCGAAGCGGGTGTCGCGGTTATCGGCCAACCCAATGTTGCGGCCCGGCGGCTCGATAATCCTATCGAGATGCCCGGCGCACTCAGCTTTCTCGCCTACGGCCACTTTGGAAGTTATGTGCACGGGTTGGAGGAATATCCCCCGAATGCATGGCCTGACAACATCGAACTTCTCTACTATTCATTTCATTTAATGATTACTCTGGGCACGATTTTTATTGTGCTTATGGCCTATGCGAGTTTTGAGAATTGGCGCGGCCGCTTGCAATCCAACACGTGGCTTCTGTGGGTTTTGATGCTGGCGCTTCCCTTCCCCTACATCGCCAACACTCTGGGATGGATGACGGCAGAACTGGGGCGTCAACCCTGGCTCATCTATGGGCTTTTTCATACGCGCGACGGCTACAGCAAAGCAGTGAGTAGCGGCGACACCATCTTCACGTTAATTGGCTTCGTCGGTCTTTACTTTGTGTTGGGTCTGCTCTTTCTATATCTGGTCGGACGTGAGATCGTGCATGGCCCGGAAGAAGAAGCGGTCATCCCTAGTGAGGAGCATTTCGTATGATCGCGGCCTGGTACGCCATTGTCAGCTTCATGCTGATCATCTATGTGGCTTTGGACGGGCGCAACTTTGGGGCCGGAATGCTTCACTGGCTTGTCGCCAGGACGCCAGAGGAACGCCGTCAGGTGGTTGCCGCGATAGGACCACTTTGGTCGTGGCATGAAGTGTGGCTTGTCGGTTTTGGGGGCACGTTGCTGGCAGTATTTCCACGCCTCATGGCTTCGGCCTTTGCAGGTTACTATCTCGCGCTCTTTTTGATTTTGTGGAATCTGATTCTGCGTGGCATTTCCCTTGAAGTCGGTGGGCACATCAACGATCGCCTTTGGCAGGGGTTCTGGGATTTCGTTTTCGTGTTTTCCAATTTTCTCCTGGCCATCCTTTTTGGTGCGGCGGCAGGCAACGTTGCGCGCGGCGTGCCGGTTGATGCCGCTGGCAATTTCTCGATGCCATTTTTCACGAATTTTTCCGTGCGCGGACAGGTCGGGCTGCTCGACTGGTACACGATATCCATCGCCATCTTCGCAGCTACCATCCTCGCAGCTCACGGTGCGACTTATCTCACTCTGAAGACGGAAGGCCCCGTGCATGATCGGAGCTCTACATATGCAAAGTATCTCTGGGCTGCGACTATTCCGCTCTTCCTGGCGATTTCGGTTGAATCTCAGGTGGTTCGTCCCAACGTTGTTGGGCACGCGATTCATAATCCGTTTTGCTGGCTGGGATTAATCGTGATTTTGATCGCGACCGCCACATTGATTTCCGGCTTCTCGGCCTGCCGTGAACTGCGAGCATTTCTAGGGTCGAATTTCATTTTAGTAGGCTTATTAACCACAGGCGGTGCTGCTATTTTTCCCGTGATGCTCTATTCCACCCTGGCACCAGAGAATTCGCTGACCGCCTATTCTGTCGCTGCCAGCGAAAACTCTATGCGCATTGCATCCATTTGGTGGCCAGTGGGTTTTGCTCTAGCAATCGTATATTTCGTCTTCATTTCGCGACGCTATATGGGAAAAGTCAGCGTAAGGCGGGACACTCAGGGATACTACTAACGGCTGTCATGCAAGCTACGCTGCACCCATGTCAGGCCCCCTCCGGTTCGGCTGGCATCACTCTTAAGCCGAATGACATACGATACTCACCTTGGATTCGTGGTCATGGAAGCGCGGTGACCGCTTGTGGTCACCCAATAATCAACCCACTGCTGACGAATGCCGTTCCCGCGCTCGATGAGCTCAGGGCTCGGAATTTTCCTGTGCTCGACAACCACGACGATGCCGGTGTTGAATTTCTTTTGCGAGTGGTCCACGTCCGGTAAGCGCGGTCCCTCGATAGCGATCACATCCTGAATTGTCACCTTGGTTCGGTCGGCTTTGAATATCGGGTGATCGTTCGCGTCTTTTCCCACCTGGACAAGATTCTTCAGCAGGAAGAAGTCCGGCACTTCCGCGGCAGAGATCAATCCCATCAAGTACAAGTCGAGATAGGAATACCCGGTTGCAGGCACGTAGTAGTCATCGTCCAGCTGAGTGTAAGTTCCATCGAAGTTGTCCTGCCAGACGCCTCCGCCCATCGCCGAGGCCTCGATTGGACGTTGGTACGGAAATGCCACTGGCGCCTGTAGACCGCGGGCCCAGTGAACCGGACCTAAGGGAAAAGTTTCGCCATTGACCTTCGCGAAAGCTGATGCTCCCCAGCGATGTCCAAGTTCGTGTCCAATCTGCGACATTGCGTAGTTGTAGGAAAGCATCTTGCCATCCTGCGAGCGTTCGCCAAGTTGATGGGCGTAATAAGTTATATCGCGATCGCTGCCGACGGGTGCGCCATCCGGCGGCTGTGCCTGCATTTGGTTGGAGCCAACGTAAACCGGCTGGACAAATCCCCATTGAAAGCGGCCCGCAGTGCAGTAGCTCTCGAGATCGTGTTGAGTCTCGCCAATGCCGGTCACATTGCCGCCTCGCGGCCCGTTGCTTGGCGTGCCGGCTTCCTGGTTGTCGATGCGAAAATCCGAGTAATAAGCGAGGAAGTCGAACTTGTCGCCGAGCGCTTTGATGACGGTGCAGGCCAGGTCCTGCGCCTCCGGCAAAGCTAGGTAGTGGAAAGATTCGTAGATAACCGTAAACGGGCCATCTCTGCCGGTGAGTGAGGACAAGTGGACCTCCGGATTGCGGATTCCAGAGAGGCTCACGTTATGAGGCGGCAGCTTCTCAACTATCGGCTCAGAATCTCCAGGCCCAATGACCTCCGCGTGCACCGTAACTTGCCCATCGCCGTGCAGCACTGCAGGCAGCACTCCCTGCAAAGTGATTGTGTTCCCGCTGACTTGGACTCTTCGCGACACACCGTTGCCGAATCCAAAGTATCGCGCTGGCCGACCGCTCCGGGCGAATCCGCGTACTGTCCAGGCCGCGCTTTCGGAGGGTGCCTGGCTGCGAGGTTCGTGAGGCGGATCAAAGAATACTCGATAGCCGACACCTCCGAGCGCCTCATCACCTTCGAGCGGCACCGGTCCACGGGTTTCGAATGTGACCCTCAGCAGAATTCCGTCGACCACCGAAAGCTTTACATTCCGAACATCAAGGTGCGCCGCAACAGAGGGGTGCGGTTCGGCGGGAATGTTGGCAAGCGGCTTTTCCACTGCACATGAAAGAGTTGGATAGAGGCCGACGATCGCATCCTTCGCCGCCAGTTGATCGTAGGACATCTCGATCGTGCCATTGCGGTGCAGTACGGCTTGAAAGCGGTTCACGGTCTTGACCCAAGTGAAATCCTGAATGTTGCCGAACGGCTCGGTGAGGTCCCAGGTAACGACCACGCGATCGGCCAGTTCTTTCACATAGCGATGCCCGGACATTCGCGGTTTCAAGAACACACAGATTGCTGGGACAGTGTCGATCAATGAACCAGCCGCGTTGGCCAACTCGTCGAATCGGCCAATCGAGACTCCGCCGCCGGAGCCAATACGACTTCCAGACCCAGGAACGCCGTTAGCATCCTCAATGCCGAACCTGATCGATCCATTCATTCCCACCGAGAACGAATTCCAACTCTTCCCCGAAAAGGGAAATGTGAAATTTTTCAGGGTCGCCTCAGCCGTGGGGAGTTCAGGGCCGAATTCTGGATCCCACTGCAAAGCAGTGTTCTCCACCCGATAGCGTGAAGAGTCCGAGGTAAAGCGCAGCGTCCGTCCGGACAGGTCGAATAGATTCGCTTTTCCGAGAACGCCCTCATCCAGTTCCATCACGATCAGGTCTCCCTGCGTGGAGACCTTTCCAATCGAATGCCCAGGCGCGTCCTCTTGGGCTTGCATTCCGCTGGGTCCCAAGAGAAGTCCGCAAACAACTAGCCCGCTGCAAAGGAGGAGATTGATAGTCTTGTTCAATGCCCACCTCGCTCGTCGATGAGGTTGTGTTGGCGTAAAAATTTCACCGCTGTAAGAGGTATGTATTGCATGAGTTCCTGCGCGCCGGACGCTTGCTCTTGTGGGCGATGGTCTTCATTGTTTATCGACGTTGACGTAATAGAGATCGGTGGCCACGTCGAAGTCGTCCTTCTTGAGTGATGTCGGCATTGTCTGCCATTCCGTCGTAGGGCGGATGATCTGCCAGTTTTCTTTCTTGCCCACCCGCGCCGGCATGGCAAAGGCCGGTTCATCCACCTTCCAGCGGTAAGAGACAGTTCCTTTTCCCTCGTCAAACTTTAGCTGCAGAACCGGAATCGCGGGATGGCGAAGATATTGGTTGAAGATCGGTGTGAGGTCTGTTCCCGTGCGCTGGTTAAAAAATTGCACGACGTCCTCAGTCATAATGTTTTTATATTTGAACTGCTGGAAGTAGTCGTGGATCAGCTTGAACCACTCTGGGTCGTCGTTGATTACGCTGCGCAGCGTGTTGAGGAAAAGCGAACTCTTGGGGTATTGGTCGCCCGGCGGAGTGGCATAGACATCGTGTGGCGAAATGATAGGCCGCTCATTCTTAATATGCGGCTTCGAGGCATTTATGTACTTCAGCGCATCGGCCTTGCCCCAGTTATATTCGACGTACAGGGATTCGAGGTAGTTCGTCCAACCCTCATGAATCCACATATCGGATCGATCGGCGGCGCTGACGGCGTTGCCGAACCATTCGTGGCCGCTTTCGTGAATGATGATGAAGTCGAACCTCTGGCCTATTTCATTTCCACGCCCGAGATATCCGTTGGCAAAACCATTGCCGTAAGTGACTGCGGTCTGGTGCTCCATGCCGGAATAAGGCACCTCAATTAATTTGTAGCCGTCTTTTTTAAACGGATACTCACCGAAATAATGCGTGATACGCCTCAATCATGCCCCTGGCTTGCACAAATTGCTTTTTGGCTTTTTCCAGATCTTCTGGCAGCACGTAGAAATCGAGCGGCAACTTCTTATAGTGATCGCTGAAGTGAACATAGTTGCCGACATTCAACGAAACATCGTAATTGTTGATGGGATAGTGCACGAACCAGTCCCAGCGAGTGTAGCCATCACCCAGGTCGGTTTTACCCATGAACTTTCCGTTGGAGACATCGACAAGATTATTTGGGATCGACACGCTGATCCGCATGTTCTGCACTTCTTCATGCCACTGATCCTTGTTCGGCCACCACATGCTCGCTCCGACTTCTTCGCACGCGGTGTAAACCCAGGGGCGGCCAGCGGGATCTTTGCCGAATGTGAAGCTGCCGAATCTGCCGATCGGAACGGGATGGCCGGAGTAATAGAAATCAATTGAGTAGACGTAGCCCCGCGCGAAGAGTCTCTGGAAAATCAATGAACACGGAATCCTCTTCGCGCTCATACTTCAGCGGGGTGGAGCCCAGCAGAATTTTGTCGACGTTGAGTCGCTGATTGAGGTCGATCTGGATGCGCGTGCCATCGTTGAGCATGCGGAAGCGAATGGTGTTCTTGCCGCTCAAGAACTTCTTATCGGGATCGACCCGCACATCGAGATGGTAGTAGAGCAGCTTGTTGTTGGCGCGGTACGGTCCCCAACCACCGCGTAAAACATCATCGCGCGTAGGAGTCGGTTCAGACTGCGGCGCGGACGTCTGGCCAGTCTGCTGAGTTTGGGATGGCGGAGCATAAGACGGACTTTGAGCTGCGGCCGACGCGAGCAAGAGAGAAAAAAATACGAAACAGAGAAAGAAGTGAGGACATGCGAAGCGGTGGGGCCAGCTCATAGTGGTGGCTCTAAATTTCTTTGCAAACTGATGCGTCATGGTTGCGGAACAATTATCGTATACAATATCCAGGCTTTATTGTCCACACAGTTTGCTTGTCTGTTGCAATGAATGCGATTTCTGAAAAAGGCAAGGCTCTTCAAGCACAGTTGGCCGCTCTTAAATTTGAAGAGAAATTGATCGACATGAAGCGGCTCAAGCTTGCTGGTGCTGGGATGGCAAGGACGTGCTGATGAGCAAAGAAGGAAACAGCTTCGCGCTCAGCATTGAAGACGCTCAGGACCTCATCGACAAGCTGACGGAGTTCCTGACAGCCGCCACCGTCCGTGTAGCACGCCTACACGCGTGTGCGGCTACCGATCCGGCTACCGCAGGGCTATATTAGCAATGCCGGTCTAACTGGTAATTTCTGGGCCTGTTTTCGGGCGGTCTTTTGAGGACAGTAGTTTAGCCAGTGTTGATGCGTTTTCGGGATG